>NZ_JALQEA010000006.1:0-1367162 GCF_023630965.1 Caballeronia sp. ATUFL_M2_KS44 | reverse complement strand
ACATGTGGACCTGGTTGTGGTGGTTGTGTGTCGCCGAGGCCGGGAGGGGCAGCAGGGGCGCGGTGCGGGCGCGCGCGCCCGCGATTTGCGCCAGGGGGGGGGGGGGCGGCCCCCCCCAAGCCGCCAGTTTTCCGTTCATCTCGATTCTCCCTTGTTCCGACTTCTCGACGACGTCGCCGCGCGTTTCGGTCGTGCGCGTGCGGCCCGCGGTTCCCTTAAAAACCCGAAAACTACCATTAAACCGAAGTGCGACAAAAAATAATGCGCGGCCTGTCGCGCAAAGCACACGGGCGAGGCGCCTGTCACGCGGCTTTCGATGTCGCGACCTAGCGCGCGGCACGTTCCGCCGCCCGGAAAGTGCGCGCATTTTAGCCCTTAATTCGGCCCGGCGACACCTCATAAAACCACACTCGCTCCAGTGGAACGTTGCGGTTTTCGCGCAGGTCGATGTCATTATTCGTGACGGCCGTTCGTACTGCGCCGCGCCCCTTCGACGGCATCGCCGACACGAAAGACGCGCGCGCCGGAAAGCGAACGCGCCAGCCTGACGAATAGCCAGCGGAACAGTCGTTGCTAGCCAATTCGACGTGCGTCGCGAGAAGCGTCGCCATTCTGCATCCGCAACGCACGCTGCCGTGGCACGGCTTCGAAAGCCGTGCCCGCGTGCGCCGTTGCACCGCTATTCGAGGCCAATGTCCGCATGAACACCAATCCGTCCGCGCTTGCCGAGCTTTCCGGCAGAAGATCCGGCTCGCCGTCGTCTTTACCGGCGAAGCGCGACGAACGTCCCCGTCCGCCTCGTGGCCGCTGGTATTCGTTCGCGGGCGCGGGCGCGCTGGTCGCGGTCGGTTACATGGACCCCGGCAACTGGGCGACGGCGCTGTCGAGCGGCGCGCGCTACGGCTATCGGCTGCTCTTCGTCGTGCTGCTCGCGAGCCTGATGGGCATGCTCCTGCAATGGGTCGCATCGCGCGTGGGCGTGGTCACCGGGCGCGATCTCGCGCAGCTTTGCCGCGAGCGATATAGCCGGCGCACGACCATTTTGTTGTGGCTCGCATGCGAAATCGCGATCATCGCGTGCGATGTGGCCGAAGTCGTCGGAAGCGCGGTCGCGTTGCAGATGCTCTTCGGGCTGTCGTTGACGGCAGGCGTGCTGTGCTCCGCGATCGGCACGTTCGCGATGCTCGCGCTGCAACGCGGCGGCAAGCGGCCCCTTCAACGCGCCGTGACCGCGCTGATTCTCTTCGTGAGCTTCTGCTTCGTGGTTCAGTTGGCGCTCGCGCATCCGGCGTGGCGCGAAGCGCTGACGGGCCTCGCGCCCTCGCCCGCGTTGCTGCGCGATGCCGGCATGCTGTGGCTCGCGGCCGGCGTGCTCGGCGCGACCGTGATGCCGCACAACCTCTATCTGCATTCGTCGCTGGTGAAGGACCACGCGCCGCAACGCGACGATGAAACCATCGGCGACGCGCTCAAGGGCGTGAACATCGACACGTTCGCGTCGCTCGGGCTCGCGTTCATCGTGAATGCGTCGCTTTTGATCGTGGCGGCGGCGGTGTTTCATGCGGCCGGTCACACGGACGTCGATGATCTCGCCGATGCGCACCGGCTCATCGCGCCGCTCGTCGGCAGCCATTGGGCGGGGATCGCGTTCGCGACGGCGCTGCTCGCGTGCGGACTGAACGCGACCGTCACCGGGACGCTCGCGGGCCAGGCGGTGATGGAAGGCTTCCTGCAATTGAAGATGGCGCGCTGGGCGCGGGCGCTGCTCACGCGCGGGCTGGCGATCGGCCCGGCGCTCGCCGCCGTCGCGAGCTTCGGCCAGCACGGGTCGAACGCGCTGCTCGTCGCGACGCAAGTGGTGCTGAGCCTGCAATTGCCGCTCGCGGTGATTCCGCTCGTGCGCTTCGCCTCCGATGCCGGGCTCATGGGACGCTGGCGCGTCGCGCGCGTCCCGCTTTCGCTCGCATGGACGTGCGCCGGGCTGATCGTGGTGCTGAATGGCGCGATGCTGTGGCAATCGATCTTCGGGCAGTGACGGGCGATGTCGAAACCGCGCGTGTTTCGTCCCGCGCGGTTACGATGACGCCTTCCTCGACAGGCGACAGAGCCTCGTCGCGTAACGCCGCTCCCCCGAAAAGGATGTCCGCCTGATGGCTCTAGCTTCACGAATGGTCTCGTTCGCGCGTGAGCGCAATCGCGCGGGTCTGGCGCTCGCGCTTCTCTCGTTCGCGACGGGCGCGCATGCGACGGTCGCGGTGCTGCAACCGCCGCGCGAAGCCGCCGCGGCCCAGCCGCTCGAACTCACGCTGCTCTACACCGACGACGATAAAAAGCCCCTCGCCGTCGACGTGCCGAAACAACTCACCGTGCAATTGACCAATGGCGATTTGCCGCCGGCGCCGCTCGTGCTGAATCGCGATCCGGCGACGCCCGATCGTCTGCGGCTCGCGCCGGGGCAGTATCGCCGGGTGCGCTATGCCGCGCCGTGGCCCGAGTCGGCGCGCGGCACGATCAAGATCGATCCGGTCGGTTTCGATGCATCGCCGATGCTCGTCACGCTCAATCGCGGCGAGAACCAGACGGAGGTCGTCGCCGCCGAGAAGCGCGAAACGCAGGCGGCCACGCCCGCGCAGCTCGCGAGCGCCGCCGCCGAAGCCGATGCGTCGCCGACGACCGTCCCGACGATGCTCTCCGGCCGCTTCAGCACCTTCGAGCCGATCTATTTCGCCGACGGCAAGAACGGCGACAACCTCGCCAAGTTCCAGTTCAGTTTCAAGTACCGGCTGCATCTGCCGGACGATCCGCGCTCGCGCGGCTTCCTCGACAACCTGTATTTCGCGTACACGCAGACATCCATCTGGAATCTGTCCGCGCCGTCCGCGCCGTTCCGCGACACGAGCTATCAGCCGCAGTTTTTCTACTACGTGCAGGACACCGGCTGGAAAAGCCCGCTCTTCACGCGCATGGGCGTGGCGGCGGGCATCGGGCATGAATCGAATGGCAAGAGCGGTGACGACTCGCGCGCGATCAACATCGCGTTCGTGCGCCCGACGTGGGAGTTCGGCGATCTCGCCAGCAATCACCTGACGCTGTCGCCGAAGTTCTACTACTACCTGTCGAAGAGCGGCAACGAGGACATCGCGGATTATCGCGGCTATGTCGATTTTCTCGTCAAATACGGCAGCCCCGATGGCTGGCAACTCGCGACGACGCTGCGCAAAGGCACGAAGCACTGGTACGGCAGCGTGGACTCGAACCTGACTTATCTGCTCGCGAAACTCTTCGGCAGCGCGTGGGGCGGATACGTGTTCGTGAGCTATTTCAACGGCTACGGCGAGGACATTCTGGATTACAACCAGCGGCATCACTGGATCGCGCGGATAGGCTACAGTATTGCCCGCTGATTCTTTTTTTCTCCGACTATCCCGCTCATGTCCTCGATTCTCCACGACCTTCCCGACAGCCCTTGCATCGGCGTGTGCTCCACCCTCTTCGACGAAGTGTGCAAAGGCTGCGGCCGCACGGCGGGTGAAGTATCGAACTGGGTATTTCTGAACGATGAAGAGAAACGCGCGATCTGGGAGCGGATCACGCGCGAAGGCACGGCAATGCGGTTCCGGAACGACAAACTGTAAGCGCTGGCCGATCGATCGCACGGCGCCGTGAGTAAAGGCGTCGAGGCGAAGATCGGCATGTACTGACGTTCCGGTACAACCAACCCGGCGCAGCAAAAGAAAAAAGCCGCGAAAGCGGCTTTTTCCATTGTGCGGCTGAAACGGCGCGCTTACTGAATCCCCTGGCTCGCCAGGAAATCCTCGTAATTCCCGCCGAAGTCGCGCAGCGTGCCGTCCGTACGCACTTCGATGATGCGATTCGCCAGCCCGCTCACGAACTCGCGGTCGTGCGACACGAAAACCAGCGTGCCTTCGTACTTCTCCAGCGCGATCTGCAGCGATTCGATGGACTCCATGTCCATGTGATTGGTCGGCTCGTCCATCAGCAGCACGTTGTGGCGGCCGAGCATCAGCTTGCCCCAGATCATGCGGCCCTTCTCGCCGCCCGACAGCACCTTCACGTTCTTCCTGATGTCGTCCGCGTTGAAGAGCAGACGCCCGAGCGTGCCGCGCACCATCTGGTCGTCGTCGCCTTCCTGACGATATTGATCGACCCATTCGGTGAGCGTCTCGTCCTTAGGAAACTCTTCGTACGTGTCCTGCGGCATGTAGCCGACGTTCGCGTTCTCCGCCCACTTGATCGAGCCGCCGTCCAGTTGCAGCGCGCCCTTCAGCGACTTCAGCAGCGTGGTCTTGCCCGCGCCGTTCTCGCCGATGATCGCGATACGCTCGCCCGGCTGCACGCTCAGGCTGAAGTTCTGGAAGATGGTCCGGTCGTACTTCTTCGTGATGCTTTCGGCCACGACCGCGATGTTATGCAGCTTCTTCTCGAAGTCGAAGCGGATAAACGGATTCTGCCGCGACGACGGCTTGAATTCCTCGATCTTGATCTTGTCGATCATCTTGAGACGGCTGGTTGCCTGACGCGCCTTCGACTTGTTCGCCGAGAAGCGGCGCACGAAGTCCTGCAGGTCGGCCACGCGCTCCTTCGCCTTCGCGTTCGCGGCCTGCTGGCGTTCGCGCGCCTGCGTGCTTGCGAGCATGTAGTCGTCGTAATTGCCCGGATAGACCTTCAGCGTGCCGTAATCCATGTCCGCCATGTGCGTGCAGACCTGGTTCAGGAAGTGTCGATCGTGCGAGATGATGATCATCGTCGAGTTGTACTGGTTGAGCACGTCTTCCAGCCAACGGATCGAGTTGATGTCGAGGTTGTTGGTCGGCTCGTCGAGCAGCAGCACGTCGGGCTTCGAGAACAGCGCCTGCGCGAGCAGCACGCGCAGCTTCCAGCCCGGCGCGATGTTGCTCATCGGCCCAGTGTGATCCGCGATGTTGATGCCGATGCCGAGCAGCAACTCGCCCGCGCGCGATTCGGCCGTGTAGCCATCGTATTCCGCGAACTTCGCTTCGAGTTCGGCGGCGCGCATGTAGTCGTCGTCGGTGGCGTCCGGGTTCGCGTAGATCGCGTCGCGCTCGGTCATCGCGGCCCACATTTCGGTGTGGCCCATCATGACGACGTCGAGCACGCGCATGTCTTCGTACGCGAACTGGTCCTGGCGCAGCTTGCCCAGGCGCACGTTCGGCTCGAGCATGACGTTGCCGGAACTCGGCTCCAGATCGCCGCCGAGAATCTTCATGAAGGTCGACTTGCCGCAGCCGTTCGCCCCGATCAGTCCATATCGGTTTCCTTCGCCGAACTTGACCGAAATGTTCTCGAAGAGAGGCTTCGGCCCGAATTGCATGGTGATATTGGCGGTAGACAGCACGGCGCGTCCTTTTGAATGATGTACGACGAAAAACCTGAGATTTTAGCAGCTTTTAGCCGGGATTTCCTGCGGCGATGCGGGCAGCGCCGGCCGGAACGGCCCGCACGCGCGATCCAAAGCGGCGCGGGGCGCGGCCCTCGATCAGGCCGCGCCCCGCGCTCTGCATCCGCGAACCCCGAAAATCAGGTTCGCTCGGCGATGAACGCCTTGACCACGGCTGCATCTGCCGGAACGATATCGAACCTTTGTGGCAGTTTTTCAAGTCCGACGAACGCTGCCGGACGCTCCGGCTCGCGATGCAGCGCCTCGCGGATCGTCTCGCCGAATTTGATGGGCTGCGCGGTTTCCAGCACGATCATCGGCACGCCCGGCTTCAGATTTTCGCGCGCGACCTTCACGCCGTCGGCGGTGTGCGTGTCGATCATCGTGTCGTAACGTTCGAACACGTCGCGGATGGTGTCCACGCGATCGTCGTGGCTGCTCTTGCCCGACACGAAGCCGAACTCCTTCACGCGCGCGAAATCGCCGCTCGCGGCGAGATCGAAGCCGCCCTTCTCTTCGACATCGCGGAAAAGCTGCATGACGCGCGCCGGATCGCGGCCGAGTAGGTCGTACACGAAGCGCTCGAAGTTCGATGCCTTCGAAATGTCCATGCTCGGCGACGTCGTGTGATACGTCTCCGCCGCGCCGCGCACGCGATACACGCCCGTCTTGAAGAACTCGTCGAGCACGTCGTTTTCGTTGGTCGCGACGACGAGCTGATCGATCGGCAAGCCCATCATGCGCGCGATATGCCCCGCACACACATTGCCGAAGTTGCCCGACGGCACCGTGAACGACACGCGTTCGTCGTTGCTCTGCGTCGCGGCGAAATAGCCCTTGAAGTAGTAGACGACCTGCGCGACCACGCGCGCCCAGTTGATCGAATTGACCGTGCCGATCTTGTGCGCAGCCTTGTACGCGTGATCGTTCGAGACGGCCTTCACGATGTCCTGGCAGTTGTCGAAATTGCCTTCAACCGCGAGATTGAAGATGTTCGGATCCTGCAGCGAGAACATCTGCGCGGTCTGGAACGCGCTCATTTTCTTGTGCGGCGAGAGCATGAAGACTCGCACGCCGGTCTTGCCGCGCATTGCGTATTCGGCGGCGCTGCCCGTATCGCCCGATGTCGCGCCGAGAATGTTCAGCGTCTCGCCGTGTTTGGCCAGCGCGTATTCGAACAGATTGCCGAGCAGTTGCATCGCCATGTCCTTGAAGGCGAGCGTCGGCCCGTTCGACAGTTCCAAAAGCGACAGCGGCGTGCCGTTCTCCACGCCGAGCGTCTTCAGCGGCGTGATCTGCACCGCGCTCTCTTCGTGGCGCACGTTGCTGTAGACCTGCGCGGTGTAGGTCTTGCGCGTGAGCGAGCGCAGGTCGTCGGCGGGAATGTCGTCGCTGAACTTCGACAACACTTCGAACGCGAGATCCGCGTACGAAAGCGTGCGCCAGCGCGCGAGTTCATCGGCGGATACGCGCGGATACTCGGCGGGAAGATATAAACCGCCGTCCTTCGCGAGACCGCCCAGCAAAATGTCGGAAAACGTGTGGCGCTCGTTCGTGCCGGCGCCGCGCGTCGAAATGTAGTTCATGTCACGCCCTGGTTTAGTTCAGCACTGCCATGCGCAGCTTCGTCACCTTGGAAACGACCGTGGAAAGCGCTTCGATCTCCGCGATCGCCGCGTTTGCGTTCTTCTCCACCGTTTCGTGCGTGATGAGGATGATGTCCGTCTCGCCCTTGTTGCCGCCGTCGACCTGCTCCGATTCCTTCTGCAGCAACGCGTCGATGGAAATGCCCTTGTCCGCGAGAATGCGCGTGATGTTGGCGAGCACGCCCGTCACGTCCGCCACGCGCAGGCGCAGGTAATAGCCGCTCGTGATTTCGTCGATGGGCAGGATCGGCGTGTTGGAGAGGCTGTCCGGCTGGAACGCGAGATGCGGCACGCGATGCTCCGGATCCGCGGTATGCAGGCGCGTGACATCGACGAGATCGGCGACCACGGCGGAGGCCGTCGGCTCCGCGCCCGCGCCCTTGCCGTAGTAAAGCGTGGTGCCGACCGCATCGCCCTGAACGACGACCGCGTTCATCGCGCCTTCCACGTTGGCGAGCAGGCGCTTTTCCGGCACGAGCGTCGGATGCGTGCGCAATTCGATGCCCTTCTCCGTGCGGCGCGCGATGCCGAGCAGCTTGATGCGATAGCCGAGTTCACCGGCGTAGCGAATGTCGATGGCCGCGAGCTTGCTGATGCCTTCCACGTACGCGCGATCGAACTGCACCGGCACGCCGAACGCGATCGCGCTCATGATCGTGACCTTGTGCGCGGCGTCGACGCCTTCGATGTCGAAGGTCGGATCCGCTTCCGCGTAGCCGAGTTCCTGCGCGCCCTTGAGCGCGGTCGCGAAGTCGATGCCGCGATCGCGCATCTCCGAGAGAATGTAGTTCGTCGTGCCGTTGATGATGCCCGCGATGGCCTCGATGCGATTCGCGGTCAGCCCTTCGCGCAGCGCCTTGATGATCGGAATGCCGCCCGCGACGGCCGCTTCGAACGCGACCATCACGCCCTTCGCGCGGGCCGCTTCGAAGATTTCGGTGCCGTGGACCGCGAGCAGCGCCTTGTTGGCCGTCACCACGTGCTTGCCGTTGGCGATCGCGCGCAACACCAGTTCGCGCGCGAAGCCCGTGCCGCCGATCATCTCGCACACGATGTCGATGGAAGGATCGTCGACGACGGCGTGGAAGTCATCCGTGATCGCGACGCCTTCCGCGGCCTGCGCCTTCGCCGGCGTGCGCACGGCAACGCGCGCGATTTCGATGCCGCGCCCCGCGCGTCGTTTGATTTCTTCCTGGTTGCGCCGCAGCACCGTGAAAGTGCCGCTGCCCACCGTGCCGAAGCCCAAGAGTCCTACTTTGATCGGTTCCATACTGCGCGAGTCTTTAGAGAGAGATTAAGCGGAGTGCCGTTTGCGATAGCCGTCGAGGAAGCGCGCGATGCGGTTGATCGAATCGGCGAGATCGTCGATGTTCGGCAGGAAGACCACGCGGAAGTGGTCCGGCGTCGGCCAGTTGAACCCGGTGCCTTGCACGAGCAGCACGCGCTCTTCGAGCAGCAGGTCGGTGATGAACTGCTGGTCGTCGGCGATCGGGTACATCTTCGGGTCGAGCTTCGGGAACATGTAGAGCGCGGCCTGCGGCTTCACGCACGTGACGCCCGGAATGGCCGTGAGCATCTCATACGCGAGGTCGCGCTGCTTGAAGAGGCGTCCGCCCGGCACGATCAGGTCGTTGATGCTCTGATAGCCGCCGAGCGCCGTCTGAATGGCGTACTGGCCGGGGACGTTCGGGCACAGGCGCATCGACGCGAGAATGCCGAGCCCTTCGAGATAATCCTTCGCGCGGCGGCGGTTTTCTTCGATCAGACCGGAAATCGCCATCCAGCCCGCGCGATACCCGCACGAGCGATAGCTCTTCGACAGGCTGTTGAACGTGACCGTGATGACGTCTTCGGAAAGCGCGGCCATCGACGTGTGCGTCTTGCCGTCGTAGACGATCTTGTCGTAGACCTCGTCGGCGAAGATGATGAGCCCGTGCTCGCGCGCAAGGCCGATCAGCTCCTTCAGCAGTTCGTCCGAATACAGCGCGCCGGTCGGATTGTTCGGGTTGATGACGACGAGCGCCTTCGTGTTCGGCGTGATCTTCGCGCGGATGTCGTCGAGATCGGGCATCCAGCCGTTGCCTTCGTCGCACATGTAGTGGCGCGGCGTGCCCGCCGAGAGGCTCACGGCCGCCGTCCAGAGCGGATAATCCGGCGCGGGCAGCAACACTTCGTCGCCGTCGTTGAGCAGCGCCTGCATGGCCATCACAATCAGCTCGGACGCGCCATTGCCGATGAAAATGTCGTCCAGTTCGACGCCCGCCACGCCCTTTTGCTGCGTGTAATGCATGATCGCCTTGCGCGCCGCGAACACGCCCTTCGAATCCGAATAGCCCGACGAACTCGGCAGATTGCGGATCATGTCCTGAATGATCTCGTCCGGCGCGTCGAAACCGAACGGCGCGAGATTGCCGATATTCAGCTTGATGATGCGATGCCCTTCTTCCTCGAGGCGCTTCGCGTGTTCGAGCACGGGTCCGCGAATGTCGTAACAGACGTTTTGCAGCTTATTGGATTTGAGGATCGGTTTCACGGCGGGCGGCTCTGGTGATGGACGGATGCGATGTGGTTCTTGCGACGTTGCTCGGGACGACCGATGCAGGCGGCCGGATGCGGCTGCGACAACCGGCGCACCGCTCGGAAGTATCGACGAAAACGGATGTTACGGGGTTGTGCGGAGCCGACACGGCTTGGGGTTCGCGCCTTCCGGCGCCGCGGGTGACGCTTCGCCAGATAGGGCGCGGGCGTTGCCGGCCGGATTGCGTGTCGATGGCGGCTTGTGGCGGCACGCGAGCGCAACGGTTGCCGCGCAAGCAAGACCGGCGGCCGGAAAGTTATAATTTACCGATTATGGCCCGGTTCCGCAATGCACCAAAGCGCGGCGCGAAATCCGCCGCGGCGGCGTCCAGTCGGGGCCGTGTCTGCCCTTCCTCTCTTGCCGGATCTTCGTTTTGAAACTTCATCAGGAATCGAGCGGCGCACTCAATACGATCACGAGCTACGGAGACGACTTCGTCGCGATCAATCTGCAACGGCACGAAGGCAGCGTCATCGTGATGCCCGATACGCCCGTCGAAAGCTGGCCGGTCTCGTCGTTCGACGCGCTCACGCCCGAGCATTTCGACGCCCTCGTGCAAGCCGCGCCCGAGGTCGTGATCTTCGGCAGCGGAACGAAGCTGCGCTTTCCGCATCCGCGCCTCGTCGCGCAACTGGCGAAGCATCGCATCGGCGTGGAAACCATGGATTTCGGCGCGGCCTGCCGCACCTACAACATTCTGATGTCCGAAGGCCGGCGCGTCGCCGCTGCGCTGCTGATCGAGGCGTGAGCCGCGCGCCCGGGCGTCGTCGGCCAGGCGTTCGCTAAGCGTCCGTTAAGGCGAAATCGGCGACACTCGCGCGTCGCGGCGGAAGGATGCCCGGAGGCAGCCGCACGCGGCCGGCGCGCCAAAATGCCGAATCCGGCGACGCGTGCGATACACTCCCGCCCGGCGTCCGTCACGCCTCGCGCGAGCGGCCGGCGGATGCAGCGGCGCGAAGCCGCTTTCACCGGGCTTTCCGTTGCGTTTTTCCGTCCTGGCGCCCCGCGCGAGAACTTGCGCCGCATTTTGGTGCCTGAACCAGGTTGCGAGGATGCGGACACGCTCGCCGCGCCTCCCGCGCGCCACGACGCCGCCAAAAGCCCATTTCGATTCACTAGCGCCGCATCGCGGCATCGGACAGGTCGACTTCATGAACGATACGCCTTCGCGGCTACCGCTCACACGTCTTTCGCTCACGCTTCTCATCATCGCGCTCGCGATCGTCTGGTTCGCGCCGCTCGGACTGCGCCATCTGGTCCCGAGCGACGAAGGCCGTTACGCGGAAATGGCGCGTGAAATGTTCCTCACCGGCGACTGGATCACGCCGCGCTACAACGGCTACAAGTACTTCGAGAAGCCGCCGCTGCAGACCTGGGCCAACGCGCTCACCTTCGCGTGGTTCGGCATCGGCGAATGGCAGGCGCGGCTCTATACCGCGCTGACGGGCTTCGCCGGCGTGCTGCTGATCGGCTTCACCGGCAAGCGTGTCTTCAACGCGATGACCGGCTTCGCCGCGGCCGTCATCCTCGCGACGTGCCCGTACTGGAACCTGCTCGGACACTTCAACGTGCTGGACACTGGCCTCGCGTTCTGGATGGAACTCACGCTGTGCGCCCTCCTGCTCGCGCAGCGTCCCGGTCTGCCCGCGCGTCAGGTGCGCCTGTGGATGTGGCTCTGCTGGGCCGCGATGGCCGCCGCCGTGCTCTCCAAAGGACTCGTCGGGCTGATTCTGCCGGGCGCGGTGCTCGTCATCTATTCGCTCGTTTCGCGCGACTGGGCGCTGTGGAAGCGGCTTTACATCGGCAGCGGGCTGATCGTCTTTCTGATCGTCGCCGGGCCGTGGTTCGTGCTGGTGCAGATGAAGAACCCCGAGTTCTTCAACTTCTTCTTCATCGTCCAGCAGTTCAAGCGCTATCTGACGCCCGAGCAGAATCGCCCGGGGCCGGTCTATTACTTCGTGCCGGTGCTGATCGTCGGGTTCCTGCCGTGGCTGTCGGTCGCGTTCCAGAGCGTGCGCCACGCCGTCAAGACGCCGCGTCAGCCCAACGGCTTCGCGCCCGTGACCATGCTGCTCGTCTGGTCGGCGTTCATCTTCCTGTTCTTCAGCGCGTCGCATTCGAAGCTGCTCTCGTACGTGCTGCCGATCGCGCCGGCCATCGCGCTCGTGATCGGCCTGTATCTGCCGTCGCTCACGAAAAGCCAGTATCGGATGCATCTGATCGGCTATGCGGTGTTTCTGATCGCGGCGGCGTTCGGCGCGATCTTCATCGGCCGGGCGGGAAGCGCGAATACGCCGAACGCGCTGTATCGCGAGTTTCAGGTCTGGGTCTATGCGGCGCTCGCGGTGGCATTCGTCGTGACGATCCTCGCGCTCTGGCTCAACCGGCGCGGCGTGCTCGCGGGTGCGGCGGGACTGGGCGCGGCGTGGCTGCTGCTCGGCACGATCGCGGGCACCGGCCACGACGTCTTCGGCGTCGAAAGCTCGGGCGTGAAGCTCGTGCCCGCGGTGAAGGCGGCGATGGCCAAGCTGCCGCCCGACACGCCGTTCTATTCGATCGCGAAGCTCGATCACACGATGCCCTTCTACCTCGGCCACACGATGATCATGGTGCAGGAAGCCGACGAACTGAGGTTCGGCGTCGCGACCGAGCCGCAGAAATGGCTGCCGACCATCGACGACTGGGTGAAGCGCTGGAACGCCGACCGCTACGCGCTGGCGCTCCTGCCGCCCTCGCGCTATGACGAAATGCTCGCGCGCGGCGTGCCGATGAAGGTCATCGCACGGGACGCGCGGCGCGTGATCGTCGAAAAGCCGCAGCCGTGACCGCCGAGACGGCGCACATCGCTCATGCGGGCGTGCGCCGGTGAACCGAGTATCCTTGTTTCCCAACCGATGAATCCGATTTCCTTCACTTGCATCATCATCGGCGTATTGTTGAACGCGTGCGCCCAACTGCTGCTCAAAGCGGGCGTGAACGCCGTCGGCCATTTCGATATGACCCCGGCGAACATTCTGCCCGTCGGCATCAAGATAGCCACCCAATGGCCGATCATCGGCGGGCTCGCGTGCTACGTGGTGAGCGTGGTCGTGTGGATCGTCGGGCTGTCGCGCGTCGACGTGTCGGTCGCCTATCCGATGCTGTCCCTCGGCTACGTCGTCAACGCATTTGCGGCATGGTATTTGTTCGGCGAAGTGCTGTCGGTGCAGCGGCTCGTCGGCATCGGCATCATTCTCGTCGGCGTGGCCGTGCTCGCGCGCGGCTGATCCCGGTCCACTCCCTTTTGTTAAGCAATCATTCCATGACTCAGACATCGCGGCCGTTCCTGCCCTTCGTCAAGCCAGAGATCGACGAGGAAACCATTCAGGGCGTCGTCGACGTGCTGCGCTCCGGCTGGATCACCACCGGCCCGCAGAATCAGCAGTTCGAAGCGGAGTTGTCGGCGTACTTCGGCGGCCGTCCGGTGCGCGCGTTCAATTCCGGCACCTGCACGATGGAAATCGCCCTGCGCATCGCGGGCGTCGGCGCGGGCGACGAAGTCATCACCACGCCGATGACCTGGGTGTCGACCGCGAACGTCATCCTGGAAGTGGGCGCGACGCCGGTTTTCGTCGATATCGATCCGGCCACGCGCAACATGGACCTGAACTTGCTTGAAAAGGCCATCACGCCGCGCACCAAGGCGGTCATGCCGGTGTATCTCGCGGGGCTGCCCGTCGACATGGACCGGCTCTACGAGATCGCGCGCGCACACAAGCTGCGCGTGATCGAGGACGCCGCGCAGGCGTTCGGCTCGACGTGGAACGGCAAGCGCATCGGCTCGTTCGGCGATCTGGTCTCGATCAGCTTCCACGCGAACAAGAACGTGACGTCGATAGAAGGCGGCGCGCTCGTCATGAACGACGAGGACGAAGCGGAGCTGGCGCGCAAGTACCGGCTGCAGGGCATCACGCGCACGGGCTTCGACGGCATGGACTGCGACGTGCTCGGCGGCAAATACAATCTGACCGATGTCGCGGCGCGCGTCGGTCTCGGGCAGTTGCGGCAGGTCGAACGCTTCACGGAGAAGCGCCGCGAGCTGGCGCGCGCCTATTTCGATGCGTTCGACGGCGGCGCGGCCGTGCGGCTCGGCGTCGGGCTGCCGCCGCGCAATTTCACCGACAGCAACTGGCACATGTTCCAGATCGCGCTGCCGCTCGACACGCTGCAGACGACGCGCGCGCAGTTCATGGAGCAGTTGAAGGAGCGCGGCATCGGTTCCGGCGTGCACTATCCGGCGCTGCATCTGTTTTCGCTGTATCGCGCGCGCGGGTTCGCGGAAGGCATGTTCCCGCACGCCGAACGCTACGGCGCATCGACGGTCACGCTGCCGCTCTTCACGCTGATGACCGCGGACGATGTCGCGCGCGTCGTCGCCGCGGTCGACGAAATCTGCGAGCAATTTGGCCCCAACCGCTAACGACATGCTCAGGAAATGCACAGCCACATGAGTCCTACGGATTTTCCGGCGCGTTCGCCCGAAGTCTCGATCATCATCCCGGTGTACAACGAGGCGGAGGGTCTTGCCGCCCTCTTCGAGCGGCTTTATCCGGCGCTCGATGCGCTCGGTGCGTCGTATGAAGTGATCTTCATCAACGACGGCAGCCGCGACAAGTCGGCGGCGCTGCTCGCGCAGCAATTCCACGTGCGCCCGGACACCACGCGCGTGATTCTTCTCAACGGCAATTACGGCCAGCACATGGCGATTCTCGCGGGCTTCGAACAGTCGCGCGGCGAGATCGTCGTCACGCTCGACGCCGACCTGCAGAATCCGCCGGAAGAAATCGGCAAGCTCGTCGAGAAGATGCGCGAAGGCTACGACTACGTCGGCACGATCCGTCAGCAGCGCCAGGACAGTCTGTGGCGCAAGAAGGCGTCGCGCGCGATGAACCGCCTGCGCGAGCGCATCACCAAGATCAAGATGACGGATCAGGGCTGCATGCTGCGCGCATACAGCCGGCACATCATCGACACGATCAACCGGTGCGGCGAAATCAACACGTTCATTCCCGCGCTCGCGTACACCTTCGCGCAGAATCCGATCGAAGTGGACGTCGCGCACGAAGAGCGCTTCGCGGGCGAATCGAAGTATTCGCTCTATAGCCTCATTCGCCTCAACTTCGACCTCGTCACCGGTTTTTCGGTGGTGCCGCTGCAGTGGCTGTCGTTCATCGGCGTGATTCTTTCGGTCGGATCGGCCGGCCTCTTCCTGCTGCTGTTGATTCGCCGCTTCATGTTCGGCGCGGAAGTCCAGGGTGTGTTCACGCTGTTCGCCATCACGTTCTTCATGCTCGGCGTCATCATCTTCGCGCTCGGGCTGCTCGGCGAGTACATCGGACGCATTTATCAGCAAGTGCGCGCCCGCCCGCGCTACCTCGTGCAGACGATTCTCGAACAGCGCGACGGCCTGCCTATTGCCGCGCAACAGGCACCTGAAGTGATTCAGCCGATGCAACCGGCGACTGCGGTCGTGAGCCGCGAGGACAACGGCCGATGAAGCCGCGCGCCGTCGTATTCGCCTATCACAACGTCGGCGTGCGCTGCCTGCAAGTGCTGCTCGCGCGCGGCGTCGATGTCGCGCTCGTCGTCACGCACGAGGACAGCGCGAGCGAGAACATCTGGTTCGGCAGCGTCGCGCAGGTCGCGGCGGAACATGGCATCGACGTCATCACGCCCGCCGATCCGACATCGCCCGACGTGCACGACGCCGTCGCCAAAGCCGCGCCGGATTTCATCTTCTCGTTCTATTACCGGCACATGCTGCCGGTCGCGCTGCTCGCGCTCGCCAGACGCGGCGCTTACAACATGCACGGATCGCTGCTGCCGAAGTATCGCGGCCGCGTGCCGACCAACTGGGCGGTGATCAACGGCGAAACGGAAACCGGCGCGACGCTGCACGAAATGGCGGCGAAGCCGGACGCGGGCGCGATCGTCGCGCAAACGCCCGTGCCGATTCTCCCCGACGATACCGCCGCGCAAGTCTTCGACAAAACCGTGGTCGCCGCCGAGCAGACGCTCTGGCGCGTGCTGCCCGCGCTGCTGGCGGGCGAAGCGCCGCATCTGCCGAACGATCTCGCCGCCGGCAGCTATTACGGCGGGCGCAAGCCGGAAGACGGCCGCATCGACTGGACGCAGCCGGCACAGCGCGTCTACAACCTCGTTCGCGCCGTCGCACCGCCTTATCCGGGCGCGTTCACCGACATCGGCGAGCACCGCTTCATCGTCGCCCGCGCGCGGCTCGTGCCCGAAACCGGCGCGCCGGGCGCAACGCCGCAGACGCTCGCGGCGCTGCGGAGTTTGCCGCCGGGCCTAAGGGTGACGGATAATGCGCTGTTTGGCGTCTGCGGCGACGGCCGCGTCATCGCCGTGCACGAACTGCGCCATCGGCTGCTGGACGCCGCGTCGCACGCTTTCGGCGAAGAACGCGCCGTCGATCCCGCCGAATTCGGCCGACTCATTCAATCCACTCGTCATTCATGAAAAAAGTTCTGATCCTCGGTGTCAATGGCTTCATCGGCCATCACCTGTCCAAGCGCATCCTCGAAACCACCGACTGGGAAGTCTTCGGGATGGACATGCAAACCGATCGCCTGGGCGAGCTCGCGAATCACGAGCGGATGCACTTCTTCGAAGGCGACATCACGATCAACAAGGAATGGGTCGAGTATCACGTCAAGAAGTGCGACGTGATCCTGCCGCTCGTCGCCATCGCCACGCCCGCCACGTACGTGAAGCAGCCGCTGCGCGTGTTCGAGCTGGACTTCGAGGCGAACCTGCCGATCGTCCGTTCCGCCGTGAAATACGGCAAGCATCTGGTGTTTCCGTCGACCTCCGAGGTCTACGGCATGTGCACCGACGAGCAGTTCGACCCGGAAAACTCCACGCTGTCCTACGGCCCCATCAACAAGCCGCGCTGGATCTACGCGTGCTCGAAGCAGCTGATGGACCGCGTGATCTGGGGCTACGGCATGGAAGGCCTGAATTTCACGCTGTTCCGCCCGTTCAACTGGATCGGCCCGGGCCTCGACTCCATCTACACGCCGAAGGAAGGTTCGTCGCGCGTGGTCACGCAGTTCCTCGGGCATATCGTGCGCGGCGAGAACATCAGTCTCGTCGACGGCGGCGCGCAAAAGCGTGCGTTCACGGACATCGACGACGGCATCGGCGCGCTGATGAAGATCATCGAGAACAAGGGCGGCGTCGCGACGGGCAAGATTTATAACATCGGCAATCCGAAGAACAACTTCTCGGTGCGCGAGCTGGCCGGCAAGATGCTGGCGCTCGCCAACGAGTTCCCGGAATACGCGGAAACGGCGAAGCAGGTGCAGCTCGTCGAGACGTCGTCGGGCGCGTACTACGGCGCGGGCTATCAGGACGTGCAGAACCGCGTGCCGAAGATCGACAACACGATGCAGGAACTCGGCTGGGCGCCGCAAGCCACCATGGACGACGCGCTGCGCAAGATTTTCGAGGCGTATCGCGGAATCGTGGGCGAGGCGCGCAAGCTCGTCGAACAGGCCGATCAGGACTGAGGGACGACGGGTGGCTCGCATCGTCCTGAAGATCGACGTCGATACGCTGCGCGGCACGCGCGAAGGCGTGCCGAACCTCGGGCGTCTGCTCGACAAGTACAGCGCCCGCGCGACGTTTCTTTTCAGCCTCGGCCCGGATCACACCGGCTGGGCGCTGCGCCGCGTGTTCCGGCCGGGCTTCCTGCAGAAGGTGTCGCGCACGTCGGTGGTCGAGCATTACGGCATCAAGACGCTCATGTACGGCGTGCTGCTGCCGGGGCCGGACATCGGGAGGCAGGCGGTGTCGGAAATGCGCGCGATCCACGAGTCCGGCTTCGAATGCGGCATCCACACGTGGGATCACGTGTACTGGCAGGACAACGTGCGCTCGCGCGACCGCGCGTGGACCGTCGCGCAGATGCAGCAAAGCCATGCGCGGTTCATCGAGATATTCGGGGCGCCGCCCGTCACGCACGGCGCGGCGGGCTGGCAAATGAACGGCTACGCGTTCGAACAGATCGACGCCTGGGGCATGCGGTATGCGTCCGATGGACGCGGACACACGCCGTACATTCCCGTCCTCGACGGCCGCACGCTCGGTCACATCCAGATGCCGACCACGCTGCCGACGATCGACGAGATTCTCGGCGTGGACGGCGTCGATGAAAGCAACGTCGCGGCGCATCTGCTGCGTCATACGATGAACAATCCGCACGATCAGGTGTTCACGCTGCACGCGGAACTGGAAGGCCAGAAGCTCGCGCCGGTGTTCGAGCAATTGCTCGCCGGCTGGCGCGCGCAGGGACACAGCTTCGCCACGATGGGCGACTATCATGCGACGCTCGACCGTTCCACGCTGCCCTCGTATCCGGTGACGTGGGGCGAGATTCCGGGCCGCGCGGGTGAACTGATCGTTCAGCCGGGCTGAGCAGACTTAAACGGAGCGCCGCGCGCGCTTGCCTTCCACCAAGATCAACGACAACAGGAGAAAACTACGTGCCAGTCGCCGTCGACCAGCCCGTTCCCGACTTCACCGCGCCCGCGACGGGCGGCGAGTTCACGCTTTCGAGCCTGCGCGGCCAGAAGGTCGTGCTGTTCTTCTATCCGAAGGACAACACGCCCGGCTGCACGACGGAAAGCCTCGGCTTTCGCGACCACTACGAGCAGTTCAAGGCGGCCGGTGCGGAAATCGTCGGCATCTCGCGCGACAGCGTGAAGTCGCACGACAACTTCAAGGCGAAGCTCGAACTGCCGTACACCCTCGTTTCCGATTCGGACGAAGCCATCTGCTCGCTCTTCGATGTCGTCAAGATGAAGAAAATGTACGGCAAGGAAGTGCGCGGCATCGAACGTTCGACGTTCCTGCTGGACGCCGACGGCGTGCTGCGCCGCGAGTTTCGCGGCATCAAGGTGCCGGGACACGTTGAGGCCATCGTCGAGGCTGTACAAGCGATTTGAGGCACGTTATATTGGTTCGCAATGAGCGCCTGTCCACCCCATTCCCTTTGCCTTCGCGCGAGCCGCCGTGCGCCTTTCGGTGCGGTCGGCATGGACCCGGGCTACGTGGGACGGGCACGGCGCAGGCGCTCTGAAAGAGAAGTCAGCCGCTGGTTCCGGTAGCCCGGACGGCGGCTTTTTTATTTGCGTCGCGCGGACGGCCAGTGTGATCGGCCGAAAGGCGCGTCGTGAGCCACGCATCGAGGAGCAGATCGAAACCTAGGCGAACCGGCGTTTTCGACAACGAAGCGCGCCACCCGGCGCAAACTGCGGGATACCTAGCGCTTAACGCTGTATGGGCAAACGAGCAGGATGCGACAGGCGGCGCACGACACATGACCCGATTCCTTCTGAGGGAACACCATGCCTTTGCCTACCGCCCCGGCCAAGCTCGGCCATCTCCTTCCGGCCGAAGAGTACAAGGCCAAAGCCCGGCCATCGAAGCAGTCGAAAAAGACTGCAACGAGCGATGACGACGCCAGCGGCTCCGTCGAAACCGTCGCCGCCGAGCGTCCGCAGGCTTCGAATGCCGCGCACACGCTGCGCGCCATCGCGAGCGACGTGCTGACGCAAGTGCCGCTGGAAGCGCCGGCGGAATCGGCCGTGCCCGCTCCCGCGCCGCGCGGCCGTCGCAGCAAACAAACGGCCGCGCTCTTGCAGCCCGTGCCGAGCGCGCGCGCGAAACCCGACGAAGCGCCGGCCGAAGTGCAGACCGAAGCGCGGACCGGAACGCAGCCGCAGAGCCGCGAGGAAGCACGCCCCGCGAAACGCGAAGCACGCACCGAAGCGCCCGCGACGACGCCCGGCGCTCCGGCCGCCGCGCCCGCGAAAGACGCGCGCACCCAACAGAAACGCCGTCAGCGCGGTGCGGTCGAAGACGAGTTGCGCAAGCTCTTCGTGCTGGACACCAACGTGCTGATGCACGATCCGAGTTCCCTCTTCCGCTTCGAGGAACACGACGTCTATCTGCCGATGATGACGCTCGAGGAACTGGACAACCACAAGAAGGGCATGTCGGAAGTGGCGCGCAATGCGCGTCAGGTGAGCCGCACGCTCGACGCGCTCGTCGCCAATGGCGGGCAGATGTCGGAAGGCATCGCGCTCGCGGCGCAAGGCAATCGCGATGCGCTCGGCCGCCTCTACTTCCAGACGACGCTCACGGATATCGAACCGGTCGAAGGGCTGCCCGTCGGCAAGGCGGACAACCAGATTCTCGGCGTCGTGCGCGCGTTGCAGAAGGAGCGGCCGGATCGGCAGGTCGTGCTGGTGTCGAAAGACATCAACATGCGGATCAAGGCGCACGCGCTCGGCCTGCCCGCCGAGGACTACTTCAACGATCAGGTTCTGGAAGACAAGGACCTGCTCTATTCCGGCGTGCGCGCGCTGCCGCAGGACTTCTGGACGAAGCACGCGAAGGGCATGGAAAGCTGGCAGGACACGAAAACTGGCACCACGTACTATCGCGTGACCGGACCGCTCTGCCCGTCGATGCTCGTCAACGAGTTCGTCTATCTGGAACCGCAAAACGGCGAGCCGTCGTTCCACGCGGTCGTGCGCGAGCTGAACGGCAAGACGGCGCTGCTGCAGACGCTGCGCGACTACGGGCACCACAAGAACAACGTTTGGGGCATCACGGCGCGCAATCGCGAGCAGAATTTCGCGCTCAACTTGCTGATGAACCCGGAAGTGGACTTCGTCACGCTGCTCGGTCAGGCGGGCACCGGCAAGACGCTGATGGCGCTCGCCGCCGGCCTCGCGCAAGTGCTCGACGACAAGCGCTACAACGAGATCATCGTGACGCGCGCGACGGTGCCGGTCGGCGAGGACATCGGCTTTCTGCCGGGCACCGAGGAAGAGAAGATGCAGCCGTGGATGGGCGCATTCGACGATAACCTCGAAGTCCTGCAGAAGACTGACGACGCCGCCGGCGAATGGGGCCGCGCCGCGACGCAGGAACTCATCCGCTCGCGCCTGAAGGTGAAGAGCATGAATTTCATGCGCGGACGCACGTTCGTGGACAAGTACGTGATCATCGACGAAGCGCAGAATCTGACGCCGAAGCAGATGAAAACGCTCGTCACGCGCGCGGGTCCGGGGACGAAGATCGTGTGTCTGGGCAACATCGCGCAGATCGACACACCGTATCTGACCGAGGGCAGTTCGGGTCTGACTTACGTCGTGGACCGGTTCAAGGGGTGGTCCCACAGCGGCCACGTGACGCTCGCGCGCGGCGAGCGCTCGCGTCTGGCGGATTACGCATCGGACATTCTCTAAGACTGCGGTCGCGTTTTCCTGAAAGGCCCGGCGGAGCGATCCGCCGGGCTTTTTTTCGTCCGAACGTTCTGCTGGTGTGACAGTTATGGCACAAACTTAAAGTGAAATATCACGATTTCTTGCCGCACGGCCGTGCGACGGCTACTATCGGCGGAATGATCCGTTCTGGCGAGCGCCGCTCGCCGCCTGCCCGAAATGCGTCGAATCTGGCTGCCGCTCGTTGTCACCCTTCTGCTCGCCGCGTGTGGAACCGCGCCGCAGCAGGCGGCGCGCAAGCCGGCCGTTTCCGCGAGCACCGTCCCGCGCGCGTATGCGCCGTCGTCGGGCTTCCCGAATTTCGTCGATCACAGCGTCGGGCGCGAGGAAATCTCCATTCAGGCGATGTCGCTCGTCGGCGTGCCGTATCGCTGGGGCGGCAACACGCCCGACGCGGGCTTCGATTGCAGCGGACTCGTGCGTTATGTCGTCGATCGCGCTGCGTCCGTGAATCTGCCGCGCACGACCGCCGAGATGAGCGGGCGCGGCGAGTCGATCGAACCGGATGAAATCGCGACCGGCGACCTCGTTTTCTTCAATACGACGGGCCGGGCGCATTCGCATGTCGGCATCTACGTGGGAAAGCTGCGCTTCGTCAACGCGCCGTCGACGGGCGGCACCGTGCGGCTCGACTACCTGACGAATCCGTACTGGGCGAAGCGTTTCGACGGGATTCGGCGCGTCGCGCCGGCGAAGGCCGCGCCGACGCCGTTCGATGGGCCGACTTATCTGGCGTCGGGAGCGCAATCGGTGACGGCGGCGCAGGTTGCCGCTTCGAGACCGCAAGCGCCTGTAGCGGCGGAAGCGCCTTCTGCGGCTAGCGTGGCGCAGCGGCAGGCTTCGGCTTACGCACGTCAATCTGGAAACGCCGACGCGTTCGAACCGCCGCCTGCATCGATGAGCGCGGCGCAGCGGCAGTCGTCCGCCGCGCGTCAACCCGCCACCGCCGATGCCTTCGAACCGCCGCCTGCATCGCTGAGCGCCGCGCAGCGCCAGGCGCAATCGGCTGCCGCCAGCAACGCCGCGCCCGATCCGATCCAGGCCGCCGCCGATGCCTTCGAGCCGCCGCCGCCCACGTGGCGCGCGGCACGCACTCAGGCTCAGGCGGCAAAGGCCACCGCGCCTGAAGAGCCCGCCGAGCCGCCCGTGCACATCATGCGCGCCTCCACCGGTTCGCTGACCGCGCCTCGTCCGGCATCGACCGACGATCCCATCGCCCGCTTCGCCACCGGCAGCAACTGACGCCTGCCGCGCCTCTCTGCTATCGTGTTCCGATTCATCCTCAACAGCGGCACCAAAGAACCGATAGGAGCGAACCACCATGGACCTGGGTCTTGCCGGCAAGGTCGTCCTGATCACGGGCGGCAGCAAGGGCATCGGCTTTGCCTGCGCGAAAGCGTTCGCGCGTGAAGGCGCGAAAGTCGCGATCGTCTCGCGCGACGCCGCCAATCTCGCGCGGGCGCGAGAACAGCTTGCGGCCGACGGCCACCACGTTCACCTCGCCCGCGCCGACCTGCACGAAGCGCACAGCGCCGAGGACGTCGTCGAGGAAGCGAGCGCGGCGCTCGGCGCCATCGACATTCTGATCAACAGCGCAGGCGCCGCCCGCCGCTACGACCCCGATTCGCTCGACGCCGCCGCCTACAAAGCCGCGATGGACGCGAAATATTTCTCCTACGTCTACCCGCAGCAAGTCGTGCTGGAGCGCATGGCCGAACGCCGGCGCAACGAGCCGGACGCGGAACCGGGCGCGATCGTCAATATCGTCGGGATGGGCGGGAAAATCGCGACGGACATTCACATCGCGGGCGGCGCGGCGAATGCGGCGCTGATGCTCAATACGGTCGGGCTCGCGCATCATTACGCGAAGCTCGGCATTCGCATCAACGCGATCAACCCCGGCGCGACGCTGACCGAGCGCGTCGAGGAAGCGCTCGAACTGGAGGCGCAGCGGCAAGGCGTCACGCGCGATCAGGTGCTCGCCGACAGTCAGGCCAAAGTGCCGCTCGGCCGTTATGCGAAACCGGAGGAAATCGCCGACGTCGCGCTCTTCCTGGCGAGCCGCCGCGCGAGTTACGTGTCGGGCGCGATCATCCCGATGGACGGGGTATCGTCGCCGATCATTTGAAGCGCTGCGGCCCGCGCATCGGCGGGCCGCAGGCGAAGCAGAACGCCTAGAAAATGCGGTGGCCGATCCACCAGCCCGCGGCGGCGAGCGCCGCCGATGCGGGAATCGTCAACACCCACGCCCACACGATATTGCCCGCGACGCCCCAGCGCACCGCGCTGAACTTCTGCGTCGCGCCGACGCCGACGATCGCGCCGGTGATGGTGTGCGTCGTGGAGACGGGAATGCCGAGCATCGACGCGATGAACAGCGTGATCGCCCCGCCCGTCTCCGCGCAGAAGCCGCCGACGGGCTTGAGCTTCGTGATCTTCTGCCCCATTGTGCGGACGATACGCCAGCCGCCGAACAGCGTGCCGAGACCCATCGACAGATAGCACAGCGCGATCACCCAGATGGGCGGCGCGTCGGCGGTGGACGAGGCGTAGCCGGTGGCGATCAGCAGCATCCAGATGATACCGATGGTTTTCTGCGCGTCGTTGCCGCCGTGACCGAGCGAATACAGACCCGCGGACACGAGCTGCAGGCGGCGGAAACGCCGGTCCACCTTCGACGGCGGCGTGCGGAAATACATCCACGACACGAGCAGCATGAAAAACGAGCCGAGCACGAAGCCGAGCAGCGGCGAGATGAAGATGAACGCGACAGTTTTCAAGAGCCCGTCCCAGTTCAGCGATCCCCAGCCCGACTTCGCGAGCGCCGCGCCGACGAGCCCGCCGATCAGCGCATGCGACGAACTCGACGGAATGCCGTACACCCACGTCACGATGTTCCAGCCGATCGCCCCGACGAGCGCGCCGAAGATGACGTAGTGATCGACGATTTCGGGATCGATCGTCCCCTTGCCGACCGTGGCGGCCACCTTCAGGTGAAAGATGAAATACGCAATGACGTTGAACGCGGCCGCGAACGCGACGGCTTGCTGCGGCTTGAGCACGCCGGTCGAAACGACCGTGGCGATGGAGTTGGCAGCGTCGTGGAAGCCGTTCATGAAGTCGAACACGAGTGCGACTATGACGAGCGTGGCGACGGCCCAGAGGGCGAGTTGAATCGAATGCATCAGTTGGTGTTGTTTTGACCGGGCCAGGAATGCGGCCCCGTCTGTGTCGTCAGCACCCGCCGCGCGCGATCCAATGCTGCGCGAGCGCGGGCTCGGCCGGCATGATCAGGCGTTTTCCAGCACGATGCCTTCGATGATGTTGGCGACGTCCTCGCACTTGTCGGTGATCGTCTCCAGAAGCTCGTAGATGGCCTTGAGCTTGATGAGCGTCTTCACGTCGTCTTCCTCGCGGAACAGCTTCGACATGGCCGAGCGCAGGACGCGGTCCGCGTCCGACTCCAGACGGTCGATTTCCTCGCAAATCTTGAGGATTTCGCTCGCGCGTTTCATGTCTTCCAGCAGGCTGACGGCGTTCTGCACGCGCAGGCACGTGGCCGTGCAGATGTGCGCGAGCTGGCTCGCCTCGGACGTCACGGCGCGCACGTCGTACAGCGAAATGGCCGTGGCGACGTCCTCCATGAGATCGAGGATGTCGTCCATCGTCGTAATCAGCTTGTGAATTTCGTCGCGATCGAGCGGCGTGATGAAAGTCTTGTGCAGCAGATCGATGGTTTCGTGCGTGAGCTTGTCAGCGCGCTTTTCGTTGGCCTGCACGTTCTGCTTGTGGACCTCGGCTTCCTCGAGGTTGTCTATCAGCAGTTCGAGTTCGCGGCTTGCATCGACCATGCATTTCGCATGCGCGTTGAAGATCTCGAAAAATTTGCCCTCGGTGGGCATGAAACGACCGAACATGAAATTCCCGCTAAATGGGTCAATGAGGCTGTCATCAAACTGACGTATTGTACCTGCGCGCTGACCCCCGCGCACCGCGCCATCCAGACGCGTGAACACGAGTGTCGCAACGGTATGACAGTTTGAGCGCGGCGCTTATTCGCCGCCGTAGAAGCTCTGGACGCCCGCGAAGTTGTCGAACTTCGTGTACTGCCCGTGGAAGGTGAGGCGCACCGGACCGATCGGGCCGTTACGCTGCTTGCCGATGATGATTTCCGCCGTCCCTTTGTCCGGGCTGTCGGGGTTGTAGACTTCGTCGCGGTAGATGAAGAGGATCACGTCCGCGTCCTGTTCGATAGCGCCGGATTCGCGCAGGTCCGACATGATCGGGCGCTTGTTCGGGCGCTGTTCGAGACCGCGGTTCAGCTGCGACAGCGCGATGACCGGCACGTCGAGTTCCTTCGCGAGGCTCTTGAGCGAACGCGAAATCTCGGAGATTTCGGTGGCGCGGTTCTCGCCGCCGCCCGAGCCGGACATCAGTTGCAGATAGTCGACGATGATGAGCCCGAGCTTGCCGCACTGCCGCGACAGACGCCGGGCGCGCGAACGCAGTTCCATCGGATTGAGACCGCCGGTTTCGTCGATGAAAAGCTGCGCCTCGCTCATTTTCTGCACGGCATGCGTGAGCTTCGGCCAATCTTCGTCGGTCAGGCGGCCCGTGCGCATGCGATGCTGATCCAGCCGTCCGACCGAGCCGAGCATACGCATGGTCAACTGCGTGCCCGGCATTTCCATCGAAAACACGGCGACCGGCAGCCCGTATTCCACCGCGACGTATTCGCCGATGTTCATCGAGAAAGCGGTTTTACCCATCGACGGCCGCCCCGCCACGATGATCAGTTCGCCGCCGTGCATGCCCGACGTCATGCGGTCGAGATCGACGAAACCGGTCGGCGTGCCGGTCACGTCGCTCGGATTGGCGGTGTGGTAAAGCGTGTCGATACGCTCGACGACCTGCGTCAGCAGCGGCCCGATTTCGAGAAAACCCTGCGTGCCGCGCGCCCCGTCTTCCGCGATGGAAAACACGCGCGATTCCGCCTCGTCCAGAATCTGGCGCACTTCCTTGCCTTGCGGATTGAACGCGTCGGCGGAAATTTCATCGGCGACGGAAACCAGGCGGCGCAGCACCGCGCGGTCGCGCACGATTTCGGCGTAACGGCGGATGTTCGCCGCGCTCGGCGTGTTCTGCGCCAGCGCGTTCAGGTACGCGAGCCCGCCCACTTCCTCGGCCTTGCCGGCCATGTTGAGGGCTTCGTAGACGGTGATCACGTCGGCCGGGCGCGTCGCCGCGATCAGCTTGCCGATGTGCTCGTAAATGATGCGATGGTCGTAGCGATAGAAGTCGCTCTGCGCCATCACGTCGGCGATGCGGTCCCACGCCGCGTTGTCCAGCAGGAGACCGCCGATCACCGATTGCTCGGCTTCGATCGAGTGCGGCGGGACCTTCAGCGCGTCGAGTTGCGGATCTTTGGACGGTGCGTTCATGGGGTGGAATTATCGATGAATGGCGCGGCGTGGACAATAAAAAAGGCAGGAACCGATGGAGGTTCCTGCCCTTCTTTTCCTGCTCGCGAGGCACGCGGCCTCGCTGTGACTTACGCGTGCTCGCCGAGCACCGACACGGTCACGTCGACGAGGACGTCCGTGTGCAGCGCCACTTGAACCGGATGGTCGCCGACCATCTTCAGCGGGCCTTGCGGCAGGCGCACTTGCGCCTTTTCCACTTCAGCGAAGCCTTGCGACTTGAGCGCTTCCGCGATGTCCGCGTTCGTGACCGAACCGAACAGACGGCCGTCGACGCCAGCCTTCTGCGAGATCTGAACCGTGAAGCCGTTCAGCTTTTCGCCTTGCTTTTGCGCAGCGGTCAGCTTTTCTGCGGCGACCTTTTCGAGTTCGGCGCGGCGAACTTCGAATTCGGCGATTGCGTCCTTGGTCGCGCGGCGAGCCTTCTTGCCGGGGATCAGGAAGTTGCGTGCGTAGCCGTCCTTGACCTTGACGATGTCGCCCAGGTTACCCAGATTGACGACCTTTTCCAAAAGAATGATTTGCATTTTTGGCTTGTCCTTAGTGCGTCGTCTGAATTAGGCCTTGTGCAGGTCGGTGTACGGCAGGAGCGCGAGGAAACGCGCGCGCTTGATTGCCGTGTCGAGCTGGCGCTGATAGTGCGCCTTCGTGCCAGTCAGACGAGCCGGCGTGATCTTGCCGTTTTCGCCGATGAAGTCCTTCAGCGTTTCCGTGTCCTTGTAGTCGATGTACTCGACACCGGCTGCCGTGAAACGGCAGAACTTCTTGCGCTTGAAGAGCGGGTTTTGTTGCTGACGACGCTTGTCGAATTTCTTACCAGTCGGGCGGGGCATGTTCAGTCCTTTCCAATGTCCTGCAATTCTGTGATGTGAAACACCAGGGTTCGCGCGTTACGGCTTCGTTTCGCCAGAAAGCCGGTGAAGCGTGTTTCTACGCCCATCGGACAGCTTTCCAGCTTGCCGCTCGCCTCTCCGGCCGCGACCGCCTGCAGGGTCAGTTCGATCTTGCGGACGATGCCCGCTTCGACGACTTCCGCGGCGTGTTGCAATGTGCAGCTTGCGATCGGGATGCCGGCGGGCGTGTACCGCACCGGTTCGCGTTCCACGACGCTTGCTGTCAGTTGCAGCCGGTTCACTTAAACCTTGGTGGCTGTGACGAATGAATTCGCCTTAAGCCTGCGCTTCGGTCGGCTGGGCAGCCGCCTTCTTGGCTTCTTCGCGCTGCACTTCCTTCATCATCGGCGACGGGCCGGTTTCGGCCTTCTTCATCTTGACGATCAGATGGCGCAGAACGGCGTCGTTGAACTTGAACGCGTGTTCCAGTTCTTCGAGCGTCGCCTGGTCGCACTCGATGTTCATGCAGACGTAGTGAGCCTTCGCGAGTTTCTCGATCATGTAGGCCAGTTGGCGGCGGCCCCAGTCCTCGATGCGGTGGATCTGGCCACCGTGCGACGTGATCGTGGTCTTGTAGCGCTCGATCATGGCGGGCACTTGCTCGCTCTGATCGGGGTGCACGATAAAGACGATTTCGTAATGACGCATATTCACTCCTTGTGCTGACTTATGGATAGAAGCCGCCCGGGCGTCGGACCGGTGCGGCAAGTGAGAAGCCAAAGAGTATAGCTTTTTGTCTGCGCTCGCGCAAATTGAATTTCGGGCGCGTTTTCAAGCAGTTAGCGGACGTGCGCGGCGGCCGCGGGCGCTCCCGCCAGTTCGCCCGGCAGCGTGAGCCGCCGGCTCCAGTAGCCCGGCTGCGCGTAAATTTCCTTCAGATAATCAATGAAGTAGCGTACGCGAGCCGGAATGTAGCGCTGCTGCGGGTAGACGGCGAGGATGTCGTAGGCCGGCAGTTCGAATTCGTCGAGCACGGTTTCCAGTTCGCCCGCCTCCAGTTGCCGCTGGATTTCCCACGTCGATCGCCAGCCGAGCCCGAGCCCTTCCGATACCCAGCGATGCAGCAATTCGCCGTCGTTGCAATCGAGGTTGCCGGTGACGCGCACCGTCGCCAGCTTGCCGTTGCGCTGGAAATACCAGCCGCGGTTCTGCCCGCCCTGCAGATTGAACGCGAGACAGTTGTGATTCGGCAGGTCGTCGAGCGCCTTCGGCTTTCCGTGCTTCCTGAAATACGCGGGCGTGCCGCACACCACGCGCCGATTGCTCGCCAGCTTCACCGCGACGAAATTCGGGTCCACCGCCCCGCCGATGCGAATCGACAAGTCATAACCCTCGCGCACCAGATCGACGACGCGGTCGGTCAGATTGAACGACATCTGCAATTCGGGCTTGTCGGCGACGAACGCGGGCGCGTGCGGCGCGACGTGCATGCGCCCGAACGCCGCCGGCGCCGACACGATCAGATGCCCGCCCACCGCGCGACGCCCCGCCGCCAGTTCGTTCTCCGCCTGGTCCCACTCCGCGAGCAGGTTCTTGCAGCGATCGAGAAACGCCGCACCCTCTTCGCTGACCACGAGCCGCCGTGTCGAGCGATACATCAGCTTGACGCCGAGCCGTTTTTCCAGCGCGTCGATGCGCCGTCCGAGGATCACCGGCGATACGCCCTCTTCCAGTGCCGCCGCCGCGAGGCTGCCAGCTTCGGCCACGCGCACGAAAGTCTCGATCTGCTTGAAGCGGTCCATGTCCGTGTCTCCGTTGTGAGCCGCGCAGCATCTGCATTCGATACTTTTAGTTTGGGAAAAAGCGACTCGCGATGATCTTATCAAACCTTTTTCACGATCCTAAAGTGCAATGGAACCCTGCTTCGATGCAGACAGCATTCACGGATTGAGACACACGAAGGAGACATTCATGGCCAAGATGAGAGCCGTCGACGCAGCCGTTCTCGTGCTGGAAAAAGAAGGTATCGATACCGCGTTCGGCGTGCCGGGCGCAGCGATCAACCCGTTCTACTCCGCGATGAAGAAGTCGGGCGGCATCAGCCACGTGCTGGCGCGCCACGTCGAAGGCGCATCGCACATGGCCGAAGGTTATACCCGCGCCGCGCCCGGCAACATCGGCGTTTGCATCGGCACGTCGGGTCCGGCGGGCACGGACATGATCACCGGCCTCTATTCGGCCCAGGCGGATTCGATCCCCATTCTCGCGATCACCGGCCAGGCGCCGCGCGCGCGTCTGTACAAGGAAGACTTCCAGGCCGTCGATATCGAATCGATCGCGAAGCCCGTCACGAAGTGGGCCGTCACCGTGCGCGAGCCCGCGCTCGTGCCGCGCGTGTTCCAGCAGGCATTCCATCTGATGCGCTCGGGCCGTCCGGGTCCGGTGCTGGTCGACTTGCCGATCGACGTGCAACTCGCCGAGATCGAATTCGACATCGACACGTACGAGCCGCTGCCGGTCTACAAGCCGAAAGCGACGCGCGCGCAGATCGAAAAGGCGCTCGCGATGCTCAACGACGCCGAGAAGCCGTTGATCGTCTCCGGCGGCGGCGTGCTGAACGCGGCGGCGGAAGATCTGCTCGTGCAATTCGCGGAAACGCTCGGCGTGCCCGTGATTCCGACGCTGATGTCGTGGGGCGCGATCCCCGACGATCACCCGCTGATGGCCGGCATGGTCGGCTTGCAGACGTCGCATCGCTATGGCAACGCGACGATGCTCGCGTCGGACTTCGTGCTCGGCATCGGCAATCGCTGGGCGAACCGTCATACGGGCAGCGTCGAGGTTTACACCAAGGGCCGTAAGTTCGTGCACGTGGATATCGAGCCGACGCAGATCGGCCGCGTGTTCGGACCCGACCTCGGCATCGTGTCGGATGCGAAGGCCGCGCTCGAACTCTTTGTCGAAGTGGCGAAGGAATGGAAGGCCGCCGGCAAGCTGAAAGATCGCGGCGCGTGGGTGGCGGACTGCCAGCAGCGCAAGCGCACCATGCTGCGCAAGACGCACTTCGACAACGTGCCGATGAAGCCGCAGCGCGTCTACGAAGAGATGAATCTCGCGTTCGATCGCGACACCTGCTTCGTGACGACGATCGGTCTGTCGCAAATCGCGGGCGCGCAGTTCCTGCACGTGTTCAAGGCGCGCAACTGGATCAACTGCGGCCAGGCCGGCCCGCTCGGCTGGACGATTCCCGCCGCGCTCGGCGTGCGTGCGGCGGACCCGCAACGCAAGATCGTCGCGCTGTCGGGCGACTACGACTTCCAGTTCATGATCGAAGAGCTTGCAGTCGGCGCGCAGTTCAAGCTGCCGTACGTGCACGTGGTCGTGAACAACTCGTATCTCGGTCTCATCCGTCAGGCGCAGCGCGGCTTCGACATGGACTACTGCGTGCAACTCGCGTTCGACAACATCAACGCGCCTGAACTCGAAGGCTATGGCGTGGATCACGTCGCGGTCGCCGAAGGTCTCGGCTGCAAGGCGCTGCGCGTGTTCAAGCCGGAAGACATCGGGGGCGCGCTTCAGAAGGCGCAGGCGATGGCGGCGGAACATCAGGTGCCGGTCGTCGTCGAGATGATTCTGGAGCGCGTGACGAACATAGCGATGGGCACGGAGATCGATGCGATCAACGAGTTCGAAGAACTGGCCGAAAGCAAGGCCGACGCCCCGACCGCCGTGACGCCGCTCGACTGAATCACGCACATCCACTGACCGACCATCAGGACCAACACATGCCGAAATTTGCCGCGAATCTGACGATGCTGTTCAACGAAGTCCCGTTCCTCGACCGCTTCGCCGCGGCCGCGAATGCGGGCTTCAAGGCGGTCGAGTTCCTGTTTCCCTACGCGTTCTCGATCGGCGACATCGAGACGCGCCTGAAGGACAACGATCTTCAGATCGTGCTGCATAACCTGCCCGCCGGAAACTGGGATGCGGGCGAGCGCGGCATCGCGTGCCTGCCCGATCGCGTCGCCGAGTTTCGTGACGGCGTGCCCCGCGCGATCGAATATGCGAAGGCGCTGAAGGTGCCGCAACTGAACTGTCTCGTCGGCATTCCGACGGCGGGCGTGTCGGCGGATCAGGCGCGCGCGACGATCATCGAGAACCTGCGCTTCGCCGCCGATGCGCTGAAGAAAGAAGGCATCAAGCTGCTCGTCGAGCCGTGCAATTCATACGACATTCCCGGCTTCGCGCTGAACCGTTCGGGCGAAGGACTCGATGTCATTCGCGCGGTCGGATCGGACAATCTGTTCTTGCAGTACGACATCTATCACATGCAGCGGATGGAAGGCGAACTCGCCGCGACCATCAAGAAGAACCTGCCGTCGATTGCGCACATTCAGCTTGCCGACAACCCCGGACGCAACGAGCCGGGCACGGGCGAAATCAACTACCCGTTCCTGTTCGAACTGCTCGATTCGATCGGCTATGACGGATGGATCGGCTGCGAGTACAAGCCGCTGAATGGCACCGAAGCGGGTCTCGGCTGGCTTCAGTCGATCGGCGGCGTGAAGCAAGGCGCAATCGCTTAAACCAGACATACAGGAGGAGCTAGAAGTATGGCAACGATCGGTTTCATCGGACTCGGCATCATGGGCGCGCACATGGCGCGCAATCTCATCAAGGGCGGTCATTCGCTCGTCGTGAACGGCAAGTATCCGGTGCCCGACGACATCCGCGCGCAAACGAAAGTCGTCGATGATTCGACGGCCGTCGCGCAAGCAAGCGAGATCGTCATCACGATGGTGCCCGACACGCCGGATGTCGCGAACGTGCTGTTCGCCGATGACGGCGTCGCCAAGGGTCTGACGAGCGGCAAGCTCGTGATCGACATGAGCTCGATCAATCCGCTCGATACGCAGGAGTTCGCGAAGAAGATCAACGCGCTCGGCTGCGATTATCTCGACGCGCCCGTATCCGGCGGCGAAGTCGGCGCACGCGAAGCCACGCTGACGATCATGGTCGGCGGCCCGCAGAAGTCGTTCGACATCGCGAAGCCGCTGTTCGATCTGATGGGCAAGAACATCTCGCTCATCGGCGACAACGGCGCGGGTCAGACGACCAAGGTCGCCAATCAGATCATCGTTGCGCTGAATATCGAAGCGGTCGCGGAAGCGCTGCTGTTCGCATCGCGCTCGGGCGCCGATCCGGAACGCGTGCGCAAGGCGCTGATGGGCGGCTTCGCGGCATCGCGCATTCTCGAACTGCACGGCGAACGCATGACGAAGCGCGCGTTCAATCCGGGCTTCAGGATCGAGTTGCATCAAAAGGATCTGAATCTCGCACTCGACGGCGCCCGCAAGATGGGCCTCGCCCTGCCCCACACGGCAAGCGCGCAGCAGTTGTTCAGCGTGTGCGCCGCGAACGGCGGCAAGGCGTGGGATCACTCGGCGCTCGTGCGCGCGCTCGAGATCATGTCGAACTTCCAGGTGGCGGAAGAACCGCAGCAAGCCAAGGCTGCATGAGGCTTCGCACCTGAACCGTGGGGCGTCCCGCGTATGGGCACGCGGGACAAATGCCGCTCTGGGCTGAGGGCGGCAAGTATGGTCCGAGAGCGGCATCCGGCGGCGCGCCGGGTAAGCCTTGGTCGGTCAGACGGTTTGCCGTCGGGTGTCCGCGTCGGATTGCTGCGAGCGATGCTTGATCGATGCCGTGCGCGCCGCGCGGCGAAATCCCTTGTCGAAACTCAGAACTATCTGGTGGCGAGCGCGCCTAATGTGCCTAGACTTCGCAAGCGGCACCACCATGGTTGATTCAAGGAGTTGAACAATGGGAATCCTCAGTTTCATCAAGGAAGCAGGCGAAAAACTGTTCGGCGCAACCACGCCGTCCGCTCAGGCCGCGCCGGCGAGCGCGCCCGTCGATGTCGCCACGCTCAATCAGAAAGCGGGCGAAGCCATCGCCACGTATATTCGCTCGCAAGGGCTCGATGCCGACAACCTTCAGGTCAAGTACGACGGCGCTTCTCATACCGTCACCGTGTCGGGCCAGGCGCCCGATCAGGCCACGAAGGAAAAGATTCTCGTCGCGGCAGGCAACGTGCAGCATGTCGATAAGGTCGACGATCAGTTGACCGTGCCGAATGCGGCGCCTGAATCGCAGTATCACACGGTCGCGTCGGGCGACAATCTGTGGAAGATCGCGGAGAAGTACTACGGCAGCGGCGCGAAGAACGAGCTGGTCTTCGAAGCGAACAAGCCGATGCTGAAGAGCCCGGACAAGATCTATCCGGGTCAGGTGCTGCGCATTCCGCCGGCAAACTGATTGCTATTGCTCACGCCGCTTGTGGATGAAAAAAGCGCGAATTTCGGTTCGCGCTTTTTTTTGCTAGTGGGATGACGTGCCGGGCACTGCTCTCAATACCTATCGAACACACGCTGCAGCCCGCTCGCATCCTTCACGCCCGCCGCCAGCGCCAGCATCAGCAGCACGCGCGCCTTGTACGGATTCAGCGTGCCCGCGCTGACGCTGCCGAGCGCATCGTCGGATGCGGCGCCGTTTCGCATCACATGGCCCGATCCCACGCGCGACGCCCGCACCACCGCGACGCCCGCCTTCACCGCATCGACGAGCGCTTGCGTGATGCTCGCGTGCACCGACCCGTTGCCCGTTCCCGCCACCACGATGCCCTTCACGCCAGCCGCGACGAGCGCATCGACCGCCACGCGCGACGCGCCCGCGTAGCTTGCGACGATCTCGACCATCGGCCATTTATCGCTAATCGCGAACTCGCTTGCGAGCGTATGCGGCTTCGTGACCGCGCGCTGGAACTCCACGCGGCCGTCCTGCACGAAACCGAGCACGCCGGTCTCCGGCGAACGGAACGCATCGACGGCGTAGGTGCTCGTCTTCGTCACATCGCGCGCGGTATGAATCTGATTGTTGAACGCGACGAGCACGCCCTGCCCCTTCGCGCGTTCGCATGCCGCGACCGTGACGGCGTTGAGCAGGTTGAGCGGACCATCGGCGGAAAGCGCGCTCGATGGACGCATCGCGGCCGTCAGCACGACGGGCTTCGCAGTCTTCACCGTCAGATGCAGCAGGTACGCCGTTTCTTCGAGCGTATCGGTGCCGTGTGTCACGACGATGCCGCTTATGTCGTCTTGCGCGGCGAGTTCGTCGATGCGCTTCGCGAGCTTGGTCCAGAGCGCGTGGCTCATGTCCTTGCTGTCGATGCTCGCGATCTGTTCCGCCTGAATGCGCGCGACGTTGCCGAGCGCAGGCACGGCGTCGAGCAGATCGTTCACGCCGACGACGCCTGCCTTGTAGCCCGCTGTCGATGATGCATCGCCTGCGCGTCCGGCGATGGTGCCGCCCGTCGCGAGGACGGCGATGAGAGGAAGAGAGTCGGTTTTCATGCCGGCGATTGTAAATCAGCCGGCAGCGCTCACGCCGTCTCGCGCAGTTGCGCGGCGATCTGCGTTTCGTCGAGTTGCGGCGCGAACATTTCGATCAGCCGGTACGCATACGCGCGCAGAAACGCGCCTCTGCGCAGGCCGACGCGCGTCGTGCTGGCCTCGAAAAGATGCTGCGTATCGAGCGCGACGAGTTCGGTGTCGCGCTTCGCGTCATACGCCATCGCCGCCACGATGCCGATGCCCATGCCCAGTTCCACATACGTCTTGATGACGTCCGCATCGATCGCGGTCAGCACGATATCGGGCATCGCGCCGGCGCTCGCGAACGCCTGATCGACGTGCGAACGGCCGGTGAAATCGTTGTCGTAAGTGACGATCGGATATTCCGCGATCTGCTCGAGCGTGATGTTCTCGCGTCCGACGAGCGGATGATCCTTCGGCACGACCACCGTGTGATGCCACGAATAGCACGGAAACGTGACGATGTCCGGATAACGGTCGAGCGCTTCGGTCGAAATGCCGATATCCGCTTCGCCATTGACAATCATCTGCGCGATCTGCTGCGGGCTGCCCTGCCTGAGCGCGAGATGCACCTTCGGAAATATTTCGGTGAACTGACGGATCACCTTCGGCAGCGCGTAACGGGCCTGCGTGTGCGTCGTCGCCACGACGAGGTGCCCGTTGTCCTGATCCGCGAACTGACGCGCCACGCGCCGCAGGTTCTCGGCATCGAGCAACATGCGCTCGATCAGCTGATGCACCTGCTTGCCCGGCTCGGTCAGGCCCGTCAGACGCTTGCCGCGTCGAATGAAGATATCGACGCCGAGTTCGTCTTCGAGGTCCTTGATCTGTTTCGATACGCCGGATTGCGACGTATAGAGCACGTTGGCGACTTCCGTCAGATTCATGTTCTGACGCACCGCCTCGCGCACGAAGCGCAGTTGCTGGAAGTTCATTCTCTGCCTCTCTTGTCTGCTGTCGTTTTTCTATGCGTAGTCATTGCGCAGGAAACACGCGCAGCGCGCGCGGCACGGCGCGCACGCCATCGCCGATATCGAGCTTCAGCGCGCGCCATGTTTCGCGATCCAGTTCGGCTTCGAGCACGCCGCCTGCATCGCCTTCCAGTTCGACGCGCACCGAGCCGCCCAGCGTCACCACGCGCCGCACGCCGACCACGATGCCATCGGGATGCGCGAAGCCTTCGGCATCGTCGGCGCGATAGAGCGCGAGATCGTGCGGACGCACATAAGCGAGCGCGCGGCCGCTGAAATGCGCCTGTGCGGTGATGGCTTTCGCGGCGCCATCGGCGACGAAGCCGTTGGCATCGACGCTGCCTTGCAGACGGTTGGCCGCGCCGAGGAATTCATAGACGAACGATGTCTGCGGATGATCGTACACATCTTGCGGACTTCCCACTTGCTCCACGTGTCCATGATTCATCACGACAATGCGGTCCGCCACTTCGAGCGCCTCTTCCTGATCGTGCGTGACGAAGAGCGTGGAGATATGCAGATCGTCGTGCAGACGGCGCAGCCAGCTACGCAGTTCCTTGCGCACCTTGGCGTCGAGCGCGCCGAACGGCTCGTCGAGCAGCAGCACTTTGGGTTCGACGGCGAGCGCACGCGCGAGCGCGATACGCTGCCGCTGCCCGCCCGACAGTTCCGACGGGAAGCGTTGCGCGAGCCAGTCGAGCTGCACGAGCTTGAGCAGCTCATGCACTTTTTCGCGGATCGCGGATTCGCTCGGACGCTCGCGGCGCGGCTTCACGCGCAGCCCGAACGCGACGTTCTCGAATACCGTCATGTGCCTGAAAAGCGCGTAATGCTGGAACACGAAGCCCACTTGCCGATCGCGCGCGCCGACGTTCGCCACGTCTTCGCCATTCAGCACGACCTGGCCTGCATCGGCATGTTCGAGGCCCGCGATCACGCGCAGGAGCGTGGTCTTGCCGCATCCCGACGGCCCGAGCAGCGCGACGAGCTCACCTGCGGGAAAGTCGAGCGTGACGTTGTCGAGCGCGGTGAAATCGCCGAAGCGCTTCTGCAAATTGCGAACGATGATGCTCATGATGAAGTGTTCCTTAGCCTTGGTTCTTTGCATCGTCGAGCGATTGCGACATGTGCCGCTCCGCGATGAGCTTCAGCCCGAGCGTGACAAGCGCGAGCAACGCGAGCAGCGACGCCACCGCGAACGCGGCCGAGAAGTTGTATTCGTTGTAGAGGATTTCGACGTGCAGCGGCATCGTGTCGGTCTGGCCGCGAATATGACCCGACACCACCGATACCGCGCCGAATTCGCCCATCGCCCGCGCATTGCAGAGAATCACGCCGTAGAGCAGGCCCCACTTCACGTTCGGCAGCGTCACGCGGCGAAAGATCTGCCAGCCCGATGCGCCGAGCACATGCGCGGCCTCTTCCTCGTCGTTGCCTTGCGCCTGCATCAGCGGAATCAGTTCGCGCGCGACGAAGGGAAACGTGACGAAGATCGTCGCGAGCACGATGCCCGGCACCGCGAAGATGATCTGCACGTCATGCGCGGCGAGCCACGGACCGAACCAGCCTTGCGCGCCGAACATCAGCACGTAGATGAGGCCGGAGATGACGGGCGATACCGAGAACGGCAAGTCGATGAGCGTCGTCAGCAGCGCCTTGCCGCGAAAGTCGAACTTCGCGATAGCCCACGACGCCGCCAGCCCGAACACGAGATTCAGCGGCACCGCGATGGCGGCGGTCATCAGCGTGAGCTTGATCGCGGACCACGCGTCCGGGTCTTTCAGCGACTCGAAGTAGTAATCGATGCCCTTCGCGAACGCCTGCGCGAACACCGCGACGAGCGGCACGACGAGAAAGAGCGCGAGAAACACGAGCGCGATGGCCGTGAGCAGCCAGCGTATCGCGCGCGGCTCGGTCACGGGATTGAGCGTGTGGACATCGCGCCGCGCGGCCGTGTTCATCGCGATGCTGCGGCCATCGGGCGTGCTCATGCCTGACCTCCTTGCACATGCAGCGTCGAGGCCGGCGGCGCGACCGTCCTGCTCGTGCGCCTTTGCAGGAACCATTGCAGCGTGTTGATGAAGAGCAGCATCACGAACGACACGCACAGCATCACGACGGCGAGCGCCGTCGCGCCGGCATAGTCGTACTGTTCGAGCTTCGTGATGATGAGCAGCGACGTGATCTCGGACTTCATCGGCACGTTGCCCGCGATGAAGATGACCGAGCCGTATTCGCCGAGCGCACGCGCGAACGCCAGCGCGAAGCCCGTCAGCAGCGCGGGAAACAGCGACGGCAGCACGACGCGGCGAAACGTCAGCCAGCGCGTCGCGCCGAGGCATGCGGCGGCTTCTTCCTGCTCGCGCTCGAACTCTTCGAGCACGGGCTGCACCGTGCGCACGACGAACGGCAAGCCGATGAACGTCAGCGCGACGAGCACGCCGAGCGGCGTGAACGCCACCTTGATGCCGAGCGGCGCGAGAAACTGCCCGATCCAGCCGTTGCCCGCATAGACGGCGGCGAGCGAAATGCCCGCGACGGAAGTGGGCAGCGCGAACGGCAGATCGACGATGGCATCGACGAGACGCTTGAACGGGAACGTGTAGCGCACCAGCACCCACGCGACGAGAAAGCCGAACACGGCGTTGATGAGCGCACCGCCGAGCGCCGCGAAAAACGTCAGCCGATACGACGCCAACACGCGCGGCGACGTCACCGCGCGCACGAATTGCGCCCAGTCGAGCGTCGCTGTCTTGGCGAACGTGGCCGCGAGCGGTATCAGCACGATGAGGCTGAGATACGCGAGCGTGATGCCGAGCGTCAAGCCGAAGCCCGGCAGCGCGCTCGGCTTGCGCAGGTTGAAAGTGGTCATGCTTGGGTCATCCTGTTCCAGTGCGCCGGGGCGGGCGCTCGTTGCCGCATGTGCTGATAGCGGCGTCATGGCGCGCCGCTTGTCGGTTGGCCGGTCCGGTCCGATGCTCCATCATCGGACCGGCCGGATCTTGCCTGCTGCGTTTCTCGTGCCTTCTCGTGCCTTCTCGTGCCGTTATTGCGGTTGATAGATCGAATCGAACACGCCGCCGTCCGCGAAATGCGTCTTTTGCGCTTTCGTCCAGCCGCCGAACGTATCGTCGATGGTGTACAGCTTCAGCTTCGGAAACTGCTTCGTCAGTTCGGCCGGCACCTTGTCCGAACGCGGACGATAGAAATTGCGCGCGGCGATCTGCTGGCCTTCGTCGCTATAGAGGTACTTCAGATACGCCTCGGCGAGCTTGCGCGTGCCGTGCTTGTCGACGACCTTGTCCACCACCGCGACCGGCGGCTCCGCGAGAATGCTCACCGACGGCACGACGATCTCGAACTTCTCCGGACCGAACTCCTTCAGCGACAGAAACGCCTCGTTCTCCCACGCGATCAGCACGTCGCCCTGGCCGCGCTGCACGAAGCTCGTCGTCGCGCCGCGCGCGCCGGAATCGAGCACGCCGGCGTTCTTGTAGAGCTTCGAGACGAAGTCCTTCGCCGTCTGCTCGTTGCCGCCCGGCTTGTGCTGCGCATACGCCCACGCAGCGAGATAGTTCCAGCGCGCGCCGCCTGAGGTCTTCGGATTCGGCGTGACGATGGACACGCCCGGCTTCGCCAGATCGTCCCAGTCCTTGATGTGCTTCGGGTTGCCCTTGCGCACGAGAAACACGATCGTCGATGTGTACGGAGAGGCGTTGTCCGGCAGGCGCTTCTGCCAGTCCGCGTTGACGAGGCCCTTGCCCGCGAGCGCGTCGATGTCGTACGCGAGCGCGAGCGTCACGACGTCGGCTTGCAGTCCATCGAGGACGGCGCGCGCCTGGCCGCCCGAGCCGCCGTGCGACTGCTTGAACGTGACGGTCTCGCCGGTATCCGCTTTCCACTTCTTCGCGAACGCCTGATTGAAGTCCTGATAAAGCTCGCGAGTCGGGTCGTACGACACGTTCAGAAACGACGTCTGCGCGTGCGCCTCGACACTCATGCCCACCGTCGCGCCGACGCCCGCCACCGTGAGCGCCAACGCCGTCAGCAGCCTCCTTGCGCCGGTCCCCAATCCCGCTTTCGTGCTTTGCATTCCCCGTTCTCCGTCTTATCCAATTGACGGAATCAGTCTATCGACGCCGCTATATGATTAGAAATAATCGTTTTTCATCTTTTTATACGGAAAGCTGCTAACGGCTCTGGTCGATGGCTTGTGCGTGGCAACAGACACTCGCGACACGAACTTAAAGTAAAGCTTGAAAAGCGCGAAATACTGTATAAAAATACAGGCATCTGTTCATCCATACAGCGCAGCAGGGGCCAAGCCAGTGACTAGAACCTCAAAACTTACCGCGCGGCAACAGCAGGTTTTCGAGCTGCTCCAGCGTGCGATCGAGCGCACAGGCTTTCCGCCCACGCGCGCCGAGATCGCCGCCGAGCTTGGCTTTAGCTCCGCCAATTCGGCCGAAGAACATCTGCGGGCGCTGGCGCGCAAGGGCGTGATCGAACTGGCGGCGGGGTCGTCGCGCGGTATCCGGCTGATCGGCGACATCGCGCGGTCGGACGAGCTTCCGCATCAGTTCACGCTGCCGCATCCGAGCATCATGCAGTTGTCGTTGCCGCTCGTCGGCCGCGTGGCTGCGGGTAGTCCGATCCTCGCTCAAGAGCACATCTCGCAGCACTACGCGTGCGATCCGGCGCTCTTCTTGAGCAAGCCCGACTACTTGCTGAAGGTGCGCGGGCTGTCCATGCGAGACGCCGGCATTCTCGACGGCGACCTGCTCGCGGTGCAGAAGCGCACGGAGGCGAAGGACGGTCAGATCGTGGTCGCGCGTCTGGGCGACGACGTCACCGTGAAGCGCTGGAAACGGCACGCGGACGGCGTCGAACTGATCGCCGAGAACCCCGATTACGAGAACATCTTCGTGCGCCAGGGCAGCGGTGAGTTCGCGCTCGAAGGCATCGCGGTCGGTCTCATCCGCTCGGGCGAGTTCTAGCGCTCTCTTCTCTCACGCCACGCACGACGCGGCGCGTTTCAAACACATCAAAGCATGACGGCAGCCGTTCGCGGCTCGCCGCGGTGCGTCCTATCGTCTGGAGAGTCATCATGGAACGTCGTTTCGCCCGTTTGTTGCCCTTCCGCCAGTTTGGCCGCCTGCGTCATCTGCGTGCGTTGATTTCCTGCGGCGTCGCGGCCCGTCCGCATGCCGAGGCCGCGCCCGATCTCTTCGATGAAATGCCTGCGCTGCCGTCGCGCCAGCCCGCGTTTGCGCGCGTATCCCTCGCGCACAATGTTCACGCGGAAGCGGCACAGCGCGCGCCGGTGCGGGTGTATCGCAGCGAATCGCGAGTCATCATGGTGGGCAAGATCAGCGAAGTGTCGCGCATGATCGACCGCTGCATCGACGAGGAACGCGCGGGCGCGACCGGCGGCATTCTGGCGTGAGCGTCGCCGGGACCGGGGAGAAGGCGGGAATCAATCGAGCGTCGGCATGGTCAATCTGAAGTCGATTCACGTTTGAGAGGCTTAGCCGCCGCATGTCCCGCACTACCCGCTTTGTCGTCGCCACGCTCGCTGTCGTTCTGATCGGCGCGGCGCTGGGCTTCGTGTATGCATCGCCGTATATCGCGCTGGATCGCGTGAAGCGCGCCGCCGACGCCCGCGATGCGCAGACCGTCAACGAATACGTCGATTTCCCCGCGCTGCGCAGCAGTCTGAAGGAGCAGGTCGCCGCGCTGCTCACGCGCCGCGTCGATGTGCAAAAGAGCGGCAATCCGCTCGCGATCATCGGAGCAATGATCGGCGCGGCGCTCGTCGGGCCGCTGGTGGATTCCTATGCGACACCGGAAGGCGTCGCCGCGATCCTGAACGGCATTCCGCCACGCGGCGTTCCTGGGGAACGGCCGCCGCCCGCGCCATCACAGGCAAGCACGAGCGCAGGCGCTGCCGCGTCCGGTGCCGTGACACAAGCGCCGCAGCCGCCCCAGCCGCCGCAGACGACAGCCGGATATCGCGGCATCAACACATTCGTCGTGACGTATCAGCACGGCGCCGGCGATGCCCGCTATTCCGCCATCTTCCACCGTAGCGGTCTCGTGTCGTGGAAGCTCGTCGCCGTCGATCTCAACGGCTGACGCGCCTCCGGCCAACTCACGCGCCCGCTTCGGCCTTTACCGGCTTGGCGGCATACGCGGCGGCGTCTTCCGCTTCGGCGGATTCGCCCGCCTGACAGACCGCCACCAGAATGCTGCACGACACGCGATCGAGGAGCGGCGTGTTGCCCGCGCCCATCCACCAGCGCGCGAGGCCGCTGCGGCATCGATGCCCCACCACGACGAGATCCACCTTCAGTTGATCGGCGAGCGCCGCGATTTCGTCGATCGGATGCCCGAACGCGAAATGCCCCTGCGCCGGCAGTCCGCGCTCCCGCAGCCATTCGACGCCCTCTTGCAGAATGTCGCGCGCCGCATCCTCGAACCGTCCGCAGGCCACGTCGGTCAGCAATCCGGCGCTTTGCGCGATGCTCGACCGCATGTCCACCACGGCGAGCACGTGCGTTTCCGCGTTGAGATCGAGCGCGAGGTTCGCGCCCTGGCGCAGCGCCTTGCGGCCCTCTCTGGAGCCGTCGTAGCAAAGCAGAATCTTTCTGTAGCTTGTCATCATGCCTCCCTGCCGCATCCCCATGGCCGCGGCGTAACTTGATGATCCTGTGCCGCGACAGACGTCGCAACGATGGAAAACGCTAACCCTCGGCAACGAGAGCACGCATTAGCTTTCACCGTGCCAGATACCGCCGCGGCCCGGCGCACAAGGCTTCCCCGGATTCGCCCGGATCACGCGTCCGCTCGCCGGCACTCGTTTGACTCGCGCGCGCCGCATGCCGTTGCACGCAAAGCGCCGCGCTGGTGCATTGCATTACACTAGCCCGCTGGATTCCTCTTCCAGGCTTCATGCATGACAACCCTCGCAATCGAAGATCAAGCCGCGCCCGCGATCGAATTCAGCGAAGTCAGAAAACACTACGGCGCGAAGAACGTCGTCGACGGACTCTCGTTCGACGTGCGCCCAGGCGAATGTTTCGGGCTGCTCGGGCCGAACGGCGCGGGCAAGACGACGACGCTCAAGATGCTGCTCGGCATCACGTCGCCGGATAGTGGGACGATCCGGCTCGTCGGCGAACCGGTGCCGTCCCGCGCGCGCTTTGCCCGGCAGCGCGTCGGCGTCGTGCCGCAGTTCGACAATCTGGATCCCGATTTCACCGTGCGCGAAAACCTGCTGGTTTTCGGCCGCTATTTCGGGCTGACGGGCGCGCGGATGGACGCGCTGGTGCCGTCGCTGCTGGAGTTCGCGCGGCTCGAAAACAAGGCGGATGCGCGCGTCGGCGAATTGTCGGGCGGCATGAAGCGGCGGCTGACGCTCGCGCGCGCGCTCGTCAACGATCCCGACGTGCTCGTGATGGACGAGCCGACCACCGGCCTCGATCCGCAAGCGCGGCATCTGATCTGGGAGCGTCTGCGTTCATTGCTTGCGCGCGGCAAGACCATCCTGCTCACGACGCATTTCATGGAAGAAGCCGAGCGCCTGTGCGACCGCCTGTGCGTGATCGAGGAAGGACGCAAGATCGCGGAGGGCCGGCCGCACGGTCTGATCGCGTCGGTGATCGGCTCGGATGTCATCGAGATTTACGGACCGGACACGCGCGCGCTCGCGGCCGAGCTGGCGCCGCTCGTGGAGCGTATCGAAGTGAGCGGCGAGACGCTTTTTTGCTATGTCGACGATCCGCAGCCGGTGCATGCGCGCGTGAAGGGCCGCGCGGACGTGCGCTATCTGCATCGTCCGGCGAATCTGGAAGACGTGTTCCTGCGCCTGACCGGGCGCGAAATGGTGGATTGAAAAACGATGGAAACTTTCGACCAATCGGGCGTCCGGGCAAACAAGCCTCGCGGCAAGGCGGACAACCTCGCGCCGTTCGCGACCGCCCTGCCCGCCAACGCCACGCACTGGATGTCGGTCTGGCGGCGCAACTATCTCGTGTGGAAGAAGCTCGCGGTAGCGTCGATGATCGGCAATCTCGCCGATCCGATGATCTACCTCTTCGGCCTGGGCCTCGGTCTCGGGCTGATGGTCGGGCACGTCGACGGCGTCTCGTATATCGCGTTTCTCGCGGCGGGCACGGTGGCGTCGAGCGTGATGATGTCCGCGAGCTTCGAGGCGATGTACTCCGGCTTTTCGCGCATGCAGGTGCAGCGCACGTGGGAAGCGATCATGCACACGCCGCTCACGCTCGGCGATATCGTGCTGGGCGAAATCGTGTGGGCCGCGAGCAAGTCGGTGCTTTCGGGCGCGGCGATCATGCTGGTCGCGGGCGCGCTCGGCTACGCGAGTTTTCCGTCGATGCTGCTCGCGCTGCCGGTCATCGTGCTGACGGGGCTGGCGTTCGCGAGCACGGCGATGATCGTCACCGCCATCGCGCCGAGCTATGACTTCTTCATGTTCTATCAGACGCTCGCGCTCACGCCGATGCTTCTGCTCTCCGGCGTGTTCTTTCCGGTGACGCAACTGCCCGCGCTCGCATTGCACGCGACGCAGGCGCTGCCGCTCTTTCACGCGGTCGAGCTGATTCGACCGGCGATGCTCGGCCGCGCGCCCGATGGCATTGCGCTGCATCTGGGCGTGCTGATCGCCTATACGGTGCTGCCGTTTTTCGCGTGCGCGTGGCTTTTCAGGCGGCGCATCATGAAATGAATAACGGCGATGGGCCTTCATCGCCGTTCGTCGTCAAACGCACGCGCTTACTTCACCGGAAACTCCTTGTGCCCGCCGAATCCGAAGCGCATAGCGGACAGCATCCGCTCGGGGAACATGTCGGCGTCGCGCGAGCGGAAGCGCGTGTAAAGCGCCGCCGACAGCACTTGCGCCGGCACCGCTTCCTCGATGGCCGCTTCGATCGTCCAGCGCCCTTCGCCGCTGTCGGCCACCTCCGTGGAGAATCGTTCGAGGCCCGCGTCGCTGGCGAGCGCCCCCGCCGTCAGGTCCAGCAGCCACGACGACACGACGCTGCCCCGCCGCCACACTTCCGCGATATCCGCGAGATCGAGCGTATAGCGCTCGTTCTCCGGCAGTTCCGCCGACTCCTTGTGCCTGAGGATATGAAAGCCCTCCGCATACGCCTGCATCAGCCCGTATTCGATGCCGTTGTGCACCATCTTCACGAAGTGCCCCGACCCGACCGCGCCGCAATGCATGTAGCCGTTCTCGACGCGCGGATCGCGTCCTTCGCGGCCCGGCGTTTCGGGAATGTCGCCGCGTCCGGGCGCGAGCGTCGCGAGAATCGGATCGATCCGTCGCACGACCGCTTCGTCGCCGCCGATCATCATGCAATAGCCGCGCTCCAGTCCCCAGATGCCGCCCGACGTGCCGACATCGACGTAATGCACGCCCTGCTCGCGAAACCGCGCGGCGCGGCGGATATCGTCCTTGTAGAAGCTGTTGCCGCCGTCGATCACCACGTCGTCCGCCTGCAGGATTGGGTGGAGATCGTTCAGCGTGTCCTCGGTGATCTTGCCGGCCGGCAACATCAGCCAGATCACGCGCGGCGCGGCCAGCTTCGATACGAGATCGCCCAGATTCTGCGAGCCGGTCGCGCCTTCGGCTGCAAGCGCGTCGGTCGCCTGCGGGTTGTGGTCGTAGACGACGCATTCGTGCCCGCCGCGCATCAAACGCCGGCCGATGTTGCCGCCCATGCGCCCCAGTCCAACGATGCCGATCTGCATGGTGTGCTCACTCCTTGCCGTTGGCCTTGACGCGCTCGATCTGCTTCTTCGCGGCTTCGTAGACGCCTTCCAGCGTGAAGCCGAACTTGGTCTTGAGCGCCTTGAGCGGAGCCGACGCGCCGAAGGTATGCATCACGATCTGCGCGCCGAGACGCCCGGTGTAGCGGTCCCAGCCGAGCGTCGCCGCCTGTTCGACGGCCACGCGCGCGTGCACGCCGGTCGGCAGCACGGATTCCTTGTACGCCTCGTCCTGCTTCTCGAAGATGTCCCACGACGGCATCGACACCACGCGCGCCGCGATGCCTTCGCTCTTCAGCTTTTCGTACGCCTCGACGCACAGCGACACTTCGCTGCCCGTCGCGAGCAGCAGCACTTCGGGCTGCTTGCCGTCGGGGGCATCGGCGAGCACGTACGCGCCGCGCCGCACGCCTTCCGCCGACGCGTACTTCGTGCGGTCGAACGTCGGCAGCGGCTGGCGCGTCACGACGATGCACGACGGCTCCTTCGAATGCGACAGCGCCACGCGCCACGCTTCGCTCACTTCGTTGGCATCGGCGGGGCGCAGCGTCGTCAGGCCGGGCACGCCGCGCAGCGACGCGAGCTGCTCGATCGGCTGATGCGTCGGACCGTCTTCGCCGACGCCGATCGAATCGTGCGTGAACACGTAGATCACCGGCACTTCCATGATGGCCGAGAGGCGGATCGGCGGCTTCATGTAGTCGCTGAAAATCAGGAACGTCGATGCAAAAGGCCGCAAGCCCGACAGCGCGAGGCCGTTCGCGATCGCGCCCATGCCGTGCTCGCGGATGCCGAAATGCAGATTGCGCCCGCCGTAGTTGTCGTGCTCGAAGCTGCCCGCGCCTTCGAACTTGAGATTCGTTTTCGTCGATGGCGAGAGGTCCGCCGCGCCGCCGAGCATCCACGGAACGCGCTGCGCGATCGCGTTCAGCACCTTGCCCGACGATTCGCGCGTCGCGATGCCCTTTTCGTCCGCGTCGAACGTGGGAATGTCCGCGTCCCAGCCGTCGGGCAGCTTGTTTTCGAGCATCAGCCACGCTTCTTTCGCGAGTTCCGGATTGGCTTTCTCGTACGTGTCGAAACGCTGCTTCCACTCCGCGTGCACCGCCTTGCCGCGCGCGCCCATGCCGTCGGCGAAATGCTGCATCACGCCGTCGGGGACGAGGAATTGCGCGTCTTCCGGCCAGCCGTAGAACTTCTTCGCGAGCTTGATTTCCTCGTCGCCGAGCGGCTCGCCGTGCGCGCCCGCCGTGTCCTGCTTGTTCGGCGCGCCCCAGCCGATGATGCTCTTCACCACGATCAGCGTCGGCCTGTCGGTCGTGGCCTTCGCTTCGTTGATCGCGGCTTCGAGCGCGGCGGCGTCGTTGGCGTCGTCGACATGCAGCGTGTTCCAGTTGTAGCCGCGAAAGCGCGATTCGACGTCGTCGCTATAAGCGAGATCCGTGTGGCCTTCGATCGTCACGCGGTTGCTGTCGTAGATCCAGATGAGATTCGACAGCTTCAGATGCCCCGCCATCGACGCCGCCTCGTGCGAAATGCCTTCCATCATGTCGCCGTCGCCGCAGAGCGCGTACACGCGGTAATCGAAGAGCGCCGCGTCCGGCTTGTTGAAGTGCGCTTCCTTCCAGCGCGCGGCCATCGCCATGCCGACGCTGTTGCCGAGACCTTGCCCGAGCGGGCCGGTCGTGGTTTCCACGCCCGTCGTCATGCGATATTCGGGGTGACCGGGCGTCTTGCTGTCGAGCTGGCGGAACTGCTTGATGTCGTCGATCGACACGGCGGGCTTTCCGGTCGGCTTGCCGTCCTCGTCGACTTCCTTCACGCCCGCGAGATGCAGCAGCGAATACAGCAGCATCGACGCATGCCCGACCGACAGCACGAAGCGGTCGCGATTGGGCCACAGCGGCGCGTCGGGATCGTAGCGAAGATGGTTCTGCCAGAGATGGAACGCGACGGGCGCGAGCGCCATCGGCGTGCCGGGGTGGCCGGAATTGGCCTTCTGCACGGCGTCCATCGAGAGCGTGCGGATCGTGTCGATCGTCAGGCGATCCAGATCTTGGGATTGCGGCGTTGCTTGAGACATGAGCGACGACTCCTTTTGCGAAGAGCGCGCTGTGGCGAGAGGCGCCGCAGCGGGCAACCAGGACCATCGAGCAAGTGCGGTGCCTTACACGCCTTTCGGCGGCATCGCACGCGAATCAGACGGAAAGCGCGTCATAAGCGGCGGCTTTCGGGTTCGGCAGACTGGAACGAAACGGCGCGCGCGATGTTTGCGCGTTCCGGTTATACCGCCGGGCGATGTCGTCGCGACGCATCGCCCGGCAACCCTTCCATGCTGACACATTCGCGGCGCGGTCACCCGAATCGCGCACGCGCCAGCCGATTCACGGCGCGGGATTCGGCTGACGCTCGTGCAGCGCATCGATTTCGGCGAGTATTTCATCGGACAGTTCGATGTCCACGCTCGCGATATTCTCCTGCAACTGCGCCATCGACGTCGCGCCGATCAGCGTGCTCGTCGTGAACGGCCGCGTGTTGACGAACGCGAGCGCGAGCTGCGTCGGCGTGAGGCCGTGGCGCTTCGCGAGTTCGACGTAGGACGTGATCGCGGCGATCGCCTGCGGCTTGCTGTAGCGCTGGAATCGCTCGAACAGCGTGATGCGCGCGCCCGCCGGACGTGCGCCGCCTTCGTACTTGCCCGAGAGCCAGCCGAACGCGAGCGGCGAATACGCGAGCAGCCCGACGCCTTCCTTGTGCGTGAATTCGGACAGCCCGGTTTCGAACGTGCGATTCACGAGGCTATACGGATTCTGAATGCTGACGATGCGCGGCAGCCCCGCCTTTTCCGCCGCGCGCAGGAATTGCGCGACTCCCCACGGCGTTTCGTTCGACACGCCCACATAGCGGATCTTCCCCGCCTTCACGAGGTCGCCGAGCGCGGCGAGCGTTTCTTCGATCGGCACCGTGTATTCGTCGTCGACATACGGATACGCCGGGCGGCCGAACGTCATCGTGCTGCGATCGGGCCAGTGCAGTTGATACAGATCGACGTAATCCGTCTGCAGGCGCTTCAGGCTGCTGTCGATCGCCTCGTTGATGTTCTTGCGGTCGAACTGATTGCCCGCGCCGCGAATGTGACGCGGATTGTGCGGCTGGCGCGCGGGTCCGGCGATCTTCGTCGCCAGCACGATATCGCCGCGCTTGCCCGCGTTTTTCGCGAGCCACGTGCCGATGTGTTCTTCCGTGCGGCCCTGCGTTTCGGGGCGCGGCGGCACCGGGTACATTTCGGCGGCATCGATCAGATTGACGCCTTGCGCGAGCGCGTAGTCGATCTGTTCGTGCGCTTCGCGCTCGGTGTTCTGCTCGCCCCAGGTCATGGTGCCGAGCCCGATCAGACTCACGTCGACGCCCGAATCGCCCAGTTTCCGATACTTCATCGTTCCGTTCCTTGTATTGACTTGTATTGACGCCTTCTGGCGAACTGTCCGCGGCAGACATTGCCGACCAACGGCAGAAACTACCATAGGCGTGCAAGGTCTGCTCCCGCGGATAGAATGGCGTGCCTCGCCTTGCGCTTTCGCTTCGACGAGCCGCGCAGCAACGGCTGCCAGGCTTTCGGATACCTTGACGCTCACGCGTCTCACGCGATCAGACCGATGTCTTCATCTACTGCTTCCAGCGAACCCGAGCGCGCGAAACGCGGTTCCTCGATCATCGTCATGCTCGTCGCCGCGACGTTCTTCATGGAGAACCTCGACGGCACCATCATCGCGACCGCGCTGCCGCAGATGGCGCGCTCGTTCGGCGTGCATCCGGCCGACATGAGCCTCGGCATCACGGCGTATCTGCTCACGCTCGCGGTGTTCATCCCGATCAGCGGATGGGCCGCCGACCGCTTCGGCCTGCGCACCGTGTTCGGCAGCGCCATTGCCGTGTTCACGGCGGCGTCCGTGCTGTGCGCGACGACATCGACATTGCCCGCGTTCGCGGCGGCGCGCGTGCTGCAGGGCATCGGCGGCGCGATGATGGTGCCGGTCGGACGCCTCGCCGTGCTGCGCGCGACGCCGAAGGACGGCCTCATGCGCGCAATCGCGATCATCACGTGGCCGGGACTCGTCGCGCCGGTCATCGGGCCGCCGCTCGGCGGATTCATCACGACGTATTCGTCCTGGCGATGGATCTTCTATCTCAACGTGCCGCTCGGTCTCATCGGCCTGTTGCTCACGCTGCGCTATGTCGACAACGTGCGCGAGGACGCGAAACGCCGCTTCGATTTCGTCGGCTTCATGCTGTGCGGCGTCGCGTGCGTGACGCTGCTCTACGCGATGGAACTCGTCGGCCGCAACGACGCGTCGTGGCCGCTCGTGGGCGGGCTCGTCGCGGTGGGCGTGGCGGCGGGCGTCGCGTCGTGGCGGCATTTGCGGCGCGCGACGCAGCCGGTCGTCGAACTTTCCGCGCTCGAGGTGAAGACCTTCGCCGTGGCGATGGGCGGCGGCTCGCTCTTTCGAATCGCGATCAGCGCGGCGCCGTTTCTGCTGCCGCTGATGTTCCAGGTCGGCTTCGGCATGAACGCGTTCGATTCGGGCCTGCTCACGCTCGCCGTTTTCGCGGGCAATCTGTCGATGAAAGTCGTCACCACGCCCGTCATGCGGCGATTCGGGTTCCGGTCGGTGCTGATCGTCAACGGCGTGATCGCGGCGCTCTCCCTGGCCGCGATGAGCCTGCTCGCGCCATCGACGCCCAAGCTCGTGATCGTCGCCGTGCTGTTCGCGAGCGGCCTCTCGCGCTCGCTGCAGTTCACGGCGCTCAACACGCTCAGTTTCGCCGATGTCCCGAAAGCGCAGATGAGCGGCGCGTCGGCGCTCTCCAGCACGCTGTTTCAGATGACGATGGGCGTCGGCGTCGCGGTCGGCGCGATTGCGCTGCGTATCGGCGAATGGCTGCACGGACACGACGCCCATTCAATCGCGCCGGAAGACTTCGGCGTCGCGTTCCTGATCGTCGGATTCGTGGGGCTGATCGGCGTGATCGATCTGATCGGGCTGCCGAAAGATGCGGGCGCGCTGGTGTCGGGGCATCGCAAGGAAAGCGATTCACGGCGCTAAACCTTGCGCGTTTCGTGCCGTAAGACACGGTATGAACATGCAAAATCTGGAGTCGATCGCCGCGATGAGCGAAGCGGTCGCCGTCATCCGCCATGCGCGCGGACTCAAGAATCCCAACGATCTGCCCAACGGCACGCCCGAATGGAAAGCCGCGAGCGACGCCTTCGCCGACGACTTCCTGCGCGCGCTCGAAGGCGAGCCGAGCGTGCGCGCGTGGTGGTCGTTCTAACGCTTTAGCGCCTGAGCCAGTCGAGCCATCCGAGCGCGATCGCCGCGTTGAGGATGACGCCGGCCGTCGCCGCGAGCGCCGCGATCATGGTCCAGAACGCCGAGCGGCGCGATGCCTGCGCGGAATCGCGGGCCAATTGCGCCGCATCGTTCGCCGACGACACCGATGCGAACATCGCCCGGAACTGTTCGTCCTGCCGCGCGGCGTCCTTCGTGCGCAGCCAGGCGCGCTTGGACGCAGTTTCGGGATCGGCGGAATCGGCGGAATCGGCTTCGGGGGCTTCGTCGAGATCGGCGCGGATCGATGCTTCGCCCGCGGCTTCGTAGCGGCGAAAGCGGGCTTCTCGTGCGGCGCGCGGATGGTGCTCGTTATTGTCGTTGTCGGTCATCGTCGTGGATGCGCGTCGCGCGCATGACGCTCCACGCGCGGCGCGAAGCCGTGCGCGGGCATTCAGCCGGAATCGGAGAGAAGGACGTCAGCGGTCGTTCGACATCGCCTTGAGACGGTCGTTGCCGGCGTCGCGGGCGGCATCGGCGGTGGCGAAGTTTTCTTCCGAGACCATCGCGCGCTTCACTTCCTGCGCCGCGAAATCGACGAGCGTGAGGACCCACACGAAGCCGCCCGCCTGTTCCGCCGTCTGCACGAACGCGCGCAGCTTGCCTTCATTCGACGATGCCATCTTCATCTCCCAGTTCGTGATGCCTTCGAAGCCGGCGACGCGTCCCGACGCTCAAGGCTCGAAGTCGAGACCGCCGAACAGCACGGACGCCTCCGCCTGCGAGCGCGTGACGAAATCCACCTCGCGCGCGCCTTCCCATGCGGCGAACTTCGCGGCGAGCGAATCCAGATATCGCTGAAAGCGCGCCTCGCCGTCGGGGAGTAGCAGGCGCACGATTTCGTCGTCGTCCCAGGTGAGGAACACGTTCAGATCGAACGGATATTGACGCGCCCGCTCGGCGTTGTCATGCGGCGCCGCAGTGATGTGCAGTCGCGTGGGCGCGCGCGGATGTTCGTTCGGCACGATGTCGATGCGCAACCCGCGACCGATCTGCCGCGTGACGCTTTCGGCGATGCGCGGCACGAATTCGGTTTCGAACCTGAGCGCCTGTTCCCGATTCAACGCATTTTCTCCGCAGCTCGCCCAAGTGTTGCCGGTCAGACGGGCGGCAAATCTTCGAGCGATTTTTCGATTTGCCCGTCCTGCACGCGCGCCTCGATGCCGACGTGGCCGTTCGCGTAAGGCAAGGCGCTGACTTTGGGTCCGAGAAACGTTCGTCCGCCGAGGGTGAAGAGCGTGCGGACTTCCTTGCCGCTCTTGATGGCGTCCACGACTTGCCGGACATCCACGATGCTGGTGGGAGCCGCCCATTCGTTTCTGGCGGAATCGAAACTGCCCCAGCGCACGTTGGTCACGCGGTCGTTGACCCAGCGCACGCCGTCGATCGCCAAAGTAGCCATAGCTGCCTCCATGGTCGTCGTTGTGGGGTGGTGGTCTGACGATGCTAGCACGTCCGCCGTGCTGCGGCGCGCTTGCGTGATGCGCTTCTTTTTGCGCCGCAGAAAAGCAAAAAGCCCAGTCCGAGACTGGGCTTTTTGCATGAATTCTTGGGGTGGCTGATGGGACTCGAACCCACGACGACAGGAATCACAATCCTGGACTCTACCAACTGAGCTACAGCCACCACTGACATCTGTTTTACTGCGTTCTCGGTTCAGCGAAATTGCCTGCCGATCGAGAAGCGAGATTATACGAACTGAGTTTCCGCTTGCCTAGCCCTTTCGAGCATTTTTTTGCGGTCCGCGTTCCCCGCGCCGCTCAAGCCTCGACCGCCTCCACGCCATCGCGCAAATGACTGCGCGCCTCGTCGAAGATGCCGAGATCGCCCTTCGCGAGCCGCTTGCTATCGGACAGCACCCGCCGCCATCCCCGCGCACCCGCGACACCGCGATACAGCCCCAGCGCATGCCGCGTCACCGCGCCGAGATACGTTCCGCGCGCGATTTCCGCCCGCGCATACTCGATCAATTCCGCCTCGATTTCCTCGCGCGTCGGAACCGGCGTCGTCGCGCCATAGAAGCGCGTGTCCACGCCCGCGAGCACGTAAGGATTGTGATACGCCTCGCGCCCGAGCATCACGGCATCGACGTGCTTCAGATGCTCTTCCACTTCATCGAGCGTCTTGATGCCGCCGTTGATCGAGATTTCCAGGTGCGGAAAATCGCGCTTGAGTTGATACGCGTACTCGTACTTGAGCGGCGGAATTTCGCGATTTTCCTTCGGGCTCAGGCCCTTCAGAATGGCGTTGCGGGCATGGACGATGAACACCTCGCACCCGGCGTCCGCCACCGTGCCGACGAAATCGCGCACGAACGCATAATCTTCGACCGCATCGACGCCGATGCGATGCTTGACCGTCACCGGAATCGACACTGCATCGCGCATGGCCTTCACGCAGTCCGCGACGAGCTTCGGTTCCTTCATCAGGCACGCGCCGAACGCGCCGCGCTGCACGCGCTCGGACGGGCATCCGCAATTCAGGTTGATCTCGTCGTAGCCCCATTGCTCGCCGAGCTTCGCGCTCTTCGCCAGATCCTCGGGCTCGCTGCCGCCGAGTTGCAGCGCGACCGGCGCTTCGTCGGGCGTGAACGCGAGATGCCGCGCGACGTCGCCGTAAAGCAGCGCGCCCGTCGTCACCATTTCGGTGTAAAGCCACGCATTGCGCGACACCAGCCGATGCAGCGAACGGCAATGACGATCCGTCCAGTCCATCATCGGGGCGACGGACACGCGGCGGGGGCTGATCTTGGGCACGGCTGACATGGCTTTTGGGCGGATTGAGCGGGCGGCGACGAATCGACCATTTTACCGCAGCGGCGCGAATCGGTCGGCGGGCGCATCCATTGCGGTGATGAGCGAATCTTCGATGCAAACGCTTGTCACACTTACGTCACCGAGCATCGACGGTGTCCGAGGAGACTGACCATGACGAAACGACTGATCGCGGCAAGCGCCCTCTTCTGCGCCTTTTTCTGCGCCGCTTTCGTCGCGCAGGCCCAAGGCACGCAGGCCGCGCGCCCCGACGATAACGCATCGATGGTCAAGCCGCCCGGCGCGCCAGGTTCGCCCGCCGCGAGCGCGACGCGTCCGCAAAATCCGGACAACATGCCGGTCAAGCGCCCGAATCCGCCGCCGAACAGCGACCGCATGCTGCACAACAGTCCCGCGAGCGACGCCATCGCGAAGTAAAGGCAACGGCACCGGCTGGCCCACGCGCGCCCCTATAATGGCGCTCGTCACGATAACCGAGCGAGCCGCGGTCCCGCCCGCACGCGGTCCAGCCCATGCAAAAACTCATACTGCCGTTAGTTTCCGGATTTCTCGCCGCGCTGTTCTTTCGTGAATCGACGTACGCGCTTCTGCACGCAGCCGGCCTCATCGATACGGCCGGCTTCTCCACCGCGCCGTTCCTGCCGCTCGGCATCCCCGAATTCATCGCCAATGCGCTTTGGAGCGCCGTCATCGCCATTCTGATGGCCTGGCTGCTGCGCGTCGCGCCCGAGAACCGCGCACCGTGGATCGGCGCGCTCGTGTTCGGCGGCATCGTGCTGACGGCGGTGAGCGCGTTCGTGATCGATCCCGCGCGCGGCATCTGGCCGGCCGGCAACATGCTGCCGCGCCTCGCGCCGAACTTCATCGCGAACGCCATCTGGGGCTGGGGCGCGCTCGTCTTCATGCGCGCGTTCATGGCGCGCGGCGAAGCGCGCTAACGCATCGACTACGCGGGCGCCGGCCCGCGCCGCGCGTCAGTCTTTCAGCAGCCGCAGCGGATGCGTCGCCGGCGTCCACGCGCTGTCGAACATTCGCTCGACCTCGTTCGTCTCGACATCTTCCGCCCGCGCGATTCTCCAGGCCGGCTGATTGTCCTTGTCGACGATGCGCGCCCGGATGCCCTCCACCACGTCGCCGCGCGCAAACGCCGAGCGCGTGAGATCGAGATCGCGGCGCAGCGTTTCGGCCATCGTCGAGAAGCGCGCGCGATCCACCTGCTGAAGCGATACATCGACGGAAAGCGGCGAGCGTTCGCGCAACTCCGCCGCCGTGGCGCGCGCCCAGTCGTTGCCGGACGCATCCGCTTCGCGATCGAGCGAGGCCAGGATCGCCGCGCCGTTACCCGCCGCGAAATGCTTGTCGATGAACGTGCGCGCTTCGGCGAGCGCGCTGGCGTCGGGGATCGGCGACACCTTGTACTTCGTCGTCTCGTTTTCGACGAAGCGCATGATGTCCACGCCATCCAGAAAGCGCTGATGCCGCAGCGATTCGATCAGCCCGGGCAGCGCGCCGTCGTCGAGATAGGCGTCGGCCATGCGGGCGTAGAGCGCATCGGCGGCGCCCATGCTCGCGCCCGTCGCCGCCAGATAGCGGCCGATCGCGCCCGGTGCGCGCGCGAGAAACCAGCTCACGCCGACATCCGGAAAGAGCCCGATGCGCGTCTCCGGCATGGCCATCTTCGTGGACTGCGTGACGATGCGCAGCCCGCCCGTGTGATGCGCGCCCTGCGATATGCCCATGCCGCCGCCCATCACGACGCCGTTCACCACCGCGACGTACGGCTTCGGGAACGTGAAGATGGCGTGGTTGAGCTTGTATTCGTCGGTGAAGAATGCGTCGATGGCGTCGCGGTCGCCCGCGGTCGCCGCGTCGTACAGAAAGCGGATATCGCCGCCCGCGCAGAACGCGCGCGCGTGCGGGCTGTAGATCACGACGGCGCGGATCGCCTGGTCGTGACGCCATGCCCGCAACGCTTCGCTGATCGCGCGCAGCATCGGCGGCGTCAGCGCGTTGAGCGCCTTCGGACGGTCGAGCGCAATGAAGCCGATGCCGTTGGCGGTGTCGATACGGATGTCTTCAGTGGTCATCGTGTTGAGAGTCGGAACGTTCTGTCGGTCAATCACCTGAGCCAGCGGCGAGCCACGCATCGAGCGACAACTCGACGAGCGCCGCGACCGGCGCGCCCGGCGGCGCCGCGCCGCTCAGTTCGAGCGCGACGATGCCGTGCAAGTTCGCCCATAACGCCTGCGCGCACGCAGCCGGATCGGCCGCGCGCAACGCGGCGAACGTATCGGCGAACACCGAAAGCATGCTTGCGTCATCGCGGCAGCCGGTTGCATCGGCCGTCTCCATGAACATTAGCCGATACATCTCCGGCTCGCCGAGGCCGAACGCCACATACGCGCGGCCCAGCGCTTTCAGGCGCGCGGCGGCATCCGCGATGCGCGCGTGCGGCACGAAAGACGCGCGCAGTTGCGCATGTCCTTCTTCGCGCAACGCTCGCGCAATTTCCCCACGGCTTCTGAAATGAAGATAGAGCGCCGCGGGCGAGTAGTCGATCGCGTCGGCCAGCTTGCGCATGGAAAGCGACGCGATGCCCTCGTTCCTCACGATGCCACGCGAGACTTCGAGTATGCGCTCACGCAACGCGTCGCGCTGCTGCTGCGTATGCAGGCGCAATCGGCGTGTCCGCTCTTCATCGAGACCCATGCGAGGCATTGTCGGCACCGCCACTTTGCAAGTCAATTTTGAAATCGGGCGGCGGCGATGCCGCGATCAGCGACGCCGCTCAGACGATCATCGATCCGTCGTCATCCCTGCGCGAGGCCGGGCCCGCGTGATAAAGCGGCTCGTCCGAGTCGCCCAGCACGACCGAAGCGAACAGAATGCAGAAGCCAAGAATCAGGACGCCGACGGCCGCCCAGATGAGCCAAAGTGCGTTGGACTCGACGAGCGAGTGAAGAAAGGATTGAAGCATACGACCCCGCGCGATTTTTATAATGGATTGCTCTCTATAGCCTTTCGGCGGGAGCAAGTTATATGCCGAGCGAATCGCATCGCGTGCGGCAGAATGTGATGATGTTACTCCGAGGCGCGGGCGGGCGAAAGGACGCAATTCACAGGCGCGCGTGACGTCGCATGCCAGCGTTGAAGGACTTACATCGCTTGCTTGTAAGACGGAATAAGAGGAAAGGCGCGCCTCTTATTCGACAGTGACGCGGCCAGGCGGAAAGTGCCCGCTTTTCAGAAGCACGGGCATGCCGTTCGTCACTTGCAGATGCTCTCGCGCCACTGCTTCGATGCGCGTGCGGCCGGCATCGAACGCGTCGATCCAGCCGGCGCTGTCGTAGGTTTGCGCGCCGAAGTGGTCTTCGAGCGCCTCGACGGAAATGGCGCACGGCACGCGCCGGCCATCGACGAGCGCGGCGAATTCGACCGTCAGATTGGAATCGCGATAATCCGGCGCGTCGGGAAGAAAACGAATGTCCATGATTGTCTCGTTGCTCGGCATCTTTTTCGCTCGATAACTGCGAAAGAAGGCTCGTCAGCGCACGCACGAACCGATCCGGGCGACCATGGTACTCGCGCATGCGCCGCCGGGTCCAGCGTGCGTCATGCGTCGAGCACGTCTTCTTCCACGTCCACGACGAGCAGCGAGCTTGCACGCGGATCGGCATAGTTGAAGTCGAGGTAACGGCTCAATTCGCGCACACGCTGGCAGACGCGTTCGCGCGCATCGTTGGACAGATGCGGATAGTCCCGCAGCACGCGGGCATCGAAGCGGTAATGAACGCCCCACGCGATATTGCCCGCATGATTCGCCACGCCGCCCGTGCGCCAGCTCACGAAGAGCGCGGGCGTCGGGTCGCCGCCGATCTCGGCGATGTCCGCGCCGCTCGGAAAGAGATCGACGAGACAGTTCGCAATGTCGTAGAGCACGGCGTGGCGCAGATGGATGGCTCGCATCATGTCGATTGCAGCAATCGGTCGATGTAATCGCGCGCCGCCCGCTCGACGTGCGCGAGCGCTTCCTGCTCGGTGGCGAAGCGTCGCGCGGGGCCCAGGTCGACGAGCGCCTCGAAGTGGCGCGCATTGTCCGGTCCGTCCTGCCCGAGGCTCACCGAACCGACATAGATGCCTGCGCCGGGTTGGTCGCCTTCGGCGTCGTGCGTCTGAACGAGCCGCGCCGATGCGCTGATGTAATAGCCTCGATACGGCCCCGTGACTCTTTCCGCCATTGTTCTTGCCTCCTTTGCGTTGGGTCATGTCGTGCGTGACTGCGGCGCGAGTGCAATTCAAACCGATCTCGAATCGATTAAGGCGTTTGATTCGGCAAATAGTTCATCGCATAGGGATGCCTTCCGGTCTGCCGGACGGCTCTCTCGCGTCCTGCACGGCTTCTCGCAAGGGGCGCGCCCGCGCCGTGCGTGCCGCGTATGGGACAATGCGCATCTCAAAAATGCGTGCCGACGACCGGCTTTCGTTTCGAGTGTCGTCGCATCGCACAGTCAGACATCACGAGGTAAAGATGAAGCAATCCGATCGGCGCGCGCGCCGACCTTCCGCTCTTTTGAATGCGTTTCACGGCGCGCGCGCGGTCATGCTGGGCGCGGCTGCGGTTGTCGTGTCGGGACTTGGCGCGTGTGCATCGTCGAACGATGCATCGCTCATCAATCTGCCCGATGGACAGACGGGCTACGCGGTGAACTGCAGCGGCGCCGACGCGGGATCGAGCTGGGCGAGCTGCTACGTGCTCGCCGGCAAGGCGTGCGGCGCGACGGGCTACGACATCGTGTCGAAGGACAACGAGGAAGGCGGCCCCACGGGCGGCGGCATCAGCAATGTGATATCGGCGAACGTGAAGAATCGCTCGATGATCATTCGCTGCAAGTAAGCGACGCTTTGCTCGGTGAGCGAGGCGTCGCTCGCGCGGATCAGTGACGGTCGAGCGCGAGCGCGGCGAAGCTCTGGCCGAGGACGGCGCACAGCGCTTCGACGACCATTTCGTGATCGCTGCGCTGCGGCAGCCCCGACACCGCGACCGAGCCGATCACGCCCGCATTCGCGACGCGAATCGGGAACGCCCCGCCGTGTGCGGCGTACTGGGCGGGATCGAGACCGAACTTGTCGGCGAGCGTCGCGCCCGACTGTTGCAGCGTGAGGCCGACGGCATACGAGCTGCGGCGGAAGTGCTCGACCGTCTTCGACTTGCGTTCGGCCCAGCGCGCGTTGTCGGGCGTGGCGCCGTCGAGCGCGGCGAAGAAAAGCCGCTGCCCGAACGTGCGAACGTCGACCGCGATGGCGGCGCTGCGTGCCAGCGCCATTTCGCGCAATTGCGACCCGAGTTGCCATGCGTGTTCGGCGTGGAACTGCGGGAACACGAGCGTGTTTTCCTGATGCGCGATAGCCTGAAGGTCGTGCGGAATGTCCATCGGGGGCGGCTCCGTTTGCGTGGCTTGGAATCGGTTGAAGGCGATGGGAGATTTTGACACGGGCGGGAAGCACTGTGGCTGATCCAATTTTTTAATAGGATCGCTAATCGTTTTTCAGTGCTTTGCTTACTTTGCTTTGCGTTCCGACGCCGGAAAACAGAAAGGGGTTACAGGCAAGAACCTGTAACCCCTTGAATGCTTGGTTGCGGGGGTAGGATTTGAACCTACGACCTTCGGGTTATGAGCCCGACGAGCTGCCAGACTGCTCCACCCCGCGTCCGTCGAAGAAAAGATTATAGGACATCGGGCAGACATGCGCAACGATTAGTTGAATCTTTCTGCATGAGCCAGCGCAACGTACTGCGTCGGAGCGTCTCGCTCGCTCATGCGCTCCATCGCGAAAGCGCTATAGGGCGCGTGGCATAATCGGCGGGACCAACAATCATCATCGGCATCAAGAGCGCGGCATGCAGCGTCTGCAGCGGGGAATCATGAGTAGAGTGAGCGGGATCGTCGCCCTGTGCGCGATGCTCATGCTCTCGCTCGCGCCCGCCGCGTCGCAATGGCTGAACGCCAAGCGCATCGATGCCCTCGCTTCGGTATGCGCATCGGGCATCGAACGGACCGCGCCGTCATCGCATGCCGATGACCACGCGTTGCCCCATCTCGCGGCCTGCGGCTATTGCGATCTCTTGGCGCACGCGCCCACGCCGCCCATCTTCCCGCAGGCGTTCGCGTCGATACACATGCGGCGCGCATCGTTCAGCGCGATCGATGCCGCCAGCGCCGAGCATCGCATCCGCTTCGACGACGCGCAGCCTCGCGCGCCGCCCGCCCTCGCCTGATCCGCTTCACGCTCCGCACGCCGATACGTCGCATAGAACGACGTTGAAGCGCTGCGTCATCACGCATCACGAAAGGACACACCATGACGTTCAAATCCGCATTGCGCGGCGCGCTCGCGTTCGGGCTCATCGCGTCCGCGCAACTCGCGTTCGCTCACGCGCTGCCCAAAATGCAGCAGCCCGGCCCCGGCGCGACGGTCAGCGCGCCGCACGAAGCGTCGATCGTATTCGGCGAAGCGCTCGAACCCACGTTCAGCTCGATGCTCGTCACCGACGCCCACGGCACGCAGGTCAACACCGAGAAATCCGTCGTCGATACGAACGACAAGAAGCACATGAGCGTCGCGCTCGGCATGCTTGCGCCGGGCCTCTATAAAGTGCAGTGGACGGCGGTTGCCGCCGACGGCCATCGCACGCAAGGTCACTACAACTTCACGGTCAAGTGAGGCCGCAATGAAAAAAACCGCTGTCATCGCAGGCGCGCTCGCGTGCGCGTCTGTTCTGCCGTACGTCTGCGCCGCCCACGCGGCCACGCTCGAAGCGCGCGACTGCTGGGTTCGCGCGATGCCGCCGAATCTGCCGTCGTCGGGCTACTTCGTGGTCGCCAACAACGGCGACAAACCCGCGACGCTCACCGCCGCCGACACGCCCGCCTTCAACATGGCGATGATGCACAAGTCGGAAAACAAGGGCGGCACGGCGACGATGTCCGCCGTCGATAGCGTCGATGTCCCCGCGCACGGCACGCTCGCCTTCGCGCCGAAGGGCTATCACCTGATGCTCGAGGAGCCGGGCACGTCCGTGAAAGTCGGCTCGACGATTCCGCTCACGCTCACCTTCGCCGACAAGAGCACGGTCAAGGTGGATTGCGCGGTGAAATCGGCAGCGACGCTCGGCAAGTAACGCGAGCACGCATCGCCATCAAGCAAAGCGCGCCGGGGTCGAAAGACGCCCGGCGCGCTTTTTTTCATGCGCTCGATGCTTCGGTCACGTCACGGCTTGTTGAACATGTCCATGATCTGGCGGCGCTCGTCGTTGGTCACTTGCGGCACCGGCGGCGCCTGCATGCCCGCCGGACCTACGCCGCCTGTCGTGGTCGAATCGCCGGCCATCGGATTGCTGTTGTCGAGGCCGATGCTCGCGACGAAGCCCGCGCCCGGCGTATGGTCCGCGTAGAACAGCTCGCCGTCGACGGTCGTGATGCCGTCGGGCATCGGCATCTGCTGTTGCGGAATGCCGCGCAACGCGCGTCCCATGTACTCGACCCAGATCGGCAACGCGAGCTGCGCGCCGAATTCCTTGCTGCCGAGCGACTTCGGCTGGTCGTAGCCCATCCACGCGACCGCCACGAGCTGACGTTGATAGCCGGCGAACCAGCCGTCCTTCGCGTCGTTGGTCGTGCCGGTCTTGCCCTGCAGGTCGTTGCGCTTCAGCACATTGGTGCCCGCGCCGGTGCCGGACGTGGCCACCGTATGCAGCAGACTGTTCATCACATATGCGTTGCGCGGATCGAGCGTCTGCGGCGCGTTGCTGCCCGCCGTGAGCGGATCGGCTTGCGAAATGACGGTGCCGCGCGCATCGGCGACCTGCGCGATCAGATACGGATTGATGCGATAGCCGCCGTTCGCGAACACCGAATACGCGCCGCTCAGTTGCAGCGGCGTCACGAGCCCGGCGCCGAGCGCGAGCGGCAGATACGGCGGCGTCTTGTCCTTGTCGAAGCCGAACTTCTGCGTGACGAAGTCCTGCGCGTAGTTCGTGCCGATGTACGACAGAATGCGGATCGACACCAGGTTCTTCGACTTCTGCAGGCCGGCGCGCATCGACATCGGGCCGTCGGGCTGATCGTCGTCCTTCGGCTCCCACGGCTCGCCGCCCGCCGGCGCGGGGAAGTACAGCGGCGCATCGTTGATGATCGTCGCCGGTCCGAGCCCCTTGTCGAGCGCCGCCGAATAGATGAACGGCTTGAAGCTCGACCCCGGCTGACGCCAGGCCTGCGTCACGTGATTGAACTTGTTCTTGTTGAAGTCGAAGCCGCCGATGAGCGCGCGGATCGCGCCGTCCTGCGGCGTCATCGAGACGAGCGCGCCTTCCACCTGCGGCAGTTGCGTGATCTGCCAGTTGTTCTTCGCGTCCTTCGTCAGGCGGACGATGGAACCCGGCTTGATCGCGAGCGCCTTCGATGCGTTGCCGCGCAGCGCCGCCGCGACGAAGCGCAATGCGTCGCCGGAAATGGCCGCGGTCTCGCCGCCGACGAACTGCGCCGTCACCTGCTTGGGCGTCACGGACGTCACCACGGCCGCGACGAGATCGCCGTTGTCGGGATGATCGACGAGCGCGTCTTCGATGGCTTCGGCGCGGTCATCTGATGCCGACGGCAGATCGATATGCCCTTCCGGCCCGCGATACCCGTGGCGTCGCTCGTAGTCCATCACGCCCTTGCGCACGGCGCGGTAGGCGGCGTCCTGATCGGCGGAATCGATCGTCGTCGTGACGGTCAGGCCGCGCGTGTAGGTTTCTTCCTTGTACTGCGCGTACATCATCTGCCGGACCATTTCCGCGACGTACTCGGCATGCACGCCGTATTCCGTGCCCGAAGACTTCGTGTGAAGCTCCTCGGCGATGGCCTGATCGTACTGATCGCGCGTGATGAAGTTGAGGTCCATCATGCGCTTCAGGATGTACTGCTGACGCACCTTCGCGCGCTTCGGATTCACCACCGGGTTATACGCGGACGGCGCTTTCGGCAGGCCCGCGAGCATCGCGGCTTCGGCGAGCGTGATGTCCTTCAGATCCTTGCCGAAATACACGCGCGCAGCAGCGGAAAAGCCGTACGCCCGCTCGCCCAGATAAATCTGGTTCATGTACAACTCGAGAATCTGGTCCTTGGTCAGCGCGCGCTCGATCTTGTACGCGAGCAGCATCTCGTAGATCTTGCGCGTGTAAGTCTTTTCGCTGGAGAGGAAGAAGTTGCGCGCGACCTGCATGGTGATCGTGCTCGCGCCCTGCGATGCGCCGCCGTGCATCAGATCCGTCACGCCCGCGCGCAGAATGCCGACGAAATCGACGCCGCCGTGATCGTAAAAGCGATAGTCCTCGATCGCGAGCACCGCCTTTTTCATCTGATCGGGAATGTCCTGAAAGCGCACGAGGCTGCGGCGCTCCTCGCCGAATTCGCCGATCAGCACGTGATCGGCCGTGTAGACGCGCAGCGGCACCTTCGGCCGATAATCGATGAGCGCGTTCAGCGACGGCAGATTCGGCTCCATCACGACGAGCGCGTAGCCGACGATCAGCGCGCCGACCACGGCGGCGATCGCCGCGAGGCTCGCGAACCACAGCGCGACGCGCCCGAACACCGAGCGTCCGCCGCGTCCGCCACGGCCATTGCGTCCGCCGCGATTGTTGCGGTCGTTGCGGTCGTTGCGGTCATTGCCGCCGTTTCCGCCGTTGCGGCCGCCGCCGTCGCGGTTTCCGCCCGAATCGTTGCGTGAGTCGTTCCAGCGTGGCTCGCGATCGTATCGCGATGAATTCGAAGAGTCGGGACGTTTGATGATAGGCATGACTGGGATGGTTCAGCGCGCCTGAAAGCGCGCAGTGCGTCGCTTAACCGATGCGCGGACCGAAGCGTGAATGCGAACGCGGCAAAGACGAGACGAGCGGATAAGCGGACCGGCTTCGACCGAGGGTAACAGCGCATTTTAAAGAATTCAGAAACGTCGCTGCCAAACGTGGCGGATTTTTTTGTAAGTAAGTGCCGCCGCGCGCCCCGCGCGGGCCGCTGAGGGAAAACGTGCGGTTACCCACAGAAAGTGTTGAGAGCCTTGTGGACAACCCTATGAGAAAATAGCCAACTCCTTGATCGCACGTGTTTTTCGTATCGAGCGCACGGACTGTCCAGCCCGCCGTAATATGCATGGGAATACGGGGTGGCGAGCGCGCACAGCGGTCCCGCGAACCGATATGATGGATGCACGTCTTGCCTGCCGTTTTGCTTCGCACGACCGCCGTAAAGAAGTGACGCCGTTTCGATAATCAGGACCGCGCTTGCGTTGTTTGCAATCGCCTTACTGTCTGCGAGCCGCTCATGACGACCAAGCCTACAGAACGCATCGTTGTATTCGTGACTCCCGCGCAGAAGCTCGCCATCAGCAGAACCGCGGACGAACTCGGCATCAGCGTGAGCGAGCTGATGCGCCGCGCGGTGCTCAATTTCAACGCGACGAGCGAGCAGATCAAGGTTGCCGGCATCGTCGATCGTCTTCGCGCGCCCAAGACACCCGATCCGCTCGATGTCGCCCTGCGAAGCGTCGCCGCCAAGGCCGCGGCACGTGAAGCGCGCGACGCCGCCAATGCGAGCAAGCGCGCGATGCGAACGCCGACCGTATCGACCGTCGTTGAGCCCGTGCATCCCGTCGATGCCGAAGACGCCGAGAGCGCCGGCGAAGACACATCGCTGACCGGAGACGAACGCAACGGCCGCTGAAAACGGCGCGCTTTCCAGCGCTGCTTTCCTTCGCGGCAGGCGGTCATGCGCCGTTACACTCCTTAACCTTGCTTAAGTCCAAGTTAAGTCGCGTCGTGCTCTAATAGACGGGGTAAACCCGCGCACGAACGTGACTCGCATCAGGCTTGCAATACCGCTCGATGCGCCTCACATTCGACGCGCGCATCCACGCATCACGCGTGACGCGCGTTCGTCCGCGTCACGCACGCAGCGGTTTCATCAAGGAGAAATACATGTCGCTTTTCGATTCCATCTCGCGCACCGTCAAAGGTCTGTTGAACGATGCCGCCGACACGATGCAGGACCCTTCGCGCGACGCGCGCCAGATCGTGCGCGAACTCGATGACAGCATCGGCAAGGCGGAGAACTCGCTGATCGAAATCGAGGCGCAGGTCGCCACGCAGCAAAGCAAGCGCGACGCCGCCGCCGACAAGGCGAAGAAGTACGAAGACGGCGCAAAGCGCGCGCTGCAGTCCGGCGACGAAAGCCTCGCCCGCGAAGCGCTTGCGGCGCAAGCGAACGCCGAAACGGAGCGCGACGCGCTCGCGGCCGAACTGCTGACCCTCGTGCCTTCGGTCGACCACTTGAAGCAGCAGATCGCCGACATGCGCCAGCGCCGCAACGACCTCAACGCGCGCTCGAACATCCTTCAGGCGAAGCAGCAGATCGCGCAGGCCAAGGACACGGCGGCGACGGCGCTCGGCGGCATCGGCGGAAAGAATCTGTCCGAGGACTTCCAGAAGCTCGAGGACAAGGTGCAGCTCTCCAACGCCCGCTCGGACGCGCGCCTGAATTCCGCCGATCAGAAATCCGGCAAGGCGCTCGACGACAAGCTGGCGGCGCTCAATCGCGGTCCGTCGGTGGAAGACCGGCTCGAAGCGCTGAAGAAGCAGATGAACACGCCCGCGCAGTAATTGGGCGATGACCGGCGCGGCGGGTATCCGTCTTGCGTCGGTACGGTAATCGATGAACCGCATGGGACCGGATCAGACCGTTCCGGTCCACAAAGGAGACGGGCGTTTATCGCGTCCGGCCCGCTCATGAAAAAAACTCTGACGGCTCTTGCCTTATCGATGTCGATCGCGCTGTCCGTCGCATCGCCGCTCGCGTTCGCGGTGCCGACGGCGCAGCAGGTCGAGCAATCGATGACGCAGGGCAACTGGCGGCAAGCCGATGCGCAGTTGAACGAAGTGCTCGAAGCGCATCCGAAGAACGCGCACGCGCATTATCTCTACGCGCAGGTGCTGGATCGCGAAGGCCGCTACAGCGACGCGCTTTCGCATTTGCAGCAAGCCAAATCGATCGATCCGTCGCTCAGTTTCACGGACTCGACGCGGTTCGCATCGACCGAAGCGCGCATCCGGAACGACGCGAGCCGCGCCAGCACCACGGCGAATCCGTCGACCAATTCGTCGAGCAATTCGTCGAGCAATTCGTCGAGCAATTCGTCGAGCAATTCGTCGATGAACCGCAGTTCGAATGGCTCCGTCGCGCAGAATCCGTTCAACCAGGGACAAGTGGCCGAGCCGCGCTCGCATGGCCCGTCGATGGGCATGTGGATCGGACTCGCGGTGCTGATCGCGGCGATCGCGCTCGTGCTGCGCTGGGGCCTGAGGCGCGCCCGTGCACGCGACGATGGCCGCGCCGACGACGATCGCCGTGCGCAAATGAAGCGCGCGACCGAGTTGCTGAACGACATCCGCACGCTCAAGCTCGATGTAAAGCTGTCCACCGCGCCCGGTCACGAAGCGCTGCTGCGCGATGTCGAAGGCACGGAAACGCAGTTGCGCGAGATGGTCGAGGCGCTGTCGAATTCGAAGAATCCGGTGCCGCCGTACGCCATCGAAGACATCGAGAATCAGGTTGAAAGCCTGAAGGCGCGCGCCGAAGGCCGGCCCGATCCCAATGCGGCGAACGCGGCGCAAGCCGGTATGCAGGGTCAATCGCCGTACGCGCAGGAAGCCGAGCGCTTCGGGCGCAATCCGCAACAGCCGTATCCGCAGCAAGCGCCGTATCCGCAACAAGGGCAACAGCCGCCCGTCATCATTCAGCAAGGCGGCGGCGGGTTCGGCGGCGGCATGGGCGGACTGCTGACCGGCGTGCTGCTCGGCGAAGCGCTCTCGCATGGACGCGATCGCGTGATCGAGCGCGACGTGCCTGTCGAGCGTCGCAACGACGATGGCGGCGCCGGCGGTTTCGACTTCGGCAAGGACGGCTTAGGCGACAATGGCGGCGGGGGCGGCCTCGATTTCGGCAGCGGCTCGAACGACTGGAACGACAACGGCGGCGGCATCGACCTCGGCAGCAACGACGACAACTGGCGCGATTCCTGATCGCAAAAACATCGTCGCATCCAAGCCCAAGCCCCGCTTTCGCGGGGCTTTTTACATGCGCGCGCGATGCTTGAAGCGCGTCAGCCGCCGCCGAGCAGCTTCAACAGCGCCCACAGGAACTTGAAGAAGCCGACGATGAACGCCCAGATGCGCTCCAGTTGATCCCAGTTCGCCGTGCTGAGCAACGTCCGGACGATCATGCGGCTGTGCTTCGAAAAGACATCGTGAAAAGACAAGGGCGGCTTTCGCCGCCCTGCTGCGATTGCAAAGATCGCATGATAACAACCTGACGACAGCGAGCCGCGTCAGCCGCCCGATTTCTCGTCGTTCTGCGCGGGCGGAACTTCATCCGTCAGCGCGTCTTCCAGTCCTTCGATGATCCGCTGCGTCGCGCCGCGCGCCTGAAGCGCGAAGAGCAGCAGCGAGCGGCCCGTCACCTGGTAGACGTCGCCGGAATCGAATTGCGGCAGCTCCTCGCGGATCGGCGCGTTCGTATCGATCAGACAGCTCCACTGATCCGGCCCGGGAATATCCGGCAACGTGAAATCGACGACATCGTGATACGCGTTCACGATCAGCAGCAGCGTCGCGTCCGACGCGGGCTTGCGGATGCCCGTCGCCTGCGCGCGGCCGTCGATGACGAGCCCGAAGCAGTGCATGCCCGGATCGTCCCACTGTTCCGGCGTGAGCGTGTCGCCGCTCGGGCTCAGCCACTTCACATCGGCGACGTCCATGTCGTCGCGATACTCGCCCGTCAGGAAGCGCTGACGCCGCAGCACCGGCAGCGTGTGGCGCAGCGTCGTCAGCTTGCGCACGAAATCGGTCAGCGCGCGGCCGTCGTCGTCGAAATCCCAGTTGACCCAACTGATCTCGTTGTCCTGACAATACGCGTTGTTGTTGCCCTCCTGCGTGCGGCCGAATTCGTCGCCCGCGAGGATCATCGGCGTGCCTTGCGAGAACAAGAGCGTCGCGAGCATGTTGCGCTTCTGGCGCTCGCGCAGCGTGCGGATTTCCGGATCGTCGGTCGGGCCTTCCGCGCCGCAATTCCACGACTTGTTGTCCGAATGGCCGTCCTTGTTGTCTTCGCCGTTCGCCTCGTTGTGCTTGTCGTTGTAGGAGACGAGATCGTTGAGCGTGAAGCCGTCGTGCGCGGTGATGAAGTTCACGCTCGCCCACGGACGACGCCCGCGCTTGTTGAACTTGTCGCCCGATGCGGTGATGCGCTTCGCAAGCTCCGCCGCTTCGCCCTCGCCGCCCTTCCAGAAGCCGCGCACGGTGTCGCGATAACGGTCGTTCCACTCGGCCCAGCCCGGCGGGAAGCCGCCGACCTGATAGCCGCCGGGACCGCAATCCCACGGCTCCGCGATGAGCTTGACGCTCGAGAGAATCGGATCTTGCCGGCAACTGTCGAGAAAGCCGCCGCCTTCGTCGAAGCCGTACGGCTCGCGGCCGAGAATCGTCGCGAGATCGAAACGGAAACCGTCGACGTTCATCTCCGTCACCCAGTAGCGCAGGCTGTCGGTGACCATCTGCAGGACGCGCGGATGCGAGAGATTCAGCGTGTTGCCGGTACCGGTATCGTTGATGTAGTAGCGCGCCTGCTCCGGCATCAGCCGATAGTACGACGCGTTGTCGATGCCGCGGAACGACAGCGTCGGCCCGCGCTCGTTGCCTTCGGCGGTGTGGTTGTAGACCACGTCGAGGATCACTTCGAGGCCGGCTTCGTGCAGGCGGTCGACCATCTCCTTGAACTCGGCGACCACGCCCGCGCCGCGCGCGAAAAAGCGCGGATCGGCGGCGAAGAAACCGATCGTGTTGTAGCCCCAGTAGTTCGTGAGGCCCTTGTCGAGCAGATAGCTGTCGTTGACGAACGCCTGGATCGGCAACAGTTCGACGGACGTCACGCCGAGGCTCTTGATGTAGTCGACCACTTCCTTCTGTCCGAGCCCTTCGAACGTGCCGCGCATGTGCTCCGGAATCGCCGGATGCCGCTTCGTGTAGCCGCGCACGTGCGTTTCGTAGAAGATCGTGTGCTCCCAGGGCACGCGCACGCGCGTGGCGTGCGTCCACGTGAAGCTCTGATCGACGACCTGGCACTTCTGCATGAACGGCGCGCTGTCGCGTTCGTCGAACGTGAGATCGTCGCCTTCCGCGTTCAGCGTGTAGCCGAACACGGCCGGGTCCCACTTCAGTTCGCCGACGTGCGCCTTCGCGTAGGGGTCGAGCAGCAGCTTGTTCGGATTGAAACGATGGCCGGCTTCCGGCTCATACGGCCCGTGCACGCGATAGCCGTACACCGCGCCCGGCGCGAGGCCATTCACGTAGACGTGCCACACTTCGTCGGTGTATTCGGGAAGTTCGATGCGCTGCAGTTCCTTTTCGCCCTTGTCGTCGAAGAGACAGAGTTCGACCTTGGTCGCGTTCGCGGAGAACAGGGCGAAATTCACGCCCTTCCCGTCCCACGTCGCGCCGAGCGGAAACGGGGAGCCTTCGGCAATGCGATATTCGTTCGGCATGAATGATGTTTCGATAAGAGATGACGCGTGCGGCGTCGGGAAAGATGGTGTGCCGCATGGCAGGGCATAATCGGATCGCGGCTGATCGGATCAGCTAAGAGCAAGTCGCATACCCGGCCCGCCGCGCGCGGGCCGTCCGCCATCTCTGGCGCGATACATGCTGCGCTGCTGCAAACCGTGCGTTACATCGCGCCTGAAATCGTCCCGCTCGCCGAAGGAGAACACGCTTGTCCACGCGCCCTACCTCCATCTCGACGACCTCCACCGGCACGGCCGACCAAAGCCGCGCGACCGGCCGCTCGCTTCGCGACGCCATTCCGTTCGAAGCGCACGGCGCGTGGCAGCCGGAACCCGACCGCCCCGATCCCGTCGAGCGCGTGCTCGCCGGCAACGCGGGTCGCCAGGAGCGCCTCTTGCCGCTGCGCATGGCGCGCATGGCCGAATCGCCGTTCGCTTTCCTGCGCGGCTCCGCGACCGTCATGGCGTGGGATCTCGCGAAGTCGCCGTCGATCGGGCACAACGTGATCATCGACGGCGACGCGCACATCAATAATTTCGGCCTCTTTCGCACGCCGCGTCAGGACGTCGTGTTCGATCTGAACGATTTCGACGAAACCCTCGTCGGTCCCTGGGAATGGGATTTGAAGCGCCTGACCGCGAGCATCAACGTCGCGGCGCGCGAAAACGGCGTCGACGTGCAGGGCCGCGAGCGTGCGGTGCGTTCCGCGTGCGCGGCGTATCGCACGACGATGGAAAAGCTCTGGCGCGTGAGTCCCTACGATCTCTGGAACATGCGTTCGTACGCGAGCGCGCTGCATGTGGACGCGCCCACGGCACTCACCGACGACGAGAAAGCGACCGTTCAAAAGACCGTCGAGCGCGCGATGAAACGCTCGCACGCGACCATGCTCGCGAAAGTCGCGGAGCCGGTGGGCAAGAGCTGGCGCTTCATCGTCGATCCGCCGATTCTCACGAAGCTCGACGCCGCCGAGAAGAATCACGTCACCGACGGCATCAAGGCGTATCTGCAAACCATCGCGGGCGAGTGGCGCATGATGCTCGAACGCTACGATGTCGTGGATGTGGCGCATCGCGTCGTCGGCGTGGGCAGCGTCGGCACGCGCGCGTATCTCGTGCTGATGCTCGGCCGCGCGCTCGGCGATCCGCTGTTCATCCAGGTGAAGGAAGGCATCGTGCCGGCCGCCGCGCCGTTCGTGCCGCCGCTCGAGGAGCCGTATCGGCATCAGGGCAGGCGCGTGGTGCATGGACAACGGCTGATGCAAAGCTCATCCGACGCCCTGCTCGGCTGGACGACCATCGCCGGACGCGATTTCTACGTGCGCCAGATGAAGCAGATTCGCGGCTCCATTCCGGTCGACTGGCTGCACGGCGCGACCTTCGACTTCTACGCGTGGTGCCTCGGGTTGCTGCTCGCCCGCGCGCACGCCCGCACCGGCGACGCCGCGCTCATCGCAGGCTATTGCGGCAACTCCGACAAGCTCGACGCCGCCTACGCGATGTGGGCCGAACGCTACGGCGCGCAGACCGTGGCCGATCACGCGGCATTTTGCGCGGCGATCAGCGTAGGCCGCGTGAAAGCCGCCTGATCGCAAAGCCGTCCGTTCGCAGCGCCGTTCGCACGTGAACCGGCACGAATGCGGCGATTCGCGGTTCAATTGACTATCATGGCGATGTCACGCCTGACCGTTCGCATCGATGGCATCGCCATTGCTGCCGCGCGTCGCCGCTGGGTCGCTGCGGTGTCGCTTAAGGAAAAACCGTTCGAACTCAAAAAGGAGGAAGCCGCGCATGAGCATGATGCAGGAATTCAAGAACTTCGCCCTCAAGGGCAACGTCATGGACCTCGCGGTCGGGGTGATCATCGGCGGCGCGTTCTCGACGATCGTGAACTCCGTCGTCAAGGACCTGATCATGCCGGTGGTTGGTCTCGCCACGGGCGGCCTCGATTTCTCGAATCTCTTCGTCCGCCTCGGTCACATACCGCCGACTTTCAAAGGCAATCCCGATTCCTACAAGGACCTGCAAACCGCGGGCGTCGCGGTGTTCGGCTACGGCTCGTTCATCACCGTGCTGATCAACTTCATCATTCTCGCGTTCATCATCTTTCTGATGGTCAAGTTCATCAACAATCTGCGCAAGCCGCACGAAGAAGCACCGAACGCGCCGACGCCGGAAGACGTGCTGCTGCTGCGCGAAATCCGCGATGAACTGAAGAAAACGCCGCGCGTCTAGACGGATATTCCCGCGCCTTCCCGCTTCAGGCGGGCCAACTCGCTTCTCCCATGCGGCGCGTGCACGAAAGGCACGCGCCGCTTCGTTCGCACGACCGCTTTTTTCTTCGCGAAGGCTATTCGCACGGCTAGTAGCAGGACTATTATTGGGATAGAAGTCAGATAGACATCCAGGGGAATGCCGAGGGGATACCAGCGGGCCGCCAAGGTCATCGGCACGATTCGTGCGCCTCACGTGCGTATCGGCAACCAGCCGGTCGAACGTCCGGACGGCCCGATTCACCGTGACCTGAACACATCGATGCGCTATAAAAGATCGACGTGCGGCACGCAAGACGGGAGTGGCCGCATGAGGACGCTGCGTTTCTTGCAATTCTTTTTCAGGCGAATTTTTATGTCCTTCCCGAAAAAGCGTGGACGCGTGAAGGCTGATGGCGACGAATCGTTTCTCGCCGTGCTGCGGCATTTCAAGCCGTTTGGCCAGCTCGATACCAAGATTGCACGCGCTCGCGCGCAGGATGAACCGGTGCTCTACGCACACGTGCTGCCGGGACTCGATGTCCTTCTGTGCAGCGTGCGCGGCGCGCAACCGCCCTATCCGGCCATCGACGAGCTGCACAGGCGATGTGTCGAATCCATCACGAACGCATTGGAGCAGCCGCTCGACGGACTGGAGAACGGCGGCTACTGGTACGAAGCGAACGGGTTCGGCTTCCTCGTGTTCGCGAGCCGCGCCCGCACGCAGATTCTGAGCGAGTTCGGTGCGACGGCAACGACGCGCGCGCGTCGCGGCACGCGCCGTCAGGATGCGGGCGATGCGGCCTCGCGCCCGTTGCGTTGATCGCCGGTCGAATCGATTTCCCTGTTGTTCGTTGCCGATGCGCCTCGTGAATCCGGGCGCGGCAGCGGCGCGTCCGGGCGGTCCGGATTGCCCGGCGTGGCGCATGTCTTGCTGCAATGCGGCTTCGGACACATCACAAGGAGAACATCATGTCGGAACACGTCTATAAGCAGATCGAACTCACCGGATCGTCCACGCAGTCGAGCGATGACGCCGTGCGCGTCGCGCTGGCGAAGGCATCGAAGACGTTGCGCAACATGCACTGGTTCGAAGTGACGGAAACGCGCGGTCACATCGAGAACGGCCAGATTCTGCACTGGCAGGTGACGATCAAGGTCGGCTTGCGCATCGAGGACTGAACGCGCGCCTTTCGCCGTTCGACGCTGCAAAAAAAACCGCGCCTCGAAAGCGCGGTTTTTTCATCGCGACGATGCAGCGGAACGCGTTACTTCGGCAGCGAGCCGTCCACGCCTTCCACGTACCAGTTGATGCGCTGCAGTTCCGGATCCGTCAGCGTCTTGCCGGCCGGCACCTTCTCCGCGCCCGACTGATCCTTGATCGGACCCGTGAACACGTCGCGCTTGCCGCTATGCAGTTCCTCGCGCTGGGCGGCGACGGCCTGCATCGCCTTCGCGGGAATCACGCCGCTGTTCAGGTCTTCAAGGTCCACCGCCTTCTGCGGAATGCCGAGCCACACCGGATCGTTCTTCCACTTGCCGTCCATGACCTTCTGGATCACGTCGTTGTAGTACACGCCCCAGTGCGCGACGACCGAGCCCAGATGCGCGTTGGGGCCGAACTTCTTCATGTTCGAATCCCAGCCGAACGCATAGACGTGCTTTTCGTTCGCGGTGTTGAGCGTCGCGTTCGAATCGGTGTTCTGCAGCAGCACGTCCGCGCCCTGCCCGATCAGCGTTTCAGCCGCCTGCTTTTCCTTGCCCGGATCGAACCAGCTGTTGATCCAGATGACCTTCGTGTGGATCTTCGGATTCACCGAGCGCGCGCCCAGCGTGTACGCGTTGATGTTGCGCACCACTTCCGGAATCGGCACCGACGCCACGAAGCCGAGCGTGTTCGTCTTCGTCACGTAGCCGGCGGCGACGCCCGCGAGATAGGCGCCCTGATACATGCGCACGTCGTACGTGCCGAAGTTCTTCGCTTTCTTGAAGCCCGTTGCCGACAGGAAAACCGTGTCGGGGAAGTCCTTCGCCACCTTCAGCGCGAAGTCCTGATAGCCGAAGCTCGTCGCGAAGATGATCTTGTTGCCCTTGTTCGCGAGATCGCGGAACACGCGTTCCGAGTCGGCGGATTCCGGCACGTTCTCCACGCGCGTGATCTTGATCTTGTTGCCGTACTTCGCTTCGGCTTCCTTCGATCCGGCGTCGTGCGCGAAGGTCCAGCCCGCATCGCCCGGATTGCCGAGATAAACGAACGCGACGCCCGGTGCATCCGCGGCTTGCGCGCTTGCAGCGGCGAGCGTCGCCGACAGTGCGACCGTGGCCGCGATCGCCTTCAGCCCTGCTTTATTCATTGCGTGATTCTCCTTTTGGATGTTGTATGCAAAACGGAAAGCGGTTCGCCTGAAGTTTCATCGGCCAAAAAAGCCGGCGGAACCCGGGCGCGCGCGGTGCGGCAAGACAGCAACAGACGCGTCGGTGATCGCATCGCGCGGCATTTTGAATGCGGCACTTTGCATGCAACGCGATGCATGCAAAAAACCAGAACACGCGTGCATCAGCTCGCGGCGAAAAACGGCTTGCCGAGCGATGCCGGCGCGTTCAGCTTGATCGTGTTCGGATTGCGCGAGATCAGCACCAGCACGACGATGGTCGCGAGATACGGCAGCATCGCGAGGAACTGCGTCGGCACCGGTACGCCGATGGCCTGCGCATAGAACTGCAACGCCATCACCGCGCCGAAGAGCAGCGCGCCGATCAGCAGGCGGCCCGGACGCCACGTCGCGAACACGACGAGCGCAAGCGCGATCCACCCGCGCCCCGAGGTCAGTTGTTCTTGCCAGACGTGCAGATAGACGATCGAGTAATAGCCGCCCGCGATGCCCGCCATCGCGCCGCCGAAAAGCGTCGCGCCGTAGCGAACGCCGACGACCGGAAAGCCGACCGAATGCGCGACCGCCGGCGATTCGCCGACCGAGCGCAGCACGAGCCCCGCGCGCGTCTTGTACAGAAACCAGCCGATCAGCGCGAACATCGCGAATGCGAGGTAGCCGAGCGGCGTCAGCGAGAAGATGGCCGGGCCGAGCACCGGAATGCTGGAAAGAGCGGGAATCGGCATCACGTCGATGCTCGCGCGCACCGCCGCCGACGTGTACGGCTTGCCGACGTACGCCGAGAAGCCGATGCCGAAGATCGTGAGCGAGAGGCCGGTGGCGACCTGATTCGCGAGCATCGTGATGGTGAGAAAGCCGAAGAGCAGCGCCATCGCGAGACCCGCGAACACCGACGCGACGACGCCGAGCCACGGGCTGCCGGTGATCGCGGTGACCGCGTATCCGGTGACCGCGCCCATCAGCATCATGCCTTCGACGCCGAGGTTGAGCACGCCCGACTTTTCGGCGACGAGTTCGCCCGCGCCCGCGAACATCAGCGGAATGGCCGCGACGACCGCGCTCGATGCGAGATTGCTGGCTTGATTGATGTCCATCTGTGTCTCTCTTAAGCGGCGTGGTGCACCGGCGTGCGACGCCGGATGCGGTAATTGACGAAAAGATCGCAGCCGAGCAGACAGAACAGCAGCAAACCCTGAAACACGCCCGCGAGCGCCTGAGGCAGTTGCAGCGACGTTTGCACCGCTTCGCCGCCGAGATACAGGAGCGCCATCAACAGACTCGCGAGCACGATGCCGATCGGATGCAGCCGCCCGACGAACACGACGATGATCGCCGTGAAGCCGTAGCCCGGCGACCAGCTCGCCTGAAGCTGCCCGATGGGACCGGCCACTTCGCCCATGCCGGCGAGTCCCGCGAGACCGCCCGAAAGGAGCAGCGACGTCCAGATCGTCTTCTTGTCGGAGAAGCCCGCGTAGCGCGCGGCCAGCGGCGCGAGACCGCCGACGTTCATCCGGAAGCCCGCGAAACTCTTGCGCATGAAGAGCCACACGAGCGGCACCGCGATCGCCGTCAGAAACACCGACGCGTTGATGCGCGTGCCCTTGAGCCACGTCCAGTGCCAGTCGCCGTAGAGACGCGGGAACAGCGCATCGTCGACGAACATCGCGGAAATCGGGAAGTTCATGCCCTCCGGATCGCGCCACGGGCCGCTCACCAGATAGATGAGCAACTGCGTCGCGACGTACGTGAGCATGAGGCTCGTGAGAATCTCGTTCGTGTTGAAGCGGCTCTTGAGCAGCGCGGGAATCGCGGCCCACGCCATGCCGCCCGCGACGCCGCCCGCCATCATCAGCGGCAGCGTCCACCAGCCGGACGCGTCGCCCGCATGAATGGCGATGCCGCCCGCGACGATGCCGCCCAGCAGCATCTGCCCTTCCGCGCCGATGTTCCACACGTTCGCGCGGTATCCGACCGCGAGCCCGAGCCCGATGAGGCACAGCGGCGACGCCTTCAGCACGAGTTCCGACCAGCCGTTGATGTTCGAAAGCGGCTCGATGAAGAACGCGTGCATCGCGCGCAGCGGGTCTTGCCCGACGATGCTGAAAATCAGGAAGCCGATGACGAGCGTCGCGACAGCGGCGACGACCGGCACGGCGAGCTGCATGACGCGCGACGGCGTCGGGCGCGCTTCGAGTCGATAGGGAAAGATCATGCTTTGTGGCTCAAGGAGTCGAGTTCGGCGGCGGACGTGCGCTTGCCGTCGAAGAGGCCCGCCATGAAGAGGCCGATTTCCTCGGCGTTGGTCTCGCCCGTCGCGCGCACCGGCGAGAGCTTGCCGCGCGCGAGCACGGCGAGTCGGTCGCAGATGTCGAAGAGTTCTTCCAGTTCCTCGGAAATCACGAGGATGGCGACGCCGCGCGCCGCGAGATCGAGCAATTGCTGGCGGATGAAACCCGCCGCGCCGACATCGACGCCCCAGGTCGGCTGCGCGACGACGAGCACCTTCGGCGCCTGCAATATCTCGCGTCCGACGATGAACTTCTGCAAGTTGCCGCCCGAGAGACTCTGCGCGAGCGCGCCGCTGCCGCCGCAACGCACGTCGAACGCTTCGATGCAGCGGTCGGCGAACGCTTTCATCGCGCCGGATTTGATCCAGCCGCCCTGCACCAGCTTCTGCCGATGCGCGGTGAGCAAACCGTTGTCGGCAAGCGACATCGCCGGGACCGCGCCGCGTCCGAGCCGCTCTTCGGGCACGAACGCGAAGCCGAGCCGCCGGCGCGCGCCTGCCGTGAGACGCGCGGCGGGCGTGCCGCAGATCGAGACGGCATCGGGCGCGGCCTGACGATCGCGGATTTCGCCGGACAGCGCCGCGAGCAACTCCGCCTGGCCGTTGCCCGACACGCCCGCGATGCCGAAGATTTCGCCCGCGCGCACGCCGAAGGACACGTTTTCGAGCGACGTGCCGAACGGATCGGGACTCGCCACGGAAAGATCCTTCACCGCGAGCAGCACATCGCCGGGCGTATGCGCGCGCCGCGTGTAGTCCGGCAGACTGTGGCCGACCATCAATTGCGCGAGCGACGCATGCGTTTCCTTGCGCGGATCGACGTTGCCGGTCACGCGGCCGCCCCGCATCACGGTGGCGTTCTCGCAAAGCGACTGGATTTCGTCGAGCTTGTGGCTGATATAGAGAATGCTGCAGCCTTCCGCCGCGAGCCGGCGCAAGACCTTGAAGAGCTTCTGAACCGCTTGCGGCGTCAGCACCGAAGTCGGTTCGTCCATGATGAGCAGACGCGGATTCTGCAGCAGGCATCGCACGATCTCGACGCGCTGCCGCTCGCCCACCGTCAGGCTATGAACGTGCCGCTGCGGATCGACATCGAGGCCGTAGTCCGCCGATACCTCGCGGATGCGCTTCGACAGCGCCTTCATGTCGAATTTATCGTCGAGCGCGAGCGCGATGTTTTCAGCGACCGTCAGCGTCTCGAACAGCGAGAAATGCTGAAACACCATGCCGATGCCGAGCTTGCGGGCCGCCGCCGGACTGCCGATTTCAACCGGTTCGCCCTGCCAGCGGATCTCGCCTTCATCCGGCCGCACGGCGCCGTAGATGATCTTCATCAGCGTGGATTTGCCCGCGCCGTTTTCGCCGAGCACGGCGTGAATCTCGCCCGGCATCACGACGAGATTCACTCCGTCGTTGGCCTTGACGGACGGATACTGCTTGCTGATGCCGGACAACGCCAGGCGCGGAGGCGTTGTCGAATTCGAAATGGCGTCGCTCATTGAGCTCAGAGATTGCGCCCGGCCACCGAGCAGGCCGGACTGGGAAAAGTTACCGCGACAGCGAACGACACCCGAGCGTCGCGCATATTCATGCCGCGGGCAGAATTTACAGAATTCGCGCCCCTAAGTCGATAACTCAAAATTCTCTGTCGCTTCTCGCACAGCGCCTGTTTGCGGGTAAGCCACACCTTGACGCAATTCTTGTGTCATATTAAAAATGATATGTAGTCACCCCGCATCGATCAGCCAGAACATATAGTGGAGATAACATGAGTCAGCAACGCGAGGCGATCGATACGTACTTATTGCGCGTCTTGCATACCCTGCTGATGGAGCGCAGCGTCACGCGCGCGGCCGTCAAGCTCAATCAGTCCCAACCCGCCATCAGCGCCGCGCTGCGCCGCCTTCGCGACATCACCGGCGACCCGCTTCTCGTGCGCGGCAAGTCCGGCATGGTGCCGACCGAATACGGCCTGCGCCTGCTCGAACCGACGCAGAACGCCTTGCGCGAAATCGAGCGCATCAAGGTCCAGCAACACAACTTCGATCCGTCGACGTCCGTGCGGTGCTATCGCATCGGCTGTCCCGACTATCTGAACGTGCTCTTCGTGCCGACCGTCGTCGAGCGGTTTCGTCAGGCCGCGCCGAACGCCACGCTCGAGTTTCATTCGCTCGGGCCGGCGTTCGACTACGAACTCGCGCTGGAAGACGGCAAGCTCGATATCGTCGTCGGCAACTGGCCGGAGCCGCCCGAGCAACTGCATCTGTCGAATCTTTTCGTCGACAAGATCGTCTGCCTCGTGAGCAACACGCATCCGTTCGCGAAGCGCGGCGGGCTCACGCTCGATCAATATCTCAACGCGCCGCATCTCGCGCCGACGCCCTATTCCGTTGGACAGCGCGGCGCAATCGACGTGCACCTCGCGCGCGAGCGTCTGAAGCGCCATGTCGTCGTCACGCTGCCGTACTTCAATCTTGCGCCTTACGTGCTGATCAAGTCCGATCTCGTGTTCACGACCACGCGCCTCTTCGCCGATCACTACGCGCGGTTCCTGCCGCTCGCGGTCGTGCCCGCGCCGCTCGATTTTCCGCCGATGCAGTATTACCAGCTTTGGCACGAGCGCTGCCATTACTCCGATGAAGTCCGCTGGCTGCGCGGGCTCGTCGCCGAAGCGACGCGCTCGCTGATCGACCAGCCCTGACGTTTCGCGGCGCTATCGCGCGCGGTCCGCGAGATCGCGTGCGAGCGCGTTATGCCGCTCGACGACCGCGCGCACATCCACCGTCGTCAGCCGCCCTTCCTTCACGACCACTTTTCCGTCGATGACGCTCGTCGCCACTTGCGACGGCGCGCAGAACACGAGCGCCGCGACCGGATCGTGCAACGCGCCCGCGAACGCCGGCTGCGACAGGTCGAACGACACGAAGTCCGCCGCCATGCCGGGCGCGAGCGCGCCGATGTCATCGCGGTTGAGCACTTTCGCGCCGCCGAGCGTCGCGATTTCGAGGGCTTCGCGCGCCGTCATCGCATCGGGACCGAAGCCGACGCGCTGCAGCAGCAACGCCTGCCGCACTTCCGCGACCATCTGCGCGCCATCGTTGGACGCGGAGCCGTCCACGCCCAGGCCGACCGGCACGCCCGCATCGCGCATCGCACGGATCGGCGCGATGCCCGACGCGAGCCGCATGTTCGAGCACGGACAATGCGCGACGCCGGTTCCCGTGCGCGCGAACAGCGCGATGCCCGGCTCGTCGAGCTGGACACAATGCGCGTGCCACACGTCGTGGCCGACCCAGCCGAGGTCTTCCGCGTACTCGGCGGGCGTCATGCCGAACTTCTCGCGGCTATACGCGACATCGTTCACGTTTTCGGCCAGATGCGTGTGCAGCGACACGCCGTATTCGCGCGCGAGCGCCGCACTGTCGCGCATCAGCTCGCGGCTCACCGAGAACGGCGAGCACGGCGCGACGACCACGCGCAGCATCGCGTAACGGCCTTCGTCGTGATAGGTCTCGATGAGGCGCTGCGAGTCCTTCAGAATCGCGTCTTCCTTTTCGACGACCGAATCCGGCGGCAGACCGCCATCCTTCTGCCCGACGCTCATGCTGCCGCGCGCCGCGTGAAAGCGCATGCCGATTTCGCGCGCCGCCGCGATGCTGTCGTCGAGCCGGCTGCCGTTCGGATAGATATAGAGGTGATCGCTCGACGTCGTGCAGCCCGAGAGCAGCAGTTCGGCCATCGCGGTCGTCGTCGAGACGTGGATCATCTCGGGCGTGAGATGCGCCCAGATCTTGTAGAGATTCGTGAGCCAGCCGAACAGCTCGGCGTTCTGCGCGGCGGGAATCGCGCGCGTCAGGCTCTGATACATGTGGTGATGCGTGTTGACGAGGCCCGGAATGACGAGATGCCCGCGCATGTCGAGCACGTCGTCGGCGGTTTGCGGCAGTTCGCTCGTCGGGCCGGCCGCGACGATGCGGTTGTCTTCGATATACAGCGCGCCATCGGCGATTTCGCGGCGTTGCGCGTCCATCGTGACGAGCATGTGGGCGTTCTTGACTAGCAGTGTGGACATCGTTTCTCCGTCGACGGTTCGATGAATGGCATGAGAACCCCGGTTACCCAGCGTCGATCGCCGTCTTCGGGACGCGGCTTGGTTGCCGCACTCGCACTGTCCGCAGCCAAAAACATCGCCGCAATCAGCCGGGCGTCATAGTCGTCTTCACGCCCTCGATATATGCGCGAATTTTGGCGCGGGTAGCATCGCCGGAAAAGAGGCCGCTTGCGCCGCGACGATCAGGGTACGCCCTCATGCGCCCGGCATTATCTTTCCTATCGCGGGCGCACGGCGCGCCGCAAATTTCTAAAATGCTGTACACGGCGCGCATCTGAAACGCCGACGGGTATGTAGCCACTGACGTGGAGCCTCGATCCGCCGCCGCCGCACACTCCCCCGTGCGGATTTCGGATCGATGCGCGAGCCGGACATCGCACAACACAAGGAACATGCGAATGGGCAAGCTCACCACCCACGTCCTCGACACCGCGCACGGCCGCCCCGGCGCGAACATCAAAGTCGAGCTGTTCGCGCTCACCGGCGACACCCGGCGCGCGATCAAGACCACCCTCACCAACGACGACGGCCGTTGCGATTCCCCGCTGCTCGAAGGCGCGGAACTCGAAACCGGCGAGTACGAACTCGTCTTCCACGCGGGCGATTATTTCGCCGCGCTCGGCGTGAAGGTGCCCGAGCCGCGTTTCGTGGATCGCGTGGTGTTGCGCTTCGGCATCGCGGATGCGGCGTCGCACTATCACGTGCCGCTGCTCGTCTCGCCGTGGGCGTACAGCACGTATCGCGGCAGTTGAGTTGCGAACACGCATATACACATACACCAGCACAACGTGCGCATAACGAATCGGTAGTGGAGGAGTTCATGGAAGGCTTTATCACCGACTGGCTCAATCTGGCCTTGCGCTGTCTGCACGTGATCGTGGCGATCGCGTGGATCGGCGAATCGTTTTACTTCGTCGCGCTCGACAACAGCCTGAAACCGCCGCAGGACCCGAACGCGCGCCGTCGCGGCGTGTTCGGCGACTTCTGGCACGTGCACGGCGGCGGGTTCTATCACATGCAGAAGTATTCGGTCGCGCCGCAGGACATGCCCGAGAATCTGCACTGGTCGTTCTGGCCGTCGTACACGACGTGGATGTCCGGCTTCGGCCTCTTCCTCGTGCTGTATCTGCTCTCGCCGAGCACGTATCTCATCGACAAGAACGTGCTCGACATGGGGCCGGTGGTGGCCGTGGCGTCGGCGATCGGCTTTCTGCTCGCGGGCTGGATCGTGTATGACTCGCTGTGCCGTCTGCTCGGCACCAAGGACAAGCTGCTCGGCATTTGCGTCGGCATCTACGTGCTGATCGCGGCGTTCGTCGCGTGTCACGTGTTCTCGGGCCGCGCGGCGTATCTGATCACCGGTGCGATGCTCGCGACGATCATGTCGGCGAACGTGTTCTTCGTCATCATTCCGGGGCAGCGCAAGATGGTCGCGTCGATGCTCAAGGGCGAAACGCCGAACGCCATCTACGGCAAGCGCGGCAAGCAGCGCTCCGTGCACAACACGTACTTCACGCTGCCCGTCGTTTTCGCGATGCTGTCGAATCACTACGCGATGACCTACACGCACAAGTACAACTGGCTGATCCTCGTGCTGATCATGCTGGCCGGCGCGCTGATTCGCCAGTTCTTCGTGATGCGGCATCGCGGGCAGGTGCTGTGGTACATGCCCGTCGCGGGTCTCGTGCTGGTGCTCGGCGCCTTTGCATGGACGATGCCCGCGCCCAGCATGCCGGTCGCGCAGGCCGCCGGCGCGCCGACGCTCAAGGTCGCCGATATTCAGCCGATCATCCAGCAGCGTTGCGCGACGTGCCACTCGGCGCATCCGTCGATGATGGGCAGCGCGCCCGCCGGCGTCGTGCTCGATACGCCCGCCGAGATCAAGCAGAACGCGCAGCGTCTGCATCAGCAGGCGGTGACGCTGAAGGCGATGCCGCTCGGCAATGTCACGCAGATGACGGACGCGGAACGTCAGAAGATCGCCGCGTGGTTCGATGGAGGCGCGGTGCAGTAAGACTTCGCGCCCAAGCAAAATGGCCCGACCGGTTTCACGCCGGTCGGGCCATTTGCGTTCAGCGGGCCGCGAAGTACGCCTTCACGGCGTCGATCACGGTATCGATATCCTCGGGCAACACATCGCGATGCGTGACGAACCGCGACGCATACAGCATCTGCGTGAGGATGCCGCGCTCTTTCAGCCACGCTTCGAGCCGCTCGCAATGCGCCTGCGGAATCTGCGCGAAGACCATGTTGGTCGCCTGCGATTGAATCGAGATGCCGTCGATCTGCGCGAGCCCTGCTGCGAGACGCGCGGCGTTGTCGTGATCCTGCGCGAGTCCATCGACGTGATGATCCAGCGCATACAGACACGCCGCCGCGAGCAGGCCGGCTTGCCGCATGCCGCCGCCGAGCACCTTGCGCCAGCGCGCCGCGACATCGACCAGCGCGCGGCTTCCGACCAGCACCGATCCCACCGGCGCGCCCATTCCCTTCGAAAAGCAGATGGACACCGTGTCGAACGGCGCGCACAGCTCGCTCACCGGGCGTGCCGACGCGACGGCCGCATTGAACACGCGCGCGCCGTCGAGATGCGTCGAGAGTCCGCGATCGCGCGCGAGCTTCGTCGCTTCCGTCACATACGAAGCCGGCAGCACTTTCCCGCCGATGGTGTTCTCCAGCGCGAGCAGCTTCGAGCGCGCGAAGTGATTGTCGATGGGCTTGATGGCCGCCGCGATCTTATCGAGCGGCAGCGAGCCGTCGGGCGCGTTTTCGATCGGCTGCGGCTGGATGCTGCCGAGCACCGCCGCGCCGCCGCCCTCGTATTTGTACGTATGCGCCGCCTGGCCGACGATGTATTCGTCGCCGCGCGCGCAATGCGCCATCAGCGCGGCGAGGTTGCTTTGCGTGCCGCTCGGAAAGAACAGGCCCGCTTCCTTGCCGGCGCGTTCGGCAAGCGTGGACTGGAGCCGGATGACGGTGGGATCGTCGCCCCAGACGTCGTCGCCGACTTCGGCTGCGGACATGGCCGCGAGCATCGCCTGGCTCGGGCGGGTGACGGTATCGCTGCGTAGGTCGATCATGCGTGCGGGCATCGTGGAATCGCTCGTCGGAAAGGAACCGTCTATGGTAGCCGTTTCGCGCGCCGCAAAGAAAAAGACCGGCGTTTCGCGCGCCGGTCTTTCGGGTCAGCTTTGAGGAAGCAACGTTATCGCAACGCGTCTTCCGTGAGCCATACCGATTCTCTCAGGTCCTGCTCGTTGAGGTTGTGCCCCTCTCCGCCGCGATCGACGACGATGAAATCGCTCACCTTGCCGAGCGCGAGCAACGGATGATGCCAGACGCCCTTCGCATAATTGACGCCTTGCCAGCCGCGCGTGACGAACGCGCGGATCTTCGATTCGTCGAGATCGCCCGCCGGGGCGACCACGACGAGATACGGCCGGTCATCGAGCGGCACGAACGCCTGGCTGCCGAGCGGATGCCGCTCCATCATCTTGCATTCGAACGGCAGCGTGCGCGGCTGTCCGCGAAACAGATTGACGATCGCGCGGCCGCCTTCGTCGGTCACATCCACGTTGCAGAGATCGTGGAAGCGGATCGTCGTGCCGAGGTTGATCGGAATCTGCTTCGCGCCTTCCAGTTCGATCACGTCGCCGAAAGGCTCGAACGCAGCGCGCGTCAGCGGTTCGATGGCCAGCTTCTTCATCATGCGAGCGTTCCGAAAAGACGCAGGCGCGAGACGCCGCCGTCCGGGTAGATATTGAAGCGCACGTGCGTCACCGGCCCGAGCGCCGCCAGTTCCGATTCGTAGAAATGCTGCTTGTCCATCTGCAGCTTCTGCTCGCCGAGCAGCACCGGCCAGAACATCGCCTGCGTGACGAGCGAGCTGTCCGTGCCGCCCGTGACGTACGCGGCCTGCAGCGAGCAGCGGTCCGGGAAATTGCCCTTGAAGTGCGCGGTGTCCACTTCGACTTTCTTGATGATGCCCGGCTGCGCCAGCGCGACGATACACCAGTCGTTGCCCGGTTCGCGACGACGGCGCGTTTCCCAGCCGTCGCCCATGTTGACGCCGCGGCCCGGCATCAGAAGCGTCGAGGCGAGCCCGAAGTGCTGGTTGTTCGTGCCGACCATGTACGCGCCGTTTTCCATCGCGCCGAGATCGACGAGCTGGCTGCGGTCCGCGTTGCGCCAGTCGAGCTGCGGCTGGCCATAAACACGCAGACGCGCGATGCCGCCGTCCGGATAGATGTTCACGCGCAGGTGCGTGAACGGCTGTTCCGCGCTGACGTCGAGATAGTGGTGGCTGTTGCCCTGCAGCGTCATCGACGGCACGATTTCGGTCCATTGCGTGGACTGATTCGGCGAGCCATCGGCGACATGCGCGCCTTCGATCGACGCCGCCGGCGGGAAATTGCCCGTGAAGTGGCTCGTATCGAGATCGATGCCCTTGATCACGCCCGGCCGCGCCAGCTTGACGACGCACCAGTCGTAGCCCGTCGTGCGCTTGCGGCGCGTTTCCCAACCGTCCATCCACTTGCCGTGATCGTCGAATTTGCCGGGAATGAACACGGCCGGCTCGGGGTTCAGCATGCGTTCCTTCGGCGCGAAGAAATCGTCGCTCGCCTCGAGTGCCTGCGCGCCGAGACGCGGGTCCGCGAGATTCACATAACGGCGCGTGAAGTCGGGCGCGTTGGGATCGAGTGTCGGAATTGCCATTGTCTTCGTCCTTGTTAAACGGGTGAAAGGATCAGGCCGCGATGAGGTCGTCCAACCTGAAGCGGGCGATCCGGTAAATCTGATCGAGGCTCGTGCGAAGCTCTTCGGCGCGGTCGTGATTCACGCGCTTTTCGAAGTTCGCGATGATGCCGTGACGGTCATAGCCGCGCACGGCGAGAATGAACGGAAAGCCGAATTTCTCGCGATACCGCGCGTTCAGCGATTGCAGCTTGTCGAATTCTTCCTGCGTGCAGAGGTCGAGGCCGGCGCCGCTTTGCTCGCGCGTCGATTCGGCCGTCAGTTCGCCGCGCACCGCCGCCTTGCCCGCGAGTTCCGGGTGCGCGTTGATGAGCGCGAGCTGCTTTTCGCCGCCGGCTGTTTCGACGGCTTTCGACATCGCCGCATGCAGCGAGTCGATGCTCGCGAACGGGCGTTGCGTCGCCGCGATTTCCGCGACCCACGGCGAGTGTTCGAAGATGCCCGCGAGCACGGTCACGAAGGCATCGGCGGGCATGGCGTTGAGTTGATCGAGTGTGGTTTGCATCGCTTTCATGCCGCCGTCCCGTTGTTGGTTTCGCGCTTGGTTTCACTCTTCGTCTGATACGGATGATGCTCGCGCCAGTGGCGCGCGATATCCACGCGCCGCGTCACCCAGACGCGATCGTGCTTTTCGATGTGATCGAGGAACTTCTGCAGTCCGCGGAAGCGCCCCGGACGCCCGAGCAGCCGGCAATGCATGCCGATGGAAAGCATCTTCGGCGCTTCGTCGCCTTCTTCGTAGAGCACGTCGAAGGCATCGCGCAGATAGGTGAAGAAGTGATCGCCCGTGTTGAAGCCCTGCGGCGTGGCGAAGCGCATGTCGTTGGTATCGAGCGTGTACGGCACGATCAGTTGCGGCGTGCTCTTGCCGCCCGTCACTTCGACGTCCATCCAGAACGGGAGGTCGTCGCCGTAGTAGTCCGAGTCGTAGAGAAAGCCGCCGTGTTCCGCCACCAGCCGATGCGTGTTCGGGCTGTCGCGCCCGGTGTACCAGCCGAGCGGCCGCACGCCGGTAATACGCTCGATGGCTTCCATGCCGAGCCGCATGTGCTCCGCTTCGCGTTCCGGCGACATGTCCTGATAGTGAATCCACCGATAGCCGTGACACGCGATTTCATGTCCCAGTTCGACGAACGCCTGAGACAGTTCCGGATGCCGTTCCATCGCCATGCCGACGCCGAACACCGTGAGCGGCAAGCCGCGCTTTTCGAACTCGCGCAGGATGCGCCACACGCCCGCGCGCGATCCGTACTCGTAGATCGATTCCATGCTCATGTGACGCGACGGATACGCCGCCGCGCCGACGATCTCGGACAGAAACTGCTCGGAGCCGGGATCGCCGTGCAGCACGCAGTTTTCGCCGCCTTCTTCGTAATTGAGCACGAATTGCACGGCGACGCGCGCGCGTTCCGGCCAGTTCGCCTGCACGGGGTGGCGGCCGTAGCCGATCAGGTCGCGCGGATAGTTCGGATCTAAAGACATGGCTGGGTCGGGACTGGGCGTTGAAGATCGGATTGTCGACGATTCAGTGTAGCGAAAACGCTCCGGCGCGCCCATACAGCGGCGCAGATATCCGCGATCAGCGCGGGCTGAAATCGGCGAGCACGCCGTCGTAGCGTTTGGCGAGCGGCCGCGCGAAATCGCCCCGTTTCGCCGTGTGCAGCTTGAGCGCGACGAGCGCCTCCGCCCATTTGACCGCCGCCGTCACGCCTTCGACGACCGGCGCGCCGATCGCGTCCTCCACTTCGCGGCAAAACTCCGCCATGCCCGCGCAGCCGAGCACGATCGCGTCCGAGCCGTCTTCGTCGAGCGCGCGCCGGCATTCGTCGATGATCGTTTCCCGCGCCGCCGATCCCGGTTCGTCGAGTTCGAGCACGGCGACATCCGTCGCACGCACGTTCTTGCAGAAGCGCGACATGCCGTAGCGCTCCGCGAGATGCCACGCCATGCCGCACGTGCGCGAGAGCGTCGTCACGACGGAGAAGCCCGGCGCGATGACGCTCGCCGCATGCATCGCCGCTTCCGCGATGCCGATCACCGGGCCGCGCGCCAGTTCGCGGGCCGCGTACAGCGCGGGATCGCCGAAACACGCGATCACGTAGGCATCGACGCCCTGCCGCTCGCCCGCTTCCACTTCAGCGAGCAGACCGAGCGACGCGATCGCTTCGTCGTAATAGCCTTCGATGGACGGCGGGCCCATCGTCGGGCTGACCGCGATGATCTCGGTGCCCGGCGCGGCGATATCGCGGGCGCAGCGGGCCATCGAATCGGTCATGCGCTGCGTCGTGTTCGGATTGATGAGTTTGATGCGCATTGCTGTCTCCTTTCTTCCTGCCATCCGCCGCGGCGCTTCGTCGAGCGTCCTGTCGGCGGTTCTGTTCATCGTCTCTCAGGTTCTCTTCGCGCTCAGACGGCGCGCTTGCGGTCCGCCAGCATCCAGTAGAACAACGCGCCCAGTCCCGCGCCGATGAACCACGAGAAGTTCGCGGAGGCTTCGAGCGACGGCAGCATCACGCAGAGAATCGCGATCACGGCGGCGGGCAGGAGCGCCATCACCGCGCGGCGATTCACGCCCTTCGTGTACCAGTACTTGCCGGCTTCCGACGTGGTGTAGAGATCGTCCACCGCGAGCTTGCCGCGCTTGACCAGATAAAAATCGATGATCAGGACACCATACAAAGGTCCGATGAAGCTGCCGAGAATATCGAGCGTGTAGTGAATCACGGCCGGATTGTTGAACAGGTTCCACGGCGTGATGAAGATCGACGCGGTCGCGGCCAGCATCCCGCCCATGCGCCAGCTGATGAGACGCGGCGCGACGTTCGAGAAGTCGAAAGCCGGCGACACGAAGTTGGCCACGATATTGATGCCGATGGTCGCGATGGTGAACGTCAGCGCGCCGAGAATCACGGCGGTCGGATGATCGATGCGCCCCACCGTTTCCACCGGATCGGTGATGAGCTGGCCGAACACGGGCAAGGTCGCGGCAGTCGTGATGACGGTCACGAGCGAGAACGCCAGGAAGTTGACCGGCAGGCCCCAGAAGTTGCCGCGCTTCACGCTGCGAAAGCTCTTGCCGTAGCGCGAGAAGTCGCCGAAGTTGAGCATCGGGCCGGAGAAATAGGACACGACGAGCGAGATCGCGGTGATCATCACCGGCACCACTTCCATGCCGTGATACTTCACGCCGCCGAGATTCAATCCGATATTGTGGATGCCCGCGCGCCACACCATATAGCCGGCGAGAAGGAACATCACGACATACACGGCCGGACCGGCGAAGTCGATGAACTTCTTGATCATCTCCATGCCGCGCCAGAACACCACGGCCTGCAGCACCCACAGCAGCATGAAGCCCGCCCAGCCGAGCGCGGAAAGCCCGACGAAGCCGTAGCGGTGAACATCGGCGTAAGGCATGAGCGACGGCACGAACTTCAGCACGACGATCACGAGCGCGCTCGACGCCAGATACGTCTGGATGCCGTACCACGCCACCGCGATCAGCCCGCGAATGACAGCGGGAATGTTCGCGCCGAGCACGCCGAAAGTCGCGCGGCACGCGACCGGATACGGCACGCCCGCCACCTGGCTCGGCTTCGCGATGAGATTGCACAGCACGTTCACGAGCCCGATGCCGATCAGCAGCGACACGAGCACTTGCCAGCTCGTGAGGCCGAGCGCGAAGAGACTGCCCGCGAATACGTAGCCGCCGACGCTATGCACGTCCGACATCCAGAACGCGAAGATGTTGTACGCGCCCCAGGTCTGGTTCTTCAGCGGCGCGAGGTCTTCGTTGTAGAGGCGATCGCTGTAACCGGCTGGCAAGCCGGTCTCCTGCGCGGAGGATTGTCCGTCGTACTGGTTCTCATACGGCGGCAGCGCGGAACTGCCGGGCGTTGCACTGAACTGGGCCATGACATCTCCTTCGATGGGCGGCTTGCAAAATGAAAAGGCGGCAAATGCTCGGGGTGACAAGCGTCGATCGGATACCTTCGCGCGCCCGGCCTATGAGCCGGGTCGCGCGCGATACTCTTCGGATTTGCTCGGGCCCACGGCGTGATGCCGAGAGCGAACGGCCTCGTGCCTGTTCGCCCGCCGATGGGCCTTCTTTCATTGCACGCTCTTGCAAGCGTTTCGTTCAGTGCCGCGCATGCTGCGTGTTCGCGCATGCGTCGATTCACGCGCCCTTTGGGGCGGGCGCGGTCTCCAGTCTTTTATGTCCTGCTTTGTCGCGTCATGCGCCGAACGCTTTCTCGCGTTCGCCGGGGCGCGAAAACACTTCCTTCAGATCGACGGCGCCGCGCGCGGGCCGTTCGAGCATCTTCAATTCGACATCGCGCAGATGCTGCGCCATGAGGTCCGCGGCTTTCGCGGCATCGCCTGCATCGAGCGCGGCGAGAATGGCTTCGTGATCTTCAAACGAACACGAACTCTTGCCGAGCGATTCATACAGCGCCGATATCAGCGTCGAACGCGCGACGAGCCCGGACAGGCAATCGCACAGCACCGTGTTGCCGGTGAGCGCGGCGAGTTCGGTGTGAAACTCGCCCGACAGCCGGATCCACGCGGAAAAGTCGTGGCTTTCGAATGCGCGCCGTTCACGTCCGATGGTCGTGCTGATCGACTTGAGCCGGCGCGTGCCGTGCCCTTTCCCGATCCGCTCGACAACCGCCAGTTCGATGATCCGGCGCATCTCGAACACTTCATGCACTTCCTGCAGCGACGGACTCGCGACGAACGCGCCGCGATTCGGCTCGAGATCGACGAGCCGTTCGTTCGCCAGTTGCGCGAGCGCCTGACGGACAGGACCGCGCTTTACGTCGAATACTTCGCACAACTGCGCTTCGGTCAGCTTCGCGCCGGGCGCCAGGCGATGTTCGAGGATCGCGGCGCGGATGTTCTCGGCGATCGACTCGGCATTCGCTGCGGCGGCGCCGTTCATCGGGGCGGCTGAAGCGTTCGGTGCAGCACTCGGTTTAGCGTCGGACATGATGTGCTCGCTTGCATGTTAGGCATCTTAGAATCGACATAAAGATTGTCAACAATTCAATTTAAATTCGCGGGCGCGGGAAGGATCTCGCCCGGTCTCGACCGGCCTGCGAGCCTTTTATGACGAGCCTCCAGGAAGATTCCAGCATTTTTTGTCAGCATTGTCCGCACCATTTTGTTGACAATCTTGCACTCGGTTATGCACCGTCTTGTGACGTGGAAAGTTTAAATAAAGACGGTTAGTTGCGTAGCTAGGTCATTAAAAAGGCGCTCATTCGAGAGCGCCCTTCTGCCGCGTCAAGCCAGATGCGGGTAGTCGCTCATCGTGAGCGTGAAGCCGCCCTCGTCTGCCACGAGATGCGCCGTTGCACCAAAAGGCAGCGTCAGCAGGTTCTCCACGTGGCCGAACTGCAGGCCGGTCACGAACGGAACGCCCGTCGCCGCTCTCATCTGCTCGACCATCGCGTCGAAGGTGTAGCCGTTGTCGTACTCCGAAAGACGGCCGCCGGAGAATTCGCCCATCACGACCGCCTGCTGCCGTCCGAGCACGCCCGCCTGATGCAACTGATAAATCATCCGTTCGATGCGAAACGGGTGCTCGTTCACATCTTCGATGAAGAGAATGCCGCCCTCGACGGGCGGCAGATACGGCGTGCCGACCATTGCCGCGAGCATCGCGAGATTGCCGCCCCACAGCATGCCGGTGACATCGACCGACTGGCGCTGCGGCGTCTGGCTCTTCACGGTGAAGCTCGGGTGCGAGATGGCGTTCCAGAAGTTGTGCATCGTGAACGTGCTGACGTGCTCCGCGCCGAAATCGCTGGAAAACATCGGGCCGCCAAAGGTTTTGACGGCGGCGCGTGCGTAGAGCGCGCACTGGATCGCCGTGAAATCGCTGTGGCCGACGAGCACGACCGGTTCATCCGCGAGCCGCCGCAAGCCGTCGTAATCGAGGCCGTGCAGGATGCGCGATGCGCCGTATCCGCCGCGCACGGCGAGCACGATATCCGGCAGCCGGCTCGACGGGTCCGCGAGGCGGTTGAGGTCGGCGGCGCGCTCGCTGTCGGTGCCGCCGAAGCGCTGAAAGCGCCGCCGCGTCGCTTCGACGTTCTGCACGCGATGCCCCTGCGCCCGCAATCGCCCGATGCCCCGTTCCACGGCTGCCGGATCTTGGGGATAACCAGAAGGCGCGACGAGATCGATGGTGCGTGATTTCACGGTATTCAGTTCGTTTTGGTCAGGAAAGCGTGGGCCTCGCGCGCCTGGCGTGCGGCGCGTTCTTCGCGCGCGAGCCGCCTGCGTTCGGCGAAGAAATTCTTGAGCGCGTGGCCGCATTCGTCGGCGAGCACGCCGCCCGTCACGGCCGTGTGATGATTGAGCTGCGCGTTCGCGAACATGTCGACGACACTGCCGCACGCGCCCGTCTTCGGGTCCGCCGCGCCGAACACCACGCGCGCGATGCGTGCGTGCATGATCGCGCCGGCGCACATGAGACACGGTTCGAGCGTCACGTACAGTTCGCAGCCCGGCAGCCGGTAGTTTTCGAGCGCCTGCGACGCGGCGCGCAGCGCGGCCATTTCGGCGTGCGCGGACGGATCGTGGCCGCGAATCGGATGATTGAACCCCGTGGCGATGACTTCATCGCCGAGCACGACGACCGCGCCGACCGGCACTTCGCCCGCGCGCCGCGCTTCGTCGGCGGCGAGTTGCGCGAGCGCCATGAAGCGGCGATCGCGCGCGCTGGCGGGATCGGCGTCGGCGTCGGGCGATGGGGGCGCCGCGTCGGGCGTCGTGACGAGGCTCAAGATTCCTTCGACTCCGTGTCGCCCTGTGCGGCGGCGCGCTCCGACAGCCGCTCCGCGATGCGCCGGCGATATTCGTGCGGCACGCAGCCGCCGCCGCGCAGCGATTCGATCGCCATGTCGAGCGCGAGCATCTTCACCTGGATGCGGCAGCGCGCGGCGGGGTCGGTGACCTTGTCCAGCTCTTCCTGTAGGCCGCGCAGCGCGCGGAGCTGTTCGACGGCCGGCGGGACGAAGCCCGCGTTCTTGAGAATACGATTGGCGACGCGCACTTCCTCGGGGACGAGGAGATCGTCGTCGAGCTGCTGCGGAGCGCCTGCGCCCGGCAAGTCATTGAACTCGCCGCGGGCGGCGGCTTCGTTGATCCGCTGTTCGACTAGAGCATCTAGCAATTTCATCGGGGATTACGACCGGCTTTCACCCTGAACGGGCGCGGTCTGTCACGATTTGCATGGGTTAGCCTGAAGTCGGACGGCAGCCGGAATGACGCGCTCGCGCGTTGTTCGGCACATCTCGACAATCCATCTCGTATTCTATCAGCGGGCGCGGTTGCGCTTCGGACTCGCGCACGGCCGTTCGTCGTCTGCGGAGTTTTCGCAACACGGCGCTTGCCAGAGGCGCTCAGGTGCGCGTATAGCCTTGCGTCGCGTGCAGAAGGCGGCGCGTGTAGTCGTGCTTCACATCGTGCGCCCTCACCGCTTCGATGCCCGCCTCTTCCACCACTTCGCCGTTGCGCATCACCGCGACGCGCTCGCACAGAAAACCGACCACCGCGAGGTTATGGCTCACGACGATCATCGTGAGCTTGCGTTCGCCGTGCAGACGCCGCAGCAAGTTGAGGATTTCCGCCTGCACCGATACGTCGAGCGCGGAAGTCGGCTCGTCGAGCAGCAGCACGCGCGGCTCGACGATCAGCCCACGCGCGATCGACACGCGCTGCCGCTGCCCGCCCGACAACTGATGCGGATACCGAAACCGGAACGCCGCGCCTAGGCCGACTTCGGCGAGCGCCGCGAGAATGCGCGTGTCCTGATCGCCGATGCCGTTGATCGCGAGCGGCTCGCGCAGCGTCTTATCGACCGTGAAGCGAGGATGCAGCGAGCCATACGGGTCCTGAAACACCATCTGCACGTCGCGTGCCGGACGCCGCGCCGCGTCTTGCCCGCCGATGCGCATCGCGCCGTCCGCGAGCGGCACGAGGCCCGCGAGCGCGCGCAGGAGCGTCGACTTGCCGCTGCCCGATTCGCCGACGAGCGCGAACACTTCGCCCTCCTCGATGCGCAGCGACACGTCGCGCACCGCGTCGACGTGGCCGGTTCTGGTTCGGAAGCGGATATGCGCGCGGTCGATGTCGATCATCGCGTGATCTCCGTGAGCCATGACGGATCGCGCCGCAAGGTCGGCAGTTCGGCGGGCGGATTCGCGAGCGGCGGGTTCGCGGCGAGCAGCCCGCGCGTGTACGGGTGACGCGCTTCGCCCAGATCGCGCGCCGCGCACGTTTCGACGACGCGCCCGCCGTACATGACCGCGACGCGGTCGCAGAACGACATCACGAGCGGCAAGTCGTGGCTGATGAAGATGAGGCCGGTGCGATGGCGCTCGATCATTTCGTCGAGCACGGTGAGCACCTGCATCGACACGAGGACGTCGAGCGCGCTCGTCGGCTCGTCGGCGATCAGAAGGCGCGGGCCGCTGCTGACCATCATCGCGATCATCACGCGCTGGCCCATGCCGCCCGACAGTTCGTGCGGATACGCATCCGCCACGCGCTCGGGATCGCGGATATGCACGGCCGCGAGCAAATCGACGATGCGCGCGCGCATCGCCCGCCGGCCGAGCCGCTCGCCCTGCCGCGCGATGGTCTCGCGCATCTGCTGCGCGACCGTCATCACCGGGTTCAGCGAGTATTTCGGGTCCTGCAGAATCATGCTCATTTGCGTGCCGCAGAGGCGCCGGCGCTCGTTCGGCTTCATCGCGAGCAGATCGTGGCCGTCGAAGCGCAACGCGTTCGCCGACCACTTCGCTTCGGGCGGCAAAAGACCGAGCAGCGCGCGCCCCGTCAGCGATTTCCCCGAACCCGATTCCCCGACGATGCCGAGGCGCTCGCCGCGCCGCAGCGTCAGCGAGACGCCGCGCACGGCGGGCGTGAGCGCGCCGTCGTGGCCGGCAAAGGCGACTTGCAGGCCATCGATCTCCGCGAGCGGCGTGTCGTCCATGTCAGCCACCCTGGCGCGGATCGAAGACGTCGCGCAGGCCGTCGCCGAGCAGATTGAACGCGAGGCTCACGGCGAGAATCGCGAGGCCGGGGATGGTCGCGACCCACCAAGCATCCAGCAGCACGTTGCGTCCCGACGCGACCATATAGCCCCATTCCGGGCTCGGCGGTTGCGCGCCCAGCCCCAGGAAGCCGAGCCCCGCGACGGCGAGAATGATGCCGGCCATGTCGAGCGTCGCGCGCACGATCACCGACGACGAGCACAGCGGCACGATATACCGCAGCAAAATCCGCGTATGCGATGCGCCCGCGAGCCGCGCCGCGTGGATGAAGTCCGCGCCCGTGAGCCTGAGCGATTCCGCGCGCGCGAGCCGCGCATAAGGCGGCCACGCGGTAATGGACAGCGCGATGACCGCGTTCAGCACGCCCGGCCCGAGCGCCGCCGCGAAGGCCAGCGCGAGCACGATCTTCGGGAACGCGAGCGCGACATCGGTGACGCGCATGAGCACGGTATCGACGAAACCGCCGCAATAGCCCGCCACCGTGCCGATCAAAAGGCCCACCGGCACCACGAGCACGACGACGAGCATCGCGATGGCGAGCGTGAGGCGCGAACCGTGCACGAGCCTCGACAGGATGTCGCGCCCGAGTTGATCCGTGCCGAACCAGTGCGCGGCGCCCGGCGGCGTGAGACGTTCAGCGAGCACCTGGCGCAGCGGATCCTGCGTGACGAAGAGCGGCCCGACCGCCGCGACCACGACGAGTAGCAGCAGAATCGCGAGTCCCAGCATGCTGAGCGGATTCGACGCGAAGCGCCGCCACCGTCGATACGCGCGGCCGAGCGCGGCTTGCCGCGGGGACGCGGGCGTGTCGGTCAGAAGCCATGCGCGCCATGGCGTTCGCGATGGTTTCATCGGCGTGCGACCGGCGGGCGTTTGCATGCGACGGCGTCCTCCATGTCAGCGTGCGCGCGGATCGAATACGCGGTACAGCGCATCCGTCAAGAGATTCAGCGCGATGAACGTCGCGCCGATCACGAGCGTGCTGCCGAGCACCGCGTTCATGTCGCCGTTGAGCAGCGCGCCCGTCAAATATGAGCCGATACCCGGCCACGCGAACACGATTTCCGTCAGCACCGATCCCTCCAGCAAATAGCTATAAGCAAGCGCGATCACCGTCAGAAGCGGCACCGCGATATTGCCGAACGCATGACGCCAGATCACGCGGCGCTCGGGCAGGCCCTTGGCGCGCGCGGTCGTCACGTATTCCTGGCTCAATTGTTCGAGCATGAACGAGCGCGTCATTCGCGAAAGATAAGCGATGGAATAGAACGCGAGCACGCCCGCCGGCAGCGCGATATGCGAGAACGCGTTGGCGAACACGTCCCACTCGCGCGCGATGAGGGAATCGATCAGCAGGCTGCCGGTGCGCGTATCGACCATGCCGTCGTAGAGCGGATCGATGCGCCCCGGCCCCGACACCCAATGCAGCCGCGCGTAGAACAGCAGCAGGCCCATCAGCGCGAGCCAGAACACCGGCACGGAACTGCCCGCGAGGCCGATCACGCGCGCGACGTGATCGACGATACGGTTATGCCGCACCGCCGCGATCACGCCGAGCGGCACGCCTATCGTCACGCCGATGAACGTCGAGAGCGTCGCGAGTTCGAGCGTCGCGGGAAACACGCGGCGGATGTCGTCGACGACCGGATTCGCCGTCAATAGCGACACGCCCAGATGCCCGTGCAGCACATCGCGCGCGTAGATGAGGAATTGATCGACGAGCGGCTTGTCGAGGCCGAGCTGCACGCGCGCCGCCGCATACGCCGCCGCCGATGCGCGATCGCCGAGAATCGCGAGCACGGGATCGATCGGAATCTTGCGGCCGATGAAGAATGTGATCGCGAGCAGGCCGGTGAACGTGACGGCGAGCATCGCGATCCAGCGCATCAGCGCAAGCGCGGCCCGCACGCCGCCGCGATGCGCGTTCGCGGCTCTCATGCGCTCGATGAACGGCAATGCGCTCACTGCTTCTTCAGATCGCGATACGACACGAGATCGTTGATCGGCCCGACCTCCAATCCGCTCACGTCCGGCCGCGCCGCCACCTGCGACACCTTCTGAAACATGATGACGAACGGCGACTTCGCGAGCATCTCGCGCTGCATCTTTTCGTAAAGTTGCGCGCGTTTGGCCGTCGAGCTTTCGGCGAGCGCCGCGTTGGTTTCCTTCGTCAGGTCGGGAATATTCCACGCGTTGCGCCACGCGAGCATCTTGAAGCTCGATGCATCCGAGTTATCCGGATTCCACGCGAAACCTTGCGCGTTGCTGTGCGGATCGATGTAATCCGCCGACCACTCGCCGATATAAATGTCATGCGCCCGCGCGCGGTATCGGCCGAGCGTCTGCTTGTTGTCGCTCGGAACGAGCTGCACCTTGATGTTCGCGAGCGCGAGATTCGCCTGCACCGCCTGCGCAATTTCGCTGTACGGATAATCGTTGCGCACGTCCATCTTCACGGTGAAGCCGTTCGCGAGACCCGCTTTCGCGAGCAGCGCCTTTGCCTTCGCGACGTCCTGGTGATACGGATTCTCGTTCAGCGCGCCGAGGAAACCTTCGGGCAGGAACGTCTCGTGGACCTTGTACGTCGTGCGGATCACGTTCTTCTGGATGCCCTGATAGTCGATCAGCCACTTCATCGCTTCCCAGACTTCCGGCTTCGCGAGATTCGGATTTTTGTTGTTGAGGCCGAGATACATGAGCGTGGCTTGCGGCACGGCCGTCGCCTTGATGACGCCGTTCTTCGAGAGCGTGTCGAGATCGTCCGGGCTGAGATCGCGCGCCACGTCGATGTCGCCGTTCTGGATCATCAGGCGCTGGCTCGCGGCTTCGGTCACGTGCCGAAGCACGATGCGCTTCATCGCGAGCGGCAGACGATAGCCGTCGAACCGTTGCAGCACGATGCTGTCGTTCGCGGTCCACTTCACGAGCTTGTACGCGCCCGATCCGGCTTCGTTCGTCTTGAGCCATTCGTTGCCGTAGTCGTTGCCCTTCTGATGCGATTCCGCCAGCTTGCGATCCACCACCGACGCGGGCCACGAGCCGAGCACGTTGAGCACGAAGGTCGGCGCGTAGCGTTGATCGGTGGTGATGGCGACGGTCGTATCGTCAATCTTCTTCACGTTCTGCAGCGCGTTCGCTTTCGTGATGCCGATGCCCGCGAGCACCGCCGCCGCGCCCTTGTCCAGCAACGCGGTGCGCTGGATGGACCATGCGACGTCGTCGGCCGTGAGCGCATTGCCCGAATGGAACTTGAGGCCGGAGCGAAGCTTGAACGTGAACGTGAGTCCGTCGGGGCTGACGGTCCACGACTGCGCGACATCGCCGTTGAACTTCGACGGATCTTTCAGATCGACGCGCACCAGACGGTCATATGTGTTCGCCACGTACTCTTCGGGCACGAGTTCGTAGATTTCGCCGGGATCGAGCGTCGTGAATTCGTCGAGCAGCGTCGCCATCACGAACATGTCCTTCGGCGTGGCTGCCTGCGTGGGAAGCGTGTACGTGGCCGTCAGCGCCGCCGCGAGCGCCGCCATCGCCAATACTTTTCGCGCGCCGTGCGTCATCTCGTCTCCTGTCGGGATTGGGGATTACATCAGCCGCAACGGGCCGCTTTCTTCGTTGTCGATGAGCGCGAGATCGCGCGAGCCGGGCAACTCGTAATGCCACCACTCGCTCGCGATATGCGTGAAGCCCGCGCCGTGCATCACGCCGAGCAGCAGTGTGCGGTTGCGTTGCACGTGCGCCGGCAAGCCGGGGTAGAAGTGCGCGGACTCGGCGACCATCGCGTCGAAGCCGGTGCCCATGTCGAGCGCCTCGCCGTTTTCGTCGATGAGCGTCAGGTCCACCGCCGTGCCGCGGCTATGGTTGGAGCCGCGTCCGAGTTCGGCGATGAAATTGGGATCGGGAAGAAAGTCCCACAGCACTTTTTGCGCTTGCGGCGGGCGGTAGGCGTCGAAGATCCGAAGCGTCATGCCGAAGCTCCGCGCGGTGTCGACCGCCTTTCTGAGCGCGGCTTCGGCGGGTTCGAGCAGCAGGCAGTGCTGCGCCTTGTAGATGGGCTTGCCGGTGAAATTGCGATCGGTCGCGTAGACGAGGTCGATCTGGACGTGATGCGTTTCCGGTGTGACGTGCAGCAGACGGGATCGAGTCATGTAATCGGAATCCTGGCGTTTTCTTACGTCTTTGTCGCATCGATCGGTGTCGATAACGCTAACCATAACCCGGACGATAAATCCGCGAAACTGTTTTGTCCGATCCGGTGAGTCCGCTACGACGCGAGCGGCCAGCGAAAGAGGACTTCGTGCTGCGATCGCCCGAGCAGGCTGCGCACGAGCGCGAACTCGCGCACGGTCCATTCGATCGGCGCGATGGATCGGCGCGCGACGCGATGCTCATCGTAAAGCACGGTCACATGCGGGATGAAACGGGGATGGGATTTGACGAAGATGCCGGCGGTTTGCAGCGCCTCGCCGAGCGTATCGACGAAGGCGGTGAACGCTTCGTCCGGATCGCCCGCGATGACGAGCGGACGCTTCGGCCGGCGCGACGCGAAGCTCTCGATGCGGTCGAGCGTGACGTGAAACGGCGGCATCGCGATGGCCGATGCCGCCGCGCGCGCCTGTTCGATGGCATCGGCAGGCAGGCCCGCGAACGCGCCGAGGTAATGCAGCGTGATGTGCAGGCGATCGGCTGCGATCGGCGTCGCCCAAAGGCCGTGCTCGATGCGGATGCGCGCCGCCTCGTCGCGGATGCGGGAAGCGGCGGATTGGTCGGGGTAGACGGCGAGGAAAAGCGAGTCGGTGGGACGGGCGGGCTTGGGAGCGCTCATCGCAATGACTCGCTTGGATTGGGCCGTGGGCTAGTTCATTCCCACTCGATCGTCGCCGGCGGCTTGCCCGAAATGTCGTACACCACGCGATTCACGCCGCGCACTTCATTGATGATGCGATTGCTCACATGCCCCAGCAGCTCATGCGGCAGATGCGCCCAGTGCGCCGTCATGAAGTCCAGCGTCTGCACCGCCCGCAGGGCGACGACGTATTCATACGTGCGGCCATCGCCCATCACGCCGACGCTCTTCACCGGCAGGAACACCGCGAACGCCTGGCTCGTCAGGTCGTACCACGACTTGCCCGTTGCCGGATCGATGGTCTCGCGCAGCGTCTCGATGAAGATCGCATCGGCCTTGCGCAACAGGTCCGCGAACTCACGCTTCACTTCGCCGAGAATTCGCACGCCGAGGCCCGGACCGGGGAACGGATGGCGATACACCATCGCGGGCGGCAAGCCGAGCTTCACGCCCAGTTCGCGCACTTCGTCCTTGAACAGTTCGCGCAGCGGTTCGAGCAGCTTCAGATTGAGCGTCTCGGGCAGGCCCCCGACATTGTGGTGACTCTTGATGGTATGCGCGCCCTTCTTGCCCTTGCCCGCCGACTCGATCACGTCCGGGTAGATCGTGCCTTGGGCGAGCCACTTCGCGTCCGTGAGCTTGTTGGACTCGGCGTCGAACACTTCCACGAACTCGGCGCCGATGATCTTGCGCTTCGCTTCCGGATCCGTCACGCCCGCGAGCTTCGACAGGAACGCTTCGCTCGCATCGACGTGAATGACCTTCACGCCCAGATGATCCGCGAACGTGGACATCACCTGCTCGGCTTCGTTCTGACGCAAGAGGCCGTGATCGACGAACACGCACGTCAGTTGATCGCCGATCGCGCGATGCAACAGCGCCGCCGCCACCGACGAATCCACGCCGCCCGACAGGCCCAGGATCACGTGCTCGTCGCCGACTTGCGCGCGGATCTTCTCGACGGCTTCGTCGATGTAATGCCCCATCTCCCAATCCGCCTTCGCGCCGCAGAGTTCGAGCACGAAGCGGTCGAGCATCGCGCGGCCCTGCACCGTGTGCGTGACTTCCGGATGCCATTGCACGCCGTAGAAGCGGCGATCGTCGTCGGCCATCGCGGCGATCGGGCACGCGGGCGTCGAGGCCATCAGCTTGAAACCGGCCGGCAGGTCCGCGACCTTGTCGCCGTGGCTCATCCAGACCTTGAGCATCGCCTCGCCTTTGGCGTCGCGGAAATCCTCGATGCCTTCCAGAAAGCCGGTGTGATTCAGCGCCTGCACTTCCGCATAGCCGAATTCGCGCACCTTGCCGAGCTCGACCTTGCCGCCGAGCTGGTCGGCCATCGTCTGCATGCCGTAGCAGATGCCGAGCACCGGCACGCCCAGATCGAAGACGATTTGCGGCGCGCGCGGCGACTTCGCCTCGGTGACCGAGTTCGGCCCGCCCGACAGGATGATGCCCTTCGGCGCGAATTCGCGGATGAACGCCTCGTCGACGTCATACGGATGGATTTCCGAGTAGACGTGCGACTCGCGGATGCGCCGCGCGATCAGTTGGGTGACTTGGGAGCCGAAATCGAGAATCAGGATTTTGTCGTGCATGGCTGCGGGCAAAGGCTAAGTGAACGAATGAGGTGTCGGCCGAAGAACGTGCGTGTGCGCGACTCTTCGCCAGATAAATCGACGGCCGGCGCGAAGGCCGACCGTGTTTGTGCTTGCCGCTTGCGTGCGGCTTTTGCTGCTGCGTGCGCGCGTTCAGCGTGGCGCTCCGCTGGCCGGATCGGGAACGACGCGCCCCGTCAGCGGATCGACACGCCGGCCCGTCGCCGGATCGATATCGCCGCTGATCACCGGATCGATGCGCTTGCCGGTGACCGGATCGATTTCGCGGCCTGTTTGCGGATCGAGCGTGCGGCCGGTGACCGGATCGACCATGCCGGCTTCGCTTCGCACGCGCGACGCCGGTGCGGGCGTGGCGCCGTCCACCGGGCGACCCGCCGGATCGACCGCGCGGCCGGTAATCGGATCGATGCCCGTGACGTCGGGCGCGCGCGCCGTCGGACGAACCGCGGTATCCGGCGGCGTCGGCACGGTCACGACGGGCGGACGCGTCGCGTCACGCGTTCGCGCGGCCTTCTTCTCCGCGCGTTCCGCCGATGCCGCCCCCACCGCCGCCGCGCGCTCGCGCCGCCGCACCGCCGATGCGAGCCGCACGCTGCCCAAGCCCAGCACCAACAGCACGATGCCGATGAGCGCGGCGCTCACCTGCCCGAAGCCGTCGACTTCCGGCGTGCGCAGTCCGAGCAGCCAGACCAGCACGACGATGCCCGACAGCCACTGCACGTGACCCGACGCTTTCGCGGCCGCCGCAGTCAGCGCGCCGTCGATGGCCGCGTGCAGCGAAATCCACGAGAACCCGATCAGCGCGATGCCGAGCAACTGCCCCGCGAACGCAGGCGCGATGCGCATCGCGCCGATTTGCAGCGCGTCGTACAGCCCGGCCCAGGGCGTCAGCAGGAACAGCACGCCGAACACCACGAAAATCAGGGCATTGACGACCAGCACGACGCGCAGCAACGGTTTCATGATGGTTCCACCGGGGTTATCGATGCATTATTCGACGCGTTTCAATCGACGTGATAGTTCGGCGCTTCCTTCGTGATCTGCACGTCATGCACGTGCGATTCACGCATGCCGGCCGCCGTGATCTGCACGAACTCCGCCTTCTCGTGCAGTTCGGCGATGGTGCGGCAGCCGCAATAGCCCATGCTCGCGCGCACGCCGCCGACGACCTGGAACAGGATGGCGTTGACCGAGCCCTTATAGGCCACGCGGCCTTCGATGCCTTCCGGCACGAGCTTGTCGATGTTCGCCGAATTGTCCTGGAAGTAGCGGTCCGCCGCGCCGTCCTTCATCGCGCCGACCGAGCCCATGCCGCGATACGCCTTGTACTGGCGGCCCTGGAACAGGAACACGTCGCCCGGCGACTCTTCGGTGCCCGCGAGCATGCTGCCCATCATGACGACGTTCGCGCCCGCCGCGAGCGCTTTCGCGACATCGCCCGAGAAGCGCACGCCGCCGTCCGCGATACACGGCACGCCGCTGCCGCGCAGCGCTTCCGACACGTTGGCGATCGCGGTGATCTGCGGCACGCCCACGCCCGCGACGATCCGCGTCGTGCAGATGGAGCCGGGGCCGATGCCGACCTTCACCGCGTCCGCGCCGTATTCGACGAGCGCTTTCGCGGCCGCCGCCGTCGCGATATTGCCGCCGATGACCTGCACCCGCGGATAGTTCTGCTTGACCCAGCGCACGCGCTCCAGCACGCCCTGGCTGTGGCCGTGCGCCGTGTCGACCACGATCACGTCGACGCCTGCCTGCGCGAGCAGATCGACGCGCTCTTCGTTGTCCGGACCCACGCCCACCGCCGCGCCCACGCGCAGCTTGCCGTCTTCGTCCTTGCACGCGTCCGGGTTCTCGGTCTGCTTCGTGATGTCCTTCACGGTCATCAGGCCGCGCAGTTCGAACGCGTCGTTGACCACGAGCACGCGTTCCAGACGATGGCTATGCATCAGCGCCTTCGCTTCGGCGAGCGACGTGCCTTCCTTGACCGTCACGAGACGCTCGCGCGGCGTCATGATGTTGCGCACCGGCTCGTCCAGACGCTCTTCGAAACGAAGATCGCGGTTCGTCACGATACCGATGAGTTGCGCGCCTTCCACCACCGGAAAACCGGAAATGCCGTGCTGCTGCGTCAATGCGATCACGTCGCGCACGCGCATTTGCGGCGGCACGGTAATCGGATCACGCACCACGCCCGATTCGAAGCGCTTGACCTTCGCGACTTCGCGCGCCTGTTCTTTCGCGGTGAGATTCTTGTGGACGATGCCGATGCCGCCCATCTGCGCCATGGCGATGGCGAGCCGGCCTTCGGTGACCGTGTCCATGGCGGCGGACACGAGGGGCATGTTCAGGGAGATGTTGCGAGTCAGCTGGGATTTCAGGCTGGTGTCGCGCGGGAGAACGCTGGAGAACGCGGGCACGAGGAGCACGTCATCGAACGTGAGTGCTTTCTGGATCAGACGCATGGCAAATCCTATGGGCGCAAAAGCAGATTATACCGATAGTTCCCCGGGTTTTCACTGTCTGGACAGCAGCTTACGCCATCTCCGTGCAAAGATCGGGCCAGTTTTCCGCCCGCTCGCGGTGCAGGTTTCGACAAGACGCCCGCCCGGTGGCGCGTGTAACCTCCGCCGTCGATCGGATCAAGGCAGGAGTCGGGCAATGCAGCGCGGTGTGATGTACGGAATGCTGGCGGGCGCCATCTGGGGTTTCATCTTTCTCGCGCCGCGCCTTCTGCCGGATTTTTCCCCGCTGATGCTGAGCATCGGGCGTTATCTGATGTACGGCGCGGTATCGGTGGCCGTCGCGTTGCCGTTCGCGCGCAGGCTCCTTGCCAAGTTGACCCGTGCGGATCTCGTCGCGCTCGTGAAGCTCGCGCTCGTCGGCAACCTGCTCTACTACATGCTGCTTGCGAGCGCGGTGCAGCTCGTGGGCGTGGCGCCGTCGTCGCTGATCGTCGGCATTCTGCCGGTGACGGTCACGCTCGCCGGCCGACGCGATCACGGCGCGGTCGAACTGAAGCGCCTCGCCGCGCCGCTCTTCCTCGTGCTCGCGGGCATCGCGTGCATCAATTTCGACGTGTTCCGCGACGTGCTCGGCGGCGTCACCCCGCATCCAGGCGATGCGCCCGCCACGAGCGTGCTCACGCGCGTCGCCGGGCTGGCGTGCGCCGTCGGCGCGCTGGCGTCGTGGACGTGGTACGCGGTCGTCAACGCGCGCTATCTGCAGGCGAATCACCACTTCGACGGCAACGAGTGGTCCGTGTTGTGGGGCATCGTGACGGGCGTGCTCGGCGCGGCGCTCGGTGCGATCGTCTGGATGTTGCCCGCCGGGACGGTGCAGGCGGCCGTGCCGGACACGCGCTGGCACGTGTTCTGGATCGTGTGCGCGGCGCTCGCCACGGGCGGATCGTGGCTCGGCAACATGCTGTGGAACGCGGCGTCGAAGCGGTTGCCGCTCACGCTGTCCGGTCAGATGATCGCGTTCGAAACGCTTTTCGCGCTGCTCTACGCTTTCGTCTACGACGGCCGATGGCCGCGCGTGCCGGAAGTGCTGGCTATCGTGCTGCTGCTCGCGGGCGTGAGCTGGTCGGTGCGGCAGCACGCGGTCGAGCCGGCTGCGACGGCGAAGGAAGCGCCGGCGCATTGAATCGACGCCGATTCAGCGCCGTGTCAGCGCGAATCCTTCGACTGCCACTTGCGGCCTTCGATCGATCCCGCCTTGCGCGCCTTGTCGACGCGTCTCTGACGCGCCATCTTCGGATCGACCTTGAGCGGCCGGTAAATCTCGACGCGATCCAGGTTCGTCAGCGTCGCGTCCAGCGTCTTCAGCTTGCCGAACACGCCGACTTTCTGCGTCGCCAGATCGATCTCCGGGTGTGCGTTCAGCACGCCGCTCGCCTCGATCGCTTCGCGCACGGTCGCGCCGTCGCCGAGATCGACGTGCGCATAGAAACTGTCGCCGCCGGGCAGGCCATAGCAAACATCGACATGCAGGTTCATTTCTTGCCGTAGCGCTGGTCGGCGCGCTTCACGAAGGAATCGACGAAGGTGTTCGCGATATGGCTGAACACCGGCCCGATGATCTTCTCGAGGATCAGGTTGGCGAACTCGTAGTGCAGCGCGAATTCGATCTTGCAGGCATCGGCGCGCAACGGCGTGAATCGCCACGACCCCGTGAACTTCTTGAAGGGGCCGCTCAGAAACTCCATGTCGATATGCGTCGGACGCTTGTGCACATTGCGCGTCGCGAAGTGCTGCTTGATGCCCTTGAAACTGATGTCGATCTTCGCTTCCATGCCGTTTTCGTCATGACGTCCGATCTCGACGCCGCCGCACCACGGCAGGAAGTTCGGGTAATCGGCGACATCGGTGACGAGGTCGAACATTTCTTCCGCCGAATGACGGATCAACACGGTTTTCTGGACGTCGGCCATAAGGGCGCAGCGGGTGGCTTGAGAAGGTGGCGGCGCGTGCGGCCCGCGAAGACGGCTTCGTCTGTCAGGCGGCGCGCTGCTAAAATCGTGATTTTAAACGAGTTGGGCACTTTCCATTCATGAGCATCATTGACAACAGAAAAGCATTCTTCGATTACTTCGTCGAGGAACGCTACGAGGCCGGTCTCGTGCTCGAAGGCTGGGAAGTCAAGGCGCTGCGCGCAGGCCGCGCGCAGATCAAGGAAGGTTATGTCGTCATCAAGAACGGCGAGCTTTTTCTGATCGGCACGCACATCAGCCCGCTGCCCGAGGCATCGAAGTTCGCGAATCTCGATCCGGTACGCACGCGCAAGCTGCTGTTGCATCGCGAGCAGATCGACAAGCTCATCGGCAAGGTGGAGCAACGCGGTCATACGCTCGTGCCGCTCAACTTTCACTACAAGGAAGGGCGCGTGAAGTGCGAGATCGGGCTTGCGAAGGGCAAGAAGCTGCACGACAAGCGCGAGACGGAAAAGAAGCGCGACTGGGAACGCGAACGCGGCCGTCTGATGCGTACGGCAACGCGATAAAAAACGGGGCGCTCATGAGCGCCCCGTTTTGTTTTAGCTCTTCCGAATGACTCCGCCGCCCTCGCCTTTCACGATTGCGAGCGCCGACGCGATCATCGAACTCATATCCGACAAGTTGCCCGGCACGATCAGCGTGTTGCCCGTCTTCGCGATGTTGCCGAACGCGCCGACATACTGCTCCGCGACCTTCAGATTGACGGCTTCCATGCCGCCCGTCGTCTGGATTGCCGCCCCAATCTTCTCGATGGCCTGCGCATTCGCTTCAGCCACCGCGAGAATGGCCGCTGCTTCGCCCTGCGCCTGATTGATCGCCGCCTGACGCTCGCCTTCGGACTTCTGGATTGCGGCCTCGCGCGCGCCCGACGCCAGATTGATCTGCTCCTGCTTGCGCCCTTCCGATGCTGCAATGAGCGCGCGCTTCTCGCGCTCGGCCGTGATCTGCGCCTGCATCGCGTGAAGAATTTCCTTCGGCGGCGTCAAATCCTTGATTTCGTAGCGCAGCACCTTCACGCCCCAGTTCGACGCGGCTTCATCGAGCGCATTGACGATGCTGTGATTGATGTACTCGCGCTCCTCGAACGTCTTGTCCAGTTCCAGTTTGCCGATGACCGAGCGCAGTGTCGTCTGCGAAAGCTGCGTGATGGCGATCACGAAGTTGCTCGATCCATACGACGCCTTCATCGGATCCGTGACCTGAAAATACAGCACGCCGTCCACCTGCAGTTGCGTGTTGTCGCGCGTGATGCAGACCTGACTCGGCACGTCGAGCGGAATCTCCTTGAGCACGTGTTTGTAGGCGATTCGATCCACGAACGGCAGCACGATGTTGAGCCCCGGCGTGAGCGTGGCGTGATAGCGACCGAGCCGCTCGAGCACCCATGCGTGCTGCTGCGGAACGATCTTCACCGTTTTCGACACGATCACGACCGCGATGACGAGCACGATCAGCGCGAAGTACATTGACATCTTTTTCTCCTTATCAAGCTAGCGTTTGGCGGCCACGATGAGGCGATTCCCGTCGAGCGCCGTGATGCGATAGAGCCGCGCCCCTTCCGATTCGCCCGGTGCGAGTTCGACGTCCCATTGCGCGCCGCGATACATCGTCCGCGCGCGACGGTCGCGCCATTGATCGACTTCGACGGTCGCGCCGATATCGAGGTTGACGGCGGCATCATGCGAAGCATCGCTGCGCCGCTTCCAGTTGCCGAAGCGCGAACGCCGCAGCACCACGACCGCGATCAGCGCGATGACCGCCGCCGCGCCCATCTGCACATGCGGCAGCGCACCGGCCACGAACGCGATCCCGCCCGCGATCATGCCGAGCGCGATCATCAGCAGATAAAACGTGCCGGTGAACAGCTCGGCGACGATCAAGGCGCCCGCCGCGACCCACCAGAACAAGCCGCCCGTTAGCATCATGGGTCTCCAAACGAAAACACCCCGGACCAGTCCGGGGTGTTTTTTATAGCATGCCGCGCTTATGCGTAAGCAAGCGGAAAGGCGCGATTACCACTCATTTTGACAAGGTCTTCGCGAGTTGCTGCCACGTGTCGATGATCGTGTCCGGGTTCAGCGACATCGATTCGATGCCTTCCTTCGCCAGCCACTCGGCGAGGTCCGGATGATCCGACGGCCCCTGCCCGCAAATGCCCACGTACTTGTTCAGGCGCAAACACGTTTCGATGGCGCGCTTCAGCATGAACTGCACCGCTTCGTCGCGCTCGTCGAAGTCGGCGGCGAGCAGTTCCATGCCGGAGTCGCGGTCGAGGCCGAGCGTCAACTGCGTCAGGTCGTTCGAGCCGATCGAGAAGCCGTCGAAGCGCTCCAGGAACTGCTCGGCGAGAATGGCGTTGGACGGCACTTCGCACATCATCACGAGCTTGAGGTCGTTGACGCCGCGCTCCAAACCGAACTTCTTCAACAGTTCGACCACGCGATCCGCCTGCTTCAGCGTGCGCACGAACGGCACCATGATCTGCACGTTGTCGAGACCCATCTCCTCGCGCACCTTCTTCAGCGCGATGCATTCCATATGGAACGCCTCGGCGAAGTCTTCCGCGATATAACGCGATGCGCCGCGGAAACCGAGCATCGGGTTCTCTTCGTCCGGCTCGTAGCGCGAACCGCCGATCAGCTTCTTGTACTCGTTCGACTTGAAGTCCGACAGACGCACGATGACGGGCTTCGGATAGAACGCCGCCGCGATGGTCGCGATGCCTTCCGTCAGCTTGTCGACGTAGAACGCTCGCGGCGATGCATGACCGCGCGCGACGCTCTCGACCGCCTTCTTGAGGTCCGCATCGACGTTCGGGTACTCCAGAATCGCCTTCGGATGCACGCCGATGTTGTTGTTGATGATGAACTCGAGCCGCGCGAGACCCACGCCCGCGTTCGGCAACTGCGCGAAGTCGAACGCGAGTTGCGGGTTGCCGACGTTCATCATGATCTTGACCGGAATCTTCGGCAGTTCGCCGCGCTGGACTTCGGTCACTTCGGTTTCGAGCAGGCCGTCGTAGATCTTGCCTTCGTCGCCTTCCGCGCACGACACGGTGACGAGCGCGCCGTCCTTCAGCACGTCCGTTGCGTCGCCGCAGCCGACCACCGCCGGCACGCCCAGCTCACGCGCGATGATTGCCGCGTGGCAGGTGCGCCCGCCGCGATTCGTCACGATTGCCGATGCGCGCTTCATGACCGGCTCCCAGTTCGGGTCGGTCATGTCGGCGACCAGCACGTCGCCCGGCTGCACGCGCTCCATCTCCGACGGATCGTGAATGACGCGCACCGGACCCGCGCCGATCTTCTGGCCGATCGCGCGGCCGGTTGCGATGACGTTCGACTGGCCCTTGAGCTTGAAGCGCATCTCGGCCTTGCCGGCTGCCTGGCTCTTCACGGTCTCCGGACGCGCCTGCAGGATGAACAGCTTGCCGTCGCGGCCGTCCTTGCCCCACTCGATGTCCATCGGACGCTGATAATGCTTCTCGATGATCACCGCGTACTTCGCCAGCTCGATCACGTCTTCGTCCGAGATCGAGAAGCGGTTGCGCTGCTCGTGCGGGACGTCGACGGTCTTGACGCGGCCCGGCTCGCCCGGCTGCGTGAACTCCATTTTGATGAGCTTCGAGCCGATGGAGCGGCGGATGATCGGATACTTGTTCTGCGCGAGCGTGGTCTTGAAAACGTGGAATTCGTCCGGATTCACCGCGCCCTGCACGACCGTTTCACCCAGGCCGTAGCTCGACGTGATGAACACGGTTTCCTTGAAGCCCGATTCGGTGTCGATGGTGAACATCACGCCGGCCGCGCCGACGTCCGAGCGGACCATGCGCTGCACGCCCGCCGACAGCGCGACTTCAGCGTGAGTGAAGCCCTTGTGGACGCGATAAGAGATAGCGCGGTCGTTATAGAGCGACGCGAACACGTGTTTCATGCGATCGAGGACGTCCTCGATGCCGATCACGTTCAGATAGCTTTCCTGCTGGCCCGCGAACGATGCGTCGGGCAAGTCCTCGGCGGTCGCGGACGAACGCACGGCGAACGAAAGCTCTTCGGGCGAGCCCTTTTGCAGGACTTCGAATTGACGGCGGATTTCGTCTTCGAGACGCGGCTGCAGCGGCGCGTCGACGATCCACTGGCGGATTTCCTTGCCGCACTCGGCAAGCGCCTTCACGTCGTCGACGTCGAGCGTTTCGAGACGTTTGGCGATGCGGTCGGTCAGGTCGTTATGCTGCAGGAAGTCGCGGAATGCGAGCGCGGTCGTGGCAAAACCCGTCGGCACGCTGACGCCGGCTTCGGAAAGCTGGCTGATCATTTCGCCGAGCGACGCATTCTTGCCACCGACGATTTCCACGTCGGTCATTCGCAACTGCTCGAATGGAACTACATACGCCTGATCCTTTGCGACATCGTTCGCAACATTGACTGCGTTAGTCATACAAGCCCCTAAGGTGGATGGAATTCACGATCGCACGAGTGGGCTCGCATGCGGCGGCGCTCATTGGAAGCGCCGCCGCATCTCGTACAACCTGTTTGATAAGCCTTCGCGGAAGTCATGCGCCCGCGCGATTGCCGCGCGAAGCAAAAGAAACGAATGAAGCGGCCGGCCGAATGTGCTCGAAATCATGGGTTTCCTACCGCAAAATCCACGAAATACCGGCGATTCGACGAAAATCCGGTTCAAATTGTCCGCAATTGCTTATCGAACAGGTTGCCGCTATTCTACCGTGCCGATTATCAAATTTGTCTCGGCAGGGACAGTAATTCCACGGCAAAATCGAGGTGTTTGACGCCTCAGGGTTCGCCCGCGCACATGAACGCACACGCACGGGCCGACCAATGTAACACAGGGTCTCGCAGGAACGCCGTGTCGCTGGCGTCACCGTTCGAGCGCCCTCCATGCAACTCGTTCCCTTCTGATCACCCGCCGATGCCGCCTTCCGTATTCATCGTTTCCGACGGTACCGGGATCACTGCCGAAACCTTCGCGCATTCGATCCTCGCCCAGTTCGACCAAAAATTCCGGCTCGTGCGCGTGCCGTTTGTCGATTCCATCGACAAGGCGCACGCCACCGTCGAGAAGATCAACGAAGCCGTCTCGCTCGACGGGCGGCGGCCGATCGTCTTCACGACGCTCGTCGACAGCGAATCGAACGAGATCGTCAAGCGCTGCAATGCGCTCGTGCTCGACATGTTCCAGACGTTCATCGAGCCGCTAGAACACGAATTCGAGATCAAGTCGACGCACGCGATGGGCCGCGTCCACCAGAACGCCGATACCGAGGAGTACAAGAACCGCATCGAAGCGATCAACTTCTCGCTCGCGCACGACGACGGCCAGTCGAACCGCAACCTCACCGAAGCGGATGTGATTCTGGTCGGCGTATCGCGCAGCGGCAAGACGCCGACGAGCCTCTATCTGGCGATGCAATACGGTGTGAAGGCGGCGAACTATCCGCTGATTCCCGAAGACTTCGAGCGCGGCAAGCTGCCGACGCCGCTTCTGGATCATCGCGAGAAGATGTTCGGGCTGTCCATCGATCCGCAGCGGCTCGCGGAAATCCGCAACGAACGGCGGCCCGGCAGCAAGTACGCCGCGCTGGAGAATTGCCGCTACGAGATCAACGAAGCGGAAAGCATGATGAAGCGCGAAGGCATCAAGTGGCTCTCGTCGACGCACAAGTCGATCGAGGAAATCGCCACGACGATCCTGCAGGAAATCAAGCCGGAGCGTCCGTCGTACTATTGACGAAGCGTCAACCGCGCTGCTGGCGGCATTGCTCGAAAAGACAGATCGCCGCCGCAGCCGCCACGTTCAGCGACTCCATGCCGCCCGGCTGCGGAATGGTCACGCGATGCGTCACGGCATCGCGCCACACCGGCGACACGCCCGCGCCTTCGTTGCCGAAGACCCACGCGAGCGGCGACGCGAGATCGCAATCGTAGATGGCCACGGCGCCGTGCGAATCCGTGATGGTGACCGGCACGTCGAGCCGCGCGATGAGATCGGCCGGCTCGGCCTCCTCGAAAATTTCCAGCAGGAAGTGCGCGCCCATGCCCGAGCGCAGCACCTTCGACGACCACGCGTACGCCGTCCCCGGCGCGCAGAACACACGCGTGATGCCGGCGGCGGCGGCGCTGCGCAGAATGGAACCGACATTGCCCGCGTCCTGAAGGCCGTCGAGAATCACGCAGGTTTCGCGCACGCGCTCAGGCAAAGCGGCGTCGATCTTCTCGACCAGCAGCAACATGCCGACGCCATGCACGACGCTTGAAAGCTGGCCGAAGAGCGCATCCGGCAGAACGACCACCCGCTTTTCCTCGATACGCGCCACGATTTCGCGCGCTTCCGCGTGCGTGAGCGCGCCTTCGGTGACGACGCACGTTTCCGGCTGGCCGGCCGTATCGAGAAAAGCGGACGCCAGATGCAGACCTTCGAGCAAAGCATGGCCGCTTCGGCGCTGCTGCGCGGTGGAGCCGGCGAGCGCCTTCAGGCGCTTATAGAGCGGATTGTCCCGCGATGTGATGGATTTCACGTTGATTGAGCCGCGGTCGGAACGTCAGAACGCGAGCGCGTCGGAATCGCCGTCGAGCGTCTCGGCGGCGTGCAGCACTTCCGGCGCGATCTCCGGCAGCACCGAACCGAAGAAGAGCGCATGCGCCTCGCGCACCGGCGCGAACGACCGGCGATGATGCTCACACGGTCCGTGCTCGCGCAACGCCTTCAGATGCTGCGGCGTGCCGTATCCCGAATGCGTCGCGAAACCGTAGACGGGAAATGTCTCGTGCAACTCGACCAGCATGCGGTCGCGCGTGACCTTCGCGAGAATCGATGCCGCCGAAATCTGCTTGACGAGCGCGTCGCCGCCGATCACGGCTTCGCTGCGAATCGACAGCGTCGGGCAGCGGTTGCCGTCGACCTTGACGAGCGTCGGCGCCACGCCGAGACCCTCGACCGCGCGCTTCATCGCGAGCATGGTCGCGTGCAGGATGTTGATGGTGTCGATCTCTTCGACGCTCGCCGACGCAATGCAGAACGCCAGCGCGCGATCGACGATCTTCTCGTAAAGCTCTTCGCGCCGCTTGGCGGTCAGCGCCTTGGAGTCGTCGAGGCCGTTGATCCGGGGTTTGGCCGGATCGAAGATGACGGCTGCGGCCACGACCGGCCCGGCGAGCGGACCGCGCCCGGCTTCATCGACACCGCAGATGATGTCGAACGGCGAACTGAAATCCAGCCAGCCCTGCGTTTTTTGCTGACTGGCCTGACGCGCCATTACCGCGCCCCTCGTGTTTCCAGCACTCGCGCGACCGCCTCGGCCGCCCGCTGCGACGTGTTCTGCCGCAGCGCGATGTGCATGTCCGTGAAAATTTCTGTCAGCGTACGGCGGTTGGCGTCGTCGTTCAACTGTTTCAGCGTGGCGTCGGCGAGCGCTTCGGGCGTCGCGAAATGCTGGAGAATTTCCGGCACGACGAAACGCCCCGCGAGAATGTTCGGCAAGCCGACGTAAGGCAGATAACCCTGCCGCTTCATGATCTGGCCCGTGAGCCAGGGCACCTTGTACGAGATGACCATCGGCTTCTTGAGCAGCGCGGCTTCGAGCGTCACTGTTCCGCTTTTCACAAGAATCGCGTCGGCGGCGGTCATTGCGGTTTGCGCGCGGCCATCGGTGATCGTGAGCGACAAATGCGGATGCGCGTCCACGAGCGGCTGCAGCAGTTCGCGCAGCGCCGGGTTGGCGGCGGGCATCAGGAAGCGCACGCCCGGCTCGCGAAGCTGCATCAGCTCCATCGCGTCGAAGAACGTCGGGCCGATCAGCGCGATCTCCGAGCGCCGGCTGCCCGGCAGCACGGCGATCACCGGACCGCCTTCCGCGATGCCCAGTTCGCGCCGCGCGCTGGCCACGTCCGGTTCGAGCGGAATTTCATCGGCGAGCGGATGGCCGACATACGTCGACGCCACGCCCGCTTTCTGCATCAGCGCGGTCTCGAACGGAAACACGCACAGCATATGATCGACGGCCTTCACGATCTTCTTGATTCGCCCGCCGCGCCACGCCCAGATGGACGGACACACGAAATGCACGGTCGGAATGCCCGCCTCGCGCAGCGGCTGCTCCAACCCGAAGTTGAAGTCGGGCGCATCGACGCCGACGAACACCGACGGCGGCTCCGCCAGCAACTGCCGCTTGAGTTCGTTGCGAATGCCGAGGATTTCGGGAATGTGCCGCAGCGCTTCGACGTAACCGCGCACGGTGAGCTTGTCCATCGGCCAGTGCGCTTCGAAGCCCGCCGATGTCATGCGCGGTCCGCCGATGCCGCTATACCGCGTGCCGGCGGGCAACAGCGCCTGCAGGCCGTTCAGCAGCGACGCCGCGAGCAAGTCGCCGGAGGGCTCGCCCGCGACCATCGCGATGCGCGGGGCAGTGGTGATCAGCGTCATCGAAAAAGCGCGTTCAGCGGATGATGCCGCGCTGCGACGCCGCGATGAAGTCGGTGAAAGCCTTGACGGGCACATCGCCCTCGCCGCCCGCCACGCTCAGTTCGCGCAGTTGCGCCTTCGCCTCTTCGAGCGACAGTCCGCTCTTGTAGACGATGCGATACGCCGAGCGCAGCGCCGAAATGGCGTCGGGCGTGAAGCCGCGGCGGCGCAAGCCTTCGACGTTGATGCCGTGCGGCTCCGCCTTGTTGCCGGCGGCGATCACGAACGGCGGCACGTCTTGCACGAGCGCGGAAGCGCCGCCCAGCATGGAATGCGCGCCGATGCGCACAAATTGATGCACGCCCGACATGCCGCCGACGATCGCGTGATCGCCGACCGTGACGTGCCCCGCGAGCTGCGCGTTGCTCGACATGATGACGTTGTTGCCGAGCCGGCAGTCGTGGCCGACGTGCACGTAAGCCATGATCCAGCAATCGTCGCCGATGGAAGTCAGGCCCTGATCCTGCACCGTGCCGGTATGCAGCGTCGTGAATTCGCGGATGGTGTTGCGGTCGCCGATTTCGAGACGCGTCGGCTCGTCCTTGTACTTCATGTCCTGCGGCCGGCCGCCGACGGACGCGTAATGGCCGATGCGGTTATCGCGGCCGATCGTCGTATGCCCTTCGATCACGCTATGCGAGCCGATGGTCGTGCCCGCGCCGATGACGACGTTCGCACCGACGATCGCATACGGTCCGATCTCGACGGAACCGTCGATCTGAGCGCCCGGCTCGATGATCGCGGTGGGGTGAATGATGGTCATGCGCCTCGCCTCTGAATGCTGTGTTTCGCCACGCTGGTTGTCGTACGCTCTTCGTTCGCTACGATCACGCGCTGGCGTCCGTGTTCTTCACGGTACACATGAGCTCGGCTTCGGCGGCGGTCACGCCATCCACTTCGGCGCGCGCCTTGAACTTCCAGATGCCTCGCATGTACCGCTCGAAGGTGACGTTGAGGATCAGTTGATCGCCCGGTTCGACCACGCGCTTGAAGCGCGCGCCATCGATGCCGACGAAGTAGTACAGCGTCGTCGTCGGATCGTGCGGCTCTTCGGCGAAGGTCAAAAGCGCGGCGGTTTGCGCGAGTGCCTCGAGAATCAGCACGCCGGGCATCACGGGCCGCGTCGGGAAATGTCCCTGAAAAAACGGCTCGTTGATCGTCACGTTCTTCAACGCTTTGATGCTCTTGTGCGGCTCGAGTTCGAGCACGCGGTCCACGAGCAGGATCGGATACCGATGCGGCAGCAGCGTGAGGATCTTGTGGATGTCGAGGTTGATTTTTTCTGTGCTCATGGTCGTTCTGCTCGCGCGTCTCGTGCGCGGAAATGGATCGCGGGCGCGCAACGCCCGCTTGAAATCTACGATGCTGTGCCGTGTGGCTTCAACCGGCCCGCACGCCGGATGCGCGTGCTGGCGGGCGGTCAGGCTTCGTCGGTCTTTTTCTCGGTCAGCGCCGCTTCCAGCGCCTTGATGCGATCGCGCAGCTTGTCCAGATTGCGGACCAGCGCGGCGCTCTTGTTCCAGTCCGCATGGTTCACGGCCGGGAACGCGCTCGTGTACATGCCGGGCTTGTTGAGCGACTTCGACACGCCCGACTGCGCCGTGACGATGACATAGTCCGCCAGCGTCACGTGACCCGCGATGCCCACGGCCCCGCCGATCATGCAATGCTTGCCGATGTTCGTGCTGCCCGCGATGCCCGCGCAGCCGGCAATGACCGTGTACGCGCCGATGCGGCAGTTATGGCCGATCTGCACGAGATTGTCGATCTTCACGCATTCTTCGATGACGGTGTCCGCCATGGCGCCGCGATCGATCGTCGTGTTCGCGCCGATCTCCACATCGTCGCCGACATCCACGGCGCCGACCTGCGGAATCTTCACCCAGCTTCCGGTCCGGGCATCGCCCTCGCCGACGAAGTCCGGCGCAAAACCGAAGCCGTCCGCGCCGATCACCGCGCCGGCATGCACGATCACGCGCGCGCCGAGCTTGCAGCCATGATAGACGGTGACGTGGGGATAAAGATGAACGTCGTCGCCGAGCTTCACGCCACGGCCAACGGACACGCCCGCGTCCAGCTTCACGCGCTCGCCGACGACCGTACCCGCCTCCACCGTCACGTGCGGGCCGATCACCGCGCTCGCCGCGACCTTGGCGGCCGGATCGATATACGCGCTCGGATGAACGCCCGGCTGCGCCTTCGGCGCGGACAGTTCGATGAACGCCTGCGCCACGCGGGCGAAGTAAGCGTAAGGATTCGGCGTCACGATGAAGTTGCTGCCCTCGCGCGACGTCCCGAGCTTGTCGAGGTCAGCCCGCGAAATCAGCACTGCGCCCGCGCGAGTCGTCTCGACCTGCGGCAGATACTTCTGGTTCGCGAGAAACGCGAGTTGCGCCGGGCCGGCCTTGTCCAGCGGCGCAAGGCCTTCGACGCGATGCGCGCCGTGACCCACCACTTCGCCGCCAAAGCGCTTGACCAGTTCGTCGAGCGTGATCGCCATGCCTGATGCCATGCGTATGAAGACTCCTCGTCAGTTCGGGCTCGCGCCGCCGGTCTGGCTCGTGGCGGCGAGCGCCTTCAGCACCTGATCCGTAATGTCGATGCGCGGGCTCACGTACACCGCCTCCTGCACGATCAGGTCGTAGTGCTGCTGTTCTGCGATCTGCTTGATAACCTTGTTCGCGCGATCCAGCACCGCCGCGAGTTCCTCGTTGCGGCGCTGGTTCAGGTCTTCACGGAATTCGCGCTGCTTGCGCTGAAAGTCCGCGTCGAGCTGTGCGAGATCGCGCTGGCGCGCGGCGCGGTCGGTGGGCGCCATCGACGGGCCGTTCTTGTCGATATTGTCGGACATCGACTTGAGCCGTTGCGCCATGTCCTGCAGAGCCTTGTCGCGCTTGGAGAACTCCTGCTCCAGCTTCGACTGGGCCGCCTTCGCAGCCGACGACTCGCGCAGGATGCGATCCGAATTCACGGCTGCAATGCGCGCCTCCTGAGCGTCCGCTTGCGCGACCGCACCGAGGCCGAGAAACATCGACAACGCAAGCGTCAGCGCCATGTGTTTCGAAAGCTTACCGGTTCGCAAAGTGTTCCTCACGTTACGTCGAAATGAATGAAGTCCTGTTCCCGAGAGGTTGCGCGCTTAGAACGCCGTACCGATCTGGAACTGGAACTTCTGATACTGGTCGCCCTCGTGCTTCTGCAGCGGGAAGCCGAGCGAGAGCTTGAGCGGGCCGATCGGCGAAATCCACGCAAGACCCACACCGTAGCCGTAGCGCAGGCCGTTCGCGCCGTTGGTCGTGCCGCCCTGGCCCGGATCGCCCCAGACGTTACCGGCATCGAGGAACGTGAACACGCGCAGTGTGCGGTCGTAGCCGGTGCCCGGCAGCGGGAACGTCAATTCGATATTGCCGACTGCCATGCGCGAACCGCCGATCGGATCGTTCGTGGTCGCGTCGCGCGGACCCAGCGAGCTCGGCGAGTAGCCACGCACCGAACCGATACCGCCCGCGTAGTAGTTCTTGAAGATCGGGTACGTCTGACCTTGCAGGCCCTTGCCGTAGCCGCCCTGCAAGTTGAAACCGAGCACGAAGCCGCGCGCGAACGAGTAGTAATACTGGAACTGCGCGTCGAACTTGGCGTACGTCGTGTTGCCGAGCGGCGTGCCGTATTCCGCGTTGGACTGCAGGTAGTAACCACGGCTCGGCACGAGCGCGCTGTCGCGATTGTCGCGCGACCAGCCGACCGTCAGCGGGTAGTTGTTCACCACGCGCCCGAATTCCTTGACGTAGTTCTTGTACGACTGCGGCGTGGTCGAATCCACGTCCATCGTGTTCTGTTCGGCGCCGACGCCGAAGAACACCGTGTCCTGCTCCGAGAACGGGATGCCGAACTTCGTGTCCGCACCCATCGTGATGATCTTGAAGCTCGAATCCGTCGAGTAATACAGCGGCTGATACGTGCGGTAGTACGCGTCGGTAATGCGCTTGATGCCGTCGATGGTGAAGTACGGATCGACCTGCGTGACGGTCAGCGTGCGGTACGTTTTCGCGGTGTTGACGTTCACCGAAAGGCTCGTGCCCGAGCCGAACACGTTGTCCTGCGACACGCCCGCCGATAGCACCACCTTGTCCGTCGACGAGAAGCCCGCGCCCAGCGTGATCGCGCCGGTCGGCTTTTCGGCCACCTTGACGTCCACATCGACCTGGTCGTTCGTGCCTTCCACCGGCGTCGTGGTGACGTCCACATCCGTGAAGTAGCCGAGACGATTCACGCGATCCTTCGACAGCGCGAGGCGGCTCGAATCGAACCACGAGCTTTCGAGCTGGCGCATTTCGCGGCGCACCACTTCGTCGCGGGTGCGCGTATTGCCGACGATGTTCACGCGCCGCACGTACACGCGGCGGCTCGGCTCGACGTTCAGCGTGAGCGCGACAGTGTGATGCGTCTGATCGATCTCCGGCTGCGCGTTGACCTGCGCGAACGCGTAACCGTACTCGCCGAGCTTGTCGACGATCGCCTTCGTGGTGGCTTGCAGCTTCTCAGCGGAGAACAACTGGCCCGGCTTCACCGTGATCAGCTTGTTGAGTTCCGCCTCACGGTCGAGCAGATTGCCCGACAGCTTCACGCTGCTGACCTTGTACGGCTCGCCTTCGTGCACGGCGACCGTCAGGTACATGTCCTTCTTGTCCGGCGAAATCGACACCTGCGTCGAATCGATGCTGAATTCGAGATAGCCGTGGTTCAGGTAGTACGAGCGGACGTTCTCGAGGTCGCCGGTCAGCTTTTCCTTCGCGTAGAGGTCGCTCTTCGTGTACCAGGAGAACCAGTTCGGCGTGGACAGCTGCATTTCGCCGAGCAGCGTGCCGGAACTGACCGCGTGATTGCCGACGAAGTTGATCTGGCGAATCTTCGCGCTCGGGCCTTCGGCGACCGAAAACAGAATGGATACGCGATTGCGGTCGACCGGCGTGACCGTGGTCGTGACTTCCGCCGCGTAGTAACCGCGCGTCAGATACTGGCGCTTGAGTTCCTGCTCCGCTTTGTCCAGCAGCGACTTGTCGTACGAGCGGCCTTGCGACAGACCGACCGAGCGCAGCGCCTTCGTGATGGTGTCCTTGTCGAACTCATGCAGGCCGGTGAACTCGATGTTCGAGATGGCCGGGCGTTCCTGCACCTGCACGACCACCACGTTGCCCTCGGTGGCGATCTGCACGTCGTTGAAGAAGCCCGTTGCGTACAGCGCGCGAATCGCTTCGGAGGCCTTGTCGTCGGAGAACGTGTCGCCTTGCTTGATCGGCAGGTAGTTGAATACGGAGCCCGGCTCGATGCGTTGGAGACCTTCGATCCGGATATCCTGCACGACGAACGGCGTGGTGGCGTGTGCCGCCATGCCCGTTGCGGCGAGCGCCGCGGCCACAGCCGACTTAGGAACAAAGCGATGAGGTTTGAACAACGTGCTTCCCCAGTATTTAAAGCTGCATTCGTTCCGGCGGTCGCTCGTGTCGCGCCGCCAGAAATTATCAAAATGGATCAAAAACGGATCAGGCGAGTCAGGTCGTTGAACAGCGCGATCATCGACAGAGCGACGATGCACACGAGGCCCGCCCGTTGCAGAACCAGCTGCCAGCGATCGGACACCGCCTTGCCGGTAACGGCTTCAACCAAATAATATAACAGATGCCCACCGTCCAAAACCGGAATCGGTAACAAGTTCAACACACCAAGGCTGATACTGACGAGCGCCAAAAAGGAAACGAAGGCCGCCACGCCGAGGCGCGCGCTCTTGCCTGCGTAATCCGCGATGGTCACCGGCCCCGAGAGGTTCTTCAGCGACGCTTCGCCGACGATCATCCGCCCGAACATGCGCAGCGAATAGAGACTGATGTCCCACGTCCGGTTCACGCCGAGGTGCAGGCTCTCGAGCGGACCATAGCGCACGTCGACGGTCGGCAGTTGATTGGCGAGCGCGGCACCAATCCGCCCGATGTCCTTGCCTGTCGATGCATCGCGCTTCACGTCCGGCACGATCTGCACGGTATCGCGCTTTGCCTGATTGCCTTCGCCCCGTTCGATGACGAGCGTCACCGGCTTGCCGGCATGCGATTTCACGTAGTCGATGAAGCGCGTCGCGTTGTCGATCGGGCGGCCGTCGATGGCGCGCAGCCTGTCGCCCGCGATCAAGCCGCTCTTCTGCGCGGCGCTGCCCGCTTCCACGCCCGCGACCGTCAGCGTGCCGCCGCCCGGCGTGAAACCGAGCTTGTCCATGAAGTCCTGCTCGGCGTCGGCGTCCGTGATGCCCGCGACCGTCAACGGGAAATCGAACGTGCCGTCATGCGTTTTCGCCGTCAGCACGATGCGCCGATGATCGAACGATGCATCCAGCAGCTTCCAGCGCAGATCCGACCAGGAGCGGATGGCGTGCGTGTCGCCGCCTTGCGAGTCGCGCATCGAGACGATCTGCTCGCCGCCTTCGAAGCCTGCGTGGGCAGCGGCGCTTTCGGGCGCCGGCGTCGAAACGATGGCCTGCGGCTCCGTGACGCCCCCTGCGAACACCGCCGCGAACAGCGCGATCGCCAGCAGGAAATTGGCGACCGGTCCCGCCGCGACGATCGCAATGCGCTTCAGCACCGGCTGCCGGTTGAACGCGCGCGGCAGGTCTTCGGAGGGAATCGTGCCTTCGGTCTCGCGCTCGTCGAGCATCTTGACGTAGCCGCCGAGCGGCAGCGCGGAGATCGTCCATTCCACGCCGGTTTTCTTGCTGACCCAGCGCACGAGCGGCTTGCCGAAGCCGACCGAGAAGCGCAGCACCTTGACGCCGCACATTCGCGCGACGCTGTAATGACCGAATTCGTGGACGACGACGAGCACGCCTATCGCGACGACGAAGGCGACGATTTCGGTCAGGAAGTTCATGACGGCCTCAATGGGCGATGGGTTCGGCGCCTGGCGCGCTCGCGGTGAGCGCTGCAACGAAACCGGACGCGAGACGGCGCGCGTTCGCGTCGGCGGCGAGCACGTCGTCGAGCGACGCGGCGCTGGCGTTCGGCAAGGCGTTCAGCACGCGCTCCACCACGCCGCCGATCGCCATGAAGCCGATGCGGCGCGCGAGGAACGCTTCCACGGCGATTTCGTTCGCCGCATTCAACGCCGCGCTCGCGATGCCGCCCGCTTCGAGCGCCTCGATGGCGAGCGCGAGACACGGAAAGCGCGCGAAATCCGGCTTCTCGAACGTGAGCGATGCAATCTGCGCGAGATCGAGCGGCGCGACGCCGGAATCGACCCGCTCCGGATACGCGAGCGCATGCGCGATCGGCGTGCGCATGTCCGGATTGCCGAGCTGGGCGAGCACGGAGCCGTCCGCGTAGGAGACCATCGAATGGATCACGCTTTGCGGATGGATCAGCACTTCGATACGCGAGCCCGGCAGATTGAAGAGCCAATGCGCCTCGATCACTTCGAGGCCCTTGTTCATCATCGTGGCGGAATCGACGGAAATCTTGCGGCCCATCGCCCAGTTCGGGTGCTTGCAGGCTTCGTCGGGCGTGACGTCGACGAGCGTCGCCGGTTCGCGCGTGCGGAACGGCCCGCCCGACGCGGTCAGAATGATCTTCGATACGCCGCCGTGCAGTTGCGCCTCGTTGTCCGAGCAGACCGGCAGGCACTGGAACACGGCGTTGTGCTCGCTGTCGACCGGCAGCAGGATCGCGCCGTTGTCGCGGACCGCGTCCATGAAAATCTGGCCCGACATGACGAGCGCTTCCTTGTTCGCGAGCAGGATACGCTTGCCGGCGCGCGCGGCGGCCAGCGTGGGCGCGAGTCCCGCCGCGCCGACGATCGCCGCGACGACCGTATCGCACTGGGCCGCGCGGGCCACGTCGACGAGCGCGTCCGGGCCGTGCATCACCTCGGTCTTGCTGCCGGCGGCGCGCAACGCGGCGGCCACGCGCGCGGCGGTTTCGGCATCGCCGACGACGGCCACTTCGGGCGCGAAGCGCAGGCATTGCGCGACGAGCTTGTCGCCGTTGCGGTGAGCGGTGAGCGCGTAGACCGAGAACCGGTCCGGATGCCGCGCAACGACGTCGAGCGTGCTGTCGCCGATCGAGCCCGTCGAGCCGAGCAATGTAAGACGTTTTTGCATGAAATCTTCTCTGGCCGATCAGCCGAGCATCAGCAAGGCAATCGGCAATACAGGCAACAATGCGTCGATGCGATCGAGGACGCCGCCGTGACCCGGCAGCAGGCCGCTCGAATCCTTGACACCGGCCTGACGCTTCATCAGCGATTCGAACAGGTCGCCGATCACGCTGAACGCGACCAGCACGGTCAGCGCGACGAGCGCGCGGTCCCAGCCGAGATGTCCGACGAAAGCGGTGAACACGGTCGGCGCGTAGACGCCGGTGGCGGCGGCGATCGACCCGATCACCATGACGGCGACCCAGCCGCCGAGTGCGCCTTCCCAGGTTTTTCCGGGACTGATCGACGGCGCGAGCTTGTGACGGCCGAGCGCTTTTCCGGCGAAGTATGCGCCTATGTCAGCCAGCCAGACGACTAGGAGAAGCGATAGCACGAACGCCACGCCCTGCGCGCGCGCCGCGACGACCGCGTGCCAGCACGCGACGAACACGACGATCCCGGCGAACAGCAGAAACGCGCGCCACGCGCCGCCCGCCAGCACCGGCTTGCGGATGAGCGCGTACGGCCCCGCCAGCAGCCAGAAAATCCCGGCCATCTGAAAGAGCGGCTTCGGCGCGACGCCCAGAAACGTGCTGAAGATGAGCGCGAGTCCCGCGACCAGGGCATACGCGACCGGCCCCGCGCCGTTGAGCTTGAGCAGCCGCCCCCACTCCCAGGCAGCGAACACGACGACGAAACCGATCAGCGCTCCGAACGCCCCGACGGGCGCGAACAGCGTGACGGGCACGAGGACCGCGAGCAGGACAATTGCCGTGATGACACGGGTCTTTAGCATGAAAGGGTGTCGGCCTTCTGCGATTGGGAAGCGAGTTGCGCGCTCGTGCGTCCGAAGCGGCGTTCGCGGTGGCCATACGATGCGATCGCGCGATCGAGCGCGTCGGCGTCGAAATCGGGCCAGTAGATATCGGTGAAATAGAACTCGGTGTACGCGAGCTGCCACAGCAGGAAATTGCTGATGCGCTGCTCGCCGCCCGTGCGGATGAAGAGATCCGGCTCGGGCGCGTACGCCATCGCGAGATGCTCGGCGAACGATTCGTCGTCGACGCGCACCGGCGCGCCCTGTTCGAGCGATTGCGCGATGAGCTTCTTCGTCGCCTGCATGATGTCCCAGCGCCCGCCGTAATTGGCGGCGATGGTCAGCGTCAGGCGCGTGTTGCGCGCGGTCTTGGTTTCGGCGCGCTGGATGAGCGCGCGGATGCGGTCGTCGAACATGGACACGTCGCCGACGACGCGCAGGCGGATGCCGTTCGCGTGCAGCTTGCCGATCTCGCGCTCCAGCGCGGTCACGAACAGGCGCATGAGGAACGACACTTCGTCGGTCGGACGGCGCCAATTTTCCGAACTGAACGCGAACAGCGTGACAAACTGGACGCCGCGCCGCGCACAGCTTTCGACGGTGGCGCGCACCGCATCGACGCCGCGCGTATGACCGGCGACGCGCGGCAAACGCCGCTCGGTCGCCCAACGGCCATTGCCGTCCATGATGATCGCGACGTGGCGCGGGACAGCCGCGACATCGGGCACGGTAACGGTAGAGCTGGTATAGGTCATGGCCGCTGAATCTTGTTATCGACAGGATGTGAAACGCCAGCCCTGGGTCGTGAAAGCCAAAGCTGGCAAGACCGCTTACGGCCTCACACCGTCATGATTTCGGCTTCTTTCGTCTGAACGAGCTTGTCGATTTCGGCGACGAACTTGTCGGTGAACTTCTGAACGTCATCGCTTGCGCGGCGTTCGTCGTCTTCCGAGATTTCCTTGTCCTTCACCAGTTTCTTCAGTTGCTCGTTCGCGTCGCGGCGCAGGTTGCGCACGGCGATCTTCGCGGATTCGCCTTCGCTCTTCACGACTTTTGTCAGCTCGCGGCGGCGCTCTTCGGTCAGCGCGGGCATCGGCACGCGGATGAGGTCGCCCTGCGTCGCCGGGTTCAGACCGAGATCCGATTCGCGGATCGCCTTCTCGACGACCGGCACCATCTTCTTTTCCCACGGCTGCACGCCGATCGTGCGGGCATCGACGAGCGTCATGTTCGCGACTTGCGAGATGGGCACGTTCGAGCCGTAGTAGTCGACCTGGATGTGATCGAGCAGGCCGGTGTGCGCACGGCCCGTGCGGATCTTGGCGAGATCGGCCTTGAATGCTTCGATCGACCGCTGCATCTTCTGGTCGACGCCCTTTTTAATGTCAGCCACACTCATTTGAACCTCCAAAACCTTGGTTTACTGGCGATGCAGGCGCCTCTTTTCGCGATTCTTCCGGCGCGATTCACGCCGGGTGCGCGCGGCGCCCGAATACGCGAGAGTTTACACGTGGACGAGCGTACCTTCGTCGTCGCCTTGCACGATGCGCTTCAGCGCGCCCGCCTTCGTAATGGAGAAGACGCGGATCGGCAGCTTCTGATCGCGGCACAGCGCGAACGCGGTTGCGTCCATGACCTGCAGATTGCGGCCGATCGCCTCGTCGAAGCTGATCGTGCTGTAGCGCGTGGCGCTCGGATCCTTCTTCGGGTCGGCGGAGTATACGCCATCGACCTTCGTCGCCTTCAACACCACTTCGGCGCCGATTTCCGAGCCGCGCAGCGCGGCGGCGGTATCCGTCGTGAAAAACGGGTTGCCCGTGCCGGCCGCGAAAATCACGACCTTGCCTTCCTCGAGCTGGCGAATGGCGCGCGGGCGAATGTACGGCTCGACCACCTGATCCATGCGCAGCGCCGATTGCACGCGCGCCTCGATGCCCGCGTGACGCATGGCGTCCTGCAGCGCGAGCGCGTTCATCATCGTGGCGAGCATGCCCATGTAGTCGGCGGTTGCGCGGTCCATGCCGGCCGCGCCGCCCGCGACGCCGCGGAAAATATTGCCGCCGCCGATCACGACGGCCAGTTGTGTTCCCATCCGCACCACTTCAGCGACGTCCGCCACCATCCTTTCGATCGTTGCGCGATTGATGCCGAAGGCATCGTCGCCCATGAGGGCTTCGCCGGAGAGTTTGAGGAGTACGCGTTTGTAGGCTGTGGGCATATGAGGTTTCCGTTCGCGCCGAGGAGGGTTTTGCAACAACGTAGAACTGTAGGGGTGAAACATTACTTACCGCAAGCGGCCCGCATCGGGACGACGGGCGCGGCGCATACGGGAAAACCCGAATTTGCCGCGCCCGCCGCTCGATGCGAACCGGATCGCTATTCCTTGCTGCGACGACAGGCCGCCGTCGCAACTGCAGGTGATGCAAGGCGCGCGCCGCCGTTGGGCCACGCGCGCCACGGGCTGCGAACTTAGCCCTGCTTGGCCGCCGCGACTTGCGCCGCCACTTCGGCCGCGAAGTCGTCCTGACGCTTTTCGATGCCCTCGCCCACCACGAACAGCGCGAACTTCTGCACCGACGCGTTGGCTGCCTTCAGCATCTGCTCGATCGTCTGCTTGTCGTTCTTCACGAACGGCTGGTTCAGCAGCGACACTTCCTTCAGGTACTTCTGGATCGAACCGTCGACCATCTTGGCGACGATTTCGGCCGGCTTGCCCGATTCGGCTGCCTTCTGCTCGGCGATGCTGCGCTCCTTGGCGATCAGCTCGGCCGGCACTTCGTCCGACGACAGCGAGACCGGTTTCATCGCGGCGACGTGCATCGCGACGTCCTTGCCGACTTGCTCGTCCGCACCCGTGAACTCGACGAGCACGCCGATGCGCGTGCCGTGCAGGTACGCAGCCAGCTTGTTCGCGGTTTCGAAGCGGACGAAGCGGCGGATCGACAGGTTTTCACCGATCTTGCCGACGAGCGCGAGACGCACGGCGTCGACCGTCGTGCTTTCCAGCGGCAGCGCCGACAGCGCGGCCACGTCGGCCGGGTTGCTCTTCGCGACCAGTGCCGCGACGCCCTTGGCGAATGCCATGAAGTCGTCGTTCTTCGCGACGAAGTCGGTTTCGCAGTTCAGTTCGACGAGCGCGCCCACGCCGCCTTCGACGTGCGCCACGACGATGCCTTCCGCCGTCACGCGCGATGCCGCCTTGCTCGCCTTGTTGCCGAGCTTCACGCGCAGCAGCTCTTCGGCGCGCGCCATGTCGCCGTCGGCTTCCGTCAGCGCCTTCTTGCATTCCATCATCGGCGCATCGGTCTTCGCGCGCAGTTCTGCCACCATGCTTGCGGTAATTGCCGCCATCATTCGCTCCTTGAGTCTGTTTGATACGTGCCGCCGGCAGTAAGCGCCCACGGCTGAAGTGTTTCGGAATCGCGCCGGCTTAAAAAAAAGGGGCCTTTCGCAAAGCCCCCTTTTGTGCCGGCCACAGGGCTCGATTACGCCTCTGCGTTGACCTCGACGAACTCGTCGCCTTCGCCGTTGCGCACGGCGTGGACCACGTCGTTCACCGCGTTGGCGCGGCCTTCGAGGATCGCGTCCGCGACGCCTTCCGCGTACAGCGCGACGGCCTTCGACGCGTCGTCGTTACCCGGGATCACGTAGTCGATGCCTTCCGGCGAGTGGTTCGTGTCGACCACGGCGATGACCGGAATGCCGAGCTTCTTCGCTTCGGTGACGGCGATCTTGTGGTAGCCGACGTCGATCACGAAGATTGCATCAGGAATGCCGCCCATGTCCTTCACGCCGCCGATCGACTTTTGCAGCTTGGCGATTTCGCGTTCGAACAGGAGCGCTTCCTTCTTGCTCATGCGCTCGGTTTCGCCGGATTCGAGGGCTGCTTCCATGTCCTTCAGGCGCTTGATCGAAACCTTCAGCGTCTTGAAGTTGGTCAGCATGCCGCCGAGCCAGCGGGCGTTGACGAACGGCATGCCGGCGCGCGCTGCTTCCTGCGCGATGGTGTCGCGCGACTGGCGCTTCGTGCCGACGAAAAGGATCGTGCCGCGGTTCGCTGCCAACTGGCGCACGTACTTCAGCGCGTCGTTGTAGAGCGGCAGCGTCTTTTCGAGGTTGATGATGTGAATCTTGTTGCGATGACCGAAAATGTACGGGGCCATCTTCGGGTTCCAGAAGCGCGTTTGGTGACCGAAGTGGACACCGGCTTCCAGCATTTGACGCATCGTGACTGCCATGAAATTCTCCGCGAGGGTTGGGTCTTAAGCCGGCTGCCGCATCCCGCGATTGTTTGACTACGCGTGGGACACCCTGGGTGCGCCGGCTTGAGTTTCGAAAAAAGCGTCGATAAGACTACGCTTCCAAGTCTTCGGTTCCGTCATTCATTGCCCCTTCTCATTGCTCATTCATTGCTTACAGGCAAGAGAACAAGGCGAACCGAGACTTAGCCCGTGAGTATAGCATGTGAGGATTACGCCGCTCAAGCCGCTCGGTTGCCGCCTGCTACGGCGCCATCTGCCGCGATAGCCGCGGCGCCGGCCATATCGCGCTGCGGCGCGTTGTCCGAGGTGCGATAATGCCGCTTTGGCGGCGCTCGCCCGCCTCCCGCTATCCGCGCACTTCCGAGCCAATCCATGTCCATTACGCTGAAAAACGATCACGATATCGCGCAGATGCGCGTCGCCTGCCGGCTCGCCAGCGAAGTGCTCGATTTCATCACGCCGCATATCGTTCCGGGCGTGACCACCGAGGAACTCGACCGCCTTTGCCACGATTTCATGGTGAAGGAACAGGGCACGGTTCCCGCACCGCTCAACTATCAGCCGCCGGGCTATCCGCCGTATCCGAAGGCCACGTGCATCTCGGTGAACGACGTGATCTGCCACGGCATTCCGAGCGACAAGGTGCTGAAAAACGGCGATGCGCTCAATATCGACATCACCGTCATCAAGAACGGCTATTTCGGCGACACGAGCCGCATGTTCATCGTCGGCGAAGGGTCGATTCTCGCGAAACGCCTCGTGCAGACGACCTTTGACTGCATGTGGCTCGGCATCGATCAGGTGCGCCCGGGCGCGCATCTCGGCGACATCGGCCACGCCATCCAGAAGCACGCCGAGGCGCAAGGCTACAGCGTGGTGCGGGAATACTGCGGCCACGGCATCGGCCAGGTGTTCCACGAGGAGCCGCAAGTGCTGCATTACGGGCGTCCGGGCACGGGCATCGAATTGCAGGCGGGCATGATCTTCACCGTCGAGCCGATGATCAACGCCGGCCGCCGCGATATCCGCACGATGCCCGACCAGTGGACCGTCAAGACGCGCGACCGCAGCCTTTCAGCGCAATGGGAGCACACGGTGCTCGTCACGCCGACCGGCTATGAAGTGCTGACGGTATCGGCGGGAACGCAGGCGCCGTCGCAACTCATCGCGGCGACCGCCTGACCGCGCTTTCGCCGGCTCCGCCGCTTCTTTCCCTCACGTCCTGAATATCGACTCATGAGCGTCACCGTCGCCGTCGCCACGCCCTGCGAAACGCTGCGCAACGCCTATAAGACGGCGAAGGCGGCGCTCATCGAACGCTTCAAGACGGCCACGACCGTCGAGCCGCTGATGCACGCGCTCGCCCGCGCCACCGACGACGCCCTCAAAGGCGCCTGGTCCGCGTGCGAGATGCCGGCGGACGCGGCGCTCGTGGCGGTCGGCGGCTACGGACGCGGCGAGCTCGCGCCCTACTCCGACGTCGATATCCTCGTGCTCCTTCCCGACGCCGCCGCGCAAGCCGACGACGCCGCGCTGAACGCGCGCGTCGAGCAATTCATCGGCATGGCGTGGGATCTCGGGCTCGATATCGGCAGCAGCGTGCGCTCGGTCGAGCAGTGCATCGGCGAGGCGAGCAACGACGTCACCGTGCTCACGTCGCTCCTGGAAGCGCGGCGCATCTGCGGTGACGCGCAGCTTTTCCAGCGCTTTTCGGAGCGCTACAAGGAGACGCTCGATCCGCGCGCGTTCTTCCAGGCGAAGGTGCTGGAAATGCGTCAGCGTCACGCCAAGTTTCAGGACACGCCTTATAGCCTTGAGCCGAACATCAAGGAAAGCCCGGGCGGACTGCGCGACCTGCAACTGATTCTCTGGATCACGCGCGCGGCGGGATTCGGATCGAGCTGGCGCGAACTCGACGCGCGCGGTCTCATCACCGAACGCGAAGCGCGCGAACTGCGCCGCAACGAGGGCTTTCTCAAGCTGTTGCGCGCGCGGCTGCATGTCGTCGCGAAGCGCCGTCAGGACATCCTCGTTTTCGATCTGCAAACGCCGCTCGCCGAGAGCTTCGGCTTCAAGGCGACCGCCGCCAAGCGCGCGAGCGAGCAGATGATGCGCCGCTACTACTGGGCCGCCAAAGCGGTCACGCAGCTCGCGACCATCCTCATCCAGAACGTGGAAGCGCAGCTTTTCCCGTCGACGTCGGGCATCACGCGCGTCCTTTCCGGACGTTTCGTCGAGAAGCAAGGCATGCTGGAAATCGCCCGCGACGATGTCTTCGAGCGCGAGCCGCACGCCATCCTCGAAGCGTTCCTGCTGTACGAGCAGACGCGCGGCGTCAAAGGCCTGTCGGCGCGCACGCTGCGCGCGATCTACAACGCGCGCGAGCTGATGGACCGCAACTGGCGGCGCGATCCCGAAAACCGGCGTCTCTTCATGGAGATCCTGAAGCAGCCCGAAGGCATCACGCACGCGCTCAGGCTCATGAACCAGACGAGCGTGCTCGGGCGCTATCTGATCAACTTCCGGCGCATCGTCGGACAGATGCAGCACGACCTTTACCACGTCTACACGGTCGATCAGCACATCCTGATGGTGCTGCGCAACCTGCGCCGCTTCGCCATTGCCGAGCACGCGCACGAGTATCCGTTCTGCAGCCAGTTGATGGGCAATTTCGAGCGCCCGTGGGTGCTCTATGTCGCCGCGCTGTTTCACGACATCGCGAAGGGGCGCGGCGGCGATCATTCGACGCTCGGCATGGTCGACGCCCGCCGCTTCTGCCGCGAGCACGAGATCGGACAGGACGATACGGAACTCGTCGTGTGGCTCGTCCAGCAGCATCTGACGATGAGTCACGTCGCGCAAAAGCAGGACACGAGCGATCCGGAAGTCATCAAGCAGTTCGCGTCGATCGTGAAGACGGAGCGGCGGCTGACGGCGCTGTATCTTCTGACCGTCGCGGACATTCGCGGCACGAGTCCGAAGGTCTGGAACAACTGGAAAGGCAAGCTGCTCGAGGACCTTTTCCGCGCGACGCTGGCCGTGCTCGGCGGCGCGCAGCCGGACGCGCATTCGGAACTCAAGTCGCGGCAGGAATCGGCGCTCGCGCTGCTGCGCCTGGAGACGGTGCCGGAGGGTGCGCAGCGGCGGCTGTGGGAACAGCTCGACGTCGGCTATTTTCTGCGCCACGATCCCGCCGATATCGCCTGGCAGACGCGCGTGCTGTATCGGCACGTGGAGAGCGACGCGCCGATCGTGCGCGCGCGCCCCTCGCCGATCGGCGCGGCGCTGCAAGTGCTCGTGTACGTGAAGGACCGGCCGGATCTCTTCGCCGGCATCTGCGCGTATTTCGACAGAAACGGCCTGTCCGTGCTCGATGCGCGCATCACCACGACGCGCCACGGCTATGCGCTCGATAATTTTCTCGTCGCGCATCCGGATCATGACGGGAGTTATCGCGATATCGCGAATCTCGTCGAACAGCAATTGAGTGGGCGGCTGACGGACGAAAGCATCTTGCCGGAGCCGTCGAAGGGCCGCGTGTCGCGGCTCGTGCGCACTTTTCCGGTCACGCCGCGCGTGGATTTGCGCCCGGACGAGCGTGGCCAGTACTACATCCTGTCCGTGTCTGCGAACGACCGGCAGGGCCTTCTTTATTCGATCGCGCGCGTTCTGGCGCAACACCGGATCGGCGTGCAGGCAGCGCGCATCAATACGCTCGGCGAACGCGTCGAAGACGTGTTTTTGCTCGACGGCAAGAGCCTGTCGTCGAACCGAACGCAAATCCAGGTCGAAACCGAACTGCTGCGCGCGATCGCAGCCTGAGACTTTATGCGCGTCAAACTGACAGCCAAACATCCGCGTCCGACATCGACGACGCGTTCGCCGGTGCGTTCCGGCAGTTCCACCAGCCGCAAGCCCGTGCGCGACAAGGCGCCGGAGGAGGCGCTGGTCAAGCGCGGCAAGCCTGAGCAAGCGCGGGCGGCGTCGCCGAAGCGCGCGGATGCGCCGGGGGATAGGCGCTCGCTCCAGCCGCGGGGGGATGAGTCGCGGTCTTCGTTTGGGGATCGTGGTGCGCGTGGGGAGGAACGACGCTCGTTTAAACCGCATGGGGATGATTCGCGCGGCGATCGCGGCCCGCGCGGGGATGATCGACGCTCGTTTAAACCGCGTGGTGACGATTCGCGTCCGTCTTTCGGCGATCGCGGTCCGCGTGGGGAGGAACGGCGTTCGTTCAAACCGCGCGGCGACGATTCGCGCCCGTCGTTTGGGGATCGCGGTCCGCGTGGCGACGACCGACGCCCGTTCAAACCGAGTGGCGACGATTCGCGTCCGTCATTTGGCGATCGCGGTCCGCGTGGCGACGACCGACGCCCGTTCAAGCCGCGTGGCGATGACTCGCGCCCGTCTTTTGGCGACCGCGCCCCGCGCAGCGATGACCGACGCCCGTTCAAGCCACGCGGCGACGATTCGCGTCCGTCGTTTGGGGATCGCGGTCCGCGGGGCGATGATCGTCGCCCGTTCAAACCGCGTGGCGATGACTCGCGCCCGTCTTTTGGCGACCGCGCCCCGCGCAGCGATGACCGACGCCCGTTCAAACCGCGCGGCGACGACTCGCGCCCGTCTTTCGGCGATCACGGTCCGCGGGGCGATGATCGTCGCCCGTTCAAACCGCGTGGCGATGACTCGCGCCCGTCTTTTGGCGATCGCGCCCCGCGCAGCGATGACCGACGTTCGTTCAAGCCACGCGGTGAAGATTCGCGCCCGTCGTTTGGGGATCGCGGTCCGCGTGGCGACGACCGACGCCCGTTCAAACCGCGTGGCGATGACTCGCGCCCGTCTTTCGGCGATCGCGGTCCGCGCAGCGACGACCGACGCCCGTTCAAACCGCGCGGCGACGATTCGCGCCCGTCTTTCGGCGACCGTGGTCCGCGTGGCGACGACCGACGTTCGTTCAAGCCGCGTGACGACGATTCGCGCGGCGAGCGCGCCCCACGCACCGACGACCGTCGCCCTTTCAAGCCGCGCGATGCCGACTCGCGCGCAGGCGGTCACGCCCCACGCAGCGATGAAAAGCGCCCGCTCCAGGCCCGCGGCGACGATCACCGCCCCGCCAAACCCCGCAGCGACGAAACCCACCGCGCCGCGCCAACGGCCGAACCCGAAGCCAAATCCCGCCCGCATCACGACGGCCTCGTGCGCCTGTCGAAAGTCATGTCGGAACTCGGCCTGTGCTCGCGTCGCGAAGCCGACGAATGGATCGAGAAAGGCTGGGTGCTCGTCGATGGCGAAGTCATGGACACGCTCGGCACGCGCATCCGTCCCGGCCAGAACATCGAGGTCCTGCCGGCCGCGCATTCCGCGCAGTCGCAACTCGTCACGATCCTGCTGCACAAGCCGGTCGGCTATGTATCCGGTCAGGCTGAGGACGGCTACGAGCCGGCCGTCACGCTCGTCAATCCGGCGAATCATTGGGACGAAGACCGCTCGGGCATCCGCTTCACGCCGGGTCATCTGCGCACGCTCGCGCCGGCCGGCCGTCTCGACATCGATTCGACCGGCTTGCTGGTTCTGACGCAGGACGGCCGTATCGCGAAGCAACTGATCGGCGGCCATTCCGAAGTCGACAAGGAGTACCTCGTGCGCGTGCAGTACGGCGAGCACACCGTCGACATCGACCGGCGTTTCCCCGAGGACAAGCTCGCGCTCCTGCGGCACGGCCTCGAACTCGATGGCGTGCCGCTCAAAACTGCGCAAGTCAGTTGGCAGAATGGCGAACAGCTTCGCTTCGTGCTGCGCGAAGGCAAGAAGCGCCAGATTCGCCGCATGTGCGAACTGGTCGGGCTCGAAGTGGTCGGGCTGAAGCGCATTCGCATGGGGCACGTGACGCTCGGCGCGCTGCCGCCCGGACAGTGGCGCTATCTCGCGCCGAACGAGAGCTTCTGAGTCCGCGTCACGCTTCTGCGGCATGACGCGTCGCAAAAACGCGACATCCGGCGCATAAAAACGGCGCGATCGGTCATCCGGTCGCGCCGTTAATTTTTTCCGCTTTTTGGCTAAAGAAAATGGCTCATCGGTCCGTTAGGCAGGTACGCGCGAAAGGACGTCTCGAGTCCGGCGAGCGCGGCGCTCTGGCGGACGACGCATCGCGGGAGCGAAGGCATACGGAATTGAAAGGCATCAAGGAGGATCGCCATGGCAGTTGAGATCATCGTTCGTGAAACGGATACCGGGCTCGAAATCGTCGGCGGCCGACGACGCCTCCAGGCTCTGCTCGCCCTGCAGGACGAAGTGGTCGTCATGAGTCCGGGCATCGGTGAAATGGTGATTGCCCGCCTGCCTGACGGGCGTCTGCAAGGCTCCGCCAATCCCGAACACGTCGCGCTCTTTCGCCGGCCCGACACCAGCGGCAGTCCGGCAACGTTCGCCTAAGAAAAACCCGCTCGCAAAGAGCGGGTTTCATCGCTTCATCCAACTGCCAAGCCGATCCGAAGCTCAGTCGTCGCGCGTCGAATCGAGGCCCGGAAACAGCACGTCGGTGAAGCCGAACTTCGAGAAGTCGGTGATGCGCATGGGATACAGCTTGCCGATCAGATGGTCGCACTCGTGCTGCACGACGCGCGCGTGGAAACCCTCCGCGAGCCGCTCGATGGCCTTGCCGTACTGATCGAAGCCCTGATAGCGGATCATCGAATAGCGCTGCACCGCGCCGCGCAGCCCCGGCACGGACAGGCATCCTTCCCAGCCCTCTTCCATGTCGTGCCCGTTGGGCGTGATGATCGGATTGATGAGCACCGTCTCCGGCACCGGCGGCGCGTCCGGATAACGCTCGTTGTGCCCGAAGCCGAAAATGACCACCTGCAGATCGACGCCGATCTGCGGCGCGGCAAGCCCCGCGCCGTTCGCGTCGCGCATCGTGTCGAACATGTCCTGCACGAGCGTGTGGAGTTCGGGCGTGTCGAAATGTTCGACGGGCTGAGCGATGCGCAACAGCCGCGGATCGCCCATCTTCAGGATTTCTCGGATCATGGAGTGACTCCTTCCAGTAGCTTCTTCATGCCGTCTTCGTCGAGAACGGGAACCCCGAGTTCCTCAGCTTTCGCGAGCTTGCTGCCCGCTTCCGCGCCCGCCACGACGTAGTCGGTCTTTTTCGATACCGAACCGGCCACTTTCGCGCCGGCCGTTTCCAGCATTTCCTTCGCTTCCTCGCGCGAGAGCGTGGGCAGCGTACCCGTCAGCACGACCGTCTTGCCCGCGAGCACGCCTTGCGGCGCGCGCGGCGCGGGCGGTCCCTCCGGCCACGACACTTTGACACGCAATTGCTCGATCACGTGCTGGTTGTGCTCTTCGCTGAAGAAATTGTGTATGGCTTCGGCCACCACCGGGCCGACGTCATTGACTTCCAGCAATTGTTCGACGGATGCCGCAATGATCGGATCGAGCGAGCCGAAGTGCTTTGCCAGATCCTTCGCCGTCGATTCGCCCACGTGCCGGATGCCCAACGCGTAGATGAAGCGCGCGAGCGTCGTGTGCCGCGCCTTGTCGAGCGAGTCGAGCAGATTTTGCGCGGACTTGTCGGCGAAGCGGTCGAGCGCCGCGAGCGTCGAGAAACCGAGGTTGAAGAGATCGGCGGGCGTGCGCACGAGGTTCTGTTCGACCAACTGATCGATGATCTTCTCGCCGAGTCCGTCGATATCCAGCGCGCGCCGCTGCGCGAAGTGCCACAGCGCCTGTTTGCGCTGCGCCGGACAGAACAGGCCGCCCGTGCAGCGCGCGATGGCTTCGTCCGGCAGCCGTTCGATTTTCGAACCGCAAACCGGGCACTCCGTCGGCATCACGAATTCGCGGGCGTCGTCGGGACGCCGGTCCAGAATCGCGCCAACGACTTCCGGAATCACGTCGCCCGCGCGCCGCACGATGACCGTATCGCCGATGCGGATGTCCTTGCGGCGCACTTCGTCCTCGTTGTGCAGCGTGGCGTTCGTGACCGTCGCGCCGCCGACGAAAATAGGCGCGAGGCGCGCGACCGGTGTGATCGCGCCCGTGCGGCCGACCTGCACGTCGATCGCGAGCAACTGCGTAAGCGCTTCCTGCGCCGGAAACTTGTGCGCGAGCGCGAAACGCGGCGCGCGGGAGACGAAGCCGAGCTTTTCCTGCTCGTCGCGGCGGTTGACCTTGTAGACGACGCCATCGATGTCATACGGCAGCTTTTCGCGCTTCTCGCCTGTTTTGCGGAAGAAGCCCAGCAAGCCGTCCGCGCCCTCGACGACGGCGCGTTCCGCATTCACCGGCAGTCCCATTTCCTTGTACCAGTCGAGCAGCCCCGAATGCGTGCCGGGCATGTCCGCGCCTTCCAGCACGCCGATGCCGTACGCAAAGAACGACAGCGGCCGCTGCGCCGTCATCTTCGGGTCGAGCTGACGCAGGCTGCCCGCCGCCGCGTTGCGCGGATTCGCGAACTCGCGCTGTCCGGCGTCGCGCTGGCGCGCGTTCAGGCGATCGAAGTCGCGCTTGAACATCAGCACTTCGCCGCGCACATCGAGGCGCTTCGGCACGTGCTTGCCCTTGAGCGTCAGCGGAATCGAGCGGATGGTGCGCACGTTCGCCGTGACGTCCTCGCCGGTGGCGCCGTCGCCGCGCGTCGATGCCTGCACGAAGCGGCCGTCGTCGTAACGCAGCGAGATGGCGAGACCGTCGAATTTCAGCTCGCACGCGTATTTCACCGGCGCGGCGCCCAGCGCGTCCGACACGCGTTTGTCGAACGCGGCGATGTCCTCGTCCGCGAAGCCGTTGTTGAGCGAGAGCATCGGCACGTCATGGACGACCGGCGCAAAACCTTCGGCGACCTGACCGCCTACGCGCTGAGTGGGCGAATCCGGCGTGACGAGGTCGGGATTCGCGGCCTCGATGCCCTGCAACTCCTTGAACAGCGTGTCGTATTCGGCGTCGGGCAGCTCGGGCTGATCCAGCACGTAATACGCGTAGTTCGCGCGTTCCAGTTCCGTGCGCAGCCACGCGGCGCGCTCCGCCGGCCGGTCGGCGCTGGGCACGACGGCCTGGGACTTCGCGGTGGCGGCGGCTTCGGCTTTGGTTTTTGCGGACATGCGGCTTTTTTTGATGAAAGAGGTAAATCAGTCGATCGACCGGTCGATTGTCTCAGAAGATCGGAAAACGTGGCATCGGCCGGATGGCATAGGCCGTACGGATATGCACTCGCGCGCACCAACGGAAAGCGCCCCGGCGAAGGGGCGCAATCCTGGGCGACACGCGCGCGCCGATGCAGCGCGCAAACAACGGCGCCTACTGGCTGAAGAGCCGGCGCGTCGCGGCCGAGCCGGCCGGAATGCCCGCCTGCTCCAGCTTCGCGTAGAGCGTCATCAATTGCTTTTCGATGGCGAGCAGCGCCGATTCCGGCAGCGGCCGGCGCTGGTCGTCGACCACGCGCGCGCCGATGCGCTCGGACAGCGACTTCGCGTAATCGCACATCAGACGGAACGGGAGAATGTCTTCGTCCGCGACGGGCACGTCGAGCACGAGCGTGATCATCTGGCCGCCCTTGTACGTGAGGTCGTCGCGCAGGAAGTTCGTATCGCCGAACTGGAGCATGAACACCGGATTCTGCTTCGCGTCGAGCTTGACGAAGCGCGTGCCGTCGCGCGACAGCAGCAAGCCGTCCTGCGAAGCCACCGCCTGCACGTAGTTCGCGGACCACGGCGCGCCGTCAGAAAGAATATTGATGGACAGTTGCGCGTCGCATTGCGCGGCGAACGCGTCGAGCTCGCGCGCCATGCCGACGGTTTCCATCATGTCGGGGAATTCGGGCGCGCCGTCGACGGCGTCGGCAAGGCGCTGCACGCCCGTCACGAATTCCGAGAACTCGAGTTCGTTGAGCGGGCCGTTGCGGTTCGCGAGTTGCGCCGCCGCGCGCAATTCTTCGTAGCGCACGCCGTGGCGCAACAACTCCCACGCGTCCTCGCCTTCCGGCTTGCCTTCGATCGTCACCGGCTTCGTCCCCGCGCGACGCAGCCGCTGCGCGAGCGGAATCACGCGGTCGCCGGGAATCGGCGCGGCAAGGCGAATCGGCACCACGCAGTCGATGCGCCGGTCCACGACAGCGGGCGGCGTCGACGAAATGGTCGTCGCGGCGGGCAGCACCGGCTCGTTGCGCTCGTCTTCGTCGATGATCGCGGATTCGTCGGCCACGCCATTCGCCGATGTCGCCTCGGCCTGCAGATCGACGGGCGTATCCGCCGGGGCGACCGGCGGCGTCACGGCAACGTGCGCTTCGCCCGATTCCGCCGCCGCGCCGAAGCTCGGCTCGACGCGGACATCGCGCGGGGCTTCGTCGGCGGCATCGCCCGCAACCGGCTCGCGCCGCGCCGGGCGCACCGGCTCGATGAACGGATGCTCGTCGTCGGCTTCCTGGCGCGCGAGCGCATCGGCGGCTTCATCCGGCATCGGACGCGGCATCTTGCGCCGCACTTTCGCGCCCTGCCACGCGTTGTACACCACCACACCGCCTACCACCACGGCTCCTGCTCCGATCAAACCGAGTGTCAACTCGTCCATGCACGCTCCACATTTTGGGTTACGAAGCGCCGCGCGATCTGTCGCGCGCATCCGCCGCGTTCCGGCATTGTCTGCCGCCGCCTGGCCGATGCGCACCACTCCGCGCCTGCGCGCCTGGCCGGGTCAACGCCCGGCCGTCCGTTCATTCATTCAAGTTCGCATGACGCAAAGGCGTCAGCCATTCTGCGCAAAGCCCGCGGCGGATTCCATGTCCACCGCGACGATGCGCGATACGCCCTGCTCCTGCATCGTCACGCCGATCAGTTGCTGCGCCATCTCCATCGCAATCTTGTTGTGCGAGATGAACAGGAACTGCGTCTTGGCCGACATCGCGCGCACGAGATTCGCGAAACGCTCGGTGTTGGCGTCGTCGAGCGGCGCGTCCACTTCGTCGAGCAGACAGAACGGCGCGGGATTCAGCTGGAACATCGCGAAGACGAGCGCCGTCGCGGTGAGCGCCTTTTCGCCGCCCGAAAGCAGGTGAATCGTCGAATTCTTCTTGCCGGGCGGCTGCGCCATCACCTGCACGCCGGCGTCGAGGATTTCGTCGCCGGTCATGATGAGCTTTGCCTGACCGCCGCCGAAAAGCCGCGGGAACAGTTCGCCGAAGTGACGATTCACCTCGTCGAACGTGCCTTGCAGCAGCGCGCGCGTTTCCTGGTCGATTTTCTGGATCGCGTCTTCGAGCGTGCCGATGGCGTCGTTCAGATCGGCGGATTGTGCGTCGAGGAAATGCTTGCGCTCCGTGGCCGCCGCGAGTTCTTCGAGCGCGGCCATGTTGACGGGCCCAAGCGCGACGATCGCGTTGTTCAGGCGCGTGACTTCGCCTTGCAGATACGAAGGCTTCATGTCGGGCGTGAGCTTCGACTGGAGTTCGGCTTCATCGACGCCCGCCGCCTGCAATTGCTCGACGAACTGCTCGCCGCTGATACGCGCCGCCTGCTCCTTCAACTGCAACTCGTTGATCCGGTCGCGCAGCGGCTGCAGCGAGCGCTCGGCGAAGAGGCGCTGCTCGTCGGACTGACGCAGACGCGCGGTCAAATCGTCCAGTTCGATGCGCGCCGCGTACAGCGATTCCTCGCGCGCCGCGCGCACTTCGAGCGCATCCTGAAGGCCGGTTTGCGCCGTCTGCTCGTTGATGGTTTCGAGTTCGGCGCGCGCGTCTTCCAGCGCGCCCGCGACGCGCTCGCTCTGTTCTTCCGCCGTGCCGATATTGCGCTCGTACTCCGCGATCTTCGCGGCCAGCCCGCGCACGGCGAAGCTGGCGTCGCTCGCGGCGCGTTCGAGTTCGCGCAGTTCGTGGCGTGCGCTCGTGAGCGTTTCGTCGAGCGATTCGAACGCGAGCTGGTTGTCCTCGAAGCGCGCCTGCAACTGCGCGATGTCGGCGTCGTGCTGCTCGAACGCCGCTTCGGATTCGGCCCGCAGCGCGCGCTGCTCCTCAATTTGCGCGGCGATTTCGCCCAGTTCCTCGCCGATCTGCGTGCTGCGCTGCGTGTAGCGCTCATGCGCCTGCGCGAGCTTCAGCGCGTCCATCTGCAGCGCGTGGACGCGTTGCGTGGCGCGTTCGGCGGCGGCGCGCGCATCGGCGAGTGTTTGCGATGCCTGCGTGTGCGCGGCATCGGCGCGAACGGCGTTGCTCTTCGCTTCGTCGGCGAGCAGCGCCTGGGCGCGCACCTGCCGCGTGAGATTTTCGATTTCCTGCGCCCGCGCGAGCATGCCGGACTGCTCGGAATCGGATGCATAAAGCTGCACGCCGACGCGCGTCACCGTGTGCCCCGCCTTCACGACGAACGCGCCGCCTTCCGGCAACTGGCTGCGCATGGCGAGCGCCTGCGCGATGTCGTCCGCGATGAAGGTCGTGCCGAGCCATTCGTTGAGCACGGCGCGCAAGCCCGGATCGTCGATGCGCACGAGCGACAGCAACGGCCGCAAGCCCTGCGGCGCGTCGAGCGGCTTGCCCGCGACCGGCGGCGAATAGAACGCGAGTTTGGCGGGCGGCGCATCGGTGGCGAACGCCTTCACCCAGTCGAGATTCGATACTTCCAGCGCCGCGAGCCGCTCGCGCAGCACGGCTTCGAGCGCCGCTTCCCAGCCGGCTTCGACATGCAGCTTCTTCCACAGACGCGGCAGCGCGCCGAGTTCGTGCTTGTCGAGCCACGGCTGGATCTTGCCTTCCGTCTGCACGCTTTCCTGAAGCTGCTTCAACGCGGCAAGACGCGCCTCCAACTGGTGAATCTGCGCGCTTTCCGCCTGCACGCGCTCCTGAGCGGCACGGCGCTCGGCGTCGAGACGCGGCACGGTTTCCTGCGCATCGGCGAGACGCGCTTGTGCCTCGGCGAGAATCTCTTCATTTTCGGCAAGCTGCATGCGCAGTTCTTCGAGCTGCGCTTCGTCCGGCGCGTCGAGTCCGCTTGCTTCGTTCTTCAGACGTTCCTGACGCTGCTGCAATTGCTGAAGCTGCTGATCCGCGTTGCGCTGATGCGCCGCTTCGAGCTTCAGCGCCTGCTCCGCCCGCGCGATGCCCGCGCGCTCTTCGTTGAGCTGCGCCTGCGCATCGCGCCAGCGGGCTTCGAGTTCGGGCAGCGCATCCTGCTTCGCCGCAGCATTCTCCTGCGCGATGGCGGCTTTTTCCTCGCCCTCGGCGAGCGCTTCCGATGCGGTCTCGATCTCGTCGCGCGCCTTTTGCGCCTGCATGAGCCATTGCTCGCGCTGAGCGGCGAGCGCGGCAATCTGCGCCTGCACGCGATTACGCGACTCGACGATGAACTTGATCTCCGCTTCGAGCCGGCTGACTTCGGCGTTGGCTTCGTAGAGCGCGCCTTGAGCGCCCTGCATCGCGTCGCTCGCGCTGTAGTGCGCGACGCGCAGCGTCTCCAGTTGCGCTTCGACTTCGCGCAGACGCGCCGTTTGCGCTTCGAGCTCGACTTGCGCCTCGCGGATGGCGCGCTGCTGGCGCTCGGCCTCGTTGCCCGCTTCGTTCTTGCGCAAGAGCCACAGGAGGCGCTGCTTTTCCTCGCCCTCGGCCTGCAATTGCTTGTATTTGGTCGCGACGATCGCCTGGCCTTCGAGCTTTTCGAGATTCGTCGTCAGTTCGCGGACGATGTCCTCGACGCGCGTCAGGTTCTCGCGCGTGTCGTGCAGACGATTTTCCGTCTCGCGGCGGCGTTCCTTGTACTTCGACACGCCCGCGGCTTCTTCGAGAAACACGCGCAGTTCTTCCGGCTTCGCTTCGATGATGCGCGCGATCATGCCCTGCCCGATGATCGCGTAGGCGCGCGGCCCGAGGCCCGTGCCGAGGAAGATGTCCTGAATGTCGCGGCGTCGCGCGGGCAGGTTGTTGATGTAGTAGCTGGAGGTGCCGTCGCGCGTGAGCACGCGCTTCACGGCGATCTCGCCATACGCGCTCCATTGGCCGGCGGCGCGCCCATCGGCGTTGTCGAAGATCAGTTCGACGCTCGCGCGGCTGCCCGGCTTGCGCGCCGTCGATCCGTTGAAGATGACGTCCTGCATCGACTCGCCGCGCAATTCCGATGCGCGCGATTCGCCGAGCACCCAGCGCACGGCGTCGATGATATTCGACTTACCGCAGCCATTCGGCCCGACGACGCCGACGAGCTGGCCGGGTACCTGGAAATGCGTGGGATCGACGAAGGACTTGAAACCAGCGAGTTTGATCGAAGTCAGACGCACGGCGATATCGCTGTTTGAAGTGAGTGACGGAAGATGAATGGCAGACAGGCGGCAGCGCGGCCCGTCGCGGGTGAGAGTCTCGTGCGCGAAGGCCTCGCGGGCCGGTCGCGAGCGGACACCATCATACCATCGCGCGTGTCGATTTCTTTTCGCTTGCGCCCTGCTGATGCGGCGCCGACGATGCCTCGCCGCCCGCGCGCTTCTGTCGATGCACCCACGCCGACAGCACGCACGCAGCCACGATGCATGCGCCGCCCGCCCATTCGCGCGGCCCCGGCGCTTCGCCCGCGAAGAGCCACGACGACAGCGCGGTCACGACGAGCTCGAACAGCATGATGATCGACGCGCGATTGGCCGGCACGCGCGCCAAGCCGATCTGCACGATCACGTTGTTCGCCGCGAGCACCACGCCCAGCCCGATCACGATGAACGCGACCATGCCCATCTGCGATGCGGCGGGCGGCGCGGGCATCGGCTCGAAAAAGCTCACGAGCGTCGCGACGATCGCCGCGCCGCCGAAGATCACCGCCGTGCGCATTTCGGGCTTCATGCCGGGCATCGTCCGCGTGAGCTTGACGACGAGCACGTTGCTCATCGCGAAGCCCATGCCGCCCATCAGGCCCGCCCATTCCGCGAGATTCGCGGGCAGCGGAAAGCCGAGCGCGGGCGACCAGAGCATGGTGACCGCGCCGGCGAGCGACAGCAGGGAGAGCGCGGCGTCGGCCCGCGTGAGGCGGTCCTCGAGGATGAAATGCGCGAACACGGCGGTCCATGCGGGCGTCAGATAGAAGAGCAACAGCACGCGCATGACCTGGCCGTGGATCGCGCCCCACACGAAACCGACGCTCGTCGTGCCCGCCGCCGCGCCCAGCGCGACGAGCAGCCAGTGCCAGCGAATCGTGCGGACGGAGCGGCGCTTGAGCAGCAGCACGAAGAGACACGCCGCCCCGCTCGTCGTCGCGCTGGCGACGGTGCCGGTCATGCCCATCGACGCGAGCATGCGCATCGGATACCAGACGAGTCCCCAGACGGATGCGCCGAGCATGATCGCGAGCGTCGGCAAGGCGTCGTGGAAACGGCGGGTCATCGTTGCGCTCCCGCGCCCGCCTGCTTGAATCGATTGAGGGTTGTCATGCTGTGTCGTCGTTGGCCTGCGGCCCTTTGCTGCAGGGGCGCGGGGTATAATCGTCCGCTTCGCCGATGTCTTTGTCGTGCCGCCGCCGCGGGTTTCAGCGGGTCTTTCAAAGCTCCGTTCGCGTCGGCATGAATGGCTTCGTAGCCGCCTGAACGTTCGTCGCTCATCGCTTACCGGTCACGCCGTGAATCCACTTCTCAAGAAACTCCAGCCGTATCCGTTCGAAAAGCTCCGCGCGCTCTTCAAAGGCATCGAGCCGCGCGCCGGATTCACGCCGATCAGCTTCGGCATCGGCGAGCCGAAACATCCGACGCCCGCGCTCATCCGCGATGCCGTCGTCAATGCGCTCGACGGCCTCGCCTCCTACCCGCCGACGCTCGGCACCGAGCCGCTGCGCGAAGCCATCGCCACGTGGGCGAAGGCGCGCTACGGTCTGGCATCGCTCGATGCGGCCACCGAAGTGCTGCCCGTGTCCGGCTCCCGCGAGGCGCTGTTCGCGCTCGCGCAGACGGTCATCGACAGCCGCAGCACGCCCGAACTCTCCGGCGCGAAACCGCCGATCGTACTCTGTCCGAACCCGTTCTATCAAATCTACGAAGGCGCGGCGCTGCTCGCGGGCGGGCAGCCGTATTTCGTCAACAGCGATCCGGCGCGCAACTTTGCGTGCGATTACTCCGCCGTTCCCGACGACATCTGGGCGCGCACGCAACTGCTCTACGTCTGCTCGCCGGGCAACCCGACCGGCGCGGTGCTCACGCTCGACAACTGGCGCGAGCTTTTCGCGCTGTCGGACAAGCACGGCTTCGTGATCGCATCGGACGAATGCTATTCCGAGATCTACTTCGACGAGGCGCATCCGCCGCTCGGCGGCCTCGAAGCCGCGCGCTTGCTGAATCGCGGCTTCGAGCGCCTCGTGATGCTGTCGAGCCTCTCGAAACGATCGAACGTGCCGGGCATGCGCTCGGGCTTCGTCGCGGGCGACGCGGCCATCCTCAAGCAGTTCCTGCTGTATCGCACATATCACGGCGCGGCGCTTTCGACCCTGTTCCAGCGCGCGAGCATCGCCGCATGGCAGGACGAGGCGCACGTGCGCGACAACCGCGCGAAGTACGTGAAGAAGTTCGACACGGTCACGCCCATGCTCGCCGACGTGCTGGACGTGCGTTTGCCCGATGCCGCGTTCTATCTCTGGGCCAACGTTTCGCGCACCGGACTCTCCGACACCGAGTTCGCGGCGCGTCTCTACGCCGACTATAATGTGACGGTTCTGCCGGGCTCCTATCTCGCTCGTCCCGCGCATGGCACGAATCCCGGCGAGGGCTTCGTTCGCATCGCGCTCGTCGCCGGGACCGAGGAATGTGTCGAAGGCGCCCGCCGCATCGTCGAATTCTGCCGCACGCTCAAGTCCTGACGAGCGCAGCCGGTCCAACTCTCCATCCTTGAAATCACTATGTCGCAACAACTGCAGAGCATCATCGACAACGCTTGGGAAAACCGCGCCGAGCTTTCGCCGAAAGCCGCGCCGGCCGAGGTCCGCGACGCCGTCGCGCATGCCATCGAACAGCTCGACAAGGGCGCGTTGCGTGTCGCCGAGAAACGCGACGGCGACTGGGTGGTCAATCAATGGCTGAAGAAGGCGGTGCTGCTTTCGTTCCGCCTCGAAGACAACGCGCCGATGGCCGCGGGCGGCTATTCGCAGTTCTACGACAAGGTGCCCTCCAAGTTCGCGAACTACACCGCCGAAGACTTCGCGGCGGGCGGCTTCCGCGTGGTGCCGCCGGCCATCGCGCGCCGCGGCTCGTTCATCGCGAAGAACGTCGTTTTGATGCCGTCGTACACGAACATCGGCGCTTACGTCGATGAAGGCACGATGGTCGACACGTGGGCCACCGTCGGCTCGTGCGCGCAGATCGGCAAGAACGTGCACTTGTCGGGCGGCGTGGGCATCGGCGGCGTGCTGGAGCCGCTGCAGGCGAACCCGGTCATCATCGAGGACAACTGCTTCATCGGCGCGCGCTCGGAAGTGGTGGAAGGCGTGATCGTCGAAGAAAACTCCGTCATTTCGATGGGCGTCTATCTCGGCCAGTCGACCAAGATCTACGACCGCGAAACCGGCGAAGTCAGCTACGGCCGCATTCCGGCGGGCTCGGTCGTCGTCGCGGGCAACCTGCCCTCGAAAGACGGCTCGCACAGCCTGTACTGCGCGGTCATCGTGAAGAAGGTGGACGCCAAGACGCGCGCGAAGGTCGGCCTGAACGAACTGCTGCGAGGCGACTGATTTGGCACGCGGATCCACCCCGACGACCGTCGTCTACGGCATTCCGAACTGCGACTCGGTGAAGAAGGCGCGCGTGTGGCTCGAAGAGCACGGCGTGCCGTTCGAATTTCACGACTTCAAGAAGGCCGGCGTGAACGAGAAGCTCGTGCAGGACTGGCTGAAGGACGTGCCGCTCGACCAGCTCATCAACAAGCGCGGCACGACGTGGCGCGGCCTGTCCGAGGTCCACAAGGCCGAAGCCGACACGACCGCCGGCGCGATCGCGCTGATGATCCACAAGCCGTCGATCATCAAGCGGCCGGTCGTCGTCGTGAACGGACGCGTGAAGTCGCTCGGCTTTTCCGCCGAGCAGTACGAAACGCTCTTCGCGTGATGCGGCGCGATGACTCCGGTGTTTCGAAGCCCGGTGTCGTCGCATGAACGCTCAATCGCTTGCCGGCCGCCGCGCCGGCATTTTTTATCGCTGTCCAGAAGCAGGCCCGAAACCATGTCCGGCACTCTCTCCCTTACCGAAGCCCTGATCGCGCGCGCGTCGGTCACGCCCGAAGACCGCGATTGCCAGTCGCTGATGATCGAACGCTTGTCCGCCGCCGGCTTCGTGTGCGAAACGATCGCCTCGGGCGGCGTCACGAACCTGTGGGCCGTCAAGCGCGGCACGGACGGCGCATCGGGCAAGCTGCTCGCGTTCGCCGGACACACCGACGTCGTGCCGACCGGCCCCGTCGAGCAATGGACTTCGCCGCCCTTCACGCCGACGCATCGCGACGGCAAGCTCTACGGACGCGGCGCCGCCGACATGAAGGCGTCGCTCGCGGCGTTCGTCGTGTCGAGCGAGGAGTTCGTCGCGAAGCATCCGGAGCATCGCGGGTCGCTCGCGCTCCTCATCACGAGCGACGAAGAAGGCCCCGCGACCGACGGCACCGTCAAGGTCGTCGAGGCGCTCAAGGCGCGCGGCGAACGGCTCGATTACTGCATCGTCGGCGAGCCGACTTCGAACGAAACGCTAGGCGACATGGTCAAGAACGGGCGTCGCGGCTCGATGACGGGCAAGCTCGTCGTGAAGGGCGTGCAGGGGCATATCGCGTATCCGCATCTCGCGAAGAATCCGATTCATCTGCTCGCGCCCGCGCTCGCGGAGCTGGTCGCCGAGCGCTGGGACGACGGCAACGAATATTTCCCGCCGACCACCTGGCAAGTGTCGAACCTGCATTCCGGCACGGGCGCGACGAACGTCATTCCCGGCCACGCCGAGCTGATGTTCAACTTCCGCTTTTCGACGGCGAGCACGGTCGAAGGCCTGCAAAGCCGCGTCCACGCGATCCTCGACAAGCACGCGCTCGACTACGATCTCACGTGGATCGTGAGCGGCCTGCCGTTTCTCACGCCGCGCGGCGCGCTCTCCAATGCGCTCGACAAGGCGATCCGCGAGGAAACCGGCGTGCAGCCCGAACTGTCGACGACGGGCGGCACGTCCGATGGCCGCTTCATCGCGCGCATCTGCGAGCAGGTCGTGGAATTCGGCCCGCCGAACGGCACCATCCACAAGATCGACGAACATGTCGAAGTGCGATTCATCGAGCCGCTCAAGAACGTGTACCGCCGCGTGCTCGAAGAACTGATCGCCTGAATTCACCCGAAAATAACAAGGAGCCATCGATGGCGCTACCCTTCTCCACCGTGCGCGACCTGCTGCGTTTCGGCGTCTCGCGTTTCACCGAAGCGGGCCTTTCGTTCGGTCACGGCTCGACCAACGCCTACGACGAAGCCGCGTATCTGATCCTGCATACGCTGCATCTGCCGCTCGACACGCTCGAACCGTTCCTCGACGCGCGCCTGCTCGACACCGAGATCGACGCCGTGATGCAGGTCATCGAGCGCCGCGCGAAAGACCGCGTGCCCGCCGCGTACATCACGCAGGAAGCGTGGATGCACGGTCATCGCTTTTATGTCGATGAGCGCGTGATCGTGCCGCGTTCGTTCATCGGCGAGTTGCTGCAGGACGGCTTGCAGCCGTATGTGGCCGATCCCGATCATGTCACGCGCGTGCTCGAACTGTGCACCGGCTCCGGCTGCCTCGCGATTCTCGCGGCGCAAGCGTTCGAGAATGCCGACATCGACGCCGTCGACATTTCCGCCGATGCGCTCGCCGTCGCGCACCGCAATGTCGCCGACTATCAGCTCGAAGATCGCGTGACGCTGTACGAAGGCGACCTGTACGCGCCGCTGCCGGCCGCGCGCTACGAGGTCATCATCACGAATCCGCCGTACGTGAACGCCAACGCGATGCAGTCGCTGCCCGCCGAATATCGCCACGAGCCGGAACTCGCGCTCGCGGGCGGCGCGGACGGCATGGACGTCGTGCGGCGCATCGTGCGCGAAGCCGGCAAGTGGCTGACCGAAGACGGCGTGCTCGTCGTCGAGATCGGCAACGAACGCGCGAACGTGGAAGCGGCGCTCGGCGGCCTCGACCTCGTCTGGCTTTCGACGAGCGCCGGCGACGACAACGTGTTCCTCATCCAGGCAGCCGACCTGCCCGCCTGATCGTCCGATCGTCTGATCGTCCAATCACTTGATGCCTCGCGCCGCCCGTTCCGGCGGGCTTCGAGCGGGCAAGGTTCGGTAAGATGACGCATCGCCGTTTTCGCGGCGTTCGTCATCCGGGTCCGCGCGGCGCACGCGCGGGACGCATCGAACCGTACGCATGACTATGCAAGCAGCAGACTGGCTTCACCTCGGCACGCTCGTGATGGCCGCGCATGTGCTCGGCGTGATCGCCGCCGTGCACGCGGTCATCCATACACGCACGTCGCAAGGCGCGGTGGCGTGGGCGGTGTCGCTCGTCGCGATGCCGTATTTCACGCTCATCCCTTACCTTTTCCTCGGCCGCAGCAAGTTCGCCGGTTATATCGACGAGCGGCGTCTCGAAATAGAAATCCTTCGCAATCGCACGAAACCCGCCGAATGGGAATCGAAGGAGCGCAGCGACGTGCCTCCCACCGATCCCGCTCTGCTCGATACCGCCAGCGTGCGCGGCGAAGTCGCGCCGGGGCCGGCGGAATATCTCGGCAATCCGACCATCCGCACGTTGCAGCGGCTTTCGGGCATGCCGTTTCTGCGCGGCAATTCGGTGCGCGTGCTCGTCAATGGCGACGCGACGTTCGCCGCGATCCTCGAAGCGATCGAAGCCGCGCAAAGCTATATCGTCGTGCAGTTCTTCATCGTGCGCGCCGACGCGCTCGGCGACATGCTGCGCGATGCGCTCATCGCGAAAGCAAAAGCGGGCGTACGCGTCTACTTTCTCTACGACAGCATCGGCAGCTTCGACTTGCCGCATCGCTACGTGCAGGCGTTGCGCGCGGGCGGCGTCGAGGCGCATCCGTTCGCGGCCAATCGCAAGTTCGTGCATCGGTTTCAGATCAACTTCCGCAATCATCGGAAGATCGTCGTCGTGGACGGCAAGCGCGCGTTCGTCGGCGGGCACAACGTGGGCGTCGAGTATCTCGGCGGCAATCCGCGGCTTTCGCCCTGGCGCGATACGCACGTCGAAGTGCGCGGCCCGGCCATTGCCAGCATTCAGTTCGTCTTCACCGAAGACTGGTACTGGGCGACGCAACGCCTGCCCGAACTTGGCCCCGCGCCGCACGCCGACGGGAACATGCATTGCATGGTGCTCTCCAGCGGCCCCGCCGACAAACAGGAGACCTGCTCGCTGTTCTTCGTCGAGGCGATCAACGCGGCGCGCGAGCGCATCTGGATCACGTCGCCGTACCTGATCCCCGACGAAGCCGTGTTTTCGGCGCTGCGCCTGGCCGTGATGCGCGGCGTCGACGTGCGAATCCTCATTCCGAGCCGGCGCGATCATCGCGTGGTGTTCGCGGCCTCGCGTCTTTATGCATACGATCTCGTGCAGGCCGGCGTGCGCATCTTCCGCTACAAGCCGGGTTTCCTGCATCAGAAAGTCGTGCTCGTGGACGACATCGCCGCGTCGGTCGGCAGCGCGAACCTCGACAACCGTTCGTTCAGGCTCAACTTCGAGATCACCGTGCTGACCGTCGATCACACCTTCGCGAGACAGGTCGAAAGCATGCTGCTCATCGACTTCGCGCATGCGTATGAAATCGACGGAAACGATTATCTCGGCAACGCGTTCTGGCGGCGCATGGCGATGCATGTCGCACGGCTCTTCTCGCCGATTCTTTGAGGCCGGCGCGGCTTTACAAGAGCTTCTCGATATCGCCGACGATCGCCTCGGGCTTCGTGAGCGGCGCGTAACGCTTCACGATATTTCCGTTGCGATCGACGAGAAACTTGGTGAAATTCCACTTGATCGCTTCGAGCCCGAGCACGCCCGGCTCCTTTTCCGTCAGATACTTGTAGAGCGGATGAGCGTTCGCGCCGTTCACGTCGATCTTCGCGAACATCGGGAACGTCACGCCGTAGTTCTTCTCGCAGAAGCTGCCGATTTGCGCGGCATCGCCCGGTTCCTGCTTGCCGAACTGGTTGCACGGAAAGCCGAGCACTTCGAAGCCGCGCGCCGACAGCCGCGTGTACAGGTCTTGCAGCCCCTTGTATTGCGGCGTGAACCCGCATTCGCTCGCCGTGTTGACGATCAGCAGCACCTTGTCGCGGTACTTGTCGAGACCGACGGTTGCGCCGTCGAGTGTCTCGGCCGTGAAGCCATAGATGCTGTCGGTGGTTGAGCTCATGACATGTTCCCCGCGAAAAATTGAAAGTCAGGCGATGCTACTACCGTGCGCGCCCGTCTGCCATTAGCCGAACGGACGATCCCTTCGGCGTGGCGCGCCCGGTCTAAAATAGCGCTTTCCTTCAAAGCCCGCCGCCATTCCGACGTGATCCGCTTCAACCAGTTCAGCCTGTCCCGCGGCACCAAGCCGCTTTTCGAAGAGACGAGCTTCACGCTCAATCCGGGCGAGAAAGCCGGTCTCGTCGGCGCGAACGGCGCAGGCAAGTCCACGCTCTTTTCCGTGCTGCGCGGCGAATTGCACGCGGACGGCGGCGATTTTTCGATGCCGCCGTCGTGGCGCATCGCGCACGTCGCTCAGGAAACGCCCGCGGTGGATCGCACCGCGCTCGACTACACGCTCGACGGCGACACGCACTTGCGGGCGATCGAAGCGCGCATCGCGTCCGCGTCCGCCGCCCATGACGGCGCCGCCGAAGCCGATGCGCACGCTGCGTTCGCCGATGCCGACGGCTACACCGCGCCCGCGCGCGCCGAAACGCTGCTGCTGGGCCTGGGCTTCACGCTCGCGCAGACACGCGAGCCGGTGTCGAGCTTCTCGGGCGGCTGGCGCATGCGCCTGAATCTCGCGCAAGCGCTGATGTGTCCGTCCGACCTTCTGTTGCTCGACGAACCGACCAACCACCTGGACCTCGACGCCATCGTCTGGCTCGAAGACTGGCTCGCGCGTTACCCGGGCACGCTCGTCGTGATATCGCACGATCGCGAGTTTCTGGACTCCGTGTGCAACGTCACGCTGCATCTGGAAAACCGCCAGGTCAAGCGATACGGCGGCAATTACAGCCAGTTCGAAATCCTGCGCGCGCAACAACTCGCGTTGCAGCAAAGCGCTTACGAGAAGCAGCAGAAGACGGTGCAGCACCTGCAGAGCTTCATCGACCGCTTCAAGGCGAAGGCGACCAAGGCGAAACAGGCGCAAAGCCGCGTGAAGGCGCTGGAAAAAATGGAACTGATCGCGCCGGCGCATGCGAGTTCGCCGTTCACGTTCGAGTTCCGCACGCCCGACGCCGCGCCGAATCCGATGATGGTCATGGAAGACGTGCGCTGCGGCTATCACGGCGAGGACGGCGCGGAGATTCCGATCGTCGACGACGTCACGCTGTCGATTCAGAGCGGCCAGCGCATCGGCTTGCTGGGCGCGAACGGCCAGGGTAAATCGACGCTCATCAAGACGCTCGCCGACACGCTCGAACCGCTGTCCGGCCACGTGCGTCAGGGCAAGGGCCTGCAGATCGGCTACTTCGCGCAGCATCAGCTCGAAACGCTGCGTCCCGACGATTCCGCAATTCAGCATCTCGCACGCCTCGCGCCCGACACGCGCGAGCAGGAATTGCGCGATTTCCTCGGCAGCTTCAACTTCTCCGGCGACATGGCGACCGCGAAGATCGCGCCCTTCTCCGGCGGCGAGAAGGCGCGGCTCGCGCTGGCGCTCATCATCTGGCAGAAGCCGAATCTGCTGCTGCTCGACGAACCGACGAACCACCTCGATCTCGAAACGCGCCACGCGCTGACCATGGCGCTCGCGCAGTTCGAAGGCACGCTGATTCTCGTGTCGCACGACCGGCATTTGCTGCGCGCAACGACCGATACGTTCATGCTCGTCGCGAAACATCGCCTGAGTCCGTTCGACGGCGATCTCGACGACTACCGCGACTGGCTCTTGCAGCACGCCGCCGAAACGCGCGCGGCGGCGAAGGAAGCGAGCGGCGCGGCATCGGCGGCGGGTGACGCGGCGGACAGCGCGGTGAATCGCAAGGAGCAGCGCAAGCAGGAAGCGCAGGAGCGGCAAAAGCTGTCGCATCTCAAGAAGCCGTTGCAATCGCGGATCGCGAAGATCGAGAAGGAAATGGACGCGCTCAACGCGGAAAAATCAACGCTCGATGCATTCGTCGCCGATCCCGCCAGCTACGACGCGGCGCTCAAGGCGAAGCTCACGGAAACGATCCGTCGCCAGGGCGAAGTCAACTCGCGGCTCGAAACGCTCGAAATGGAGTGGCTCGAAGCCCACGAGGAACTAGAACAGATCGGTTCATAACCGTCACCGGAGACCGACGACTTGACAACTTCCCCCGCCCTCGCCGGCCTCCATGTACTGGATCTGACGCGGCTGCTGCCCGGTCCTGTCGCCACGCTGCGGCTCGCGGAACTGGGCGCGGACGTGCTTAAGATCGAACCGCCGGGCGAAGGCGACTACACCCGCACGATGCTGCAGACCGACGCCGAGCGCCAAAGCGGGACGCCGAGCGCGTTCTATCGCATCGTCAATCGCGGCAAGCGGACGATGACGCTGGACCTCAAGACGGACGACGGCCGCGCCACGTTGATCGATCTCGCGCGCCATGCCGACGTGCTCGTCGAGAGCTTCAGACCATCGGTGATGGCGCGGCTCGGCGTCGGCTACGACGTGTTGCGCGCGGCGAATCCGAAGCTCGTCTATTGCGCGATCACCGGCTTCGGCAGCGACGGCCCGTTCGCGGACAAGGCGGGGCACGACCTGAACTACATCGCTTATGCGGGCGTGCTGCATCAACTCGCCGCGCGTGATGGCGCGCCCATCGCGCCGAATTTCCAACTGGCGGATCTGCTCGGCGGCGCGCTCTCGGCCGTCACGGAGATGCTCGCGGCGCTGTGGCATGTCGCGCGCGGCGGCGACGGACGCCGCCTCGATGTCTCGATGACGCATGCGGTTCACGCGCACAACGTCATGGCGCACGTCGCACTCGAGCGTGGCGACGAGGCGAGCACGTGCGCGGGCGCCGGCCTCCTGAACGGCGGCGTGCCGTGCTACGACGTGTATCGCACGCGGGACGACCGCTTCGTCGCGGTGGGCGCGCTGGAACTGAAATTCTGGCAGGCGTTGTGCCGGGCGCTCGGCCATGAGGAATGGGCCGCGCGGCACTGGAGTCTCGGGCAAGCCATCGGCGGCGCGGATGCGAAGCAATTGTCCGCCGACGTCGCCGCGTGCTTTCGAGCGCGCACGCGCGACGAATGGATCGCGCTTCTGGAACCGCTCGACTGTTGCGTCGCGCCGGTGCTCACGCCGGCGGAAGCGGCGGCGCATCCGCTCTTCGCGGCGTCGGAGCGTGATGTCTAGCGTCGCGGCAAGGTCTGACGCGGCTGGCGTTCGTCGTCGACGAGCACGTGTTTGCGGCCCGTCACGTGACGGCGGATGGTGGCGACGACTTCGTCCTCGGTGACATCCGCGGCCACGACGCGCCGCGAGATCTGCCCTTCGCCGTCGATCCACTCGACGATCCGGCACCCGCTGCCCCACGGCTGCTGCAAGGGCGCCGACACGCGACATCCGCGCAGATGGAACGCGGGCTTCGCGCGCATTGATTTGGCGTGTTTCAAAGCGTGGTCCTCTCGATGCTGCCGGCCGCTTCAGAAACGAAGCCGACCGGCGATTGCCTCGGGAGCATAGGGAAATCACCCGCGCCTTGGGTTACAGGCAACGACGACATTTTTACGGGACGTTACGCAGGGTCCAATCCCGCAAGCAGCGTCGATTGCGTCATTCGAGATCGCGCACGCGATCGATCGCTTCCTCGATGCGATCCACCGCGATGACCTTGAGGCCGTCGATCGCCTGTTTCGGCGCGTTCGCCTTCGGAATCAGCGCGACGGAGAAGCCGAGCTTGGCCGCTTCCTTCAGCCGGTCTTGTCCGCGCGGCGAAGGCCGGATTTCACCGGCGAGACCCACTTCGCCGAACGTGATGAGTCCCTTCGGCAGCGGCTTGTTGCGCAGCGACGAATGGATCGCGAGCAAAACGGCCAGGTCGGCAGCGGGCTCGGTGATTTTCACGCCGCCCACTGCGTTGAGGAACACGTCCTGATCGAAACATGCGATGCCCGCGTGCCGATGCAGCACCGCCAGCAACAACGCGAGCCGGTTCTGTTCGAGTCCCACCGCGAGCCGCCGCGGATTCGGCACGTGCGCGGTATCGACGAGCGCCTGCACTTCGACCAGCAGCGGCCGTGATCCTTCCTGCGTGACGAGCACGCACGAACCGGCGACGCTCTGCTCGTGCTGCGACAGAAACAGCGCCGACGGATTCGCGACGCCGCGCAGTCCCTTCTCCGTCATCGCGAACACGCCGAGTTCGTTGACCGCGCCGAAGCGGTTCTTGAACGCGCGCACGAGCCGGAACGACGAGTGCGTATCGCCTTCGAAGTACAGCACGGTATCGACGATATGTTCCAGCACGCGCGGCCCCGCGAGACTGCCCTCTTTCGTCACGTGGCCGACCATGATGATCGACGTGCCCGTCTGCTTCGCGATGCGCGTCAGTTGCGCCGCGCACTCCCGCACCTGCGCGACGGAGCCGGGCGCGGACGTCAACGCTTCGGAATAAATCGTCTGGATGGAGTCGATGACCGCGACTTCCGGGCGCTGTTCGTCGATCGTCGCCTGAATCTTTTCGAGCTGGATTTCCGCGAGCAATGAAAGATCGGCGGCGGCGCTTTCCTTGCCGCCGATCAGCCCGAGCCGCTGCGCCCGCAGCGCGATCTGCGCGCCGGATTCCTCGCCGCTCACATAGAGCGCGGGCCGATCACGCGCGATCTCGGCGAGCGATTGCAACAGCAGCGTCGATTTGCCGATGCCCGGATCGCCGCCGATCAGCACCACGCCGCCCGGCACGAGCCCGCCGCCGAGCACGCGATCGAACTCGCCGACGCCCGTCGTGAAGCGCGGCACGTCCGACGCTTCGATTTCGGCCAGCCGCTGCACCGCCGAACTCTTCGCCAGCGCCTGAAAGCGATGCGCCGCCGGCGCCTGCTCCACCGATTCCACCAGCGTGTTCCACGCCCCGCACGCCGCGCACTGCCCCGTCCACTTCGGCGCCTGCCCGCCGCATTCGCTACAGATATAGAGCGTCTTCGCCTTTGCTTTTGCCACGTATTGCCTTATAAGAATTCGATTCGATCCCGCGCCGACGGCCCGCGCTCACTCCGCCCGCACCGGCACGCGCTGCGCGATGGCGCACATCAGCTCGTAGCCGATGGTGCCGCACGCGCCGGCGACGTCGTCGATCGGCAGGTTCGTGCCCCACAATTCCACGCGCGAGCCGATACCCGCGTTCGGGCACGGCGTCAGATCGACGGTGAGCATGTCCATCGACACGCGGCCGACGAGCTTCGTCATCACGCCATCGACGATCACGGGCGTGCCTTCCGGCGCGACGCGCGGATAGCCGTCCGCATAGCCGCACGCGACCACGCCGATGCGCATGGCCTGCCCCGCGCGATACGTCGAACCGTACCCGATGCTGTGTCCCGGCTGCACCGTCTGCACGCCGATCAGTTCGGACGAAAGCGTCATCGCGGGTTTGAGGCCGATATCGGCGATATCTGAGGTCACGCCCGACGGCGACGCGCCGTACAGCATGATGCCGGGCCGCACCCAGTCGAAATGCGCGGACGGATGCCAGAGCACCGCCGCCGAATTCGACAGGCTGCGCGCCCCCGCGATGCCTTCCGCGCCGCGCTCGAACGCCTCCAGTTGATGCGCGATGCCGCGTTCGCTGTCGGCATCGGAAAAATGGGTCATGAGCGTGATCTGTCCGACGCCCTGGCACGCGCGCGCCCGCTCCCACGCCGCACGAAAGCGCTCGGGCGTGTAGCCGAGCCGGTTCATGCCGCTATTCATCTTCAACTGGATGTTGACCGGCTTCGACAGCCGCGCCATCTCGATCATGCGCAACTGCTCGTCGCAATGGACGGCCGTGGTCAGGCTGTAACGGTCGATCACGTCGATATCCGTCGGCCGGAAAAAGCCTTCCAGCAGAAGAATGGGACCGGCCCAGCCGAGCTCACGCAACTTCGCCGCTTCTTCGAGGTCCAGAAGTCCGAAGCCGTCCGTCGCGCGAAGTCCGGGGAACGCTCGCGCGAGTCCGTGGCCATACGCATTGGCCTTGACGACAGCCCAGATCTTGGATTTCGGCGCGTATTTGCGCGCAATGGCGAGGTTATTGGCGAGTGCGGGCGTGTGAATGGTTGCGGAAAGGGGGCGCGGCATGAGCGTTTCGAAGGAATGTCGGTTCGGGCGGAAAGACACCAGCATACGCCAGCGGTGCGAGCGGCCGCATCGCCGGTCAAGACGCCTTGCGAATCAGTACCTTATGAAGAAACCGGTGCGCGGGCGCGGCTGCGGTGCAGGCGTTTGCTGCCCGATCGAGATTAGTGCTAGTCAGAATGCGCCTATTTTCGTGTTATAAAGCCCTGCGCACAACCCATTTCGAACGGCATAAGCCCGAACGCATGACAGCAAGCACGACCAGCGTCCGGGGCGGATCACCCGCAGTGAGGAAAGCTTCGGATCAGATGAAAAAAGGTTTTTACACCATCATGGCCGCGCAGTTTTTCTCATCGCTGGCCGATAACGCACTACTGATCGCTGCCATCGCATTGCTGAAAGACCTTCACGCGCCGAACTGGATGACGCCGCTGCTGAAGCTGTTCTTCGTGCTCTCCTACGTGATTCTCGCGGCTTTCGTCGGCGCTTTCGCCGATTCGCGGCCCAAAGGTCATGTGATGTTCGTGACCAATTCCATCAAGGTCGTCGGCTGCATCACGATGCTGTTCGGCGCGCATCCGCTGCTCGCGTACGGCATCGTCGGCTTCGGCGCGGCGGCGTATTCTCCCGCGAAGTACGGCATCCTCACCGAGCTTCTGCCGCCCGACCGGCTCGTCGCGGCGAATGGATGGATCGAAGGCACCACGGTCGGCTCGATCATCCTCGGCACGGTCATGGGCGGCGCGCTCATCAGCCCGCATATCGCGAGTCATCTGCTGAGCCTGCACATTCCCCGCATTTCGACGCCCGCCGAAGCCGCGATGCTCGTCATCATGCTGATGTACGTGATCGCCGCGATCTTCAATCTGCGCATTCCCGATACCGGCGCGCGTTATCCGAAGCAGGAAACGCGGCCGATCAAGCTCATCACCGATTTCGCCGATTGCTTCCTCACGCTCTGGCGCGACAAGCTCGGCCAGATTTCGCTCGCGGTCACGACGCTCTTCTGGGGCGCGGGCGCGACGCTGCAGTTCATCGTGCTGAAGTGGGCCGAAGTATCGCTCGGCATGACGCTCTCTCAGGCGGCGATCCTGCAGGCGGTGATCGCGGTCGGCGTCGCGGCGGGCGCGGTGCTCGCGGCGGCGCGCGTGCCGCTCAAGCGCTCGCTGTCGGTGTTGCCGGTGGGCATCATGATGGGCCTCGCCGTCATGCTGATGGCCTTCTACACGCGGCACCTCTTTCCCGCGCACTGGGGCATCTACTTCGGCCGGATGCATTTCCCCGGCTATCTGCTCGTCGCGTATCTTTTCCTGATGGTCGTCGGCGGTTTGTCCGGGTTTTTCGTCGTGCCGATGAACGCGCTTTTGCAGCATCGCGGACACGTGCTGCTGTCCGCCGGCCATTCGATCGCCGTGCAGAATTTCAACGAGAATCTCTCGGTGCTCGTGATGCTGTGCCTGTATGCCGTGCTCGTCTGGCTCGACATGCCGATCCAGTTTGTCATCGTCATGTTCGGCTCGTTCGTGTGCCTCATGATGTACTTCGTCATGCGCCGTCATCAGGCGAATCAGCGCGCATTCGATTCGGTCGCGCTGATCGGCGAGGCGCGGCACTGACGGTTTTTCGCGCCCGTATCGGCTAGTCTTATCTCATCATGCAATCAGCCGATCTCTACTCTTTCGTCACGCGCGTGCGCGATACCGCGCCGCTCGTGCACTGCCTGACGAATCTCGTCGTCACCAATTTCACCGCGAATGTGCTGCTCGCTGTCGGCGCCGCGCCCGCGATGGTCGTCGCGCGCGAGGAAGTCGCCGAGTTCGCGCCGATCGCGAATGCGCTTTCGGTCAACCTCGGCACGCTGGACCTGCCGCAGTCCCGCGCGATCCGCGCCGCCGTCGACGCCGCCAACGGCGCGGGCAAGCCCTGGGTGCTCGATCCGGTCGCCGTCGGCCCGCTCGCGTTTCGCACGCAGTTCGCGCTCGAATTGCTCGATGCGAAGCCGGCCGTGATTCGCGGCAACGCGTCGGAAATCATCAGCCTGTCGGGCGGCACGTCGAGCGCGCGCGGCGTGGACAGCACCGCCGCCACCGACGCCGCCCTCGACGCCGCGCAGATTCTCGCGCTGAACACGCAGGCCGTCGTCGCGGTGACGGGCGAAACCGACTACATCACCGACGGCCGCCGCGTGATCGCGCTGTCGAACGGCTCGCCGCTGATGACGCGCGTGACGGGCGTCGGCTGCGCGCTGTCGGCGACGGTCGCGGCGTTCGTCGGCGTGGCCGGTTCTCGCGATGAACATTGGCTGGCGACGGTCGCCGCCATCGCCTATTCGACCGTGGCCGGCGAACTCGCCGCCCGCGACGCCGCGCTGCCCGGCAGCTTCGCGGTCGCGTATCTGGACCGGCTCGCGTCGCTGGATGCGCAAGCGTTCGAAGCCACGCTCGTGCAGCGCGACGTCGCGCTTTCCTGACATGCGCGATTCATTCGATCTTTCGCTCTACCTCGTGCTCGATCCCGTGCAGTGCGGCGGTCACGATGCCGCGCTCGCCGTCGCGCGGGCGGCGCTGGAAGGCGGCGCGACCGTCGTGCAACTGCGCGCGCCCGAGTGGCACAAGCGCGCGTGGCTCGCGCTCGCGGCCGATCTCCTGCCGATCACGCGCGCGCACGGCGTGCCGCTCGTCATCGACGATCACGTGGACATTGCGCTCGCCGCCGGCGCCGATGGCGTGCACGTCGGCCAGCGCGATCTGCCCGCGGACGTCGCGCGGCGGCTGATGGGACCGGATGCGCTGATCGGCTTGTCGGTGTCGAATCTCGCGGAAGTGGCGGAGGCGAACCGGCTGCAAGGCGTCGTCGATTATCTCGGCGCGGGGCCGGTCTACGCGACGCCCACCAAGACCGACGCGTCCGCGCCCTGCGGCATCGACGGCCTCGCCGCGATGTGCCAGGCGGCGCGCTTTCCGACCGTCGCGATCGGCGGCATTCAGGCGCACAACGCCGCCGACGTGATGCGCGCGAAACCGGCGGGCCTGGCGGTCGTATCCGCGATCTGCAAGGCCGCGAATCCGCGAGACGCGTCGGCGGCGCTGCACGCGACGATCATCCGCGCTCAATCCTGATTTTTCCGATGACATCGACGAAACCCATCCCCAACGTGCTCACGATCGCCGGTTCAGATTCCGGCGGCGGCGCGGGCATTCAGGCCGACCTGAAGGCGTTCTCGGCGCTCGGCGCGTACGGCGCGAGCGTCATCACGGCGCTGACCGCGCAGAACACGCGCGGCGTCACGGCGGTCCACGCGCCCGAGCCGGCGTTCGTCACGGCGCAGTTGGACGCCGTGTTCGACGACATACGCATCGACGCTGTGAAGATCGGCATGCTCGCGAACGCGGGCATCGTGCGCGCGGTCGCCGATGCGTTGCGGCGGCATCGCCCGGCGCATGTCGTGCTGGACACCGTGATGATCTCGAAAAGCAATCACGCGCTGCTCGCGCCCGAAGCGGTCGCCGCGCTGCGCGACGAACTGCTGCCGCTCGCGACGCTCGTCACGCCGAATCTGCCGGAAGCGGCGGCTTTGCTCGGCGTGGAAGCCGCCCCCGACGAAGACGCGATGGTGCGCCAGGGCGAAGCGCTGCTCGCCGCGGGCGCGCGCGCGGTGCTGATGAAGGGCGGCCATCTCGCATCGCCGGATAGTCCGGACTGGCTTATCGAGACGGCGGGCGCGCTCAGGTTGTCGAGCCCGCGCATCGCGCTCAGGAATACGCACGGGACGGGCTGCACGTTGTCGTCGGCGATCGCGGCGCTGATCCCGCAAACCAGCGATCTGGCCAGCGCCACCGCCGAGGCCAAGCGCTACCTCACCGGCGCGATCGAAGCCAGCGCGCGGCTCGATGTCGGGCACGGCGTCGGGCCGGTGCATCATTTTTATCGATGGTGGTGATTCGGACGGCCGTCACAGCGCGGCAGCGGCGAACGCCCGCGCGCGCTCCGGCCAGTCGTCCGGCACGATGAAGCCGCGCGACTCCTCGGTCCAGCCGCCTGCGTCGTCGCGCACGTAGGACGCGACCATCGTCGGCTGCGCGATCGCGCGCAAGCCCGCGTGGATCCCGGCGGCTTCGGCCACGAGCGATTCGGCGTCGTCGGCGTGCAGGCGGCGCGACGCGAGCCACGCCATGCGCGGCTGCACGACCCACGCGCGGGCGTCGTCGATGGCGTCGTTGCGCTCGCCCCATTCCGACGCCGTCAGCCACCAGCCGCGCAAATGCCGCTCGCCGACTTCGGGCGCGGGCAGAACGGCATCGTCGTGATAAAAAAGCCGGCCCTTGATGAACAATTGCGCGTCCCACGGCCCGTCGAGCCCGAGCGCCGCGAACTCCGCGCGCGACGTCAGCCCGAGCTGATGCGTCAGGAGCCGCGCGTGCTTCAGATCGAAGCGATCCTGCAGATTCGGGCCGACATAATCCGAGAGGCGCGCGGCGCGCGACGCGCCATCGCCGATATGCAGATAGAACTTCACGGCCAGTTCCCAATGCTGCCGCGCGCCGCCGGCTGTTTGCAGCAGAAAATCGCATTCGCCGATGGTGCGGCGCTGGCGTCGCAACGGCACGTTCGCCGCGATCAGCCGCGCGGCCGGACCGTGCGCGAGGAAGAATTCGAGCAGGCTTTCGGCATAAATGCCGAGGCGCGTGGACTTGGGATTGCGCGAGCGGACGTGAATCGGATCGGGCGCGCTGTCGAGCGTCTGCAGCCAGGCGAGCGTGGCGTCGCGCTCTTCGCCGGATGCGAACGGCTGCGCGAGCGCCGCGCCGGCATCATCGGCGCGCAGAAGATCGGGCGCGAAGAGCAGCCACGCCAGATCGCGCACGGTCGCGTCCTCGAATCGATCGATGAGACGCGACAGCGCGATCATCCCCGTGCGCCCTTCCCGGCTCCGGGCTGTACGCTGACCACGCCGAGCGCGGCGAGCGCGTCCTGATACGTCTTGCGGGCGAGGCACAGATCGGCCCAGGCTTTCGCCTTGTCGGGCAGGCTGCGCAGCAGATACGCCGGGTGATACGTGACGATGACCGGCACGCCGCGATACTCGTGCACGCGCCCGCGCAGCGACGCGATGCTTCCCTCGCTCTGCAACAGGCTCTGTGCGGCGAAGCGCCCGAGCGCGACGATCACCTTGGGCTTCACGAGTTCGACCTGACGCTGCAGATACGGCTCGCAGCGCGCGACTTCCTCGGGTTCGGGATTGCGGTTGCCGGGCGGCCGGCACTTGATCACGTTGGCGATGAACACGTTCGATTCGCGCGACAGCGAAAGCGAACGCAGCATGTTGTCGAGCAGCTTGCCCGCCTGCCCGACGAACGGCTCGCCCAGCTTGTCCTCGTTCTCGCCGGGCGCTTCGCCGATCAGCATCCAGTCGGCCTCGCGGTCGCCGACGCCGAAGACCGTGTTCGTGCGACGCTCGCAGAGGCGGCATCGCTCGCAACCGGCGACGCGTTCGGCGAGCGAAGTCCAGTCGAGCGTGCGGATGTCGTCGGCGGGTTCCTGCGCGGCGGGCGGCTGGAAATGCGGCGCGTCGTCGGTCCACGGGAGGTCGTCATAGGCCTCGAAGGGCGGCGCGTCGAAATCCTGCGGCGATGCGGCGGGCTCGCGCTTGTCGGCCGATGCGTCGTCGGCGCGCGGATGCAGTACCGGCTGCGGCGTTTCGGCGGCGTTCGGGTCGGCTGCGGCGCTTACGACGCTCGGCGCTTTGTCGGGCGATGGCGTCGGAGCACGCGCGACCGTCGGCAAAGACTCAGATTCGTCTCGCAACGCCGACGCCGACGCCGACGTGGCAGGCGCTTCGACATCCGCAGCGACAGTCCCCCGCCGCACCCAAACCGGCCCGAAGCCGAGTTCCTCGACCAGCAATTCATCGAGCGCCATGCGCACTCTCCTTGAACGACAGACGCATGACGATTGCGTCCTCGCGCGCCCGATGCCGCGCGGGGTAATAGTTCTTTCGACGCCCGATCGCCGTGAAACCGAAGCGCTCGTAAAGCTGAATGGCGCGCGGATTCGACGGCCGCACTTCGAGCAACATGCCGTCGAGCTTCTCGGCGCGCGAAATCCGCACCGCTTCGCGCAGGAGCGTGAGTCCCGCGCCCGCGCGCTGGGCGGCCGGCGCGACGCACAGGTTCAGCAAATGCATTTCGTCGACGACCGGCATCAGCACGCAATAGCCGACGAGCGTCCCCGTCACATGACGCAGGCATACGCCGTAGTAGCCATTGCGCAGCGAATCCTGAAAATTGCCGCGACTCCACGGAAACTCGTATGCGAGCTTTTCGACGGCGGCGACTTCATCGAGATCGGCTTCGGTCATCGCCGTCAGATACCGATCCGTGAGCAGCACGCCGCTCACCGAAGCGCCTCCTCGGGGGCGGCGTCCGCGCTGCCCTTGCCTGCGGCGGCGCGCGCTTCCATGCGCTCGGCGGTAGTCTGCGCGACCTTGTTGCGCACGTAATCGGGCGCGGCCAGTTCCGGTGCGACGGCTCGGCCGCCCCGCAACGCACGCAGACCCAGCAGAGCGACGGGCAATGCATGCGGCAGCGCTTCACTGTCGACGCGCGCGGCAGCGGCGAGCGCCGGCAATTGATCGCCGAACGCCGCCGCCGCGTTGCCGACGAGCGCGAACGGCGCATCGGGAAGCGGCAGCGCGGCGGGCGCATCCAGCGATGCGGGATGCACGACGCGCCAATCGGCATCGGCATCGGCGGCATCGGATCGATATTCGTAATCGGCCCAGTACACCTCGTCCATGCGCGCATCGAGCGCCGCGAGCACACGCGGCGGCAGCGACGAGTCTGTAAGACGCGCAGCCTCGGCGCAGGCGAGCAGCGTACTCACCGGCACGACCGGCACGTTCAGCCCGAATGCAAGCCCTTGCGCGACACCCGTCGCGGTGCGAAGGCCCGTGAACGAGCCCGGCCCGGCGCCGAACGCGATGGCGTTGCAGTCGGCGAGCGCGAGGCCGGCTTCATCGAGCAATTCGCGCACGGCGGGCAGAAGGCGCGTGCTCGATACCGCACCGGTCGCTTCGTGGCGAAACCACACGCGCGTGTCGCCGGTTTGGAAATGAGGCGCTGAGTGCAAAGGTGGCTGCGCGGCGGGATCGTCGAGCAGAAGCGCGACGGAGCAGAATTCCGTCGAAGTATCGAGGGCGAGCAGTACGGTGCGTGCGGTGCGTGTCATAGCCGGTATTGTAATGCGGGACTTGCGATGCTTTCGCCCCTCGTTCACCGTCGATGCGGTCCGAAAGCCACGTCCGGCGCCTCGATTCGAGGAGAGCCTCGACAGGCGAAGCGCGCACCGCTTGCTAAGATCGTCGGCCCTTCCAGATCTCTTCACGATGCAAAGGACACGCGCATGACCGACATCGAGCAGCAATTCGCCCAGGCCCAGAACGACGTGAAGCAGTTGCCCGAGCGCCCCGGCAATCTCACTTTGCTGCGGCTTTATGCGCTCTTCAAGCAGGCGAGCGTCGGCGACGTGGAAGGCGAAAAGCCGGGTTTCACCGATATCGCCGGGAAATACAAATACGAAGCGTGGTCCGCGCTGAAAGGCACGCCCGCCGATACGGCGAAGCAGCATTACGTCGAACTCGTCGAGTCGCTGAAGCGCGGCGACGCGAACTGACGCGCGCACGCTCGTTCCCCGCGCCGCCGATGCCCTTTGGTGGCGCGGAAATGCGTCAATATGTGGCGCGGTGCAGCAAATTCCGATATACTGGCGCTTAAGCGTTGACTGTGAGCCGCGTGCTTCAAAGCATGCGGTGCATGGCAAGACGCTTCGTAGCGTTTCGCTCCAATCCAGTTTAGAAACTGTCCCTTCCCTGCTAGGCCGTAGCGCAGATTCATGCGCTGTCTGTTTCCCGGCCAATCATGCATCAGGCTGACGTCAGCGCTCCCCGAGCCTGCCGTATCCGATACAGCTTCTAACAACAATGCTCGCCGTCTGTTTGCGCGAGTAGCCCCCGTTTTTCGATTTGCTCGCTGTTTCTTCGCTCGCTGAATCCAACGACTTGGGTATGCCGATTGGCGCCGACGCCTTATCTTCCGCTTCAAGGATCGACATGACTTCGAGTATCACCCCCAGCCCGTTGGACAATATTGCAGCACAAACGCTTGGCATCATCCCCGTCAAAGACGACACCACGGCAGACGCAGCAGTGGCAGTCGCCGCCGCCCCGGCCGTCGAAGCGCCCGCCGGCCCGACGTTCGAATCGCTCGGCCTTTCCGCCGACATCGTCTCCGCACTGACCGCCGCCGGCTATCAGTCGCCCACGCCCGTGCAGCAGCGCGCGATTCCCGCCGCGCTCGCCGGCCGCGATTTGCTCGTGTCGAGCCCGACCGGCTCCGGCAAGACCGCGGCGTTCATGCTGCCGGCCATCGAAAAATTCGCGCAACTGGAAAAGCTCCAGGCACAGCAGCCGCGTCAGCCGCGTGATCCGAACGCGCGTCCCGGCCGCCGTCCGCAGCCGGTCGCACGTCCGCAACTGCTCGTGCTCACGCCGACGCGCGAACTCGCGATGCAAGTCTCCGCCGCCGCGACCACGTACGGCCGTCACCTGCGCCGTCTGCGCACGGTGAGCATTCTGGGCGGCGTCGCGTATGGCCAGCAATTGATGCTGCTCGCGAAGAACCCTGAAATCCTCGTTGCAACGCCGGGCCGTCTGATCGACCATCTCGAGCGCGGCCGCATCGATCTGTCGAACCTCAACATGCTCGTGCTCGACGAAGCCGACCGCATGCTGGACATGGGCTTCATCGAAGACATCGAGACGATCGTCGCCGCCACGCCGGCCACGCGTCAGACGCTGCTCTTCTCGGCAACCATCGACGGCAAGATTTCGTCGCTCACGGGCCGTCTCCTGAAGGACCCGGAGCGCATCGAGATCGTGCAGAAGCTCGAAGCGCGCAGCAACATCGCGCAAACCGTGCATTACGTCGATGACCGCGATCACAAGGATCGCCTGCTCGATCACCTTCTGCGCGACAACGATCTCGATCAGGCCATCGTTTTCACCGCGACGAAGAGCGACGCCGATCTGATCGCGAATCGTCTTGCCGACGCGGGCTTCGAATCCGCCGCGCTGCACGGCGACCTGCCGCAAGGCGCGCGCAACCGTACGATTCGCGCGCTGCGTGAGCGTCGCGTGCGCGTGCTGGTCGCAACCGATGTCGCCGCGCGCGGTATCGATATTCCCGGCATCACGCACGTCTTCAACTACGACCTGCCGAAGTTCGCGGAAGACTACGTGCACCGCATCGGCCGCACGGGTCGCGCGGGACGCAGCGGCATCGCGGTGAGCCTCGTGCATCACGCCGAAACGGGTGCGCTGAAGCGTATCGAGCGCTTCGTGCGCGCGCCGCTGCCGGTCAACGTCGTCGCTGGTTTCGAGCCGCGCAAGTCGCCGCCCAAGACCGGTTTTGGCGGTCGCGGCCGTCCGGGCGGCGGTAATGGCGGCGGTCGCCGCTTCGGTAGCGGCAATGGCGGTGGCCGTAGCTACGGTCCGGGCAACGCAAGCGGCTACGGCAACAAGCCGAGCACCGGATCGCGCGAAGGCGGTTATCGTGACGGCGGCTATCGCGGCGCGAGCAGCGGCAGCGGCAGCGGCGACCGTGAAGGCGGTTATCGCGGCGGCAATCGTGACGGCGGTTACGGCGGCCAGCGCGACGGCTACAGCGCACGCCGCAACGACGGCCCGCGCGCGCCCCGCCGCGGCAACTGATCAGGCGAAGAAGCGCGAGCTTCGAGGCGGTGCAAGTCGCCGCCTCGCCGATGCAGACAAGAAACCGATGCCTCGTGCATCGGTTTTTTTTCGTCCGTCGCCAAGATTTCACGATGTGCAACGCGTTTTTGCGTCGCAAAAGCGGTGCTGCAAGGCACAACCAATCGGGTTGCAGGATGGGAAAAGCCGTTTCTCTATATGGAATCAATTCCATATGTTATTGATTTTGCGAAGGTAAATTGCTTCGCGGTTTCGCTTGAGAAGGCTGTTTCGAAACTCGCCGCACGCCTACACTCTTATATAAGAGTTGAGCAAACGTAGACCGCCCCACCCGGCGCATCACTGCTCAAGTCGCGAGATGTAGCGATCCAGGTTTCGTCGTACAGCCAATCTTCAAGGAGAAACGCCATGACCTCCCGTCAACAACAAGCTCAGCAACTTCATCAACAATGGGAAACCGATCCGCGCTGGAAAGGCATCAAACGCGGATATTCGGCGGAAGACGTCGTGCGTCTGCGCGGCTCGGTGCCTGTCGAACACACGCTCGCGCGACGCGGCGCTGAAAAGCTGTGGTCGCTGATCCAGGAAGAGCCGTTCGTGAACGCGCTCGGCGCGCTGACCGGCAATCAGGCGATGCAGCAGGTCAAGGCCGGCCTGAAGGCCATCTATTTGTCCGGCTGGCAAGTGGCCGGCGACGCCAACATCGCGGGCGAGATGTATCCGGACCAGTCGCTGTATCCGGCGAACTCAGTGCCGCTCGTCGTGAAGCGCATCAACAACACGTTCACGCGCGCCGATCAGATTCAATGGTCCGAAGGCAAGAATCCGGGCGATGAAGGCTACGTCGATTATTTCGCGCCGATCGTCGCCGATGCCGAAGCGGGATTCGGCGGCGTGCTCAACGCCTTCGAACTGATGAAGGCGATGATCGAAGCCGGCGCGGCAGGCGTGCACTTCGAGGACCAACTGGCGTCGGTCAAGAAGTGCGGCCACATGGGCGGCAAGGTGCTCGTGCCGACGCGCGAAAACGTCGCGAAACTGGTGGCCGCGCGTTTGGCCGCCGACGTCTGCGGCACGCCGACGCTGCTCGTCGCGCGCACCGACGCCGAAGCCGCGGACCTCGTGACGTCCGACGTCGACGACAACGACAAGCCGTTCCTCACCGGCGAGCGCACGGTCGAAGGCTTCTATCGCACGCGCCCGGGCCTGGAGCAGGCCGTATCGCGCGGGCTCGCCTACGCGCCGTACGCGGATCTCGTCTGGTGCGAAACGGGCAAGCCGGATCTCGAGTACGCGAAGAAATTCGCCGAAGCGATCCACAAGGAGTTCCCGGGCAAGCTGCTGTCGTACAACTGCTCGCCGTCGTTCAACTGGAAGAAAAATCTCGACGACGCGACCATCGCCAAATTCCAGCGCGAACTCGGCGCAATGGGCTACAAGTTCCAGTTCATCACGCTCGCGGGCTTCCACGCGCTCAACTACTCGATGTTCAACCTCGCGCACGGCTACGCCCGCACGCAGATGAGCGCGTTCGTCGAGTTGCAGCAGGCCGAGTTCGCCGCCGCCGACAAGGGCTTCACGGCGGTGAAGCATCAGCGCGAAGTGGGCACCGGCTATTTCGACGCGGTCACGCAGACGGTCGAGCGCGACGCATCGACGACCGCGCTGCACGGATCGACGGAAGACGAGCAGTTCTTCGACAAGAAAGTGGCGTGAAGCCGCGTGACCGCAGGCTGAATCAGGGAGAGCGGTGAAGAAAGCGGCGGCCGTGGCGCGGCGGGTTGGGAGCGCGCCGCGGCCGCTGCTGTACAAATGCGGCTTGTCAACGGTAGACGATGACGGGAATCTTGGTGTGCGTGAGCACGCGTTGCGTTTCGCTGCCGATCAGGAGGCTGCCGAGCCCGCGCCGGCCGTGCGAAGCCATCAGGATGACGTCGCAGCCGTTCTGCTCCGCCGCGTCGATGATGCCGATGTACGGCGCGGCTTCGATGCTCGTCACGCTCGCGCATGGAACGCCCGCCCCTTCCGCCGCACGTTCGACGGCGCGCAGATGGTCGCGCGCCTCGCGTTCGGCACGGGCGTGGAAGTCGTCGGGCGGCTCGACGGCGACATCCGCGAACGGCGAGTATGGATACTGAGGCAGGCACGCATAAGCGGTGATGCGCGCGCCGACGGACTGCGCGAGATCGATGGCGCCGTCGATGGCTTTCTGCGACAACTCGGAGCCGTCAGTCGGTACGAGGATGTGCTTGAACATGGCGTCCTCCTTCGGAACGTCGGGGCACCACTTCATTGTAGTCAGGCCGCGAACTCCGCAACAGCTTCCGATGCATTGGCCGCTTCGACCGGCGGATACAGGTAGAGCCCATGCTTGACGCCGCCCTCGCTGTCGAAGCGGTGCTTGATGATGTCGTAGAACTGATGGTCGTCGTATTCGTGGAACCGAAAGAGCGCGAAGGCAACCAGGTCGGCGAGCTGGATCAGGCGGGACGAGCGCGAATCCAGAAAGACCGGCACTTCCGCATAGTTGCGCGTCTTGCCGTACGTATGACCGATGTACTTGAATTCGCGCGCCAGCGTCTGCACGCGCTGCTCGGTCGATGACTTGTCGAACAGGATGAGGCCGCGCTGGGCATCGCCATGTTTCCGATAGCGACGCAGCAGGAACAGATCGAAACGATTCGCAAGCTGCTCGAACGCGAGTTCGACCGCTTCCTGTTTTTCGAGCGACGCTTTCGTGATGACCGCGCCGAAGAGCCGAACATTGATCTGCGACTGTGCGGCAATGCAGTCGTGGAGCGCGTCTTTGATCGCCTGTAGACGGTCTTGCAGCGGAAAGCGCTTCCAGCCGTCGCGGCCCGAACGCATCGGCGAGCCGTGCAGTTCGAGCAGATGGCTGTTGACCGGCTCGAAACGCGCCGCAATGGCATTGAGCTTTTGTTCGATCCAGTGAGTGGTGCGCTCGAATGCGCAAACGCCGGCAAGCACGAAATACCGCTGGTGAGGATCAGCGGCCGAACCCGATATCATCGAGATATAGCAGATGCATAGGAATCCATAATAAAGTCGCTGATACAGAAACGGGCTACCCGAAGGTAGCCCGTTCTGAGATAGGCAAGCCAGGTGAGACAAACGCTCAAGCGCATCGATTGATGGTCAACACTCCCGACTCGTGAGGAAAGTGTACCAGAACTCCGCACGCGATCAACTAGCCGAATGGCCTACTCTTCCCAATACTCCGGAGCGTGATACGAATGCTTGAGCAGATCGAGGAACAGCCGCACCCGCAAAGGCAAATGCCGCCGCTGTGGAAACACCGCGTGGATGCCGATGGCCGGTGCGGCGAAGTCGTCGAGCACGCTCACGAGCCGTCCCGCGCGGATGTCCGCGCCCACTTCCCACCACGATCGCCAAGCGAGGCCGCGCCCCTCCAGACACCATTCGTGGAGCACCGCGCCGTCGGAGCATTCCATCGTGCCGGACACCTTGATCGTCACGACCTTGCCGTCTTGCTGGAACACCCAGCCGCGCTGCTGATTCGCCGATGCCCCCAGCGCCAGGCAATTGTGATGCGAGAGCGATGCGAGCCCCGCAGGCTTGCCGCGCCTCGCGAGATAGTCAGGCGACGCCACGCACACGCGCCGGTTCTCGCCGAGCTTGAGCGACACGAGCGACGAGTCCGGCAGTTCGCCCAGCCGCACCGCGCAATCGAAACCTTCGTTGACGAGATCGACCATGCGGTCGGTGAGATCGAGGCTGACGGAGACATCCGGATGCAGCGTCGTGAATTTCGGCACCAGCGGTGCGACATGACGCCGCCCGAATCCCGCCGGCGCGGACACGCGCAGATGCCCGCTCGCCTTCACGCCGCCCGCCGACACGCTCGCTTCCGCGTTCTGCATGTCGTTGATGATGCGCTGACAGTCTTCGAGAAACGCCGAGCCTTCGAACGTCAGCGTGATCTTGCGCGTCGTGCGCACGAGCAGTTTGACGCCGAGCCGCTCCTCCAGCGCATCCAGCCGCCTGCCGATCACGGCCGGCGCAATGCCTTCCGCCTGCGCCGCCGCCGAGAGGCTGCCCTTGGCCGCGACGGACGCGAACGTCTCTATCTGTTTGAACCGATCCATGCGTTTTCTTTGTCGATACGAAAGACCTGCGCACAGATTAGGTATGAAAAAGTAAAAGATCAAGTGATTCTCCGATGCTTTTTCCATCAGTTCGATCACGAATAGAATCGACCTTGACCTCTTCCAGGAGCGCACGGCTATGTCGGCCATAACGACACACGCAACTTCGTCCGGTTCGTCCGCATCTCCCCGCGCAGTCATCTTCGACGCTTACGGCACGCTCTTCGATGTCCATTCGGTCATCGCTGCCGCCGAGCAGCTTTTCCCCGGCAACGGAAACGCGCTCTCGCAGCTCTGGCGTCAGAAGCAGATCGAATACACGCAGTTGCGCACGCTCGCCGATCCGTCCGGCAGTCATTACGCGCCGTTCTGGGACATCACCCTCGACGCGCTGCGCCACGCGGCCGCGCGGCTCGGTCTCGCGTCATCGCTGACGGGCATCGCCGAAAAGCGCCTGATGGACGAATACGCGTGTCTGTCCGCGTTCCCCGACGCGCTGCCCGCGCTCAAGACACTCCGCGACCGTTTCGGCCTTCCGCTCGCGATTCTCTCGAACGGCAATCCGCCGATGCTCGATATCGCCGTGAAAAGCGCCGGCATGTCGGGCCTCTTCGATCACGTTCTTTCGGTCGATTCCGTGCGCGCCTACAAGCCCGCCGCGACCGCGTACGACCTCGGCACGCGCGCCTTCGGTGCGACCCGCGCGGCGGCGCGCGAGATCGTGTTCGTGTCGTCGAACGGATGGGACGTCGCGGGCGCGACGTGGTTCGGCTACACGACGTTCTGGATCAATCGCGCGGCTTTGCCTCTCGAAAATCTGGGCGTCGCGCCGCATGGAACCGGACGCGACATGACCGAACTCGTCGCGTTCATCGAAGGCGCGTGAAGCGCACATCGCATTGAAAGTACAACTGCAATAGCAAAACCGTCTGACCGACCAAGGAGAAAACTCATGACACAACCGTCGAATCCGCTGACGCTTCCCGAAGGCATGGCAATCTCGGCCGATATCCAGCCCGGCTTCGAATCGATCCTCACGCCCGATGCGCTCGCGTTCGTCGCGAAGCTGCATCGTCAATTCGAGCCGCGTCGCCAGGCATTGCTCGCCGCGCGCGTCGAGCGCACGAAGCGGCTCGATGCCGGCGAGCGCCCCGGTTTTCTCGAAGAAACGAAATCGATCCGCGAAGGCGACTGGAAAGTCGCGCCGCTGCCGAAGGACCTGCAATGCCGTCGCGTGGAGATCACGGGTCCGGTCGAGCGCAAGATGATCATCAACGCGCTCAACTCCGGCGCGGATTCGTACATGACGGATTTCGAGGATTCGAACGCGCCGGTCTGGGAGAACCAGATCACCGGCCAGATCAATCTCAAGGAAGCCGTGCGCCGCACGATTTCGCTCGAGCAGAACGGCAAGTCGTACAAGCTGAACGACAAGGTCGCGACGCTGATCGTGCGCCCGCGCGGTTGGCATCTGGACGAAAAGCACGTGACCGTCGATGGCCAGCGCGTCTCCGGCGGCATCTTCGATTTCGCGCTGTTCCTGTTCCACAACGCGAAGGAGCTGATCGCGCGCGGCAGCGGCCCGTACTTCTATCTGCCGAAGATGGAAAGCCATCTCGAAGCGCGCCTGTGGAACGATATCTTCGTCGCGGCGCAGGAAGGCATCGGCATTGCGCGCGGCACGATTCGCGCGACCGTGCTCGTCGAAACCATCCTCGCCGCGTTCGAGATGGACGAAATCCTGTACGAACTGCGCGAGCATAGTTCCGGCCTCAACGCGGGCCGCTGGGATTACATCTTTTCGGCGATCAAGAAATTCAAGAACGATCCGGACTTCTGCCTCGCGGACCGCTCGCAGATCACGATGACCGTGCCCTTCATGCGCGCCTACGCGCTCGAATTGCTGAAGACGTGTCACAAGCGCAATGCGCCGGCGATCGGCGGCATGGCCGCGCTGATTCCGATCAAGAACGACCCCGCCGCGAACGACAAGGCGATGGGCGGCGTGCGCGCCGACAAGGCCCGCGACGCCACCGACGGCTACGACGGCGGCTGGGTCGCGCATCCGGGACTCGTGCCGGTCGCGATGGAAGAATTCGTGAAGGTGCTCGGCGACAAGCCGAATCAGATCGAGAAGCAGCGCGACGACGTGCTGGTGACCGCGCACGATCTGCTCGATTTCCGCCCGGAAGCGCCGATCACCGAAGCGGGCCTGCGCAACAACGTGAACGTCGGCATCCACTATCTCGGTTCGTGGCTCGCGGGCAACGGCTGCGTGCCGATCCACAACCTGATGGAAGACGCCGCGACCGCCGAAATTTCGCGCTCGCAAGTGTGGCAATGGATTCGCTCGCCGAAGGGCAAGCTCGACGACGGCCGCAAGGTCACGGCGGCGATGGTGCGCGAAATCACCATCGACGAACTGGAGAAAGTGAAATCGACCGTCGGCGGCTCGGGCAGCGACACGAAGCCCTACGAACGCGCCGCGAAGATCTTCGAGACGATGTCGACGTCGGAGCAATTCACCGAATTTCTGACGCTGCCGCTGTACGAGGAAATCTGATCGCGCAATTCGTTCGCGTGACGAAAAAACGGCCCGCGGGTTCACGCCCGCGGGCCGTTTTTCATGCGACGCGCGCCACGGAACGAGCACGGCGTGTGCTACATTGCGCATCGTCTTTTTCAACGATTCAACCGTGGAGCGCACTCACCGTGCGAACGACAGCATGAGCAATATTCAGCTCGATATCGAATGGACCGAAGCGGCATCGCGCAAGATCGAAAAGCTGATGCCGCGCAACGCGAACAAGGACGCGTTCCTGGCGCTGCCGCCGATCGAATGTCTGCCGATGGAAGGCGACGTGCTTTTTCTCGGACCGGATGGCAAGCAGCAGCCGTTTATCGTCGCGGAACGGCAGTATCACCATGACGGCGAGGCGGACTGGACCATCATCCTCATTCTCGACGTCCCGCAAGCCACGCATTGATTGCGCTTAACGGCGCGCCGCCCGCGCCGCACGCTCAGACCAGCTTGCTCGCGACGTGCACTTCGCCGTGCTCGACGAACTCGGGCGACTTCGCGCGAAACGCCTGAATATGCGCCGTCTTGCCGTGCTCCGCGAGCGCGGCTTCGCTTTCCCAGCGCTCGACGAAGATAAAGCGGCGCGGCTCCTTGATATCCTGATGCAGATCGTACTGAAGCGCGCCGCGCTCCTTACGCGTGGGCTCGACGTTGGCTTGCGCCAGTTGCCTCAGTTCTTCTTCCTTTCCCGGCTTGGCCAAGAAAATGGCGACGACGGCGACTTCCTGCATGAGCGATTCTCCCTCTTTTCAGTAAAACGTTAAAACCGAAGCATAAACGCGCGCCGCAAAGCCTGCCTGAAACGCATTTTGGACCGTTAAAGAAAAAGCCCGCGTTTCGTTGGAAACGCGGGCAAAAGCCGTCGCCCTACGAGGATAGGCGACGGGGCCATCGGGGCTCGCGCGGGCGAGCCATTGTTTGATTGTCTGGGTCGACTACGGTGAAAGCGGGCTTGCGCCATCGTCGGAACTGCGTGCGGCGTAGAAATCTCGCCATGCACGCAATGTACTGTTCGCGCGCCAATTTTTATAAGCTATTGCGCACATTCGGCGATAAAAACTATTGTCAGCGCAATATCTGTGTGCGGTTTATATCGTGCGCGTCGGCGAGCGTTTTAAATGAAAGCAAAAAAGTTGACGCAGCAGGAAAACAAGCCGAAAAAAAACCGCCTCGTGAAGAGGCGGTTTGCATGCGATGAAACTGCGCTTGCAGAAACAGCGGCTTAGCTGATCTGGTCGGCGAGAAGCGCCATGATCTGACGCGCTTGCGGTGAAGAATCGACTTCGCCCTTGTCATTGACGATAGCAACGCGCGTCTGTGCTTCCGTGATCGCGCGGACGTTGACCTGATACTGCTTCGCGATGATTTCCTTGCGTCCGTGGAAGACCTGGCTCCAGAAGCCTTGCTCGCGCGCCGATTTGTCGTTCGGATCCACGTAGCGCACGTAATACACGCCGCGCGCGCGGTCGCGATCGTCCACCGTGAAGCTCGCGCGATCCAGCGCGATGCCCACGCGCAGCCACGCACGGTCATACGCCTCGGGCAGCGTCAACTGCGCCGATGCCGCCTCCGGCACCGATTCGTTCCTGATCGCGCTGTTGCCGGAATTCGCCGCATTTTGCGCAGCCACGGCGGCCGCTTTCGAATCGCCGTTCTTGGCTGGCTGCGCGCTCGCGTTCGCCGCCTGCGCGCCCGCGTCCGACGAGCCCGCGACGCCCGACGCCTGCCGCGTATCCGCCATGGCAAGCGACGACATCAGCCGCTTCAGATATTCGTTTTCCAGCGCGGGATCGTTGGGGCGCGCCTGCCACTGGCTCGTATCGTTGTTGATGCCGGTCAGCGCCTCGCGCATGCCCTTCTGGCTGATGAACACGTACGTGCCGCCGCTGGGCGCGGCTTCGAGACGCGTGCGGTACTTGTTGCGCTCGGCGGTGACATACGAGTTGCCGGTGGCCTTGGCGAGCGTGTCGCGGATGAGGCCGTCCGAAATCTGCGGATGCGTTTCGTTCCAGTCCGTTTCCATCACGCCCTTGTCGCGCGAATCGACGACCAGCAGAAAGCCCTGCTCCTGCCAGAACCGGCGGATTTGCGGCCAGACCTGATCCGGCGCCTTGCCGTCGATGACGAGCCACCGTTCCGCGCCGTCACGCTGGATGTGCATGCCCGAAACGGGCGGCACGACGGTCGGCGCGTCGGGCGCGACTTTCCGGACCTGCTGGAGATCGGAAAGCGATGCCTGCCCGCTTTGCGGCGGCAGCGAACGCTGATCGCCCGCTTCGTCGAGCAGGTTCGGCGGAATGGCGAGCGACGACTGCTTCGAGCGCTGGTCGCTCTTGTAATTGATCGCGGTGGGAGAAGACGTGCCGCATCCTGCCACGATACCGGCCACCGTGAAGAGCGCAGCCACCCGCTTGGTCACACGAAAATCTGTCATGTCTGGAAAGTCCTTCCGCTACGCCACGGCGTTCGTCCGTGGATCAGCCCAGCATTTTACCGGTCCGGCGGACAGCCGTGCAAAAAGAGGCATCGGCGGGCGCGCGCTCCATTCTTTGCCTCGCGTCTGAACGCTGCGCACGATCAATCGTCGACGACGGGCGACTGGCTCGCCGCAGCTTCAGTATTGTTCGGCAACGATCGACACGCGCGGCTCGATCGATGATTACACCGCTTTCCAGATACTTTGACAATTTATGACATTTGCGCAAATCAGCAATTCCACGTGCCGGTTCGCACAACGCCTTGTTTTATAGGCACATCTTCGCTTCTCACGACCTTTTTCACAACTTCTCTTACCCCGTATCGCCCGGCGTCGCATTCGTCCTAAAATCCGATCTCAAAAATAGGAACACTCCTAATAAAGTCGGAGAGAACGCCGTGAAGAACATAAGACATCCTCAGCATCTGGCCCGGGCCGCCGTGATCGCACTGCTCGGCGCAAGTCCGCTTTGCCACGCACAACTCGGCTCGACCGCGCGCGCGGCGGATGCATCCGATGGCGCGGTCGTGCGCCGGTCGGAAAGCGGGCTCGCGACTTACCGCGAGACGACCGATGCGAACGGCATCGTCGTGAGGCAGTACGTGGATTCGGCCGGCACCGTCTACGCCGTGTCATGGCGCGGCCCCGCGATGCCCGACGTGCGGGCGCTGCTCGGCGCGTATTTCCAGCGCTTCAGGGACGGCGCGAACGCATCCGCGGGCGATGCGGGCCTGCACACGGCGCGCATCGCGGATGGCGACCTCTTCGTCGAAAACCGCACGCGGCTGCGCGAGTTCAGCGGCCGCGCGTGGCTCGCAACGGCGCTGCCGCCGGGCGTCACGGCTGCGGATATCCAGTGAGCGCCGGAGACCAGACATGACGATCCGCGCCCTTCTTTCCCTTTCGGCAGTCGCGCTGTGCACTCTGCTTCATGGATGCGGCGGCGGCGGCAGTTCGAGCACCAGCGCCAGCGCCGCGCCCGCCAGCGCGCCGGCGGCAACCAGCGCGCCGGCGGCGGCGAGCACGCCGTCGGCCGCGAGCGCTCCCGCCGCCGCGAGTTCCACCGCGAGCCCTCCCGCGCCGGCCAGCAACGTCGTCGTGCAGTCGACGACGCCCAACGTGCAGCCGATCAGCGTCGCCGGCATCGCGAGCGGCACGCGCAACATGCTGCAAACGAGCGTCACGCTGTGCATTCCCGGCACCGACACGTGCCAGACCATCGACAACATTCAGGTCGATACCGGCTCGCAAGGGCTGCGCATTCTCGCTTCGGCGCTGAATCCGTCGATGGCGCTGCCGCTCGTCGCCGGCAACGCGACCAATACCGCGATGGCCGAGTGCTCGGTGTTCGGCTCGGGCTACACGTGGGGCGCGGTGCGACAGGCCGACGTCCGCCTCGCCGGTCAGGTCGCGAGTTCGACATCGGTTCAGTTGATCGCGGATTCCGCCGTGCCCGGCGCGGCCACCGATTGCGCGCAGTCGGGCCTGCCGATGCTCGACACCACGAAGCTGCGCGGCAACGGCATCCTGGGCGTCGGCCCGTTCATCGCCGATTGCGGCGCCAGTTGCGCGAATTCCGCGATGCCGCGCTGGTATTACAGCTGCACGCCGGGCGCCTGCTCGTCGAGCACGCTCGCGGTCGCGCAGCAGGTGACGAATCCGGTCTCGCGCTTCGCAGCCGACAACAACGGCGTGCTGATCGAGTTGCCGGCGGTGCCGCCGGAAGGCGCATCGACGGTGACGGGAACGATGACCTTCGGCATCGGATCGCAGGCAAACAACGTGCTCGGCGACGCGACCGTGCTGAAGTCGAACTCGGTCACGGGCTACGTCTCGACGAGCTTCTCCGGCAGCCAGTACGGATCGAGCTTCATCGACAGCGGATCGAACGGCCTGTTCTTTCCATCGGCGACGCTCACGGCGTGCGGCGCGTGGTTTTGCCCGGCGACGACGCAGGCATTGAGCGCGACGCTCAGCTCGACGACCGGCGTCACCGCGGACGTGTCGTTCAGCGTCGCGAAATCGACGACGCTATTCGCGAGCGGCAATTACGCGTTCAACAATCTGGCCGGGCCCGCGAACGGTTTCTTCGACTGGGGATTGCCGTTCTTCTACGGCAGGCGCGTGTTCACCGCGCTGGAAGGGCGCGCCACGCCCGCGGGCAACGGACCGTACTACGCGTTCTAGCCACGAAAAAGCCGTCGCCGGAATCCCGGGCGACGGCTTTCCATACGAAAACAAAAACGAAAACGCGCGCTTACTGCCCGCCCGCCTTGCTTTCCTCGTCGAAGATCTTCTGCGCCAGATGGAACGCCGAATTCGCCGCCGGCACGCCGCAATAGACGGCCGTCTGCATCAGCACTTCCTTGATCTCGTCCTGCGTGACGCCGTTGTTCTTCGCCGCGCGCAAATGCAGCGCGAGTTCTTCGCTGCGGTTCAGCGCGACCATCATCGCGATCGTGATGAGGCTGCGCGTGTGGCGCGGCAAGCCATCGCGCGTCCAGATCTCGCCCCACGCATAGCGCGTGATGAAGTTTTGAAACTCGGTCGTCAGTTCCGTCCGATTCGCGAGCGACCGGTCCACGTGCGCGTCCGACAGCACCGCGCGGCGCACCTTCATGCCGGCTTCGTAACGTTCGTCGTCAGTCATTGTTTTTCTCCGAGGAAGTCCAGCACGGCGCGCGTGTACTCATCGCGCTTCTCGATGTTCGACAGATGCGCCGCGTCCAGTTCGACGTAGCGCGCGCCGTCGATATAACCCGCCAGCTCGCGGCCCTGCTCGGCGGTCGTCGAAAGATCGTGCGTGCCCGCGATCACTAGCACCGGCAGCGCGATGGTCTTCGCTTCGTCGCGAAGGTCGGCGTCGCGGATGGCTTCGCAATTCGATGCGTAGCCGTCGCCCGACGTGTGGCGGAACACGTCGCGGATATTGGCGAGCGCAAGCTGCTCCCGCTCGATGAACGGCGCCGTGAACCAGCGCGCGATGACGGCATCCGTGAGCGCGGCCATGCCGTTCGTCTCACGCGCCTTCGCGGCGCGCGGCGTCCATACCGCGTCCGAGCCGATGAGCGCCGCCGTGTTCGACAGCACCACGCGCGAGAACCGCTCCGGATGGCGCGCGGCCAGCCCGATGCCGGTCAGCCCGCCCATCGACAGTCCGCAGTAGTTCGCGCGTTCGATGCCGAGATGATCCATCAAGCCGATCACATCGCCGATCAACTGGTCGATGGTGTACGGGCCTTGCGGCGCATCCGAGTGGCCGTGACCGCGCGTGTCGTAGCGCACGACGCGGTAATGCTTCGCGAACGCCTCGATTTGCGGCGTCCACATGGAGACGTCCGCGCCGAGCGAATTCGACAGCACGAGCCACGGCGCGTCGTCGCCGGCCGTCGAGTCGATGCGGTAGTGAATCCGGGTTCCGTGTACAGCGGCGAGAGGCATGTTGGTTGTGCTCCTGTTTGTTTGTGCGGGCGCGAGCTTGGTCACGCCGGTCGTCACGCCGTCGCGCGATGCTGCGCGAGCGCCGCATCGACGAACGCTTGCGCCTGACCGACGTAATTGGCCGGATCGAGCAAGGGCTTCAACTGTTCCGGCGACAGATGGCGCGCGACGGTTTCATCGGCGGCGAGCACGTCGTACAGCGATTGCCCGTTCGCGACCGCCGCCTTCGATGCGCCTTCCACGAGCTTGTGCGCGTCCAGCCGGCCGATGGCGTCGCCGAGCGCGAGCATCACCGCTTCGCCGAGCACGAGTCCGTTGGTCGCGTTGAGATTCGCCGCGAGCCGCTCGACGTTGACCTCCAGCCCCGGCACGATGCCCTTCACGTTCGCGAGCGCACCGGCGGTGAGCCGCGCGAGATCGGGCAGCGCTTCCCATTCGGCCTGCCAGCCGCCGAGCGCGCGTTCGTGCTCCTGCACCATGCCGGCGAAGATCGTCGCGACGAGGTTCGGCGCGCGCGTCGCCGCGGTCAGCACCGCCGCGCAGCCGACGGGATTGCGCTTGTGCGGCATCGTCGATGAACCGCCCTTGCCCGCCGCCGCCGGTTCGGCGACTTCGCCGAGTTCGGTCTGCATCATCAGCGAGATATCGCGCGCGATCTTGCCGAGCGTGCCCGTCAGCATGCCGAAGAACGACGCAGCTTCCGCGATCCGGTCGCGCTGCGTATGCCACGGCAGCGCGGGCAGTTGCAGGCCGAGATCGTCGGCGAGCGCCCGCGCGACGGGCAGCGCCTTCTCGCGCAGACTCGCGAGCGTGCCCGCCGCGCCGCCGAACTGCAGCACGAGCGCGCGGGCGCGCGCATCCGCGAGACGCGCGCGATGCCGCGTGACGGCATCGAGCCACTGCGCGAACTTGAGGCCGAGCGTGATCGGCAGCGCCTGCTGAAGCCAGGTGCGGCCGATCATCGGCGTCGCGCGATGGCGGTCCGCCTGCGCCGCGAGCGAACCCGCGAGCGCGCGCAGATCGGCATCGAGCAGATCGAGCGCGGCGCGAAGCTGCAGCACGACGCCCGTATCGATGATGTCCTGGCTCGTCGCGCCCCAGTGCACGTACTTCGCGGCTTGCTCGTCGCGCGCCTTCACCACGGCCGTCAGTTGCTTGACGAGCGGAATCGCGAGATTGCCGCCGGCGGCCGCGCCGGTCATCACCGCGTCGGCGTCGATGTTGCCGGCGTCGCACGCGGCGACGATCGCGTCGACCGCGTCCGGCGGAATCACGCCCGCTTTCGCCGATGCCCGCGCGAGCGCCGCTTCGACGTCGAGCATCGCCTGGACGGTCGCGCGCGGCGACCACACCGCGTTGGCTTCGGCGTTGCCGCAGATCAGATCGGTGAGCCGTCCGGTCGATGAAAACATGCGGTCAGACACGCTCGATGACCATCGCGATGCCCTGTCCCACGCCGATGCACATCGTGCAAAGCGCGTAGCGGCCGCCCGTGCGATGCAGCTGATACGTCGCCGCCGTCACGAGCCGCGCGCCGGATGCGCCGAGCGGATGCCCCAGCGCGATCGCGCCGCCGTTCGGATTGACGCGGGCATCGTCGTCGGCGACGCCGAGCATGCGCAGCACCGCGAGCCCTTGCGACGCGAACGCTTCGTTCAGTTCGATCACATCCATCTGGTCGATCGTCATGCCGAGGCGCGCGAGCAGCTTTTGCGACGCCGGCGCCGGACCGATGCCCATCACGCGCGGCGGCACGCCCGCCGTCGCCATGCCGAGAATGCGCGCGCGCGGCGTGAGACCGTGGCGCTTCGCGCTGTCTTCATCGGCGATCAGCATGGCGACCGCGCCGTCGTTCACGCCCGACGCGTTGCCCGCCGTCACCGAGCCGTCCGGACGCACGACGCCCTTGAGCTTCGCGAGCGCTTCGAGCGTCGTGTCGCGCGGATGCTCGTCCTGCGTGACGACGATCGCATCGCCCTTCTTTTGCGGGATCGCGACCGGCGTGATTTCCTGCGCGAGCGTGCCGTCCTTCTGCGCGCGCGACGCCTTCTGCTGCGAGCGCAGCGCGAACGCGTCCTGATCGGCGCGGCTCACCTTGTAGTCGTCGGCGACGTTCTCGGCCGTCTCGGGCATCGAATCGACGCCGTACTGCTTCTTCATCAGCGGATTGACGAAGCGCCAGCCGATGGTCGTATCGAAAATCTCGGCCTGACGCGCGAACGCGGTCGCGGCCTTGCCCATGACGAAAGGCGCGCGGCTCATGCTTTCGACGCCGCCGGCGATCAGCAATCCCGCTTCGCCCGACTTGATGGCGCGCGCCGCGATGCCGACCGCGTCCATGCCCGAGCCGCACAGACGGTTGACCGTGGAGCCCGGCGTGCCGACCGGCAGCCCCGCGAGCAGCGCCGACATGCGCGCGACGTTGCGATTGTCCTCGCCCGCCTGATTCGCGCAGCCGTAAATCACTTCTTCGACGGCTTCCCAGTCCACTTCCTTGTTGCGCTCGACGAGCGCGCGCAGCGGCACGGCGCCCAAGTCGTCGGCGCGCACGGACGAGAGCGCGCCGCCGTAACGGCCGATCGGCGTGCGGATGGCATCACATACGAATGCTTCTTTCATCGGTTGCTCCAGTTTTCTGTTGTGTCTCTCAGGCTGCCTCTCAGGCTGCTTCGGAAATCGGCGCGTATTGCAGCGGCACGTTCGCCAGCTTCTGCAGTTCGTCGAACGACAGGCCGTCGACGATCTCACGCACGACGAAGCCTTCCGGCGTCACGTCGAACACGGCGAGATCCGTGTAGACGCGGTCCACGCATTGCACGCCCGTCACCGGATACGAGCAGTCGGCGACCAGCTTGCTTTCGCCCTGCTTCGTGAGTAATTCCATCATCACGTAGACCTGCTTCGCGCCGATGGCGAGGTCCATCGCGCCGCCGACGGCGGGAATGGCGTCCGGTGCGCCGGTGTGCCAGTTGGCGAGATCGCCCTTCGCCGACACCTGGAACGCGCCGAGCACGCAGAAGTCGAGATGGCCGCCGCGCATCATCGCGAACGAATCCGCGTGATGGAAGAACGCGCCGCCCGTCAGCAGCGTCACGTGCTGCTTGCCGGCGTTGATCAGCTCGTCGTCTTCCTCGCCTTTCGCGGGCGCGGGGCCCATGCCGAGCAGGCCGTTTTCGCTATGGAGGAAGATTTCGCGATCCGCCGCGAGGTGATTGGCGACGAGCGTCGGCACGCCGATGCCGAGGTTCACATACGCGCCTTCCGGAATGTCCGCGGCCACGCGCTTGGCCATTTCATCACGAGTGAGTTTCTTCATGGCTTTCCGTCCTTCCTTAAGCAGCGAGTTCGGCTTGATGCACCGCTTGCGGCACTTCCACGACGCGCTGCACGAAGATGCCCGGCGTCACGATGTTTTCAGGGTCCAGTTCGCCGAGCGGCACGACCTTCGACACCTGCACGATGGCGGTCTTCGCGGCGCTCGCCATGATCGGCCCGAAGTTGCGCGCCGTCTTACGATAGACCAGATTGCCCCAGCGGTCGCCCTTGAACGCCTTCACGAGCGCGAAGTCCGCGTGCAGCGGCGATTCCAGCACGTAATGCTTGCCGTCGATCTCGCGCGTTTCCTTGCCTTCCGCGAGCTTCGTGCCGTAGCCGGTCGGCGTGAAGAAACCGCCGATGCCCGCGCCCGCCGCGCGGATACGCTCCGCGAGGTTGCCCTGCGGCACGAGTTCGAGTTCGATTTCGCCCGCGCGATACAGCGCGTCGAACACATGCGAATCCGTCTGACGCGGGAACGAGCAGATGATCTTGCGCACGCGCTTTGCCTTCAGCAGCGCGGCGAGACCCGTGTCGCCGTTGCCGGCGTTATTGTTGACGATGGTCAGATCGCGCGCGCCCTGCTCGATGAGCGCGTCGATCAGTTCGGACGGCATGCCCGCCGTGCCGAAACCGCCGATCATGATGGTCGCGCCATCGTGGACGTCGGCCACCGCCGACGCGAGCGAATCGAAAATCTTGTTGATCATTGCGTTGCTCTCCTGTCGACGAGTCTTCGGCGTAGCCTTTCGTCGCCTTGTGAAACCGCCAGCGCATCTGCGCCCGAAGCCGGGGTATACCCGCTCCCGCTCCCTCTTGCATCGAAATGTTCGGCATGCGAACATGGATTCGTTTAGCGAACATCCGCATGTTAGTCCCGCGTTCGTTGTCGTGTCAACGAAGCCCGCGCCATTTTCGGGTTTGTACCGACTCCTAGCGACTGCTTGCTGCTTCAAGCGAGATCCATGAACACATCCTCTACCGCTCAACCGATGCCGTCCGACGCGCAAGACGCGCCCTCCCGCCCCGGCGATGCCTATGTGCAGTCGTTCGCGCGCGGGCTCGCGGTCATCCGCTCGTTCGATGCGAACCGCCCCGCGCAGACGCTCACCGAAGTGGCCGCCGCCGCGGGCCTCACGCGTGCGGGCGCGCGGCGTATTCTGCTGACGCTTCAGGCGCTCGGCTATGTCGAGGCCGATGGCCGGCTCTTTCAGCTTACGCCGAAGATTCTGGACCTGGGCTTCGCCTATCTCACGTCGATGCCCTTCTGGAATCTCGCCGAGCCGGTCATGGAGGATCTCGTCGAGCAGGTGCACGAGAGTTGTTCGGCGGCCGTGCTCAACGGCGCGGAAATCGTCTACGTGCTGCGCGTGCCGACGCACAAGATCATCACGCAGAACTTGTCGATCGGTAGCCGCCTGCCTGCGTTCTGCACGTCGATGGGCCGCGTGCTGCTCTCCGCGCTCGACGACGACCGCCTCGACGCCGTGCTCGATGCAAGCGATATTTCCGCGCGCACGCCGCACACCATCGTCGACCGGGGCGCGCTGAAAGAAGCGATCGCCGTGGTGCGCCGGCAAGGCTGGGCGATCGTCGATCAGGAACTGGAAGAAGGCCTGATTTCGATGTCCGCGCCGATCCGCGACCGGCAAGGCCGCGTCATCGCGGCGCTCAACATCAGCGGCAACGCGCAGCGCAAGAACGCGAAGCAGATGGCGAAGGCGTTTCTGGAGCCGTTGCAGGACGCGGCGCAGCGCGTGTCGGACATGGTCGCGCGGCGCGGTTGAACGAATGCACATAGCGTGGACGACGCCACCCGCATGCACGATCTCGACCTCAACCTGATTCCGTACCTCGTCGCGATCGAGGAGACGCGCAACGTGAGCCGCGCGGCCGAGCGGCTCGGCGTGAGCCAGCCGCGCGTGTCGACGGCGCTCGGGCGGCTGCGCGAGTATTTCAACGATCCCCTTTTCGTGCGCACGTCGCGCGGCATGGAACCGACGCCTCGCGCGCTCGCGCTCGTGCCCGCGGCGCGCGACGCGCTCGGGAAAATCGAACGCGGGCTGCTGGATACGCAGCACTTCGACCCGTCGTCGAGCACCGATACGTTTTCCATCGCGCTGTCGGATGTCGGCGAAATCGTGTTCTTGCCGCGACTGTTGCAGGCCTTCGCGAAGGACGCGCCGCGCGCGAATCTGCGCTCGGTGTCGGCATCGCACGGCGATGTGGAACGCGGGCTGGAAGCCGGTGAAATCGATCTGGCCGTCGGCTACTTTCCCGACCTGCGCGGCAACAATTTTTTCCAGCAGCGGCTCTTTTCGCATCGCTTCATTTGTCTGATGCGGCGCGATCATCCTTACGCGAACGAGCCGCTCACGCTCGAACGCTTCGTCGAATGCGGACACGCCGTCGTGCGCGCCGAAGGACGCAGCCAGGAAGTGCTTGAGAATTATCTGGACAAGGAACGCGTGCGGCGCCGCGCCGTGCTCGAAACGCCGCACTTCATGAGCTTGCCGTTCATTCTGTCGCGCACGGATCTCATCGCGACGGTGCCGCATGCGATCGGCTTCGCGTATGTCGCCGAACATGCGTCGATCACGCTCGCCGAGCCGCCGCTTCCGTTGCCGCGCTTCGATCTGCGGCAGCACTGGCATCGCAAGTTTCATAACGATTCGCGCATTCGCTGGCTGCGCGGCGTCGTCGCTTCGCTTTTCAACGACGCTCTGGACGAATGGCCGAAGTGAACGCGTGCGGAAATGGCGCTAACATCGCCGTTTTGTTTCCCGCGAAGAAATAACCGATGGATGCTCTGACCAGCTTGCGCGTGTTTCGCGAAGTCGTCGAAGCGGGCAGCTTCGTGAAGGCAGCCGAGCGCCTCGACGTTTCGACCGCGATGACGAGCAAGCATGTCGCCAATCTGGAGCGTCAACTGGGCGTGCGCCTGCTCAACCGGACGACGCGCCACTTGAGCCTCACCGAAGCGGGCAGCGTCTATTACGAACAATGCAGCGAGGCGCTCGACATTCTGAAGGCGGCCGAGGCGGCGGTCGGCGTGCAGACCGCGCAGCCGCAAGGCGTGCTGAAAGTGACGGCGCCCGGCTGGTTCGCCAATCGGCGGTTCGCGGACATGCTCGTCGCGTATCAGGCGCGTTATCCGGATGTGCTCGTCGACTTGCGGCTGGAGAACCGCTTCGTCGATCTCGTCGAAGAAGGCTACGACATGGCGTTGCGCGCGACATCGGAGCCGTCGCCTTCGCTGATCGTCCGGCCGCTGTGCAAGACGCCTTTCGTGCTCGTCGGTTCGCGCGCATATCTCGATCGCCACGGCGAGCCGCGTCATCCGGACGACGTGGCGCGTCATCGACTGATTCTGCCGACTTATACAAATATCGAATCCGTCACGCTGACGGGTCCGGACGGCGCGTTCATCGCGAAAAATCACGCCGTGCTCAAGACCAACGACAGCTCGATGGCGCTGCAGCTTGTCCATGCCGGCATGGGGCTCGCGTATTTTCCGCTGTGGATGATCGACCACGAGGTGGCGTCCGGCGCGGTCGTGCGCCTGTTGCCGGACTATGCGGCGTTCGCGCCATCGGTCTATGCGGTCTACACGAGCCGCAAATACATGACGACGAAGGTCCGCACGTTCATCGACTTCCTGTCCGAGACGCTGGGGGATCAGCCAAACTGATTGGGAATACTCTTATTCAAGCGTTCTCGACCTCGTGTGAAGATCGCGCCGGCGTCCGGTTCCGGACCGGCTTTCCTTCTTCGCACGAGGCATCACGCACATGGACTTCCCCTGGATTCCGTTACTTTTCAACTTCTTATTGCTTGCAATCGTGCTGTTCGTTTGCCGCACGATCAATGCAAGCCACGGCAAGCTGCTGTGGAACGGCGCGCTGATTTACTTCGTCTTCTGCTTTCTAGCGATGGTCCTGGACTTCACGCTGACGATGGTCTTCGCATCCGCTATTTTTCATGACCATATGCAGTATGAGAGCGTTGCATCGCGGACCGCCTGGACCGGGCGCGTGCTTGTCTATTTGATCCCGTGCGCCGTGTCGCTCGTGATGGCGCTTCGGTTTCGCAAGCGTCAGCGGTTCGCGGGTTCGCCTGTCAGAGCGGATAGCGCAGCGACAGTGCGCGGTGATGCATCGTCGGTGGCGGCGTCCTGATCCGCTTTCCTTTCTCCGCGACGGAAGTGGATTCTGCGAGGTTTGCAGCAAAAATCGCCGCAGCAGTTCTATTATTCGATTCGCTCTGATATACTTTCGCTCTTTCGGGGCGTAGCGCAGCCTGGTAGCGTACCTGCATGGGGTGCAGGTGGTCGGAGGTTCAAATCCTCTCGCCCCGACCAGACAGAAACCCGCGTCGGCATTGGCTGACGCGGGTTTTTTACTTTCTGCGGGCTGTACGGAAATACAGGCTTTTTTAGGCAGAATATTAGGCGCGCCTAATACTATCCGGGCACGTCCTCACTTCTGAGGGCAGTTTTTTGCGACCGCGAGATCGTGCGCGAGGATTTGGCGCTTCGTCTGGTCGGTGTCCGCCTTGCTCACCGTGATCGATTTCACCCAGTCGCACGCCGTGTCAACAACCTTCGTCACGGTCACGGTCTGCGGCGGTTGTGGTGTCGGCACCGTCGTCGCACACCCACCGGTTGCCAGTGCGCAGCAAATAATCATGGCCCGCGTGTTCATTGCTGCTCCTTTCGAAGGGCGCCGATCTGGTCGAGTTCGGCGTCGAGGTCTTCTCGCGCTGTAGACGCAGCCGTTTGATCAGCCGCCGCGCGATTAACGACGGCCTGCTGGCCGGCCGCAGCCGCAGCAGCATTCGCCTGATCAACTTCGCTTTGCTTTTGCGCGACGGCGCGCGCGGCGTCCGCTTTCGCCGCGGCGGCATCGGCAGTCGCCGACTTCGCTTGCTGATGGCGAAAGGAGCCGAAAAGGATTCCGCCTGCCAGGCCAAGCCCGCCCAGGATCCACGGACCGAGTTTCATCAAGAGTTCGATCATGCTGCGACTCCTCCGCCGGCGGCTTGGTATGCCGCCAGCAAATGCGCCATTTGGTTTTCGTGCTGGCCGTACCCGGCGCCGGGCAAACTGGCCCACACATTGGCGACCTTCGCCACTGCTTCCTGAAACCGCCCTGAGTCGATCAGCGGCAGAGCGCCGTGCTCGCGCAGCTGCTGAAGCGCGTACTTGTCCTGCGAAAGCGGCGAGAAATCGGGCAGCTTCATCTGCTGCTTATAGATGCGCCACCACTTGATGAGGATCTGGTAGCGCCCCGCCGCGGTGGAGTTGTACGCCGCGTTGTAGACATTCGGATGATCGACGTAGCTCTTGAACGTCAGCGGCCGCGCAGGCGTAGCGCCGACCAGCACGTTGTATCCGTCGTCCGTTTTCGCCATCAGGACTGTGCCGATCTCGCTCGCAGCGATCATGTCGAGGAAAGCGACGCGGTTCTTGCCACCGGCGGCGGCAGCGTCAATTCGCGCCATCGTCGCCCTCCTTCCGCACGCGACGCAGGGACGTGTAGCGGATCGCGATGAAGCTCAGCCCGAAGAGCGTGTACGCGATCCACTGCTGGACGTTCTGCGGGATCACGTCGCGCAGCTCGCGCGGCATGCCTTCCCACGCCTGGGCGATGAGCGGGCCCGCGCCGGCGAGCGCAGTGAACACCGCACCGGCAATCACGGTGCCGCGCTTGTGCAGCTTCTGCCACCCGTCGGCGAGCGTCAGCCGAAGTCGAGTGAACGGGATCAGAGGCATATGCCCTCCAGAAATAAAAAACCCGGCGCGAAGGCCGGGTTTATGTGAGAAATCGGTTTGGGGTCAGCGGCGATTGCCGGCCCAAGGCGTTGGCGGCACGGCGGCAGTGCCGTGCGTTGCGGTGTCCAGCTTCTTGTCGACAGACTTCACGGCGCTTGCCGCTTCGTCCGCCTTCACAACAGCGACGTTGACCTTCTGATCGACCTTTTCAGCCGTCTGCTTGGCGTCCACTGCCGCCGCGGCAGCGACCTTCGTCTGTTTCAGCATGGCCGCATTTCTCTGATCAGCAACCTTCGCGCGATCGCCGAGGAACCGGAGCGTGTACGCGACAAGCTCATTCGTGCTGTCGATCTGCTTCTTCATGGCTGCGACATCGTCGGCCTGCTGCTTGGAGAGCGCCTGCACGCCGGTGAGCTTCGCTTCATATTCGCGCGTGCAGGACGCACGCTCTTCAGCACGAACTTCCGGGAATCTCTTTACGTATTGCGCGCGCTCCTTTTCCCAAGTGGCGCTCGCCGAGCTGTCTATTCGATCCTTCACCACATACGTAATGCCGCAGCACGCACCGAGCAGAACGACACCGAATATCGGGCCATCCACTCGATGCCAGAATTCCTTAATCCCCATTGCCTATATTCCTTCGGTCGACGATAGCTGTCAGGTCTGAGACTTTCCGGTTGAGCGCGGCGACCTCGTTGCGCAACGTTTCCATCACAACGCGGTCAGCCTCGCGATCGGCCCGCCATGCGCGCCGATCGGCGTCGTGTTCTTTCTCTGTATTGCGCAGGTCCATTTCGGCCGCCTTTCGCAAAACGCGCTCTTCCTCAATCTCTGCCTCAAGTCGCTCCCGAGTCGCCTTGTGCGCCTCGAGTTCCTTCTTGTACAGGCTAGAGTCCTGGCGCTTTTCACCGAGCCAATCGACAACGCGCTTCAGCGCGTAGACGGCAATCCCACCCAGAGTGACCGTCGTGCCGATCGAGTCTCCATCCAACGCCATTTCGAACCCTCGTAAGCCGGTATTCCGGTCATAAAAAAGCCGCCTTGACGCGGCCTGCTTACAGTGGTTTGTCGCTCAACTAGCAATCTGCGCGCCGTCGAAGGGCGGCGCATGCGGTGAAGAACGACTGTTCCACCTGACTCGTGATGTCAATAAAAGCCGCCCTCGGCCAAGGGCGGCTGCATCGGTCGCTCCGCTGTTATTCGACGATCGTCCCGCCAGCGAAGGCGTATCTGTTTGCGTATGGGGGTGCCGTCACATCGGCAGGCTGCGCTTCGACGAGCAAGCCTTCGGCGTATGCCTTCGGATCGGCGTTACTCTCGGGCAGCCCTTCGAGCACGATCTGCTGCGAATAGATGGGAGACTTACCCGCGTCCTTCGCCTCTTTCGACAGGAAGGATGCGACCGTTGCATTGCACTGGCCCGACACGAAGTCCAACGTGAGCTGCTGGACGACGTGATAGCCGGCTACCGCCCACGTACTGGGCGTCGTGTAATTCGATGCGATTGGCATGCGTGCCTCACAGGTAAGAGATGTCGACGGCCATGTAACTCCACGAAAGCGCTTCGCGGAAGCCGGTGTAATTGTTGACGTTCCGGTTGTCGCCGAAGCCCGTCATGTTCGTGCTGATCGAGTTGCCGGAGGTCAGGAAGGTCGATAGATAGATGCCCGCGTTGGACGCGCCACCAGACGCACCGCCCACCGCCCAGGCCGGCTGAATGCACGCCACACCGACGCGCTCGACAACCGAGAATGTATTCGTGCCCTGGTCAACCGCCCAGGTGCCGCTGTCCGTCGTGTAGCCGGTTGAGCCATAGGCGTACTTCGGATTGCCTTGTGCAAACCCTACCGGCTTCGCGAAAGCGGCCGCCGCATCGGCGACGAGCACGCCCGCCGCGTTGAATATCTGAAGCCCGACGCGATTAGCCGTTACGCTGAAATCGTTCTTATCGAAGACGTAGATCGTGACCGGAACCGATGCATCGCCAACGACTGTCACCGAGAAGTTGCTGCCCGACTGTGTCCATGCATGCGGACAGATGTGAGCGCCGCTGCATTCGAAGACGACGAGCGGGCTGATCGCATAGAACGAGAACGTCGTCGTTGGTCCGCTGGACTGATAACGCTGACCGCTCGCCACTGAATACACAGGAATGGCGCCAACGGCCATCGTCTGCGTGATTTTCTGCCGCAGTTGGAAGTTCGGCAGGCCGCTGTCACTGTCTATCTGGATGGTATTTGTGCCGTCGGCAGCAAAGCTCTGAAATCCTGCAGGCATCACTTCACTCCGTAAAACATGCTGCCGACGATGGGCATATTGTGCGATCCGAAGCCGGGCGAATATGTCCAGCTGATCGTCGTGCCGCCGCGCCCCGGAATCGTGAATATCGGTCGGCTCACGTCCATGTCAATGAAGTTCCACAGATTCGCCGGCTGAAACGCCACGAATATGTCACCCTGGGCAAGGAAAGGGCTCGATACTTGATTCGGTTTTCCGTCGATAACTGCGGACCCGACAATACGCGCAAGCCGCGTCGTCAAGTCGACGACTAGCCGCCCCTGCGCATCCCAAATTTGCATCCCGACCGGCATTTACCATTTCCCCCATCGGACGCGCAACGTGCCGTTCGCGTCATACGTGCGGCCACCGCTGTCGTCGATTACGGTGTAGCCGTCGCCGTTGTTCGCACCATTCATCGTCAGCGCCCCATTCTTGTTGAGCACCCAGCGCGGCAGACCGTTCGCGCCGACCGCCGTCGCCTGGATGACGTCGCCGATCATGGCGTTTTGAATCCAGCCGGTGCCGATCAGCGCCTGGCTCATGAACACCTGACCGCCTTGAATGACGAACGGCGCCGTCACCGCCGATCCGTTCGGATCGAGAACGGCGAAGCGACTTGCCGACACGAGCACCTGCGATTCCACCGTGCCGCTCGTGTTATCGACGCCTACGCCGATGCCCGCGATGTACGTCCGGCCGTTCGACGTGATCTGTGTCTTGATCTGATACGACGCGGCCACGCGGCCATTCAAATCGGCATACGAGTTCGCGTTCGTCTGGACAGCCGCCGTGAGCGTGTTGTTGTTCGCGGTGACCTGCGCCTGCACGTTGTCGATGCGCGACGCTTGTGCGCTGACTGCATCGACTCGCGCTTGTGTCTCGGTCTGCACCGCCGCGATGAGCTGCGTGCTGCTCGACGTGATCTGCGCCGTCACCGTCTCAACGTTGCGCGCGATTGCGAGATCCGCCTCGGCGCGCGCGCTCTGCTCCGACCACACGCCGGCATAGATCTGCGTCGAGCCAGCATAGTCGTCCGTGCTGCCGGCGAGCGGCGGAACAACGACCTGCGCACTGACCACATCGAGGCGTTGAGAAATCGCGGCATCGGCGTCGACGCGTGATTGCGTCTCCTGCGTGATAGCGGCCGCATTCTCGGTGACGCTCTGCTGCAGGTCGGGAATCGCGTCGATCTCGGCCAGCAGATCTTCTCCGAGAGCCGTCTTCGTGATCAGGCCGGCGAAGTAGGCGTTGTATTCGTCGGCATCCGTGCTGCTGATACCGTGCACACCAGGATCGCCCGCCGGAAACCACGGCCCGATGTTGCCGGACGTATCGACGAGTCGCGCCCAGAAATAGAACGCCTGACCTGCTGCCAAACCCATCAGACTGGCAGTCGACTGCGGATACGCGTAGTCGGCCTGCTTCACTGCATCCGCGCGCGCCGTCGTGCGGCTGTACCAGAGTTCCGTGCGCTGCGTGTCGCCTGCTGATCCGTCGGCGGGGAACGTCCACGTCACATCGATCCCGAAGACCTTGGATGCGGTCGTCAGCGATGCGACAGACGGTGGAGGACTGGTCTTGCCCGTGAGCGTCGTGTCCGTGCTGTATGCCGGAACCGACGTCACGCCCATAGCGTTCTGCGCGCGCACTCGCGCCAGATACGTTCCCTGATAGATGCCCGCGACTTCCGCCTGCAAGCCGCCTGTCGCGCTGACCGTCACCCATTCGCCGTTGTCTTTCCGCCATTCCGGCAGATACGACACGGCCTTGTCCGCAGCATCCCACGCGATGACCATCGTCGTTTTCGCGATGCCCTGATCGATCGTCGAATACGTCGACACCCGGACGTTCGCCGGCGGCGGCTGCACGGACGGCGGAATAACGGTGACCGGGCGCACCTGAATGGCCGCGCCGTTGTCGATGGCCGCGTATTTGCCGGGCTCGTATTGCGTGGCGTTGATCGTGTACGTGATCTGGCCATCGTCGTCCGACTCCTGAACGCTGACCACGCGGAAGAGCTGCGCGGCGAGATCGGCGCTTTCCAGCATCCAGATCGCGCCCGCCGCCGGCTGCGTGGTGAACGCGTCGGTGACTGTGATGCTGTCGCCAGCGACGCTTTGCACCGTACGCTTCTGCGCCAGGCCGGACGGGAGAACGACCGTCAGCGTGTCGCCGGCGGAAACCGTCGGCGCCTTATCGAGCGTCACAACGCGCCCGCTCGACGCGCGAAGGCGCCCACCAATGCGCCGGCCGCCCTTGGCCGGGTCCGCCACGGCGATGATCGTGCCCGGCGGACACAATGTGCCGTCGAGCCCGACGTTGAACGAGACGGTGTTCGTCTCATAGCGCGACGTGAGCAGCGTCCACAGCCCGAGTCGATGCGCCTGCCCTTGCGACGTGGTTCCAAACGCGGTGATTTCCGCCTTCATCACGCCATAGCGCGCCATTCCATCTTCGTCCGGCACGTATTCGACGGCTTGCTGATAGCTGTTCGCCGGGTCGTTCCAACTGATCAGCGCCGTCGTGTAACGCGTCTTCCGCGACGAGCCGACATATTCGAACTGCCCGCCGACCACATTCGCAGCCGTGTAGACGTATTCCGGATCTTGCGGCATGTCCGCGTTTGCGACGACCTGCCCCGGGCCCCAGTACGCGATGCCGCGAAACACGGTCGCGAGATCCTGCAGCACCTTGTATGCGTCGGCGCGCGATTGAATCACGGCGTTGCACGTGAAGCGCGGCTCCTGACCGCCCTTCCCGTCGGAAACCATGACGTCGCAATACTGCGCGATCTGGTACAGGTTCCACTTGTCGATCATCGATGCGTCGACGAGCTTTCCGAGGCCATACCGTTCGTTCAGGACGATGTCGTAGAAGATCCACGCGGGGTTGTCCGTCCACGCAGTCTGGAAGGTGCCGTCCCACGTGCCAGAATAAGCGCGTGTGTCCGCGTCGTAATTCGACGGCACGCGGATCATCATGCCTTTGATGTCGTAGGACCGCGTCGGCACGGAACTGAACGACTGTGCGTCGAACGAAAGACCGACGAGCGCGCTCATCGGATAGCGCAGCTTCCGGTCGATGATCTCGGTGATGGCTTCGATGTTCACCGTGTCGGCGATCAGCGAGCTATGCGCATTCGCCGTCAGACGGCGCACCCGAACGAGCCAACCGGTCGTCGCCGTCGGCAATTCGATGCGCACGCTGCGCTCGTAGAGCGACGTCGTCTTGCCGTCGAACGCGCCGCTCAGCACCTGCGCATAGGCTCCGCCGTCGACCGCGACGTCAACTGCATACTCCACGCGATAGCCGGTGACGTCGCCAGTCGTCTGATTCGATTGCTGAAGCGTCGGCACGCCGAACCGAATTCGCGCGGCGGTCAACTGCGTGTTCAGAAGCTGATGCACCCACGGCGTCTCGGCCGTCAGCGCCACGCTCACCGCGACTTCGTTCTCGACGGCGGGGAAACCCGTCATAAACGCCTGGTCCTGCGTTCCGACGCGCGAGTCGAACGAGTAGTTCGAGAAGTTCGTCGAGCCGTCGCTGTTCTGGATCGGCGTGTCGTCGAGGAAGATTGACTGCAGCCCGTTCACCAGGCCGACGATCGGTCCTTCCGAAACCAGGTCGAGCACCTTCGCATAAGCGATCGAATGCAGGCTATCCGGCGACTCAGTCGGCGTGCTCGCCGAACCGCCACCCTTCGCTCCGTGAATGCGCATATCAGGCCTGATCTTCCGCGTAGATACCGGCGCTGATCACCTTCGAGCCGACGCGCATGCGACCGTAGACGATCGGCACGCAGTCGCCTTGAGCGGCGCTGTTGACCGGGCCATTGAAGTAATAGGACGTGCCGTTGTCGCCGCTCGTGCTCGCGAGACCGGTCGTCTGCGGGCTCAGCATCTGCATGACGCCGCCGAGCGCCATCGACGCGCCGAAACCGATCAGCGTCGGGTTCTCGAACACAACACCGACTACGGCAATAGCCGCGCCGAGGATCGTCTGGAAGATCCCACCTTGCTTGCTGCCGATCAAGATCGGCGCGATGCGAATCTCCTCATCGCCGACCGGGTGCCGAAGCTCGTCCTCTGCGAGATTGCGTCGGCCGTTGAAGACCGCGAACGTCAACCCGCTGTCCTTCGCGTTCAGCATGAAGCTGCGGAAGCCTGGCAGCAGCACACCGAGCGCACGCACCGCCTCGGCGGTCGACGCGACGGCGAGACGATGAACCCGCCCGAAGCGCGTGCCGAGCACGCCATACAGCCGGATCGTCCGAAGTTTGTCGTTCACGCTGCGCCTCCCTTGTATCGAAGCACCGCGCGCAGCGCATGCGCCCACATGCCGCCCCAGACCGTGCGGCCCGACAGGCGACCGTACATGTGGTGCAGCATCTGGTTGTTGCCGAGATAGATCCCGGCGTGATTCGGCACCTTCGCGCGGATCTGCATCAGCAGAACGTCGCCCGGCTGCAGATCTGCGTCTTGCCCGACGTCGACGAAGCCCGCCGCCGCGAAGTTGTCCATGTAGAGACTCGACTTGCCGTCTTCCCACCACTTCTCCGCGCGCTCGAAGTCCGGCAGTTCGATGCCGCGCTCGAGCCGATACCAGTCGCGCACGATGGCGTAGCAATCGAGCGTTCCGTGCGCCCATTCACGACCAACGAGCGGCGCGATATAGCCGCTTGGCCCGAACTCGCACCAGTCTTCGGCGCCAACGGATCCGTCGCCCTGCACGCCGACGGAGATGATCACCCACTTGTCCACGCCGCTCTTTTCCGCGATCGCCTTATCGGCCATGCTCGGACGCGCGGGCGCGCCGGGATGCGAATGCACGACGGCGACGATCGGCCCCATGTCTTCGGCGAGTGCGTAATCTTCGGGCGACATCACGAAATGCTCTTCCGGCGCGCCCGCGACGTTGCGGCACGGCACGTAACGCTCCGCACCGTCGTGCAAGACGACGAGTCCGCAGCACTCGCGCGGGTATTCCGCGAGCGCGTGATCCGCGATCGCTTTCTTCGTCTCTTCGTTCATTAGGAAAGGGTGTCGCTGAGAAAGCCGCCGAAACTGAGCGGCTCGTTGACGCCGAAGCGGCATTCGCAGCCGCTGATTCGTTTGCTGCACCGGTCAAGCGCGGGATCGCTCACAGGCTGGTCGTTCGCGTCGAAATAGGCGGTGCCCGTGTAGCCGCAATTCGCGTCGCGGTATTGCCACTGGCAGATCGTGACGATCTGGCGCGCGGGAAGTTGCTGGCCGCCGAAGTCGAGTGCGCTCGACAGCGTGAACTCGACTTGAACGTTCGTCTCGCTGCTCTTCTGCTCGATGTACCAGATCTCGGTCGCCATCTCTTCGGACGGATCAGCCGTCGGATTCCCCCCCGGAAAGTTGACCGCATCGAGATACTTGCTCAGCGTGCGTCGACGACGCACCTTCGCCCCCACCATGTCGGCGAGGAAAACACACAGCGCAGTAATCGAGCCGTCGACGTTCCCGACGGTCAACTTCGGCTCCGGCTGCTGCGCATCAGATGTGTGTTCGAAGCCCGTCGCTTGAATCGGCCATGGCTTGTATTCGTTGCCCTGCCAGAAGATCGACGTGGTTTGCAGATGACCTTGGAAGCGAAGCAAGTCACCACCGATCGCCGTGCAGTCGACTTCGAACAACTCGACGAGCCGACCGGGCTCGAGTTGTTGAATGTCAGCGGTGATCGTCATGCCGCGACCTTCGCTTCAAGGATCGCGATGCGCTTCAAGGCATCCTGAAGCGCGGACCCAAGCAGCGGGACGAGCTTCGAATAATCGACTTGCTGCGGCACGATGGCGCCATCTTCCGAGACAGCATCCTTCTTACCTGTGACCGCATGTGGCACGACGGCTTGCAGCTCATGCGCTATCACGTAGTGCACCCTTTCTCCGGGTGCATCCTTAAATTCCCCTTCGTAAAACGTGATGCGCAGAACCGCTTCTGTAGCCCCGACCAGCGGCGCATACCTTGCCTTCAGGCGGTAATCCGACGTTGTGTTGTAGGAGACCGACGTGCCGGCCGGCGTGCTAATGCTGCCGATGCTAGACCCGTTCACGAAGAACTGAATCAGATCCGCGCTCCACGTTCCCGCAGCCGATCCGTTCTTCGAGACAAACAGTCCGGCGGCTGTTTTTCTCTGCACATATAGCCCGTGGTCTGAACCGATCCCGACGCCGTCGGCGCTCGCCGTGCCCGCATATAGGCCTGCAATATTCGCCGCGCCGAAAGCGATATTTCCATCGGCCGTGAGGCGGATGCCCGACAGACTGTTTGACCACGGCGCAATGCTCAGATTGCCGCTGCCGGTGGCGTTAAGCGACGGAATAATGGCCGTGTCGCCTGCTGAGACGATCGGATTGAAAGCGGCGGCAGAAGCGTTAGGAATAATCGACAGACGCGGAGTGGCAGCTCCGCCACTGGAAAACGTGGCCGCCGGGATGATTCCAGCGCTGCCCTGGTTGTTACTGACGAACAAGGGCGTCGTCGCATCGGATGATGCCGCCGTTCCGATCAAGGCCGTGCTCGACGTCACCCTGCCGGTGATGGTCTCGTTGTCGGAATTCGTTCGACCGCGCAATAGACACGACCAGGCATGAACCCCATCGGTATCGAGCAGCGCCGACTCGCCTGGATTGAGTCGCGAAAGAGACAGCGTGTCGCCTGAACCAGCGGTAATGGCCAACGTAACGAGCGTTCCACCGACGTTTCGCAGGTGAATCACTTGGTCGACGGCGCACGTCGAGGCGGCTGGTAGATTGATCGTTCCGGTCGTTGCCAGGTTGATATTCACCCGCTTGCCGACGTGCGCATTCGTTAGCGCTTGCGCGCTGGTAATCGTCGCAGCGTTGCTGACTAACGCGATCTGCGTGCTCAAAACATCGACGTTCGCATTCGCCTTCGTGTTTGCGCCGCGCGCGGTATCACCGTCAACCGCCGTCGGCGGAGTGCCGAGGTTGACTTTCTGAAGAGTAGCCATCGAGTTTTATGGTGCGAAGGTTTGATCGAACGTCGCGGTGATCGTGTAGACGTCACCGTCACGCGTCGGCTCGGAAAATGATTCGCAAGTGAACAGCGCGGGCGCAGACCAAAGCAGCGGCGTCCAATAGAAAGCGCTCGCGCCGGCGTGCGCGCGAAGGAACGCGAGGATCGCGCTGATCTTCGCGACATCGCCGACGAACTGCAGGCTGAAGCTGGACGCCGCGCTGTTTAGGCCGTCGGCGACGCGCTGGGCGTAGCCGTCGCCGAATTGCGCCTTCCGGACCTTCATCGTCGTGCTGCCGGACGAGTTCGAGACCGTCGGCGACCAGGTGAACGTGTCTGCCATTACGCCACCCCGTTTTGCATGCGCCACAGCGCACCGCCCTGGCGGCGCTCGTTGTTGATGACGCCTCTAACCATCTTTTCGAGTTTCTTTTGCAGATCGGCGGCACCGTTTGCGTTTGCGGTCGCGTCCGGGCCGCCCTGCACCGTCACCGGAGCGGACACATTGATGTCGCCGCCGCCCGCCCGCGAGGAATTTGCCGCAGACCCGACATAACCGCCGCTCGCAAAGCGCGCCATGCTGTGCACGTGCCGACCTTCGTTCGCCGCATCGAGCGCCGGCACGCCGATACGTTGCACGGCAGCCGCCTTGAGCACGTATTCCCCATCCGACAGCCATGCCGGGATCGAATCGGACGTCGACGTGCCCGGCCCCGAGACAGCACCGCCGCCTGCAAGGTGGAAACCGTAGGTGTTGCTCCCCACGCCAGCCGTCGACGATTCGAGACCTGTCGTGAAGCCATAGGTGTTGACCCCCGACGTGGTGCTCGGCGCGAAATACGAGCTGACTGCGCTAGCGGCGAAATTAAACAAGCCTGAGATGGCCGCACGCGCCTGCATGCGCGCGATGTCGGCGATGACGCTCGTTGCGAGACTTTTGAAATCGAGCTTGCCCGTTGTGACGAAGCTAGCGAACGCGTCTTCCATTCCTCGGAATGCGTCCTGAAACGTTGAAGCCGTCGATGCGGCGACGTTCGCTGCGTCATCCGCATAATCCGCCAGCGCGCGCCGCGCGCCGGTCGTCCAATCTGCGTTAGCCGCGCGAATATCGGCCGACGATTTCTGCGCGATCGCAACGGACTTCGCGTAATAGTCCTGCGTGGCGGCCAGCTCATCGTTGAACTGCTGATCGTCGATGCGTTTTTCGGTTTGCTGCTTGGTGAGATCGGCGACTTTGCGGTCATAGTCCTGGCGGATCGCGAGCAACCGGTCAAAGTCCGCGCGATCGTTGCCGCCCATGCTCAGACCAGCAACTTGTGAATCAGCCGCCGCTTGCTGCGTCGCGAGTTGCTGCTGCAAAGCGTCCGTGTACACCTGGACCGCGCGCTGACGTTGCTTCGCCAGCTTTTCCGAATCGTCGGTGAACTGCTGATCATTCGCCGTGATCTTGTCCTGCGTGGCCTTCACCTCGCCGGCATATTTCTCGATCGCCGATTTCTGCTTCTTGCCCTGCGCGATTTCGACCTGCTGCTGCTCGATCTTGAGTTCATCCTGCAGCGCCTTCGCGCGGGCATCGTGCATCTGCTGGAGCGCATCTTCTTGCGTGATGACACCCTGATCCTGAAGGCTCTTGATGTGTTCGATCGACGCCTTCAGCTTCGTCTCGATGTCCTTCTGCTGCTGGTCGAGCGCGGCCAGCTGCGCATTGATGGCGTTTTGCGCCGCCGCAGCCGCCGCGCTGGCCGCCGACTTCGAGCCGTTGCGGCTCTGATATTGCTTTTCGATCTCCGCGAGATTGTTGGCGTGGCGCTTCTCGGCCGCGATGTAATCCGACGCGGTTTTGTCGAGATCCTTCGTCGCCGCGGCAAAATCCGCGTTCTCTTTCTTCAGCGCGAGATTGCGCTGATCAAGCGGCGTAGCGTACTGCGTGCTGTTCAGATATTTGTTGACCGCTACCGCAGCATCGCCGCCGACCGCGCGCTTCGCCTTTGCGTCTGCGTCTTGCTTTTCTTGATCGGCGATTTTCTGGAGCGCTGCGAGTTGCTCTTTCGCTGCGATCAAACCCTTCTGCGCCGCCTGTGCGCCGAAGCTGTTCGGGAACGCGGCCATGCGCGCGACGTTCGCCTGCGCGTCTGCAACCTTCTGTGTCGCATCGGCCAGCTTTTCTGCGTTCGACGCTGCAGCACCTAGTTGGCTGATGTGATTGATGGTGTCGATCACGTCAGCCTTCAGCAACTGCCACGCCTTTTGGACGACGCCGATGTTCTCTTGCGCGTGATTCTTGAACTGCTCGTGCGCCTCATCCATGCCCTGCAGGATGGCTTTGTAGGCGGACGCGCTATCACCCGTCTTGATGTAGTTCTCAATGACGTCGACCTGCGCCGCCGAGAACGTGTGATATTGGCTCTGCAGATCCTCAAGCGCCTTCTGCGGATCCTTCGCGAACTTGATCAGTTCCTCGGCCGCCTTGTCCGCTGCGATGCCGGTATCTTCAGCAAATTCGGCCGTGACTTTCGTTGCGAGCGCGAGTTGATCCGCCGCGATCTGCCCGCTCGACACCAACGCCGTCATCGCGGCCTGCACGGTCGTGATCTGCGAGCCGGTTCCGGCGATGCTCCGCGACATCGCACTCAATTCATCGCTGGTCAGACCGAGATAGCCATTGGTAATCTGCGACGCGTGTGCGAGCGCGCTCATCGAGGTCGCACCCTTCGCGACCTCATAGATGAAACCGCCGATCGCCGCCGCGACCGCACCGATGCCGATCCCCAGCGGGCTCATCGCCAACGAAAGAGCGTCAGTCCGCTCAGCGAGCACCAGCAGCGAGCCGCCGAAGTTGTTCCACGAGCCTGTCGCCGCCTCGTGCGCCAGCACTGCGAGCTCGCGGCGCGCCGAAACAGAGTTCAAGCTGAATTCATGGACCGCCTTGCCGGCGCTGGCCGATGCATCGGACGCCGCCTTGATCTGCGAGATATAGCCGGCCGCGGCATCCGAGACGCCCATCTGTGCGGCCTTCAGTTCAAGCAGTTGCGCGCGTGTCTTTCCGGCGGTGGCCGCCTCCTGCGCCAACGAGTCGATGAATCGCTTCGTGGCGTTCATCATGCGCGTGTTGACGTTCACGCCGTTGTCGCGCGCTTCGTCGATTGCTTGCTGGGCGACCTTCTGACGCTTGGCGGCGTCTTCTACCGTTGCGGTATAGGCGTTCCAGCTCGCGCGCGCCTTTTGCAGCCCCGATGCGACACCGTCCGCACCGACGCTGACCTCATACCGCGTTTCATTAGCCAAGTTTCGCCTCCGCAACTTTCTTGTCGAGTGCTTCGATCACTGCATAGTCCTGCGCCATCTTTGTTGCGGCGATCGCGGGTCGGAAGAACGGCTGCGCCGCCATCTTCGACGTCCCATACTCGACGAACCGCAGGTAGAAGGCATCCGCCGCCCACGTGACCACATACGTCGCCTGCCGGCCCGTTACCGACTTCTCCGGCAGATAAGCGGCGAGGAGCGAATCACGACCGAAGCCGATGGGAAACTTCTTCGCGCCCTGATGCCGCTCGATCCATCCGACCGGCACCCGCCGCTTCGCCTCTTCGAGCACAACGCTCGCGGCCGCTGCGCCCGCTGTCCGAATAGCGGACTCCCCGAGTGCATCGCCCATGCGGCGAAGCAACTCCGGGAATCCATCGGGATTCGAGATCTCAAGCAGCTTTGGCATTTCGGGAACGTCCGAAGATTGATGCACGCATCAGATTTGACTGTGCGACCGGGTCATCGAGGAGAATCGGCGCCGGCTCTTCCGGCTTCGTGAATCCACCGATCCACGGAATGACATCCGACGGACCGAGGGGCTCGGGCCGCTTCTTCGTGTTGCGATTCACGTTGTAGGTCGCCGCGGCAATGACGCCGGCCCGAAGGTCTTCCATCTGCGTACCGAACGGCTCGACCTGGTAATAGGCGAGCCATTCGGTGAATTCCGCGCTGTCGACTTCCGCCTGACAGCGCGCGACCGACATGCTTAGCTCGCGGGCGAGTCGGAACCAGAAGAGCCGCTCGGGGCGGCTTCGGAGTTTTTTTCCGCGTCCTCCGTTGCCTTCGGGCCGAGCTTGTTCAGGCGCATGGCGACCAGTGCGATACGCGAGACGACGTCCGAGTTGCGTTGTTGCAGGAGGGGAATGTCGTCTTCCGTGAAGAGCGGCTGATCGTCGTCGCCGACGACAGTTGCCACCAGAAGCGTTCCCTCGAAGAAGCTCACCGCACGCGGCGATTCGCTGATGGTCTTCTGGTACGCGTCGCGCGCGAGACCGCTCATCACGGTCACCTTCACCTGACCGCCCCACTCGGGAACGTCAACGACCTCGCTCTTGAGGTCGTTCGTCGCAAAAATCTGGCTGCGATTGAGCATGGCTTAGGCCCCCGCCGGAACGTCGGTCACGGCTCCCGAGATCGTGAGCGCGACGGTCGACGTGATCACCGCATCGGTGCCGCCGGCGATCGGGAACGACTTCACGAAGCCGTCGAACGTCGACCCCGTGCCGTCGGGATACTCGAGCTTGAACGATTCGAGCGTCGATGCCTTCTGCGCGGCTTTCAGCGCCATCTGACCCGGATCGGCCATATCGACGTTGACGTCGATCGAGAACGAGCCGTTGTCGATGAGACCGAGGCGCTTTTCCTTCGCGGTGGAATCGAGGTCCGTGACATCGATTTCGCTCGCGCTGCCGTCGAAGCCGCTGTACGACTTGACGTTCTTGACCTTCGTCCAGGTCGGTTGAGCAGCGCCGTCCGCAGCGGTGTTCACATAGAACTTGCTGCCTTGGGCGCTCATTGCGGTGCTGGGCATGGAATCACTCCTTGAACCATAAAGAGAAGTCTTGCTGACTGCCGTAAAGCTTCGTGTCGTCTTCGTAGACGCTCACCGGCGCACCGATCGGCACGCCGAGCACAGGTTCGGCAGTCAGCGCAGCGCGAACCTGTTGAATGAGGGTTGCCGCTTCGCTTCGGCTGATGGACCAGACCGAAACCTGCATGCGGCTGTTCTGCAGCGTGTCGGCGCCGTCGAACGTCGTTTCGTCGGTGCCGCCGATGCTCTGATAGACGATGTACGGCTTCGTCGGGCTTGCGGGCGCGACGTCCGGATACACGCGTCCACCGGCGAGCGCCTTCAGCGCGCCGTAGGTGATGGATTCCGCGCTAGCCATTGTTCGAGCCGGTACTGCACGCCAGATCCGTGTAGTCGCGCGCGGCGACATTCGGAAGCGGCTGCAGGATGTTGAAAGTCACGCCATCGACGATCGCGCGCATCCCGTTTGTGATGTCCGTCCGATAGCGGATGCGAATGCTCGCCGTCGCGCTGCCGACATCGGCGTTCGCCTGGGCCGTTTCTTTTCCGCTGAGCATGCGCACGTTGCCCCAGACGGTGGCGACCTCAGTCCAACCGTCGACCGGCTGCCCGACATCATCGACGCCGCCGCCGTTGCGCTCGATGCGCACGCGCCGGTTGAGATCGCCCGCGCGCAGTGTCATACGCCGAGCCCGGTGCGATACGGAAACAGCAACTGCTTCGAGCCTGCCGGCAATTCCATGACGCTCGACGCCGTGCCGACGACGACATCCTCGCGATACGCGTAGAGCTTGCCGAGGATCAGCAGAATCGCCGCGCGCACCGCGTCGTTGATGACGATCGGATCGTCGCCGGCCGTGCCTGCGAGCACGGCGGCTGCCATGTCGTCGGGCGTCGCGTAGATCTTGCGGTCGAGATAGTCGGATGCAGACTGGATCGCCGCGCTGATATAGAGCGCGATGATTTCATCCTCGACGCCCGCGTCGGTGCGCAGATGCGCGAGCGCTTGAGCTGTCGTGATGATGGGCGTCGAATCGGCCATTTACTTCGCCTTACCCTTGTTTTCGGGCTCGGGCGCCTTCTTGTTGCTCGGCGCGGCGGCGGCCTTCTCGCTGACTTCGGAAACCAGCCCCACGCGCTTGAGTTCCCGCGCACGCATCTCCGAAACCTCGATGACGTCGCCGCGTTTCACATAGCCCTCTTGGCCTTCGAACGCCTTCTCCGCCTTCACTTTCATGTCAGCCTCCAGAGATTGATGGCGGAGCGCGCCGCGCGCGCCCCGCGCAACTCCGATTACGCCGCGGCGAAGGTGCCGTGCACGAACGATTCCGGACGATAGACAGCCATCGCCAGACGCTCTTCAGCGCGGATCGTCACCATGTTCTTGGTGAAGTTGTCAGCGTCTTCCGTCGACACTTCGACGGCGGCGTCTTCACGGTCGAACACCTGCGCCGCCAGGTCGAACGCGCCGACGAGGAATTCGCCTTCCGCAATCGCGGTCGTGTCGACGACCGGAAGCTTCCACATGCGCTGCTGGCCGCCGTCCTGCACGTTCACCCAAATGTATTGGCCGGTCGAATCTTTCTGCAGCTCGATGCCTTCCCAGTCGACCGGGTTCAGCACGATGCCCGTCGCGCGATACTCGGCGAGACGCACCTGCAGGATCGCGTGGCGCAGCGTATCGATACGGGTGTCACCCGTCACGCGGCGCGCGTCATCGAAGGCGGTCGCCTGCGGGATGAGGCCGAGGATGTTCTGGCCCGTGCCGTCGCCCGACAGAAGCTGTGCCTCTTCGACATACTTCAGGCCGTAGATCGCGCGGCCGTTGATGTAGCTTTGCAGCAGCGGGACGTCGGCGAGAACCTGCTTCGACGCGCGGAACCAGTGAGCGATCGTCTTTACGGTCGTGGTCTTGAGCTCGAACGAAAGATCCGACTGCGGCTTCTGCGTACCTTCGGCCACCGGCGCCGCCGAGTTGGTGAAGCCGCTTTCCTGCACGTATTCGATCGCGTTCGACGCCGTGCGGCCCGGCATGATCAGGTCGCGAACGACGAACTGGCGCAGCGCCGGACCCTGAACGCCGGCTTGGCGTTCCGGAGCGATTGCAACGCCGACGCCGCCTTGGCCGCTGGTCGCGCTCGTGATGTTCGAGACGGCCTTGATATTCAGACGGGCAGTGCCGCGACCCTTTTGCGCGATTGCCTTGAAGTCGTCCGACTCGGTCATCATCTCGCCGATCGACTTGACGACGTTTTCTTCGCCGCCGCCGCGACGCGCGAGCTTTTGCTCCAGCTCGAGGATGCGCGCATTCGCCTTAATGCCTTCTTCCGACAACTTCTCGAGCGCGGACTTCGTTTCGCCCGCGACCTTGCCGGTCTCCTTGATCTCGTTCGTGGCCTTCTCGCACCACGACTTGATTTCGGAGTCGCGCTCCTTCAGGGAGTCGAGCAGACCCTTGATTTCGAGCTTGTCGTCGGCGCCGCCGGCGTTCTTTCGTGCGAAATCGCGCGGATATTGGATTTTTTGCATGATTTTCCTTACTTAAAGGACGGGAGTTGAGGTGCCTTGTATGCGTCGAGGAGACTCGACAAGGCCGGGGTTTCGCTCTCTTCCCCGGACTCACTCCGGAGCAGGTGCTTCAAGCCGCGGTTAGCGATGACCGCTGCCTGCGATTTCGAGAAGCCTGCCTCGCGCAGGAACCGCTCGAACTCGGAAAGGGACGGGATACCGCCGTGCGCGATGACCGATTTGACGGCCTCGATGCGCGCTTCGGGGTTCGCCGGATTCGTGACGATGCTGATTTCGACGAGGTCGAGCTCGTTGAGCGTGCGCTCGCCGGTTTTCTCGTTGTAGCTCGAGTTGATGACGTAGTAGCCGATCGACAGACCGGTGATAGCCTTCGCCTTCATGCCGCGGTACGCGATCTTCGCGTTCGGGGCATCGTCGAGCCACAGTTCGCCGTCACCGAAGAGGCCGTAATCGTCCTCTTTCAGGCCCGACCAAGAACCGATCGGCGTATTCGTGTTGTGCTGCCAGAGAATCGGGAGCGCGCGGCCGCTCGACTTCAGTTCGGCGAGGCTCTTTTCGAACGCGCCGGGCGCGACGATCTCGCCATAGCTGTCGACGTTGCCGAAAACCGAGCCGTAACCGGAGAAGTGGCCCGAGTCGTCGACCGATTTGACGTTGAGATCGAATGCGCGGACCTTGTAGCCGCCCTTTCCGCTCTTGCGATTCATTTCTGCTCCTGGCTGAGCCAATTCTTGAGTGCGTCTTGCGCGGTCGCGGCGTCCGACTGCTCGCCGAGCTTGTCGATTGGCAGAAGCGCCGACTGAACCGTCAAAACGGCAGCATTTCCGCCCATCGGCGGCAGATTCTCTTTTACGCGGCACTCGTCACGGGTCATGAGGCCGTTTTGCGTCATCGTCGAGTAAAAAGAGGCGCGTCCGGCGCTGTCAGCACGCAGAAGCCCTTCGACGGCGAACTCGGCGTAGTACGTCAGCCGCTCGTCAGGGCTTAAACATCCCTTCTTGATGGTTTGTTCGATGCGAGTCAGCCACGGACGCAGCGAAAACGTCAGAAAACCGATCATTTGCTGCTCGATCCCGGTACCCCAACTGGTCGATTTCTCGCTGTGGCCGACCATGAAAGGCGGCACGCGGAACCACCGACAAATCTCCTCGACGTTGAAGGCCTTCGTTTCGAGCAGCTGCACATCGCCCGGATTCATGGTGATGGCCTGATATTTCATGCCGGCCTCGAGCACCATCGTCTTTCCGGACTGCATTGCGCCGCCGAACTGCTCCGTCAAGCTTTCCCGGATCTCGTTGCGCTTCTCTTTCTGGAGAATCTGGTCAGTCGACAGCACGCCTGAAGGGCGCAAGCCATTGCGGAAGACGCTGCTGCTGGTCTTGTTCGCGGCGGTCGCGTTGCCGAGCACCTCGCGTGCGTACGAGATCACTGACAGGCCCATGAGACCGTCGAGACTGAAGCCGCGAAAGTGCAGCACGTCGTCTTCCGAGAGCGTCGATGTAGTGCCGTCGAGGTCCTGATATGTGTACTGCAGCGCGCCGTTGCTCAGCCGCTTCACTTGCGTGCGCTGCGGAAGCATCGGCTCAAGGCCGATGATCACGCCGGCCGAGCGCAGTTTGCGCGCATAGCCGTTACCCCACAGCAGCATGCTCGCGACGATCACTTCCCAGAACTCGACGGCGGTGTTCTCCGCGTTCGGCTGGCTGTGAAGGATGTCGTAAAGCTGATGCGTCGTTGCGAGCGTGCGCGGGCCGTCCGATGCCTTCCTGTAGAGATTCATCGGCAGCGTCGCGATCGTCTCCGCGATGAGACGCACGCAAGCCCATGCCGCCGACAGTTGAAGTGCCGAATCGACGGTGACAGACTCGCCACTCGACGAATTCATGCCGCCCCATGCCGACCAAAACGAGCCGTCCGTCAGTGAAATAGGCACGCCAAGCCACTTCAGGACGCTCGCCTTGATGCGCCCCGGCGACTTTTGCTTGCTCTGCTTCATACGATAATCGGACTCGAAAGGAAATCGCCGATGGAGCCGGTTTGCCCTGCGAGCATGGCCCGGCCGATCGCCATAATCAGCGCCACAGCGCCGTCAATCTTGTTGTCGTTGCCCTGCTTGATCGGGCGTACGACGTCGTCGTTGCCCGGCAGGTTCTTCCCGACCACGTTGCTCACGCACCAGGTCATGATCGGGTTGCCGTCGTGATGGAACCGGCCCGACGTGATCGCGGCCTCCAGTTCCTTCATCGGATCGGACATGTTCGTGTAGTTCTGGATGATGGTGACTGGCGTCAGCCCCTCGTCCTCAAGCTGGTGCGCGAGGTTCGTCGCGCCGTGCGGGTCCATCGGCACGCACTGCACCGGACAACTGTGATTCGACAAGACCGCTTCGTGCTGGATGTCGCGATAGTCGATCTCCGCACCAGCCGTTTCGAACAGATGCCCCGTGTTCACCCACTTCTGGTATCGCTCCGCCATCCGCCGGTTCTCGGTGTTCTTCACCGTGTCTTCCGGCACCCAGAAGCGAGGCGCGACACTGTAGTAATGCCGCCGGCCCTCGATGTCGCGCCAAAAGAGCCGCGCCATGCTGTTCAAGTCGAGCTTCCGCGCCAAGTCGAGCGACAGAATGCAGTCCTGCCCCTCGAAGCGCTCGAGCGTGAGCGTCGCGTCCTCGCAGTTCTTCCAGTCTTCGAGGTTGAAATAGCCTGCTTTCGCCGACGTCCAGACGTTCAGATGCTTCGTTTTGAACGTGTTCGTGAAACGCGCGGACTTGATCGCGCGCTGCTGCTGGCTCTCCAGATACTCCTGATAGACCGAAATGCCGATATTCGGGTTGGCTTTCGCCAGCACGCGCGGGTCTGTCCAGTCGTCGCCTTCGTCGATGGTCCAGATCCAGCCGAAAAGCTCGTCATCGGGCACCGTGCCTTCGAGCATTTCGATCGTCTGCCGCCGCTTGTCGTAGCACGGCCCTTCGATGTTCGCTCCGGCCGTCGTGATGATGAACATGAGCGGCTGGCGACGCGCGCCCATGCCGGTCAGCATCGTTTCGTACAGCGCCGAACTGTCGTGCTCGTGATACTCGTCGACGATCGCGCACGATGGCGACGCGCCGTCGCCCGGATTGCCGATCAGCGGCTCGAAGCGGCTGCCGTCTTCCGGCTTGTTCATGTTCGAGGCATTCACCTCGATGCCCGCAGCCTCGATGAGCAGCGGCGAGCGCTTCACCATCAATCGCGCGGGCCTAAAAACTTCCCACGCCTGCTTTTCCGTCGTCGCGCCGGCATACACTTCGGCGCCGAACTCGTCGTCGAGCACGAACATGCCGATGCCGACGCCGGCCGCGATGACCGATTTGCCGTTCTTCCGCGGCACTTCCCAGTAACTCTCGCGGAATCGGCGCTTGCCCGTGCGCTTGTTTAGCCAGCCGAACGTGCACATCAGGCCGAATTTCTGCCACGGCTCGAGCGTGACGAGTTGGCGCTTGAACGCCCACTCGCCCTTCGTGTGCGGCATCAACTCGATCAGCGCCAGCTTCTTCTCTGCCGTCGCTGCGTCGAACTTCCACTTGAAATCCTTCTTCCTGCTCGCCGCGAGATCGTCGAGGTGCCGCTGACACGCGAGCACGACGAGGCGACCGGCCGGGCGCTTGCCGCGCACGACGTCGCGCGCGAACTGGAGCCCCTGCTCCACGCGCGGATACGTTGTTGCCATCGTGATTTAGCTGCCGAGCAGCGCGCCGAAAGGGTTATCGGGGCGCTTGTTGCCGCCGCCCACCATGTTCTGTCGGCTCGACGGGTCTAGCCCGAGCAGCGCGCCGAACGTCGCCATCTGCCGCGCGGCTTCGTTTTGGATCGTCGCGGCCGGGTTTTTCATCGGCGCGCCTTGCGCGCTCAGCACGACCAGGCCCTTATTGCGAAGATCATCGCTCGCGAGCCGGTGTCGCCCGTATGCCTCACAGAAGAGTTCAAGGTTGTGCAGATCCGTGACCTGCACGATCTTGTGCTTGCAGAGCGAGGGGGCGACGCGCTCCCACATCTCGGCCGCGTATCCGGAAATCCACGCCGGGCACTCGATGTTCGTGACCTGACCGTAGTCGGGTTCGTCTTTATTTAGCGCCCGCTTGCCCGGATTGCCGGCCAGTTCCTTTTTGGCCGTGGGCTTGGCGCGGCGCCCGGAGCGGCCTTTCACGCCGGCCATTTTCTCTCCGTTTTGCAACCATTTTCGGCATTTTGCCGTTGTAACTTTTACCCGCGCTCACGTCGCGCGGCCCAAAAACCGATTTTTATATTTCGCGGTCGTGAAAATTCGACGGAGCGGTCGGTCCCAAGCCGATTTCGGCTGGAGATTTGACCCACCCCTCCCACGCTCATCGCCGCTCGCTACCAGTCTTCGTCCTGTGGCACGCGCGGCAGATCGACTGCAGGTTGTCGTCGTCATCAGTGCCGCCTTGCGACTTCGGCACGCGGTGATCGACCTCGGTCGCGATGGTGACGCGCCCGGAGCGCTTGCAGACCTGACACAGACCGCAGTCGCGAAGCAGAATGCGCTCGCGCCGCTTGACCCATGCGTTTCCGTAGCCGCGCGCGTGGCGATTGCCGCGCACCGCGTCAGGCTTCCACTTCACGTCCTCGCTCGCGTGCTGCTCGCAGTACGACTTGCCGCCAGGCACGAGAGCGCCGCACCCGCGATGCTTGCATGGGCGCATTGGTCTTGTCGGCATTAAGCGTTTACGAGAAATTTACGTGCCGCAGGCCATCGCCGGAACGCGGCGCAACTTCAACATCGAGATAGCACAATGACAACCATCATGATCGGGTACGACCTCGTCCGAAAAGACGGGATGGATTATACGAAGCTCGAAGATGCCATCAAATCACTGGGGCATTGGTGGCACTGCTTGGATTCGACGTGGCTCTTGAATACGAACCTCAGCGAGAGCCAAGTGATGAACCACTTGCTGAACTACATCGGAAAGTCTGATCGGCTCTTGATCTTGACGCCTAGCCGTCCCTCCGGTACTTGGTATGGATTCGGCGAGGAGTGCTCGCGTTACCTGACTTCGAACTTGGGATAACAAAAAGCCCGCGCGGCGTGAACCGAGCGGGCTTTTCTTTGGGCGAGCGAACGCCCCACGCGCGAAATACTACGACAATACAAACGGGTTTACAACCCTTCTTTATGAGACGCTGATCTCCAGTTGCTTCCCGAGCGCCGACAACGCATCGGCGATCGTATCGATCTTGGTCACATGCCCTAGGTTCATGATGCGGTTGACGTCCTGCGGACGCGTGTTGAGCCGGCGCGCGAGTTCCGACGGCGTGACACCTTGGGCGATCATCTCGTTCAGCAGCAAGACCTTTGCCGACGCGCTGGCCGGCAAAGCGATCATCTCTTCGCCCTTTTTCGCTTTCGACGGCGACGGCACTGGGCGCTTGTCTTCGAAGTAGAAATCCATCGCCGTAAGCAGCGCATCAGCGGCCATCGCGCGTGCGTCTTCAAGCGAATCGCCTTGCGACAAAGCCTCCGGAATATCCCGGAAGGAGATAACGAATCCGGTTCCCTCCGGTTCGAACAGTGCTGGGTAACGCAACATAGTGCACTCCATTGCTTGAGAAACGGTGCGGAGAAAGCCCCTTTCGGGGCTCCCTCTACTTCAGGTTGAGTTGCTTCAAAATCTTCTGCCTCAAGCCTTCCCCGATTTCGTGGCCGGGATGCCTTGGCAGGGTGGTTTGTTTGCCGTTCAGGTAGACCTTCGTGTGGTTCGAACCTTCCTTGAAGACTGCTCCCTGTTCAGCGAGCCACCTCTTGAACTCGCTCTGCTTCACCGTCCCTCCGTGTTGTTGAACATGAAACCATGTTAAACATTTTTGCTTATACACGCAAGGAGTTTATTAAGCATTTTTGCTTATCCGTTGCGCGGCGCACGTGCACTCAAAAGCCCCTTCGCCAGCAGCGCCGGGCGCATCAACGCTTTGGCGGCGGCGTAGTCGTGGTCCTGCGTAGCCGGACTGCGCGGGTTCTGAAACACGACCGCGCCAGCGACGAAGTTGCGCACGGCGGTCATCACGGCGACGCGATGCGGCAGCGACAGCTTCTGGATGATCGGATCGACGGCCTGCCCGGTTGCCGCGCGCAGTTGATGATCGACGACGTCGTTGAGTTGGTCGTAATCCATCCACTGGTTGCTGATCTTGAAGTCGCGGCACGTCGCGTCCGCGCGGCCATAGCCGAGCGCCGGTTCGTATGCCTGACTCCATTCGTACCACTCGGTCAGCACAGCATCGATCTCGTCAGCGGCGATTGCGCTCGTCGTCATGGGGGTCCTCTTTCCGTATTGTTCGCAGCGGTATCCGTGGTTCTTGCCAATAGCGCAGATGGTTTGCATGGAGCCGATGAATTCGAAGGTTCGTTCGTGTGGGCAGCCCTTGCAGGTGTCGCCCTCTTTGTCGATCAACTGCTTGAGCGGATCGCGGTAAGCGCGTGGTGCGCGGGCGATCACATCTCCACCCTGAAAGAGAGTCCCCAGTGGCACAGCCAACTGATCAACTCGTCGCGGATCTCCGGCGCGCGCGGGAACGGGAACTGGATCTCGCCGTCGTCCTGCTGGATGCCGGTCAGCGGGCAGCCGATGAAGGCGATTAGCTTGTCGCCGTCTGCAGCGCGTCGCGCCGCGTTATCCATCAGCGGCCTCGGAACGTCGGCTGTCTCGATGTAGGCGTATGCGGTCATTGCTTCCGGGGAGCCGGTTGCATCCAGTCACGGCGCTTGATGCCGAGCGCCACCCACAGCGGGTCGAAGTTGTCGGGGATCATGCGGCCTCCTCTCTCACGTCCATCTCTTCCAAGCCGCTCGCAAGGAACGGCGCCAGTGTTTTTGCGTTCTCGTCGATGCGCGCGTGCGTTCGATACACGCCCGGCTCTACCCATCCCGAATCAAGAATCGGAAATCCGGATCGCCTGTCTTCGGGAATCCACGCGTCGACGACAACGTACGGCTGCAGTCGGCTCTGGATCTTCGGTAGCGCGACGCGGTACACGGTGGTTTCGAGCGGGAACGTCAGTCGAAACCGCTCGGCCGCGTACCGACGTCCGTTGCGCCCGCGCGGCGTATGCCAGCGAGTGCTCTGCGGAATGCGAATCAAACAGCGCACGTCTCTTCCTCCTTCAAACCAATCTTCGCGGCGCGCGCCGGCTCCCAGCGCTCGTATGCCGCGTTCCACAGGGCGCGCTTGTGCTCGCGCAGAAAGCGCTTGCCCTGGTCGTATTCGTAATGGCACGCCGGGCATGCGGGCACGGTGAAGACGTCGGGCGTCTTCAGGCCCATGCCCTTTCCTTCGTTTCGGTGTGCCGGGACGCTCGTCGTCGGATCGCTCGCGCACGCGCCGGGGATGCGCAGGTAGCACGGCTCGCCGCGGCATGCGTCGCGCATGCGTTTGTCGTCGCCGGTCTTCACCTTGCGCGCGCGGCGCTTCAATTCCGTGCGGCGTAGCGCCGTTGCGCGATCGGCCAGCGGCCACGCGGAGCGTTTCATCGGCGTCTTGCGGGCGAGCGGTGCCGATCGCTTCACGCGGCCTCCGCTTCGTCGAGCAGTTCGGTAACCGCGTCTTGCGAGATCACCGGCGTGTCGCCCGCTAGGGCGATGATGTGCCGTGCCTGGTAGACGCGCAGCCCAAGTCCGCGCGCAAGGCTGTGCTCGATATTCGCGCCGGCCGATGCTTGCCAGCCGATCAAGAGAGCGATGCCGTCACAGTCGACGAGCTGCTTGATGTCCGCACGCATGGCCGTCAGCCAGTCGGGATTCGGGCCAACGTCGATTTCTGCCGGGTTGACGATCTCGTAGCCGAGCGCGCGCAGACGGGCTGCTTCGGCGTGAAATGCAGGGAAGTTCAGTTCGGGATAGCCCGACATCGGGCCGGCGATGTAAAGCCTCATGCTGCAGCCCTCCCGACGAGACACATCGCGTTGATGCCCGCGACCAGCGTCGCGATCTGAGGGGCCAATCCGCGATCGGCACTGCCCGCGCGCTCCGCAAGCTCGCTAGAAGGCGGAAATGCCTTGCCGGTCCACTTGTACATCGCCGGTTCGCGCCCGCGCCCCACCGTCACGACCATCTGCCGCGTCTGCACAACGTAGCCTTGGTTCATGAGGGTCGTGAACACATGCTTTGTCACGTCGCGCGACTTGTCGAGTTCATCGGCCACCGCGCCGACAGATGCCTCGCGGCGGCGCCGCAACGATTCGAGGACAAGCCGTTGGCTCAGCGGCATGACCTTGTGTGTCCGCTTCGGCTGAGCACGTTCGCTCAGGTCTTGGCGCGCATAGTTCTCGGTGCATCGCATTATTTGATCTCCACAATCGTCAGTCCCCGCGCGGCCATCAAATGGCGCTTGATTCGGTATCCCTCGGTGATTCGGCCCTTCACGTCCTCGATGACCCGCTCGCCTGCGCGCTCGTAGACGAAGTCAGCGACATAGCGCAGCGCCGGACGCTTCCGGCCGCCGATCACGACCGGCTCAGCCAGGACGAACGGCACCTGCAACTCGAGCTTCGCGATCTCCCCGCGCACCTGTTGCTGGATCAGTTCGAACCACCGCGCGCGCTCGCGCAGGCTGTCGAACTTGATGCCCTCGGCTTCGCACTTCGTGTTGCGGTACTTCGCGGGCTTCTTCGCTTTGCCGGTGATGACCGCAGGCGTCGCGAACGGATCGAGCGGATCGTCGAGCGCGGCCGTCTGCGGCGGCACGCCGGTCTTTTCGTAGATGCGCCGCTGCGCGGTCGTCATCGTCGGCGCGCTGCCGTCGCGCACGCGCGCGGTGCCGACGTTCTTCGTGCCTTCCTTCACGTACAGCGGCCAAGGTGCGGTGCGCTTCGTCATGCCTTGGCGCTCCAACGAATCGGCGAGAAGCGGCACGTCGCCGCGCTCGACACGTAATGGCTCTCGTGCAGGTGCTTGCAGTTTCGGAAGCCGCGGCGGTGCATGCGCTCATGGCCCGGCTTCTCGTATGCGTTCTGGCAGGTGCGGCAGGTGTTCATGCGGACTCCGAGTTGCCGTTCTTGTCGCGCGGGATGTCGTTGAAGTACGCATACAAGGCTTCGTAGCGGTCTTCGCTTTCGCGGCCTACCGTGCGCAGCATGTCCTCCATCCATTCGCCCGGACCGGCCGCCTTGAACACGCGGACTTTGAAGTGCATGAAGGTCTCGCCGTCCTTCTTCGCGACACTGAGTTGCGCGGCGCGCGCTTCGATGCCGCTCGACGTCTTCCACCAGTCCGCAGCGATGGCCGATCCGCCGTTTGCCGCCGGCACAGTCGCCGAGTCCGCCTTCACCGGAAACAGGCCCGTCCAGCCACGCAGTACCGCTTCCTCGATCGTCACTTCCGGCGACTGGCCTGCAGCAGCCAACTTCACGAGGCGCTTGATCGACACTGCCGCCGCTCCGCGCGTCCAAGGCGCTTCCTTGGCCTTCGCCTCACGGTGTTCGCACCACATCGCCCAGACTTCCGGGGTGATGCCGTCAGGCAGTTCCATCGATCGAAGTTCGTCATGCAACGAAACTCGCGGCGCACGCCGCGCAGGTTGACGGTTCAATGACGGTTCTTCTGATGGTTCTTTACGGTTAGACGGCACCTGGTGCGGGGGTGCGACGCACGGCGTGCGGGGGTCCCCCGCATCTGCTGCGGGGGTTGGTGCATCTGCTGCACCGGTGCATTTCGTGCGGGGGTGAATCTCCTGCGGGGGTGCATATGCTGCGGGGGTGATGGTGTAACTCGTGTGCCGACCGTTGTTCCGGTTGGCTAGAACGATGCCCGCCGACTCCAGCCACTTGATGGCGTTCTGCACCGCGCGTTCCGATGCGCAGATACGCTTCGCGATCGTCGCGATCGACGGCCAGCAGACGCCCTGGTCGTTCGCGTTGTCCGCCAGCGAGATCAGCACGGCCTTCTGCGCGAGGGACATTCCTTGGAGCGGCCAGCAGGCCGACATGATCATGGTGCTCATCTGGGCCTCAGTGCAGATCCGCGCCGCGCATCTTCTGCGCGATCTCGGTGAGACCCTTGGCAGTCACGAGAACCTGCGTCGTGACCTTCTCCGAGCCGTCATTGCGATGGACGGTCGTGATCTTGTGTTCGAGCACGCCGCGCTGGAGCTTGTCCTGATAGGCGGTCCACGTAGCGTTGCCCGGTCGGCGGTAGATCCAGCCATTCGATTGCATCCAATCGAATACGCGCCTCGGCTGCTCTTGCAGGTTCTTCGCGGCATCGGTGATGCACATCGCGCCCTGCGCGGCAACCGTCAGGCGTTCGAGAGCAGCGACCTTCGGCGCAGCCGCGGCGACCTGCTGCTGGAGCGCGAGATTCTTGTCGACTTCGTCGGCCCATGCACGAGCGGCGACGGCCGGGTTCGTGAAGTCGGGCAGTTGGGGCTTCGAGACCTGCTCTTCGAGCGCTTGCCAGAGATCAACAAGGCGCGCCGTGAATTCGGGAGAGAGCTGCGCGACGATCACATAGCTATCGCGCTTGCCGATTCGGTATTCCGACACGGTGCGCGACCGGCCCATCGCATCGGTCACTTGTACCTCCTGCATTGCAGGACGAACAATCACGCCGCGATCAACAAGGCGATCGATCGTGATCTTCACGTTGTCGTGCCGCGAATCGAGCAGCGCCGCGATTTCTCGGCTAGACATCGTCGGAGCGTTGAGGGCGATTTCGTTCATGGATGACCTCACAGGTCGTGGTCGTGACCGCACGGCAGCGTACCGTCGGCGTTTTGCTTCGCGCCGCACGCGATGCAGGTCTTACGAGGCTGCTTCGCGCGTTCGCGCTCTTGCCATTCAGCGGTCTGCGGACCGTCGAACATGCGGCCCGTCGTGATGAAGTCGGGAAACGACATGGGGATGTAATCCGGGCTGGCGCTCATGGTCACTCCGCCATGCCGCGCAGACGAGCGGCAATCGTCATGAGCACTTGCGCGTGCTTGAAGATGCGCTTCTCGACGCGGTCAACTTCGCTCTCTTCGACGCGGCCGTCTTCGAGCGTCTTGCAGATCTCTTGGCCGACGGCGCCGTGCGTTGCCCACGCTTCGCCCATCAGTTCAACGATCGCCGCATCGGTGCAGCTCTCGACGTTCGGCATCTTCACCAGCGCATAGCCGCGCTCGCGCGCCCACGCTTCGAGCACGCGATCGTCGTCGGCCATCTCCGTGATCTGCACGGCGTTCATCAACGTCGCCTGGTGCGTCTCAGTGTTCGGATTGACCTTGCTGCGGAGCACAGCCGCCGACATGCCGAGGCGCGGAGCAAGCGATTCGCAGCCGCCTTTGTAGCCATGCGCGACTGCATGCAGGGTGTCGAGGATGTTCAATTCAAGCTCCAAACAAACGTATTTACTGATGGTTGACCCGGATAAAGTGGCGTCGTAGGTAAAAAGAACGACACAGAAAACGGGGTAAAACAAAAATGAAAAACGGCAAGTGCCTGAGAGACCTCCGCGCGATTAGTAGTCCTCAATCAGACTGTGTGAGCCCCACGCTCAAAACAGCAGAAGAAGGACGCGCGCCGCTTACCTCGTTGCTTTGGCTGGTCCTGCTGACTCCGCTTTCAGTCTGCGGAACTGCAGGACCGCTTTCTTTCGCGCCTCGTCGAGCGCTCCATCCGGAAATCCTCTTGCGATAAGCTCCAGCAACATCGCGCGTACCTCTTTCTGCTCTGCGGCGGTCAACGGCGTATCACTCATGCCGCCACCGCCGTACCGCGAATCTTCGACCACGTGACCTTCGGACGAAGGTTCTCGCAACGGACAGCCCCCCTGCTTTCGACTTCGATGTTGATGCACAGCTGAACGTCGAACTGCTGGTCCGCGCTGATCGCCTTTCGCAAGTAACCGAGCGACGTCCCGCAGCGGCGCGCGAACTCCTCCTGCTTCTCGGGAGTCATCGAATTGAGGTATGTGCGTAGCTTGTCCATGCCTATATATTACCAGACGGTAATGGAAAGTCAATACCATTCGGAGATTTACCACCCAGTAATGGCGGACGATAATTTGGTCATGACAGTCATCGACCACCGCCGCGCGCGCCTGGCGCAACTCATCGAGCAGTACGGCTCCCAAGCCGAGTTCGTCCGTCAAACGGGCGAGAACCAGGGAGAAATTTCCGCCCTTCTGAAGAACAAGTCCTTCGGCGAGAAAAAAGCAAGGAAGTTGGAAGAGAAACTAAAGCTGCCCGCTGGGTGGCTTGATGAAGCGCCTACTTCAGATAAAAATGTTCTGACGGATGGGAGAGCATCCGTGAACATCCGTCCCATTCTCGAATGGGATCACGACCAAGAACTAGGCGAAGAGTACGTTTTGATTCCGAGGCTCGAAGTGAAGGCGTCTGCCGGAAATGGCCGGATCGTGTGGCACATCGACGAGAAGGGCCAGCGCCAGGCGTTCAGGAAGGCGTGGCTTATGCGGCTCGGCCTAGATGCGGAGCATGCAGCCACAATCGTCGCAGAGGGTTCCAGCATGGAACCCCGGGTGATCGACGGGGATTCGCTCGTCGTGAACTACAAGGCGACCGAGTTGGTGGATGGCAAGGTGTATGTGCTGGCGTACCAGAATGAGGTGTACGTGAAGCGGCTGTTCAAGCGACCGGGCGGCGGTCTAAGCATCCGCTCGGACAATCCCGACAAGACCCGTTACCCGGACGTCGACATTTCGGCGGAAGAGTCGGGGCACGTTCAGATCATCGCCCGCGTGGTGGGCGTTAGCGGGGCAATGTGAGCGACATCCACGAGCCTACATATGGCGCATCGCCGCCGCGTAGCGCAGCTGCCGAGCGCGTCTTCCTCGACGAAGGCGCGATCAAGGTCACGAATACCCGACTCATGGTGCCCGGAAACACGTTCGCCATGAGCGGGATCACTTCTGTCAAGCATATCGAGAAAGACCGGTCGTGGATCGCTGGAGCGATTCTCGTCGCGGTCGGTACCATCCTGCTTTTTTGCGGACTGTCCTTTGTACCTCTTGCCGCCATCGCCCTCATTCCTGGCGCGGTTCTACTCGCGCGCGGCAAGCCCAAATACGCGATCAGCCTCATGACGTCGTCAGGAGAGGTCACCGCGTTCTCGTCTCAGGACAAAGGACTTGTCCGGCGCGTTGTTCATGCTTTGAACAACGCAATCGTGTATCGCGGGTAGCCGGCTGATGTAGACGCGCGGGTGCGGTGCATCGTTGACGCGCTGAATCAGGCAATCGTTTTTCGCGGTTGATGCTGAGGTAAGCGGTGCGACGGCGTTCCGGCGTGTTTGTGCGCCGGCGTTCGAATGGCTACCGCGGTGAATAGGCCTTGGTACCCTTGACGTACCTTGGTTGTAGGAGTTCACGATGGAAGACGACGAAATCCCGCTCACAAAGGTTCAGCTTTACGAGGCGCTGTGCATCTATCAAAGGGCGGTCCTCGACATAAGCGTCCGTGCTACCGCCATGGTGCAGACAGTAAGTGAAGGAACAGACGACACGACCCTACGTTTTCTTGCAGGCCTGCTCGACGCGCTGGACACGGCTAATCGAGGAGCAAAGAAAGTCCTTGAACCGTGAGCGGCCACCTTGACCGTCGATGCGCGGAGCCAAGTTTTTTCCGTTGCGGTTAGGCGGCGCCTGTGACGCTCGACTGGACAGAGCAACGGAGCTGAACGCGGTCCCAGACGCCGCGCTGGTGCGGCGAGTAGTAGATGCGCAGAATGAAGGGATCGTTTTAATGGCGAGCTGTCTCGGACTGCATTGATGCCGCTAGCCGGCGAAGCCGTGAGTTATCGAATTGGCGAACGGTCGAAACGATTCGTCTAAACGCCGATGCCACTTGAATGTTGTCGCTTTCACGCAATATGATAAACACGCAAGTGGTTCAGATTACGGAGATCCTTCAGCGATCGGTGCAAGGGCGAACCAATCCGTTTCTGTGCAGAGGAAACGACAACCGCCTCTACTACGTCAAGGGCAGTGGCGCCGGTCGAAAAGGCTTGATCTCCGAGTGGCTGGCGTCTTGCATGGCCGTGGCATTCGGTTTGCCGATTGCAGACTTCCGTATCGTCGAGGTGCCCGAGGAGATGGAGTTACTGCGGTTGCCGGACTTCGCGGATCTAGGTGCTGGATATGCCTTCGGATCTGTCGTCCGGCAAAACGTGGTCGATCTGACGTTCTCGAGCGTTCAGTCCGTCCTCCCGAATCTGCGGAGGGACATAGCCGTCTTCGACTGGTGGGTTCGCAACGACGACAGAACACTGACTGCTTTCGGAGGAAACGTAAATCTTCTGTGGGACATCGTCCAGCGAGAACTGGTAGTCATCGACTACAATCTGGCGTTCGACGCTGACTTCGACGCAGAAAATTTCCTTCGTGGACACGTTTTCGCAGCAGATTGGAACGGCGTGTTTCAGGATTTTCTAGCGCGCCCGGCTTATGTAGAGAGGTTGAAGACCGCGCTACGACAGTTCGAAGGCGCATGCGACAAGATGCCCGATGAGTGGCTTGAGATCGGGCCAGGACTGCCGAGCCCCTTCCAACCCGACGATGCGAAAGCCATGCTTCAGCGGGTCGAGAGTGACGATTTTTGGAACAGAACATGAAACACGCTTGCAGGTATGCGCTGGTGCGCTTCATGCCGTACGCGGAGACTGGCGAGTTCGCTAATGTCGGGGTCGTTTTGATGAGCCCCACTGCTCGCTACTTCGGATTCAAGCTGCTGGACCGCGTCGGGCGGATTACGTCATTCTTCGACGAGTTGGACGCTCAGGTATACAAGCGTGCGCGTGATGTCTTCAAAGAAGAGATGCACCGCATCGGAGAGATGGCGCAACGCGCCTTTATTGGTGCCGTGAACGGACCGACGACTGATTTTGCGAACTTCGCATTCGATCAGTTGGTCATCCCTCAGCAAGCGATCATCTATGCCGATATGCCGCGCGCGGCCCTTGTTGAGGAGCCGCACAAGGCTTTGAACGAGTTTTTCGACTACTACGTTGGCCGGTCGTTCGTTACGCCTGTGTATCAAGAGAGGGTCGTTGAGCAACGTGTTCGAAATATTCTCAAGGCGGCGGATCTCCAGAATCTGTTTCAAGCCCGGGTGCTGGGGACGGAGTATCAGGCACGCTTACCATTCGTTCACGTGAATGAGAAGGACGAGGCCGTAAAGCTCATCAAGCCGTTGGACCTTGATCGCAAAGACCCAACCAAGATCTACGACCACGGGTGGGAATGGCTAGGCAAGATAAAAAAACTTGAGCGCGATGGTCAACTCGTTGGCGAAGCATTGTTCGCGGTCCGTGTTCCTGAGCAGCGTTTCGGGCCCACGATGGCTGCTTACGCGGAGGTCAAGGAGGTCATCAAACGAGCGGGCGTCAAGGTCGTAGAGGACCAAGACAAGGACGCCATAGTCGAGTTCGCGTCTGAGTAGAAAGAAAAGCCTCGCGAAACACCCGCTTCGGCGGGTTTTTTGTTGCCTGCTCGCTGGCCGAATGCGTTTTTCAGTGAGGGCTTATTACGTAGTTGCACCGATGACGGGGCGCGCCACACGGCGGTAAAGTTGTCGCGCCTCTGAGGGCAAACCGCACTGGCAAAAAACCACACGCCAGAGAAGCAAGAAGATCAACTGCATCCTGCGCATGCCGCAGACTGACCCGCCCCTGCGCGGGTCTCTTGTTGTTGGGCGTTCTTCCGGTGTTAGGCCGCCGACCGCCAATCCTTCTTACCGCTGCCGCGCTTCGACTCCCTCCAGACAGTCGCTCCGACCGTCATCAGAATCTCCCGGTCTTCATCGTCCAGGTCGTCCCACGCGATCGCCAACCATTTGGCGAACCCGAGACACGCGTCCTCCAGGCGAAGCAGATCCTTCCCTTCGAAGTTAATCTGCTCGAACACCGCAATGACGTCTTCTGTAGTGGCCATTTTCACTCCGCATAAACGAACCACTCTACGCGGTGTCAGCCACCACGTCTGGTTTACTTCTTCTCATCCTCACGCGGGGCGTCGTGCTCGGATCTTCGGCTCCTTCGCAGGACCGATGCAGCTTTTGTCTGCTAATTGTCTACCCATATATTGGGACGGTTACTAATTCCGTCTCATTCCCGCAAACGTTAAATTGTGCGTACGGTGTGAAGCAGGGCTTGCGGCGAACGCGGGAGCGGTCGGGACCAACATCTCTCGCGCTCACCTTCGCCCGACCCCATAGTCCGGGCATGGTGTGCGTTTTCTGACCCGCTTCGGCGGGTTCTTTTTTGTCCTGCGTCGCAAACGATTCCTAATGCTCTGAACAATGCTATCTTTCCTTTCGGAAAGGAAAGGGAAAGCTCGCCCCGTCAGAAGCCGAGCATCCGAGGGACAAGAAATGAAGAAGACAATCGCCGCCGCGCTCGCCTGCGCGGCTGTTCTCGCTGCTTGTGGCGGTGGCGGAGATGGCGCGCCCGCCTCGTCGAACGCGAAGATTTCGTTCTACGGCAACCCGCTTCAGCAAGCGGCCACGCCCCAGTCTACGGCGAAAGTCGCAGCCGTCGTGCACGCTGCGTCCGACGCGCCGGCCTCCGACGCGGCGACGCAAACGGTGCAGACGCTGACTCAGGCGCTTGCCGCGCAGGGCGTGACGGCCGACGTGACGCCCCAGGTGATGAACGGCACGACGCTGCACGCGCTCATCATGGGCGAGAACAATGGCCTGCCGCCGACGCAGGATCAGTTCAAGACCGACCCGAGCGGCTTCATCGTCGCCAACTTCCAGCTGGACGACATGGTGACGCGAAACGACGATCCGGCACAGCTCGCCGCGCTCGCCCAATTCCAGCAGGACCTGTACACGTTCATCCAGCGGGCGCACGTCGCCGGCAAGCTGACATTCGTGATCTTGCCGATCCGCACATGCGACCAGCCGTTCGGGAAGAGCGCAGCAGATGGCGTGATTCAGGCAGCTACAACTGCGGCGTCCCTGTCCGCAGGTTATGCCGTCGGCGGCGTCTCCTACAACGCCGTCTCAGATGCGAACGGCGTGTTCACCGACACGGTGACGGCCGGGCACATGGGCGCCGATTGCCGCACGCCCGACGCTTATCTGATCAACATGGCGAATCAAAATATGGCCGAACGCATGGCGCCGGTCCTCAAGGACGGACTGTCGAAGTAGGCGTTCAGGAACGTCAGAACACGCCCGCCGCGCGCGGGCGTTTTTCTTTCTACGGGCTCGCAAACGTTGCACTACTGCAACATCAAACGCCAGAACAGCGGATTGAAAGTGCCTTTCATCTCCGTGTCGCGACGGGTCCATTACCAAAAATGGTAGCGGACGGCCCAAAAAGTATGCGCTCACGAAACCCGGACACTCGATAGACAGGACGAGTGACGAAAAAGCGACACGTCAACACTACCGTCAACACTTATAACGGAGTATTTCCATTCGTCAGAACATAGACGCGATGTGTCTCATTACCATCTTGGCCAAGATAATTACCATTTAGTATTGACACATCCATTACCCGTTGGTAATATACCTCTCATGCACTCACCGCGTCGGTGAGCCGAAACGAGAGGTGGATGATGGATTCCGCAATTTCCGAAGTCACGATCAGCCAAGCGAAAGCGCTGAACGCGGCCGTTACTGTGCTGTCGCTCGTCGGCGTAGCCACGACAGTCATCTGTGCTTTGCTCCAAGGGGTGCTGTGATGCAAACGCCCGCTCGCAATACCGATCTGCGCCATGTCGACACGTCCGGCGCACTCACGCTCGAAGAACGCCGCGCAGTTCTGCGCCAGCGTCAGCGCGAAGCCCTCGGCTTGACCGAGCCGCGCGTCGAGATCGGCAAGTTCCACGTCCCGTCGACGGTTGCGCGCCAATTCGCGTACATCGCCGTCAGCCCTCGTTAAGCGCTCCCGGAAATGCTCACCATGATCGCACTTACCTACTCAGTACTGCTTATCGGCGTTATCGCTTACCTGCTCGTGCGTGGCGGCGACGACCGCCTCAAGGAGATCGAGGACCGCAAGAAGCGCATCCAGTGGCCGGTCGCGAACTGATTTTCAACCTGAGAAAGCGGACCGGCGCTCCATCCGGGACTCTCAGTTGATGGCGTTGCGCGGTGTGTAGCGCCATCAACTTAGATTCGAACAAGAACGAGGACAGCACTGTGAAGCAGTTCTACATCATCAGCCTGAAGCACACGTGCCGCGACGATCGGTACATCACGCTTTGGGCGCCCGACGACAAGGGGTATCGCTTCCGCGCATCGCGCGCGGGGCGCTACGAAGAGGCGAATGTCCTCGCTCACCTTGGCTACTACAACAGCGGATGCAACGTCGCTGTGCCTTGCGATGTGCTTGACCCGCTCATGGTGATGACCACGCCAGCCGACCAATTTGACGGCCCGGACGGCCCTGCGCTGCTAAACACGCGGCAGAACTGGAAGGTGATTCTCGCCAACGTGATCGCCGAGCCGCAGTACAAACCGCACCCGCTTTACAAGGGTGCGCCGTACAACGACTACGAGCGCGAGTGTAGAGGCTTGCCGAAGAAAAAGGAGGCAGCATGAAAGAGCGCCCCATCCTCTTCAGCGCTCCGATGGTGCGTGCGCTGCTCCACGGACGTAAAACGCAGACGCGCCGCGTCGTGAAAGCACGCCCTAGCTGGCCGATCTCCTTCGTCGGCGGCGCTGGCGATCAGGACGATCCTAGTTGCTACGGCTTCGAAGATTTGAACACGGCTCAGTAGTGGACGCTCGCGACCGACGGCAGCACCGACAACCACCAGATCCCGTGCCCCTATGGCGCGCCCGGTGATCGTCTGTGGGTGCGCGAGACATGGCGTGGCGTCGTCGAGATCAACCCGCCCGGCAAATCAGTCGAGCTTGGCGTCGCGCGCTATGTACCCGATCAAGAATATTGCCGCCGCGTGGAGTACCAGGCGACACATGCGAAGGATAGCGAGCCTTGGCGCCCGTCGATCCACATGCCGCGCTGGGCGTCGCGCGTCACGCTCGAAGTCACCGGCGTGCGCGTCGAGCGCCTGCAGGACATCAGCCCGGAAGATTGCATCGCAGAAGGAATCGAATTCTCGCGAGCCTCTTTCATGCCGCATGGATTTCGACTTTACGGCGAACCCGGAAACACCTTCTGCACGGACCCGATCGCGTCCTATCGGTCGCTTTGCGAATCGATTAACGGCGACGGCGCGTGGGACTCGAACGCGTGGGTCTGGGTCGTCGAGTTCAAGGTTATCAAGGCAACCGGAGAGAAAGCATGAGCAACCTTCTATTGCGCCACTCTTCGCCCTTGCTTCCGTGCATAAGCCGAACCGCCAGCGTAGGCAGCCTCTTCGCTTTCGTATCGAAGCGAGCTTTCGAAGAGGATCTGATCAATCTTCGGCCTCGTTCGATCAACTTCAACGCAAGCGTATGTGAATCCGCCGCCCATCAGCGGTTCGACCACTACATGGAACTCCAGCGTTCCGATTCTCAATAGACGCGACATGGCGGATTCCGGAAAGATTGTTCAGGCTGGCGATGCACCAGCACTTCCATCGTTGAGGTACCCGTCGATAAAGCTCTTTGCTTCCCGTTCGGCATATCTGAAACAAGCGTCGGACGTAAGGAAATTGAGCTGCTCGGGCAGGCTTAGGACGGGCGCGCAGCCCGGGTCGAAGGAAAGAACGGACCAAGAGACGGCGTACCGGAGCTGTTGGCCATTGAGCGTCGGAGCCTTGCTAGAAACGACGCGCACGTCGATGGTGTATCCGCGATACGACACACACGATTGGTTTCCCATGCTGACTCCCTACACACCAGGAGCGGCATGTCGGACCACTATACGCGCTATATGAGCGGCCCGCCCGTTAAATCCATGGGCCGTGCGATGAACCATCCGCGCCGCGCGCTCATCCCTCGCGGCGCTTCTAAATGAATGAGGTAGCGATTGAATGAGCTTCATCTTTTCGCGGGCGCTGGTGGAGGAATCCTTGCAGGTCAGTTGCGCGGGAATCGATGCGTATGCGCCGTCGAAATTGATCCCTACGCACAAGCAGTCCTCGTCGCGCGCCAAAACGACGGAATCCTTCGGCCCTTCCCGATATGGGATGACGTTCGAACATTTGACGGACGGCCATGGCGTGGAATTGCTGATGTCGTGGCGGGCGGCTTTCCCTGCAACGATGTTAGCGCGGCAGGAACCGGAGCTGGACTCGACGGCGAACACAGCAGCCTATGGACCGAGATGGCTCGGATCATTCGCGAGGCTCAGCCCCGACAAGTCGAAGTGGAAAACGACCCAATGCTCACTTCTAGGGGACTCGGACGAATTCTCGGAGACTTGGCCGCGATGGGGTTCGATGCGCAATGGGGAGTGCTATCTGCGGCCGACGCCGGCGCTCCCCATTTGCGAGAGCGCATCTGGATTCTGGCAAACGCCCGTAGCAGACGACGCGATCGAGCGGAAGGCGGGCAAGTGGAACAGCAGAGGCGAGCCGAAGCTATCCGCCCAGGTGAAGCTCGCGCCGACGCCGACGGCGAGCGACACGGGCTTCAGGAAAGAGAAGTACGCGCAAGGTGGAACGGCTCTCTCGACTTTCGTCGGTGGCCACCTGAACCCGGACTGGGAAGAGTGGCTGATGGGGTGGCCCATCGGGTGGACCGCGTTAGAGCCCTTGGAATGGGGCAAGTACCGCGAGTGGCAGTCGCAGCATTCACCCTGCTCGACCATTGAAGCCGCCGCCTGACCCTTGGACAGACTGTTATTGCGAGAGGAAACGCGAAATGAACGACGCACGAAGAGAACTTTGCTCCAAATTAGAAGCCCCGTCATATACCGCAGATGACTATGAACTAATGGCGGAGGCGGCGAATGAGATCAGTTATCTCGCCAAGCGCGTAGAGGCGCTTGAACGTGCCGCCCCTCCCCCTCAAGCAGAAAGCCGCGGCGAGGAAGCTGCGCAAGATGATGTGGTTGAAACGCTGGCCGGCCTTCAACGATACGAAGAAAGCTGCGGTGAAGGCGGAGGGGTGTACCAGAGCGAGAGCGGGGATTTCATCCGGCTATCCGATGCAATCGACGCCATCGCGTCGCAATCCGCGAAGGAGCCGAAATGACATTCGATCAATGGTTCGCCGAACAATACGGCGACAAACGTGAGCAACTTGGCTTGGTCGTGCCGGAGCTTATGCGCGTAGCGTATGAAGCCGCAGAGCGCCAAGCGTTGGAGCGGGCGGCGCAAATCTGCGATAAGAACGCGGCTTTACTTGCGGGGGGACCGTCAAACGGGCACACCGCACTGATTGTCACGGCGGACAATATCCGCGACCTAATCGAGCAATCCGCGAAAGGAGAAGCAGGGATGAACGGACACGAACTGCAAGCGATTTTCGATACGTGGTCCGTTCATTCAAAAGAGCACGGTGAAGTCATCACGCAAGAAAACGTGAGTGGCTTCGTGCAGGAGGTGAAGAAGGCTCTCGCATCCGCGCCAGCGCAGCAGTGGATCAGCGTAAGGGATCGACTACCGGCTGAAGGTCAGCCCGTCATGTTCGTTGTCGCGTCGAAGTACCCTGACTACAACGGCCGGGTATTCGGAGGATCGTTCTGCATGCTAGCTGACGTGCCTTCATTCAATACGCCTGGCGTCGGTTACAGAGCATCGCACTGGATGCCCCTGCCCGAAGCACCGGCGTCGAGCGTGGCGAGCAAAGAGGAGCCGACATCGTGAGCAGCACCAGCTACGTGATCTTCTGCCAGTCGTATAACGATCCGGTGTGGGGCGAACAGGTTATCGACTGGATCAACACAGGGCTTGTCAGGGTCTACAGGAATCGGCTACGCAAGGCTGTATTCGAGTATGTCGGTCGGCCGAACGCCGCGTTCAATCTCGAAGCGGTTCGCCAGAACTACCCGATCTGCAAATTCGCCGACGTGAACGAAGAGCCGGTTTCGTACGCTCACAGGATCGCGCCGCTTCCTGATGGACGAACAAGAGCGATCGTGCCATGTGCGCCCGCTGCGGAAGCATGAATATTGGGAGGGAGTGATGAAATCGAAGCAGCCTATCTTCCAGATTCGGGTCGCGGGCTTGACCGGTCTGTGGCGCGATGTTGACAAAAAAGCATATGACCTGATGCACCCAAACCAGAGACGCATCGTCCACGTCGAACCGCCACCGAGAGATCGCATCAACCGCGCAGCATGTCAGCATCGAATCGCCCTGCATGCAGCGAAACTAGCAGTCGAGCAGGGAAAGAAGTGACCAGCAACATCGAAGAATTCATGCGCGTCTCGCGCGCGTATCTGGAGAACAAGAATGGCAGCAGTGCTCGAAACGCCGCTTGAACTGACCGAAGACGAGCTCGAGCGCATCACCGGCTATAAGCGGCCATCGAAGCAGATGGAGATGCTGAAGTCGCTCGGCATCCCCGCGCGGCGCCGGCCGGACAATTCCCTGCTCGTCATGCGCATGCACTGCATCGCGCCGGCGCAGCTTCCGACCACAACGATAAAGCGCGAGCCACGCGTTAAATGAACCGCAGACGAAAACACAATCGCGGCCTTCCGCGCCGCGTCATCGTCAACCACGGCGCGTATTACTTCTTCGCGCCGGAGCCGATGCGCAACCCTTGGACGCAGAAGGAGCAGCGCTGGATTCGGCTCTGCTCCTTCGAGGAAGGCGAGGCCGTGATGTATGAGCGTCTCGGCTTCTTGATGCGCGAAAAGAAGCTCACGAGCGGCACGATGCCGAATTTGTGCGAGGAATGGAAGCAGCGCAAGCTCGCGCGCTACACGCCGGCCGTGCGAAAGGAATACGAGCGCATGGCCGACTTCATCGCCGAGAAGCTCGAGGAGTTCACCGTGGCGGACGTCAAAGCTCGCACGATCACGATCTTCCTTCGGAAGTACTTCGCCGAGAAGCACAACACCGCGCAGAAGTACGTGGCCGTGCTGCGGAAGATGTTCAAGATGGCGATCAGCGAGATGGGCCTGCGTGACGACAATCCGTGCGACCAGCTGGATTTGTCCGACTATGAGACGAAGCGCCGCGACGTGCTCCCGTCGCACGACGTCATCGCGAAGATCCGCGCGGCCGCGCTTGTCGGCGACGACGGTCTGCCAACCGAGTCCGGCCCGATGTTTCAATGCATCGTGGACATGGCCTATCTGTGCTGGCAGCGCGCGATCGACGTGCGGATGCTGCGCGACGCGCAGATCGAGGGCGGGGCGATCCGCTTCAAACCGACGAAGACGGCGAAGTCGAGCGGGAAGATGGTGGACATCGCCATCACGCCGTCGATCGACGCGGTAATCGAGCGAGCGAAGGCGATCAAGCGGAAATATCAGATCATCAGCCCTTACCTCTTTCCGTCGACGAAAGGCACGCCGTACACGAAGTCGGGGCTGCATTCGATGTGGCGCCGGGCGAAGGCACGCGCCAAGGTAACCGACGATGTTGTCTTCAAGGATCTCCGCGCGCTCGGCGCGACGGACGCCGCGCGGCAGGGAAAAGACAAGAAGCAGATCCAGACACGCCTGGCGCATACGAGCGGCCGGACGAGCGAAATCTACATCAAGGAAGTCATCGCCGAGCGGTCGGAAATGGACGTCGCGTTGCCCTGGAATGCGCCTAATACGGAAACAGGGAACTAAGCTGGATAAGGGTTGCAGCCCGATTATTATTTAAGCATTTGTTAGGCGGGCCGATGCGAGCGCTTTGACTGACGTGCGGTTGCGGCGAGTGAATTCCCGCATGGGGTGCAGGTGGTCGGAGGTTCAAATCCTCTCGCCCCGACCAGAATAAGCCCGCGTAATCAATAGGTTACGCGGGCTTTCTTTTTGGCACGTCAGCGGATGCAAGGCTCATTTTGGAAGACTTCCAAAATAAGTCACGCCGCGGCTTCCTCACCTTGCCAAAACCGCAACAAATACTTGCCCGCCAGCAACTTAAGCTCTATTCTTCGCGTGACACTTAAGGAGCGGCACTGCAATGCCTTCGTCAGCTCGCGGCCGGGTCCGTCCACGCCGCGCCTTGCCTGATCGTCCCCCATCCTCACTTCGCGCCGAAATCGCAAGATGGTTCAGCGCGGCGAGTGCTGCGCGCGTCACGCGCTTCGGTCGTATTTATCCCGGCGGCAGCCGCTACGTCTGCCTGAGCGCGCCCAACCGTCATCGCGGTGGATTCTTCGCGCTCTACTTCTTCCATCACGGTGTCGACGATTGGCGCATTTATCCGCCGTGGGGCGTCGGCCCGAGCATCGTCTATTGGTCAGCGGCCGGCCCTTCGCAAACCGCACGCGTCGCGCCCGCTTAAGGGCTGCCGTCAGAATGAAAAAAGCCGCGATGCAATATCGCGGCTTTCCTCGTCACCCGCCCAGCAAGTCGATGACTTGCATGATCTCCCGCCGCAACGCGTCCACATCAACCGGTTGCTGCTGCTCGGCCGCGGCGCGAGTATCGGCGTTCATGGCGTCGTCGTCGATGGCGCGCCCCTGCGAATCGAGCCGATTGCGCGCGCCGTTGATCGTGAAGCCCTGCTCGTACAGCAACTCGCGAATGCGCCGGATCAGCAAGACTTCGTGGTGCTGATAATACCGGCGATTCCCCCGCCGCTTGACCGGTCTCAGCTGCGTGAACTCCTGTTCCCAATAGCGCAGCACGTGCGGCTTGACACCGCACAGTTCGCTGACTTCGCCAATCGTGAAATAACGCTTGGCCGGGATCGGAGGCAAGACGACTTTTTCCATCGTCGATCAACCATCGTTTGAGTGATGTTGATTGAAGCGCGGCGGTCGGACTGCAAGAAGCGCCCATCGGCGCATGAACGCATCAACGAGTCAGGCTCGTCTCCGCGCCCGTTTCGACCAGCGCCTTCAGTTTCTGGCTTGCATGAAAAGTGACGACTCGCCGCGCCGCGATCGGAATGGCTTCGCCAGTCTTCGGATTGCGCCCCGGGCGCTGCGGCTTGTCGCGCAACTGGAAGTTGCCGAAGCCCGACAGCTTGACGCTGTCGCCGCTTTCGAGCGCGTCGCGGATGACTTCGAAGAACGCTTCGACCATGTCCTTCGCTTCGCGCTTGTTGAGGCCGACGTGATCGAACAGCATTTCGGCCAGTTCAGCCTTCGTGAGCGTCGGCGTGTCGTTCGACATCGCGCCCGAAGCGGTGTTGTCTCGGGTCATGGCGCTGCGCTGCGCCGAAAGGAGGGCTTCGAAATCACTCGAGTTCATTTGGTTCATATCGGTAAAACGGCGCGAAACATGATTTGACTTGGCGATCCATACGGACGGGCCAACTGCAGGCTATCCGCGCAACCGCGCGCCGTGTACTCGAGCCAGGCGATCCACCAGCGTTTTCATGGCCGTGTCGACCGTTTCGTCCTGTAGCGTGCCGCCAGTATCTTGCAACGTTACACGGAAGGCAAGACTTTTCTCATGCTCCCCCAAACCACCGGAAGTATTTGATTTTGGACGAAATTCGTCGAAAAGCGCAACCCTCGTGACGTACTTGCAGGCGGGCTCGGAACGGGCGTTTTCAAGCTCGTCGATGAGCGACTGCACCGGCACCGACTGGTCGACGACGATCGCGATATCGCGCCGCACCGGCGGGAATTTCGATACTTCCGACGGCACCGGCAGCGCGCGTTCCATCAACGCTTCCGCTTCGATTTCGAAGAGAATCGGCGCGTGCGGCAGGTCGTACTTCTGCAGCCAGCGCGGATGCAATTCCCCGATCCAGCCGACCGCGCGCCCCGCGACTTCGATGCGCGCGCTGCGTCCCGGATGCAGCGCCGGATGTTCCGCCTTCACGAAGCGCGGCACGACAGGCGCGAAGAGCGCTTCGATATCGCCCTTCACGTCGAAGAAATCGACGTTGCGCGATGCCGCGCCCCACTGCTCTTCGACCGCCGGGCCGTACGCGAGACCGCCGATCATCTTCGGCTGTGCGAAGCCTTCGACAGCCAGTTCGCCCGCCTTCACCGATGCATCGCGCAGGAACACGCGCCCCGCCTCGAACCCGCGCACGCGATCCGCGCGGCGATTCAGGTTGTGACGCAGCACTTCGATCAGGCTACCGAACAGGGTCGTGCGCATGACCGAGAGCTGGCTCGCGATCGGGTTGATCAGCTTCACCGGATTGTCGTTGCCGGCGAAGTCCTGCTCCCATTCGGCATCGACGAAACTGAAGTTGACCGTCTCGGAATAATCGCGCGCGGCGACCGCGTGACGCAGCACATGAATCGAGCGCTTCGTCTCGTTCGTGCGGCGCATCTCGCTCGCGGCGACCGGCGGGCGCGCCGGAATCTTCTCGAAGCCGTAGATGCGCGCGACTTCTTCGATCAGATCTTCCTCGATCTCAATATCGAAGCGATACGGCGGCGGCGTGACGCGGAAGGTGTCGCCGTCGCGCTCGAACGCGAGGTTCAGGCGCGTGAAAATCTGCGCGATCTCATCGGCGCCAATCTCCACGCCGATGATGCGATGCGCGCGCGCGACACGCATCGACACCGGACGACGCTCGGGCACGTTGAGAATCTGATCGTCGACCGGACCGGCCTCGCCGCCGCAGATGTCGAGGATCAATTGCGAGATGCGTTCGATATGCTCGACGGTCGTCGAATAGTCGACGCCGCGCTCGAAGCGATGCGCCGCATCGGTCGAGAAGTTGTACTTGCGCGCGCGGCCGCGGATCGCGTCCGGCCACCAGAACGCGGCTTCGAGATAGATGTTGGTCGTGTCGAGCGAAACGGCCGTGCTGTCGCCGCCCATGATGCCCGCGAGACTTTCGACATGGCGGTCATCCGCGATCACGCCGACGGTTTCATCGAGCTCGACGGTGTTGCCATTCAGCAGCTTGAGCGACTCGCCCTTCTTGCCCCAGCGCACTTCGATCGCGCCGTGAATCTTGTCGAGGTCGAATACGTGCGTCGGACGGCCGAGTTCGAGCATCACGTAATTGGAGATGTCGACGAGCGCGGAAATGCTGCGCTGGCCCGCGCGCTCGAGGCGCTCGACCATCCATTGCGGCGTCTTCGCGTGCGCGTTCACGCCGCGAATCACGCGGCCCGAGAAGCGGCCGCACAGGTCCGGCGCGAGCACCTTGACCGGCAGCTTTTCGCCGAGCGTCACCTTGACGGGCGACATCTCCAGCGCCTTCAGCGGCGCGCCGGTGATGGCGGCGGTCTCGCGCGCGACGCCGAACACCGAGAGGCAGTCTGCCTTGTTCGGCGTGAGCTTGATTTCGAAGACGGTGTCGTCGAGATTGAGCGCTTCGCGGATATCCTGGCCGACCTTCGCGTCGGCGGAAAGGATCAAGAGACCGCTGTGATCTTCCGACAGCTTCAGCTCGCGCGCCGAGCACAGCATGCCCTGACTATCGATGCCGCGCAGTTTCGTCGGCTTGATGGCGAACGGCTCGCCGCCCGCGTCAGTCGGCGGCAGCACGGCGCCGATCAGCGCGACCGGCACCTTGATGCCCGGCGACACATTCGGCGCGCCGCACACGATATTCAACTGCTCGCCCGTGCCGGCATCGACCTGGCAGACGTTGAGCTTGTCGGCGTTCGGATGCTTCGCCACTTCCAGCACTTGCCCGACGACGATCTTCGTGGTCGGCGGCGCGACCGGGCGCAGGTCTTCGACTTCGAGACCGGCCATGGTCAGCGCGTGGGCGAGCTCATCGGTGGAGAGCTTGGGATCGACGAAGCTGCGAAGCCAGGATTCGGGGAATTGCATGTGTGTCTACGTTCGAAATGTTTGGAGTCTCTCGTCCGGCTTCATTCGACGCCGAACGCCGCGGGCTGGGCGTCTTTAGGCGAACTGGCGCAGGAAACGCAGGTCGTTCTCGAAGAAGAGGCGCAGGTCCTGCACGCCGTAACGCAGCATGGTCAGACGCTCGAGGCCGCTGCCGAACGCAAAGCCGATATAGCGCTCCGGGTCGAGACCCATGTTGCGGATGACGGTCGGATGCACCTGGCCCGAACCGGAGATCTCCAGCCATTTGCCCGCGTTCTTGCCGTGTTCGAACATCATGTCGATCTCGGCCGACGGCTCCGTGAACGGGAAATACGACGGACGGAAGCGCACGAGAATGTCGTCGCGCTCGAAGAATTTCTTGAGGAAATCGGTGTAGACGCCCTTCAGGTCCGCAAAGCTGATGTTCTCTTCGATCCACAGGCCTTCGACCTGGTTGAACATCGGCGAATGGGTGGCGTCGCTGTCCACGCGGTACGTGCGGCCCGGCACGATCACCTTGATCGGCGGCTTGTTCATGCGCGCGTAGCGCACCTGCATCGGGCTCGTATGCGTGCGAAGCAGCAGCGGGCGCCCTTCGGCGTCCTTGCCGTCGACGTAGAAGGTGTCCTGCATCGAACGCGCCGGATGGTTCTCCGGGCTGTTCAGCGCAGTGAAGTTGTACCAGTCGGTCTCGATCTCGGGACCATCGGCGACATCGAAACCGATCGAGCCGAAAATCTGCTCGACGCGTTCCCACGTGCGCATCACCGGATGCAGCGTGCCGGCGCCCGCGCCGCGCCCGGGCAGCGTGACGTCGATGGCTTCCGCGGCGAGCCGCTGGTTCAGGAGCGCGTCGGCCAGCGCCTGACGGCGGGCGTTGAGCGCCGCTTCGACCTGCTGCTTCGCGACGTTGATGCGCGCGCCTTCGGTCTTCTTCGCGTCCGGATCGAGCTTGCCAAGGCCCTTCAGCAGTTCGGTCAGCGCGCCGGACTTGCCGAGAAAGCGGGCCTTCTCGTTTTCGAGCGTGGCGGCATCGGTGGCGTTTTCAAAGGCGCTTTTCGCGTCGGCGACAATCTGGTCCAGATCCATTGATCCCATCTTTTCAACGTCGAAGGTCTAACTGAATTACGGTTTTGCGCGTGCCCTGATGATTGCTCGCAAGTCATGCGCAAAACCGTCCGTCCAACGAAAACGGGGCTCGGTGAGAGCCCCGTTTTCTGCCTGAAGCGCCGCCGTCAACGACCCGGCGGCGAGAAGGCAAACCACGCAGTACTAATTTCGCAATTAGGCTGCAACGGCGGCTTTCACCTGCTTGACGATCGCAGCAAAAGCAGCCTTGTCGAACACAGCCATGTCAGCCAGCACCTTGCGGTCGAGTTCGATCGAAGCCTTCTTCAGGCCGTTGATGAACACGCTGTAGGTCATGTCGTGCTGACGCACCGCCGCGTTGATACGCGTGATCCACAGTGCGCGGAACACACGCTTCTTGTTGCGGCGATCGCGATAGGCGTACTGGCCTGCGCGCATGACCGCCTGCTTGGCGATGCGATAGACGTTATTGCGACGGCCGCGGTAACCCTTGGCCAGACGAATGATTTTCTTGTGACGGGCCCGTGCGGTAACCCCACGTTTTACTCGAGGCATGTTGCGCTCCTTGGAGTGTTAGTTGAGGTTAGGCGAACGGCAGCATTGCGCGGACGGAGTTCAGATCGGAATCATGAACGGCCGTGGCGCCACGCAGATGGCGTTTGTTCTTGGTGGTTTTCTTGGTAAGAATGTGGCGCTTGAACGCTTGACCGCGCTTGACGGTACCGCCCGGACGCACCACGAAGCGCTTTGCAGCGCTCTTCTTGGTCTTCATCTTCGGCATAACTACTCCAGTTTATTAGATGGTCATGGGTGTGCGGTTGATCTTTCCGTACTGGCCAAGACCGCTTTCCGCCCTTCGAAACCCACGCTCCACTTGTGGCGAACGGTTCGTGAGAACCGCCGCTTTTCATGAGCGGCGCCACCGAAATGACGCCGCCCTGAAACCATCGGCAATGCCGCGCCGGCCGCCCTGTTCCCGCTCAGGACGGCGCGCGATCCACTGCCTGACCTGCGCTTACTTGCCCTTCTTCTTGGGCGCCAGCACCATGATCATCTGACGACCTTCCATCTTCGGCATCTGCTCGACCTGGCCGACTTCATCCAGATCCGTCTTCAGACGTTCGAGCATGCGCATGCCGATTTCCTGGTGCGCCATTTCGCGACCGCGGAAACGCAACGTGATTTTCGTCTTGTCGCCGTCTTCGAGAAAGCGCGTGAGGTTGCGCAGCTTGACGTTGTAGTCACCGTCATCCGTGCCGGGGCGGAATTTGACTTCCTTCACCTGCACGATCTTCTGCTTGAGCTTCGCCTCGTGCTGCTTCTTCGCTTCCGAATACTTGAACTTGCCGTAATCCATCAAACGGCAGACAGGCGGCGAGGCCTGCGGCGCAATTTCGACGAGATCCACGTCGAGCTGTTCCGATTGACGGAACGCTTCGGCCAGTTTCACGATTCCGAGCGGCTCGTTGTCCACTCCGACCAAGCGCACTTCCGGTGCCGTAATTTCACCGTTGATGCGATGTGACGACTTATCAGTAGCGATGTTACGTTTCCTCTAAAAATGAAAAAACAAGCCGCGCTGCGAGTGACTTACTTGAACGCCCGCACTTCCTGCTGCAGACGTTCGAGGAATGCGTCGACCGGCATGACACCCAGATCGACACCGCCACGAGCACGCACGGCTACGGTTTGCGCCTCACGCTCCTTGTCCCCGACAACCAGCAAATACGGAACCTTTTGCAGCGTGTGCTCGCGTATTTTATAGCTAATCTTCTCGTTGCGCAAATCGCTCTCAACTCTAAGCCCTTGTTTTTGCAACGATTGGGCCAAAGAAGCAGCATATTCCGACTGACTTTCCGCAATATTGAGCACGACTGCCTGCACCGGCGCGAGCCAGGGCGGCATTGCACCGGCGTGGTGCTCGATCAGAATGCCGAGGAAGCGCTCCATCGAGCCGACGATTGCGCGGTGAAGCATGACCGGACGGCGGCGGCTGTTGTCTTCCGCCACGTACTCGGCGCCAAGGCGCTCCGGCAGCACCATGTCGAGCTGAAGCGTGCCGCATTGCCACGACCGGCCGAGCGCGTCCTTGATGTGATATTCGATCTTCGGGCCGTAGAACGCGCCTTCGCCCGCGAGCTCTTCCCACTCCAGTCCGCAAGCGGTCAGCGCTTCACGCAAGCCCTGCTCCGCGCGATCCCAGGTTTCGTCGGTGCCGGCGCGTTGCTCGGGCCGCAGCGACAGCTTGATGGCGATCTGATCGAAGCCGAAGTCCTTGTACACGCTCATCGCGAGCGTGTTGAACGCGATCGACTCCTGAATGAACTGGTCTTCGGTACAGAAGATGTGGGCGTCGTCCTGAACGAAACCGCGCACGCGCATGAGGCCGTGCAGCGCGCCCGACGGCTCGTTGCGATGGCACGAGCCGAACTCCGCGTAACGCAGCGGCAGGTCGCGATACGAACGCAGGCCGTGATTGAACACCTGCACGTGACCGGGGCAATTCATCGGCTTGATCGCGTAGTCGCGCTTTTCCGATTCGGTCGTGAACATGTTCTCACGATAGTTCTGCCAGTGGCCCGAGGCTTCCCACAACGAACGGTCCATGACCATCGGAGTCTTGATCTCCAGATAGCCGGCCTCGTTCACGCGGCGGCGCATGTATTGCTCGACCTGCTGCCACAGCGACCAGCCCTTCGGATGCCAGAACACCATGCCCGGCGCTTCGTCCTGCAAATGGAACAGGTCGAGCTGCTTGCCGAGCTTGCGGTGATCGCGCTTCTCGGCTTCTTCGAGCATGTGCAGATAGGCGTCCTGGTCTTCCTTCTTGGTCCAGGCGGTGCCGTAAATGCGCTGAAGCTGCTCGTTCTTCGAATCGCCGCGCCAGTACGCGCCCGCGACCTTCATCAGCTTGAAGACCTTCAGCTTGCCGGTGGACGGCACGTGCGGGCCGCGGCACAAATCGATGAAATTGCCGTGCGAGTACAGGCGGATTTCGTCGCTTTCGGGAATCGACTGGATGATTTCGGCCTTGTACGCCTCGCCGATGCTCTTGAAATACTCGACCGCCTCATCGCGCGACACGACCCGGCGCGCAACCGGCTCGTTCTTCTGCACCAGTTCCTGCATACGCTTCTCGATCTTTTCGAGATCTTCGGGCGTGAAGGGACGGTTGTACGAGAAATCGTAATAGAAGCCGTTGTCGATGACCGGACCGATGGTCACCTGCGCTTCAGGGAACAGGTCTTTGACCGCGTAGGCCAGAAGGTGCGCGGTGGAGTGACGAACGACATCGACGCCTTCCGGATCCTTGTCCGTGACGATGGCGAGCGACGAATCGCGGTCGATGAGATAGGAGGTATCGACGAGTTCGCCATTGAGCTTGCCGGCGAGCGCCGCCTTGGCCAAGCCCGCCCCGATCGATGCCGCGACTTCCGCGACGGTCACCGGGTGGTCGTATTGGCGGACCGACCCATCAGGCAAACGTACCGAAACCATTTCGTTCTCCAAGACGCCGGCAGAGGCCTGGCGAGTTCGACTAAGCACTGCCCCGCGATATCGTCGATAGAAACGAAGGGCAAAAAAAATGCGGCCCCGCTATCGAGGGGCCGCATTCACTTTTCACACATACCGCAATAAAAAAGGCAGAAGGCGAAAGAGGTCCTCGACTAGCGTCGCTCCGAATTTGTTTCGGTCAACGTTCGAAGTGCCATTTCGCTGTTCGCCTTTAGCGCCAAAGCGCTTTTGCGGAGTGAAACTTCGTGAACCGGGATTCGCCGAAGTTTCGTTTTCGTTGGTAGGCTCGATTGGACTCGAACCAACGACCCCCACCATGTCAAGGTGGTGCTCTAACCAGCTGAGCTACGAGCCTGAAAGAAGTGAGATTATATGGAGCTTTTCGAATCTTGGCAAGTGTTCTGAGCAATCAAACGAAAAAGATTCGCTGATCCATTCACTTTCTCGCGAAAAGCCGTTCATGCGCGCCGCGAAGCGCGAATCACGCCCTGCACTTCCGCCAGCAACGTGCAGGCACGTTGAATCTGCGCCGAATTCGACACCTCGACCGTGAACTGCATATACGCGATATTCCGCCGGCTCTGGTTCTTCACGCCGACCACGTTGATCTTTTCGCGCGCGAACACTTCGGAGATGTCGCGCAAGAGGCCTTGCCGATCCGCCGATTCGACCGAAAGATCGACCGGATACACCGACGATCCGCGCCCGTTCATCACTTCGGCGGACCATGTCGTGTGCAGCACGCGTTCGGGCGAACGCTGCGCCATGCGCTGGAACGTCGTGCAGTCCGTTCGATGAATCGACATGCCCTTGCCGCGCGTGACGAAGCCCGCAATCGGGTCGGGCGGCGCGGGGCGGCAACAGCGTGCGAGTTGCGTCAGCAACGCATCGACGCCGACGACCAGCACGCCCGTCGATGCGCCCTGCGCCACGCTCTGCCCGCTGCTGCGCTTTTCGAATTGCGCGGGCGCTTCGGGTTCGGGCGCAGGCGGCGGCGCTTCCGAGAGCGCGTGCTCGATATTGCGCACGCTGAACTCGTCCTTCGCGACGACGGCGTACAGATCCTCCGGCGCCTTGAAGCCGAGCTTGGCCGCGAGCTGATCCAAATTGACGGACGTCTTGCCTTCCCGCTGCAGCGTCTTTTCGACGATCGCCCGGCCCTGCGCGACGTTCTCGGCCGCATCGACCGCGTTGAACCACGCGCGCACCTTCTGCCGCGCGCGCGGACTATGCATATAGCCGAGTTGCGGATTGAGCCAATCGCGCGACGGCCCGCCCTCCTTCACCGCGACGATCTCGACCGTCTGCCCGTTCTGCAGCGGCGTATTGAGCGGGACCATCGCGCCGTCGACACGTGCGCCCCGGCAGCGATGCCCCAGCTCGCTATGCAGGTGATACGCGAAATCCACCGCGGTCGCGCCCTGCGGCAACGCGATCACGCGCGCCTGCGGCGTCAGCACGTAGATGTGGTCGTCGTCGAGCGTGGCGTCGCGCAAATGCTGCCAGCCCGGCGGCTCGCCCTCGACGTCGTCTTTCCACGCGAGAAGCTGGCGCAGCCACGCAATTTTCTCGTCGTATTTCTCGTTCGCCGTGACCTGGCCCGCATACCCGCGCGCGCCCGCTTCCTTGTAACGCCAGTGCGCAGCCACGCCGTATTCGGCGAACTGATGCATTTCCTGCGTGCGAATCTGGACTTCGAAGGCACGGCCATCGTCGCCGACGACGACCGTATGCAGCGACTTGTAGCCGTTCGGCTTGGGCCGCGAGATGTAGTCGTCGAATTCGCGCGGCACCGGCTGCCACAGGTTATGCACGATGCCGAGCACCGTGTAGCAATCCTTGATGTCCCCGACGATCACCCGGAACGCGCGCACGTCGTTCAGCTCGGAGAAATCCAGATGCTTGCCGCGCATCTTCTTCCAGATGCTGTAGATGTGCTTGGGCCGGCCGCTCACTTCGGCCTTGATGTGCGCGGTGTCGAGTTCCTTCTGCAGCCGCGCGATGGCCTCGGTCACATACGATTCCCGCTCGACGCGCTTCTCGTCGAGCAGCTTCGCGATGCGCTTGTACGTGGCGGGATCCTCGAAGCGGAACGACAGGTCCTCGAGTTCCCACTTGAGTTGCCAGATGCCGAGACGATTGGCGAGCGGCGCGTAGATTTCGAGCGTCTCGCGCGGCACGTCGGGCGACGGCTCGATCTTGTGCGCGGCGTGATACCGCAACGTCTGCAAACGCGACGCGAGGCGAATGAGCACGACGCGAATATCCTGCGCGAACGCGAGCAGCATCTTGCGCAGCGCCTCGACCTGCGCGCGCCGCGCTGCCTGCGCATCGCGCGTGTTCTCCGGCAAGGCGGCAAGGGTCGCGCGCGAACTGACCGAGCCTAAGCGCAAGAGCTTGCGCACATCGCCGACGAGCCGCTGCACTTCCGGCCCGAAGCGCTCGCCGATGGTCTTGTCGGGATCGTCGAGATGCGGCGCGAGCACGAACAACGCGGCGGCGGCGACCGCGTGCGGATCGACGTTGAGCGTCTGCATGATGCGCGCGGTGCCGGCGGCGTGGTCCGCCAGCAATTCGCCCGTCGAGACCCGCGCGTCCTTCGCGTGCTCGCGCACGAACGCGAGCGCGTCGTCGATGGACGGCTCCGGCAGCGTTTCGGCGGGGACGGCGGTCTCGGTCATGCGGATAAAGCCAACTGCTATCGGTTCAACGGCGACTTAGCTGCGCTGCGCGGCCACGACGACGACTTCGACGAGGCAATCGGGATTGGCAAGCTTCGCTTCGACCGTGGCGCGCGGCGGCGTGTTGCCCGGCGCGACCCACGCGTCCCACACCGCGTTCATGCCGGCGAAGTGGACCATGTCCGACACGTAGATCTGCACGGACAGCAGATGCGACTTGTCGCTGTTCGCTTCTTCCAGCAAACGGTCGATGTGTCCCAGCACTTCACGCGTCTGACCCGTGATGTCCTGATTCGTGTCCTCGGCGATTTGCCCGGCGAGATACACCGTGCCGTTGTGAATCGCGATCTCGGAAAGCCGTGCGCCGACGTGATGACGAGTGACTGCCATGTGTATATCGATCCTTTTAAAGGGTGCAAAACGGGATAGAGCGTCAGGCGCTCAGCCCAATATTATGCCCCGCTGACATTCTTTTCGAGAAAGAACGCCCGCGCGACGGCGATCTGGTCGTCCGCGAGAAACGCCGGCGCGTGGCCCGCGCCGGGCACTTCCACGCTCGATACGGCCTGCCCCGTCTCGACCATCTTTCGCACCGTCTCGCGCGACAGCAGGTCCGAATGCTCGCCGCGCACGACGAGCACCGGCGTCGCGATGGACGCGATCGAGCGCCACATGAAGGCCTCGCCCGCCGCGTTCTGCTCCTCCGTGCTCGCGGAAAACGGCGCGGCGATGCCGGGGTCGTAGCGGAAAGTCCACGCGCCGTCGCGCTCGTGCAAAAGCGGCGTGTTGATGCTCGCCCATTCGTCGTCGGTGAGCGGGCCGAACGATGCCGCGAGCGCCGCCGCATGCCGCACGCCTTCATCGAGCGATGCGAAACGCGCCGGCTTGCCGAGGTAGCTGCGAATGCGTTCGAGCGCAACCGGCTCGATATGCGGACCGACATCGTTGAGCAGCATCTTGCGGATCGGCGTATTCGGCAGGCCGCCCAGCGCCATGCCGATGAGCCCGCCCATCGACGTGCCGAACCAGTCGACCGTTTCCACGTTCAGGCGCGCGATCAGCGTGACCATGTCCGCCACGTACTGCGCGACGCCGTAGTAGCGCGAATCCGCGAGCCAGTCCGACAGCCCGCGCCCGGCGACGTCCGGACACACCACGCGATATTCGCTCGCGAACGCTCTCGCGACGGCATCGAAGTCGCGCCCCGAACGCGTCAGCCCATGCACGCACAGCAGCACGCGCGGATTGGCCGGATCGCCCCATTCGGTGTAGGCCACGCGATGCAGTCCCGCCGGGCTCGCGCATTGCACGAAGCGCTGGCGCGGCTCGTCGAGCTTATAAGGCGATGCTTCGGCAACGATGGATGCGCTCATGAGGTTTCCTCGTGGAAGGTGTCGGGACGATTGTAAAGCGCCCGGCGCGAAGCCGGCCGTACGTTAGCCGAACGGACGATGCTTCACGATTCAGAAGCACGCCGGAAGCGCGCCAAAAGCAAAGCGGGCGAAGCCTCTCAGCCTCGCCCGCTTCATTCGCTTCCTGACCGCAGCCGTGTCAGCTCACGCTACTGACATCGAGCGGCGCGCCCGTCTTGCGCTGAATTTCGTCGACGGTCACGCCATCGGCCAGTTCGACGAGCTTCAGCCCGTTCTCGGTGACGTCGATCACGCCGAGGTCCGTGATGATGCGATCCACGACGCCCACGCCCGTCAGCGGCAGCGTGCATTCTTCGAGAATCTTGTGCTGGTCGCCCTTGGCGACGTGCTCCATCAGCACGACGACGCGCTTCACGCCCGCGACGAGGTCCATCGCGCCGCCCATGCCCTTGATCATCTTGCCGGGGATCATCCAGTTGGCGAGATCGCCCGTCTTGCTGATCTGCATCGCGCCGAGGATTGCCAGGTTGATGTGGCCGCCGCGGATCATCGCGAACGAATCCGCCGACGAAAAGATCGACGAGCCCGGCAGCGTCGTCACCGTCTGCTTGCCGGCGTTGATGAGATCGGCGTCGACTTCGTCTTCGTACGGCGACGGCCCGATGCCGAGCAGCCCGTTTTCCGACTGCAGCCACACTTCGACGCCCGCCGGCACGTGATTGGCGACGAGCGTCGGCAAGCCGATGCCCAGGTTCACATAGAAGCCGTCCTGCAGTTCCTTCGCCGCGCGCGCGGCCATCTGGTCACGATTCCAAGCCATGGTCATTCTCCTTTCGCGCGGACGATGCGTTGTTCGATGCGCTTTTCCGGATGCGCATTCAGGACGAGCCGTTGCACGAAAATGCCCGGCGTGTGGATCGCGTCCGGATCGAGTTCGCCGACTTCGACGATCTCCTCCACTTCCGCGACCGTGATCTTGCCGGCCATCGCGCACATCGGATTGAAGTTGCGCGCCGTGCGGCGATAGATGAGATTGCCTGACTTGTCGGCCTTCCATGCCTTCACGAGCCCGACATCCGCCGTCAGCGAATGCTCCAGCACGTAATGGTTCTCGCCGAACTGACGCGTTTCCTTGCCTTCCGCGATCACGGTGCCGTAGCCCGTGTTCGTGAAGAACGCCGGAATGCCCGCGCCGCCCGCGCGCAGCTTTTCGGCCAGCGTGCCCTGCGGCGTGAATTCGAGTTCGAGTTCGCCGGCGAGATACTGCCGCTCGAATTCCTTGTTTTCGCCCACATACGACGAAATCATCTTCTTGACCTGCCGCGTCTCCAGCAAGAGACCGAGCCCGAAGCCATCGACACCCGCGTTGTTGCTGATGCAGGTGATGTCCTTCACGCCCGAATCGCGCAGCGCGGCGATGAGCGCTTCGGGAATGCCGCACAACCCGAATCCGCCGACGGCGAACGTCTGCCCGTCCTTGACGATGTCATCGAGCGCCTCTTTCGCGCTGGGATAGACCTTGTTCATCTGTTCGTCCCTTCCATGTGTGAATCCGACTGAAAACCGGTTTTTTGCCGCCGTGCGAATGTGCTCCGGCGGCGCTTCGAATGGCGAAAAGAGTACGCTGCGCGGTCGATCCGGCACAATACGCAAAAATACATAAGTCATTGCCCGCGCCGGTTGGTTCCTGAAGCCGCCGTGCGCCCCATAACCCATGCGTGCACTGGATTACCAAACCGCGTTTCACCTTGCGCCCGTCGGGCTCGTGCTTTCGCGCGAGCGCATCGTCGAAGATTGCAACGAGCAGCTCTGCGCGATCTTCGGCTTCGAGCGCGAGACGCTCATCGGCAAATCGTTCGAAGTGCTGTACCCGACGCCCGACGAATTCGCGCGGATCGGCGAGCGCATTGCCGCGCACATCACGAATCGCGGCACGTATAGCGACGACCGCATCATGAAGCGTTCGAACGGCGAGCTGTTCTGGTGCCACGTGACCGGCCGCGCGCTGGACCGGGCCGCGCCGCATGCAGCGGGCGTGTGGACGTTCGAGGATTTGAGCGCGACGCGGCGCGTCGCCATCGAATTGACGCCGCGCGAGCGGGAAATCGCCGCGCAACTCGTGACGGGCAAGACCAGCAAGCAGATCGGCCGCGTGCTCGAGATCAGCCCGCGCACCGTCGATATCTACCGCGCGCGCCTCATGCGCAAATACGACACGGGCAACGCGACGGAACTGCTGCAGCGGCTGCTTGGAAACTGAGCACGCTGCCGCGCACGTTTACTGGACGACGGGCGCCACCGTCTCGATCGTGTGACGCAGCAAATCCGGAATCGGCACGGATTTGCCCGCCGCGTAATCGATCCACACGATCTTCGCCGCGCCTCTCGCGTAGAGCACGCCGGGCGCGTCCGCGCGATACAGTTCGAAGCGCGTGTCGAAGCTGCTGCGCCCCGGCTTGCCGACCGACATGCGCGCGATCACGTCGCCGGGATAGTGCAGTTGCTTCAGAAATTCCATCGACGCATTGACGATCACCGGCCCTTGCCCCTCGCCGTTGCCGCCCGCGATGCCGAGCCGCTCGAACCACGAAATCCGCACCTGCTCCATGTAGCGGAAATAGACCGTGTTGTTGACGTGGCCGAAGGCGTCCATGTCGCCCCAGCGAATGGGCATGGACATTTCGAATACGGGATGAAAGCCGGTTTCGTCGCCGGCGTGGGTGTTCGTGTTGCTCATTACCTTGCTTGTTTCCTGTGTCGAATGAAGGCGTCGCGTGCAGGCCGGTTCACATGCCGCCCGGCACGCGCGCCCCGGCGATCAAAGCGAGAATCCGTCGTCCGCCGAAATCACCGACCCGTTCATGAACTGCGATTCGTCCGCCGCGAGCAGCAGCAAGAGTCCGTCCAAGTCCTCGGGCGAACCGACGCGCCGTCGCGGCAGCATCGAAACGAGCCGCTGGCCCTGCTCGGTCTTCCAGTGATGATGGTTGATTTCGGTATCGATATAACCCGGGCAGATCGCGTTGACGTTGATGCCGTGGCGGCCCCATTCGAGCGCCATCGCCTTCGTCATCTGAACGACGGCGGCCTTGCTCATCGAATAGAGACCGATCTGCGGAAACGCGCGCAACCCCGCCACCGATGCCACGTTGATGATCCGGTAAGCCGGCTTGGCCGCGCCGTTGCCGCGCATGATCATGCGCTTGGCCACTTCCTGCGCGACGAAAAACGCGCCGCGCACGTTCGTGCCGAAGACGAATTCGAAGTCGGCGGGCGTGGCGTCGGTCAGCTTCTGCGTGGTCGAAACGCCCGAATTATTGACGAGAATGTCGATGGTACCGGCTTCCGTCTCGGCGTGCGCAACCGCCGACTTCACGCTCTGGTAGTCCGTCACGTCGAGCGCGACGACATGCGCCGCGCCGCCCGACGCCTCGATTTCCGCGCGCAGCTCCTTCAACCGCTCGGTGCGGCGGCTGGCGAGCACCACCTTCGCCCCCGCCTGCGAGAGCACCTGCGCGAAACGCTTTCCAAGTCCACTGGACGCGCCGGTAATCAGCGCGACCTTGCCTTCCAGGTTGATCGAACGGCCCATTGTGCTTCCTTGTTGTACGGTTGGTTCTGCCTTGGCGAATGCGTCGTCATGGCGATGCACGCCGGTTCCGCACATGGCGCATCTGCCCATCACACGGCATCACGGGAAATAGTACGATCGCTCCAATTTATTGGGCTTTGGTTGCAGCCCGCCGGACGTTCGCTGACAATACGCGATCTTAAAAGGCCATTCTAACGGTAGAGAGGAGCATTGATGACCCCGGCGAGCCTTATCGAGCAATACGGTCCCCGCGAATCGATGGAATACGACGTCGTGATCGTCGGCGGCGGGCCAGCCGGCTTGTCGGCGGCGATTCGCCTGAAGCAGCTGGCCGAGGAACGCGGCGTGGAAATCGGCGTCTGCGTGCTGGAGAAAGGCTCGGAGATCGGCGCTCACATTCTGTCCGGCGCCGTCATGGACCCGCGCGGTCTCTCCGAACTGATTCCCGACTGGAAGGAAAAAGGCGCGCCGCTCGACGTCGAAGTGACCGAAGACCGCTTCCTCTTTCTCTCGCCGACCGGCGCGAAGCAGGTGCCGAACTGGCTCCTTCCCGACAATTTCAAGAATCACGGCAACTACGTCATCAGCCTCGGCAACGTCACGCGCTGGCTGGGACAACAGGCGGAAGCGCTCGGCGTCGAGATTTTCCCCGGCTTTCCGGCCGCCGAAGTGCTGTACGGCGACGATGGCGCGGTGAAAGGCGTCATCACCGGGAACATGGGCGTCGGCAAGGACGGCGAGCCGACCGAAAACTTCCAGCTCGGCATGGAGCTGCACGCGAAGTACACCCTCTTCTGCGAAGGCGCGCGCGGCCATCTCGGCCGTCAGCTGATGGAGAAGTACAAGCTGAATCAGAACGCCGATCCGCAGGTGTACGGCATCGGCATCAAGGAATTGTGGGAAATCGATCCGGTCAAGCACAAGCCGGGACTCGTGATCCACACGGCCGGCTGGCCGCTCGAACCCGACACCTACGGCGGCTCGTTCCTCTATCACATGGACAACAACCAGGTGGTGGTCGGCTTCGTCGTCGGACTCGGGTATTCGAATCCGTATCTGTCGCCGTTCGAGGAATTCCAGCGCTACAAGACGCATCCGTCGATCCGCGCATTCCTCGAAGGCGGCAAGCGCATTTCCTACGGCGCGCGCGCGATCACGGCGGGCGGACTGATGTCGCTGCCGAAACTGGTGTTCCCGGGCGGCGCGCTCGCGGGCGACGACGCGGGTTTCCTGAACGCGTCGCGCATCAAGGGCAGTCACGGCGCGATCAAGTCCGGCAAGATGGCCGCCGAAGCCGCGTTCGAAGCGGTCCAGGCCGGCCGCCAGGGCGACGAACTGACGGCTTTTCCGGAAGCCTTCGACAGTTCCTGGCTCAAGACCGAGCTTTATCGCGCGCGCAATTTCAAGCAGTGGATGAGCAAGGGCCTGTATCTCGGCACGTTCATGGTCGGCCTGGAGCAGAAGGTGATGGGCGGCAACGTGCCGTGGACGCTGCATCATCAGCATCGCGATCATGAGATGCTGCGGCCCGCGTCGCAGTGCAAGCCGATTGTCTATCCGAAGCCGGACGGCAAGCTCACGTTCGACCGTCTCTCGTCCGTGTTCATCTCGAACACGAATCACGAGGAGAATCAGCCGGCGCATCTGACGCTGATAGATCCGAGCGTGCCGGTCAACGTCAATTTGCGCACCTACGCCGGGCCGGAAGCGCGCTACTGCCCCGCCGCGGTCTACGAGTTCGTGAAAGCGGACGACGGCGGCGAGCGCCTGCAGATCAACGCGCAGAACTGCGTCCACTGCAAGACGTGCGACATCAAGGACCCGACGCAAAACATCGTGTGGGTGACGCCGGAAGGCGGCGGCGGGCCGAACTACCCGAACATGTAACGCGCGCGGTAAACGACGAAGGGCGCCGGTTTTATCAGACCGGCGCCCTTCGTTTTTGTCGACGCGATTACTTGCCCGGCGCGTGCGCCGCGATTTTCGGCGTACCGACGACGACATCGCCGCATTGCGCGCGATGCCGCAACGCGTGATCCATTAGCACAAGCGCGAGCAGCGCTTCGGCGATAGGCGTCGCGCGAATGCCGACGCACGGATCGTGGCGGCCGAAGGTTTCGACGGTTGCGCTCTCGCCCGCCTTGTCGATGGACTGACGCGGCGTGCGGATGCTCGACGTCGGCTTGATCGCGATGGACACGGTGATGTCCTGCCCGCTCGAAATCCCGCCGAGAATGCCGCCCGCGTTGTTGGTGGCGAAGCCTTCGGGCGTCATCTCGTCGCCATGCTGCGAGCCGCGTTGCGCGACGCTCGCGAAGCCCGCGCCGATTTCGACGCCCTTCACCGCGTTGATGCCCATCATCGCGTGGGCGATGTCGGCGTCGAGTCGATCGTAAAGGGGTTCGCCGAGGCCCACCGGCACGCCGCTCGCCACCACTTCGATGCGCGCGCCGACGGAATCGCCGTCGCGGCGCAGGCCGTCCATGTACGTTTCGAGTTGCGGCACGACGTCGGCGTTCGGCGCGAAGAAAGGATTCTCGCGCACGTGCTGCCAGTCGACGAACGAAATGGGAATCTCGCCCAGCGCGCTCATGTAGCCGCGCGTTTCGATGCCAAATTTCTCGCGCAGCCACTTCTTCGCGACCGCGCCCGCCGCGACGGTCGGCGCGGTCAGACGCGCGGAGGACCGCCCGCCGCCGCGATAATCGCGCACGCCGTACTTCTGCCAGTACGTGTAGTCCGCATGACCGGGGCGGAACGTCTCGGCGATATTGCCGTAGTCCTTGCTGCGCTGATCGGTATTGCGGATCAGGAGCGCGATGGGCGTGCCGGTCGTCACGCCTTCGAACACGCCCGAGAGAATCTCGACCTGATCCGCTTCCTGCCGCTGCGTCACGTGGCGCGACGTGCCCGGACGGCGCCGGTCCAGTTCGACCTGAATATCGGCTTCGGTGAGCGCCATGCCCGGCGGGCAGCCGTCGATCACGCAGCCGATCGCCGGTCCGTGCGATTCGCCAAAATTCGTGACGGTAAAGAGCGTGCCAAGGGTATTGCCGGACATGAGCGTCGACCTGAAAAAAAGTGTCGGGGAGACCGTTATTATGCCAGCCGCGCCGCTTTTACCGCCTTGCGCCGCGCAGCGCGGACACGAGTTCCTGCAGATGCTCCGGCGTCGCGTCGGCGGGCGGAATCGGTTCGCCGACCGCGAGTGTCAGGCGCGTCATCACGCCGCGCTTGACCGGGCGCGGCCATCGCGCGTCTCCGTGACGCGAAAATACGCTGCCCCAGAGTCCGCGCAGCGCCATCGGCACGACGGGCGCGGGATGGCGTCGCAGGATTTCGGAAACGCCGTGCCGGAACGGATTGATGTCGCCGGTGCGCGTGAGCTTGCCTTCCGGGAAGATGCAGACGAGTTCGCCCTCCTCCAGCGCGCGCTGACACGACCGATACGCGCGTTCGAGCATCTGCGCGTCTTCGTGCGCGGGCGCGATCGGTATCGCCTTCACATGGCGGAACAGCCAGCCGATGAACGGCGTGCGGAAAATCCGGTGATCCATCACGAAACGAATCGGACGCGGGCTTTCGGCCATGATGACGACCGCATCGACGAAACTGACGTGATTGCACACGAGCACCGCCGCGCCGTGCGAAGGAATGCGCGCGGCATCGACGAGCCGGATGCGATAGAACGTATGCACGAGAATCCACGCCATGAAGCGCAGCAGGAATTCCGGCACGAGCGAATAGATGTACACGGCAACGACCACATTGAGCAGCGCCGTGACGAGAAAAAGACCCGGAATGCCGACGCCCATCGACGTGAGCGCGAGCGCCAGCAGCGCGGACGCGATCATGAACGCCGAATTAAGGATGTTGTTCGCCGCGATGATGCGCGCCCGGTGCGTCGGCTGACTGCGCGCCTGGATCAGCGCGTAGAGCGGCACGCTGTAGAAGCCGCCGAACATCGCGAGCAGGAACAGGTCGGCGAGGATGCGCCAGTGCGGCATCGCGAGCAAGAACTCGCTCACGCCCAGCAGATGCGACGCCGGCGCGATGCGATGGCTCGCGAAGAACAGATCGATCGCGAACACGCTGATGCCGATGGACCCGAGCGGCACGAGCCCGATTTCGACGCGGCGCTTGGACAGCCGCTCGCATAGCAGCGATCCGGTGCCGATGCCGAGCGAAAACGTCGCGAGCAGAATGGTCACGACGTCCGGATTCGCGGACAGCACGTCTTTCGCGAAGTTGAAGAACGACGTGAGAAACGTCGCGCCGACGAACCACAGCCACGAAATGCCGAGCAGGCTTAAGAAAACCGTGCGATCCGACTTCGCGAGCCTGAGATTGCGCCACGTTTCGGAGACCGGATTCCAGTTGATGCGCAAATCCGGCTGCGACGCCGCCGACTTCGGCACGAACGACGACACCGCGCGCCCGACGACCGCGAGCACGAGACACGCCGCCGCGAGCAGCAGCGCGCCGTGCTCCGACGCGCCCGCCGCCGCCCCGCCGATGATCGTGCCGATCAGAATCGCGACGAACGTTCCCATTTCCACGAGCCCGTTGCCGCCGACGAGTTCCGTCGCCGCCAGATGCTGCGGCAGATACGCGTACTTGACCGGCCCGAACACGGTGGAATGGACGCCCATCAGGAACGTGCAGAGATAGAGCAGCGTCGCGTTGTGCAGCAGGAAACCCGCGCCGCCGATGAACATCACGACGATCTCGAACGTCTTCACCAGCCGCGCGAGCACGGCTTTGTCGTACTTGTCGGCAATCTGGCCGGACGTTGCCGAAAACAGCACGAACGGCACGATGAAGATGGCGGAGATGAGAAACGCGGCCGTCTTCGGATCGACGCCCGAAAACCGCGCGGCCTGAAACGTCACGAGCGACGTGAAGCCGACCTTGAAGACGTTGTCGTTCATCGCGCCCAGGAATTGCGTCCAGAAGAACGGCGCGAAACGGCGCTCGCGCAGGAGGCCGAACTGGCCTTCGCCTTCCGGATGCTCCGGGCGGGAAGCGCGCGCCGCCTGATCTTGGGGGGCGTGCAGCGGATTGTCACTCATGACTGTCGACGTGGTTGGTCCGGGGTTGACCGCGAGCGCGAGCGTGCGTGCGAACGAATCCGGATGGTAATGAAAACAGATGGCGGAAAGGAGACGCGCCGCAACTTGTGTCTTTATGTGCCTTGACTGCGGACGAAAAAAAGCGCGCCGCTCGGGCGCGCTCTGCAGCGCTTGGCGAGGCATCGCACCGGGCGACGCCTCTGACGTCAGCGAGCGTCCTGCTGCTCTTCCGGCCAGTCGCGGATATACGCTTTCAACATGCGATTCTCGAAGCCCTGCTCCTCGACGACCGCGCGCGCCACGTCATAGAACGAGATCACGCCCATCAGCGCGCGATTTTCCATGACCGGCAGATAGCGAACATGGTGCTCCAGCATCATGCGGCGCACTTCGTTGACGTCCGTTTCCGGTGTGCACGTGAGCGGGTGATCGTCCATGACCTTACGGATGGTCGTGGTGCCGACGCCGCCGCCGTTGTCGCGCAACGTCAGGATGATCTCGCGGAAGGTCAGCATGCCGACGAGATCGCCATATTCCATGACGACGAGCGAGCCGATGTCGTGCGCGGCCATGACGTTGATCGCGTCGGAGAGCGGCGTATCGGGCGTAACGGTGAACAGCGCGTTGCCCTTCACCTTCAGAATGTCGCTGACTCGCATCACTATCTCCTCGCGAAATGCCTGTGCAGATGCCAAAGCGTTTGTGAAATCATGGGTCGATGCTATCGGAAAGGCCCGCAAAAGGAAAGCTACGGCAGCCCGCGTTAGCCGTTCGGACAAGGCGTTCCGACCAGCGCGCGAGTTCGCCCTAATTCGCGCGCGCAAGTCCCAATGCTACGATGATCGGCCCACATTCCGCCGGCGGCCCCGCGCCCCGGCCGCCGACGATGCCAGCCAACCGTTTCGATACGCTCGCGCTGCATGCGGGCGCCGCGCCCGATCCCGCCACCGGCGCGCGCGCCACGCCGATTTATCAGACCACCTCGTTCACCTTCCGCGACACGGACCACGCCGCCGCGCTCTTCAACATGGAGCGCTCGGGGCACGTCTATTCGCGCATCTCGAATCCGACCGTGGCCGTGTTCGAGGAGCGCGTCGCGGCGCTGGAAGGCGGCGTCGGCGCGATCGGCACGGCGAGCGGCCAGGCGGCGCTGCATCTGGCCATCGCGACATTGATGGGCGCGGGCTCGCATGTCGTCGCGTCGAGCGCGCTGTATGGCGGCTCGCACAATCTGCTGCATTACACGCTGCGGCGCTTCGGCATCGAGACGACGTTCGTGCCGCCGCACGATCTCGACGCCTGGCGCGCGGCGGCGCGGCCGAACACGCGGCTCTTTTTCGGCGAGACGCTCGGCAATCCCGGCCTCGACGTGCTGGATATCGCGGGCGTCGCCGAAATCGCGCACGCGCATGCGGCGCCGCTGCTCGTCGATTCGACCTTCACGACGCCGTACCTCCTGCGCCCGTTCGAGCACGGCGCGGACCTCGTCTATCACTCGGCGACGAAGTTCCTGGGCGGTCACGGCACGACCATCGGCGGCGTGCTGGTGGACGGCGGCACGTTCGATTTCGCCGCGAGCGGCCGGTTTCCCGAATTCACCGAGCCTTACGACGGCTTTCACGGCATGGTTTTCGCCGAGGAAAGCACGGTCGCGCCGTTCCTGTTGCGCGCCCGCCGCGAGGGTTTGCGCGATTTCGGCGCGTGCCTGCATCCGCAAGCCGCGTGGCAGTTGCTTCAGGGCATCGAAACCTTGCCGTTGCGCATGGATCGGCATGTCGCGAATACGCGAAAAGTGATCGACTTTCTGCTCGGCTCGCCGGCAGTCGAGGGCGTGGCTTATCCCGAATTGCCGACGCATCGCGATCACGCGCTGGCCGCGCGTCTCTTGCCGCGCGGCGCGGGCGCGGTGTTCAGCTTCGATTTGCGCGGCGGCGTGCCGGCCGCGCGGCGGTTCATCGAATCGCTGACGCTGTTTTCGCATCTCGCGAACGTGGGCGATGCGCGCTCGCTCGTCATCCATCCCGCCTCGACGACGCATTTCCGCATGGACGCCGCGGCGCTGGCCGCAGCCGGCATCGGGCCGGGGCGGATCCGGCTGTCGATCGGGCTGGAAGATCCGGACGATCTGATCGACGACCTGAAACGCGGTCTGAAAGCGGCGCAGAAAGCCGCCGAGAGCGGCGACGCGAACGCCGCACCGCTCGGGAGCCGCGCATGATGCTCGATATCGACGGCCATCGCGCCTACGCCTACACCGGCGGCAAGCCTTTCGACGCGGCGCGGCCCGCGATCGTCTTCATCCACGGCGCGCAGCACGACCACAGCGTGTGGGCGCTGCAGACGCGGTACTTCGCGCATCACGGCTTCGGCGTGCTGGCGGTCGATCTGCCGGGCCACGGCCGCAGCGACGGCCCCGCGCGGCGCGATATCGGCGCGCTCGCGGACTGGATCATCGGCTTGCTCGATGCAGCCGGCGCGCCGAAAGCGATTCCCGTCGGCCACAGCATGGGCTCGCTCGTCGCGCTCGATGTCGCCGCGCGCCATCCCGAGCGCGTCGCGGGCCTTGCGCTCGTCGCGACCGCCGCGCCGATGACCGTCTCGGACGCCCTGCTCGACGCCGCCCGCGAACACGAGCCGCAAGCCATCGCCATGGTGAATCAGTGGTCGCATTCGACCATCGCCGCGAAGCCTTCGAGCCCCGCGCCGGGCTTCTGGCTGCAGGGCATGAATCAGCGGCTGATGGAACGCGTCGGCGCATTGGGGCAGGCGCAGCTCTTCCACACGGATTTCAGCGCGTGCAACGCTTACACCGATGCGCTCGATCGCGCCGCGTCCGTGCGCTGCCCGGTGTGCGTGCTAAGCGGCAAGCGCGATGTGATGACGCCGCCGCGCGCCTCTCGCGCGCTCGTCGATGCGTTGCGCAAGGCCGGCGCGCCGGTGCAAACGATGGAACTGGACGGCGGCCACGCGCTCATGACCGAGCAGCCCGACGCGGTTCTCGACGCGCTGTTTTCCTTCGCGCTCGCCTGCGCGAAGCCGAGCTGACGGCCGCTTGCACGCGTGCCCGCGCAGCCGCAGAATGAATCTTGCTGACGATATCGCGTCATGCAGATCATGTCGCACCGGAGGCCGTCATGGCGCACACCGCACACGGAGAACATTTCGCGAATTTCGCCGAGTTCTACCCGTACTACCTCGACGAGCACCGCAACGCGGTTTCACGCCGCCTGCATTTCATCGGCTCGCTCGGGGTGATCGGCTGCCTCGCGATGGCCCTCGCGACCGGCGACTGGCTGTGGCTGCCGGCGGCCGTCGTCTGCGGATACGGCTTCGCGTGGATCGGCCACTTCTTCTTCGAGAAAAACCGCCCCGCCACGTTTCGCCACCCGCTCTATAGCCTGATGGGCGACTGGGTCATGTTCAAGGACATCTGCGTCGGGAAAATCTCGCTTTGAAGCGCTGCGCGGTCAGGCCGGCTGCTGCGGCATCGGCGAGGCATGCGCGTCGCGCAGCCGCGCATTCGCCTGCGACAACGTTTTCGTCGCAATCAGCGCGTTGAGCGTGATCCCGAGCTTCTCGTGCTCGAGCGCGTTGAGCAGCGCGTCGCGCTCGATCTGCGTCGCATCGAGCCCCAGCTGATAACCCAGCTCCGCGCGATCGACGACGAACTGCTGAAAGAGCATCGTCAGCGTGATCTGATTCGGATTGGCGATCAGCACATAGCGCGGCATGTGCGCGTCTTCCAGCCGCCCGATCCAGCCGAGCGAATCGAGCCGAGCGATGAGGCGCGTGGACGTGTCGACATCGCACCGGACCATCTTCGACAGTTCCAGCGCCGTGTAGCCGGGCTTGCCTTCGTCGCGCGCCTCGACGAGCCGCGCGAGAATCTCGAGCGCATCGAGCAGATCGCTGCCGGGAAACTCGCGCCGATGATATTGCCCGATGCGGATGGCGGGCAGCGCGGACGTCACCATGGCGCCGACGAGCGCGATCATCCAGCACAGATAGACCCACAGCAGAAACACCGGCAGCGCGGCGAACGCGCCGTACACGGCGGTATAGGTCGGGATGCTGCGCACGTAAAAGCCGAAACACCGCTTGCCGATTTCGAATGCGACCGCCGCGATCAGCCCTCCGATGACGGCATCGCGCCACTCGACCTTGCAGTTCGGCATGTAGACATAGGTGATCGTGAAGCCGAACACGGTGAGCGGCAGCGAAACGCCCGTCAGCAGCCATTCGACGACGGGCGGCATCAGGTTGTGCGAACCCGCGAACGCGACGGAATGCGCGAAGACATACGACGAGATCGAGAGGCTGCAGCCGAAGAGAATCGGCCCGAGCGTGATGATCGACCAGTAGACGAGCACGCGCTGCGCGAACGGACGCGCCTTCTTCACGCGCCAGATGACGTTGAACGCGGATTCGACGGTCATCATCGTCATGACGGAGGTCACGAGCAGGATGATCATGCCGACGGTCGTGAGCCCCTTCGCTTTCGACGCGAACTCGTTCAGGTACTTGAAAATCTGGCTGTTGATCGTCGCGGGCATGAGGTGATCCGCGAGAAAGTCCTGCAACGAGGCCTGGAACGAGGCGAAGATCGGAAACGCCGTGAAGAGCGCGAAGGCGACGGTTGCAAGCGGCACGAGCGACAGCACGCTCGTGAACGTGAGACTGCCGGCGACTTGCGCGACGCGATCCTCGCCGATGCGCCGCGCGACGAAGCCGGCGAGGCGCTTGACTGCCGCAAGATCGATGGAAGGTTGCTGCAAAACGTGTTCTCCTGTCGGCCGGAGTTGGCGCTTTGGCGCTCGGCGTCCGTGATCCGACGCCCCGAGCCCGGATGGCCGCCGCGCCACGAAATCCGACCCAATACCTATAATAGCCGTTCACTGAAAAGGCTTTATGAACGACATCCTCGTGCTTTACTACAGCCGCCACGGCGCGACGCGTGAACTGGCGCTCGCGATCGCTCAGGGCGTCGACAGCGTGTCCGGCATGCAAGCGCGCGTGCGGACCGTGCCGCCGGTCTCCGCCGTCTGTGAAGCGACCCAGCCCGACATTCCCGCCGACGGCCCGCCCTTCGCCGAATTGCGCGATCTCGAAGAATGCGCGGGCGTAGCGCTCGGCTCGCCCACGCGCTTCGGCAACATGGCTGCGTCGCTCAAATATTTCCTCGACGGCACCACGCCGCAATGGCTCTCCGGCGCGCTCGCCGGCAAGCCCGCGAGCGTGTTCACGTCGACCGGCAGCCTGCACGGCGGCCAGGAAAGCACCCTTCTCTCGATGATGCTCCCGCTCCTGCATCACGGCATGATGATCGTCGGCATCCCGTACACCGAATCGCGCCTCACGACGACGCAAAGCGGCGGCACGCCCTATGGCGCGTCGCATCACGCGCGCACCGGCGACGACGCACCGCACGGCATCACCGCCGACGAAAAAGCGCTCGCCATCGCGCTCGGCGCACGGCTTGCCCGCACCGCGCGCGACCTCGTGCGCGGCGCGCAAGCCGCCTGAACGCGTCATGAACGCCCGCCCCGCCGCCGACACGCCCACGCGCGGCGCCTGTGCTGCCGGCGCAATCGCGAGCCTCGCGGCGCTCGTCGCGCTGTCGCTCGCGTGGGAGCTATGGCTTGCGCCGCTGCGTCCCGGCGCATGGGCGCTCGCACTGAAGGCGTTGCCGCTCGCGTGCGCGCTGCCGGGCGTCGCGAAGCGCAACGTCTATACGCTGCAATGGGCGTCGATGCTCGTGCTCCTTTACTTCGCCGAAGGCATCGTGCGCGGCATGACGGATGCGGGTCTTTCCGCGCGTCTTGCCTGGCTCGAAACGCTGTTGTCGCTTGCGTTCTTCGTCTGCGCGCTCGCCTACGTCGCGCCGTTCAAGCGCGCCGCCAGGCTGCATGCGCGTGCGCCGCGCCGCTAGCGAACGTGATGCTTTGTAGCACGAATCGGCGGGCGTCGCGCGTGCCTATGCCATTCGGACGAGGCTCGCGCGATGCTTCGCTGCGCGATACTGTCGGCTACGCTCCAACGGAATTTGCCCCTTGCCCATGACCGCTTCCACCGCTTCTTTCGTCGACGCCTGCATCCGCCTGCTCGGTGCATCCCACGTTCTGACCGATTCTCACGACACCGAGCCGTATACCGTCGACTGGCGCAAGCGCTATCGCGGCGAAGCGTGCGCCGTCCTGCTGCCCGCCGACACGCAGGAAGTCGCCGGCGTCGTGCGGCTGGCGCGCGAGCACCGCATCGCCATCGTCCCGCAAGGCGGCAACACCGGCCTGGCCGGCGGCGCGACGCCCGATGCGAGCGGCGCGCAGGCCGTCGTGAGCCTGCGGCGGCTGAACCGCATTCGCGGCATCGATCCGCACAACAACACCATCACCGCCGAAGCGGGCGTCGTGCTCGCCGAAATCCAGGCGCGCGCCGAAAGCGAGCAGCGCCTGTTTCCGTTGAGCCTCGCCGCAGAAGGCAGTTGCACGATCGGCGGCAATCTGTCGACGAACGCGGGCGGCACCGGCGTGCTGCGCTATGGCAACACGCGCGAACTGTGTCTCGGACTCGAAGTCGTCACGCCGCAGGGCGAAATCTGGGACGGCCTGCGCGGACTGCGCAAGGACAACACCGGCTACGATCTGCGCGATCTCTTCATCGGCGCGGAAGGCACGCTCGGCATCATCACGGCGGCGGTCATGAAGCTGCATCCCGCGCCGGTCGCCAAGGTCACGGCGCTCGCGGGGCTTGCCTCGCCGCACGCCGCGCTCGACTTTTTCGCGCTGGCCCAGCGCCACGCCGGCTCGCTTCTGACCGGCTTCGAGCTGATGTCGGATTTCTCGCTGCGTCTCGTCGGCCGGCATTTTCCGCAACTGCGCTATCCGTTCGGCGAGCCGCACGCGCAGACCGTGCTGCTCGAATTGTCCGACAGCGAAAGCGACGATCACGCCCGCGATCTTTTCGAACGCATGATGGAAGAAGCGCTGGAGCAAGGCATCGTCGAGGATGCGGTGGTCGCGGAAAACCTTGCGCAGTCGCAGGCGTTCTGGGACTTGCGCGAGCACATTCCGCTCGCGCAGGCGCAGGAAGGGCTGAACATCAAGCATGACATCGCGGTGCCGATTTCGAGCATCGGCCGCTTCATCGACGAAACCGATGCCATTATCGCCAAAGCCGCGCCCGGCGCACGCATGGTCACGTTCGGCCATCTTGGTGACGGCAATCTGCACTACAACGTGCAGGCGCCCGAAGGCGTGGATCAGAAGGCGTTTCTGACCGAGTTCCAGACGCCGATCAACGCGCTCGTCTACGAGCAGGTGCATAAGCATCGCGGCAGCATCAGCGCGGAACACGGCCTCGGCCAGTTGAAAGTGGATGAAGCGATGCACTTCAAGTCGCCCGTCGAAGTGCGCCTCATGCAGACCATCAAGGCCGCGCTCGATCCCGACAACCTGATGAATCCGGGCAAGGTCGTGCACTGGAACGCACAGGCCGGCAAGGAGAACGCCGCATGAAGATACGCGTGCTGTCCGACCTGCATCTGGAATGCGACGAGCCGCTCGCCATTCCCTATGCGGATGCCGATCTCGTCGTGCTCGCGGGCGATATTCACAACCACGCCGAGGGCCTGCGCTGGGCGGCGGAGAATTTCGGCAACGACGTGCCTGTTGTCTACGTGCCCGGCAATCACGAGTATTACGACGCCGAATTCGGCGCGATGGAAGCCGCGATGCACGACGCCGCGCGCAGCGTCGACAACGTGCACTATCTGAACAACGCGGCGCTGGTGGATCGGCGGGGCGCGTGGCGCGTGCTCGGCACCACGCTCTGGACGGACTTCGAGCTGTTCGGGTCGGCCGAGGACGAAATCGAGAAAGCAAAGGAAGCCTGCACGAAGGCCATGCTCGACTTTCGCGGGCTGATCCAGCTTGCGTGGCCCGAACCCGAAGACGAACATCGCGCGTTCACGGCCGACGATTCCATCGCGCTGCACGTTCAGGCGCGCGCGTGGCTCGAAAGCGAGCTGGCGAAGCCGTTCGCGGGCCAGACGATCGTCGTCACGCATCATGGGCCGACGCGCGAAAGCCTCGCGCCGCGCTACGCCGAGGACATCGTGTCGGCGGGCTTCATCAATCATCTGCCGACGCTCGCGCGTTCGCCCGTCGCGCTGTGGATTCACGGCCATACGCACACCGCGTTCGACTACACCGTGAACGGCACGCGCGTGGTGTGCAATCCGCGCGGGTATATCGACCGTCGCACCGGGCAACTCGAAAATCCGGAGTTCGCGTGGGATAAAGTCGTCGAGATCTGAGGTTCAGTCCGACGCCTGATGCAAAGTCTGATCTGAAGTCCGAGCGGAGGAAAACTCATGTGCGGCCGAATCAGCCAATACCGACTGCCGATGCATTACGCGCAGCGCCTGCATCTCAAGAATCCGTTCGTGCTCGTCGATGCCGCCGACCGCCGCCCCGGCTATAACCTTTCGCCCGGCACACATCCGCTCGCGATTTTTCCGGACGAAACCATCCGCGCCGTGCATTGGGGCTACTGTCCGCCGTGGGCCATGCGAAAGAAGCTGCCGCTGACCATCAACGCGCGCGTGGAAACGGCATCGACGAGTGCGTACTTCAAGGACTTGTGGAAAAAGGCGCGTATTCTCGTGCCCGCGGACGGCTGGTTCGAGTGGCGCGTCGAGCCGCGTCCCGGCGACGCCGCCGGCAAGCCCTTTAAGCAGCCCTACTTCATCCAGCGCGCGGACGGCGAACCGATGTTTCTCGCCGCGCTCACGAGCATCGTGCGCGAGCAGGACGCGGCGGTTCCGGGCGCGGGCTTTGTCATCGTGACATCGAAGGCGGACGAAGGTCTCGTCGACGTGCACGACCGCCGCCCGCTCGTCTTTTCACCGCCGGCCGCCAAGCGCTGGCTGGACGCGGCGGCATCGCCCGACGACCTTCACGCGCTCGTCAGGACCGACGGCGTGCCGGCGTCGCATTTCGTGTGGCATCGGGTGACGAGCGACGTGAATCGGACGGTCAACGACGAGCCGCGGCTCATCGAGCCGCTGGAGTCGATCGCGCAGGATCAGCGCGAATGACGATCGCGGCGGTCGTCGTCGATACGAATCGGCACGAGGCGCTGCTTCGCCTCGCGCTCGGACTGCGCGCGCATGGCGTTGAAGAGATCGCGCGATGCGGGCACGGCGATGAGGACGAGAAGCGCGGCGAGTGCGAGTAAGAGTGGCGTGCTCATTTGACGTTTTCCCGGGGAGAGCGGTTAGGACGAGTGCAAACGGTAACAAGCTGCGGTCGAAATGAGAGTAAGCAAGTGTTGCGCCGCACTGAATTTTCGTAACAAGAACGCGTGCGAACGCGGGAAGCGCGCGTCAGCTCGCGACGAATTCTTTCAGCGATTCGGCATCGGCCGCGAGCGTCGCCGGCAGCGCCTCGCGCAGAAATTCCACCCACGTGCGAATTTTCGCATCGAGATACTGGCGCGACGGATACAGCGCGTAGACGTTCAACTCCTGCATCGTGTATTGCGGCAGCACGCGCACCAGCGTTCCCGCGCGCAGGCCCGGCAGCGCGGACGATGTCGGCAGCACGCCGATGCCCATGCCCTCGCGGATCGCGACGACCATCGCTTCGGCCACGTTCACCGTGAACGTCGACGGGCCGAGGCTCACCGTCTCCTGACCGTTCGGGCCGTCGAAGACCCAGCGGTCGGGCGGGAACACCGGCGTCATCAGATGCAGGCACGTATGGCGCACGAGATCGGACAGCACGTGCGGCGCGCCGTGCTCTTCGATATACGCCGGCGACGCGCACGCGATGCTGAAAACCGATCCGAGCCGCGCCGACACGAGCCCGGAATCGGCGAGATCGGACGCGAGCACGAGCGACACGTCGTAGCCTTCGTCGAGCAGATCCGGCACGCGCTGCGCCAGCGTCAAATCGACCTGCACCGACGGATGCCGCTGCTGATAACGGCAGATCATCGGCACGATGTAATGCTGGCCGAAGCTCGTCATCGAATGCACCTTGAGCTTGCCGGCCGGGCGCGCGTGGGCGTCGCTGGCTTCGGCTTCGGCCTGATCGACGTAAGCCAGAATCTGCTCGCAGCGTTGCAGATAGCGCTCGCCCGCTTCGGTCAGCGCGATTCGGCGCGTCGTGCGATTAAGCAGCCGCGTGCGCAAATGCGCTTCCAGGTCCGACACGGCCCGCGATGCGTAAGCCGTCGTCGTATTCAGATGTTGAGCCGCGCCGGTGAAGCTGCCGGCCTCGACCACGCGCACGAAGACGCGCATGTTTTGAAGCGTATCCATAGCGTCTTTCGACTCGCTTTTCTCTCGGAATCCGAACGCATTGTTGCATGCCTTGCAAAGGCGATTATCACGCGTTCCGTAAGAATGCTTTGCGAGCCGGCCTGTTATTCGCGCATCGTTGCAAAAATATAATCGGCGCTTGACCGTTATGTATTCGGGGAGTGGAACGTGCAAGGCCGTGGGTCCAGAAACGCTGCGTGCGCCGCGGTTCTTACAGCAATATTAACAATCGCCGGCTGCGCGAGCACGGGCAACATCGCTCCGCAGGATTCGATGAAAGACGCCGCCGCGCTCGACGTCGGCAGCGCGATCAAGGCCGCGAACGCCGACGCCGCATGGCCCGATGCGCAATGGTGGCGTGCTTACGGCGACGCGCAACTCGACGGATGGATCGCCCGCGCGACGGCCGGCAGCCCGACGCTCGCGATGGCCGCGGCCCGCGTGCGCGAAGCGCAGGAACAGGCGGGCGTCGCGCGTTCGGCGCTGCTGCCGCACGTCGACGGCAGCATGAGCGTGCAGCGCAAGAACTGGCCGAACAACGCGTTCTACGGCCCGGGCCCTTACGCCGACGCGACCACCTGGGACAACACCGCCGGCCTCTCGCTCTCCTATAACCTCGACCTCTGGGGCCGCGACGACAACGCCGCCGAACGCGCGCTCGATGTCGCCCACGTGCGCGCCGCCGATGCCCGCGCGGCGCAACTCGAACTCGAAACGAACATCGTGCGCGCGTACGTCGGCTTTTCGCAGGCGTTCGCGCAGCTCGATATCGCGCAGGAAACGCTCGAACAGCAGGACCGGCTCGCGGAACTCGCCCGCCGTCGTCTGAAAGGCGGCCTCGGCACGCAACTCGAAGTAAGTCAGGCCGAAGCGCCGCTGCCGGAATACGAGCGTCAGGTCGATGTCTTCAAGGAAGAGATCGAACTTGCGCGGCATCAGCTTGCCGCGCTTGCCGGCGATGGCCCCGGCGCAGGCGAAGCGCTCGCGCGCCCGGCCATGTCGCTGGCGACGCCGCTGCCGTTGCCGTCGTCGTTGCCGGCAGAACTGGTCGGGCATCGGCCCGATATCGTCGCCGCGCGATGGATGGTCGCGGCTCAGGCGCGCGGCATCGACGTGGCCAAGGCGGAGTTCTATCCGAACATCAATCTCGCGGCGTCGCTCACGCAGGCGTTCGCGGGTGGCGCGCTCCTGAGCTTTCTCACGAGCAAGGCGGCCGGCTATACGTTCGGCCCGGCGATCACGCTGCCGATTTTCGAAGGCGGACGCCTGCGCGCGCAGCTCGGCGCGGCATCGGCGCAATACGATCAGGCCGTCGATCACTACAACGCGACGCTCGTTGCCGCGCTGAAGGACATCGCCGATCAGGTGGTGCGTGTGAAATCGCTCGATACGCAACTCGATGCGTCCGCCCGCTCGGTCGCCGCCGCGCGCAAGAACTACGATCTCGCGAACGAAGGCTACCGGCGCGGCCTCACCGATTACGTCAACGTGCTGCTCGCGCAGTCGCAACTGCTGCGCGCGCAGGACGCACAGGCGCGTGTGCGGGCAGAGCGGCTCGGCGCGTACGCGACGCTCACGGCGGCGCTGGGCGGCGGCATCGACGATCCCGCGAACGGTCCGAAGGACGCGCGGCTCGCGCCGTCGCAGCATATCGGGCCGTTCAGCCGCGCGGACCGTTCGAACCACGCGGAATGAGCGCGGACATGCCCACTTCCCTCACGGCATCCGGCCAGTCGCTGCGCGCGTCCTTCGCGGACTGGGCGCGCACCGACGGCCTCGCGTGGGTCTACATCTTCAAGGCGGTGCTCGCGGCGCTGCTCGCGCTGTGGATCGCCATGCGCCTCGACATGCAGCAGCCGCGCACCGCGATGACCACCGTCTTCGTCGTGATGCAGCCGCAAAGCGGCATGGTGCTCGCGAAGAGCTTCTACCGTTTTTGCGGAACGATGATCGGTCTCATCGTGATGCTGGCGCTCATCAGCGTGTTCGCGCAGCAGCCGGTGCTGTTTTTGTCGGCGACGGCGCTTTGGGTCGGCATCTGCACGGCGGGCGCGGCGCGCAATCGCAATTTCCGCTCGTATGGCTTCGTGCTCGCGGGATACACCGCCGCGCTGATCGGCATTCCGGCGGCGCAGCATCCGGATGGCGCATTTCTCTCGGCGCTGACGCGCGTGGGCGAAGTGACGCTCGGCATCGTCTGCGCGGGCGCGGTCAGCGCGCTCGTGTTTCCGCAGCACGCGGGCGCGCAGATCCGCACGACGGTCCGGCGGCGCTTCACGCAGTTCGTCGATTACGTGTGCCGCGCGATGTCCGGCACGATGGACCGCGCGCAGATCGAGCGCGTGAATCTCGGCTTCGTCGCGGATATCGTCGGCTTCGAGGCGGCGCGCAGTGTCGCGGTGTTCGAGCATCCCGAATCGCGGCGGCGCGGCGGACGGCTCGCGCGGCTCAACAGCGAATTCATGAGCGCATCGACGCGCTTTCACGCGCTGCATCAGTTGATGAATCGTCTGCGCGAAAGCGCATCCGCGACGACGATCGCCGCGCTCACGCCGTTCATCCACGAAGTGCCGCCGCTGTTGCTGCACGCGGGCGAACCCGTGCGCAACGCCGCCGACGCCGCGCACGCCGCCGCGCAACTGCGCGATTACAAGGCCGCGCTGCCGAAGCGCGTGCGCACGGCCCGCGCCGGAATCGAATCGGAAGCCGACTTCGCGCCGCTCGAATTCGATACCGCGACGGAACTGCTCTACCGCTTCGTCGACGACATGCTCGCCTACGCCGACACCTACGCGTCGCTCGCGGCGCCGTCGCACGAACGCGAGCGCTGGGTCGCGCGCTACGTGCCGAAGACCAATCTGCTCGCCGCCGCGATTTCCGGCTTGCGCGGCGCGATCGTGATGTTCGTGCTGAGCGCGTTCTGGATCGCGACCGCGTGGCCGAGCGGCGGCACGATGGTGCTCAACGCGGCGGCGGTGTGCGCGCTCGCGTCGTCGTCGCCAAGGCCGGCGCTGATGTCGATGCAGATGGCCATCGGCACCGCGCTCGCGAGCGTCGTCGGGATGATCGTCGTGTTCGGCGCGTTTCCGCACATGGACGGCTTCGTGCTGATGTGCGTCGCGCTCGTGCCGGCGCTGCTGCTCGGCACGTTCATCAGCACGCGGCGCGCGGTGGCGGGCGTGGGTATCGGCTATTGCATCTTCCTGTGCTTTCTCGCGGGGCCGGACAACCTCGTTCATTACGATCCGACCGCCTACATGAACGACGCGCTCGCGCTCGTGCTGTCGATGATCGTGTCCGCGATCGCCTTCGCCGTGATCCTGCCGACCGATGCGCCGTGGCTGCGCCGTCTCTTGCTCGCGGATTTGCGCCGCGAAGTCGTGCTCGCGCGACGCGGCCGCCTCGCGCGCGTCGCCACGCACTTCGAAAGCCGCACGCGCGACCTGCTTTCGCAGATCGACGCGCTCGCCGCCGGCAAGCCGGAGTTGCAACGCGAGGCGCTGCAGTGGCTCTTCGGCGTGCTGGAGACTGGCCGCGCGGTCATCGATTTGCGGCGCGAAATCGCCGGCCTGCCCGATGCGCCGCATTACGCGGCATCGACGCCGTGGCGGCGCACGTCGAACGCAACGCTCGATGCCGTCGCGCGCCTCTTCGACCGGCCGAGCGCGGCGCGCTTCGAAGCCGCGCTGGACTGCACCGCGCGCGCCATCGCGGATGCGCAGGCGCTCGTCGCCACGGCGAATCCGCCGCGCGAGGAGCGGCATCGGCTGCAACGCATCGTCAGTCATCTTCATTTCATCCGGACGGCGCTGCTCGACCCGGCGTCGCCGCTCGCCACATTCGCATCGGATTCAGTCAAAGGAGCGCCGCATGCCGCGTGATACCGCGATCCTCGAAGCCTATGTGCCCACGCTGCTCGTGCTGTTCGTGGCGGGCGCGCTCATCACGTGGGCGATCGACCGCGCGCTCGCGATGACCGGTCTCTATCGCGTGGTCTGGCATCCGGCGCTCTTTCGCGCGAGCCTGCTCGTCTGCGTGTGCGGCGCGCTCGGGCTGGCGGTGTATCGCTGAGCGGCAGGCATTCGACTTCAAAGGTTTAGAAGACTCATCATGGTTCTTAGAAAAATCATCGGCTTCGTCATGACGATCGTCATTTTCGCGGCTGCTCTTCTCATCGGCCGCGTGCTGTGGGTGCATTACATGGACGAGCCGTGGACGCGCGATGGACGCGTGCGCGCCGAAGTCGTCAATATCGCGCCGGATGTGTCGGGCGCGGTCGTGCAGTTGCCCGTGCGCGACAACCAGTACGTGAAGAAAGGCGACCTGCTGATGGAGATCGATCCGTCGCATTATCAGATCGCGGTCGAGCAGGCGGAGGCGAACGTCGCGGCGCGCGCGGCCGAATTGCGCATGCGACGGGCGGACGCGGCGCGTCGTGCGGACATGGACAGTCTCGTCGTGTCGCGGGAAGCGCGCGAGAACGCGTCGCAGACGGCATCGACGGCGGCGGCGCAATTGCAGCAGGCGCAGGCCGCGCTCGATGCCGCGAAGCTCAATCTGGCGCGCACGAAGGTGTACTCGCCCGTCGACGGCTACGTGACGAATCTCAACGTGTATCGCGGCGACTACGCGACGGTCGGCACGGCGAAGCTCGCCATCGTCGATAGTCATTCGTTCTGGGTCTACGGCTACTTCGAGGAAACGAAGCTGCCGCATGTGCGCGTCGGCGATTCGGCGCAGATTCGCTTGATGAGCGGCGGCGAGCTGAAGGCGCACGTCGAGAGCATTTCGCGCGGCATTTACGATCGCGACAATCCCCAAAGCCGCGAACTGCTCGCCGATGTGAACCCGACGTTCAACTGGGTGCGGCTCGCGCAGCGCGTGCCGGTGCGGTTGAAGATCGATGCGGTGCCGGACGGGATGCTGCTGTCGGCAGGCACGACGTGTACGGTGGTGATCACGCCGTCGATGTGACAAAAAAAGCCCGCCCCGGCACTTCACCGGGACGGGCTTTTCTCGCACCGAAGCGCGTTACTTCAGCACCACCTTCACGTCGAAATACTTGGCCGCGAGCCGGTCGATCGACCCGTCGTCCTTCAGTTCCTTCAACGCGCGGTTCAGCGCATCCTTGAGCGCCTTGTCGTTCTTGCGCACGCCGAAGCCCACGCCCGAGCCGAGCAGCTTGTCATCCGCGACGGCCGGCCCCGCGAACGCGAAACCCGCGCCTTGCGGCTGCTTCAAAAAGCCCTTCGACGCCGCTTCGGCATCCTGGAACGCCGCATCCAGACGGCCCGACGCCAGATCCGCGTAAATCTGGTCCTGCGCCTGATACGACTCCACGTCGATGCCCGCCGGCGCCCACTTCGCCTTCGCGTACGTCTCCTGGATCGAGCCCTGCAGCACGCCCACGCGCTTGCCCTTCAGCCCGGCGACGGTCGGCAGGATGCCGCTGCCCTTCTTCGCGATGAGCTGGTTCGGGATCGAATAGATCGGATCGGTGAAATCGATCGCGACCTTGCGCTTGTCGGTGATCGTCATGTCCGAGTTGATGCCGTCGAACTTGCGCGCCTGCAGCGCGGGAATCAGTCCGTCGAACGAATTTTCGACCCACACGCACTTCATCTTCAGCTTCGCGCAGACCGCGTTGCCGACGTCGATATCGAAGCCCGTCAACTCACCGCTCGCCGTCTTCGATTCGAACGGCGCATACGACGCCTCGACGCCGAAGCGCAGCGTCTTCGCGTCGTCGGCGGCGTGCGCGGTCATCGACGCAGCCAGGGTTCCGAACACCGCGACCGCGGCGAGCTTGCGATTGATTCGATTGATCCGATTCATCCAATGCGATTTCATGTACTGCCATCTCCTTCCAGTATGTTTCGTCACTCGTGTCCGATGCGGCGTAACGCCGGCGAACCAAGCATCGCGGCGCCGATAAAAACGCTCAAACCACGCGATGCGCTTTGATGCGCCGCATCAAGGACAGGGCCGCGATTGTAGCGCGTGCGCGCGCCCGCTCCGCCTGAGCGCGGGCGGACGCGGCGCATCGTCGCGTCGATGTGAAACACAAAGGAATTGGCAAGCGGATGTCGCGCTCGCGCAAGGACGCGCTGCGATCAGTCGAGCGAGGCGAGCGTGGCGTCGGTCGTGTCGATGACCATCAGGCCCGCGCGCAAGCCCGGCTTCACCTTGGGATTCGGAAACACGATGCGCTCTTCTTCGTGCGTGACGCGATACGTGTAGTCGCCATCGCGCGCGAGTTCGGTGCCGGCGGGAAACGGCGTGAAATTCGGCACATCGCTCGCGACGTTCAGCACGAACTGCTCGCTTAGCTTGTCGATCTGCGCGACGACCGTGAACACGCGCAGCGGCATTGGCTGAGCGGCCGCTTCGCCCGCGATCAGCCGGCGCAACGCCGCATCCGATGCTGCGAAGCGCGCGAGATCGTTCTCGCCGAACGGACGCACCTTGCCGAGTTCCAGCGTGCACGCGAGCGCGCCGCATTGCGCGGCCGTGTAGTGCGTGAACGTCGCTCCTTTCTCGCGATGCAAAAGCACCGCTTCGAGACGCGCATCGCGCAGCCAGTCGAACATCGCGCGGGCGAGCGGCGCGCCGGTGTGCGGCAGCAGCGCGAACTGTTCGAACACGGACGCGCGGATCGCCGTGTGCATGTCGATATGCCACTTCGCATGCGTCGCGTTCTCGAAGAACGCCGCCGCCATGCGCTCCAGTTCGATCGCGCGCGGCGCTTCGGCGCTCGCGGGCAGATTCGCGTGACGTCCGCTGAAAAGGCGATTGAGGTCGTCGTCGACATAACGCGCGCCCGCGCGCATCGCGGCAGCATTGCCGAGCACGACGAGCATGCGCGCGGCGAGCGGCGCGTTGCCGTTCGCGATATCGGCGACGAGCCGCGACAGCATTTCGATCGGCGCGGTTTCATCGCCATGAATGCCCGCCGATGCCAGCACGCTATGCGTCGGCGTCCGCGCGGATTCGAGCAACAGCACGCCCTCGCCTTGCCACGTCCATCGCACGCCGGAAGACGCCACGCCGGATGCGACCGCGGGCCGCTCGCCCGCGAGCGTGAACGCGAGGAAATCGCTCAACAAGGATTCGTCAACGCTGGAAGTCATAGACCGCGCCTAGTCCGAGAATGGTGGTCAGTTCGTCGAGCGCCGCGCGCGACTCCGCCAGCAAGCGCGGATCGGCGAGATCGCCGGGGGCGAGCGCATCGCGATAATGCATGTCGATCCACGCGTCGAGGCGTGCGAAGAGCGCGTCGTTCATCCACACGTTCGGATTGACGGCCGCGCGCTCCGCTTCGTTCAGCACGACGCGCAGCCGCAAACACGCCGGACCGCCGCCGTTCTTCATGCTCTCGCGCAGATCGAAGACGAGCACTTCGTCGATGGGCGTCGTGCGCGCGCCGAGCGAATCCAGATAAGCCGCGACGCGCGCGTTCTCGCGGCATTCCTGCGGCACGACGAGCACCTGCCTGCCGTCCGCGCGCGTCAACAACTGGCTGTTGAACAGATACGACGACACCGCGTCCGCCACGCTCACATCGCTTTCCGCGACTTCGAGCGCCGTGAACGTAGCGCCCTGCGCGTGCAAGCGCGCGCCGAGTTCGTCGTAGACCTTCTGCTGATCGACGAACGCGCGCGCGTGACAAAAGAGCGTCGTGCGATTGCCGACCGCGATCACGTCGTTGTGGAACACGCCGGCATCGATCACATCGGGCGATTGCTGCGCGAACACCGTCGCCGCATCGTCGAGGCCGTGCAGGCGCGCCACCGCGCGGCTCGCCTCCAGCGTCTGCCGCGCGGGAAAACGCTGCGGCTGCGGGCCTTGCCCGTACTCGCTGCGGCCGTAGACGAAGAACTCGACGCCCTTCTCGCCGTATTCGCGGGCGAAGCGCGTGTGATTGGCTGCGCCTTCGTCGCCGAGCGCGGGCGTGCCGGGCAGCGCGTGATGAATCTGGAAGCGCGATTCATCGGCGAAGATCGCGGCGAGCGACCGGCGCGTTTCGCCATGCTCGATCGCGCGATGCAGCTTCGCTGCGAGATTCGCGGGCGTGAAATGGACGCGGCCATCGGCGGTATCGGCGGACGGGCTGACGGTCGCGGCGTTGGCCGTCCACATCGCGGATGCGGAACTCGCCGCCGCGAGCAGTTCGGGCGCTTCGCGGGCGGCGCGCTCGATCACGGCGGCGTCGTCACCCGTGAAGCCGACGCTGCGCAACAGCTTCACCGAAGGACGCTCCAGCGGCGGCAACACGCCCTGATGAAAGCCGAGGTCCGCGAGCTGCTTCATCTTGCGCAAGCCCTGCTTCGCGGCGGCCTTCGGATTGGCGACCGATTTCTCGTTGCTGCGCGACGCGACGTTGCCGAACGACAGCCCCGCGTAGTTGTGCGTCGGGCCGACCAGCCCGTCAAAGTTCGCTTCGAATGCCTGCATGTCGAATCCCGATGCTTAGAACGTGAGACCCGGCGATACGCTCGCCGGCATCTGCAATTGCGCGCTTTCCACCGACGCCATCGGATACGAGCAGTAGTCCGCCGCGTAGTACGCGCTCGGCCGCTGATTGCCCGAGCGCCCGATGCCGCCGAACGGCGCCGCCGACGACGCCCCGTTGGTCGGCCGGTTCCAGTTGACGATGCCCGCGCGGATCGTACGCTGGAAGTGCGTCCACGCGGCTTCGTCGTCGGCGAGCAGGCCCGCGGACAGGCCGAAGGCGGTGTCGTTCGCGCGCTCGATCGCTTCGTCGAAGGTTTGGTAGCGCGTGAGTTGCACCATCGGGCCGAAATGCTCCTCGTCGGGGATGTCGCGCGCGTCCGTCACGTCCAGAATCGCGGGCGTCACGAAGCCGAGATTCGCCGCGCGCTGCTGCATTTCGAGCAACGGCTTCGCGCCTGCATCGATCAATTGCTGCTGGGCGAGCACGAGCCGTGCCGCCGCCCGCGCCGAGATCACCGCGCCCATGAACGGCTGCGGATTTTCATCGTAGGCGCCGATGCGGATGTTCGCGCTCACCTCCGCGAGCCGCTGCGTGAAGCGCTCGCCGAAGGCGTCGTCGGGAACGAAAAGACGCCGCGCGCACGTACAGCGCTGGCCCGCCGAGAGAAACGCGGATTGAATCGTGTGATGCACGGCGGCGTCGATGTCGTCCACCTGCGCGACGACGAGCGGATTGTTGCCGCCCATCTCCAGCGCGAGCACGATCTCCGGCCGCCCGCCGAACTGCCGATGCAAGAGCGTGCCGGTATCCGAACTGCCGGTGAAGAAAAGCCCGTCGATCTGCCGATGATTCGCGAGCGCGACGCCCGTGTCCTTCTCGCCCTGCACGAGATTGAGCACGCCCGCGGGCAGCCCGGCTTCGATCCACAGCGCGCCGGTCGCCGCCGCGACGCCCGGCGCCAGTTCCGACGGCTTGAACACGACCGCGTTGCCCGCGATCAGCGCCGGCACGATATGTCCGTTCGGCAGATGCCCCGGAAAGTTGTACGGCCCGAACACGGCGACGACGCCATGCGGCCGATGCCGCAGCACCGCGACGCCATCGGCCATCGGTGCGCGCTTCTCGCCGGTGCGCTCGTGGTACGCCTGCACGGAAATATCGACCTTCGCGGCCATCGACGCCACTTCCGTGCGCGCTTCCCACAGCGGCTTGCCGGTTTCGCGGCCGATCGCATGCGCCAGCGCTTCCTTGTTCTCGTTCAGCAGCGCGGCGAAGCGCTTCGCGACGCCCACGCGTTCGTCGAACGTCATCGCGGACCACGACGCGAACGCGCGCCGCGCCGACGACACCGCGCGATCGACGTCATCGGCGGATGCGCTCTTGCCTTGCCACACGATTTCATCGCTTGCGGGATTGCGCGACGCGAACATCGCGCCCATGCCGCCCTGCCATTCACCGCCGATATACAACTCGTTCCGGATATCCATGACGTCTCTCAACTTGTGATTCAGCGCGGCTGCGATGTCAGCACGCGCACGGTATCGCCTGCGCGGACGCGCAATGCGGCGGCTTCGTCGGCGGTGAGGAGGAACGCGCCGTCCTCGACCGCGCCCGTCGTCGCGCCGCAGCGAAAATCTTCGAGCGATGTATTCGACACGAGGCTCTTCGGCGCGCCCTCTTTCGCGACGCGCTCGCCGATGCGAACCGTCGCCAGCACGCTCTCGCGCACGGTGCGCAAGTCCGACGTGTGGCATTCGAGCACCGGGCCGGCATCGAAGATATCGACGTGATTCTCGTAACGCAGCCCTTCCGATTCGAGCATCTTGCGCGCGGGCGCCGTATCGCGATGCGTGACGCCGACCGCGCGCTGCGCGTCCTCGGGCAGCAGGTCGAGATACACCGGATAGCGCGGCATCAGCTCCGCGAGAAACGACTTCTTGCCGTGCGAGCTGAGGTAATCGGCTTCGTTGAAATCGATCTGATAAAAATGCGAGCCGACCGCGTTCCAGAACGGCGATTCGCCGTTGTCGTCGAAATGGCCGCGCAACTCCGCGCACAGCCGCTGCGGAAAACGCTCTTTGAATTGCGCGATGAACATGAAGCGCGACCGCGAAAGCAGCCCGCCCACGCCCGCCGTGCGATACCGCGGGCTCAGGAACAGCGAGCACACTTCGGCATAACCGGTGAGGTCGTGCGAGATGTTGAGCAGCGACATGCGCGTCCACACGCCGAGATCCTTGCTCGCATGCACGACGGTCGCCACGCGATAGTTATAGAACGGCTGCTCCAGCCCGACTTCCGTTTCGATGCCGCACACGCCGGCGACATCGCCCGTCGCGGTGTCTTCCATCACGAAGAAGTAGCCCGCTTCGAAGGGCGCGGCGGCATCGGCGAGCGTGCGGCGTGCGCGTTCGACGCGCGCGGCGAGCGCATCGCGATCCGGCTTGAACGTGGTGAGCCCCGGGCCCGTTTCCTTTGCCAGCGCGACGAGCGCGTCGACATCTCCCGGCTGCACGCAGCGCACGACGATCATTGCAATTCTCCCGAGGCTTGATGCAGCGGCACGCAACGCACCGTGTCCTTCTCATGCACGCCGAGCGCATCGCGTGCGGCGGCGGTCAATGCGGCGCCATCGGCGCGCGTTCCGTTCAGATCGGCAAGAATGCAGCGAAAGCCGTGCGTGCCGCCTACCGCGACCAGATACGGCGCGCCGTTCGAAACCGCGCCATCGCGCACCGGGCGCCATTCGCCCGAACCCGCCGACGCGCTCTTGTCGACGGCAAGCGTGAGCACCGGGCCGGCATCGAAGATATCGACGAAACGGTCCGGCTCGAAGCCTTCTTCCAGATGGATGTCGTACGCGAGCAGCGTGCTTTCGTTCGGCTCGCCGAGCACGCGCTGCGCTTCGCCGGGCAAGAGCGGCACGTAGATCGGATACGTCGGCATGACTTCCGCGATGAACGTGCGGCTGCGTCCGCCCGATTCGAGTTCCACCTGCTCGAAGTCGCGCCCGAAGAACTTGCGGCCGACGGCTTCCCAGAACGGCGATACGCCGGCGGCGTCCGTCACGCCGAGCATCAGCGAAAAGACTTCGCTCGAAAAGCGCTTGCGGTTCGCGACGACGTACATCATGCGCGCGCGCGACAGCAGATGCGCCGCCGCTTCGCCTTCGGGCGTGCGCAGCGACGGATCGATATAAAAGCCCGTGAGGCGGCTCTTGCCCGTGAGTTCGTGCGACATGGTGAGCGCGTGAATCTTGCGGTTCACCTTGAGTTCGCGCGATGCGTGGATGAGCGCGTCGTTGCGAAACGTGTAGAACGGCTCGGAATAACCCGCCGACGCGACGATGCTCGACGTGCCGAGCAGCTTGCCCGTGTCCGAGTCTTCCAGCACGAAGAGATAGAACTCCTCGCCCGGAAAGTCGACTTCGGCGCGAAACGAATCTTCGGAGAGCGCGACGCGCGTGGCGAGTTGCTCGCGATCGCGCGGCAGCGAGTGCAGCACGGGGTGCGCGGCGCGCGCCATCCGTTCGAGCTCGTCGAGATCGGAGGCGCTGGCGGGACGAACGAATAGCATCGTCGTTTCCTTATGGCGATGAATCAACGTGCGATCAGCGGCTGACGGCAACCGCGCCCGCGACCTGCTCGACCGCCTTCTCGATGCGCGCGAAGCCTTCGTCGAGATCGGCCATCGGCATGATGAGCGACGGCGCGAAGCGAATCACGTTCGGCCCCGCGATCAGCATGATGACGCCGTTCGCCGCCGCCGCGTTGAGCACGTCCTTCGCGCGGTCCTTGTAGGCGTCCGCCAGTTCCGCGCCGATCAACAGGCCGCGGCCGCGAATCTCCTTGAAGAGGCCGAAGCGCTCGTTGATGCGTTCGAGATGCGCCTTGATCGCGTGGCTGCGCTCGCCGACGCCTTCGAGAAGCTTCGGATCGCTAATCAGTTCGACGACCTTCTCCGCAATCGATGCGCCCAGCGGATTGCCGCCGTAAGTCGTGCCGTGCACGCCGACCTTGAAGTGCTGCGCGATGGCATCGGTGGTGAGCATCGCGCCGATCGGGAAGCCGTTGCCGAGCGCCTTCGCGGTCGTGAGAATGTCGGGCGTCACGCCGTATTGCATGTACGCGTAGAAGGTGCCGGTGCGGCCGACGCCGGTTTGCACTTCGTCGAAAATCAGCAGCGCGTTGTGTTTGTCGCAGGCTTCGCGCAAGCCTTCGAGGAACGCGGGATCGGCGGGCAGCACGCCGCCTTCGCCCTGCACCGGCTCGACGATCACCGCGCACGTCTTGTCGCTGATCGCTTCGACTGCCTGCGCCAGATCGTTGTACGGCAGATGACGGATGCCTTGCGGCTGCGGGCCGAAGCCTTCCGCGTACTTCGGCTGGCCGCCGACGCTCACGGTGAAGAACGTGCGCCCATGGAAAGACTGCGTGAACGAGATGATCTCGATCTTCTCGGGCCCGAACTTGTCGATGGCATAGCGGCGCGCGAGCTTCAGCGCCGCTTCGTTCGCCTCGGCGCCTGAATTCGCGAAGAACGCGCGATCGGCGAAAGTCAGATCGGTCAGGCGTTTCGCGAGACGCAATACGGGTTCGTTGGTGTAGCCGTTGCCGATATGCCAGAGCTTGTCGCCCTGCTCGTGCAGCACTTTCAGCAATTCCGGGTGCCCATGCCCGAGCGCCGTCACCGCGATGCCGCCGGCGAAATCGACATAATCGCGGCCTTCGGTGTCCCACACGCGCGAGCCGCGGCCCCGGTCGGGCACGAAACTGGCCGGCGCGAAAACCGGAACCATCACTTCATCGAACGTACCGCGATTCACATTCATGTCGGTCATGAGCCACTCCTCTTCTGGTTCGTGCTGATCCGCACTGCAATGCATTCGATATTAAGCAATCGCACGCGTTCCGTCTTGCGCGTTCGCGACATGCTTTCATGGGCTTTGCGCGCGCCCGGTCAGCGCGGATCGGGCGGCTCGATCAGCGCGCCGCCGCGCGGTTCGTCGAGCGCGCCGCCGCGCTGCTTTTCGATCCAGTTGCGGCGTTCCTCGCGCGGCGTCACGCCGAAGCGGTCGCGATACGCATTCGAGAAATGCGCCGCCGACGAAAACCCGCACGCGAGGCTGATCTGCACGACGGATTTGCTCGTGCGCTGCAACTGCGTGCGCGCCTTGGTGAGGCGAAGATTGAGGTAATACTTCGACGGCATCGCGCCGAGATATTGCCGAAAGAGCCGTTCCAGTTGCCGGCGCGAGATGCCGACGAGCGTGGCGATTTCATCGGTGGCGAGCGGGTCTTCGATGTTCGCTTCCATCAGTTGCAGCGCATCGTTCAGGCGCGGATGCCGCTCGCCCGGCGCGGTCACGAACGGAATGCGCTGGCGCTCCGTGCCCGCGCGCAACACGCCGATGCCGAGCGAATCCGCGATGCGTTCGGCAAGATCCTGGCCGTGATCGCGCGCGATCATCGCCAGCATGAAGTCGATGCTCGCCTGACCGCCCGCGCACGTCGCGCGATCGCGATCGATCTCGAAAATCTGCTGCGTGACGATGGTGCGCTCGAACTGCTCGGTGAACTGCTGATACGTTTCCCAGTTCACCGCGACGCGATATTGCGCGAGTTGCCCGGCCATCGCGAGCCACCAGACGCCGTGATGAATGCCGGAGACGAGCGGCGTGCGCGGCGCGATGCGCGCGAGGCTCGCGAGAAAGAGCCGATAGTCCGCGAACTGCTGATAGCGCTCCGAGACGACGATGAGCCAGTCGCACTGAAGGGCGTCGTTGAATGCGCAATCGGCGGGAAGCTGCGCGCCGCCGGAGAGCGGCACGGCGCGGCCGTCCCACGAACACACGCGCCATTCGTAGAGACGATGCCCGTCGATTTCATTGGCGAGCGCGAGACTGTCGACGATCGGACCGATGCCGCTCATCGAGACGGGCGGCAGCGCGACGATCGCCACTTGCAGCGGCCCGCGCGCCGCGCCCGATGAACTCGCCACGTTACTTGAGGCTGCCCGAGAGGAACTGCTTCAGGCGCTCGCTCTTCGGCGCGGTGAGCACGTCAGACGGCGCGCCCTCTTCCTCCGTGCGGCCCTGATGCAGGAACATCACGTGATTCGACACGTTGCGCGCGAAGCCCATTTCGTGCGTCACGACGATCATCGTGCGGCCTTCTTCCGCGAGCTTCTGCATGACCTTCAGCACTTCGCCGACGAGTTCCGGATCGAGCGCGGACGTGGGTTCGTCGAAGAGCATCACGTCGGGATGCATGGCGAGCGCCCGCGCAATCGCGACGCGCTGCTGCTGCCCGCCCGACAAGTGCGACGGATATTGCTTCTCGACGCGCGGCGGCAGCCCCACTTTCTCCAGATACTCGCGCGCGCGTTCCTCGGCTTCCTTCTTCGTGATGCCGAGCACGTGAATGGGCGCTTCCATCACGTTCTCGATGGCCGTCATGTGCGACCACAGGTTGAAGTGCTGGAAGACCATCGCGAGTTTCGTGCGCACGCGCTGGAGCTGTTTATGATCGGCGACATCGAGATTGCCGTTGCGGTCGGGTTTCGTGCGCACGGCTTCGCCATCCACGACGATCTGTCCCGCGTTCGGCTTCTCCAGGAAATTGATGCAGCGCAGGAACGTGCTCTTGCCCGAGCCGCTCGCGCCGATGATGCTGATGACATCGCCCGCGCGCGCCGACAGCGAAACGCCCTTGAGCACTTCGTTGTCGCCGTAGCGCTTGTGGATGTCCTGCGCGGCGAGCTTCGTCGCGGCGTCTTTGGCTGTGGGCTCCAACGCTTTCTCCTCGGTTGATGTCATGGATCTCGGCACGGTTGCGGATTTTACCGCCCGTCAATGCGCGACCGGCCGCAAATACGCGAGCCAGCGGCGCTCCGCCCGCCTGAACGCCGCGACGAGCGCGAACGAGACCGCCAGATACAGGAGCGCCGCGACGCCGAACGAGCCGAACGATTCGTACGTGGCCGAATTCGCATCGCGCGCGACTTTGAGTATGTCGGGCACGGTCGCCGTGAACGCGACGGTCGTCGCATGCAGCATCAGGATCACTTCATTGCTGTACAAAGGCAAGGCGCGGCGCAGCGCGGACGGCAGAATGACGCGTCGATACATCGTGAACGTGCCCATGCCGTATGCGCGCGCGGCTTCGACTTCGCCGTGCGGGGTCGCGCGGATCGCGCCGGCGAAGATTTCCGTCGTGTAGGCGCACGTGTTCAGCGCGAACGCGAGCACCGCGCAGTTGAAGCCGCTGCGAAAGAACGCTTCGAGGAGCGACTGGCTGCGGATGAATTCCAGGCTGTACATGCCCGTGTAGAGCAGCAGCAATTGCACGTAGAGCGGCGTGCCGCGAAACACGTAGGTGTAGAGGCGCACGGGCGTGGAGAGCCAGCGGCGCTTCGACACGCGCGCGCAGGCGAGCGGCACGGCCGCGCAAAAGCCGATTGTGATCGACGCCGCCAGCAGCCACAGCGTGACGACGAGGCCCGACGCGTGCATGCCGTCGGAGTACAGGAACGGGCGCCAGTATTCGGCGAGGATCGGGATCATGGCTGCTCCGTCGTCATAGCTCGGCGTGACGCACGCCGGTGGAATAGCGGCGCTCGAGCGCCATCAGCACGACGTTCGATGCCGTCGTGATCGCGAGATAGATGAGCGCGGCGACGAGCACGAAGAAGAACATGTTGAACGTGCTCTTGCCCGCGTCCTGCGCGGCCTTGACGACATCGGCGAGACCGATGATCGACACGAGCGCCGTCGCCTTCACGAGCACCTGCCAGTTGTTGCCGATGCCCGGCAGCGCGAAGCGCATCATCTGCGGGAAGAGAATGCGGCCGAACACGCGCAGGCCGCTCATGCCGTAGGCACTGCCCGCTTCGAGCTGGCCGCGCGGCACCGCGAGAAACGCGCCGCGAAACGTCTCGGTGAAATACGCGCCGTAGATGAAACCGAGCGTGAGCACGCCGGCCGTGAACGGATCGATGTCGAACTGATCCCAGCCGAACGCATCGGTGATGTGATTGACCGCGATCTGGATGCTGTAGAAAAGCAGCAGCATCAGCACGAGATCGGGCACGGAGCGGATCAACGTCGTATAAGCGGTCGCGATGCCGCGCAAGAAGCCATGCCGCGACAGTTTCGCCGACGCGCCGACGAGTCCGAGCAGCACCGATACCGCGAGCGAGAGCATCGCGAGCGCGAGCGTTTCTTTTGCGCCCGCCCAGAGCAGCGGGCCGAAGCCGTACAGCGACACGAGCGCCTCCTTGTTCGTGGATTGGCGGCGATCGTCGCAAGCCGAAATGCGTCGTTCAAACGGCGCGGTACGGTGTTATTGCGATGCAGCAATCGGCCTCGCGCGAGCGCGAAAGCCGTGTTTGCCCGCTGCACAACGCAATCGGCGCACGCCAGCCGGGCAAACCCCGATCAACGGCGCGGGCGAAATTCGCGCTTTTGCGTCGCTTTTTCGATAGAGCGCGCGCGGCTAGTTTCGCGCGACACCGCGCACGACCTGCACCACATGCCCGTTCGCGACAGCGATCTCCGGGCTCTCCTGCAGCAGCGGCAGGAACTGGCCGGCGAACGCGGCATCGCGGGTTTCGGCGCGGAACATCGCGGCGACCGCCTTCGCATGCTCGATGCGCGCGTCGGGCGTGGCTTCGTCGTCGTCGAGGACGTCGTCGATGGCGGCGATCAATGTCGACAGCGGCGAAAGCCAGCGATACGCGCTGCCGTTGATCACGATCTGCAGGAATTCGCCCGGCGACACCGGCCCGAACTCGGCCTCGTGGCGCGTGCGCAGATGCGCGAGCACCGCGCGATGCAGCGCGAGCAGCGGATGCCGCACGTCGCGAAGAAAGGAGACTGCGGTGTGATCGTCCATGAAGCGTGTCCGTTGATGGTTACGTTGCGCGCGTTCGTCCCGCGTAGCGGATGAATTCGGCGGCGGTGAGCGGCGGCGAGAAGAGCCAGCCCTGTCCGGACTGCGCGCCGCGCGCGTGCAGATACGCGGCCTGCTCCTCGCGCTCGATGCCCTCGGCGATCACCTGCACGTCGAGCGTCGCCGCCATCTCGATGATATGCGACGCCACGCTGCTCGACGCCGCGTCCTGCCCGATGGTGTCGACGAACGACTTGTCGATCTTCAGCCCGTCCACGCGAAACGACTGCAAATGCGACAGGCTCGAATAGCCGGTGCCGAAATCGTCGAGATAGACGGCGTGGCCCGCGCGGCGGAACGCGTCGATCACGTCCTTCGCGGCGTCGGCGTCGAGAAACGCGCGCTCGGTCGCTTCGATGCGAATCTGCTGGGGCCGCACGCCCTGTTTTGCAATCGCGGGGCCGAGCACGTCGAGAAAGCGCCGCGTCGTCAGGTCGGGCACCGAGAGATTCACGGAAACATAGTAGTCGGCGTAGCGCCGCAGAAAATCGCCGAGTTCGAGAAGCACGGTGTCGAGCACCTGATCGGTGATCGCCTGGATCAATCCGCCGTGCTCCGCGAGCGGGATGAAATGGTCCGGCCGCACGATGCGGTCGTGATGCTTCCAGCGCACGAGCGCCTCCGCGCCCACGCAGCGTCGCGTTTCGAGATCGACGATAGGCTGATACGCGACGATGAACTGATGCCGCCGCACCGCGTCGCTCAGTTGTCCGCGCGGCGACACGCGGCGCACCACGACGAACGCCAGCCAGCCCGCGCACGCGAGGCCCGTCGCCACGCCGCCGAGCAGCCAGCCCCACGGCAGCGCGCGCACGCGCCGTCGCCATGTCTCGCGCGGCGCGCTCACGATGACCGCGATCGGCATCGACGCCGACTGGCGCACGGCGATCGCCGCGCAATCGGACCATTGCGGCGGCTGGCTGTAGACCGCGAGGACGGCGGCGGCATCGGTGGCGGGCGTGCCGGCGATCAGCCGCCGCGCTTCGGTGTTGATGACGGCGACGCGGTCCTCGGGCGCAATGCCCGTTTCGATGCCGTCGACGTACAGCGCGGGATCGGCGGTGATGTAGAAACCGTCGCGGCCCATCACGAGCGATTCCTTGCCGCCCGGCAGGCGCGCGAGGCCGTACCACGCGCTGAGGCCGTCGGGCGAGCGCCAGTCGGGCGGCGGCAGTCTGAGGCCGTCGAACGTTCCCGCCGATACCGCGCCGAGCAGCGACGAGCATTGCCAGCGGCCGTCGCGGTCGTAGGAGCCGGCGTCGCGCACCTGTTCGTGCGTGAGGGTGATTTGGCGGAGCGCGTGCAGATACGACGTCGAGCACGGTGCTTCGTTGACCTTGCCGATTTCGCCGAGCGCGCCCGACAGACGCCGCGTGACGTCCTCGGCGCGATAGAGCGCGGCATCGGCGAGCACGCTCAGGCGCTCGACGCGCTGCTGCCGCTCGCTGCGCGCCGCGACGACGAAGCCGATCCCCGCGGGCGCGAGCGCCGCAATCCCGACGATGACGATCAGAAGCGCCGCGAGCGCCCCACGTTGAAAGTTGTTCATTGCGTGTTATGGTCGCGCCGCGATGCGTGCGGCTCTCACGCTGTTGCGCGCGCGTCGTCCAGGCGAACGCCGCGTGCATCGGCCGGAAGTTCTGGTCGCGCCGGCTCGGACCGAAAGGCGGCAATGCGAAGTGCTGCGCAGGCGACTTAGTGTAGAGGGCGTGCGTTGCCGGCTTCAACGTTTTAATTCGGTAAAAAGTCGCCATTTTGGTGGGCTGGCGCACGGCCCGCCGTCCATTTATTTGCCTTTGCGCGGCGTGAGAGAATTCGGCCTTGCAAGTACGTCCGTGCGACGCCCGCGCGCCCTCACGTCCTGAGAATCCGTCCTGCCATCCGAAACCGTCATGACTTCACCCAGCGTGCGCCAGCCCGTCATCCGCGATGCCGCGCCCGGCGACTTCGACGCCATCGCGCGCATCTACGCGCACTACGTGCTCCATGCGCTCGCGACGTTCGAGGAAGCTCCGCCTTCCGTCGACGAAATGCGCGCCCGCCACGCGGCGATCGTCGCGGCGGGACTGCCCTATCTCGTCGCTGAAGTGAACGGCGAAGTCACGGGCTACGCGTATGCATCGGCGTACCGCGCGCGCTCGGCGTATCGGCATACGATCGAAGATTCGGTCTATGTCGCCGATGGCTTCGGCGGACGCGGCATCGGGCTCGCGCTGTTGTCGGCGCTGATCGCGCGATGCGAAGCGGGCCCGTGGCGGCAGATGGTCGCGGTCATCGGCAGCAGCGGCAACGCCGGATCCATCGCGCTGCATGCGCGGCTCGGCTTCGAACATGTCGGCGTGCTGCGCAACGTCGGCTACAAGCTCGGCGGATGGGTCGACAGCGTGCTCATGCAGCGCGCGCTCGGCACGGCGGCGTGAGATTCCTCGATTCGTGAAGTAGCCAGCCTTGCCGACCTATACCCTTGCCTCCCCCGTCAGCGCCGAAATCGATGTGCGGAAAAGCCGCTTCATCGCGCTGGCGCTTCCCGTCCCCGATCGCGATGCCGCCATGCGCGAACTCGACCGCCTGCGCACCGAACATCCGAGCGCGACGCACGTTTGCTGGGCGCTGCTCGCGGGCGGCCAGTCGGGCATGTCCGACGACGGCGAACCCTCCGGCACCGCGGGCCGGCCGATTCTCGAAGTGCTGCGGCATCACGAAGTGGACGGCGTGCTCGCGGCGGTCGTGCGCTACTACGGCGGCATCAAGCTGGGCGCGGGCGGCCTCGTGCGCGCCTACACCGACGCCATCGCCACCGCGATGCAGTCGGCCGAGCGCGTGGAACGCATCGAGCGCGGGCTGCTGAACGTCGACATCGATTACGCCGATGAAGCGCGCGTGCGCCGATGGATCGAGCAGCACGACGCGGAACTCGTCGAAAGCGCCTATTCGATGACCGTGCGGCTCGTCGTGCGCATGCCCGCCGCCGCGCGCGAATCCGCAGCCGCCGAATTGCGCGATCTGACGAACGGCCGCGCGATCATCGAGGTGCATGCGTGAGCGGCGCGCGTGTTTTCAAGCTGACGATCGCGCCGGGCGGACATGTCGTCGAAATGGAGGATGGCGCCTCCCTGCTGGAGGCGGCGCTGCACGCGGGCGTCTCGCTGCCGCGTTCGTGCCGCAACGGGACGTGTCGCGCGTGCATGTGCCGGCTCGTGGCGGGCGAAGTGGGCTATCGCATCGACTGGCCGGGTCTGACGGCCGAGGAAAAGGCCGATGGCTGGATTCTTCCGTGCGTCGCGGTCGCGCGCTCCGACGTGACAATCGATCAGCCGGAGGCGAGCGTGAGCGCGCCTGCTCATCGCCCGGTTCGTTCGCGCGGATTCTGATGCACGCGGGTGTCCCGGCACGCGGGTATTTCGGGATTGTCGTCACGATTCAACGACCTACGATGTGAATCCCGAGCCTACGGAAGGACATCGTCGCGGAAAGAGGATGCAGAGCGGCTCTCAAAAAGTGTACAATTGCGCTTTGCCCCAATTTCTGGCAGGGCCAGATCAACCGAGATTTCAATGACTAAAGTACTGTTGAAAGAGAACGAGCCTTTCGACGTCGCCATGCGTCGTTTTCGCCGTACCGTCGAGCGCACGGGCCTGATTCAAGAGCTCAAGTCGCGCATGGCATATGAAAAGCCGACCACCGAGCGCAAGCGCAAGAAAGCTGCTGCTGTCGCTCGTCTGCGCAAGCAGATCCGTCGCGCGCAACTGCCGAAGAAATTCTATTGATCGACTGATGGGCGCGGGCGCATCGCTCTCGCCTGTCGATGTTGGTCAGCAGCACAGCCGGCGTTCAGCGGGTCGCGGTTTCGTCAAAGCCGTGGCGAACACGCCACAGGCGAAAGCTCGCGAGTCGCACGTGTAAGCGTGCGCCCTTTCGAAGCCGGCTGGCGGGATGGCAAAAAGCCTGCATGAGTTCATCGCTCATGCAGGCTTTTTGTGCTTTCAGGAGTGTGTCTGTTCATTCAGCGAGCGGCGCCACCACGCCACGCCAGGTTGTGCATACCTGAAGCGGACGCACAAAAGCAAAGAGCCCGGTTGAACCGGGCTCTTTGCTTGACATCTGGTTGCGGGGGTAGGATTTGAACCTACGACCTTCGGGTTATGAGCCCGACGAGCTGCCAGACTGCTCCACCCCGCGTCTGGAGAAAGAAATTATAGACCGGAGCGGCTCGCGAAGTCAAACAGTCTTTTCAATCACGATGCCGAAGCCGGATTCAGGCGTTCGCCCGCTTCATTGCTTGCCGCCAGCGACGCGCGATGATGCGCCCGCGACAGCTTGCCCAGCAGCGGCAACAGCACGATGGCGACCACCGCCCCGCCCGTCGCGAGCCAGCCCAGCCAGACGAACAGATGCGTGTAGAGCGGCAGCGATTGCAACGGATCGAGATTGCCGGACGGCCTGCGCGCCAGATTCGCCACGACGCTGCCGAGATACTGCGACACGCCCGTCGCCACGAAATACGCGCCCATCATGAAGCCGCCCATGCGCGCCGGCACGTAGCGCGCGATCATCGCGAGACCCAAGCCCGACACCAGCAACTCGCCGAGCGAATAAAGCCCGTAGCCCGCCACCATGAACCACGACGACACGCGCCCGTCCACCGCGTATCGCCCGCTCAGGCCGAACACGAAGAAACCGACCGCGACGACCACGAAGCCGAGCGCATATTTGCCCGCGACCGGAATATCGCGACCGCGCCGCGCCTGCCGCGCGTAGAGCACCGCGAGGATCGGGCTCAGAATCATGATCCAGATCGGATTGAGCGCCTGAAACTGCGCCGCGCTCCACGTGAACAATTCGACGCCCGCGACCGAGAACACCGGATCGACGTTGCGCAGCGCGAACAGCGTGAGCGACGTCGACATCTGCTGGTAGAACACGAAGAAGAGAATGACCTGCAGCGTCAGAATGAGCGCGGCGGCGAGGCCCGCCCGTTCGCTGCGATCGGATTGCGTGAGCATGTAGCCGAAGATCGCGAGGATGCCGAACCCGGCCGCCCACACGCAGTATCGCGCGACCGTCTGATGCTGCAGGATGAACACCGTCGCCGCCGCGAGCGCCACGCTTCCCGCGACAACCGCGACGAACGCGCGCCAGCGGATCGGCTGATCGTCCGGTGCGGAGCCGATGCGCGCCAGCGTGCGGCGCATCAGCGCGTAATTCACGAGGCCGAGCACCATGCCGCCACAGCACACCGCGAAGGCCGTATGCCAGCCCCAATGGTCCTTGATCCACGGCGTCGCGAGCATCGATACCGTCGAGCCGATATTCACCGCCATGTAATAAATGGTGAAAGCGCTGTCGATGCGCGCGTCGTCGCCTTCGTAAATGCGTCGCACGAGATTCGCCGCGTTCGACTTGAACAATCCGTTGCCGACAACGATCACGCCGAGCGACGCATACACGAAGCCGAGCGCATCGAACGGCAGCGCAAGCATGAAATAACCGGCCGCGAGCACGATTGCGCCGAGCGTCATCGTGCGGCGCGCGCCGAGCACCTTGTCGCCGATCCAGCCGCCTATCGACGGCGCCGAAAATACCAGCGCAGTGAATGCGCCCCACGTGAGATTGGCGTAATCATCGGCGAAACCGATTTTGTCGATCATGAACAGCACGAGCAGCGCCGCCATGCCGTAATAGCCGAAACGCTCCCACATTTCGATGAGAAAGACGGTCGAAAACGAGCGCGTCTGCGATATGACGGGCGATTGATTCATCATCGGGAAATTCCTTCAACAACAGATAAGCAATGCGGGCGTTTCAAGAAAACGCCGTAAGAGAAAAAATAGAAATGGTCCTAAAGCGGGGAATGACTTCGACAAAAGCGGGGATTATCGCCTATTGCGCACGCGCGGCGCGCGCATTCTCCGCAATGGCGTGTTGCCGATCAAGACTTAAGCCGCTCGCATGAAACGGCACGGAGAATCGTAACGACTTGCGTCGTTCAGAAAATCACACGGCCGGCCGGCGCACGAACGCCAGCATCAAACCGAAGCCGATCATCAGCGCCCCGCTCGCGCGATTGAACCATTTGAATCCGCGAGCGCCGCGCGACAGCGACCTCAATCGCGTGCCGAGCGCGGAATAAATGACGATGGCCACGAGTTCGAGCAGCAGAAATATCGCGCCGAGAATGGCGAAGCTCGTTGCATACGCGCTGCGATCGACGAATTGCGGGAAGAACGCGGTGAACACGAGAATCGCCTTCGGATTGCCTGCCGCGACGAGAAACTCCTGCCGCATCAGCGCCGCGACGCCCGTGGACGTGCGCGCATCGTCGTTCGGAACGAGCGTCGGGCCGGAGCGAATCAGCTTCACGCCGATCCACACGAGATAAGCCGCGCCGGCCAGCTTGACCGCTGTGAACAGCGTCTGCGATGCAAGGAGCAACGCGCCGAGTCCGAGCCCCGCAATCCCGATCATGATGGCGAACGCCGCGAGCCGCCCGAACGACGCGAGCACGGAAGCGCGCACGCCTTCTCGCGCGCCGTTCGACAAGGACAGCATGTTGTTCGGCCCGAATGCCATGTTGATGGCGAAACACGCCGGCACGAACAACGAAAAAGTCTGGAGCGACATGATTCACCCGCGAAGCTCAGAATCGGTGACGGATGCCCGTCGTGAACATCAACTGATTGCGGCCGCTCGACGGATCGTTGGTGTTGATGATCGCCGGCGCCTGCGACGACGCGCGCTGATAGATGGTCTCGATATACACATCAGTGCGCTTGCCCAACAGATAATCGACCTGCAGCGCGCCTTCGTGCCAGTGCGCGCCGCCGCCGTTCGTGTACACGTACATGCCCGCGAGCAGAATGGCGGGCGTCAGCTTGTAGATGCCGTTCAGCTCGTAGTTGTTGAGCGCGAGCGAGGCGAGCGCGTCGCCGGTATCGGCATCGACGGCGCCGCTGCTGATCGAGCGCGAGAACGTGCCCGCCAGTTGAAAATCGCCGATGCCGTAGCTCATTCCCACGCCGAACGTGTTCTGCCGCTGGACGTTGGCATTGACCACCGCGCCGGGCGCGGAGCCGGGCAGCGCGAGCGAATCGTACGCGCCGTCGGCCGTGTTGCCGCGCCCGTTGTTGTGCAGATAAGCCGCGCCCGCGCTGAACGATCCGGCCGTGTAGTTCGCGCCGATGCTGTACGCGCGGTTGTTCGCGAACTGTCCCGCCTGGTTCGAGAACGCGTAGAGGCCGCCGAAGCTGAAGCCGCCGTACGTCGCGCTCGTGTATTTCAGCGAGTTCGCGGCGAGGAACGAGTTGTTGGCGTTGTCGTTGTCGAGCAGATGCGCGAACGCGGTGCCGCCCGTGCCGCCCGTCAGCGTGAAGGGCGCGAAATAGTCGTGGATCGAATCGTATTGGTGACCGAAGGTCAGCGTGCCGAGTTCTTCGGTGCCGAGTCCGACGTACATCGGATGGTCGTTGAGGCCCTGTCCCGTCGATACCGCGATGCCGCGCTCCAGCCGGAAAATCGCGCGCGCGCCGCCGCCGAGGTCCTCGGAGCCTTGCAAGCCCCAGTAGCTGCCGTCGATGGTGCCGGTCGTCAGCCGATATTGCGCATGGCCGCCGACGTTGTTGACATAGGCGAGGCCGGTGTCCAGCTCGCCGTAGAGCTGCACGGAGCTTTGCGCCCAGGCCGCGGCCGGCACGCCGACGAACGCGATGCACGCCGCCATGACGGCTCGCGAGCGTGCGCGGTGGGAAGCGCGCGGTGTCGCGACGGCGGCGGGAAGGTCGGCTGGACGGATGGGCATGGGAGGCTCCGAAGGCGGTTCGTGTCTTTTTCAGAATTGTCGATTCCCCCGACGCATCTTGTCAGGTAAAAAAACCGCGCAAAGGTCCGCTGTGACCTGTAACCAACGAACGACTGTCCTCCCCCTTCCCTTCCTGCCGATTCGGCGCTATTGAGCGCGCCGGCGCGTCGCGCTCCGTATCGATAGAATCGACGCGTCAGCTTCCCTCACGCAACCGGACCACCCGATGCCCAACAAGACTCTCGCGATCCTCACCGGCCACACGCGCGGCTTAGGCGCGGCGCTCGCCGACACGCTGCTGTCGCGCGACGCCGACATCCTCGCGATCTCGCGCAAGCGCAACGCCGATCTCGCCGCGCGCTATTCCGGCCGGATTCAGGAAGTCGAACTCGATCTCGCCGACCTGCCCGCGCTCACCGCCTGGCTCGCGGACGGCGCGCTCGGCCGGTTCATGGCGGGCGCGGATCGCGTGGTGCTCGTCAACAACGCGGGGATGCTCGCGCCGGTCGGACCGCTCGCGGATCAGGACGCGGGCGCGGTGGCGCGCGCGGTCAGCGTGAACGTCGCTGCGCCGCTGATGCTCGCCGCCGCGTTCGCCGCCGCTCGCACGGACGCGGCGGATCGGCGCATCGTCCATATTTCGAGCGGCGCGGGACGCAACGCGTATCCCGGCTGGAGCATCTACTGCGCGACGAAGGCGGCGCTCGACCATCACGCGCGCGCCGTCGCGCTCGACGACAACCACGGGTTGCGGATCTGCAGCGTCGCGCCGGGCGTCGTCGATACGGACATGCAGGCGGAAATTCGCGGCACCGCGCTGGAACGCTTTCCGATGCGCGAGCGATTCGACGCGCTCAAGCGCGACGGCCAGCTCGCGACGCCGGAGCAGTCGGCGCAAAAGCTGGTCGATTACCTGCTGAGCGATGCATTCGGCAGCGTGCCGACGGCCGATATCCGCGAAATCGGCTGATTGCTACGCGGCCCGCAGCGCCGCGAGCCCCAGCGCCTGCCGCGACAGGCGGTCGGCGTCGGCGTTGCGGGCGCGCGGTATCCATTGCAGGCGCACGTCGCCGATCTGCGCGATCAGCGCGCGCACCCGCGCCGCGTGGTGCGCGAGCGAGCGGATGCCGGCGTTTTCGGGCGCGGCGATATCGTCGATGACGACGCGGCTGTCGCCATAAATGACCAATTGCGCGGCGCCTTCCCGCAGCGCCGACTCCAGCAACGCGATCAGCGCCAGATATTCCGCCGCGCTGCTGTCGCCGATGCCCGCCGCCGCGCTGATTTCGATGCTTTTCCCCTGCGGCCCCTTCAGCACGCCGCCGACGCCCAAGCGCCCCGGATTCGGCAGCGCGGAGCCGTCGAACCAGCCGATCCACGCTTCGTCGTGCGCGGGCGACGAATCGACGGCGATACGTCGATTCGCGCGCTCTGCCCGCTCGCGCTTGCGCAAGCGCAACGCATCGGCGGCTTTGGCTTGCGCGGCGAGGCGCGCATCGACGAGATCGCGCAAGGATTGCGTAGCCGCCGCTTTCGTCAGCGTTTTCACGAGCGCCGCGTGTTCCGACAGCGCCGCATGCTTCGCGAGCCTGCGGCTTTGCACGCGCTCTTTCTTGTAGGCGACGGCTAGCAATTCCTCGAAATCGACCATGGGCGGCGAACTGAAAGACGGAATGCGCAGCTTAGCAGACGCATGTGACGGGCCAAGCGCCGGCGCTTCGGCGTGACGAAACGGGAACGTGCGTTGCTCAGCGGAAGGGACCGGAACAGAAGAACGACAGGAACCGCGTCGATCAGCAACCACGCGGGCATCGGCCCGCAACCTGCAAGGAGCGGATCATGAGTGAACCGATGGGGACATCTTCCGAAGGCGCGACGATCGTCGGCAAAGGCGCGGCGACCGCTGCCGGACCCGGTCCGGACGTCATGGCGGCGAGCACGCTGGACGGCAATTCGGTGCTGAGCAGCGACGGCCACGACGTGGGGTCGCTCAAGGAAATCATGCTGGACGTGAGAAGCGGCCGCATTGCGTATGCGGTGTTGTCGAGCGGCGGCTTTCTCGGCATCGGCGACAAGCTGCTCGCGGTGCCTTGGGGCGCGCTCACGCTCGATACCGACAACCGGTGCTTCCGCCTCGCCGCGACCGCCGATCAGGTGCGCAACTCGCCGGGCTTCGACAAGGACGCCTGGCCGTCCATGGCCGATCGCGTCTGGGCGAGCACCGTCCATCAGCACTACGGCCGCGAACCGTATTGGTCGGATGACGTGCGATCGAGCGACGTCACCGCGACCGGCGCGGTCCCGCCCGGAGGCGTCGACGCGCCCGAAGCGGGCGGCGTGAAGCTCTGATGCGCGCGCGCCGGGGCGATGTCGTCCCGGCGCGGCGGCCACGCTAGTCGAGCGGACGCTCGCGCAGCGGGACGTCGATGGCTTCGGAGCCGTCGTCCATCAGCGCGCGCAGCACATCGCCCGCGAAGTCCTCGACCGCGAAGTGCCATTCGATCGAACCGACCGGAAAGTCGTTCGGATTACATTTGCCTTGTGCGCGACGGATCGCGCCCACGGACAAGCTCAGCGCGCGCGCGTGCTGAAAGTGAGGATCGTTGGAATCGAGAAACGGCAATTGGTCTTTTTCCATGACTGCCTGAGGCCCCCGTCGCTGACACATAACAACAATATCGGCCGGGATTAGATGTTCTTTAGCCCGGCTCGTCAAATCCTGCCGCTCGCGAATGCGCTCCACTGTTGTGGGCGCACGACGCAAAAGGAATTCCCTATGCAGCCCTATCGGAATCTGGCTGGCAACTCCGGCGTCTCGGCATTCGAGATTCTGAGCGACGGCATCCGGGTTCGCTTCGCCAACGGCACGACTTACCTGTACGACTACGAAACGCCCGGACGCGCGCATGTCGAAGCGATGAAGCGTCACGCTCGCGCAGGACGCGGACTCAGCAGCTACATTTCGCAGTCGCACGTGCCCTATGCCGATAAAAGCGATCGTTGAGCGCCCTACGCCCGCATTCCGCATTCCGCTTCAGCGGCGCGACGGCAGAAACGGGACGCTTTCGTTGCTCGTCGCCGAAAGCTGCTGCATTTGCCGTTGCAGCTTGTTCAACTGAACCTGCGCGGCGACACGGCGCGCTTCCAGTTGCGCGAGTTCCTTGCGCGTTTCCTGTTGCCGGATCGCGACTTCGTGATCCTGCGCGCTGCCGCGCTGCAAATCGACTCGCGCGCGCTCCAATTGCGCTTCCGAATCGGCGATCAGGCGCGTGAATTGTTCATTTTGCGCTTCAAGATGCACGCGCCGCATATCGGCCTCGGCAAGGCGAATCGCCTGTTCGACGAAATGACGGAACGCGGGATCGGCCGCGTTGACGTCGCCGGCCTTCAGCACGCGCCAGACGGCGTCATCGTGATAAAGCACGGCGTAATAAGCCAACTCGCGCGGATAAAACAGCAGGCTCGCCGAAAACGCGAAGCTCCGGAACGTGCGAAAAGTCTCGAGCGCGGATTGTTGCGCCAGCCATTCCACTTCCGCGATTTGCGCCGCCTGCAGCGCCTGCGTGCTCGCTTGCGTCGGCGCGCCGGCCGGACGCAGCGGCGTCACGCGTGTGGACGGGGCAGCGGGCGTCGCGTGGAGATCGTCGGGAATGGCGTCGTCATCGGACTTGAGCGGAGCAGCGAAACTCACCGCGCCGTTCGCCTTTTGCCGCACGAGAAACGACGGCGCGTTATCGAGAAAGGTGCCACGTCTGCTTAGCAGGCTTTTCACAATGACTCCAGGATTGGCTTTCCAACGCAATCTCAGCCAGAAGCGCACGAATCGAAATGATGCACAGCGAACTGGTCAATGGCGTGACCGATTATTATGGATAGCACATAACGTCGCGTCAGTGCTTTTGGCTGATGAATTCCAGTATAGGCGAGTCATTCATGGATGCAATTACAGCCTTAAAAAGCCGCGCAGCATCGGCTGAAAACGCGCCGTTATGTCGATACGCCATATTGTTTCGCTCGCCGGCAAGACGAAATAATCACGAATGCCGATAAACCGCTTGCGTCCCGCTGATACGCACATTCGCCAGTTGCGCCGAACGCGCCTTCGACATCAGCGCGACCATCCGCATGATCCGAATGCCTTGAACGCCGCAGCCGATGCCGGGCGTTTCCGCGACACGCGCTTCGAGCGATTTCAGGCATCCATAAAATTCGACGACTGGCGCGGCAATCGAAGCATCGGAGTCCGGCGCGCTTGCGTTTGCCAACACCGGCGCGCTCACGCGCTCGGAACCGGCTGGCGGATTACCGAGCAAATCCGCGAGAATCGCCGGCGTTTCGATATCCAACCGCCCTTCGTTGCGATTCAGAAAATATTCATGAACCGCCTCGAAATTCGCGCGTGGCATTTGTTCGACGCGCCGCGCCGTCGCCGCGCAACGTTGCAATTTCCAGTTTTCGCGCTGGCTCACCGTGGCGATGAGATCCGCAATGCGCATTCTCAGTTCAGCTTCTTGCCGCTCGATCAAAGCGTGAAGCATTTTCGCTTCCTCGGCAGTTTGATCCGGCAAGCGTTCGCTCCATGCCAATAATTCGTTCAGTGTGATCGACATGAAACACTCCGTCGCAATATCGCCTATTGGATAGATTTCCGGGCGGCTCAAGTTCGTTTGGATCGCGAATTGTAATGAATCTGCATTGGAACGCCATCGCTCAATTCTCATGCTAGTCGCTTTAATATCAGACAACACCGATTGCCGCGAGGCACGGTCGATGCTGAACCGATTTCAGCGGCGCGCGTTGCGCCCTATTCCAGGAGACAGTCATGAAAGCGACCGCAGCATTGGCAGGCGCGCTTCTCGCGCTCGCCAGCACAGCCACTTTCGCGCAGGAAATGTCGCGCGATCAACTGAATCAGCGTCCGCAGCAAATGCAAGGACAGACGAATGCGTCGCCGACTCCCGGTTCCAACGACGCATCTCAAGGCGGCGTGCCCGCCGGAACGTCCGGCAGCGGAACGTTGATGCAACAGCGTCAGCAAGGCATGTCGCCGGAGGCATCGCCTGCGCCGGCTCAGGGCGGAAAGGCGACCGGCACGATGAAGCAGTAAGCCGCTGCACGATGCTCTGCGCGTTGGTTCGCGTAGGGCATCGTCGAGGCGACGCTGGCGCCTTTGTCTGCAGCCGACCAGCACTCAGTCGATCAATATACCTGCCTAAACAACGGAATTCGTAAAGGATCGTTGCTGTTTGCACGAATAGGAAAAGTCCCGGTGATTTTTGCCGACACAACCGCTTAAATGCGTTCCTTCACTCGGTTAGATGAATCGATCACGATGAAGGAATTGCACGCCTCGTTCGGCGCGCATGGTTTCAACGAACGCGCGACCCTTCTCTTCGTTGTTCAATACCGTGGTGATCGACGCGTTTTTAGACAAGCGCGTTGAAGATGTTCACGAGCGCTGCGCGCAGCAACGCAACCCCGTAAAAGAACGACAAGAGCCTTTATGCCAGCACGATACGCCATGCGCCTGATGACGATTTCCGTTGTCCTGATGACTATCGCCGGGCCGTCCTTCGCGAAGTACGCGGAAGAATGGATGGGCAGCGCGAACGTCGCGCCTGCGCAGGCGGCGGCGCAAAGTCGCGTGCACGCGGCGGCGTCTCGTGCCGATACGTCGACGCGGCATCGCACGAAATCCATGTCCGACAGTTCACCGTTCACGCTCGACCCGATCGCTGCGTACGCGGACGATCCGATCGCGGCCTTCGCGCGTCCCCGAACGAAGTCGGCGCTGCGCTGAGTCGCTTCGGGCGGCAGCCGCCCTGCTCTTCGCGCCTCATGTCAAAAGCCCGCGACCGGGCGTATCGCCGGTAGCGGGCTTTTCGTTTGAATGCCGGCGCGTTTAGCCGATCAGATCGGCCGGCAGCTTGCCGCCGTTCGCCGCGAGCGCCTGCATCAGTTGCTTGTGCAGCCAGATGTTCATCGACGCAGAGTCGTTCATGTCGCCGTCATACTTGAGTTCGGTCGCGAGCTGCTTGCGATGATCGAGACTGCTGTCGACTTGCAGCAGCTTCATCATATCGACGATCGACACGCGCCAGTTCAGCGTCTGGCTGCTTTCATCGGCGAGCTGATCCATCACGGCCGCGACGTCGATGTCCGTGAGCGGCGCGGGAGCGGCTGCCACGACGGCGGGCGCAGGCGCCGGATCCGGCTCGACAGCCGGCGCCGGCTCTGCGGGCTTGGCCTTGTGGAAGATCTTGCCCACGATGTCACCGAAGATACTCATGTCTGTGTCCTTTTCGATTGGAAATGCTGCGAAGGCGCAGGCTTGGCGCGTTGTCGCGCGAGCCTGCCGCGGCTTAACGCGGGCTATGAGGACCAGTTGACCATTCGGAACGATTCGAAAGGGATTGCAACGAATTTTTGCGCGGATGACGGTTAGTAGTCCCGTTTTTTGCGGGTGCGGTGATAGGGCGACTTTGGTTATAGCGCCGTTGCAGAAAAACAAAAAGCCCTTGGAAGACCAAGGGCTTGAATTCTGGCGGAGAGAGGGGGATTCGAACCCCCGCTCGCCCTTGCTGCATAAGGCTTTGCGGCCTCATGTGTAGATAAAGTGCAGATTTCTATTCGGACAGAGCGGCCGCTCGTTTAATCTTCGTCGCAGCACGGAGGACGCTACGTACGCGCACAGTCCGCAGGAACTCCGCCATTCCAACCATAGACACGAACCACGCGAAGACGATGCCGATTTCGCTCATGGGTTTGAGAACGCGAACCTTATCAGCGCTGGGGAACACCACGTTCGAGAGCATCAGGAGGCCGACAACTACAAACAGAGTAACGGCCAACGCCATCAAGAAGATGGCACGCAGCATGTTACGTACCTCATGCTTCTCAAGAGCAGCTATGTATTCGGGGCTAGAAACAGCCGTGTCTACCTCCTCTGCGAAAGCCGCCCTCGAACGCTGCGAGCGCGCCCGCCACTTCCCGCTTAGATGCCCGAGTACCTTGTAGAAGCCCTTCCGGAACAAATCCGAACAAAGCGAAAGTAGCAGGGAGCCAATCCCGATGCTCACCCACCACCGGAGTGAGAGGAAATCCTCAAGATGCATCGGAATCCCCTTTGCCTACTTTCTTTGCGGCGCGCGCCGAATCAGCCGGATATCTGGGCTGGTACTCCTCCGCCCGCAGCGTGGCTCGGAGAATCTCAAGCCGTGGGCCCTCTTCCCAGGTTTCAAGGCAGTGCGCAATATATGCGTCCACCAAGTCCCGGATGACATCGCTCGATGAGCGGTTCTCCTGCTCTGCTACCTGTTTGAGTACCTTAAGTTGCGCCTTAAGCATCCGTACTTGGACCGGTTGCGTATCTCGTTCCGACTTCACGCCATGCCTTATCGGATTGAGGTAATCCGCGCTATTACTCCGCTCCTCCTGCTCCTTGCGAAACGCCTCCTGCTGCCTGCGAAGGTCTGCAAGCATGGCTTGCTTCTTACTCTCGGGCACGTCCGCAAACGGGCTTTCCCCTGGACCCTCCCCGGCCCGTGTATATACCTTGCCACCTTTGTTGTCCGTGCGCCGGGAGATTCGCTTGCGTGCTGTTGCCATGTTCCCTCCGAGAATCTGGGTAGTGTAACACGATAACTTGTTATGCACATACCGCTATGAGCCGCACGCCATCGATAGCGAATATCAAATGGTTGGTAGTGTCTCAGTACGATTACACTGCGTCTGCAGTTTGGTAGTGTGACTTGATAACTGCACCCTCCGGCAAGGCGACCGGGAGAAAGGGAACCGCTCTTGAAGGCTAAACCGTTCTCCCCTCCTGGTTAGAGGCCAGGCAATGGGCTTGGAAGCGCAGCAGGTAAAAGGCGCGTCAGGTTCGCAGTTATGGGGGAGAGGGCGGATTCTGCAAGGGCGGCTAAAAGCGTCCCATGCAGACCGGTCGGGCTGCCGCCACGGACCGGAGAGAAGTAACGAACCTCCGGTTCGTCAAGGCGCTTCCAGCGAGGCCCCTTGCTAAACCGATCTAAGCAGTCCGTACCCAACAAGACGCCGTTACCAAGTAACCGAGGAAGACCAACATGCACACCTACGTCCTTCGTCACATGAGCATCAAGCTTGCCCCCAATCAAAGCGTCCGCGATGTCGTCCGCGTCGTCCACCGCAACAAGTTCCAGGTCCGTGATGCCCACCTCTCCCAGTGCGGAGATGCACCCGCCTTCGCCGTCCTGTTGGCAGCCTTCACGGGCCGCTCCGAGGACGAGCCGCAAGCTCTCCGCGACATCGAAAGCGCCCTGCTCCATTAATTCCGCTGTGCGGAACACTATTCACAATACGAAAAGTACTTCAAGTTAAGGAGAGGACGAAGAGAAGCCCTCCGCAGTGCCAGAGGTGGAAGTCCTCGCAGGTAGGTGCAGCCCTCTCGTCCCCCTTCCAATCTAGGCGAGTCATCGTCCTAGTTCCGCCCGCACTTGCCTACGCCGTGTTTCTTCTCACGAGGGAATACGCGCTAGGTTGGTCGGTTTATTTGTGTACATTCGAGGAAAAGTTATGGGATTGCAAAATACGAAGGGAGTCGGTAGGCGGCCCCATGTGTTCAATGAGCCGACTAAGACATTTACCGTCCGAGTGCCGGTGAGTGTTCTCCGCTCGCTTAAGTACATGGCCGCCGATGAATTCCGGACGGTTTCGGAAATCATGCGCGAGCAGGCCGAAACGCTCGTCACTAAGAAGTACGGAAGCTAACCGTGGCGGCGGGCCTCACCTTGTGGGATGCCTCGGGAAACATCGTTCTAGCGGCGGACCATCGAGTTATGCGCTTTATCGGTATGAAGCAGCTTACGGGCGGACTCAACGACCAAGCCCAAGACGACCGCATGAAGAACGGCGCGTTTATCTCGGTCCAGCCCGATAGCTATATCGGTTACGGGTCCGGGGGCTTGATTCACCCGACGTTTTCGCTAGACGCCACTACCGGGACCATTTCGTGGACTTGGGCGGCTAAGAACTCCACTCAATACGATACGTACGTGGGCGGATTCGTCTACTACGGTAGCTACTAGAGGATAACAATGTGATCTTAATGAACTACACCGCGCCGAACAGCGGCGCATCAGCTACGGCCCACGTTGTAACGCAGGTTGGCATCGACTTCAGCGGGTCCAACATGCTTACGGCTACGGTCTCCTCGTTCGTTGACCAAGACGCATACGCCGCCGGGAAATGGCCCGTTTGGACGCAGACCATACCGATTGAGGGCTTACCGGCAGCGGGCCAAGATATACAGGCTTACGCGGAGACCCGCTTGATTGAGGCCCCGCCCGCCGATGCGGAGAGTCCTTACGGGAACCGCTATGTATTCGCAAACGGGACCATTGCAGCTAACACTGCCAGCACGCCGACCACGACCGACACCACAGCGACCTCGGCCTAGCCGCCTTACCTGTAGGCAGGCCGTCAACTGATCCCTTGGCCTTAAGCCGATATTTTCCCGGATCGTAACGTTACCTTTAATAAGGACTGCATGCAAAATAAAGCATTCTCGGCCATCACTATTAAGGCCGTCCACGACGAACGCCGCGAGATTACTGGTATGGCAAGCACCCCGGCATCCGATCGGGTTAACGACATCGTAGAGCCGCTCGGCCTGTCGTTCGCAAAGGAGGTCCCGCTCCTCCTCAATCACGACCACTCGCAACCCGTGGGTACGGTTCAATTCGGCGCACCTACGGCCAAGGGTCTCCCGTTCAAAGCGACTATCGCCAAGGTAGACGAAGACGGTACGGTCAAGTCCCGTACAGACGAAGCATGGCATAGCGTCAAGTCCGGGATTATCAAAGGGGTAAGCATTGGATTCCGCTCGAAGGAATCCAAGCCGCTCAGTAATGGCGGTACGCGATTCACCAAGGCCGCTATCCATGAGCTTTCGCTCGTCGCTATCCCGGCCAACCCCGAGGCGGTCATTTCCGCTTTTAAGTCCTTGGACACCCTCGCAGCGCCCGCAGTAATCCCCACGCCGACCCCGGCCCGCATTGCAGCACTTACCGAATTCACGAAGGAACACGACAGCATGACCACGAAGCAAGTAACCCCGACCCGTAGCGCCCTCGCAGACCAAATCATTAAGGCCGTAGGCCGCCGCGAAGAATTGGAAATTCAAGAGGCCGTTAAGAGCCTCTCCCCGCGCGAGCAAGTCCGCGTAGCCCTGTTCGCGGACCAGATCGAACAAGGTAATACCAAAGCAGCCGATGCCGTACGTAGCGCCCTGGAGAAGTCCGCCGTGGCTGCCAGCACCACGACGAGCGGCGACACGAGCGCCCTGTATTACCCCGTGCAGCAAGCCGGTATTGTCCTGCCTCCGGCGACTACGCCGATTGTCTCCGCACTGGCGAATCTCGGAGCGCTCAAGACGCCCCCGAACCGCCGCGCACTGACTCAGGCGCAGCTTATCGAGGCGTCGGAGATTCCGGAGGGCGGCGGTTACCCCTGTGCTGCCGGTAGCATCGCGTTTAGCCTGAGCAGTGTCCGGAAGTGGGGCGTCATTCTGACCTTTACGAAGGACATGCTTGAGGCTCAAGGAACGGACGAGAACGTCATTGATTACGTTACGGCACAGCTTGAGCATGCCGCCAACCTCGGAACGGACGCGTTCGCATACGCCCAACTCACGGCAAACGCGGCGGCGGCCACGACCGTGCAAGGTGCGCTCGACGCATTTACGGCTGATGCGCGTACCGCTTGCTGGATTGGCTCGCCCGCGACGCTTGCAAGTCTGCGTAGCCCGACTGAAACGCAAGTTGGCCCGCGTGGTGGTTTCCTCATGACCCTGCCCGCGCTCCCGTCGCTCGCAATTCCGCAAGGAAAACTCCTCCTCGTGGATGCCACCCGTACCGCCGTGTTCGATGGCCCGCAAACGGTCCTCCGCACGGATGAGAGCACGATTGTTCCAGACACGGCCCCGGACGGTTCCAGTACGCCGCCGTTGTACCTGTTTCAGCAAAACATGGTCGCCATGCGTATCACGAAGTACGCGGACATCATGCCGCTGCATCAAACGCAACTCGTTACCCTCGCCTAATGGCGCATAGGGACGCCTTCCGGTGTCCCTCCTTCTAAGGATTAGACATGCTCGGAAAGATTTTCAAGCCCAAGGCCCCTGCATCCCTGCCGGACGGCGCGGGATTGCGTTTTGTATTCGGCAGTGACATTGCACGTTCGCAGCAACGGCAGGCGGAGATTGCAGGTATGCCGCTGGCGGACGCCCTCCAACGGGTAAAGCGGGAACTTTCGGCACTGCGGGCCAAGGTTGACGCCGCCACAGGTCTCCCGTCCGTGGCTACCCTGCACGCCTCAATCGAGGCGGCCCGTAAAGACGGAGAGCAAGCAGGCCAGAAGTGGACGCTGATGCAACGCAAGTTCCACGGCGGGGCGTGCGAGTACCCGGACGTACTGGCGGCGGCGCAGGAGTCGCACACGGCAGGCCAGCGGGTCCAAGACCTCTCGGCCAGCCTCCAGAAGCGGCAGAGTGCGGACGCAGCACAGGACGAGATTAGCCGCATCCTTGCGGAACTCGCCTAATCAAACTCAAAGGGCGGCCCCTCCGCCCAATTTTCGATAAGGAATACTAAGATGGAATATGAATTTGTGTTGGATGCGAGCATGTCGGACGAGGCACTCAACGGCTATATCAAGGCCGCCGAAGCCGGTAACACTAACCTCCGCGCGCAGATTGCCCGTAATGACATTCTGATTGGACAGGCCAAGTACCGCCTGATTCAACGCCAGATCGAGGCATGTGACGAATGAACGGGGACGTTCGTTTCCCGGTCAGCATCAACGCCATGACCCGCCTGTATGACGAGGCCCAGCGTATGGGCCTGAACGTGAGCGCAGCATTCCGCCGTAAGGCTTACATCCTCGGCAACGCCAGTACGCCCAAGTTCGCACTTTCGGGCGAGAAACTTACCCGTACCCTGACGGCGGGCGTCAATCCGAACGTCTATACAAAACTGGTGCGCCTCGCGGAGCGTGTGGGCGTGCCGGTCAGTTGTATCGGCGAGTTGGTCTGTGCGTTCGATATGGACGGCGCAGCCGTGGGCCTGAAGGGGGCTGCATGAGTTCGTATCTCACGGACTACAACGCGCAACGGCGACACCTTGGCCGCCTGACACGGGAGCTTGGCCTCCCGGTGTCTCGCAGCAACGGAAAGCGCAGGGTCCCGCTTTCGAACAACGAGCTACGCATCCAAATCCACGATGCGTGTCTCGGGCAGGATTGGGGAGACCTCACGCAAGGCACGGACGCGGCCCGGTTCGACCAGGAACTAGGCCGCATGGTGGATACGCTGGAAATGCGCAACGGTTTCAATCTGGCCGCCGCCCAAGCTCTTATCCGGGCAGGCAAGCAGCAGATGCAGGTATCCCGAGGGAATACAGCAATCCTCCGGGACGATAGAGGCCGCCTTCGTATGCGGACTATGACTCACGCGGACCGCATGGCCCGTATGCAAGCGGCAAGCGAGTTCTACGCCCTTGCTCGGGAGTATCAGGCCAAGCATGAGGCTAGCCGTGCGCCAGTCCAACGATAACAATATCTGCCCGGCCTGTAGGGAGCGGTTTCGCTCCTCTCGGGCGTTCGATGCGCACCGGACCGGAGAGTACGGGCGGCTCGGACCGGATGGGGGATACGTACCGGCTCAACGGCGTTGCAAGTCCACCGAGGAGATGCACGCCGACGGGATGCAGCGAAATGGGCGCGGCCTGTGGGTTACTAAAGCCTTCGGAATGCCTCTCCGTTTGCACCTAGAAGGCCACGCCATGACCGAGGGAATAGACGAGTAGCCGGGAGTAGTTCCGGCTCGTCCCAGCCTCGGGCGCGTTACGCGCGCGCACAACGAGAATATCTAGCTTAGGCCGTCTTCCGTCAATCTATTCAGTAGCGCAATAAGTTTGGTGGGCGGCTCCCCCTTCTGGCAGTAGGCGTCAAACTCGTGGTCCGACAGTTGTCGCCGAACGTCGCTCTCATCGAGGGCGGTGAAAGCAATGATTGCGATCTCCGATGTATGCGGATTTGCTCGGATACGGAGCGCTGCTTCGAATCCATTGCACTCGGGCATTGATATGTCTAGCACGATCAAATGCGGCAACCAAGACCCGGCCCGCAAGATGGCCTCCTTACCACCGTAGGCCGCCTGCACCTGATAGCCGTCGTGTTGTAGGAACAAGGTCAAAGCGTCTGCGGCGTTCTTGTTATCGTCAACTACCAGGATTCGAAATGGCTCCGCAGAAGCGATCTTCCGACCTGTCCATATGCGTGCTCTTGCACTTTGCCAAGGCATTGCAGTCACTCCGGCGACGATGACGATTTCGAACTTGACAGTGAGCAATCGATGGGCCGGTCTTAGCTGCTTCATTTCAGTGCAAACGCGCGCCATGTAACCTCCTATATCCATATATGGGCTACGCGTATGCGCGCGTTACGCACGCGTGAGAGGGAGTCCAACCCGCAGCACGTTAGCCGGGGGCGTTAAGACGCTTGCTCGGGGTATCTGCGGGCCGGACTTAGAAGAACCCGCGCGATGCGCTGTAGCGCTTACTCCTTTCGGGAATAGGCAAGCGGGCGGGTGTTGTTATCGTGCTAGCGGAACCACTTATAGACCGGGACGGGCGCGGGTAAGCCGTCAAACCGGCGATACTCGACAGAGAACCGTTTCATAAGCAGCATGTAGTACGGGATGCATTTATTCGTATCCCGCTCGTAGTGAGACATGTAGCTCATGCGATCCGCGAAGGTGGTACGGCAGTGCGGGCAATAGAGAAACGGGCCGAAAGGTTGCGCGTCTAGCCCCTGGGTATTAGGCAACTGGTAGTTCATCCGTATTCCTTGGCTATGGCCCGCTTTCGCTAAGGTTCCATACGAAAAGACCGATTCCCGTCCGTTTATTTGGACTTAGCGATTGTTCTGTTCTGACCTGTCGGATTCGCGGATTTTTGCCGCTAAATTCAGCACAACCCCCCGGTATCCTTAACGGGCCGAGCCGTCCATAGATAGCTCTAAGCGCACGGCTGGAATATCACTGCGATTATCTGGTCCGCTCAACTATCGAGCAACCTAGAACCCTTCTCATGCTTTGGCCGAGTGTTTTTATAAAGTTACGGCCAAGCTATAAATTTTATAGGATTATCAATGAGCGAATGCATTAAGCATCCACAATGGCAACCTGCGGGTTTAGAGTGGCGTTGTCCGCATTGTGCTAATGAGGCTAGCGCTAAGACGAAGCCTAATAAGAGACGTACTAAGCCGGACTATGGTAGTGCGGATGTACGCCTCAGCGGATCAGAACGCCTTAAGCGTAACGATAGGATTAGAGAGCGTGACGGGTTTAAGTGCAAGCATTGCAGCGTTGCTCTAAGGCGTGGTGAGGTTGACCACATTATTCCTTTGAAGGATGGCGGTACTGAGGATGATAGTAACTGTCAGTTGCTATGTACTGACTGCCATTTAACCAAGACCCGGAAGGATATGGGCTATAAGGCCAAGCCTGCTGTTGGCTTAGATGGTATGCCGATAGGTAAAGACCATCATTGGAATTGAAGCAGTATAGTAGAAGAAGACCGGGCCAACGAGCGGTAGCGAGCAAGGCCCAAGGTCTGAGCAGCTATGACCTAGATCAAGATAAAAAGCTAAGGGCTAAAGCTAAGTTCCACGCCGTATCATTAGGCGAAGCATGTAAGCAGTATCCATCTATACCCTATTATTACTCCGGAGAGCCGTTAGTCCTCAATGGGGATGCGCAGTATCCGAAAGTAGATAATGTCAGGCCTACAGATGAAGAATCGGACCTAGCCTCTAGGATTAGCCAATATGAAAGCGATACCGCTAGTGTTTTGGAAATAGATAATCCCGTTCTGTTCGGGAAGATTAAGACGTTAGCTATTAACACCCTAAAGCAACGACTGGCCCGCGAAGCGAGGGCTAGGCATGTTCCGCCTGTTATCTCGTACGTAGAGTATCTATCTACCTTGGCCCGATATAGGACCTTCGGGCTATTAGATGGCGAACCGGAGGATATTCCCTATTAGCTATATAAGATTACAAAGAGATTATATTCTATAGGCTGCTTCGGGAGCTTATAGGGGACCTAGACGGGACAAGGGTCTGCGAGCCGCTTTGCTTCGTTGCCTATTTTTCGAGCAAGCTCTGGCAAGGGTTTCCGACCAGCGGACAGCTTACAGTTTCATTCGTTGCCTACTTATTAGGCAGGTCGATGAAAACACGTTGGAGAATACGGGTTAGTTCGATACATTCGAACTACCCTAACAACGATTCGGCCAAATGACAGAGCAGGAAGCCTTAGACATCGCGGTAAAAGCTGTTGATCTTTACGCCGCCCGCCATCCGCGACCCTCGCACGTAACCATTACGCAAGCGGCGGCGATGCTTGGGCGCAGCAGGCAGACCGTCAGCAAGACCCTTATTGCTAACGGCATACGTATAAACGCGTTGGGGGCAGTTCCCATTGAGGCGATAGACCGGCTATTGGCGTCACGCAATGATTAATCACTAAGGGAGAACCTATGACTTTGCAAATTATCAGCATTCCGGTGCAGGCTAGCTAATTGGCCCTGCGGTACGTCACCATCCGGAAGTTCTCGGAGTTATCGGGATTCACGGAACACGCCATACGCTCGAAGATTAGTAAGGCTGTGTGGCTAGAGGGTGAGGTATTTGTACGAGCAGGCGGAACACAACTTATCGACATCCAAGGATATGAGAAATGGGTAGAGACGGGCGGGGAGTTAGGCCGGGTTCGAGCAGCACTATCGTTATCTCCTTCACGTACAAGGGCGTAGAGTGTCGGGAGCGTATCCAGCTTCCTCCGACCAAGCCTAATCTTAAGCAAGCGGAACTGATCCGGTCGGAGATACTGCTGGCGATTGCTCGGGGAACGTTCAGCTATGAGCGCGCTTTTCCCGACTCGCCAAGGGCGGCCAAGTTTGCGGAGTTCAAGGCGGAGTCTCACCTTGTCTCCGATTACCTGGAAGCGTGGTTGGAGCGCCAGAAGAAGCTCCTTAAGGCCAGTACCGTGGACGGCTATCGAAAGATCATTTGCTACCACCTTATCCCGAAGTTCGGCAAGAAGAAGCTCGCGGAAGTCACTCGGACCGAGTTCCGCACGTGGCTAGAGGGGATGGACTGCAGTAACAAGCGGCTCAAGAATATTCAGAGTGTGGCCCGGAAAGCATTTGAGGATGCTGTCCAGGATGAGCCTCCGCTCATTGAGAAGAACCCGCTGCACGGCTGGACGTACGCGAAAAAGGAAGGCCCGAAGGAAGAAGACGATGTAGACCCGTTCGACCAGACCGAGCAAGCAGCCATCATCGCCGCCCTACCCGACCAAGCCGCTAATATGATTCAGTTCGCATTCTGGACCGGGCTGCGGACATCGGAGCTTGTGGCTCTGGATTGGTCGGATGTCGATTGGCTCAAGGGCGTAGTGTCTATCCGCCGCGCCCTGACGACAACGGCGGACGCGCCAGAGGACACTAAGACAAAATCGAGCCGCCGCGATGTGAAGCTCAACGCCCCGGCCCTCGACGCACTGCAGGCGCAAAAGGCGCACACGTACTTAGCGGGCAAAGAGGTGTTCCAGAATCCGAGGACCCGTGAGCGCTGGGCCGGGGACTTGCCTATCCGTGTGGTTTGGACGCGCGCCCTTAAGCTGGCTAAGGTGAAGTACCGCAAGCCCTATCAGACGCGACATACTTTCGCTTCGATGATGCTCTCAGCGGGCGAACATCCAATGTGGGTAGCGCGGCAGATGGGCCATTCGAATCAGACGACAACCATCCGCGTCTATGCGCGCTGGATGCCTAATGCGGACTGTGAAGCAGGCGGGAAAGCCGTAGAAAAATTCGCGGCTGGGATGCGTAGATTAAGCGTAGATTCTGAGCCGAAAATAGCCGAAAACTGACTAAAATAATCGGCACAACTAAAAACGAAACGCTTTAAAATCAAGGACTTGCTGGCGGAGAGAGGGGGATTCGAACCCCCGATAGGTTTTACCCTATACACGCTTTCCAGGCGTGCGACTTAAACCGCTCATCCATCTCTCCGGAAGACCGCGATTATACCAAGTTCCGCAAAGCGCGCCAGCCCCTACGGGTGACGAATGTAATCGACGAGTGCGCGCGTGTATTCATCGGGCTTGCGGTCCATCAGGCTGACCGCGATCGCCACCGCGAAGCCCGCCGGCACGCCGAACACGCCCGAGCTGATCGGCTCGATGCCGAACCAGCGCGGACCGTCGAAGCCCGTCAGATGCGTGAAGAACGCATACGTCGACACGATGTAGTACACGCACACCACCAGCCCCGCGATCATCCCCGCGACGACGCCCCGCTGCGTCGTGCGCTTCCAGAACACGCCGAGCACGAGCGCCGGAAACAGGCTCGACGCCGCCAGCGAAAACGCCGCGCCCACGAGAAAAAGAATATTCCCCGCGTTCAGCGACGCCACATACGACGCCAGCAACGCCACGCCCAGCAGCAGAATCTTCGAGATCGTCACGCGCCGCTGACTGGTCGCGCGGCGATCGACCATGCAGTAATACACGTCGTGCGAAAGCGCATTGGCGATGGTCAGCAGCAAGCCATCCGCCGTCGAAAGCGCCGCCGCCAGCGCGCCCGCCGCGATCAATCCGGAAATCACGTACGGCAGGCCCGCGATCTCCGGCGCGGCGAGCACCACCATGTCCGGCTGCATCTGAATGCCGGCCCATCGCACGATGCCGTCGCCATTCACATCGCTGATGCGGATCAGATACGGCTCCACGCGCCGCCATTGCGTCACCCACTGCGGCAAATCCGCGAATCGATGGCCGACGAGCCCCGTCAATATCTCGTGCTTGATCAGTACCGCCAGCACCGGCACCGTCACATAGAACAGCGCGACGAAGAACAGCGTCCAGCCGACGGAGCGCCGCGCCGACGCCACGGACGTCGTCGTGTTATAGCGCGTGAGGATGTGCGGCAGGCTCGCGGTGCCGATCGACAGGCACAGAATCAGCGACAAAAAGTTCAACTGATGCGCGCGCGGGCTTTCATCTTCGGCGGATGCGCGCGCGAATGCATCGGTCATCGGCACCGGAGCGGCCACGCGCTCGCTCAGCGCGTCGCGTTCGCGGGACCATCGCGCCTGCGCATCGGCGGGATCGCGCGGAAACGACGCCAGCTCGCGCTCGCGTGCATTGATCTCGCGCAGCGGCCCGTTGCGCCGCCGCAGTTCCGCGATTTCATCGACGAGGCGCGCGTGTTCATCGAAATAAGACTGCGGCAGCGCGTCGATGCGCTGCTGCATGCGCGCCGCCTGACGCCCGTATTCGGCGCGCACGGCGGCCTCATCGGGCGACGCGGCCAGGCTGCGTTCGAGCGTCTCGACGCGTTCCATCACGCGGCCATAGCTCAGTTGCGGAAACCAGCCGAGGCCGTCGCGATGGCCGATCATCGACACGGGAATCAGCATCGCGCTGATCAGAATGATGTATTGCGCGACCTGCGTCCACGTCACCGCGCGCATGCCGCCGAGAAACGAGCACACGAGAATGCCCGCGAGTCCGCAGAAAATGCCGATCGAAAATTCGATGCCGATGAACCGCGACGCGATCAGCCCGATACCCTGAATCTGCGCGACCAGATACACGAACGAGCAGAGAATGGCCGCGATCGCCGCGAGCCCGCGCACGAGGTTGCTGGAAAAGCGCGTGCCGAGAAAATCGGGAATGGTGTAGCGCGCGAGCTTGCGCACGTACGGCGCGAGCAGGAACGCGACGAGGCAGTAGCCGCCCGTCCAGCCCATCACGTAGGCGAGGCCGTCGTAGCCGCTCGCGTAGATCGATCCCGCCAGCCCGATGAACGACGCCGCCGAGAGCCAGTCCGCCGCCGTCGCCATGCCGTTGAACGCGGACGGCACGCGCCGCCCCGCGACGTAGTACTCGACGAGGTCGGACGTGCGCGAGAGCAGCCCGATGACCGCATACACGGCGATCGGCACGAAGAGGAACACATAGCCGACCCACATGCCCGCGCCCGCCACGCGCTCGATACGCTCCATCACGAAGATGAACAGCAGGAAGCCGAGCGTGTACAGCGCGTAAGTGACGATGAGGCGGTTGGTGAGCTTCATCGTCACGTACGCGCTGCATCGTCCGGCGGCGCATCGGCCACGCCCGCGTGTGCGACGGCGCGCGCGAGACGCGCGTCGGCCAGTTGCATCAGCACGATATACACGACGATCAGCGCCACGTAGACGATGATCGCGCCCTGCGCGCCGAAGTAGAACGGCAGCGGAAATCCCGCGATGCGGGCGTGCTGCAGCCGATGCGCGTAAAGCGGCACGCCGAACGAAACGACGAAGCCGATCGTCATCAGCACCGCGATCAGCGCGACGTTGAAGCGCCAGTACGCGCGATGCGCGCGCGCCATCGCCGCCGGAACGGGCGGCGGCGGAGCGAGCGTCGGGTTGGAAGAATCGGACATGCGGTTTTTTAACAAAACCGCATGGCGTCGGCAATAAGGATCGACCGCTGCCCGTGGCGGGCGGCGGCCGTTTTCAAGCGCGCGTCAGCGCGCCTCGCCCAGTTGATCGAGAATCGCGGGATTTTCGAGCGTGGACACGTCCTGCGTGATTTCCTCGCCCTTCGCGAGCGAGCGCAACAGACGCCGCATGATCTTGCCGGAACGCGTCTTCGGCAGATTCTCGCCGAAGCGGATGTCCTTCGGCTTCGCGATCGGCCCGATTTCCTTCGCGACCCAGTTGCGCAGTTCGGTGGCGATCTGCTTGGCTTCGTCGCCTTCCGGACGCGTGCGCTTCAGCACGACGAACGCGACGACCGCCTCGCCCGTCGTATCGTCCGGACGGCCGACGACCGCGGCTTCCGCGACCATCGGATTCGCGACGAGCGCCGACTCGATCTCCATCGTGCCGAGCCGGTGACCCGAGACGTTGAGCACGTCGTCGATGCGGCCCATGATCGTGAAGTAGCCGGTTTCCTTGTCGCGCACCGCGCCGTCGCCGGCGAGGTACAGCTTGCCGCCGAGTTCCTCGGGGAAGTAGCTCGTCTGATAGCGCTTCGGGTCGCCCCACACGTTGCGCAGCATCGACGGCCACGGACGCTTCACCACGAGAATGCCGCCCTGCCCGTTCGGCACGTCCTGACCGGTTTCATCGACGATCGCGGCCATGATGCCCGGCAGCGGCAGCGTGCACGAGCCCGGCACGAGCGGCGTCGCGCCCGGCAGCGGCGTGATCATGTGGCCGCCGGTTTCGGTCTGCCACCATGTATCGACGATCGGACATTGACCCTTGCCGACGTTCTCGTGATACCACATCCACGCTTCCGGATTGATCGGCTCGCCGACGGTGCCGAGAATGCGCAGCGTCGACAGGTCGAAGCTCTTCGGATGCACTTTCGCGTCCGCTTCCGACGCCTTGATGAGCGAGCGGATCGCCGTGGGCGCCGTGTAGAAGATGGTGACCTTGTGGCGCGCGATCATCTCCCAGAAGCGGCCCGCGTGCGGATACGTGGGCACGCCTTCGAACATCACTTGCGTCGCACCGATCGCGAGCGGCCCATAAGCGATATAGCTATGCCCCGTGATCCAGCCGATGTCCGCGGTACACCAGAAGATGTCGCCGGGCTTCATGTCGAAGGTCCACTTCATCGTCTGCGCGGCCCACAGCAGGATGCCGGCCGTGCTGTGCTGCACGCCCTTCGGCTTGCCGGTCGAGCCGGACGTGTAGAGGATGAAAAGCGGATGCTCCGCGCTCACCCACTCCGGCTCGCACGTCGCCGGTTCGTTCTCGACGATCTCGTGCAGCCACACGTCGCGGCCTTCGGTCCACGCGACCTTGCCGCCCGTGCGCCGATACACGATGACGTCCTTCACCTTCTCGCAGCCGCCCGCCGCGAGCGCTTCGTCGGCGATGCTCTTCAACGGCAGCGCCTTGCCGCCGCGCATCTGTTCGTCGGCGGTGATGAGCGCGACCGCGCCGACATCGACGAGGCGTTCATTGAGCGACTTCGACGAGAAGCCGCCGAACACGACCGAATGCGTCGCGCCGATGCGCACGCACGCCTGCATCGCGACCACGCCTTCCACCGACATCGGCAGATAGATCACGACGCGGTCGCCCTTCTTCACGCCGCGCTTCTTGAGCGCGTTGGCGAGGCGGCACACGCGCTCCAGCAGATCCTGATAGGTGACGTTGGTGACGGTGCCGTCGTCCGCTTCGAAGATGATCGCGTTCTCGTTGCCGCGTCCCGCTTCGACGTGACGGTCGAGACAGTTGTACGACGCGTTCAGCTCGCCGTCCTCGAACCACGTGTAGAACGGCGCTTTCGATTCATCCAGCACTTTCGTGAAGGGCTTGTGCCAGACGAGCGTCTCGCGCGCGAGCCGCGCCCAGAAGCCTTCGTAATCGCGTTCGGCTTCGGCGACGAGCGCCTTGTACGCGTCCATGCCCGATATCGCCGCCCCGGACGATGCCTTGGCTGACGGCGGGAACACACGTTTTTCCTGAAGAACCGATTCGATCGCAGACATCGACAACCCCTCTGATGATGATTCCAAAAGCCGCCGGCGTGCGCCTCGTGCGAAGCGGAACACGCCGCATGTTATGAGGCCGGGAAGCGAGCGCCTGGCGCTTGCTCCAACCTTGTCTCCATTGTCGACACGACCTCGCGCGTCAGCGCCTTACCCGCGTCACGTGCAAAGCCGTCGATGAGAGCGAACGCCCAAGCATTCGCTCCGATATCATCCCGCATTGGCTTCAAGATATGCCGCCCAACTTACCCGCTTCTTACGCGCCAGCCTTAGGCGGCACGGGGTATACACCGAGTCGGCGCGGCTTCTACAATGCGTCCCCACAATCCTAACTGAACTCGTCGCGCGCTTGTCGTGCACGCGTCGCGGAAATTCATCGCGTGAATCGCTACGCCCTCTATCTCATCGCGTCGATGCTGCTCGTCGGAAGCAACGTCGGCATCGGCAAGTCGATCGTCGCGAGCGTGCCCGTGCCGCTCTTCGCGCTGCTGCGCTTCGTGATCGCGCTCGCGGTGCTCTGGCCGCTCTTTCGTCCATCGAAGATGAAGCGCGTGGCCCGCGCCGAGTGGATCAACCTCTTTCTGCAGGCGTTGTTCGGCACGTTCGGCTTCACGCTTCTGATGCTCAACGGCGTCGCGCGCACGAGCGCGGTCGCGGCGGGCGTCATCACGAGCACGATGCCGGCCGTCGTCGCGCTCTTCGCGTGGCTCTTCCTCAAGGAGAAACCGGGCGGACGCGCGTTCGCTTCCATCGCGCTCGCGGTGGCGGGCGTCGTGATCGTCAACGTCGCGCAGAGCGGCGGCGTTCGTGCGGGCGGCGCGGGATCGCTCGCGGGCAATCTGATGGTCGTCGGCGCGGTGTGCTGCGAATCGCTCTACGTGATCCTCTCGCGACGGCTGACGCAGACGCTGCCCGCCATCGATATCTGCGCGTACACGCACGGCCTCGGCTTCCTGCTGATGCTGCCGCTCGGCTTGCCGTCCGCGCTCGCGTTCGACTGGAGCGGCGTCGACTGGGGCACGTGGGCGCTCGTCGGATGGTATGCGCTGTCGGCCAGCGTGTTCTCCTTCTGGCTCTGGATGAAAGGCATCCGCCATGTGGCCGGCAGCCTCGCGGGCGTGTTCTCCGCCGTGTTGCCGATCGCGGCGGCGCTGTACGGCATGGCGTTTCTCGGCGAACGGCCGACGCTCGCGCATGGCGTCGCGCTCGCGTGCGTGATGGCGGGAATCCTGCTCGCGAGCCTCAGGCGCCGGCCGCGCGAAAGCCGCGAAAGCGGCGTCTGAACCGCGTCGCCGGAACGGGCATCCGGGCGGCATCGCTCGCCGACGCGCTACAATATCGGGCTTTTCCGCACGGCCTTTTTGAATTCGAGTGAATTCGCCGCGCGTTGCGGTTGCTTCGTTTGCATCGTTTTTTTCCAGCCGCCCTTCTTTGCCGACCGCCCGACCCGACTAGCCGCCCCATGTCCGCTCCCAAGCACACTCCGAATTCGCCCGTTCAACCCGGCACGATGAAGGCGCTGCCGAGAATCATCTTCATGAGCCGGTGGCTGCAGGTGCCCTTGTATCTCGGGCTCATCGTCGCGCAAGGCGTCTACGTCGTGCTGTTCCTGAAGGAAGTCTGGCACCTCGTCACGCACGCGATGGCGCTCGACGAAACCAACATCATGCTCGTCGTGCTCGGCCTCATCGACGTGGTGATGATCTCGAATCTGCTCATCATGGTGATCGTCGGCGGATACGAGACCTTCGTGTCGCGTCTCGGCGTGGAAGGCCATCCGGACGAACCGGAATGGCTCGATCACGTGAACGCGGGCGTGCTGAAAGTGAAGCTCTCGATGGCGCTCATCAGCATCTCGTCCATCCATCTGCTGAAAACGTTCATCAACCCCGATCAACACAGCTTTCATACGGTGATGTGGCAAGTGGTGATCCACATCGCTTTCCTCGTGTCCGCGCTGATCATGGCGTATGTCGACCGGCTGACCACGCATACCCATCCGAAGCACTTTCACAGCGAAACCGTCGCACCACGAAGCGCACTCGACTGAAGCGTTCCGAGCCCACACGCGAGAACGCAAGCCGACTTTCGTCCCCAGAGCCCAAGCCATGACCGTCATCAAGCAAGAAGACCTGATCCAGAGCATCGCCGATTCTCTGCAATACATCAGCTACTACCATCCGCTCGACTACATTCAGGCGCTCGGCCGCGCCTATGAACTCGAGGAAAGCGCCGCCGCGAAGGACGCGATCGCGCAGATTCTGACCAACAGCCGCATGTGCGCGGAAGGCAAGCGGCCTATCTGCCAGGACACGGGCATCGTGACGGTGTTCGTGAAGGTCGGCATGGATGTTCGCTGGGACGGCGCGACGATGTCCGTCACCGACATGATCAACGAAGGCGTGCGCCGCGGTTATCTGAACCCGGACAACGTGCTGCGCGCGTCGATCGTGAGCCCGCCCGAAGGCGCGCGCAAGAACACGAAGGACAACACGCCCGCGGTCATCCACTACGAGATCGTGCCGGGCGACAAGGTCGACGTGCAAGTTGCGGCCAAGGGCGGCGGCTCCGAGAACAAATCGAAATTCGCGATGCTGAACCCGTCCGATTCGATCGTCGACTGGGTGCTCAAGACCGTCCCGACGATGGGCGCCGGCTGGTGCCCGCCGGGGATGCTCGGCATCGGCATCGGCGGCACGGCTGAAAAGGCGATGGTCATGGCGAAGGAATCGCTGATGGACCCGATCGACATTCAGGACGTCATCGCGCGCGGTCCGCAGGACTGGATCGAGGAACTGCGCGTGGAGTTGCACGAGAAGGTGAACGCGCTCGGCATCGGCGCGCAGGGTCTCGGCGGCCTCGCGACCGTGCTCGACGTCAAGATCATGGCCGCGCCGACGCATGCCGCGAGCAAGCCAATCGCGATCATCCCGAACTGCGCGGCGACGCGCCACGCGCACTTCACGCTCGACGGCTCGGGCGTCGCGAAGCTCGACGCGCCGTCGCTCGACGCCTGGCCGAAGGTCACGTGGGCGCCGAACACGGAGACGAGCAAGCGCATCGACCTGAACACGCTGACGCCGGAAGAAGTGGCATCGTGGAAGCCGGGCCAGACGCTCCTGCTCTCCGGCAAGATGCTGACGGGCCGCGACGCCGCGCACAAGCGCATCGCGGACATGCTGGCCAAGGGCGAAAAGCTGCCGGTGGATTTCACGAACCGCGTGATCTATTACGTCGGCCCGGTCGATCCGGTGCGCGACGAAGCCGTCGGCCCGGCGGGCCCGACCACGGCCACGCGCATGGACAAGTTCACGGAGATGATGCTCGCGCAAACCGGCCTCATCTCGATGATCGGCAAGGCCGAGCGCGGCCCGGTCGCGATCGAGGCCATCAAGAAGCACAATGCGGCTTATCTGATGGCGGTCGGCGGCGCGGCGTATCTCGTGTCGAAGGCCATCCGCGAGGCGAAGGTGCTCGCGTTCGAAGACCTCGGCATGGAAGCGATCTACGAGTTCGACGTTCAGGACATGCCGGTGACGGTGGCCGTCGATTCGAATGGCACGTCCGTGCACAAGACCGGCCCCGCCGAATGGCAGGCGAAGATCGGCAAGATTCCGGTCGCGACGGTCTGAGCGCGCGCAGGGGCGGCGCAGCATGGCCGCCCGGAAACGAACAGCCGGGCAATCCGCCCGGCTTTTTCATTGAAGGCCGCGCAGCCGGTAAAGATATTCGTTCTCAGTTTCATCTGGAACAAAAAATTTCTTCCTAACCTTGGCAGAGACACGCTCAAGGCTTATCTTTCACAAAACGCTCCAGGCTCCCAACAAGGAATAACCATGCAAGGCGACGCAAAAGTCATCGAATATCTGAACGCGCAGTTGAAGAACGAGCTGACCGCGATCAATCAATACTTCCTGCACGCCCGGATGTACAAGCACTGGGGCCTGGAAAAGCTGAACAAGCACGAATACGACGAATCCATCGGCGAGATGAAGCACGCCGACTGGCTCATCCAGCGCGTGTTCATGCTCGACGGCCTGCCGAACCTGCAAGACCTGCACAAGCTGCTGATCGGCGAGGAAACGAAGGAAATTCTCGAGTGCGACCTGAAGCTCGAGCAGATTTCGCAGTCCACCTGCAAGGAAGCGATCGCGTATTGCGAATCCGTGCGCGATTACGTCTCGCGCGACATCTTCGACAAGATTCTGAACGACACCGAAGAGCACATCGACTGGCTGGAAACGCAACTGGACCTGATCGACAAGGTCGGCATCCAGAATTACCAGCAAAGCATGATGGGCGACGAGTAATCCGCAGATCGCAATGTCCGTTGTCGCTGGTCCCACCGCTACGCCTGACGTGCGCGCCGTGCCTGACGCGCGCGCGCCGGTCGGCATTTTCGATTCCGGCCTGGGCGGTCTCTCAGTCCTGCGCGCCGTGCGCGCCGTGTTGCCGCACGAACGGCTGATCTACGTCGCCGATTCGCTCCACGCGCCCTACGGCGAACGCGACGACGCGTTCATCACCGCGCGCACGATGGCCATCGGCGAATGGCTGGTCTCGCAAGGGGCGAAGGCGCTCGTCGTCGCGTGCAACACGGCGACGGCGCAGTCCATCGCCTTCGTGCGCGAGCGGCTCGCGATTCCGCTCGTCGGCGTCGAGCCGGGCGTGAAACCGGCGGCGGCGGTATCGAAGTCGCGCGTCGTCGGCGTGCTGGCCACGCAGGTCACGCTTCGAAGCACGCGCTTTCAGTCGCTGCTCGACCGCTATGCCGGCGATTGCCGCTTCATCTGCCAGCCGGGGCACGGCCTCGTGCAGGCGGTGGAACGCTGCGATACGTCGTCGCCCGAACTCATGGCGCTGCTCGAAAGTTATCTGAAGCCGATGCTCGACGCCGGCGCCGATACGCTCGTGCTCGGCTGCACGCACTATCCGTTTCTCGACCGCGCCATTCGCGAGATTGCGGGCGAGCGCCTGCAGATCGTCGATACGAGCGTGGCGGTCGCGCGCCAGCTCGCGCGCCTTCTGGACACGAACGCGCTCAAAAATAGCGACGCATCGCTGGAACCGATGCCCCGCTTCTGCTCGACCGCAGACGGCGAATCCCAGCGGCAACTCGCTGCATCCCTCCTTCAGCTCGACGCAGCCGTCGAGCACGTCGACATCCCGTCCCGTCTCGCATCCGCGCTCGCCGAAACCCACCTGGCGTGAGGGTTTCTTTGCGGCGTGCGCGTCATCGCGAGGCGCTTTCCGCCCGCCCAGCAAGGCTCCGGACAACAAGTCCGCTAAATTCTGTGACGTGTTACAAAAAACACAGTCCCTCGCTTGCAAAGGTGCGCACACTGAATGATAATAATTCGCATTAACGGAAGCTATCGCGAGCAATCATGATCGTGTGTGTCTGCAAGTCAGTGTCCGACCGGAAGATCCGCGCCGCCATCGCCGATGGCATGGACTCCTTCGACGAACTGCAATTCGAACTCGGCGTCGCCATGTGCTGCGGCAAGTGTGAGGAGAGTGTTCGCGATGTCATGGCCGAAAGCGGCGTCTGTGCGTCGCGCTGCGGCGTGGTTCAGCGGGAGCGTCCGCAAGCGGTGCCGCTGACGTTCTACGAGCGCCAAGCTGCCTGACGCTCCTGAGCATCATCGAGCGGCTGGACGCGCACCGCGCCGTTCAGCCGCATGTCTGCCTTTCGCGAGCCAGGTACCTTGGGGCTTCCCCGGGTCGTTCAGCCAGCCACGCAACGCTTGCCCCGAGGAGGGAAAGATGGAATTGCTGATTGGTTTCGTGGCTACCTTGTTTATTTCCCTGGTTATTTTTCGAAAATGATGTCGTCCGGTTCGTTCCGCGCCGCATGCGCCCTATCCGTTTCGCATGACTGTGTGATCCGCAGCCACACACGCAGCAAATAAGAATGCAGTCCCCGACTTCCACTGCCGCATTTCCGCCGGCGCCCGCATCGAACGTGAATCCGCGCGTGATGGCGGCTTGCGCGCTCGTGCTGGCGATCCATGCCGCGCTGCTCGGCGTCGCGCTGACGATGCGCCACGAACCGCCGCCGCGTCCCGTCGAAACGAAAACGATCACCGCGCAGTTGATCAGCGAGACGCCTCAGCCCGCGCCGCAGCCTGTCGCGGTCGAATCGCCGCCGACGCCGACGCCGCCGAAGCCCGTTCCGAAGCCGCAGCCCAAACCGAAGGTCAAGCCCAAGGTCGAGCCGAAGCCCACGCCGATGCCGGTGACCGAAGCGCCGTCGCGGGTCGCCGCGCCCGCGCCCGATCCCACGCCGCCTGCCCCGCCGCAGCCCGCGCCGCCGCCGCCGGCCGCGCCGGCCATCGGCAAGCCGACGATGGATCTCGCCGCGCCGAAGAACGTCGCGCGCCTGTCGTGCAACATCGCGCAGCCGGACTATCCGGCGATGTCGCGCCGCCGCGGTGAGACGGGCACGACGATGGTGAAGCTGACGGTCGGGCTTTCCGGCAAGATCGAAGATGTGAAATTGCAGAAGAGCAGCGGCTCCTCGCGCCTCGACGACGCGGCGCTCGAAGCCGTTCGATCGAGCGCCTGCACGCCCTACAAGGAAAACGGCGAAGCCATTCGCGCCACCGCGACGGTGCCGTTCGTTTTCAGCTTGAACGATTGACCGCTTTTTAGATACAGGAACTGAAATGCAAAACTACGGAATTGCGCACGTGTGGGCGCAAGGCGATTTCGTGACGCGCGGCATCGCGCTCGCACTCGTCATCATGTCGGTGCTCTCGTGGACGGTGATCGTCGTGAAGGCGTGGAACGTCGTGCGTCTGAAGCGTCTGACGAAGAACGCCGAGCAGGCCTTCTGGCACTCCGACGACTTCAACGACGGCATCAAGAAGCTCGGCAGCCAGTCGTCGAGTGCTGCCGATAATCCCTTCCTCGCGCTCGCCCTCGCCGGTCAGGAAGCGGCCGAGCATCACACCCAGACGCAGCCGCATCTGCACGACCGCATGGACGTGTCGGACTGGATCACGCGCTGCCTGAAAGACGTGATGGACGAAAGCGTCGGCCGCATGCAGGCGGGCCTCGCGGTTCTCGCCTCCATCGGCAGCACGTCGCCGTTCGTCGGCCTCTTCGGCACGGTGTGGGGCATCTATCACGCGCTCTTGACCATCGGCGCGACCGGCCAGACGTCGATCGATCAGGTCGCGGGTCCGGTCGGCGAATCGCTCATCATGACCGCGTTCGGCCTCTTCGTCGCGATTCCGGCGGTGCTCGGCTACAACGCGCTGACCCGCGCGAACAAGAGCATCGTGACCAAGCTGAACCGTTTCGCGCACGGCCTGCACGCGTTCTTCGTGACGGGCGCGAAGCTCTCGTCGAGAAAGCCCGCCGCGAACGGGCAAGCCGACAGCCTGCGTCTCGCGACGCGCGCCAGCTAAGCGGAGGTTCGCATGGCCATGAGCCCATTCGCCGGCGACGAAGACGACGGCATGATGAGCGAGATCAACATGACGCCGCTCGTCGACGTCATGCTGGTTCTGCTGATCATTTTCCTGGTGACGATTCCCGCGATGCATCACGCGGTGAAGATCGATCTGCCGCACGCGAGCAGCCAGCCGCAGGACGAAAAGCCCGCGCACGTGAACGTCGCGATTCAGGCCGACGGCTCGATTCTCTGGGACGACCAGAAGATCGACGACGCGACGCTCGACGCGCGCATCGCGCAGGCGTCGCAGCAGACGCCGCAGCCGGAACTGCACTTGCGTGCGGATCGCAAGGTGCCGTACGAGCGCGTTGCCGATCTCATGTCGGCGGCGCAGGCGGGCGGCCTGACGAAGATCGGTTTCGTCACCGAGCCGAAGAGCGGCAAATAAGTCCGCGCGTCGCTTCGCAAGCCCAAAAGTAAAAGGCCTTCATCGCCAGATGAAGGCCTTTTTTATTGCGCACTCGGCGCATTCGGGCGAGGCAATTACTTGGGGCTCGAATAATCCGAACCCGCTGAATCGCCGCATGCAGCAGCCGTGTTCGACACGGACAGCGCGATCAGCCCTATCAGGCTAACTATCAGAGTAGCCGTCAGTTTTCGCATAAGAAGCTCCTTAGCGAAAGGAGCCCCAATATAACGCCGACGATTTCGCGGGACAAGATTTGCGGCGATTGAATCTGTCCATCGCAAGCGCGCGCCCGAATGTCACAGACGATGCAGCGCGCCCGATCGATCAAACCGTTTCGCGTTCCGGCCGCTCGATGACAGGACATTCTCCGGGAAAGCGCTTGCCGTCCTCGATCGACTCCACGAGAAAATCGACGAACGCACGGACGGCCGGCACCATGCCCTGCCGCGACAGAAACACCGCGTAGAGTTGCGGCGTCGGAAACGTCCAGCCCGGCATGACCGGCGACAACTGGCCACTTCGCAACGGCGCGCCGTACATCATCTCGGGCAACGCCGCGATGCCGACGCCGCGCATCACGGCTTCGCGGATCATCGACAGATCCGCCGTCACAAGACGCGGCTCGTGCTCGTATTCGTGGCGCGTGCCGTCGGGCGCGATCAGGCGATACACGTGCCGCCCGTCCGACGACGGCATGTCGAGCGTGTCGTATTGCGCGAGATCGGCGACGGCCATCGGCGGCGCGTTCGGCTTCAGGAGCGACGGCGCGGCGACCAGCATCTGCTGCGTGCGCCACAGCGGCCGGGCGACGACGTTCGAGCTGGCGGGCGCCTCGGACCGCACGCGCAGCGCGACATCGATTGCGTCTTCGAAGAGATCCACGACGCGGTTCGTCACGCGCAGCACGACGCGCACTTCGGGATAGCGGTGCATGAAATCCGGCATCACGGACGCGAGAAACGTCTGCGCGATAGTCACCGGCACGCTCACGCGCACGGTGCCGCGCGGCGAATCACGCAGGCTTTGCACGACGTTCACGGCCGCTTGCGCCTCGGCGAGCATCGCCTGGCAATGTTGGTAGAAAAGCTGGCCCGCCTCGGTGAGCGCGAGCTTGCGCGTGGAGCGCTGCAACAGCCGCACGCCGAGCGACGCCTCCAGTTCCGACACGCGCCGCGACAGCCGCGACTTCGAAATCCCGAGCACGCGTTCGGCGGCGGAGAATCCGCCATGCTCGACGACGTGCGAAAAATACATCAGATCATTGAGGTCGTGCGAATCGGCTTTCATGTTTCGTGCGTCGCTCTCTGTCGTCGGCGGGATGGTTCGTTGCCCGTTTGTTTATCGCAGCGGGACAATGCATTGCGCCCGGGCGTCTTTTACCGGCAAATACGGACCATATAATAGCCTCATCGTTTCAAATTTAGCGCTATTCCCCTAATGGCGACGAGAGGCAAGGACATCATGAGCCGCACCATTTCCAGCATCATTCCCGCGATCCGGACCGTCGAAGGCGGCGGATTCGTCGTGCATCGCCCGTTTCCGACGCGGCTTCTGATGGACTTCGACCCGTTCCTGCTCCTCGACGAGATGGGTCCGATCGACTACGCGCCCGGCGAGGCGAAAGGCGCGCCGGATCATCCGCATCGCGGCTTCGAAACCGTCACGTACATGCTCGAAGGCGAATTCGGCCACAAGGATTCCGCCGGACACGCGGGCACGCTGCGCGCGGGCGACGTGCAATGGATGACGGCCGGCGCGGGCGTCGTGCATAGCGAGATGCCGGGCGAGGAATTTGCGCGGCGCGGCGGGCGCGTCCACGGCCTGCAGTTGTGGGTGAACCTGCCGCAGCGCGACAAGATGATCGCGCCGCACTATCAGGAGATTCCGTCGGCGCGCATTCCCGTCGCCACGAGCGATGACGGCAAGGTGCGCGTGAAGGTCATCGCGGGCGAGGCGCTCGGCGTGAAAGCCGCAATCGATACGCGCACGCCGATTCTCTATCAGCACTTCTCGCTGCAACCCGGCGCGAAGATCGAGCATCGCGTGCCGCGCGACTTCCGCGTGTTCGCCTACGGATTGTCGGGCACCGCGCTGCACGGTCCGCAGGCTCAGCCGGTGCGCGCGCAACAGATGGTCATCTTCAAGGACGATGCCGATACGATCACGATCGCCGCCGGCGACGAGCCGGTCGAAGTGCTGCTGTTCGGCGGCGTGCCGCTGAAGGAGCCGGTCGTGCGCTACGGTCCGTTCGTGATGAACACGGAGGACGAGATCCGCCAGGCCGTCGCCGATTATCAAGCCGGCCGGATGGGCGCGATCACGCACTGATCGTCCACTGATTCGAATGCGCAAAACGGCGCGGCACGAACGAGCACATTGCATCACAATGGCCGTTCGTCCCGCGCCGCTTTCGCGCGTCCGCCACTCTTTCCGGAAAAAGCGCATGTCCGTTCCCGTTGTGACCGCCAGCATCGGCGAGGCTGATTTTCGAACCCGTCTCAACGACGGCACGCACACCTGGTTCGCCGACGAACCCACGAGCCTCGGCGGCGCCGACTCCGCGCCGGAACCCGCCGCGCTGCTGCTGTCGAGCCTGGGCGCATGCACGTCGATCACGCTGCGCATGTACGCGAAACGCAAGGGCTGGGCGCTCGAATCGGTGAACGTCGAGTTGTCGATGACGAGCACGGCGGAAGGCACGATCATCGATCGCCGGATCGCCTTGGCGGGCGCGCTCGACGGCGAGCAGCGGGAACGGCTCTTGCAAATTGCCAATGCGTGTCCGATGCACAAGGTGCTGTCCGGCGCGATACGCATCGACTCCGGGCTGGCAGACGCCTGAAGCGGCGCGCATCGGAACCACGAACGTCCAAGGAAACGTCGTCTTGAATTTTGAACACCTGATCCAGATCAACGATCCGCACAACCCGCTCGTCGCGTCGCTCACGCGCGAACAGTTGTGGGAAGGGCTCGTGTTGCGCGCCGAACAGCCGCAACTTTTCGTGCTCGGCCTCGATAGCTGCGCCATCCTTTCGCGCGACGGCGACGTGATGGAGCGCGAGCTGCACTACGGGCAGGCCGTCGTGCGGGACCGCGTGACGCTTTTTCCCAACGACAGCGTCCGCTACGACATCCTGCCGACCGCCGAGCACGTCGGCGGCTCGCTGACGATGGCGATCGAGCAGCCCGACGCGCTGCAGCTTTTTCTGCGCTTCACGTACCGCACGACGCTGCCGGAAAACGACAACGCGACGCAGGACGAACGGCAGACGCACGAGATCGTGAAGTCGGCGTATCGCGAGTCGGATATCGATACCGTGCGCCTCATCCGCCAGTACGCGCACGGGCGCACCGGCGAAAGTCCGCTGCACTGAATGCATGAAGCGCGGCTATCGGAAGTCGCGCTTTCATCGGAAAGTCTTGGTTGCAAATAGGAATGGTTATCATTTACTATAGATCCATCGACTCAACGAACACACTTTCCGACCGACATGACCGACACGCTGCGATCCTCCACGCTCAGGCTGCGCCGCCCGGCTGTCCGCGATGCGGCCATCACCCGCCCGAAGGCCGCAGCGCCCGCCACGGCCGAGGCCAACGGCGAGCGCACGCTTCGCAGCGATGCGCTGCTGCAAGGCCGCAGCCATATCGCCATCGTGCATAACGGGGAGACCTATCAGTTGCGCGCGACTCGTCTGGGCAAGCTGATCCTGACGAAGTAGCGAGAAAGAACAGCAGTACGTACCGGGTATTGTGGGGACCACCTCGCCAAGAGGTGTTTGGCCTTAGCCAGCGAGGACGACTTGCACGCGAGAATTTAGACCCCTTCGTGCAAACACCAGCCAGTCGTCGATAGCCAGCGAAGCCGCTTTTTTTGGTTCCCGCGCGATGCGATGCGCGCCTACGCGCACGATCATCTCGATAGCAAAACGGCACGCCTTCATTGCGAAAGCGTGCCGTTCTTTTTTGGAAAAAGACGCTTCAAACGTTCTCGATTCCCAGCGCCGCGATGCCCGCGCGCGCGACCTGCGCATCCTGGTCCGACTTCACGCCCGACACGCCCACCGCCCCGACCATCTCCGCGCCCACGAGAATGGGCACGCCGCCTTCGAGCATGGCGGTCATCGGCGCGGACAGGAACGCGGTGCGCCCCTGCTTGATCGTGTCTTCGTACGCCTTCGTTTCGCGCCGGCCGAGCGCGGCGGTGCGCGCCTTGCCGATGGCCATCTCGACGGTGCTCGCGCCCGCCCCTTCCAGACGATGCAGATGCAGCAGATGCGCGCCGTCATCGACGATGGCGATCGTCACGTTCCAGTGATGCTCCTTCGCGAACGCCTCGGCGGCGGCGGCCATGGCCTTGACGTCATCGTCGGTCAATACGGGTTTCGTTCTCATTTGGCTCGCTCGTGGTCCGGTTAGCGGGAAAAGCCCCAGAACATCAGGTACCACGCGCTGTCCGCAACGGCCAGCGCTGCCAGAAACCATAGCATCGAGAGCGCGCGAGGGCCAAGATTCGTCGCATAGCGGCCGGTCACGCGCCACGCGAGCCATGCGCTCCACACGTTCGCGCCGGCCAGCAGCCCCAGGCGCAAACCCGTGACCCAGCCGAGCGGCACGTGCTCCGCGCGCAGCAGCGAAACCGTCGTCGCCGAAAGGCCGAGGAACACGCCGACGCCCGCAATGGGAATCAGCGCGAGCGCCAGATGATGCAGCCGCTTCATGTTCCACGCGCCGAGCATGCGCGCGCCCGCCGCGAGCAGCGCGAGGAGCGCCGTGCCGTACACGAGCCCCGTCGCGATGATGTAGCCGATCACCATCGTGCCGTCGAGCCACGAGAAGACGTCGTTCTGCTCCGGATAATGCGTGAACAGGAACCACGGCGCGGTGGCGTCGAGCGGCCACAGGATGTTGTGATCGATCAGCCAGCCCGCGAAAATCTGCTTCAGATCGACGAACCACGTGCTCACGGTCCAGTGGAACGCGCCGATCGCGACGCCGAGCAGGCCGTACAAAATGAGCGCGGTGTCCCACGGATTCGCCGCCTTGTCGCCGAGATTCACGACTTCCTCGGCGGGCGAGCGCCACGACAGCGCGATGGCATCGCGGTGGCCGCTGCATCGTCCGCACATATGGCAGTCGGACGCGCCCTTCATGTTGCGCAACGGCACGAGCGGCGCGCAGTTGATCGGAATCACGCGATGCCCGTGCTCGCCCTTGGTGTACGAGCGGCGCCAGGCGTCCTCGTTGACCTTGTAGTGGAACGGCGCGAGGCGCGCGAGCAGCGAGAACACGCCGTTCACCGGACACAGGTACTTGCACCACACGCGCTTCTCGCGGCCATACAGCGCGCCGATGATCATCGCCGCGACCGTCGATCCGCCGAGCACGAGCAGCACGGCCTTCGGATATTGATAGACGCTGACCATCTGGCCGTAGATCGTCGTCAGGCCGAACGCGACGAACGGCCAGCCGCCCCAGCGCATCCAGTGCGGAATCGCGCGGCCGCGGCCGAAGCGGCTCGCGAACTCGGTCAGCGCGCCTTCGGGACACAGCACGCCGCACCAGACGCGGCCGAGCATCACCATCGACAGCAGCACGAACGGCCACCAGATGCCCCAGAACACGAACTGCGCGGCGAGCGTCAGGTTGTTCCAGAGATGCGCGGAGCCATCGGGCAGCGGCATCACGGCGGGAACGAGGATCAGAAATGCATACACGGCAACCACGACCCACTGAATTGCGCGGATCGTGCTGCCGTGACGCTGCATCCATTGGCCGGCTTGCTGAAGCCGGCTCGGGGCTTGCACACCTTGTTGCATCATGGAACTCATGCTGGGCGGCTGGCCGCCTTCTGCTTTTGCGCCATCTGGTTATTGGAGCGGCGCATCAGCAGATAGATGACGATCCAGTACACCGCATAAGCGACGAGATTCATGCCGGCCGGATGCGCGCGATAGCCGGTGAGCGTCGCGACGAGCGAGCCGAACGTGCTGGAATCGTCGAGCAGCGCGGACGTGTTCCACACCTGATTGACGATGACCGGCAGCACTTCCATGTCGATCAGCTTGTCGACGCCCGTTTCGAAAAGGCCCGCCGCGAGGAACAGCAGCATGATTTCGGTGACGCGGAAGAACGAGCGCCACGAGAAGATCTTGCCGCCGAGCTGCAGCACGTAGAACGTCAGCAGCGCGAGCCCGAAGCCGATGATGATCGCCGCATATTGCGACGCAGGCACGTGTCCCGACTGTCCGAAGCCGACGCCGTAGAGGAACACCGCCGTTTCGCTGCCCTCACGCGCGATGGCGAGCGCGACGAGCAGCGCGATGCCCCACCAGTGCCCGTCCTGCGTGCTTTTCTGGAGCGAAGTTTCCATGTCGCGCTTGAGCGTGCGGCCGTGCCGTTTCATCCACAGCACCATCTGCACGATCAGCACGCAGGCGATCAACACCATCGCGGTCTGGAAGTAATCCTGCGCATTGCCCGACAGCACTTCGGTGAATCCGATGAGCGCCGCACCCAGCGCGATGGCCGCGAGCAGCCCGGCGGCGACGCCGAACCACAGGTAAGGCAGGCCGCGGCGCGCCTGATGGTCGCCGTTTTTCAGCCACGCATGCAGGATGCCGACGACCAGCAGCGCCTCGACGCTTTCCCGCCAAACGATGAAAAGGACCTGCCCCATTACCGAACCTCCTGCAGTTCTGCTTCACTGCGGCCGCGCGGAAAAGTCACGCGCGGCCGGAACATCACATCACTTCGCGACGATGACGCCTTGCGCCGTCTGATGAAAATCGTCGAAGAACTTGTACTCGCCCGGATCGAGCGGCGCGATGACGACGAACGAATCCGCGCCGGGCGCCAGCACCTTTTCCTTGCGCAACTGCACGCTTTCGAATTCCGCCGCGCCCTTGCCGACGTTATGCACTTCGATCTTGATGCGCTGCCCCGCCGGCACTTCGATGCGCGCCGGATTGAGCTTGCCGTCGTTCATTTCGAGCTTGAACGTCGGCAGATCGGCGGCCTGCGCAGTGCCGACGCCCGCGACGCATGCGCCGTAGGCGACCAACGCGAGCGCAACCACCTGCCTTATTGATTTCATGGGTACTTCCTGAATGAACGCGCCCGGCAACGCGACTGCCGGGCGCGCGAATCATGCGCGCGGGCGCTTGACGCTCAATACCCGCCCTTCTTGCCGATGCCCGCGAACGGGAAGTCGTATTCGATCGTGAACGGCTTGAACCACGGACCGACGCCCGTTTCCTTGTCGGTGTGACGGCCGAACGCCATGTGGCCCGTTTCCGACGGCGGCGAGATATGCAGCTTCAGGTGATACTTGCCCGGCCCGAAGAGCTTGACGTTGTCGCCGTAGTGCGGGCCGTCGCTTGCGACCATCGGCATCAGGTCGCCCTTGATCGACTGCGTCGTGCCCACTTTGTTCAGTTCGTACGTGACGTTCAGGTACGGCATCCAGTCGCCTTCGGCGAAACCGGTCGGATTGTTCTTGACCGCGTGAATGTCCGCTTCCAGATGGATGTCCGAATCCGACGCCTTGCGCATCATGCCTTCCGGCGCCATCGTGATCGGCTGCAGATAGACGGCGCCGGTTTCCATGCCGCCTTCGATATGCTGCTTGCCGATCGGATATTCGGCAGCGGAAGCCGCCATCATCGCCGTGAGGCCAACTGCGGCGACCAGGCCGCGCATCAACGTAGAACCCATCAAATACTCCTTGTTTTTATGGATCGGCTCGCGGCGCAGTGCTGCCGCGCGGCCACGCTACAGGACAGCCCGGCCGGAACGACGCCACTCGCCGCGCGAGGCCGGAACACCCTCCCGTCGAGACGCTTCGCACCGGTGCGCGACGTCCACTCGGACGGTCATCGCGAACGTTAATACGAACCATTCTCAATTTTTGCCAGTTTAGCATCGTTCGATGGGCGCAACAATTTGAGGGAGCTTACAACCTAGACGCAGTAAGGCTTTTCGGGCGCCGAAGGACGCGCGGCCTCGCGATGGGAAGGCGGCGGAGCCCGTCCGCCGCCTGCAGCCGTCTTACTTCCCGCCGATGCCGCTCACGTGATCGCCCACGTTCGCGCCGAAGACGCGCTGGCGCAGGAGCGCCAATTGGTCGCGGGTTTGCGCGGCCTTCTCGAATTCCAGATTCTTGGCGTGATCCATCATCTGCTTTTCGAGCCGCTTGATTTCCTTCGCGATCTGCTTCTCGGTCATGTCCTCGAACTTGGCGCGCGCCTGCGCTTCCTTCAGTTCGGCGCGCGCGTCGTCGGCGCTGTAGACGCCGTCGATGATGTCCTTGATGCGCTTCTCGACCCCGCGCGGCGTGATGCCCATCTTTTCGTTATGCGCGATCTGCTTGGCGCGCCGCCGCTCGGTTTCGCCGATGGCGCGGGTCATCGAGTCGGTCATGTTGTCGGCATAGAGAATGGCCTTGCCGTTCACGTTGCGCGCCGCCCGGCCGATGGTCTGGATCAGCGAGCGCTCGGCGCGCAGGAAGCCTTCCTTGTCGGCGTCGAGAATGGCGACGAGCGACACTTCCGGAATATCCAACCCCTCGCGCAGCAAGTTGATGCCGACGAGCACGTCGAACGTGCCGAGCCGCAAGTCGCGAATGATTTCGACGCGCTCGACCGTGTCGATATCGCTGTGCAGATAGCGCACCTTCACGCCGTGATCCGCGAGGAATTCGGTCAACTGTTCGGCCATGCGCTTGGTGAGCACGGTGACGAGCACGCGCTCGCCTGCCGCGACGCGCTCGTTGATCTCCGAGAGCACGTCGTCCACCTGCGAGCGCGCGGGCCGCACTTCGATTTCCGGATCGACGAGACCCGTCGGACGCACGAGCTGCTCGGCGACCTGCCCCGCCTTCGCTTTTTCGTAATCGGCGGGCGTCGCGGAAACGAAGACCGCCTGACGCATCTTGCGCTCGAACTCGTTGAACTTGAGCGGCCGGTTGTCGAGCGCGGACGGCATGCGAAAGCCGTAATCGACGAGATTTTCCTTGCGTGCGCGGTCGCCGTTGTACATGCCGTTCAACTGGCCGATCAGCACGTGCGATTCGTCGAGCAGCATGAGCGCGTCGGGCGGCAGATAGTCGACGAGCGTCGGCGGCGGCTCGCCGGGCGCCGCGCCGGAGAAGTGCCGCGAGTAATTCTCGATGCCCTTGCAAAACCCGAGTTCCTGCAGCATTTCCAGATCGAAACGCGTGCGCTGCTCGAGCCGCTGCGCTTCGACGAGCTTGCCGTCGCGATGAAAGAACTCGAGCCGCTCGCGCAGTTCGTCCTTGATCGTCTCGATGGCGCGCATGACCGTGTCGCGCGGCGTCACGTAATGCGACGACGGATACACGGTGAAGCGCGGAATCTTGTTGCGCACGCGGCCGGTGAGCGGATCGAAGAGCTGCATCGTCTCGATCTCGTCGTCGAACAGTTCCACGCGCACGGCCATTTCGGCGTGTTCCGCCGGGAAAATATCGATGGTGTCGCCGCGCACGCGGAAGGTGCCGCGCTGGAAATCGGCTTCGTTGCGCGTGTACTGCATCGCGATCAGGCGCGCGATGACGTCGCGCTGGCCGAGCTTGTCGCCCGTGCGCAGCGTGAGAATCATCTTGTGATACTCGGACGGATTGCCGATACCGTAGATCGCCGACACGGTCGCCACGATCACCACGTCGCGCCGCTCCAGCAGGCTCTTGGTGGCCGAAAGCCGCATCTGTTCGATGTGCTCGTTGATCGACGAATCCTTCTCGATGAAGAGATCGCGCTGCGGCACGTACGCTTCCGGCTGGTAATAGTCGTAGTACGAGACGAAATACTCGACGGCATTGCGCGGAAAGAACTCGCGGAACTCGGCGTACAGCTGCGCGGCGAGCGTCTTGTTCGGCGCGAACACGATAGCCGGACGGCCGAGCCGCGCGATGACGTTCGCCATGGTGAACGTCTTGCCCGAGCCGGTGACGCCGAGCAGCGTCTGGAACGACAAGCCGTCTTCCACGCCTTCGACGAGCGTGGCGATCGCGCCGGGCTGGTCGCCGGCGGGCGGATAAGGCTGATAGAGCTGGAACGGCGAGCCGTCGAACGTGACGAACTTCGACTCGTCCAGTGCGTCGGGCGCTTCGATGAGGGTATCGGACATGGGAACGAGAGTCTTCGCCGGGGCAAACATCCATTTTAACGGCGGCCGCGAAACTGGCGCAGCGCCCGGGCGGTGGGCGGAATGGCGCGGCATCCGGAAGTTTTCGGCGTGCCGCGCGTCGTTTCGGGCACATTGGGCTCGCCCGCGATATCTCAAGCGCGGCGCGGCAGCATGTGTCGATCTTCCGCGACGATACCGGTAAAAAGCACGCGAATTCGCGTCATGTACCGACGAAACATCGGCGGGATTCGTTACAATGATCGACTGCGCTCACCGGCATGACGCGTTCGTCACGCCTCTTCATGCCGATGACGCCCGCGCCCCGAGCCAGCTTTCCGGCCATCGAGGCGCGACGCGGTCGAGAAGCTCCGCCGGCCGCACTCCTGCCGCATGTCCTTTCCTCACTGCCGATAGACCATGTCTCTTTTCTCTGCCGTCGAACTCGCCCCCCGCGACCCGATTCTGGGCCTCAACGAAGCCTTCAACGCCGATCCGCGCCCGACCAAGGTCAATCTGGGCGTCGGCGTGTACACCAACGAAGAAGGCAAGATTCCGCTGCTGCGCGCCGTGCGCGAAGCCGAGAAAGCTCGCGTCGACGCCGCGCTGCCGCGCGGTTATCTGCCGATCGAGGGCATCGCCGCTTACGACGCCGCCGTGCAGACGCTCCTGCTCGGCAAGGAATCGCCGCTGATCGCCGCGGGCCGCGTCGTCACGGCGCAGGCGCTGGGCGGCACCGGCGCGCTGAAGATCGGCGCGGATTTCCTGAAGCGCGTCAACCCGAACGCGAAGGTCGCGATCAGCGATCCGAGCTGGGAAAACCATCGCGCGCTCTTCGAAGGCGCGGGCTTCGAAGTCGTCAACTATCCGTACTACGACGCCGCCACGCACGGCGTGAACTTCGAGGGCATGCTCGCCGCGCTGAACGGCTACGCGCCGGGCACGATCGTCGTGCTGCACGCGTGCTGCCATAACCCCACGGGCGTCGACCTGACGGAGGCGCAATGGCGCCAGGTGGTCGAAGTCGTGAAGGCGCGCAACCTCGTGCCGTTCCTCGACATCGCGTATCAGGGTTTCGGCGAAAGCATCGACGCCGATGCCGCCGCCGTGCGCCTCTTCGCCGCGTCCGAGCTGAACGTGTTCGTGTCGTCGTCGTTCTCGAAGTCGTTCTCGCTGTATGGCGAGCGCATCGGCGCGCTGTCGATCATCACGGCCGCGAAGGAAGAATCGGCGCGCGTGCTGTCGCAACTGAAGCGCGTGATCCGCACGAACTACTCGAACCCGCCGACGCACGGCGGCTCGGTCGTCGCGGCGGTGCTGGCGTCGCCCGAACTGCGCGCGACGTGGGAACAGGAACTCGGCGAAATGCGCGACCGTATCCGCGCGATGCGCAACGGCCTCGTGCAACGTCTGAAGGCGGCGGGCGTCGATCGCGATTTCTCGTTCGTCGATGCGCAGCGCGGCATGTTCTCCTACTCCGGCCTGACCGCCGCGCAAGTGGATCGTCTGCGTGAAGAATTCGGCATCTACGCCGTGAGCACGGGCCGCATCTGCGTGGCCGCGCTGAACACGCGCAATCTGGATGTCGTCGCCAACGCGGTCGCCAGCGTCCTCCGCTAAGCATCGTTCGCTGCAAACAGAAATGGCGTCCTTCGCATGAAGGACGCCATTTTTTGTGCTCGATGCACGCGCCGCCTCGGGGCCGGCGCGCGCCTTCGTCAGAGCGTGCGCGGCGCGGGATGCGCGACGGGTGCGGTGGCGTCGTCGGAATCGACGAGACCGTAGGAAATCGCGCGCGCCAGTTCCGCGCTCACGCTTCCGACGTCCACTTGCTGACGGCGAAGCGCCGCCGATTCGCGCTCTTCCGCATGCATGCAGAAGGTCAGCACGGCGATTAACAGGATGGCGAGAGGCCAGTAAGTCGATATTGTCTTTTTCATGGGACTGCCTTCAGTTCGGTGCCGTTGCAGGCGTGCTCGCCCACTTGTCGACGTTTCGGATGGTACGCAATCGGCCGTTACTGAAAAAGTCGTCGAACAGGGAAGGTTCGTTGCGTTAATGGCAACAAGCAAATTCTTGGCCTGTCTCGCTGCCTGACGAAAGCCCGCGCCACGCCGTCATAAAGGCTTACAAAGTTGTTGGGGACAATGCCCCTGCGCCGGTGTCCTAATGCTCATACGCACAACCTTTATTTCAACGGTCATGAAAGTCGCTGGTTTAGTGATGGTTTCCTCGGCGCTGCTGCTCGGCGGATGCGCGGCCTATCCCGACGGCCCGGTATACGGCGGCGGTTATCCCGCTACGTACGAAGACCCGGGCTATGCCGCCTACCCGGCCTATCCCGCGTATTACGGCGGGCCGGTCGTGCAGCCGGGCGTCGTCATCAATGGCGGGTATTACTCCGGGCCCCGGCGCTATTGGGACGACAGCCCCGGATATCGCCGCCCGCCGCCTGGCGGATGGAACAATCGGCCGCACGGCGAGCCCGGCCATGGCGGTCAGGCGGGCGGCCCGCCGCAGCACGGCGGCCCGCCCCCGCAAGCAGGCGGCGGCGCGCCGATGCCTCAGGCAGTCGGCGGCGTGCGACCGCGTCCGCCGCAAGCGCAGCCGCAATCTCAACCGCAGCAGGCTCCGGCGCATGGCGGTGGCGGCGGTGGCGGCGTCAGCAATCACGGCGGCAATGACCGCGGCTTTCTCGGGCGGACCGGCGGCTGATCGTCGGCAGCAATGAAAAATGGCCGCGCCGGATCACGCGATCCGGCGCGGCCTTTCTCTTTTGGGCGACGCGTTTTCAACCGATATGCGATTGCTGCGCCTTGTATAACTCGCGGAACGTGCGGCCTACGGGCGCGGGCATATCGCGCGTGGCGGTCCATCCCGCGCCGAACGGCAGTCGCGAAATCGCCTTCCGCTTGCCGCCGATGCGCTCCATCACCCGCACGGCCAGTTTGGTGAAGAGCGCATACGCGGTCGGACGCATCGCCAGATAACCCCACGCCGCGAGTGCCGCACGCTCCGTCCACGGACGCAGACGACGCTCCATCTGCTTCTCGCGCAGCTTGCGCAGCAAGTCGGAGAGCGGAATGCCCACGGGACACACGCTATTGCACTCGCCACAGAGCGTGGCGGCTTGCGGCAGGTCGAGCGCCTTGTCGATGCCGACGTAAGCCGGCGTCAGCACGGAACCCATCGGGCCGGGATACACCCAGCCGTACGCGTGTCCGCCGATCTTCTGATACACCGGGCAGTGATTCATGCACGCGCCGCAGCGAATGCAGCGCAGCATCTCCTGAAACTCGCCGCCTATAAGCCCGGTGCGCCCGCCATCGACGAGAACGAAGTACATGTGCTCCGGACCGTCCTTCTCGCCCGGCGCGCGCGGGCCCGTGAGCAGCGAGAAGTAGTTCGAGATGGTCTGCCCGGTCGCCGAACGCGGCAAGAGGCGCATGGCCGTGGCGAGATCTTCGAGCGTCGGCAGCACTTTTTCGATGCCCGTCACCGCCACATGGACACGCGGCATCACCGTGCACATGCCTTCGTTGCCCTCGTTCGTGACGACGGCCACCGATCCCGTCTCCGCGATCAGAAAGTTGCCGCCCGTCACGCCCATGTCCGCCGACATGAAATGCGGGCGCAACACTTCGCGCGCCTCGCGCGTCATCGCGGGAATGTCGGTCAGACGCGGTTTGCCGTGCGTCTTCGCGAAGAGGTCGGCGATCTGCTCCTTGTCCTTGTGAACGACAGGCGCGATGATGTGGCTCGGCGGCTCGTTATCGTTGATCTGCAGGATGTACTCGCCGAGATCCGTCTCGATGGACTGCACGCCCATCTCGCCGAGCACGCGGTTCAGCTGCATTTCCTCCGAGACCATCGACTTCGTCTTGATGACCTTCTTCACGCCGTGTTCGCGCGCAATCTCCGCGACGAGCCGCGCCGCGTCCTGCGTCGATTCGGCGTACAGCACGATGGCTCCGCGCCGCGTCGCTTCGCGCTCGAAGGTTTCGAGCCAGACATCGAGGTTGTCGAGCGCGCGATTGCGGCGTTCCTTGAGCGCGGCGCGCGTCGCTTCGAAGTCGATGTCGCGCACGGCCGTCGCCCGCGCGCTCACGAACTTGGTCGAGAGCTTGGTGAGGTTTTGCTGCAGCCTTTCGTCGGCGAGCTTGCTGCCGGCGCGCGCCTTGAAGTGCATCGTCTGGACTTGCATGTCGATCTCTCCTCGCGATGCTCAGGCGCGGCTTTGCGCGTCGCCGGCCAGCACTTGCGCGATATGCAGCACGCGCGTCGCGGTATCGCCCGTGCGGCGCAAGCGGCCTTCGATATTCAGCATGCAGCCGAGATCGCCGAGTACCACCGCCTCCGCCCCGCTCGCCTTGACGTTCGCGCATTTCTCATCGACGATCGCCGTCGAGATGTCGCCGTACTTCACCGCGAACGTGCCGCCGAAGCCGCAGCAATGCTCGCAGCCGGCCATCTCCGTGACCGGCACGCCGGCTTGCGCGAGCAGCTCGCGCGGCTGCGTCTTCACGCCGAGTTCGCGGAGGCCGGAACACGAATCGTGATACGTCACCATGCCGTCGAAAACGCCCGGCTCCATGCGCGCTTTCGCCACGTTGACGAGAAAATCGGTCAGTTCGAAGACACGCGGCTGCAGGCGCGCGAAGCGGTTCATCAGCTCGGGATCGTCGCGAAAGAGATCGCCGTAATGCGCGCGGATCATGCCGCCGCACGAGCCGGACGGCACGACCACATAATCGAATTGCTCGAATTCACGCAGCGTCTTTTCGGCGAGATCGCGCGCGAGCCGGCGATCGCCCGAGTTGTAGGCCGGCTGGCCGCAGCACGTCTGCGCGGGCGGCACGGTCACTTCGAAGCCGGCGCGCTCGATCAGCTTGATGACCGAAAAGCCGATTTCCGGGCGCATCATGTCGATCAGACACGTGACGAATAAACCGACTCGCATGAGGACGTTCCTTGTTGTTCGTGTATTGCAGGGCACGTCGATTATCCGCGAAAGCGCGGCGGCGCCGAACGCCATCGACGTGTCTTTTCACATTATGAGATACAATCGACCTTCCGCTGTTTGACGCATCAACCGATTTTTCACGATGAGCGATACGAACCCGGACTCCAAGACATCCATTCAGGTGATCGAACGCATGATGAGCCTGCTCGACGCGCTCGCCGATCACACCGATCCAGTCAGCCTGAAGGAACTCTCGCATAGCACTGGCCTGCATCCGTCCACCGCGCACCGCATCCTGAACGACATGGTGCTCTGCCGGCTCGTCGACCGTTCCGATCCCGGCACGTACCGGCTCGGCATGCGTCTGCTCGAACTCGGCAATCTGGTGAAGGCGCGCCTTTCGGTGCGCGAAGCCGCGATGCCGCCGATGCGCGAACTGCATCGGCAGACTGGACAGACGGTGAACCTCTCGGTGCGCCAGGGCGACGAGATCGTGTATATCGAACGCGCGTATTCGGAGCGATCCGGCATGCAGGTCGTGCGCGCGATCGGCGGACGTGCGCCGCTGCATCTCACATCGGTCGGCAAGCTCTTTCTCGCCGCCGACGAAGCCGCCCGCGTGCGCGCCTACGCGATGCGCACCGGCTTGTCCGGGCACACGCAGAACAGCATCACGGATCTGGCGAAGCTGGAGCGCGAGCTGTCGTTCGTGCGCCAGCAATCGTGCGCGCGGGACAACGAGGAACTGGAGTTGGGCGTGCGCTGCATCGCGGCAGGCATCTACGACGATACCGGGCGGCTCGTCGCGGGGCTTTCGCTTTCCGCGCCGGCGGATCGTCTGCAGGACGCGTGGCTCAAGCAATTGAGCCATACCGCGCTCGAAATCTCGCGATCGCTCGGCTATCACCCGGAACTGTCCGCGCAAGGACAGCGAGAAGCGCAACGCGAAGCTCAGCGCTAGATCGCCGCCCGCGCATGAACGAAAAAGCCGGATGCGTCTCGCGACGCATCCGGCTTTCTTTTCGGCTATGCGGCTTTGCGGAAATCCGCTCAGGGATTCGCGCCGCCGCCCATGTCCGCGCTCATGATGCGCGGCTCGCCGAGCGTATCGAGATACGAACGCAGGCGGCCTGCATCGGCGAAACGCGAGTACTTGCCGTAGGAATCCAGCAGCACGATGATGACCGGTCGGCCATGCACGTTCGCCTGCATCACGAGGCATTCGCCCGCTTCGTTGATGAAGCCGGTCTTCTGCAAGCCGATATCCCACGACGCATTGCGCACCAGCGCATTCGTGCTGTTGTACGCGAGCGTGCGCTTGCCGGTGAAGACTTCGTAGCTGCGATCCGTCGAGAACTTGCGGATCAGCGGATATTGATACGCGGCGTTGACCATCTTCACGAGATCGCGCGCGCTCGACACGTTCAGGCTCGTGAGGCCGGTGGAATTCTCGAAGTGCGTGTCGGTCATGCCGAGCGTCTTGGCCTTCGCGTTCATCGCGGCGATGAACGCCGGACGCCCGCCCGGGTAATAACGCGACAACGCCGCCGCCGCGCGGTTTTCCGACGCCATCAGCGCGATGTGCAGCATGTCCTCGCGATTCAGCACCGATCCCACCGCGAGCCGCGAGCCCGTGTACTTCTCGTAGTCGCGGTCTTCGTCGGTCACCGTCATTTCCTCGGTGAGCGACAGGTGCGCGTCGAGCGTGACCATTGCCGTCATCAGCTTGGTGATGGACGCGATCGGCACCACGGCGCGCGAGTTCTTGTCGAAGAGCGTCTCGGACGTGCCCTGGTCGACCACATACGCGACGCTCGAACGCAACGCGAGGCTGTCGGGCGTGTCATGCAGGCCGAACGCCTGTCCGACCGACGTCGCGCGCGGCTGATACGCCACCGAATGCACGGCGGCGCGGCGCGCACGCGGGTCCATCCGATAATTCACGCGATGCTTGCGCGATGCCTTGGGCGCCTCGTCGTCCTCGTTGGCGGCCGCGACCTTGGCTGCGCGCGCACCCTTGGCCGTTTTCGCGACGCGGGCGGGCTTCGCGGTCTTGCTTTCGGCGGCCGGTTTGGCGGCGTGTTTGACGGTTTTGCTGCTGGTGGTTTTGGCGAGGGCTTCAGCCGGAGCCACTGCGAAGGATGTCGCGACGGCGAGCGAAACGGCGATCGACAATGCGGAGCGCAATGCCACGCCATGCACCACCTTCAGCGACGAAAACATTTCGGTTTTCATTAGTGTTCTATAGGGCGGCTGGAGAGTACCGCCAAGTGTAGTGAAGCTGCGAAATTTAAGCAATATTAAGCACTTATCGACGCACGTTAAACCGATTTGTAAGCGCCGATTGCTCGATTCTGAAACATTGCGCGCATCGATCGGAAAAAACGATCGGGCCCCGCGCAAGCGGTTTTGCGAAAAACGCGCTTTCGACTTCGTCGCCTTTGCGTTATCGGCAAAACTTTCCCGAACTTGAGAGGTAACTTTAAGAACGACGCTGCCGGGCTTGGCTGGATTGACTAATACCCTATTGCCCGTTCGCGTGCTGTGAGAAGCGTTGAGTCGTCAGCCGAAATGTTAACGGTTCTTTGACAATTTGGTGTACGGCGTCGTCCGAAAAGTAAGACGATCACGCGAATTTTCCTATCTGTAGTCGCCACGCGCCGTTTCAGGGTCGCGGTCCACGCCGGTGCACTCGGCGCCAGCTGCTTGAACCTTCACCCCGTCAGCGCTTACTTAACATCTTGTTTGACAAGGGTTTTCCACTATTTGTGCAATGCACAAAAACCGCTTGACATCGATAAGAATATCTCTAAAATGGGTTCCATGTTGCGACGCACCAATCGGAGCTGCACCATCTGGCAGCAAGCTGCTGCACCCACCAAACCACGACCCGCATCGATGGGTCGGTTATCAGGAGCCTGAGATGACGTTGTTGACCCCCGAGCAAATCGCCGCTGCGCAGAAAGCCAACTTCGACACGCTGTTCGGTCTGACGAACAAGGCGTTCGAAGGCATCGAAAAGCTGGTCGAACTGAATCTGCAAGTCGTGAAGTCGACGCTCGCCGAAAGCCAGGAAAACACGCAACGCGCGCTGTCCGTCAAGGACGCACAGGAACTGCTCGCGCTGCAAGCCAGCCTGTCCCAGCCGGTCGCGGAAAAGGTGCTGTCGTACGGCCGTCACCTGTATGAAATCGCATCGGCTACGCAAGCCGAATTCGCCCGCGTCGCGGAAGCGCAATACGAAGAGCAGAACCGCAAGGTTCAGACGCTCGTCGACAACGTCGCGAAGAACGCGCCCGCCGGTTCGGAAACGGCCGTCGCCGTGATGAAGTCGGCCATCACCGCTGCCAACACGACGTACGAAACGGTTCACAAGGCAACGAAGCAAGCCGTCGAAATCGCGGAAAGCAACTTCAACGCCGCCGCCACGGCCGCGACGAAGGCTGCCACGCAAGCGACCGAGCAAGCTGCCCGCACCGCTTCGGTCTCGGCCAAGCGCACCGCCGCCTAAGTCTTCGCCGGCGTCCTTGGGGCGCTGCATGCGAGAGATGAAGCAGGAAACCCGGCTCCGGCCGGGTTTTTCGTTTGGCGCGTGATTTCGCCGCGAGAAGTTGCAGCGATAAGAAGTGAAGTCGAAAAAAAGGCGCGTCCCCTTTCGGGAACGCGCCTTTTGCGCATCCGGACGCCGCGATTACTTCTTGCGCTGCGGCGGCAGATCCGTACAGACGCCTTCGTACAGCTCGGCCGCCATGCCGACCGATTCGCCGAGCGTCGGGTGCGGGTGAATCGTCTTGCCGATGTCCGTCGCATCCGCGCCCATCTCGATCGCGAGGCACACTTCGCTGATCAGATCGCCCGCATTCAAGCCGACGATTCCGCCGCCGATCACACGATGCGTCTCTTCGTCGAAGATCAGCTTGGTGAAGCCTTCGTCGCGGCCATTGGCGATCGCGCGGCCCGACGCGGCCCACGGGAATACTGCCTTGCCGAACTTGATGCCTTCGGCCTTGCACTGTTCCTCGGTCTTGCCGGCCCACGCCACTTCCGGATCGGTGTAAGCCACCGACGGAATCTGCAATGCGTCGAAGTACGCCTTCTCGCCGTGCGCCGCTTCCGCCGCGACGTGGCCTTCGTGCACGGCCTTGTGCGCGAGCATCGGCTGGCCGACGAGATCGCCGATCGCGAAGATGTGCTCCACGTTCGTGCGCATCTGCTTGTCGACGTTGATGAAGCCGCGATCCGTCACCGCGACGCCCGCCTTGTCCGCGCCGATCTTGCCGCCGTTCGGGCTGCGGCCGACGGCCAGCAACACGAGGTCGTAGCGTTGCGGCTCGGCCGGCGCCTTCTCGCCTTCGAACGTGACGTAGATGCCGTCGTCCTTCGCTTCGGCCTTCGTGGTCTTCGTCTTGAGCATGACGTTCGCGAAGCGCTTGGCGTTGAACTTCTCCCAGACCTTCACGAGATCGCGGTCCGCGCCGACCATCAGGCCATCGAGCATTTCGACGACATCGATCTCCGCGCCGAGCGTCGAATAGACGGTCGCCATTTCCAGCCCGATGATCCCGCCGCCCACCACCAGCATGCGCTTGGGCAACTGACGCAGTTCGAGCGCGCCGGTGGAATCGACGACGCGCGGATCGTTCGGGAAGAACGGCAGCTTCACCGCCTGCGAGCCCGCCGCGATGATCGCCTGCTTGAACTTCACGACCTTCTTGCCGCCCTCGCCCTGCACTTCCATGTGATGCGGATCGACGAACGTGCCGACGCCCGTCACCACTTGCACCTTGCGCGCTTTCGCCATGCCCGCGAGACCGCCGGTCAGCTTCTTGACGACGCCTTCCTTGAAGCCGCGCAGCTTGTCGAGGTCGATCTTCGGCTCGCCGAAGCTGATGCCGTGCGCCGCGAGTTCCTTCGTTTCATCCATCACGAGCGCGGTGTGCAGCAGCGCCTTCGACGGAATGCAGCCGACGTTCAGACACACGCCGCCGAGCGTCGAATAACGTTCGACGAGCACGGTGTTCATGCCGAGATCGGCGGAACGGAACGCGGCGGAATAGCCGCCGGGGCCCGCGCCGAGCACGAGCATGTCGCATTCGACATCCGCGCTGCCCGAATAGCTGCCCGCCTGCGGCGCGGGCGCGGCGCTCGCCTTTTCCGCAGGCTGCGGCTGCGCGGCGGCCGGTTTCGTCGGCGTTTGCGTCGTGCCGCCGCCTTGCGCTTCGAGCGTGAGGATCAGCGTGCCTTCGGACACGTTGTCGCCGACCTTGATCTTCACTTCCTTGACCGTGCCCGCGGCGGGCGACGGCACGTCCATCGTCGCCTTGTCGGATTCGAGCGTGACGAGCGATTGCTCCTTCTCGACGGTATCGCCCGGCTTCACGTGCACTTCGATGACCGGAATGTCCTTGAAGTCGCCGATATCCGGCACCTTCACGTCTTGCGCGGCCCCGCCCGAAGCAGCAGCCGGCGCAGGCGCGGCGGCGGGTGCCGGTGCAGGCGAAGGAGCGGCTGCGGCGCCTTCGGTTTCGATCATCGCGATGACCGAGCCCTGGCTGACCTTGTCGCCCTGCTTGACCTTCACTTCCTTGATGGTGCCCGCGACGTCGGCGGGCACTTCCATCGTCGCCTTGTCGGTTTCGAGCGTGATGACGCCCTGTTCCTTTTCGATGACGTCGCCGGGCTTGATATTGACTTCGATGACATCGACATCGGAGAAGTCGCCGATATCGGGTACTTTTAGTTCGACGAGACTCATGTTGTCCCCTAAGAGATGTGCGGATGGAACCTCATGGCAAAGCCCGAGGTTCCGCCGTCGGCCAGATCAGAAGATCAAAGAATCACGCGACGGAAGTCCGCCAGAATCCCCGACAGATACGCGTTGAAGCGCGCGGCCTCGGCGCCGTCGATGACGCGATGGTCATACGACAGCGACAGCGGCAGCGTGAGGCGCGGCACGAACTGCTTGCCGTCCCACACGGGCTTCATCTGGCCGCGCGACAGGCCGAGAATCGCCACTTCGGGCGCGTTGATGATCGGCGTGAAGTTCGTTCCGCCGATGCCGCCCAGCGACGAAATCGAGAAGCAGCCGCCCTGCATCTGATCCGGCTTCAGCTTGCCTTCGCGCGCGAGCTTCGACAGATCCGCCATCTCCTTCGCGATATCGATCAAGCCCTTCTTGTCCGCATCGCGGATGACCGGAACGACGAGGCCGTTCGGCGTATCGGCCGCGAAACCGACGTGGTAGTACTGCTTGAAGACGAGGTTGTCGCCGTCGAGGCTCGCATTGAAGGTCGGGAACTTCTTCAGCGCCGACACGACCGCCTTGATGACGAACGCCAGCATCGTGATCTTCACGCCGGCCTTCTCGTTTTCCTTGTTGAGCTTCACGCGCAACGCTTCCAGCTCGGTGATGTCCGCTTCGTCGTTGTTCGTGACGTGCGGGATCATCACCCAGTTGCGATGCAGGTTCGCGCCCGAGATTTTCTTGATGCGCGACAGCGGCTTCGGATCGACCGGACCGAACTTCGTGAAGTCGATCTTCGGCCACGGCAGCAGACCCAACTCGCCGCCGCCACCGCCAGCCGGTGCAGCCGCCGCGGCGGGCGCCGCGCCCTGACCCGTCATCACGCCCTTCACGAACGCGGTGACGTCGCCCTGCGTGATGCGGCCCTTCGGACCGGTGCCCTTCACGCGCGTGACATCGACGCCCAGTTCGCGCGCGAACTTGCGCACCGACGGCGACGCGTGGCTCGACGTGCGCGAGCCGTCGCCGGCGGGCATCACGGGCGCCTGCGCGAGCGCGGACGGCGTTTCCTTCGCGGCGGATGCGGGCGCGGGCTTCGCGGGCGCGTCCGACGGCGCTTCGACCGGCTTCGCGGCTTCCTGCTTCGGCGCCGCAGCCGCTGCGGGCGCGGCGTCGCCGCCTTCCAGCACGAGAATCAGCGATCCTTCGGAGACCGTATCGCCGACCTTGACCTTCAGTTCCTTGACCGTGCCCGATGCGGGGCTCGGCACGTCCATCGTCGCCTTGTCGGATTCGAGCGTGACGAGCGACTGCTCCTTCTCGACCTTGTCGCCGACCTTCACGCCGATCTCGATGACCGGAATGTCCTTGAAGTCGCCGATATCCGGCACCTTCACTTCGACCGATCCGCCGCCCGACGCCGGCGCCGGCTGCGCTTGCGCTTGGGTTTGCGTCTGGGTCTGCGCGGGCGCTTCCTGCTTCGCGGGCGCAGCGGACGAGGCCGCGCCGTTCGCGCCGCCTTCCAGCACGACGATCAGCGTGCCTTCCGACACGTTGTCGCCGACCTTGACCTTCACTTCCTTCACGGTGCCCGCCGCGGAACTGGGCACATCCATCGTCGCCTTGTCGGACTCGAGCGTGACGAGCGACTGCTCGGGTTCGACCGTATCACCCACCTTGACCAATACTTCGATCACGGGGATGTCCTTGAAATCGCCGATGTCCGGCACTTTGACTTCGATCGCTTGACTCATTATTAGTGTCTCCTGGGTTGCACGCGGGCCTCCTTCCGCTTCGGAAAGAGGCCGCGTCACAACGCTCGGGGGCGATGCCTTTAGACGGTCATCGGGTTGGGTTTGGACGGGTCGAGGTTGTACTTCTTGATCGCCTCGGCGACGACCTTGCGCTCGATCGTGCCTTCGTCGGCCAGCGCGTTCAGCGCAGCCAGCGTCACCCAATAGCGGTCGACTTCGAAGAAGTGGCGCAGCGCCTCGCGCGTGTCCGAGCGGCCGTAGCCGTCGGTGCCGAGCACCACGAACTTCTGCGGCACGAACGCGCGGATCTGATCGGTCAGCGCACGGATGTAGTCCGTCGATGCGATCACCGGACCCTTCGCGCCGTCGAGCAGCTTCGTCACGTGCGGCACGCGCTTTTCTTCCGTCGGATGCAGCAGGTTGTAACGCTCGACGGCCTGACCTTCGCGGGCCAGTTCCGTAAAGCTCGGCACGCTCCACAAGTCGGCGGAAACGCCCCAGTCGTTCTTGAGCAGATCGGCGGCGGCGATGACTTCGTTGAAGATCGTGCCCGCGCCCATCAGTTGGACGTGCGCCTTGCCCGCTGCGTCGGCCTTCCTGAACGCGTACATGCCCTTGATGATGTCCGAGGCAACGGCATCGCCTTGCGGGATGGCCGGATGCTCGTAGTTCTCGTTCATCACGGTGATGTAGTAGTACACGTCTTCCTGGTCCGCGACCATGCGGCGCAGGCCGTCCTGCATGATGACCGCGAGTTCGTAGCCGAACGTCGGGTCGTAGCTCACGCAGTTCGGGACGGACGCCGCCCACAGCAGCGAGTGGCCGTCTTCGTGCTGCAGGCCTTCGCCGTTGAGCGTCGTGCGTCCGGCGGTGCCGCCCAGCAGGAAGCCGCGCGAACGCATGTCGCCCGCGGCCCACGCCAAGTCGCCGATGCGCTGGAAGCCGAACATCGAATAGAAAATGTAGAACGGGATCATGATCTCGCCGTGCGTCGAGTACGACGTCGCGGCCGCGATCCAGTCACACATGCCACCCGCTTCGTTGATGCCTTCCTGCAGAATCTGACCGGTCTCCGATTCCTTGTAGAACATCAGCTGGTCGGAGTCTTCCGGAATGTACTTCTGGCCGTCCTGATTCCAGATGCCGATCTGGCGGAAGAGACCTTCCATGCCGAACGTACGCGATTCGTCCGGCACGATCGGCACGATGCGCTTGCCGAGCGCCTTGTCCTTCAGCAGGATGTTCAGGATCCGCACGAACGCCATCGTCGTGGAGATTTCGCGGCCTTCGCCCGTGCCCTTCAGGAGCGGTTCGAACGCGGCGAGCGCCGGCACCGGCAGCGATTCCGCCTTCTCGCGGCGCGACGGCAGATAGCCGCCCAGGTCCATGCGCTTCTGGCGCATGTACTCGAGTTCCTTCGAGCCTTCTTCGAACGTCAGATACGGCACGTCGGCGATCTGCTCGTCGGAGAGCGGCAGACGGAACTGGTCGCGGAATTTCTTCAGCGTGTCGATCGGCAGCTTCTTCTGCTGGTGCGTGATGTTCATCGCCTGACCGTGCTCGCCCATGCCATAGCCCTTGATGGTCTTGGCGAGGATGACGGTCGGCGCGCCCTTCGTCTTGGTCGCGGCGTCGAATGCGGCGTAGATCTTGTGCGGATCGTGGCCGCCGCGATTCAGATTCCAGATGTCGTCATCGGACCAGTCGGCGACGAGTGCCTTCAGTTCCGGCGTGTTGAAGAAGTGCTCGCGCACGAACGCGCCCGACTCCGACTTGTACGTCTGGTATTCGCCGTCGACGACTTCCATCATGCGGCGCATGAGCGCGCCGGTCTTGTCGCGTGCGAAGAGCGCGTCCCAGCGGCTGCCCCAGATGACCTTGATGACGTTCCAGCCCGCGCCGCGGAATTCGCTTTCGAGTTCCTGGATGATCTTGCCGTTGCCGCGCACCGGGCCGTCCAGACGCTGCAGATTGCAGTTGATGACGAACACGAGGTTGTCGAGACGCTCGCGCCCGGCCATGCCGATCGCGCCGAGCGATTCCGGCTCGTCCGTTTCGCCGTCGCCCAAGAACGCCCAGACCTTGCGGCCTTCGGTCTTCGTGATGCCGCGCGCTTCCATGTATTTCATGAAACGCGCCTGATAGATCGCCATGATCGGGCCCAAGCCCATCGAGACGGTCGGGAATTGCCAGAAGTCCGGCATCAGCCACGGATGCGGATACGACGAGATGCCCTCGCCGCCCACTTCCTGACGGAAGTTGTTCAGTTGCTTCTCGGTCAGGCGGCCGAGCAGGAACGCGCGCGAGTAGACGCCCGGCGACGAGTGGCCCTGCACGAACACGAGATCGCCGCCGTGTTCTTTCGACGGTGCGTGCCAGAAGTGGTTGAAGCCGACGTCATACAGCGTCGCCGCCGATGCGAACGATGCGATGTGGCCGCCGACGTTGGTGTCCTTGCCCGCGCGCAGCACCATCGCGATGGCGTTCCAGCGCGTGTACGAGCGAATGCGGTGTTCGATGTCCTGGTCGCCCGGAATCTTCGACTGCGCGGCGACGGGAATGGTATTGATGTACGGCGTGTTCGCCGAGAACGGCAGATGCTCGCCATGCACGCGAGCGAATTCGATTTGTTTCTCGATCAGGTAGTGCGCGCGGTCAGGGCCGACCGCGGAAATCACGCCGTCGAGCGCTTCGAGCCATTCGGCGGTTTCCTGCGGATCGTCGTCTTTTGCGTTGGCGACATATTTGAGAACTTCGTCGGGTACAGCGGACATGCTCGTCTCCTGATGTGAGGAACGCTCCTTAAACCGCCAACACACGCCCGCGCGAAAGCACAAAAGCGGGCACTGGCCGCGTGCCGGCAATTCTAAAGAGGGTCCAGAGCTTGAAGCAAGGAATTTTTCGAATCATGAGAGGCTATCTCATAATGCGGAAAATTGCTGCATTGCACCGTCCGATATAGGTTTTAAGCTCAGATGTTTCTCCTCCTTTTCCTGCAAATCCGTCATTGATAGCGCTTTTTTACGCCAATTAACAATCGGGTGCTGCGTTACAATCGCTTCCATGTTGACCGACCGGCTGATCAAACGCTCGGCGCGCGTCGTAAAGAAACCTACCGACTCGTCGCCCTCCCGCTGGCACCACGGACCGTGGTGGTCGAATTCCTATTTACTCACGCCGCTCATTTCGATCCTCGTTTTTCTGGTCGTGATGAGTCTGATTCTCTGGAGTCTGAACCGGCGCGAGCAGCAGCAGCAGGAAGACACGCTGTATCGCAACGTCGCGTGGGCACAGCAGCAGATTCGTCTTTCGATGACCGCTGCGCAAGAACAAATCCAGGCCTTGTCGCGCGACATCACGGGCGGCCACGGCGACCCGCAGAATTTCCAGACCGCATCGACCGACATCATGCAGGGGCATCCCGAGATCCTCTACATGAACTGGTATACGAGCGAGCACAAGCCGCGCTGGCCCAACACGCCGCTGCCCGTGCTCGGATCGCGCCTCGCCAAGCCGAACGACACGCAGATGGACGAAGCCGTCCAGGCCGCGTTCGACGAAGCCCGCAGCACGCGCCGCCAGGTCTATTCCCCGCTTCTCTACGACGACCTCGGCAACGGCTACATCACGCTGCAAACGCCGGTTTTCCGCGACCGCGAATTCCTCGGATCCATCGCCGCCGTCTTCTCGATCGAAGGCATTCTCAAGCATGACATTCCGGGCGAACTGTCGGCGAAGTACAAGATCTCGATCACCGATCTGAACAACCGCGAGCTCGCCACCACGTCGAGCCGCCCGCGCCTGCCGCGCGACATGTTCTACGACCTGCCGCTCGATCCGCCGGGGCAAGGGCTGTCGGTGCGCGTGTACTCGTATCCGCAACTCACGAACTTCACGAATAACACATTGGTGTGGCTCGTCGCGGGATTGTCGTGCTTCGTGCTGTGGAGTCTCTGGAGCCTGTGGAAGCACACGCGCCAGCGCTTCGAGGCGCAGCAGGCGCTTTATGCCGAAGCGTTTTTCCGTCGCGCGATGGAAAACTCCGTGCTGATCGGCATGCGCGTGCTCGACATGCACGGGCGCATCACGCACGTGAACCCGGCGTTCTGCCGCATGACGGGCTGGGACGAAAGCGATCTCGTCGGCAAGAACGCGCCGTTCCCGTACTGGCCGCGCGATGCGTATCCCGAAATGCAGCGCCAGCTCGACATGACCTTGCGCGGGAAGGCGCCCTCGTCCGGCTTCGAACTGCGCGTGCGCCGCAAGGACGGCTCGTTCTTCCACGCGCGGCTCTACGTTTCGCCGCTGATCGACAGTTCCGGGCGTCAGACGGGCTGGATGTCGTCGATGACGGACATCACCGAGCCCAAGCGCGCGCGCGAAGAACTCGCCGCCGCGCACGAGCGCTTCACCACCGTGCTCGAAAGCCTCGACGCGGCCGTGTCCGTGCTCGCCGCCGACGAAGCCGAGCTGCTCTTCGCCAACCGTTATTACCGGCATCTGTTCGGCATTCGTCCGGACGGCCATCTGCAACTGGCGGGCGCGGCGTTCGACGGCAGCAGCCACAGTTCGTCCGACACCATCGACATGATCGACACCTACGCGGGCCTGCCCGCCGCCGCGCTCACCGAAAGCTCGGCGGACGCGCAGGAGGTCTATGTCGAAGGCATCCAGAAGTGGTTCGAAGTGCGCCGCCAGTACATTCAGTGGGTGGACGGCCATCTCGCGCAGATGCAGATCGCGACCGACATCACGCAGCGCAAGCAGGCGCAGGAGCTTGCGCATCAGCAGGAAGAGAAGCTCCAGTTCACGAGCCGCCTGATGACGATGGGCGAAATGGCGTCGTCGCTCGCGCACGAGCTGAATCAGCCGCTCGCCGCGATCAACAACTACTGCTCGGGCTGCGTCGCGCTCGTGAAGTCCGGCCGCATGACGCAGGAAACGCTCTTGCCGGTGCTCGAAAAGACCGCGCAGCAGGCGGTGCGCGCGGGGATGATCATCAAGCGCATCCGCGAGTTCGTGAAGCGCTCGGAGCCGAAGCGCCAGGCCACGCGCGTGGCCGATATCGTCGCGGATGCGGTCGGTCTCGCGGAGATCGAGGCGCGCAAACGCAAGATTCGCATCGTCACCGAGATCCGCTCGCGCATGCCGGTGATCTACGTCGATCCCGTTTTGATCGAACAAGTGTTGGTCAACCTGTTGAAAAACGCGGCAGAAGCGATGCATGATGCAAAACCGAACGCCGTCGATCCGGTCATCCGCGTGGTCGTGCTGCGCACGGACGGCGGTTCGGTGTGCATCAGCGTCGTCGATCAGGGTCCGGGCGTGGACGAAGCCACCGCCGAGCGCCTGTTCGAGCCGTTCTACAGCACGAAGTCGGACGGCATGGGCATGGGCCTGAACATCTGCCGCTCGATCATCGAATCGCATCGGGGCCGCCTGTGGGTGGTCAACAATGTCGATCCGGACGGCCACGTGACGGGTGCGACGTTCCATTGCAGCCTGCCGATCGGCGAGGTGGACGGCTCGCGCGGATCGGGTTCCGGCGACGATGCAGATGAAGACCACACCAATACGAGACAACAAACAGTTACGGGAGAACTATGAGCAGTCCAGTCACCACTCAGGAAACCGTCTTTGTCGTCGACGATGACGAGGCCGTGCGTGATTCTTTGCGCTGGCTGCTCGAGGCGAACGGCTATCGCGTGCAATGCTTTTCCAGCGCGGAATCGTTCCTCGATGTCTACCTGCCGATCGCTCATTCCGGCGCCATCGCCTGCCTGATCCTCGATGTGCGCATGGCCGGCATGACCGGCCTCGAACTGCAGGAGAAGCTCATCGCCGAGAATTCGCTGTTGCCGATCATCTTCGTGACCGGCCACGGCGATGTCCCGATGGCCGTCTCCACGATGAAGAAAGGCGCGATGGACTTCATCGAGAAGCCGTTCGACGAAGCCGAACTGCGCAAGCTCGTCGAGCGCATGCTGGAAAAGGCACGCAGCGAAAGCACCAGCGTGCAGCAGCAGCGCGCGGCCGCCGAGCGGCTCGGCAAGCTGACGGCACGCGAGCATCAGGTGCTCGAGCGGATCATCGCCGGGCGGCTGAACAAGCAGATCGCCGACGACCTCGGCATCAGCATCAAGACGGTGGAAGCGCATCGCGCGAACATCATGGAGAAGCTGTCGGTGAATACCGTCGCCGATCTTCTGCGCCTCGCGCTGTCGAACAAGCCCCAGCAGTAACGCTTTCTGCGCTGTCCCCCGACGTGGCGGGTTGATGCAACCGGCCACGTTCGTCTTTGCCCCGTTTTCTTCCCCGCCCTCCGATACCACGCAAGTGCGAAACGTGACATTTCGTCTTTCGCGTTGACACCTTCCAAGTACGCCCCGTAAGTTGATCGTGCCCCAACAACGGAGCCGGTCGCGCGCAAACGTTTCACCAGCAAAGCGCCGCTGCCGGCCTCGCGAGCGTCGGCCATGCGTTTCTGCTTCGTTGCCGCGCCTCGCGTCTCCATGGCTCATCTGTTGGCGCTGCGCGGGCTCGTCTTGACCGGCGGCCCGTGTTCCGTTATCGCTTTCGCGCGTCAGGCATCACGTAAAGGAGACTCTGCCTTGAACAACACATCCACCCTCCCGCTTGCGAAGCGCCTGCGCGCGGCGCGCGTGCTTGCGATAGCCGCGACGCTCGCCGCCGCGCCGCTCGCGATGCTTCACGCGCCCACCGCCGCCGCCCAGACGCCGAACAACGCCGCGACCGGCCAGCGCCTGACGAACCAGCAGATCGATGCGCTCGTCGCGCCCATCGCGCTCTATCCGGACGCGCTGCTCGCGCAAGTGCTGATGGCTGCGACTTATCCGCAGGACATCGAAGCCGCCGCGCAATGGTCGAAGGCGAATGCCAACGTCAAGGGCGACGACGCCGTGAAAGCCGTGCAGTCCGAGCCGTGGGACCCGAGCGTGCAATCGCTCGTTGCGTTCCCGCAGGCCTTGGCGACGATGGCCTCCAAGCTCGACTGGACGACGCAGCTCGGCAACGCGTTCATCGCGCAATCGGGCGACGTGATGGATTCCGTGCAACGCCTGCGCCGCGCGGCCCAGACGGCGGGCAATCTCAAGACGACCGAGCAGCAGAAGGTCGTCGTCGAGCAGAGCACGATTCAGATCGTGCCGGCCAATCCGCAAGTCGTGTACGTGCCGACATATAACCCGACCGTCGTGTACGGCGCGTGGCCTTATCCGGCGTATCCGCCGGTCTACGTGCCGCCGCCGCCCGGCTATGCGATCGCGACCGGCTTCGCCACCGGCCTCGCGTTCGGCGCGGGCATCGCCGTCGCCAACTCGCTGTGGGGCGGCTGTGACTGGAATCATCGCGACGTCAACGTGAACGTGAATCGCTACAACAACATCAACGTCAATAACCGCATCACGACGAACAACAACAACGTGCGCTGGAACCGCAACGATCCGCAGTTCAACCGGAACACCGTGAACCGGCAGAACCGCGTGAACAACCAGAATCTCGGCGGGGTGAATCGCGATCAGTTCCGCGGGCGCGATCAGGGGCGCGCGCAGGCCGCGCAGACTCTGCAGCAGCGCACGGGGCAGAACATGAATCAATCGGCGAACCAGCGCGTGCAGAACATGCGCCAGGGCGGCGCCGACCGCGTGGGCGGCAACAACGACCTGCATCAGCGCGCGCAGAACGTCAATCGCGACAACGCGCTGCGCGGCGCGGGCGACGGCAATGTCGCGCGGCAGGACATGCAGCGTGGACAGGCGAGCCGGCAGTCGCTCGCAAGCGCGCATCCGAACGCGGGCGGCGGCCTGGGCGCCGGAGGCGGCGGCGTGCAGCACGGCGGCGGAGGCTTCCAGGGCGGCGGTGCGGGAGGCGGCTTTCATGGCGGTGGCGGTGGCGGCGGATTTCGTCGCCGCTGATCCCTTCACCTCTTTCCCAGAACACGCCCGACTCAGGAGCACGAGATGAATCAAAACAGAACGCTCGCCTCATCCAGGAAGCCTTTGCTGCGCGCGGTGCTCGCCGCTGCAGCGCTTTCCCTGACTGCCTCGCTCACGCCGGCGCAGGCCCTTTATCCGACGCCCGAAGCCGCCGCGCAGGCGTTGACCGACGCCATCGCATCCAACGACGAAACCGCGCTCTCCACAGTGCTCGGCAAGGACCACGCGCGTTACGTGCCGACCGGCAACATCGGCGAGGACGACATTTACCAGTACCTCGGCTCGTGGGCCAAGGGACATCGCATCGTCGAGGATGCGAAGCCGATCGACGGGCGTAAAAGCGCGCGCATCGAAACCGGCGACAGCGGCTGGACGCTGCCGATTCCGCTCGTCGATACCGGAAAGGGCTGGCGCTTCGACATGCCCGCCGCGCGCGACGAATTGCTGACGCGTCGAATCGGCCGCAACGAGCGATCGGTGATGCACGTCGCGCTCGCCTACGTCGATGCGCAGAACGACTATCGCAAGCTGATGAACCGCTACGCCGAACACTTCGTGAGTACGCCCGGCAAGCGCGACGGCCTCTACTGGGACACCGCGCAGGGCGAACCGGAAAGTCCGCTCGGTCCGCTCGCAGCGACGATGCGAAACAAAACGCATCCGGGCGACGCCTACTACGGCTATCACTACCGCATCCTCACCGCGCAGGGCCCGAAGGCGAAGGGCGGCGCGAAGAACTATGTGGAAGGCGGCGCGCTCACGCAGGGCTTCGGCATGATCGCGTGGCCGGCGAAGGTGGGCGAAACCGGCGTGATGAGCTTCATCGTCAATCAGGACGGTCAGGTCTACGAGAAAAACCTCGGCGCGGCGACGTCGCGGATCGCGGCATCGATCAAATCGTTCGATCCGGACGCCTCCTGGCAGCCCGTTTCGCCCTGAAGCAGGCCACTTCCCGACCGCCGGACACTGGAAAGCGCCCGGCGGTATAATCTCGCCCTTCCCCAAGGGCGCAACCGTGCGCCCACGATGACCGCCCGCAGCCCCCTGCGCCCGCGGCCTCGCCAATTCACGCCACCCGGCCATCCTCACTGATTCGCCATGACTGCCCAACTCATCGACGGCAACGCCCTTTCCAAGACTCTGCGCACCGATGTCGCCGCGCGCGCCGCCGCCCTCGCCGCTCGCGGACACAAGCCGGGCCTCGCGGTCGTGCTCGTCGGCGACAATCCGGCGAGCGAAGTCTATGTGCGCAACAAGGTGAAGGCGTGTCAGGACAACGGCCTGCACTCGGTGATGGACCGCTTTCCCGCGTCGCTGTCCGAAGGCGAACTGCTCGCGCACATCGACAAGCTCAACGCCGATCCCGCGATCCACGGCATTCTCGTGCAACTGCCGCTGCCGGCGCATATCGACAGCCACAAGGTCATCGAAGCGATCGCGCCGGAGAAGGACGTCGACGGCTTTCACGTCGCCAACGCGGGCGCGCTGATGACCGGCAAGCCGCTCTTTCGGCCGTGCACGCCGTATGGCGTGATGAAAATGTTCGAGGCGCACAAGATCGATCTAGTTGGCGCGAACGCGGTGGTCATTGGCCGCTCGAATATCGTCGGTAAGCCGATGGCGCTCCTGCTGCTCGAAGCCGGCGCGACCGTCACCATCTGTCACAGCAAGACGCGCGATCTCGCGAAGCACACGCGCGACGCGGATGTCGTCGTGGCTGCGGTCGGCCGCCGCGACATCCTGACCGCCGACATGGTGAAGCCGGGCGCGACGGTCATCGACGTCGGCATGAATCGCGACGACGCGGGCAAGCTGTGCGGCGACGTGGATTTCGCGGGCGTGAAGGAAGTGGCCGGCTATATCACGCCGGTGCCGGGCGGCGTCGGCCCGATGACCATCACGATGCTGCTCGTCAACACGATCGAAGCCGCCGAGCGCGCCGCATCGGCCTTAAGCGCGACCGCTTAATCATCTCCTTAAAAACAATCGATTGGATTTTGGCCCCGCCGCCCCAATAATGTCCTGACAGGCACTGGGACACGAAGCGGCGCGGGCCTCGGCATTGCTGGCCCGTCCCGCGCTTCACTGAACACGAAACTGGGAGAGCCATGAGCGATACCACCGCAGCCACGCCGACCGCAGCATCCAATCCGCTGCTCGATTTTTCCGACTTGCCGCGCTTCGGCGACATCAAGCCCGAGCATGTCACCCCGGCGCTCGACGTGCTGCTCGCCGCGGCCAAGGACGCCGTCGATCGCGCGAGCGCGCCCGCGACGCCCGCCACATGGACGGATGTCGTCGAGACGGTCGAGCGCGAATCGGAAAAGCTCTCGCGTGCATGGGGCGTCATCGGACATCTGAACGCGGTTGCCGATACGCCCGAACTGCGCGCCGCCCACGCCGAAAACCTGCCGCGCGTCACCGAATTCTCCGCGAGCGTCGGCCAGAATCTGGCGCTTTACGAGAAGTACAAAGCCATCGCCGCGAGCGACGAGTTCGCCGGTCTCTCGCCGGAACGCAAGAAGATTCTCGAGAACTCGCTGCGCGATTTCCGTCTGTCGGGCGCGGAGTTGCCTGAAGACCGCAAGCCGCGTTTCGCGCAATTGCAGGAAGAACAAGCCGCGTTGTCGAAGGCGTTTTCGGACCACGTGCTGGATTCGACCAATGCGTATGCGTACATCGTCACGCAGCAAAGCGACCTCGCCGGCCTGCCCGACGACGTGATCGAAGCGGCGCGCGAAGCCGCTCAACGTGACGGCAAGGAAGGCTGGAAGTTCACGCTGCACTTTCCGTCGTATTTTCCGGTGCTCCAATACGCGGAGCATCGGCCGATGCGCGAGGCGATGTATCGCGCGTACGTCACGCGTGCGTCGGAACTCGGCGAAACGTACGGTCACGGCAAGGCCGAGTGGGACAACACGGAGAACATCGTCGAGCATCTGAAGCTGCGTCTCGAAGAAGCGCGCACGCTCGGCCATCAGAACTTCGCGGAAGTGTCGCTCGCGCCGAAGATGGCGGAGTCGCCGGCGCAGGTCATCGCGTTCCTGGAAGACCTCGCCGTGCGCGCGCGTCCTTACGCCGAAAACGACTGGATGGAACTGCGCGCGTTCGCCGCCACTGAACTCGGCATGCCCGAACTTCAGCCGTGGGATGTCGCGTTCGCGGCCGAACGTCTGCGTCAGAAGCGCTATTCGTTCTCCGAGAACGAAGTGAAGCAGTACTTCCCGCAGGAGGCCGTGCTGAAGGGCTTGTTCAAGGTCACCGAAACGCTTTTCAACGTGTCGATCCGTCGCGATGAAGCCGCCGTGTGGAATCCCGATGTGCGCTTCTTCCGCGTCGAGAACAAGGACGGCTCGCTCGTCGCGCAGTTCTATCTGGACCTGTACGCGCGCGAAGGCAAGCGCGGCGGCGCATGGATGGACGACGCCCGCGCGCGCCACAAGCGCAGCGAAGGCGGCGTGCAGACGCCGGTCGCGTATCTCACGTGCAATTTTTCCGCGCCCGTCGGCGGCAAGCCCGCATGCTTCACGCACGACGAAGTCATCACGCTGTTCCACGAGTTCGGGCACGGGCTGCATCACATGCTGACACGCGTCGACGAGCTGGGCGTGTCGGGCATCAACGGCGTCGAGTGGGATGCGGTCGAATTGCCGTCGCAGTTCATGGAGAACTTCTGCTGGGAGTGGGACGTGCTGACCGACATGTCCGCGCACGTCGATACCGGCGCGCCGCTGCCGCGCGAACTCTTTGACAAGATGCTCGCCGCGAAGAACTTCCAGAGCGGTCTCGGCACGCTGCGCCAGATCGTCTTTTCGATGTTCGACATGGTGCTGCACACGTCCTACGATCCGGCGGACGCCACGCAGAACGTGAACGACCTCGCGCGCGCGATCAACGAGAAGTTCCACGTCATTCCGCAGACGCCGTTCTCGCGCTGGCCGAACACGTTCAGCCATATCTTCGCGGGCGGCTATGCGGCGGGTTATTACAGCTACAAGTGGGCCGAAGTGTTGTCCGCCGATGCCTACGCCGCGTTCGAAGAAGCCGCGAAGGCCGCGAGCGGCTCGGTGCTGAATGCCGAAACGGGCACGCGTTATCGCCGGGAAATTCTCGAAGTCGGCGGCAGCCGTCCCGCGATGGATTCGTTCAAGGCGTTCCGCGGACGCGAGCCGAACATCGACGCGCTCTTGCGTCATAACGGCATGGCCGGGCAGACGCTGCACTGACCTTCGATGTTTCGACCCCGGCCACGCGCCGGGGTTTTTCGTTCAGCGTTTGATTCTGAAGTCCACGTCCGAAGGCCGGCCTTCGAGCGCGAGCGTCGCGCGCACGGCCGGACTTCGGCTCACCACCTTCCCTCTTCGAATCACGGCCGTGCGCGCCGCGCGCAGGCGGATTGCTTCGATCGGATCGCGTGCGTCGAGCATCACGCAATCAGCATTGCATCCCACTTCGATGCCATAGCCTTCCAGACCGAGGATCTTCGCGGGATTGATCGTCACCGCGTCGAAACAGGCGCGCATGGCGTCGACGCCGGTCATCTGCGCGACGTGCAGCCCCATGTGCGCGACTTCGAGCATGTCGCCGGAGCCTAAGCTGTACCACGGGTCCATCGCGCAGTCGTGGCCGAACGCGACGTCGATGCCCGCCGCCATCAGTTCCGGCACGCGCGTCATGCCGCGCCGCTTCGGGTACGTGTCCGAACGCCCTTGCAGCGTGATGTTGATGAGCGGATTCGCGATCGCCGCGACGCCCGCTTCGCGCATCAGCGGGATCAGCTTGCTGACGTAGTAGTTGTCCATCGAATGCATGGACGTGAGATGCGAGCCGGTCACGCGTCCATGCAGCCCGAGCCGATGCGTCTCGGCCGCGAGTGTTTCGATGTGACGCGACATCGGATCGTCCGATTCGTCGCAGTGCATGTCCACGCGCAAGCCCTTTTCCGCCGCGAATTCGCACAGCAGCTTCACCGATGCCGCGCCGTCGGCCATCGTGCGTTCGAAGTGCGGAATGCCGCCGACGACATCGACGCCCAGTTCGATCGCCCGCTTCAGGTTGTCGAACGCGCCGGCGCTGCGCAGCACGCCGTCCTGCGGGAACGCGACCAGTTGCAGATCGAGATACGGCTTCACGCGCCGCTTCACTTCGACGAGCGCTTCGACCGCGAGCAGACGCGGATCGCAGACATCGACGTGAGAGCGGATCGCGAGCAGACCGCGCGCGACGGCCCAGTCGCAATATTGCAGCGCGCGCTCGACGATGGCTTCCTGCGTCAACTCCGGTTTCAGTTCGCCCCACAGCGCGATGCCTTCCAGCAGCGTCCCCGATGCGTTCACGCGCGGCAAGCCGTACGAGAGCGTGGCGTCCATGTGGAAATGCGCGTCGACGAAGGGCGCGGTGACGAGCGAGCCGCCGGCATCGATTTCCTCGCGTGCGGTCGCGTTCAGATGCGGCTCGATTGCGGCGATGCGCCCCGCCTCCATGCCGATATCGACGAGTGCGCCCGAACGGACGAGCGCCGCGCGGCGAATGATGAGATCCATCTGCGAAACCCTCCGACGGTGGCTGTTCGGTGATTGTAGCGAGACAGAAAAGCCGCGAGGTCTTTCGCGCGCTAGAAGCAGCAGACGTGAGAGTTCGAGAAGGCGATGAGCACCACGAGGATGAGCGGCGAGCCAAGGAGCAACAACGCTCCATCGGCCGCTACCGTGACCGGCGTCAGCAAGTACAGCACCTTTCTTCCGTTCAACGGATTCGGTTCGTTGATCTCGACCGCATATGTCTTGCGCAGCAGCTTTCTGTCGACCTTCGACGCATCGAAGCCTTTCGCGCTGTATCGCGTTCCGGTCAGGTAGATCGACCTATACGCAGACGATCGACCGTCTGACCTGAAACCGAGTTGCGCTGCCAGCGCCATCTCGTCGGCGGTCGCGTCGTTCAGTTCCATTTCGATGGTCCCGCTTACACTGCCGTGCTCATCGGCATTGAATCGTCTGATGTCCACCTTCACCTTCGCATCCAGCGGTGAATCGAGCAATTCAGCGAAGTGGGCAGGCGCATCGAAAATGTAGTGATACTTTGCGCCGAGGAACACGAGCTTCGCGCCGTCTGCCGAGATCAGCACGCTGTCGATGGATTCCGTGTAAGTCCGGTAATCGCCTTCGCGAATTTCATCGCGCAAGGATTCGGTTATGCAGCCCGACAGGAGTAAAGGCGCCGCCGCTGCGGCCAGAAGGAAGTTTCTTCTTTTCATCGATATTCTAGTGATGGTAGGGGACGGCGCTAAGCATTGCTCCATACGGATTGTTGGCATTGGCCGCGACAAAACGCTTGCAGTCCATCCACTGAACGCCCGCGCCGCCAAGCTGCGCTTGCAGCCACGGCACCGCCACTTGCGCCTTCGGGTGAATGTCATGGAAAAGGATGATTCCGTGCCGCCAAAGCAGCATCAGCGTCATCACGCGCTGTTTGACTTCATCGGCGCTGACCTTCTCGTTCCAGTCTTGCGAATCGATGTTCCAGAGCGCGACGTACAAGCCCTGCGATGCGAAGAAGTCACCGCTGTCGGCCTTGCGCTGTCCATACGGCGGACGGAAAAGCGGCACGAAGCTGTCCGGCAGATTCGCGCGCACGAGCCCGATGCTGCGCGCAACCGACTCCTGCCATGCAGGCCACGCGCTATGCGAGCGATGTTCCCATCCGTGCGAGCCCACGCACATCCCGCGATAAGCATCCTTCGTCGCCGGTGCGCCCGACTGCTGCAAGCGCGCCTGCAATTGCGTGCCGAGCGTGAAGAACACGCCATTCAAACGCGATGCACGCAGCGTTTGCGACAGCTTGTCGGTGGAACCGTCGCGAGCGGAAGGACCATCGTCGAACGTGAGAAGGAACGTGCGATCGGGCAAGCGGCTGCCGTCGATTTCGCGCGAAGAGTAGGTGTCGATCTCGCTGCTGATACGAGGAAAGAGCGCCGCCAATCGCAGCAATTCGTTCACGTACGTCGCATGAAACGTGGAGGCCTGCGAGAACCACGCTTGATAGGCGCTGTTTGCCGGTGTGCCGAATGAGCGCGCCGCGCGCACGAAATCCGCCTGATTGCGCACCGTCTCGCAAAACGCCGCACCATTGCCGCAATGCGCCGATGCCGCCACGTAGTTCGTCGTCAGTCGCTGCCAATACCGCGCGCGAATGCGATCCACCGACGCGTGATCGAACGACTTCACCTTCAGACGCGCCTGCAATTGGCTGTCGCTGAGGCGTTCGGTGTCCGCGAGCGCCTTGCCGAACGCGAGCAATTCGGCGCGTGAGGCAAGATCGAAGTCATCGGCGGAAGCTAACGGCGTGGGCCACGTCGCACGGTCGCCAATTGCGACGGCGGACGGCCCCGCCGCATGCGAACAGGCTGCGCCCGCGGCGAGTAGCGTCGTGATGAGGGCTTTCTTGAACATGGCAAATGACGGTTCCCGGCGCGCGGCCGGGAACCGAGGCTGCGAATGGTTAATGACGAGCGCTGACACGCGCAATGGCGGCATCGTATGCGGCGTTGGCTTTGGCGGCTTTGGCCGCGCGGTATTGGATCAGCGCATCGCCGAACTGGCCTGCGTCCTCATACAAGCGCCCGAAGCACGAACGGTTTGATCATGGGACGAAACATTGTTGTTAAACCTCGTTATTGCTTTGATTAACCGCTCGACCCGCTCCAGATACCATTAGGATTCCGATGTATCACAGCCGGGATCGATACCGAAAAACCACTCCACGCTGGACGAGCAAGGCCGCCGTAGAACGCCGCGAGACTTTACACCGCCCCTACTGCGCCCACTCTGCCCAAGCCAAAATTTTTCATATCGACCGATACAGCAAGCCCGAACGCCTCATGGCGTTATCATTCGTGCTTCGCGCGAAGTCACGCATTCACGAACCACGCACCCGCCGTCCAATGAAAATCGCAACTTGGAACGTCAATTCCCTCAAGGTCCGTCTTCAGCATGTCATCGACTGGCTGCAGGTTTCGCAAGTCGATGTCCTCTGTCTTCAGGAACTGAAGCTGCCCGACGAGAAATTCCCGCGCGCCGAACTCGAAGCGGCCGGCTACAAGAGCTGGTTCGCGGGACAGAAGACGTATAACGGCGTCGGCATTCTGGTGCGCGACGGCATCGACGTGCACGATGCCACCGTCGTGCGCAATATCCCCGGCTTCGAAGATTTGCAGCAGCGCGTGATCGCCGCGACGGTGAACGACGTGCGCATCGTGTCCGCCTACTTCCCGAACGGGCAGGCGCCCGGCAGCGAGAAGTTCGCCTACAAGATGCGCTGGCTGGATGCGCTGCGCGAATGGCTGCGCGAAGAAATGAGGCAGTACCCGAAGCTCGCCCTGCTCGGCGACTACAACATCGCGCCCGACGACCGCGACGTGCACGATCCCAAGGCATGGGAAGGCCAGAATCTCGTGTCGCCCGAAGAACGCGCGCATTTTCTGCAACTCGTCGGGCTCGGCCTGACCGATGCCTTCCGCAAGTTCGAGCAGCCCGAGAAGCTCTTCACGTGGTGGGATTACCGGATGATGGCGTTCCGGCGCAACGCGGGGCTGCGCATCGATCACATCCTGCTGTCGGCGGATCTGGCCGAACTGTGCGCGTCATGCGAAGTCGACAAAGTGCCGCGCAAATGGGACCAGCCGTCCGACCACGCGCCGGTGATCGCGGACATCGGCTGCTGATCCCATTCAGGTTCACGCGTCGAGATGCAATTCCTGAATCTTGCGCGTGATCGTATTGCGGCCGATTCCCAGCCGCTCCGCCGCCTCGACCTTGCGCCCGCGCGTGAAGTCGAGCGCCTCGCGAATCACCGCCGCTTCGAAGCGGCGCGCGAGTTCATCCATGACATCGGCGGAATTCTCGCGCAACAGGCGCGCGACTTCCGTGCGCAGTCCGCTTTCCCACACGCTCACCGGCACGCCCGCGGGCGCGGCTACCGTCGGCGTCGCGCCGGACGTCGATGACCCGTTGACCGCGACGGCGCCATCGGTCGATACCGCGATCGCCTCCGGCGCATGCTCCTGACGCGCCGTCAGATCCGGCGGCAAGTCCTTCTGCTCGATCACCTGCGCGGGCGCCATCACCGTCAGCCAGTTGCAGAGATTCTCAAGCTGCCGCACGTTGCCGGGAAACGGCAGTGACGCGAGATACGCGAGCGCATCGTCCGATACGCGCTTCGGCTCGACGCCCAGATCGCGCGCGCTCTTTTGCAGGAAATGACGCGTGAGCAGCGGAATGTCTTCGCTTCGCTCGCGCAGCGCGGGCAGACGCAGGCGAATCACGTTCAGGCGGTGATACAAGTCCTCGCGAAACAATCCCTGTCTCACGCGCGATTCGAGATTCTGATGCGTTGCCGCGATCACGCGCACGTTCGCGCGCAGCGGATTGTGCCCGCCCACGCGATAAAACTGCCCGTCCGACAGCACGCGCAACAGCCGCGTTTGCAGATCGAACGGCATGTCGCCGATTTCATCGAGAAAGAGCGTGCCGTTCTCCGCCTGCTCGAAGCGGCCCTGACGCATCGCCTGCGCGCCCGTGAACGCGCCGCGCTCGTGGCCGAACAGTTCGGACTCCAGCAGATCCTTCGGAATCGCCGCCGTGTTCAGCGCGATGAACGGTCCGTTCGCGCGTGGGCTATGTCGGTGCAACGCGCGCGCGACAAGCTCCTTTCCGGTGCCTGATTCGCCCGTGATGAGCACGGTCGCCGCCGAATGCGACAGACGGCCGATCGCGCGAAACATGTCCTGCATCGCGGGCGCTTGCCCGAGCATCTCGGGCGTCTCGGTGACGCGCTCGTCATAAGCGGCTTCGCCGCGCATGCTTTCGTCGACGGCGCGGCGGATCAGCTCGACCGCCTTGTCCACGTCGAACGGCTTGGCGAGATATTCGAACGCGCCGCCCTGAAACGCGGCGACGGCGCTATCGAGATCGGAGAACGCCGTCATGATGATGACCGGCAGCCCCGGCAACCGGTCGCGCACGGTTTGCAGCAGTTCGAGCCCCGAGCCGCCCGGCATGCGGATATCGGAGACGAGCACTTGCGGGCTGTCGGTTTCGAGCGCGGCGAGCGCGTCGCGGACGCCGGAGAAACTGCGCGTCGTGAAGTTCTCTCGTGCGAGGGCTTTTTCCAGCACCCAGCGGATGGATTGGTCGTCGTCTACTATCCAGATCGGCTTCATATCGTTCGGCGAGAAGTCTTCGTGTGGTTCGGTGTGTGCCCGTCGGAACGGTCAGGCTTCTGGTTGCGCGGCGGCGGTGAGCGGTCGATGGTCCTTGTCGGTCGGTATCGGTCGATGTCGGCGAGTGCCCTCAGTTCCCGAAGGGCAACAGAATGGTGAACTCGGTACAGCCCGGCCTGCTTTCCACTTCGATCAGCCCGTCGTGCTGCTGCACGAACGATTGCGTGAGCGTGAGACCGAGACCGCTGCCGTCTTCGCGCCCGGACACGAGCGGAAAGAAGATGCGGTCACGAATCTCGCTGGGAATGCCGGGACCGTTGTCGGTGATATGCAAGTCCAATGCCAGTTTGTGCAACCGCTTGCCGATGGTCACCTTGCGCGCGATGCGCGTGCGCAGTTCGATCTTCGCGTCGCCTTGCGAGATGCGCTCCTTGAGCGCTTCCGCCGCATTGCGCACGATGTTGAGTACCGCCTGGATCAACTGTTCCTTGTCGCCGCGCAGGTCGGGCACGCTGACGTCGTAATCGCGCTCGATCGTGAGGCCGCGCGGAAACTCCGCGAGAATCACGGCGCGCACGCGTTCGCAGACTTCGTGGATGTTCACGTCGCCGACGATATGCGGATGCCGGTGCGGCTCCAGCAGCCTGTCGACGAGCGTCTGCAACCGGTCGGACTCCTTGATGATGACCTGCGTGTATTCGCGCAGCTCGTCGCGTTCGAGCGCGCCGAGTTCGAATTCGAGCAGTTGCGCCGCCCCGCGAATGCCGCCGAGCGGATTCTTGATCTCGTGCGCGAGGTTGCGGATCAGTTGCTTGTTGACCGCCGTGAGATCGTGGATGCGCTCTTCGCGGTCGGTGCGCAGATGCCGCTCGTTCTCGAAGAGTTCGAGCAGCACGTAATCGGTCGCGGCTTCGAGATAGGCGACGATCGCGTGAACATGAACCGATTCGCGTCCGGCGCGATCGAGCACGGCGTCGAGCCGCGTCGCGTTGAAGCGGTTCTCCGCGATCGACGCGATGGTCGTCGCGAGTTCGTCGGCGTTGGCGAAGAGATCGGGCCAGTGCGTCTGCGTCAATTGCTTGCGCGACATCTCGAGCATCGATTCCGCCGACGGGTTCGCATACGCGATCCTGAGCGTGCGCTTGTCGAGCACGAGCACGACGGTCGGCAGCGCTTCGAGCCCGGGCAGGAGACCGGTCGCGGCGAGCTGGGCGTCGTCGGAGAGCGCATCGGCGTGACCCTTGCGGGCCTTGATCAGATTCTTTAGCACCATCGAACAGGAAAAGGGTTGGCCAGCGAGGTCGCTTCTTGAAACTCGATCTTGTTCTACTTACGTGACGCAAATGAGTGCCGCAGATGAGTGACGCAAATCAGCGAAACACGTCAGTCAAGCGACGCCGATTAAAAAAGGGACGGCGCGCCGTCCCTTTTCGTTGTCGCATCACATCGCGGCGCGCGCTTCATCGAACAGCCATGAATGAAGCGCTGCCGTCATGCTTTACAGCGAGTAGTACATCTCGAACTCGATCGGATGCACCGCCTGACGATAACGCTGCAGCTCGTTCGTCTTCAGTTCGATGTAAGCGTCGAGCATCGAATCCGTGAACACGCCGCCGCGCGTCAGGAACTCGCGATCCGCGTCGAGTGCGTCCAGCGCCTGGTCGAGGCCGGCACACACGGTCGGGATCTTCTTGTCTTCTTCCGGCGGCAGGTCGTACAGATTCTTGTCCGCGGCTTCGCCCGGATGAATCTTGTTCTGCACGCCGTCGAGACCCGCCATCATCAGCGCGGAGAAGCAAAGGTACGGGTTCGCCAGCGGATCCGGGAAGCGCGTTTCGATACGGCGGCCCTTCGGATTGGAGACGTGCGGAATACGGATCGATGCCGAACGGTTGCGAGCCGAGTAAGCCAGTTTCACGGGCGCTTCGAAGTGCGGCACGAGACGCTTGTACGAATTCGTACCCGGGTTCGTGATCGCGTTCAGCGCGCGAGCATGCTTGATGATCCCGCCGATGTAGAACAGCGCGAATTCCGACAGGCCGGCGTAGCCGTTGCCCGCGAACAGGTTCTGACCGTCCTTCCAGATCGACTGGTGAACGTGCATGCCCGAGCCGTTATCGCCGACGATCGGCTTCGGCATGAACGTCGCCGTCTTGCCGTACGTGTGCGCAACGTTGTGGATGATGTACTTCATCTGCTGCAGCCAGTCCGCGCGCTGAACGAGCGTCGAGAACTTGGTGCCGATTTCGTTCTGGCCCTGGCCCGCCACTTCGTGGTGGTGCACTTCGACCGGAATGCCGATCTGTTCGAGCAGCAGGCACATTTCCGAGCGGATGTCCTGGAACGTGTCGACCGGCGCGACCGGAAAATAGCCGCCCTTCGTGCCCGGACGGTGACCCGTGTTGCCGCCTTCGAATTCCTTCGCCGACGACCACGGCGCTTCTTCCGAGCCGATCTTCACGAACGTGCCCGACTGGTCCGTGTTCCACTGCACCGAGTCGAAAATGAAGAATTCGGGTTCCGGACCGAAGAACGCGGTGTCGCCGAGGCCCGAACTCTTGAGATAGGCTTCCGCGCGCTTCGCGAGCGAACGCGGATCGCGCTCGTAGCCCTTGCCGTCGGCCGGCTCGACCACGTCGCAGGTCAGCACGAGGGTCGATTCTTCGTAGAACGGGTCGATGAAGGCGGTGTCCGCGTCCGGGACGAGCAGCATGTCCGACGCTTCGATGCCCTTCCAGCCGGCGATGGACGAGCCGTCGAAAGCGTGGCCGCTTTCAAATTTGTCATCGTCGAATGCCGATACCGGCACGGAAACGTGTTGTTCTTTGCCGCGCGTGTCGGTGAAGCGGAAATCGACAAACTTGACGTCCTCGTCCTTGACGAGTTGCATGACGTCGGCCACGGATTTACTCATTACCTATCTCCTGATTAACAAAAGTCGGCGAATCGCTCCGCCGCCTCGACCAATTCTGCACTTCCGTTTCAATCGAGGATGAAAAAGCAGCTTCCGTGCCAAGCGCACCAACTTTGCGCTAAGCGCTTGAAGCAGCGTGCGTTTTTCTGCTGCATCCTGCGCGGTTCGAACTGCGTGCGTGACATACTGCTCGCGTCGCTCGCACCGGTATAGTGCGTCTCCGCCATGTCGCTCCTTTGGACGCGCCATTTTAGTGCGCTCGACACACCTAGCACCAACTTGGTGCCTCCACGTTAGCCATTCGGCATAGGTTTGCGCCGTCTTCCGCCAAGCTAGAATGAATTATTTCTGCCTCGCGGAGACATCGACCATGAGCACGCTCGAACAACTGTACGACAAGGCAAGCCGCCGGGCCGCCGAAAACAGCCTCTCTTACGCTGGCGCGCTGCTGCCCGCCGAAGCCTTCGAACTGCTGCAACTCGAACCGAACGCGCGCCTCGTGGACGTCCGCACGCGCGCCGAACTCGACTGGGTCGGCCGCCCGGCCATCAACGGCGAACAATACGCGCACGTCGAATGGATCCGCTACCCCGGCTCCGTGCCGAATGCTGAGTTTATCGAACAATTACGACAAATCGCCACCCCGGATACGCCCATTCTCTTCCTGTGCCGAAGCGCCGCACGGTCCAAGCTCGCGGCTGTCGCGGCACAGAAGGAAGGTTTCAAGAACGCCTACGATCTGCTGGAAGGTTTCGAAGGCGACAAGGATGGACAAGGCCACCGAAAGACCGTTTCGGGATGGTGCTTCCGGGGCTTGCCGTGGATGGGCGCGTGAGTCCGCGCTAACGCCTCAGCCGGCCTCGTTCAGAAGGCGGCGCACGCGGCGAACGCGCTCTTCATCGACCGGTGCGAGCGACTTGCCATCCACGCGCACGCCCGATCCGAAGTGCACTGCGCGCACGCCTGTCGAAGCGACGAACGGCGCGACGGCATCGACCGTGAAGCCCGCGCCTGCGAGCACGGTGCAACGCGTGTCCGCCGAGCGTGCGACGAGCGTTCGAATCGTATCCGCCGCTTCGAGCACCGAGGGTTTGCCGCCCGACGTCAACACGTTCGTCACGGCGTCGAACTTGAGCAGCGTGTCGAACGCGGCGTGGAGGTCGCGCGCCTCGTCGAATGCGCGGTGAAACGTGACCTGCAAGCCATCGGCGGCTTCGATGACGCGCGACAGCCCGTCGGTATCGATGTCGCCGTTCGGCGTCAGCATGCCCACGACGATCGCGTTCGCGCCCGTCCTGGCGATCGCGCGGACGTCGGGCAGCATGACCGCATAGTCGTCGGCGTCGTAGACGAACGAGCGGCTGTGAGGCCGCACGATCACGTTTACCGGAATCCGCACCGCTTGCGCGACGGATTCGATCAGCCCGATGCTCGGCGTCAGCCCGCCCTCGCCCATCGCCGTGACGAGTTCGATGCGGTTCGCCCCGCCGCGCTCGGCGGCGCGCGCGTCGGCCGCCGTCAATGCGATGACTTCCAGCAGGATCACTGCGCGTCCTCCGCCGGCACTTCGACGACTTCGCCGCCCAGCGCGATCACGCCATCGCGCAGAACGTCGAACGCGGCGTTCGCGTGCACCGGATCGCCCTTCACGCCGAGGTCGATATGCGCGCGGGCATAGAGCGCGCCGCGAGCCGCATCGCCGACGCTCGGCAGGCTGAACGCGCGCACGCCTTCGAAATCGCGCTCGATCGCGACCATCAGCGGCGTGATGCGCGATTCCGGCAGCCCAAACACCAGCAGCGAGCGTTCGACATACGGCGTCGCGTGATGCAGATGCGCGTATTTCGTGTCGAGCACCCATTCGATCATCGGCCACGCCATCACCGGAAAGCCCGGCACGAAGTGATGATCGCCGACGGAAAAGCCCGGAATCTTGTTGTAGCTGTTCGGAATGATCTCGGCGCCCTTCGGGAACGTGCCCATGTTCAGCCGATGCAGATTCTCGGGCGAATCCAGCTCAACGGGCTTGCCGGCCTGCTCGGCCGTGTCGCGGATGCGCGCGCGGATCAGTTCCGCCGCCTCCGGATGCAGTTCGAGCGGCACGCCGAGCGCTTTCGCCGCGCACTGGCGCGTGTGGTCGTCGGGCGTCGCGCCGATGCCGCCGGTCGAGAACACGATGTCGCCCGATGCGAACGTGCGCGCGAGCGTCGCGGTGATGCGCGCGGGATCGTCGCCGACGTATTCCGCCCAGTCGAGCGACAAGCCGCGCGCGCCCAGCAGTTCGATGATTTTCGGCAGATGCTTGTCCATGCGCCGCCCGGACAGGATTTCGTCGCCGATGATGATGACGCCAATGCCCATGAATGCCCCTTTATTGCTTCAGTGTTACGTCGCGGGTCTCGACCGTGATCGCGTCATAACGCGCCTCGTTCGCGCGCAGCCGTTCGAGCGCGTGCAGGCAGTAATGCGCGAACCACAGCGCGGAAAAGACCAGGATGAACGCGTACGCCCAGATCGTCACGGCGGCGACGACGGGAAATAGCGGCAACAGCCAGACCGACCACGCCCAGAGCATCGTCGGAACGGAACTGAGCAGGCCGCTCACGATGCCGATGGCGAGCAGCGGCCACCGCAAATTCCGCACGATCGCGCGCCGTTCGTCCGCGCTCGCGTGCAGCGCAAGCGCGTCGTAAGTCATCACGCGATATGTGAGCCAGCCCCACAAAAGCGGCGGAATCAGCGCGAAAAACGGCGGAATGAGCCAAAGCGGCAGCGTCACGACGAGCGCGACGAGGCAGACGATCGTCGTCACCACCGAATGCCCGAGGCTGCCGTACCAGGAGCCGCCGTGCCGCGCTTCGAGCGTGGCGTAATGGCCCTTCGGACGGCGCGTGAGCAGCTTGATGACGCCGGGCATGGAGAGCGTGGCGATCAGCAGCAGCACGGTCACGACGATCAGCGGAATCGTCACGATGACGACGAGAAACGGCGCAATGACCGCGTGCAGCGACGAGAACCCGACGGCATCGAACAGGCGATACATCGCGGATGTAAGCGCCCAGCCGTCGAGCAGGCCGTTGGCCGTGCCGGTGAGCGTCTGCCAGAAATACCAGAGGATGGCGCCCCACACGAGGGTGGCGACGCCGAACGGCATCAGCGTGAGCCAGAGCATGCGCGGATGAAACACGTTCGCAAGCGCGCGCACGAACGAACGCAGCAAATCATTCATGCGTGATTCGTCGAGAAAAGAGGAAACGACAGGATAAACCAGCGCGCGGGATGCGCGCTGGCGAGTGCGGAAGTGCGGAAGATGCGGACGTCAGAGCGCGGCGGAACGCTTGCCGGAAGCGGCAGCGCGACGCGCCGCGAGCCGCGCGCCGATGCGCTTGAACGCCAGCCAGTGTTGCTCGACGAAACCGTCGCCGTAGTGGACCGGCGCGACGCCCGGTGCGCCGATTTGGTCGCGAATGCCGGTCGGCTCGACAGTGCGGTCGAACGACGCCGAGCGAAACAGGATGTCCCAGAACGAAAACAGCACGCCGAAGTTGCAGCCGTACGCGGTGCCTTCGTGGCCGTAGCCGATGGCGTGATGCCGGCGATGAAACGCAGGACTCACGATCAGCCGGTCGCCGAGCCATCCGAAGTGCAGGCGAATGTTCGCGTGCTGCACGCTTTGCATGAGATTGGTGATCGCCACGAGCACGACGAACTGCGACGGCTCCACGCCGATCACGAGCGCGACCGTCGCGAAAAAGCCCGCTTGCAGAATGTCGTCGAGCAGATGGTTGCGGTCGTCGGACCAGAGCGACATCTTCTGCTGGCTGTGATGCACCGCGTGCAGTTCCCACCAGATGCCGAAGCGATGCTCCAGCCGGTGATACCAGTATCCCGCCAGATCCAGCAGCACGAGGTAGATGATGAACGTGACGAGCGGCTGCGTGGTGACGCCGGGCCAGAGATTATCGATTTCCAGCGTCGGCACGTTGTGAATGCGCAGCCAGCTTTGCAGCGAATCGAAAAGCGGCTGGAACGTGAAGAAGAAAAACAGGTTCAGGATGCCGAGCTTGACGATCCACGTGTACAGCACGTCCACGCGCACGCCCTTGCGATCCGTCCACGTTTCGGCGGGCCGCAGCGCTTCGAGCGGACGCAGGACGGCGTACATCGCCATTACTTCCAGCACGCCGACGATCACCCAGTACAGCGCGTCGTAGGTGTCCTCGTCGTAGTCCATCATGCCGAGCTTGAACAGCAGCGGCTGCACCACATCCACGTAAAGCGTGGTCTGCAGCGCGGAGACGAAACTGTCGAGAGACGAAAGAATGAACTGAAACATGGTGCTCCGTGGAACAGAAACGGGGCCGGGTGAAACGTCGAAACTGCGGCCCTTGGCTCAATCGTAGTACAGGGCGCCCGCGAGCGCCCTGTGCCCTACCCATTCGCCGTGGCGTTCGCCGCGACGCGTCAGGCGCCGTTCGGCGAGGTCACCGGCGCGCGATTGTAGAAATAAATGCCGTGCGGCGAGCGTCCGACCTTGATGGTCTCGATCAGCTTGCGATTTGCAAGGTCGATCACGCCGACATGCTTCGCGAAGCGGAACGTCACCCAGAGATACTTCTTGTCGGCGGAAAGTTCCATGTCGTCCGGTCCGGGCAAGAGACCGGTGATGTTGCCGACGTTCGTGAGCGTCTCTTCATCGATGATGCTGATGGTGTTCGCCACGCGATTCGAAATCAGCACGTGCCGGCCATCCACGAGCGAACGGAAGTTGTGCGCGCCCTTGCCGGTCGGGATGGTCTTGATGACCTTTTGCGTGGCGAGATCCACCACCGCGACGTAATCCGCGCCCGTCATGCCGACGAGCAGATTCTTGTCGCCCGGCGTGAGCCAGACGCCGGCCGGCACCGGACCGACTTTCATTTTCCATTTCACCGTCTGCGTCGGCAGATCGATTGCCGCGATTTCGCCCGACACCTGCAGCGAAATGAACGCCGTCTTGCTGTCGTTCGTGAACGCGATGTGGCTCGGCATGGTCGCGAGCGGCAGGCGCTTGGCAAGCGTCAGCGCCTTGCCGTCGAAGTGGTAAATGTCCAGGCGATCGAGCCGCAGCCCGGTCGAGACGAACCACTTGCGGTCGGGCGAAAAGCCGATCTGATACGGGTCTTCAATGTCCTGCACCCAGCGCTGCAGACCGCCGGTTTTAGGATCGACGAACATCAGATTATTCGACACCGAATTCGCCACGATCAGCGACGAGTTATCGGGCGTCGGCATCAGATGGTGCGGCTCCTTGCCCGTCGGCACGGTGCCGACGACCTGATGCGTGTTTTCGTCGATGAGGCTCAGCGTGGCTTCCGCCGAATTGAGCACGATGACGTTGTTGGCGAAAGCCGCCGTGGCGGCAAGCGCTGCGGTAACGGGAACCACGAGACGCGTGGCGCGTGCGGCGGCCGCGCGCAGGCGGCCGGAGAAGAAATTGGAGCGCATGAATTGTTCACGTCGGAAAGCAGGCGTCATTGTAGAACGTTTGCATGCTGCAACACGTTGACTCTGCGGCTCTTTTTGCGCAATGGGATGCGCCGGCGCAAGAAATGCCGCTTTTCGCGGCGCTTTCGCGCATCCGGCGCGCGGGCTAGCGCTGCAACGATTCCCAGACCTTGTGAAGCCGCTTGACCGAAACCGGCATCGGCGTGCGCAATTCCTGCGCGAAAAGCGATACGCGCAGTTCTTCGAGCAGCCATCGATATTCGGCGAGCCGCGCATCCGCGACGCCGCCGCGCTGCGACATCGCCCGCTGATAATTCTGAGCGAGCGGCAGAAAGTCGGCCGAGAGACGCGCATCGCGGGACGGATCGGCCTTCAGCTTGTCGATACGCAGGCCGATGCCCTTCAAATAGCGCGGGAAATGCGCGAGCTGCGCGTACGGCGTGTCGATCACGAAACGCTTGCCGATGAGCGCGTTCAACTGCGCCTGCATGTCGGCGTACGCGGCGGGGAACGGCTTCGCCTGCGCGAGCTTCTTCGCCAATGCCGCGTATTCCGCGAGGATCGTCCCGACGAGCCGCGCGATTTCCTGCGCGAGCAGCGTGAGCCGGCCCTTGGCCGCGTCGCGGCGCGCGTGGAAGCTGGCGTCGTCGTCGGGCAGCGGGTCTTGCAGGCACGCGCGATCCAGCGCCGTCTCGACGATCTGATCGCGCAATTCATCGGCGGTGCCGAGCGCCATGTATTGCATCGACATTTCGCGCAAGCCAGGCAGATTGCGCTCCAGATAGCGGATCGGCTCGCGCAGTTGCAGCGCGAAAAGCCGCCGCAGCCCCGCGCGATGAATCCGCGCCGCTTCCTCGGGCGAATCGAACACTTCGACGTCGCAATGCGTGACGCGATCCACGAGCGCCGGATAGCCGAAAAGCGTCTGCCCGCGACGGCGAATCTCGAGCAACTCCGGCAGCTTGCCGAAATTCCACGTCGTCAGGTTTTCGTAGAGCGCGGTGCTTTCGCCGGTCTGCGGCGATTGCGTCTGCGTTTGCGTCTGCGGCGCGTTCGTTTCGTTCGAAAGCGCGTCGAGCGCGGCCGTCGCGGTCAGCTTCTGGAACTGCTGCTGCGCCTGTCCGCCGAGTTCCGCGCGCAATTGCGCGAGATTGCGGCCCATCGCGAGCTGACGGCCGTGCTCGTCGATCACCTTGAAATTCATGAAAAGATGCGCGGACAGCGTTTCGAGCTTGAAATCCGCGCTTTTCACGGCGACTTGCGTTTGCTCGCGAATATCGGCGATGAGCGCATCGACCAGTCCGCCCGCGCCGAATTTCGGCCCCGAATGACGTTCCGCGAAACCCGCCGCATATTCCGGCAACGGCACCACGTGGCGGCGCAGCTTTTGCGGCAGCGACTTCAGCAGCAACTGCGTCTTTTCCTTGATCATGCCGGGCACGAGCCATTCGACGCGGCGCGCATCGATCTGATTCAGCCCGTACAGCGGCACCGTGAGCGTCACGCCATCGCGCGGCGCGCCCGGCTCGAAGTGATACGAGAGCGTCATTTCGATGCCGGACATCGTCATGCGCTTCGGGAAGAGATCGGTCGTGACGCCGGCGGCTTCGTGGCGCATCAGGTCGTCGCGCGAAAGGAAGAGGAGCTTCTCGTTGCCCTCTTTCTTCTGCTCGTCGCGATACCAGCGTTCGAACGCCGCGCCCGTCCACATGCCTTCGGGAATCAGCGAATCGTAGAAGCCGTAGATGAGTTCGTCGTCGACGAGCACGTCCTGGCGGCGCGACTTGTGCTCCAGTTGCTCGATATCCGCGACCAGCTTGCGGTTGTGCGCGAAGAACGGCAGGCGCGTGTCGAATTCGCCTTCGACGAGCGCGCCACGAATGAACAGCTCGCGCGCGTATTTCGCGTCCTGCTTGCCGAAGCTCACGCGCCGCCGCGCGTAGACGGTGAGGCCGTAGAGCGTCGCGCGCTCGAACGCGACGACCTGCGCCGCTTTTTTCTCCCAATGCGCGTCCGACAGCGACTTGCGCAGCAAATGCCCGCCGACGGTTTCCAACCATTCCGGCTCGATTTTCGCGATCGTCCGCGCATACAGACGGCTCGTCTCGACGAGTTCGCCCGCCATCACCCAGCGCCCCGCTTTCTTCAGCAGCGCGGAGCCGGGCCACAGATGGAACTTGATGCCGCGCGCGCCGAGGTAATGCGGTTCGTCGTCGGCTTTGAGGCCGATATTGCCGAGCAGCCCCGTCAGGAGCGAGAGATGAATCTGCTCGAAGGTCGCATCCGATTCGTTCAGGCGCCAGCCCTGCTCGCGCACGACCGTCAGCAATTGCGAATGCACGTCGCGCCATTCGCGCAGACGCAGATGCGACAGGAAGTTCGCGCGGCAGGCATCGGCGAGTTGCTTGTTCGACTTCTTGTGCGCGACGGCTTCCTCGAACCACTTCCAGATGCGAGTCCATTGCAGGAATTCGGAGCGCTCGTCGACGAATTGCCGATGCGCCTGGTCCGCCTGCTCCTGCGCCTCGATCGGCCGGTCGCGCGGATCCTGCACCGACAGCGCCGATGCGATCACGAGCACTTCGGTCAGCGCGTGATGCTCGCGCGCGGCGAGAATCATGCGGCCGACGCGCGGATCGAGCGGCAGGCGCGCGAGTTCGCGGCCAAGACTGGTCAGCGCGTTGTCGTCATCGACGGCGCCGAGTTCGTTCAGCAACTGATAGCCGTCCGCGATCGCGCGGCCCGGCGGCGGCTCGATGAACGGAAACGTTTCGATCGCCGTCAGATGCAGCGACTTCATGCGCAGAATGACCGCCGCGAGCGACGAGCGCAGGATTTCCGGATCGGTGAAGCGCGGCCGCGCCTGGAAATCGGCTTCGTCGTAAAGACGGATGCACACGCCGTCCGCCACGCGCCCGCAGCGCCCCGCGCGCTGATTCGCCGCCGCCTGCGAAACCGGCTCGATCTGCAACTGCTCGACCTTGTTGCGGTACGAATAGCGCTTCACGCGCGCGCTGCCCGTATCGACGACGTAGCGAATGCCCGGCACCGTCAGCGACGTTTCCGCGACGTTCGTGGCGAGCACGATCCGCCGCGCGTTCGACGGCCTGAACACGCGCTCCTGCTCCTGCGCGGAAAGGCGCGCGAAGAGCGGCAAAATTTCCGTGTGCGGCGGATGGTGCTTGCGCAGCGCTTCCGCCGCGTCGCGGATTTCGCGCTCGCCGGGCAGGAACACGAGGACATCGCCGGGGCCGACGCGGCAGAGTTCATCGACGGCATCGACGATGCCTTCCATCAGATCGCGATCCGTCTTGCGGTCGTTGCGTTTCTGCGCCGTGCCTTGCGCGTTCTTGACGGCCTCGCTTTCCTCTTCGATCGGCCGATAACGCACTTCAACCGGATACAGCCGCCCGCTCACTTCGATCACGGGCGCGGGCTTTTCATCGCTGCCGAAATGACGCGCGAAACGCTCGGCGTCGATAGTCGCGGACGTCACGATCAGCTTCAGGTCGGGGCGCTTCGGCAGGATTTCTTTCAGATAGCCGAGCAGAAAGTCGATGTTGAGGCTGCGCTCGTGCGCCTCGTCGATGATGATCGTGTCGTAGGCGTTCAGCAGCGGATCGGTCTGCGTTTCCGCGAGCAGGATGCCGTCCGTCATCAGCTTGACGGACGCGCCCGGCGCGAGGTTGTCCGTGAAACGCACCTTGTAGCCGACGACTTCGCCGAACGGCGTGCCGAGTTCCTCCGCGATGCGCCGCCCCGTCGCCGATGCCGCGATACGGCGCGGCTGCGTGTGACCGATGAGGCCGCGGCCGCCCGCGCCGAGACCGCGTCCGAGCGCGAGGCAGATTTTCGGAAGCTGCGTGGTTTTGCCCGAGCCGGTTTCGCCGCTGACGATCACGACCTGATTCGCTTCGATCGCGCGCGCGATTTCCTCGCGTCGGCCCGAGACGGGCAGCGCTTCGGGGAACGTGATCGGCGGGATCGGATTCGGTGTGACGACGCGCGGCTCGCGGGGGCGGCGGGCGGGCGCATCGCGGTTCGATGCGCGGGCGGCTTCCGGCGCGGAGTCGTCGGGGCGTGGCTGACGGCGCGCGCTCTGAACTGCGACGCGTTCCGCGCGCTCGCTGCGGTCAGTGTCGGGTTTCGGGCGTTTCGCTTCGGACGAATGCGCCTGAGCGCTGCGCGTATCGCGATTCGGCGCGCGGGCGGTGTGCTGCGCGGCGGCGTCGGGGCGCGGGGCGCGCGGGCTTCGGTCAGCCTTAGCGTTGCGATCGACGCTCGCCTCGGTGCGTCGCGTGTCGGACGATTGCTTATCGCGGTTGGGCGCGCGGGCGGTCTGCTGCGCGGAGTCGTCGGGGCGTTGACTGCGGTCGCGTCGTTGCGCCGCTTCCTGTTTACGATCGACGCTCGCTTGCGTCTGCTGGTTATGCGTATCGCGGTTCGATAATTCGGCGCTTCGCTGCGTCGAATCTTTCGTGTGCGGCGCATGGCGATCGGTGCGCGAATCGCGATTCTCGCGCGACTGCGCGCGTCCGCCGGTCTTGCCGGGAACCACATCCGCCTTCGACCCGACCGCACCCTGCGGACGCATCGACGATTTGCTGCCGCCCGCATCGCGTAATGATGACGTCCCGGGACTCACGGCGCGTGCGGCCACGTCGCCGGAACGCGGCTGCTTTTGCGGCACTTCCGCACCGCGCGCGCCCTGCGTTGGCGCCTTCTGCGCGCCCCCCGCCCCGGCGAACCGGCGCGCCGCCAGTTCCTTCTTGCTGAGTCCCTCTTCTTCCGCGCCGGACTTCGCCTCGCGCAAGAGATTCTCACGCAGCTTCTTCAACTGCTCCTGGGTATCGAGGGCTTTATCGGCGGATTGCGGCTTGCCCGGCTGCGCGGGGCGTTTGAAAACATTCGGCATAGCGTCGCATTATAATCCCGGCATGAATTCCCAAACCGACCTCACCCTCGCGTCGCAGCCGGCCGCAATGGAAGCCGACGCGCCCAATCCCCTCGCCCAGTTCGTCGACTGGATGCGCTCCGTCGCCCCGTATATTCACGCGTTCCGGAACAAGACATTCGTCGTCGCGTTCGGCGGAGAACTGGTGCAGGAAGGACGGCTCAACGCGCTGGTGCAGGACGTCGGCCTGCTGCACGCCATGGGCATCCACGTCGTGCTCGTGCACGGCTCGCGCCCGCAGCTCGACGAACAGTTGAGCCTGCACGGGGTCGAATCGTCGTTTTCGCATGGGCTTCGCATAACGGATGCCCGCGCGCTCGAATCCGCGAAGGAAGCCGCCGGCGAAGTGCGCCTCGACATCGAGGCCGCGATCAGCCAGGGCTTGCCGAACACGCCGATGGCTCACGCGCACATCAGCGTCGTGTCGGGCAACTTCGTGACGGCGCGGCCGGTCGGCATTCTGGACGGCGTGGATTTCCAGCACACGGGCGTCGTGCGCAAGATCGACGGCGATTCCATCCGCCAGTCGCTCGCGAGCAACAAGCTCGTGCTGCTGTCGTCGCTCGGCTTTTCGCCGACGGGCGAGGCGTTCAACCTGTCGATGGAAGACGTCGCGTCCGCCGCGGCCATCGCGCTGCGCGCCGACAAGATCATCTTCGTCACCGAAATCCCCGGCCTCGTCGATCAGGAAGGCGAACTCGTGCGCGAAATGTCGCTCGACGACGCCTATCGTCTGCACGAATCCGGCGAGCTTCAGGGCGACACCGCGTTCTATCTGAAACACGCGATCCGCGCCTGCCGAGGCGGCGTCGCGCGCGCGCACATCATTCCGTACGCGCTCGACGGCAGTGTCTTGCTCGAACTCTTCCTGCACGACGGCGTCGGCACGATGATTTCGTACGAGAACCTCGAAAGCCTGCGCGAAGCCACGCCCGACGACGTCGGCGGCATTCTCACGCTGATCGAGCCGCTCGAATCCGACGGCACGCTCGTGCGGCGCGGGCGTCACCAGATCGAGCGGGATATCGACCACTTTTCGGTCATCGAGCACGACGGCGTGCTCTTCGGCTGCGCGGCGCTTTATCCGTACACGCAGGAGCGCATCGGCGAGATGGCGTGCCTGACGGTCGCGCCGGAAGCGCAAGGCTCGGGCGACGGCGAGCGGCTCCTGAAGCGCATCGAGCAGCGCGCCCGCGCGCGCGGCCTCACGCGCATCTTCGTGCTCACGACGCGCACCGAGCACTGGTTCCTCAAACGCGGCTTCGTGAAAGTCACGGTGGACGATCTGCCCGAAGACCGCCGCCGCCTCTACAACTGGCAGCGCAAGTCGCTCGTGCTGATGAAACAGCTTTGAACACGATTTCCGGACGCGCGCACTCATAAAACGCGTCCCGCACCCGATACAGGAGAAACACACGATGGCCCGAATGATTCAATGCGCAAAACTCGGCAAGGAAGCCGAGGGACTGGACTTTCCGCCGCTGCCGGGCGAACTCGGCAAGCGCATCTACGAGACGGTCTCGAAGGAAGCGTGGCAAGGCTGGCTCAAGCAACAGACGATGCTCATCAACGAGAATCGCCTGAACATGGCCGATCCGCGCGCGCGCCAGTATCTGATCAAGCAGACCGAGAAGTACTTCTTCGGCGAAGGCGCCGATACCGCTTCCGGCTACGTGCCGCCGCAAAGCTGATCCGGCCTTTTGCTTCGACGAAAAACCGACCCGCCGTGGTCGGTTTTTTGTTGACCGTTGCGTCCGAATTAGGTACTAAAAAGTTAAGACACGACTAGGCCGAATCCTAGGCCACATAAGGCATTCAGCGATGCGCGCGGTGCCCGGCGGACGGGCCGGTTTGCACATCGTCTGTCATCGTGTTATCATCTCGCTCGTTATCAACAGCAATTCACCATCATTCACGCGCAGACGGTTGCATCAAACACTGCGTGGTAGTGACAGTTTTCATACAAAGAGGCTTGTCGGTATTTAGCGTTTTTCGCGCACGCCGGCCTTTTTCGTTCCAAGCCTTGTAGTTTCGCCGACGTAGCGGTTCCACCCGCGGCAGCTCCCCGAGTTCGCCGTCCGCCCGTCAAATTCGTTTGTTTCATCCCGAGTGCAATTTCGCGACTTCCGCCGCGAGGCACCGGCACCGTGCTTTGTCATTCGATCTTCCGCGTCGGGCCTCCTCGTCCGGCGCGCGGGAAGCCATCGTCTTTCGCATCGACGATCCGAATGCGCTGCGGCGCCGTCACGAAACTGCACTATCCGGCAATACGCGCCGCTCGCCGGCGCGCCCGACGCTTTTCGCGGCCGTTTTCGCACGAGCGCTGGGCACTTGAACACGGAGTTCTTCAACCTATGACCGCTCTACACGACGGCCTCTGGCGCAAGCGCACTGCGTCCCAGGCATCGAATGCATCGACCAGTCTCACGCTCGACGACATCACCATCGTCGATCAATCACTTCTCAAGCGCGCCGTCGGCGCCATGGCCATCGGCAACGCGATGGAATGGTTCGACTTCGGCGTGTACAGCTACATCGCCGTGACGCTCGGCAAGGTGTTCTTCCCGTCGAGCAGCCCGACCGCGCAGCTGCTCGCGACCTTCGGCACGTTTGCCGCCGCGTTCCTCGTGCGTCCGCTCGGCGGCATGGTGTTCGGCCCGCTCGGCGACCGCATCGGCCGCAAGCGCGTGCTCGCGATGACGATGATCATGATGGCCATCGGCACGTTCTGTATCGGCCTGATTCCGAGCTACGACAGCATCGGCGTGATGGCGCCCGTGCTGCTGCTCGTCGCGCGGCTCGTGCAGGGCTTTTCGACGGGCGGCGAGTACGGCGGCGCGGCGACGTTCATCGCCGAATTCTCGCCGGACAAGAAGCGCGGCTTCATGTCGAGCTTTCTGGAATGCGGCACGCTCGTCGGCTACGTGCTCGGCGCGGGCGTGGTCGCGGTGCTGACCGGCGTGCTGTCGCATGATGCGCTGCTCGGCTGGGGCTGGCGCATTCCGTTCCTGGTGGCGGGTCCGCTCGGTCTGATCGGCTTGTATATCCGCATGAAGCTCGAAGAGACGCCCGCGTTCCAGCGCGAAGCCGACAAGATGGAAGCGGCCGCGAACGAAACCACGAAGACGCAGTTCCGCGAAACGCTCGTGCAGCAGTGGAAGCCGCTTCTGCAATGCGTCGGCCTCGTGCTGATCTTCAACGTGACCGACTACATGGCGCTGTCGTATCTGCCGAGTTATCTGTCCGCGACGCTCAAGTTCAATGAGACGCATGGCCTCTTCATCGTGCTCGTGGTGATGGTGCTGATGGTGCCGCTCACGCTGCTCGCGGGCCGTCTGTCGGATGCGATCGGCCGCAAGCCGGTGATGCTCGCGGGCTGCGTCGGCTTGCTGGTGCTGTCGATTCCCGCGCTCACGCTGATTCGCGTCGGCACGATGCCGTCGGTTTTCGCGGGCATGATGATTCTCGGCGCGCTGCTTTCGACGTTCACGGGCGTGATGCCCTCCTCGCTGCCGGCGCTCTTCCCGACGAAGATCCGCTATGGCGCGCTCGCGATCGGCTTCAACGTGTCGGTATCGCTGTTCGGCGGCACGACGCCGCTCGTCACTGCATGGCTCGTCGACAAGACCGGCATGCTGATGATGCCCGCGTACTATCTGATGGGCGCGTCGGTGATCGGCATCGTGTCGGTGCTCGCGCTGCACGAGACTGCGAAGAAGCCGCTGAAGGGCTCGCCGCCCGCGGTGGCGTCGCACTCGGAAGCGCACGCGATCCTGCGCGGCCATCGCGAGGCTGCGGAAATGGACGATTCCATGTTCGACAACGCCGCCCGCGCATAAGCAAATGCGGTCGATGTGAAAGAAGGGCCGGCGCGTCATGCGCCGGCCCTTTTTTTATCGCTATTCGATGAGCGTCACGATGCGCGCATCGACTTTTTCGCCATCGGCATCGATGTCGAGCAATGCGACCGTGATCGGCAACTTGAAGCGCCGCGGCCCCGCGCTGCCCGGATTCACGAACAGCACGCCGTCGCGCCGCGCGACGACCGGCTTGTGCGAATGCCCGGTCACGACGACATCGACGCCGTCGAGTGGCGCGGGGACATCGGCGATATCGTGCACGACGTGGATCGTCGCGCCGCCCAGTTCGATGCGCGCATGTTCCGGCAGCGACGCGACGCCCTCGCCGATATCGTTGTTGCCGCGCACGACGGTGAGCGGTGCGAGCGACGCCAGCGCGTCGAGGACTTCGCGCCTGCAGATATCGCCCGCGTGGATGATGTGAGCGCAGTCGCGCAATGCGTCGAGCGCTTCGGGGCGCACGAGATTGTGCGTGTCGGAGATGAGGCCGATGCGAATCACCGCGTCATTGCTCCTCGCTCACCAGCATGCGTTCGATGCGCCGGTCCGGCACGAGCCATACGGCCGCGACGATCGCATAGATCGCGGCGGCGATCCACGGCTGCCAGAACGACGCCGCGATCGCCGCGAGATACAGCAGCACGGAGATCTTGCCCTTGCGATCCGCGCCCAGCGCGCGTTCGAGCGGCGAGTTTTCGCCATGCATCGAGATGAGCGCGCGCGTGAGGATGTAATACGCGACGGCCGTCATGAAGAGCACGAAGCCGTAGCACGCGGTCGGCACGGCGGTGAGATGGTTCTCGCCCATCCAGTTCGTCGTGAAGGGAAAGAGCGAGAGCCAGAAGAGCAGATGCAGGTTGGCCCACAGCACGGAGCCGTTCACGCGCTTGATGGCGTGCAGCAGATGGTGATGATTGCTCCAGTAGATGCCGACGTAGATGAAGCTGAGCACGTAGGCGGCGAGCACGGGAACGAGCGGCGCGAGCGCGGCGAAGTCGTCGCCGTGCGGAACTTTGAGTTCCAGCACCATGATCGTGATGATGATCGCGATGACGCCATCGCTGAACGCTTCGAGCCGGGTCTTGCCCATTGGATGTCCTCGCGAGTTGGCTTCGACCGAGCCGTGGCAAGTCAGTCGCCGATTATGCGTGAGGTGCGCGAGGTTGTCGAATGGCTTTCAATCACGCGCGTCTGGCGATGCCTACTGTTCGTCGTCCGCCTGCGGCTTCGGCACGAGCTTCGCGGGCGCGAGCCACTGGAAGGCCGTCAGCGTGTTGTCGGCGAAGGTGCATTCGGCGGCGGCGGGCGTGTCGGTCGTCTTGGTCGCGGGCGGCGTCGCCGGCGTTTTGATCGTGCCGTGCACGACGACGCGCGAGCCGTGAATGGCCGCGCCCGAACCGGTGACTTTCAGCGGCGCGCTCGCGGCATCCGGATATTCGGCGCGCATCCGTTCCTTGCACGCGTCGATGTTGCGGTAATAGGATGTGCAGCCGGCCATGAGCGCGAGCGGAATCGTGAGAAGCGGAAGCAGGCGGGAGCGGATGTTCATCGAAGGAATCGGTCGATGCCCGACGCGGCGCGGGCGCATCGGAGCGAAATGTGAGTTGGCGGCGAAGCTTTATAACACGCGCGAAGCACTTGTTCGACGCTCGGGCGCGGTAGCACAATCGGCGCAAGTCTCGTTTGATGATTCGTTTCCCGCCCGACGATGCGGAGGCCGCCATGCAGAAGGACATCGAAGTAGGCGATTACATGCTGGCTATCAGCGCGGTGCCGAGGCCGTTGCAGGGCGATGGCAAAGATGAAACGCCCGTCGAAGGCTACGCGATTCGCGTGCGTGTGACGCGCGCGGACCGGCGCCCGGTGCACGGATCGACGCTCGCCGACGACTCGGGCGAAATGATGGGCGATCACGGTCCGTTCGAGACGGTCGCAGAGGCGCTCGCGCATGGCGAAGCGTGGGGACGGCATTACGTGGCGCGCGTGCTGGGGCACGCGGTTTGAAACGCGACGGTTTCGGCGTAGGGATGCCGTTCGTCGGCCATGCAGTGATTCGCGCCCTGGTGCCGGGGACCGGACTTGAACCGGCAAGCCGTTAGGCGGCGGATTTTAAGTCCGCTATGTTTACCAATTTCATCACCCCGGCAGGGCGGACGCGATTCTACCATCGTGTGCGCCGTGTCAGGACCGCGTGACGGCGCGCGAAGTCCCTTCATATCGTCCGCCCAACCAGCAGACCTTGTTCGTCTCCAGTATGATCGGCGGCTTGCCTCACGCCGCCCTCCTGCCCGTCCGACGGAACGAACCATGTCCGCGTCATCGCATCAGTCGCCGCACGCTTCTCACGATCAATCACCCGAGCGCCATCCGCACTATTCGCGCGCGACGCTCTGGCTGCTCGCGACCATCGCGGGCGTCTCCGTCGCCAACATCTATTTCAATCAGCCGCTGCTCGGCGATTTCCGCGCGTCGTTTCCCGAAAGCGCCTATCTGATCGGCGCCGTGCCCGCCGCCACGCAGCTCGGCTACGCATTCGGCATGCTCGTGCTCGCGCCGCTCGGCGATCGCTTCGACCGGCGCATGCTGATCCTTCTGCAACTCGCGGCGCTCGGCGTCGCGCTCGTCGTGGCCAGCACCGCGCCGACGCTCGCGGTGCTCATCGGGGCGAGCCTCGCGATCGGCGTCGTATCGACGATTGCGCAGCAAGCCGTGCCCTTCTCCGCCGAACTCGCGCCCGCCGCCGAGCGCGGTCACGCCGTCGGCACCGTGATGAGCGGCCTGCTGCTCGGCATCCTGCTCGCGCGCACGGTGTCCGGCTTCGTCGCGCAATATTTCGGCTGGCGCGCGGTGTTCGCGGCGTCCGTCGCGGCGACGATCGCGCTCGCCGTCGTCGTGATCCTGCGGCTGCCGAAAAGCCGCCCGACGTCCACGCTTTCCTACGGCAAGCTGCTCGCGTCGATGTGGCATCTGACCGTCGAAAGCCCCGCGCTGCGCGAGGCCGCGCTCACGGGCGGCGCGCTCTTCGCCGGCTTCAGCGCGTTCTGGTCGCTCCTGACGCTTCTGCTCGCGGGCGAGCCGTTCCACATGGGACCGCAGGCGGCGGGGCTTTTCGGCATCGTCGGCGCGGCGGGTGCGCTCGCCGCCCCGCTCGCCGGCAAGTCCGCGGACAAGCGCGGGCCGCGCGCGGTCATCACGCTGTCGATCGTGCTCGTGGCGGTGTCGTTCGTCGTGTTCGCGCTGTCGGCGAAAAGCATCGCGGGACTCGTCATCGGCGTGATCGTGCTCGATGTCGGCGTGCAGGCCGCGCAGATCTCGAACCAGTCGCGCATCTACGCGCTCAAGCCCGAGGCGCGCAGCCGCGTCAACACGGTCTACATGGTGGCGTATTTCGTCGGCGGGGCAGCGGGATCGGCGCTCGCGTCACTCGCGTGGCACGCGATGGGCTGGACGGGCGTGTGCATCGTCGGGCTCGCCGCGACGGCGCTCGCGGGCTTCAGTCACTGGCGCGGACGCCAGACGCGCGCGGTGCGGGAAAGCGGCGCGTGAGTGGGAAATAGCGGGAGGATGGAGCCGCGAGAAGCGCTGACAGCGGGATAGAAGCGTGCGGCGGGCGAACATCATCGTGCGATGCACGCGGGGCGGCTCGGAGTCGAGTTTGCCGGCTTAACGCGAAACGTGTACCGGGCCTGCGACCCCGTAAGCGCTCACGCCCGACATCGAACGCGCAGTGTGCGAACACCGTTCCGTGTCGCCCCTCAAACCCGCTCCCGCGCGAACTCCTCCATCGCATCGAGCACGCGATCGAACTCCAGCGACTTGTCGAAGAAATGGCGCACGCCATATTGCAGGCACCGCTCGCGATACGCCGGCAGCGCGTGATTCGTCAGCACGACGACGAACGCGCCCTTCGCCACGCCCCGCGCCTGCCCGCTCTTGAGCCACGCGAGCACGTCGATGCCCGATCCGCGCTTCAGTTGCAGATCGACGATCACCGCATCGAACGGCTGCGACGACAACAGCGCGATGGCTTCGTCGGGTGCATCGGCGAAAGCGGTCACGCGCCACGGTCCGAGCGCGTCGATGGCTTCGGTGAGACTGCGGCGGATCAGCGGCGAATCCTCGATCAGCAGCACCGCGAGCGGCGCGCCGCGCGGTCTGTGCTGTTCTGCCGAATCGTCGATGGTGATGTGGCCCACGGCGGGCATCCTCCGCTTTACTGCGTCCTCGTCGGCGGCAAGCGCTCGGTGATGTGCTATTCGATCAACCCGTTCTTGATCGCGTAATACGTGAGATCGGCGTTGTTCGCGAGCCGCATCTTCTCCAGCACGCGCGCGCGATACGTGCTCACCGTCTTCACCGACAGATGCAGTTCCTGCGCGATCTCCGTCGGAATCCGGCCGCCCGCGAGCTTGCAGAAAATCTGGAACTCGCGCTCGGAAAGCGTCTCGTGCGGCCGCTCGGCTGCGGGCTTGTCGAGTTTGTCGGCGAGCGCATCGGCGATGAACTCCGACAAATAGCGATGCCCGCGCGCCACCGTGCGGATCGCGCGCACGATCTCGTCGGGCGCGGCGTCCTTGTTCAGATAACCGTTCGCGCCGGCCTTGAGCAGGTTGATCGCGTACTGGCTCTCGGGAAAGCCGGACAACATGAGCACGCCCTGCTGCGGCCGGATCTGCTTGATGACGCGTAAGGTGTCCACGCCGTTCTTGTCGGGCATCGCGATGTCGAGCAGCACCACGTCGAATGCCTGCTCGCGCACGAGCGCGATGGTTTCGTCGCCGGTCGATGCTTCCGCCGCCACTTCCATGTCGGGTTCGTCGGCGACGAACTGCCTGAACCCGCTGCGCACGATCGCGTGATCGTCGGCTATCAAGACTCGAATCATTCGCGCCGTCCGCGCTGCTTAAATAGGTGAGCGGTCATTTTACGCATGCTTCGTTCATGCGCGATGCGCGGTTCCGCTCGCCCGCGCATCGCACCCACGGCTCGCCGGAATCAGCCGTTGCGGCCTTCGAGCAGGTCGGCCATGTCGTCCGCGTGCTCTTCTTCGACAGCCAGAATCTCTTCGAAGAGGCGGCGCGTCGTGACATCCTTGTCGCCCAGATAGCGGACGATCTCGCGGTACGTATCGATCGCGATGCGCTCGGCGATCAGGTTCTCGCGAATCATGTCGATGAGATCCGTGCCTTCCTTGTACTCGGAATGCGAGCGCGACTTGAGGCTGTCCGGCGCGAAATTCGGCTCGCCGCCCAACTGGACGATGCGCTCCGCGAGCATGTCGGCGTGCTCCTGCTCTTCGGTCGCGTGCTCGGCGAATTCCTTTGCGACGGCTTCCGAATGAATGCCCTTCGCCATGAAATAGTGGCGCTTGTAACGCAGCGTGCAGACCCATTCGGTCGCGAGCGCGTCGTTGAGCAGCTTCAACACGGTCTCGCGGTCCGCGCTGTACGTCGACGTGACCGGGCCTTCGTCCATGTGCTGACGCGCGTCGTTCCGGATCTTCTCAACGTCGAGGACGAAAGCGTCCGAGGATTGGCCCGGCGCATTTACAGCAGACGATTTGGACATGTGATTGGCTCCTGTGGATGGGGTGATTGGCGGTCGTTGATGCAGGTCCGCGCGTGCACTTCATAGCGCCCTGCTATCCGATCATCGTCTTCGATGCACGCGCCGTGCCCGCTCGGGACGGCGCGCCGGGACCGCGCGTCAAAAGGGCGTGGCCGTCATGTCCTGAACACGCCGAGCAACAGCGTGACGACGAACACCACGAGAAAAATATAAAACAGGATCTTCGCGATTTCCGCAGCGCCCGCCGCGATGCCGGTAAAACCGAACACGGCGGCGATGATCGCGATCACGAAGAAAACGGCGGCGTAGTGAAGCATGGAACCCTCCTCGTTGATCGTTCTTGTCAGAGTCCGTTCGGGCGGCGCCTTGCTCGGAAATGCCGCCGCTCTCACGTTCCAGTGTCGATTAAGGATGCGATAAAAACCCCGCTAATCGACCGCTTTTTTGGTAATGACGAACCCGAGCACGAGAAACACGACGCAAAGAATCAGGAACAGGATGAACAGGAACTTGGCGATCGACGCCGCGCCCGCCGCGATCCCGGTGAAGCCGAGCAGACCGGCGATCACGGCCACGATTGCAAAGAACAGTGCCCACTTCAGCATGATCTTTCCCCGTATGAATGGATGGTGAGCCCATCCTAGCGATGCACTTACCGATGCGCATTCGGGCTGGCTCCTTTTTTGCTGTGAGAATCCACCGACATCAGCTTTCAATCGGCTCCGCGAGCGAACCGTCGTTCGCCGCGCGACGCCTGAGACCACGCCATGAGCCACGTACCTCGCGCGATCCTGTCGCCCGTTGCGCACGACCCGCCGCCCGCGCCGCCGCGCGCCGGGCTTGCCCGCATCAACGAATGGATGCGCCGCTATAGCTGGCTGGTGGCGATGACCGTCGCCATCGTCATCACGGTCGGCGGGCTCGTGATTCTGGAATCGGGGCGCATGCGCATCGCGGCTGAATACGAGACCGCGCTCGATGCAAAAAGCGCCACCGCCGACCTTTCCGCACTCGCCGCCGACATCGCGACGCTCTCCGCGCAACGGCGCGCGTTCGTGTTGCAGCCGGACCCGGCCTACAAGTCGCAGTTCGATTCGACCGCCGCGCACGTGCGCCGCGCGCTCGCGACGCTCGATGCGTACTACCGCCGCATCGGCGACGACACCGCGCTCGCCAGCTTCGCGCAGGTCAGCGCGGCGGCGAACGAGGAGATCGAAAGCGGCGCGGCGCGGCTCGCGGGATCATCGTCGGATGCAGTCGAACCTTCCGCTTCCGACAACTCGACGCTCGACGCCGCCCTCTCCCTCCTGCGCCTGAACGAAGAGCAGCGCGCGCAGCACGCGCTCGATACGAGCCGCGCCGATCAGCGCATTTCGACGCTGTGCGTCGGCGCGTTGTGCGCGCTAAACATCGTGCTGTTTCTGCTGCTGTTCCGGAATCTCGGCATCCAGTTGGACAAGCAGGATCGCGTGCAAAAGGAACTCATCACGCAGCAGGAAGAACTCGATCAGCTCGTCTTCGAGCGCACGCGGCAGCTCGAAGCGCTCGCGTGGCACTTGCAGTCCGTGAGCGAAGACGAGAAGACGCAGCTCGCCCGCGAACTGCACGACGAACTCGGCTCCATCCTCACCGCGAGCAAGATGGATGTCGCGTGGGTGCGCGGCAAACTGCGCGAAAGCGAACCGGCGATGGCCGAGAAACTCTCGCGCGCCATCGTCAATCTGGATCAGGGCATTGCGCTGAAGCGCCGCATCATCGAGGACATGCGGCCTACCGTGCTCGCCAACTTCGGCCTGGTGACGGCGCTGCGCTCGCTCGTCGACGAAGCCGCGCAACGCAACAACTGGACCGTCGAATTCGATCTGCCGGGCGAGGACGTGAAGCTCGGCGAGGCGATCGAGATCGCGCTCTTTCGCGTCGCGCAGGAAACGCTCACGAACGCGGCGAAGTACGCGCGCGCGAGCCGCATCCGCGTCGCGCTGACGATGGATGCGGCCGTCGTGTCGCTGCATATCGCCGATGACGGCGTCGGCATCCGTCCGCAGGATCTGAAGCGCACGCAGACGCATGGGCTCGTCGGCATGCGGCAGCGCGTGTCGGCGCGCGGCGGACGCTTCGAGATCGAGCGCGCGAAACCGCATGGCACGAGCATCAGCGTGTCGATGCCGCGCGAGCGCGTTCATGGCGATGCGGATCACGCGCCGGCGCGCTCCGCCGCGTAGGACGATGCCGACGCCAAGTACGGATCAGGCCGACAAAAAAAACACAGGCGTGCCTACAGCCGAGCCCTGTCCGCTTTTTTTATGATTGTTCACACCGGTGAGGCCCGTCGAACGATCAGCGGCCAATCCAGACACGATCAACCACGCCATTCACTTCAAGGGGAATGAACATGACTCGAATCATCGCTTTGCTGCTGATCGCCGGCACGGCCGCGCTCGCGGGCTGCAACACCATTTCGGGCGCAGGCCAGGATCTCTCGAAGGGCGGCCAGGCCATCTCGAACTCGGCGGAAGAGCACAAGTAAGCCAGCCGGTCTTCGACTCGATTTAAGCGTAGTTCCCTGTCTTTCCCGCCGCCTTGCGCGGCGGGATTTTTTTGTGCGCGCGCTTTTGTAATGGCGTTTTGCATCGGCGCTGCGGAAAAAAACCGCCCGATTACTCGGGCGGTTTTTTATCGCTCGGATAACGCGCAGCGATCGCTTATTGCGTGTCCGGCAAATCGATCGCCGGCTGCTGCGTATTGCCGCCTTGCGCCACCAGAACGCGAATCTTCTCCGGCACGATCTGCGATGCCGCGTCGCCCGCCGGCAGCGTCGTCACGAGCCAGTCCGAGTTGTTGCCGAGATTGAACGACGCCGACTTGTACACCGGCGTCTTCGTTCCCGGCAGCGTCGCGATGAGTTGATACGTGCTGCCCGACACGTAGAGCGAATCCTGCGTCGAAGCAGGCACTGCGTTCTTGTACGCGACGCCCGCCATCGTCGGGCTGACCGCCGTGATGTCCGCGCCCGGCGCGACGAGGTAGAGGTCGAGATTCGGCGCATTCGTCGACGCGTTGAAGGCCCGCACGCGCGCGCTGTTCGAAAGCAGGCCCTTGTCGAACGGATCGTCGATGACCGCGATGGACGGCACGAGCCCCGCTTCCGGCAGCGCGATCACGGTGTATTCGTGGCCCTTCGCCGCATTGTTGATGGTCGTGTCCGTGGCGAGCTGGGTGGTCGTGTTGACGGCGGCGTAGGAGAAGTTGTGCTGGCCGATATCGATATTCGCGAAGTTCGTCACGGCCTTGTACGCCAGATTCGGTTGCAGCACCTTGCCGTTATCGTAGAAGTCGACGTTCGGCCCGCTCGGAAGCGCGTGGACGAAATGCACCTGAGCCTGCGTGAGACCGAGTTCCTTGCCGACATCATCGGATCCGCCGCAAGCGGACAGGATCGAAGCGACAGCGGCGAGCGCCGTGGCGGTACGGATGAGCTTCATGTGCCACCTTCCTTTTTTGATTGTTGACCTTTGGATGGCCGCGGCGACGCATCGAACTGCACGGAAGATGCGCGAATCGCGGGTGCCGGACATGAGCAACACCTATGCCCCGGCACGGTGCGCGAACGCGTCGAATGAGCGGAAAAGCGTTGCCGGGCAAGGCTCCGCCATTCATTAGAGGAATCGCTCGGGACGATTTTCGGCGATGCCAAAAGCGCGAGCCGCCCACGCGGCGGCTCGTTTATTACAAGAAGGGAAGGAAAATCAGGCGAGCCCGCGCCGGCGGCGCTCGAACCAGAACGACAACCCGACGCTCGCCAGAATCACGACAGTCGCGATGACCGTCCAGCGCGTGATCGCCTCGCCGAGCAGCAGCGCGCCGAGCAGCACCGCGACGACCGGATTCACATACATGCAGCTGCTCGCGATGATCGGGCTCGTGTGGCGAATGAGAAAGCCATACGCGACGTAGGCGGCCATCGTGCCGATCAGCATCAGATAGACGAACGAGAACGCCGGCACCCAGCCGAGGCTCGTCAGCCGCTCGCCCGACAGGAGCGCGACGCCGGTGGAAATGGAACCGCCCAGGCCGATCTGCAGCGCAGTCGACACGAAAAGATCCGACGGCAGTTTCAGGCGGCTTGCGAGATGCGCGCCGCCCGACCAGAAGATTGCGCCGCAGAGAATCGCCACGCTGCCGGCGGTCGCGCCCGAGCCCTGATTGCCGTGATTGAGCAGCACGATGCCGGCGAGCCCAAGGCCGACCGCCACCCACTCCCCTTTCGCGATGCGCCGGCCGGTGAGCGCGGCGATGATCGTCGCGAAGAGCGGCACGGTCGCGACCATCACGGCGGCGGTGCCGGTTTCGACCGTGCGCATGCCGTACGCGAGCATCCCGCTCGACAAGCCGACGAGCAGCGTGCCGACGATCGCGGCGTTGCGCACTTCGGCCATCGTCGGCCAGACGGGCTGGCGGCGCGCGGCGAGCGCGAAGAGTCCGATGCCCGCGAACAGATTGCGCATGCCGGACAGCAAGAGCGGCGGAAACGATTCGAGCGAAAGGTGCACGGCGAGATACGTCGAGCCCCAGACGACATACACGACGGCGAGCGCGAACGCGACCTGTCCCTTACGGGAGCGCGGCGCGCGAAACGGAAAGCGGTCGGGAAGCGAGAACGGCAGACGCGGCGGCGAGGCGGACATGCATCACTCCGCGAAAGCCGCGCCGCATGCGGCACGAACGGGACACATCGGACGGCTGGCGGTGCGACGCCTGCAAAGCGCGGCAGGACGAAGAAAACACGACGGCATGATGAAGCGATGGAAGGCGATCGAGAGGCAACGTGCGGCGGCGGCAGTCGCGAAACCGCGCTTTGGGGTAAGTCCCTCTGGGGTAAGTACCTAAAACGCGGCGCTCGCCATTATGCAGGAACGGCGAAACGTGAAGCGGGCAAATCGTCGATGGTTGCCAACACGCCACGGTGCGGTGTATGGTGGCGGCTGCTAACGCGGGGGTCCTGCGCTGCACATCGCGATTCGAGTCCGGCATGACCGGTTGAATCGCCCGTGTATCGTGGGTGAGAAATACCCTTTGAACCTGATCTGGATAATGCCAGCGCAGGGAAGCGTTCGGGTTCGACGGTTTCGCCTCAGACCACTTCTTCCGAACCCGCACCTTTCCGTCTCGTTCCTCCCTGTTTAGCTCCTGAGTCAGCCGTGCGTTACGCGCGCGCTGGAATTTCGTCCCTGCAGGAGACATACAGCACATGAATGCCAACCCGAAGTTTCTGTCCGAAAACGCCGTTGTCGATGCAGCCGCCATCGCGCCGCTGCCGAACTCGCGCAAGGTCTACGTGAGCGGATCGACGCCGGACATCCGCGTGCCGATGCGCGAAATCACGCAGTCCGACACGCCCGACGGCTTCGGCGGCGAGAAGAATCCGCCCGTGTACGTGTACGACACGTCGGGTCCGTACACCGATCCGGACGCTTCCATCGATATTCGCAGCGGTCTGCCCGCTTTGCGCGGCGAGTGGATCGCCAAGCGCGGAGACACCGAGGAACTGAGCGGCCTGTCGAGCGAATTCGGCCGCGAACGCGCCGCCGATCCGAAGACCGCCGAGCTGCGCTTTCCCGGACTGCATCGGCATCCGCGCCGGGCGCTGGATGGCAAGAACGTCTCGCAGATGCACTACGCGCGGCAGGGCATCATCACGCCGGAGATGGAGTACATCGCGATCCGCGAAAACCAGCGCCGCGCCGAATACCTCGAAAGCCTGCGCACGAGCGGCCCGAACGGCGAAAAGCTCGCGAAGATGATGGGCCGCCAGCACGCCGGCCAGGCCTTCGGCGCGGCGGCATTCGGCAAGGATGCGCTCAAGGAAATCACGCCCGAGTTCGTGCGCGAGGAAGTGGCGCGCGGCCGCGCGATCATCCCGGCGAACATCAATCACCCGGAAAGCGAGCCGATGATCATCGGACGCAACTTCCTCGTGAAGATCAACGCGAACATCGGCAATTCGGCGGTGACGTCGTCGATCGGCGAGGAAGTCGACAAGATGACGTGGGCGATCCGCTGGGGCGGCGACACGGTCATGGATCTCTCGACGGGCAAGCATATTCACGAAACGCGCGAGTGGATCATCCGCAATTCGCCGGTGCCGATCGGCACGGTGCCGATTTATCAGGCGCTCGAAAAGGTCAACGGCAAGGCCGAAGACCTGACGTGGGAGATTTTCCGCGACACGCTCATCGAGCAGGCGGAGCAAGGCGTCGATTACTTCACGATCCACGCGGGCGTGCGTCTGCAATACGTGCCGCTGACGGCGAATCGCATGACCGGCATCGTGTCGCGCGGCGGCTCGATCATGGCGAAGTGGTGCCTCGCGCATCACAAGGAAAGCTTCATTTACGAGCACTTCGAAGACATCTGCGAAATCATGAAGCAATACGATGTCTCGTTCTCGCTCGGCGACGGCCTGCGCCCCGGCTCCATCTACGACGCCAACGACGAAGCGCAGCTCGGCGAACTGAAGACGCTCGGCGAGTTGACGCAGATCGCGTGGAAGCACGACGTGCAGGTGATGATCGAAGGCCCCGGCCATGTGCCGATGCAGCTCATCAAGGAAAACATGGACCTGCAACTGGAATGGTGCGACGAAGCGCCCTTCTACACGCTCGGGCCGCTGACCACCGACATCGCGCCGGGCTACGACCACATCACGTCGGGCATCGGCGCCGCGATGATCGGCTGGTTCGGCACCGCGATGCTCTGCTACGTCACGCCGAAGGAGCACCTCGGCCTGCCGAACAAGGACGACGTGAAGGAAGGCATCATCACGTACAAGCTCGCGGCGCACGCGGCGGATCTGGCGAAGGGTCATCCGGGCGCGCAGGTGCGGGACAACGCCTTGTCGAAGGCGCGCTTCGAATTCCGCTGGGAAGACCAGTTCAACCTCGGCCTCGATCCGGACAAGGCGCGCGAATTCCACGACGAAACGCTGCCGAAGGATTCCGCCAAGGTCGCGCATTTCTGCTCGATGTGCGGCCCGCATTTCTGCTCGATGAAAATCACGCAGGACGTGCGCGATTTCGCGGCGAAGCAAGGCGTGAGCGAAAACGAGGCGCTCGCCAAGGGCATGGAGACGAAGGCGATCGAGTTCGTGAAGAAGGGCGCGGAGATTTATCAGCCGACTTGACGCTGATGCTGCTTTTGCGTTGATTTCGCGTTGATTCGATGTTGACGGCGGCCTGTCGCACTGTGCGTGCGGCGGGCCGTTTTCATTCGGGCTTGGCTGGCGGTTCCGGGGAATCGGGCACCTTTCCTGCTGTAAGTCGCATGAACCGGCGAGACTTTGCGGCGCCGTTCCACGCGAGCCGCAGCCGATTCACCTCAACATCGTATTGGAGAGTCGACATGAAAAGCATCAAACAAATCGGCGCCGCTGCAATGGTCGTTGCACTCTTTGCAGGCCTCACCGGCTGCGACAGCATGAACACCCGTCAACGCGATACCGCGATCGGCGCGGGCGTCGGCGCAGCGGGCGGCGCGGTGATCGGCGGCAGCGCGCTTTCGACGCTCGGCGGCGCGGCGGTCGGGGGAGTCATCGGGAATCAGGTAGGCAAGTAACGAGACCACGCACAGGCGGCGCGGCGTTCATCGCCTGCGCCGCTGTTTCAGGACTGTTACAAGACGCCGCATCGCAATACTTTTTCACAGAAGCTCGGAAGCGCGGCGCAGTGCGTTCGAGTAAGCTCCTCTTGAACGGACCGGTGCGAGCCAAGAGTCCGGCAAGCATCACGCAAGGAGCAGCACCATGATCCCCGCCCGCTTCACCATCACCTCTCTCGCTTCCGGAACCCGGGCGATCGTCGCGGCGCTCGCCACGGGCGTCATCGTCGGCGGATGCTACTACCCCGCTTATCCCGACTACCCGGCCTATTACTATCCGACCGTGCCTGCTGCCTACACGCAGCGCGAGTTTGCCGTGCCGCCGCAGGGTGCTTCAGGCGCCGCGGCGTCTGCCGCGCCGGGCGCCACGTATTCGACCGCGCAGGTCGAATACCAGTACGTGGCCGCATCGCCGAGTGCGGACTATTACGCCGTGCCCGCTTATCCGTACTACGCGCCTTATCCGGCCTACGCCGCTTATCCCGCGTATCCGCCGTATTACGGCTGGGGCTATCCGGCAATCTCCATTGGCTTCGGATACTGGGGCGGCGGCGGTTGCTGCTGGGGACACGGCTGGCACGGCGGCGGATGGCATGGCGGCGGCGGATGGCACGGCGGCGGCACTTCATGGCAGGGCGGGCACGGCGGCTACGGCGGATATGGCGGCGGATACGGTGGTGGCCACGGCGGCCGTCACTGACTCGCGTAAACCATGTTTCGCAGGCGATACAAACAAAACCCCGCTAAACGGCCGCCTATTCATCTGACGTAACACTTCTGCAACATTTTCCGACGCGATCCGTCGAACGATCCGGTTCGCGTCCGGCTTTCCCGTCCGCACGACAAAGCTCCTCCCTTTTCCGACAAGGCTTCGCCCGATTTCGCCAGACAATTGGCACGGTTCTGGCTAATCACCGTCGCAATTCGCACGACGCGACGGCACGCCCGCTGTCGCGAACCTTCGTTCTCGGGGATCGGACATGATGGCCTTTGTGTTTTTCCTGCTCTGGATGCTCGCTTCCCTCGCGCTCCTGACCGTCTGGGTGTTCCGGCAAACGCCGCAATCGGGCAACGACGCCCCCGCGCCCGGAGCAGCCGTCGAGGGCTGAGCGCTTTTCCGCTTGACGGAGGCCATCGGTCACCTATTCTTAGTCTGCGCGTTAGGCAACCGCTTAAGGCCGCGGAAGCATCGGCTCGCGACGCGCATCGCGGCTCGACGCCGCCTGCGTATAAGAATGCGACGCCTGTCGACAGGAGACCTCCGATGTTCCATCAGCTGCTCACCCCCGTCGCGAATTCGCTCGCGCTGTCGTTCATCGTCGCTGCGCTGCCGATCGCCGTCGTGCTCGCGCTGCTCGGTTGGGCGCGGCGTCCCGCGTGGCAGGCATCGCTCGCCGGGCTGGTCGTCGCGCTAGTCATCGCGGTGGCCGCCTGGCATTTTCCGATCGGGCTCGCGCTCGATTCCGTCGCGGCCGGCGCCGTGTTCGCGCTGTGGCCGGTCATGTGGATCGTGTTCGCCGCCATCCTGCTGTACAACGTCGCGCAACGCTCCGGCCGCTTCGAGGCGTTCCGCGTATGGATGGTCGAGAACCTGCCGAACGACAGGCGTATCGTGCTCGTCGTCATCGGCTTTTCGTTCGGCGCGCTGCTGGAAGGCATTTCCGGTTTCGGCACGCCTATCGCCATCACCAGTTCGCTGCTGATCCTGCTCGGCTTTCCGACGCTCGAAGCGCTCACGTTCACGCTGATCTTCAATACCGCGCCGGTCGCGTTCGGCGCGCTCGGCGTGCCGATCACCGTGCTCGGCGCGGTGACGCATCTTCCGACCGACGCGCTCGCCAAGATGGTCGGCCGCCAGTTGCCGTTCTTCGCATTCTTCCTGCCGTTCTACGTGATCGGCATCTACGCCGGTTTCCGCAACATGATGCGCGTGTGGCCGGTGCTGCTCGTCTCGGGCGGGGCGTTCGCGCTCACGCAGTACGTGACGTCGAACTACATCAGCTATGCGCTCACCGACGTGCTGTCGTCGCTCGTCTCGCTCATTTTGACGATCGCGTTCCTGCGCGTCTGGAAGCCCGTTACCGACGAACGTTTCGCCGTGAACGTCGACCGGCTCGGACAGACGCGCGGAACGATTTCGGGCGGCCAGGGCTGGCTGCCGTGGATCGTGGTGTCGGTGGTGGTGATCGTGTGGACGGTCGCGAAGATCTTCCTGATCGGCGACGTGAAGATTGCGTGGCCGGGTCTCGACAAGGCCGTCTACATCACGCTGTACAACCAGCCCTACGGCGCGATCTGGGACTTCCAGCCGCTCGCGACGGGCACCGCGATTCTGGTTGCGTCGATCATCACGGCGGCGCTCGTGCGGCTGCCCGCGCGCGAGTACGGCGCGGCGATCGTCGATACGTGGGTGCAGACGCGCATCGCCATTCTCACGGTTGCGACCATCGTCGGACTCGCCTACCTGATGAACTACTCGGGCATGAACTACACGCTGGGCCTCGGCGTGGCGTCGGTCGGGCCGTTCTTCCCGCTCGTGTCGGCGTTCCTCGGCTGGGTGGCGGTGTTCCTGTCCGGCAGCGATACGTCGGGCAACGCGCTCTTCGGCAATCTGCAGGTGGTCGCGGCGCATCAGCTCAATCTGAATCCGGTGCTGATGGCGGCGACGAATTCGTCGGGCGGCGTGATGGGCAAGATGATCTCGCCACAAAATATTTCAACCGGCGTCGCGACAACCGAACTCAAGGGCAAGGAAGGTCTCGTCTTCGCGCGCACGTTCAAGCATTCGATACTGCTGACGGTGATTCTCGGCGTGCTCGTCTGGCTGCAGCAGAACGTGCTGACGTGGATGATTCCGCCGCACTGAATTCCCGCTTCTTGCGGTCTCGTTCCACGCGCGTTCTTTCACGCGCGATGCGGTGCTAACATGCGCGGACTTTTTTCATCAGCAGTCTTGAAGTCCGCATCGTCATGTCCATCGCCAATTTGTTGCAATTGATCGTCCTCGCCGCGCTGTGGGGCGCATCGTTCCTGTTCATCCGTGTCGGCGTCGTGGAGTTCGGCGTCGCGCCGCTCATGGCGGTGCGCGTCGGCATCGGCGCGCTGTTTCTCGTCGCGATGCTGCTCGCACGCCGCAACGTCGCCGCCTCGCTCGCGACGATGCGCAAGCGCGCGCTGGCGCTCTTCGTCGTCGGCATTCTGAATTCGGCCGCGCCGTTCTGCCTCTTCGCGTTCGCGGAGTTGACGCTATCGGCGGGCGCGACGTCCGTCATCAACGCGACGACGCCGCTCTGGGGCGCGCTCGTCGCCTACGTGTGGCTGAAGGACCGGCTGACGACGATGCGCACCATCGGCATGGCGATCGGTTTCGCGGGCGTGCTGCTGCTCGTGTGGAACCAGATCGCGACGGGCGGGCCGGCATCGGGCGGGCTGCCCGTTCAGGGCATGCTGGCGGCGGCTGCGGCGCTCGCGGCATCGGCGCTGTACGGTGTGGCGGGCAATTTCGCGAAGAAGTATCTGATGGACGTCGACGCGGCGACGAACGCCGCCGGCAGCATGATCGGCGCGACGATCACGCTCGCGCCGATCGCCCTGCTGACGTGGCCAGCGACGCCGGTGTCCGTGCACGCGTGGTCGGCGGTGATCGCGCTGGGCGTGTGCTGCACGGGCATCGCGTATTTCCTGTATTTCCGGCTGGTGGCCGCTGCGGGACCGGCGCGCGCGATGACGGTCACGTTCGTGATTCCGCTTTTCGGGATCCTTTGGGGCGCGGTGTTTTTGCGCGAACACGTGTCGGTCGCGATGCTGGAAGGATGCGCGGTCGTGCTCGTGGGGACGGCGCTCGCGACCGGAATCGTGAAGCAGGTGCCGTTTCTCGCGCGACGGGGAATGGTGCGGTGACGTGATGGCGGCTCGTCGTCGCGGCGAGGCGTGTTGTCGCTGATGCCGCTCGCGGCCGTGTACATGCGCGGCCGCGTTGTCGGAAACCGCGCCGCGCGCATTCAGCCCAGCGCCCGGCAAGCTATTCCCCCCGCACCGCCCCGCGCCCCGCCTTGACCGCTCCCCGCTTGATCTTCCCTTCGACCCGACGCACCTGCGACGCCCGCGTCGGCTTCGTCGCGATCCGCTTGCGCCGCGTGACGCTCACGCTGCGGATCAGCTCGTCGAGCCGCGCGAGCGCCGCCGCGCGGTTCATGTCCTGCGTGCGATGCTCCTGCGCCTTGATGACGATCACGCCTTCGCGCGTGACGCGGCTATCGGAAAGCGCGAGCAGCCGCGCCTTGATGTGCTCCGGCAGCGACGAGGCTCGGATATCGAACCGCAAATGAATCGCGCTCGATACCTTGTTGACGTTCTGGCCGCCCGCGCCTTGCGCGCGCACGGCCGTCAGCTCGATTTCGCCGGGCGGCACCATGAGGCTATCGGACATGGTTCAGACTCCTCCATTCAGGACCGCCGCTGCGAGCGGGTCAATCGCGCCAGGCGCGCCATTCGCGCGGCGAGACCGGAATCGCGACGCGTCGGCGTATCGACGGCCTGCGCGAAAATCGCCGCAGAACCGATGACTTCGATGCGACGCTTCGCCCGCGTGATCGCCGTATAGACCAGCTCGCGCGACAGCACGCGCACGAAGCTGCCCGGCAACACGAGCGCGGCCTGTTCGAATTCCGAGCCCTGCGATTTGTGGACGGTCAGCGCGAACGCCGTGTCGTGCGGCGGCAGCGCGGCGGGCGACACATAGCGAAGCGAGCCGTCCGCCATTCGAAACGCGACGCGCAGCGCGCCGTTCGCGCCCGGCAGCGCAATGCCGATGTCGCCGTTGAAAAGTCCGAGCGCATAGTCGTTGCGCGTGACGATCACTGGGCGTCCGGCAAACCATTGTGCTCCGAGGGCAAGCGCAATGCCCGCCTGCTCACGAACCTTGGACGCAATGCGCGCGTTCACTTCATCGACGCCGCGCGGGCCTTTGCGGGTCGCGCACAGCACACGGAAGCGGTTGAGCGCGTCGAAGAGCGCGGCTTCGTCGGCTGGCGCGCGCTCGTTTCGCAGCAGCGACGCGAGCGCGTCGGCGTACGGTGCGAATCCCTTCGCCAAGTGCGCGAGCGTGCGGTCCGAGAGCGTCGCGTGGCCGTCGTCGAAGAGGACGGCGCCGGGCGCTTCCGATGCCGTGGACGGCGTTGCGTCGAGCGTATTGAGCGCGGCTTTCGCATCGCCGTTGCGGATCGCGATCGACAAGCGCCCGATCGCGGAATCCAGCCCGAAGCGATAGTTGCGCGCGAGCCAGACGACGCAATCGGTGAGCGGGGCCTTGTCGTTTGGTTCGTCGTCTGCGTCGCGCGACGTGTCGCCGATGGTCGCGAAAAGGTCCGCGTAGCCTTCGTCGTCCGCGTTCGATGCCTCGTCGCTCGTGTAAGCGTCGTGGTCCGCGAAAAGATCGGCGTAGCCTTCGTCGTGCGCTTCGCTACGGCGATGTGCAGGGTCCGCTCGGCCGGCCGGATCGTCTTCGCTTGCGAACAGGTCGTCGAATGCGTCGGGCGCCGGCTCGCGTGCATCACCGGCACGCGTGTGCGTCGCGTTGACCGACGGCAACGCCGCCCGCAACCGCGCCAAGTCCACGCCCAACGCCCCCGCGATGCGCCGCGCCCCGCCCTCGCTGAACGCCGGCTGCGCGCTCAGTTCCGCGAACACCGCGCCCGCCTCGACCGCCGACAACTGATCCTTGTCGCCGAGCATCACGAGCCGGCTCGACGGCGCGACCGCTTCCAGCAAATGCGCCGCGAGCGCGACGTCGATCATGGAAGCCTCGTCGACGACGATCACGTCGTAAGGCAACGGATTGTCGCGATGATGCCGGAAGCCGCCGTCCGGCAGCACGCCCAGCAACCGCTGCAGCGTGAACGACGTGCGCGGCAGACGCCCGGCAAGCTCGGGCGGCAGCTTGTCCGCGCGCTCGATCAACGCCTCCTGCATGCGCTGCGCGGCCTTGCCGGTCGGCGCGGCGAGCGCGATGCGCAAGCCCGGATCGGCGTCGAGCAGGCACGCGAGCACGCCGACGACGGTCGTCGTCTTGCCGGTGCCCGGACCGCCGCTCACGATCGTGAGCCTCCCCGCCAGCGCGACCAGTGCGGCGACGCGCTGCCAGTCGATGTCGTCGGCATCGCGTGAGACTTCCCCGAAATAGCGCGCGATACGCTGCGCCTCTTGCGCGAGTTCGCGCGGCGAAACGTCGATCCGCGCGCCCCGCGCCCGTTCGACCAGCGCGACCGCGAGCCGCCGTTCGTAATCGAAATAGCGCGCGAGATAGAGCCGACCGTCCTCGTCGATGACGAGCGGCCGCAGATCGGCAGCGTCGATGCGCGCCGCTGTGCGGGCGAGCGTCGCGACGCCGCTTGCGAGCAGCGCATCGCGGGCTTCGCGCACGCTTTCTCCGTGACGGCGCGCGAGCGCGGCGAGCGGCATGCAGACGTGTCCGAGCGCCGTCGCCCGGCTGATGGCGCGCGCCGCGCGTTCCGCCCACGCGATAGCGCGCGCGTCCGCGCCCGACCATCGCGACAGCTCACCGATGCGCCGCGCGAACCCTTCGGCGAGCGCGGCGCTTTCATCGGCGAAGGCGGATGCGGCCGAATCCGCCGCGTTGATGTTCTCCACTGTGCTCATACCGCTTCTCCGCCCATCACCCGGTCGAGCGCCTCCACCAGTTCCAGCGAAGGCCGTCCGCGATGCACGCCGCTCGCGTTTTCCCCGTCGCGCCAATCCGGACGCACGCCGCGCACGAAGAGATAGAGATATCCGCCGACATGCGTTTCGTAGTCGTAACCGGCGAGCCGCGCGCGCAGGTATCGATGCAACGCCACCACATAAACCAGCGCCTGCAGGTGATACGCGTGATGCGCCATCGCTTCGGCGACCGGCGCGGCGCTGTAATCGGCGGCGGCATCGCCCAGATGATTCGATTTCCAGTCGATGATCCAGTAACGCCCGCCGTGCAGCACGATCATGTCGATGAATCCCTTGACGAAGCCCCGCAACGCGCCCGATTCGAGCGCGACATCCGGATAGCCGTGCATCGACAGAATGCGGCGCAGCGCCGCGAAATCCAGCGACGGCGCGGGGAACAGAAACTCCAGCTCGTTCATGCGCCGCTTCATCGCGATGCCCGACAGCCGCATGCCCGGCGCGATCTCGCTGTCGAGCGTATCGGCGAGCAGGCGCAGCATCATCGGGCGAAGACGCTGCGCGAGCGGCTCCGGCGCGGGAATCGGATGCTCGCGCAACGCGCGCTCGACGGCCTCGGGCCACGTGGACGGCTGCGTGAAATCCGCCAGCTCGTACATGCGATGCAGGCACTCGCCCGCCGCCGCGCCGCGCGGGAACGCGAGAATGTCGTCGTCGGCGAGCGCCGTTTCCGCTCGCGACGGCGCTTCGGGCGGCAGCGTCGAATCGGCGAGTTCGTCGTGATCGGGGCGCGCTTCGGCGGGCTGCGGCTGATTCGCCTCGTCGCGCGCGCCCGCCGCCACCAGCGAACTGAAGCTCGCCATGCGCCAGCGGTCGCGCAACAGACGCCGGTTCGTGCGCGCGGCGATCTCGTGCGTGCCGGAAGTCTCGGCGGGAAGCGGCTCGCGCGCATCGATGACCGGCAGCGGCGTCACGCCGATCGCGCCATCGGCCTCGGCCTCCAGCGCGCGCCACGCCGCGACGATGCCGGCTTCGTCGGGCGGCTCGTCGCAGAACGCGTCGAAGTCCCGTCCCGCTCCGGCGGCGAGCCAGTTCAGCACGCTTCTGCGCGATTCCTTCGTCGACTTGTTCGACATGTTCGAGATGTAGACGCCCGCGACCACGTAGCAGCGATACACCGCCCGCGTCAGCGCCACGTAGACGAGACGCGCGCGCTCGGCCGCCTGTTCGCGCGCGATGGCCGCGCTCACCTCTTTCGATTCCTCGTCGTCGATTCCATAGTGCAGCACCGCCTCGCCCGCGTCGTCGTGATACTCCTTCGCGTCGGGCAAGCCGGATTTCGATGCATCCCGCGCCGCGCCGTCGTTGAGGAACGGGCAGAACACGACCGCGTACTCCAGCCCCTTCGACTTGTGGACGGTCACGATCTGCACGAGATTGCGGTCGGATTCCAGGCGCAGTTGCGCGTCTTCGCCGCCGCCCTGCTGCGCGCGCTGCGCGGCGAGCCAGCGCAAGGTCGGCGCGATGCCCGGCTGTTCCGCCGAGCGCGCCTGCAGCAATTCCGCCAGATGGTTCACGTTGGTGAGCCTGCGTTCGCCGTCGGCGCGCGAAACGAGGCGCGCGGCAATCGACAGTTCCCGCGCGAGCGTGCGCCACATCACCGCGAAGCCGCGCTCGTGCCAGATCGTGCGATACCGCGAGAAGCGCTCGACCCAGCTCGTCGAGTCGTTCGCGCCGCTTTCATCCGTCGATGCCGCGTGTTCCAGCCGCCACAGCGCCGCGGCGTCCAACCCGAACCAGTCGGTCGCGAGCGCGGCGCGCAGTCGGCGCAGGTCGCCGGGCGTGTCGATGGCGGCGAGCACGCGCTCGATCTGCTCGGCGTCGAGCGAGCCGAACACCGACGCTTGCGCCAGTTCCACGCTGCCGATGCCCCACGCCGCGAGCACGCGCTTCACGAGGCTGCCCTGCCGATGCGTCTGCACGAGCACGGCGATATCGCCCGCGGAAAGCGCCTTGTCGCCGATGCGCACTTCGCCGCGCTGCGCACCGCGCAACAGGCGCGCGATCTCGGCGGCGCACGCTTGCGCGGCCTCGCGCTGCGCGTTGCCCTTGGACAGCGCGGCGTCGCCGTGCGGCAGCATCCAGACGCAGAAATCGGCGATATCGGAATAGGCGGCGGCGGGCGTCGCATCGACGAACGGACCGCGCGCACGCGTGCCCGCGCGCACCGGCTGATAGTCGAGCCCGTCGAGAATGAACGCCGACGAATTCGCGCCGAACACGCGGTTGCACGCCTCGATGATGCGCGGCGTCGAGCGCTGGTTCACCGCGAGCGTGTAGCGCGCGCTGGCACCTTCGCGCGCGGCGAGATACGTGTGCAAATCGGCGGCGCGGAAGCTGTAGATGGCCTGCTTCGGATCGCCGACGAGAAAGAGCGGACCGTGCGGCGCGAACACGCGGTTGAAGATCGCGTATTGCAGCGGATCCGTGTCCTGAAATTCGTCGATGAGCGCGGCCGGATAACGCTCGCGCAACGTCTGTGCGAGCCACGCGTGTTGGACGAGCGCGTGATGCAGGTTCGAGAGCAAGTCGTCGAACGACACGACGCGCCGCGCGCGCTTTCTCGCCGACAGTTCCGCGGGCGCGTAGTCGAGCCATTCGCGCACGATGTCGAGCCACATCGCGCGCTGCGCGGCCTCCGCTGCGGCGGCGGACGCGGCGATCGCCTCGGCGTGCTCGAAGAACGCATGCGCGGGCGGCGTGTGCTTGACCTTCGTGCCCTTCGCGAGCGCGGACGCCGTGATCTTCAGCGCTTCCTTCGGCGGTTCGGCGTGGCAGTCGGCGTCGGCGAAATAGCGCGCCCACGCGTCGAGGGCCGCTTCGATCATCGAGCGCTTGTGCGAGGTCTGCTTCAGCATGGCTTCCGCGTCGAAGAGCAGCTTCGCGATCGCGCCGCGCTCGGCGGTCCACACCGCGCACGCTTCGTCGAACAAGGCTTGCGCATCGACAGCTTCGGCGGCGAGTTCCGCTTCGCTCTTGCCCCAGCGCAGCGTCGCAAGCGGCTTCTTGAGACGGCGCGCCAGTTGCGCATCGAGCGATGCCGGCCCCGCGCCCTTCGCGACGAGCCACGACGCGAACGACGGCGTGCGCGCCGCCGCCGGCTCCACGCGCTCGCGCCAGAAATCGGCGGCGAGTTCGAAGCGCAACGCGCTGTCGTCGGCTTCCATGTCGAACGCGAACGGCATCGCGGCGGCGAACGGCGCTTCCTGCAGCGCGCGCTGGCAGAACGCGTGGATCGTGTGGATCGCGGCCTGATCGAACGTATGCAGCGCGATGCGGATGCGTTGCAGCGCCGCTTCAGGATCGATGTCCGCGAGCGTCGTTTCGAAGAGCCGTTCGATGAACGGATCGCCCGCTGGATCGCCGTTTTCGATCGCATGCGCGACGCCCGCGAGACGCGTGCGGATGCGCTCGTGCAATTCGGCGGTCGCGGCCTTCGTGAACGTGACGACGAGAATGCGTTCGACGCTCAACTGCTTTTCCAGCAGCAGCCGCACGTAGAGCGCGCAGATGTTCCAGGTCTTGCCGGTGCCTGCGGACGCTTCGATCTGGTTGACGCCGTCGAGCGGACAGGAAAAGACGTCGAGTTCCTGCACGGCGTCGGGATTCATGGCTTGGATGGCGGTCGTCATCATGCGTCGCTTTGCAGATGTTGCGAAAGCGGCTCGAATACGATGCGCGCGAGCGCGGCGAAGCGGTCGTCGAGCGCGAGCGATTCGCCGCGAAACGCGATGCGATAAACGGGATCGTCCGATTCGGCGCGCGTGCGGTCGGATTCCCACGCGGCATGCGCCTTCGAATCGCCTTCGGTCATCTTGAGCCACGCGCTCTTCGGAAAGAAACGCAGCGGCATACGGCGGCCCGCGCGATACAACGCCGCGAGCGCGGCGAGATGCGCGTGCGGATTCGCGACGGGCGTCAGCTCGAAATCCGCCGACTGCGCGCCGCGTCCGTGCCAGACCGTGCGGCGCGGGCCGTCGGGCAGCGCCGCGCAATAGGCAAGATGCGCGAGCCACGCGGACAGATAATCGCGGGCGCGCGGCTGGTCGTAGCGATAAATCACCTGGCCTTGCGGCGTCAGGCGATTGAGCGTGCCGGACAGCGTGAGCGGCCGCTCGTCGATGAGCGCGTCGTCATGCGGGCCGAAAAGCGCGACGCCGCCGGTGTCCGGCCAGCGCGGCGTAATGTCGAGCGAGAACGGCAGGCGCGTCGCGCCCTCGGCCACCGAGACGCGAATGCGATCCGCGAGATTCGCGAGCGCGTGCATCTCGCGCGCCTGCCACACGGCGCCCGTCGCGCCGCCCGGCATCTCGGGACTCGTGCGCGCCACATGCCGAGCGCGTTCGCGGGCGCGATGCGTGGCTTCGTCTTCCGCGTCGAGCAGCGACGGCAGCACGCGCGCGGCGAGCGCATCGCGGCCCGCGAAGCCCAGTTCGAACGGCTCGGTGATGTCGAGTTCGGCTTCGGCATCGACCAGCGCAATGCCCAGCCTGTCGCGCAGCAGCGCGCGCGCCGGATGCCGCCAGAAGCGCACGAAATCGTCGAACGCGACGATGCCCGCGTCTTCTTCCGCCGGCAACGGCGACGCGAAGAACGGCGCACTCGGCTGCGCCCGGCCCGCCGCCAGCGCCCGCGCGAGTTCCGCGCGTTCCGGCTCGTAAGTGAAGAGCCGGCCGTTCGGCGCGAAATACTCGGGCGCGAAAGGCTGCAGCGGATGCTCGTGGACGAACAACGCCCGCGCCTTCGCCAGTTCGTCCGGCGCGGCGTGCTTGCCCGCGACGGCTTCGGCCAGATGATCGAGCAATTCGTCGATGAGCGCGGCGGGCGGCAGCACGGCGTTGTCGCGAATGCTGCGCCCGGTGTACGCGATCATCAGCCGGTCGCGCGCCGCGAGCATCAGGTCGAGAAAGAGATTGCGCTCGTCGTCGCGGCGCTGGCGGTCGCCCAGTTTGCCGAAGCTCGCCATCAGGTCGAATTCGTCGGCGCGCGCGAGACTCGGCAACATGCCGTCGTCCATGCCGAGCAGACACACCACGCGATACGGCAGCCCGCGCAAGCTCGTCAGTGACGAGAACGTCACGCCGCCCCACGGCACGCCGCCGCGCGCGGGATCGTCGAGCGTGTCGGTGAGCGCGGTGCGGATGACGGCGGCCGATACTTCCGTGTCTCGCGCGCCCTCGTCCATCGCGACGATCAGCGCGTCGATGGCGTGACGCACGTCGCCGATGGTGTCGTTGAACGCGACGCCCGCATCGAAGAAACGCGCGAGCGTGCTCTGCAGCAAGTCGCCCCAGGCGCGCGCCGTGCGCGGCGTTTCGATCTGCGCGGCGAAGGCGTCGATATCGTCGATGAAACGCGTCAGGCGTCCGAGCAACTCGGCCTCCGAGCCTTGCGCGCCTTCCACCGGCAGCCATTCCGCGACCGGCGCGCCGCCGCCCGGCAGCGCGTAGCCGAGATAGAGGCGCGTGAGCGCATCGGCGAAGGTGTGGCGCGCGGCGGGCACGTGCTCGCCGGTGGCTTCGGTCGGACGCAATCCGCGACGCGCTCCCGCCGCCGCGAGCCATTCCTGCGCCGTTTCGAGCGATGCGGCATCGATCGCGTAGCGCGTCGCGATGGCATCGACGCGCAGCCATTCGATCAGCTCCGGCGCGCCGACGCCGCGTTCGGCGAGCGCGAGCCAGTCGAGCATCGCGCGCGCAACGGGGTTCGCCTGCGACGGCGGCAAGCCGGTGATGCGATACGGAATGCGCCTACGCTCGTTGCTCGCGCCCGCCGGCGCCGTGCCGAATATGCCGTCGATGAGCGGCCCGGCCACCGCGAGATCCGGAAACGCGACGAGCACATCGGACGGCTCCAGCCCTTCGATCTCGTCGAACCAGTCGAGCAGGCGGTCGTGCAGCACTTCGAGCTGGCGCGACAGGCTATGGCAGACATGCACTTCCACGCCGGCATCGACGATCTCGTCCGGCTGCGGCCCGGCGTACTCTTCGTCGAGCGTCAGGATGCCGTTCTGCACGCGCGCGAGCCACGTCGGCCCGGCGTTCTCTTCGAACAATTCGCGCTCGCTCGATGCCGCGCTTTCCGTCAGTTCGTGCAGCATGTGAAGCTGCGCCTGCGTCTGCCGGCCCCACTCCGCGAGCAGCGGATGACCGACTTCCTGAAAGTCGGCCTCGCCCTTCAGTTGCAATTGTTCGACGCGCGCCTCGCTCACGATGTCGAACCAGAATTCGCGGCACGGATTGAGCGCGTAGATGCGCACGTCGATCCAGCGCGACAGCTCGCGCAGCAACGCGATATGCAGCGGCGGCATGGTCGGCAGCGCGAACACGCTGATGCGGCTCGGCCATTCGGCGCGCATCGCGGTATCGAGATCGAAACGCGGCGCTTCGGCGAGAAAGCGATACGCGGGCGGCGTCGGATCCTGATCGGCGGCGGGCGCTCGGGTATCGGCTTCGGGATCGATATTCAAATCGTCGAGCAACGCGCGCCACAGCGCCGACTGCCAGCGCTCGTCCTGGCGCTGGATATCGCTCGCGCCCGCGAGACGCGGCCCGCGTGCGTCGCTGCTTGCGTCCGTCTGCGCACCGCCCGCGAGAATCGAGCCGCCCGCCTGCCAGTGCGTGAGCCATTCCGGGCGATACGTCAGGTAGTGATCGAAGACCGTCGCGATGCGGCGCGCGAGTTCGTAGCGCATGGAATCGTCGGCGGCATCGAGATAAGTCGACAGGCGCGGCGCCTCCCTGAACGACGGTTCGTCGAACAGGCGATAACAACGCCACGCGAGCCGGTCCGGCGAAAACGGCGACCGCGCGGGCACCGGCAGCACGCGGCCGATCTGCGCCCACAGCCACTGCGCGAGATAGCAGAACTCGACGTTCGCGCAAATGCCGAAGCGCTCGGCCATGTCGAGTTCGAGCCGGCGTCGCACGGCTGCGCTCGGCACGATGACCGATTCGCTCGCGAAAGGATCGCCCTCGCGCATCGCGAATGCGTCGAGGTCCTCGAAAAGCGCGGCGGCAAGCGTTTCGTGGCGGTTCGAATAAAAGAGTTCGAGCATGAAGAGCGGGATTGGGTGCGCTGCCGGACGACCTGGCAAGGCGTCAGATGCAAAGCTTTGTCAAATCAAGCGCCAGCATAACAAAGGGGCCTGGCGGCGAGAACCTGGCCGTTCGGCCGAGGTCCGAAGGCGGGTCGAGTGCGTTAGACTCGACCTCGCTCTTGCCCTTGGCCCGCCCCTCGATCGTCCAGTCAGGAAGTCGATGCGTTACTCGTTCGAAATCAGAAAGTTCATTTACAGCCAGTACTTCTTCGGCGGCTTGCGCAGCGCGCTCGGCATCTCGCTTCCGGCCGTGCTGATGCTCACGGTGTTCCACAATCGCGAGCTCGGTTTCACCATCGCCACGGGCGCGCTCGGCGCATGCGTCGTCGACATGCCCGGTCCGCTCAAGCACAAGCACAACGAGATGCTCGCGTGCACGGTGATCGGCTTCTTCTCGGCGCTCGCCACCGGCATCGCGACGGCGAACCCGCTGACGCTCTGGCTCACCGTCGTGCCGCTCACGTTCGTGCTCTCGCTGATCGTCGTGTACGGCAACCGCTGGCCGCAGATCAGCTTCGCCACGCTCTTCATGATGATCGTGACGCTCGAAGAGCATTTCACGCCGATGCAGGCGCTCATCAACGCGTCGTGGATTCTGCTCGGCGGCCTCTGGTACACGTATTGGGCGACGCTCGTCTCGCATCTGCTCGTGTACCGCATCGAGCGGCAGGCGCTGGCGCAGAGCATCTTCAGTTGCGCGGAGTATCTTCAGGCGCGCGCCGATTTCTACGACAACGACGCCGACCTCGACGAGTGTTATCGAAAGCTGATCGAAAAGCAGATCGCGGCGGTCGAGCAGCAGGAAGGCGCGCGCGAAATCGTGTTGCGCAATCTGCCTAAAGTGAAAAGCGGCAAGCTCGACGCCCGGCGCGCGCGGCTCTTCAATCTCTTCATCAACATCGTGGATTTGCACGAATTCTTCGTCGGCGCGCACACGGACTATCCGCTCGTGCGCAAGACGTTCGCCGGCTCCGACGTGCTCGTGTTCTATCGCGACCTGATGCGCAAGGCGAGCGAGGATCTCGACGAAATCGGGCTCGCGGTGCTGCAGAACCGGCCCGCGCCGAAGCAGATCAGCATGAAGGCCGAGTTGCGCGCGATCGAATACGAACTCGAACTCATGCGCAAGCAGGCGCTGCCCGAGAAGAATCCCGAAGCCTACGCGGCGGCGGCGGCCGTGTTCCGGCGACTCTGGAGCGCGACGCGTCTCATCGACAAGATGCGCCGCCGCACGCACGACGACGCGAGCCTGAACGAAACCGAGTTGCAGATCGACCACGCGCTGTCGCGTTTCATATCGAGCCGGCGCGTGCCGTTCAGGCAGATTTTCTCGAATCTCACGATGTCCTCGCCGAGCTTCCGCCATGCGCTGCGCGTGACGATCGCGGTCGGCGTCGGCTTCTGGCTCGGACGGCTCTTGCCGCTCACCAACGCGTACTGGATCGTGATGACCACGGTCATCATCCTGAAGCCGGGCTATTCGCTCACCAAGCAGCGCAATACGCAGCGGATCATCGGCACGGCGATCGGCTGCGCGGTGACCATCGCGCTGATTCTCGTGGTGAAAGACCCGCATGTGCTGCTCGTCGCGATGTTCGCGTCGATGGTCATGAGCTACAGCCTGCTGCTCTTCAACTACGCGGGCAGCGTGGTGTTCACGTCGTCTTACGTGCTGCTCATGTTCCATCTGCTCGCGCCGGGCAGCTTGCGGCTGATCGGCGAGCGCGCCATCGACACGGTCGTCGGCTGCACCATCGCCATCGCCGCGAGCCATCTCTTCCCGTACTGGGAATACCGGCTGATGGGCAAGCTCGTGAAGGATCTGCTCGGCGCGACGCGAAGTTATCTCGAAGCGAGCTGGTCGTGGAAGGCGAAGGCCGCAACGGCGGCTTCGCGCGCGCCCGCGCCCGCGTCGGTGCCGAGCGCCGCTTTCGCCGATGCCAATGCAAGTGCCGCAATCGTGTCGGCAGCGGATGCCGAGGTCGAGTCCGACGCTGAAATCAAAGCCGCGATCAAGCCCGAGGACGCGCCCGTCATCAAGGCGGCGAGCGCGACGGCGGAGCGGCTGTCCGCAGTGAATATCGGCGAGAGCACGGCGGCGACGACGAGCAAGGGCGCATCCGCTGCCGCGACGGTCGCCGCCACCGCGCTCGATCGCGACTTCCGCTATCGGCTCGCGCGCAAGAACGTGCACGTCGCGTTCGCGAATCTCGCGCAGGCGTTCCAGCGCATGATGCTGGAGCCGAAGCCGCAGCAGAAGTACGTCGCCGAACTGAACGACCTGCTCGTGCAGAGTCACGTGCTCGCGTCGCAGATCACGGCGGCCGCGCCGCTTCTGCAAGCCATCAACGAGGCCGACGCGCAGCCGTTCGAGCCGCTGCAGCGCACGCTGGGCATCGTCCGGGACAATCTTTCCGACGCGGGAAGCCTCGTTTCCAGCGACGATGCGATCAAGAAGTTACGCCGCGATCTCGACACGATGGTCGCCACCGCCGAGCGCGCGCAGACGCTCCCCGCCGATGCGATCCAGGATCTCAAGCTGCTCGCGCATCAGTGCAAGCAGATGCTCACGGCGTCCACGCTGATACGCAAGGACGCCGCGCAGATTCATCTGCCGTCGTGAGAACGTTTTATTGCGATGCGCCCGTCGCCGGCAACGCGGGACGCGCATCGCTCGTGGCGGCGGGCGGTGCGTTCTGCTCCTCGAAATCGCGCTTCTCGCGAATCGCGTTGAAAAGCAGCGTGAAGATCACGAGCAACACCACGACGACAATGAACACGCTGATCCCGAGCGTCGGATTCTTCTTTTTCTGCGGGGCGTCGCGGCGGTCGTTAGGGCGGTTGTTGCGGGGATCGTCGGTCATGGGGTGCGGCGGCTTGTCGGAGTTTTCGAGATAAGCCGACATCGTACCCGGCTTCGTTTTCAGTTGGATTGCGCCCGGCGTTTCGCCAAGTGAACGGCATCGCCGAAATTCTCTGCTGCACCGTGCCGCTTGAACGATGCCCGCCCCGTTGACCATACTCCAGCGGGTTCCATGCGCGTCCGATTCCGGCCAGGGTTGAAAGGGGCTGGCCGGGATACCTTGTGACCGGACGTGTTCGGCCGCCCTCCCCGGGCGGCTTTCTTTTTCGCGGCCGTCCTTCGCCGTGCGGTCAGGCGTCGGCTGCGGGGCGCACGGGCAGCGCCGTCGAATACTTGATCTGCTCCATCGCGAAGCTGGAACTCACGTCGTAAAGCGGCACCGCTCGGATGAGCTGCTTGTAGACGCGGTCGTAATCGTCGATGTCCGATACCACCACGCGCAGCAGATAGTCCGTCTCGCCGCTCATCCGGTACACCTCGACCACTTCCGGTATATCGCGCACGGCGCGCGTGAATTCGTCGGCCCAGCTCTGCGTGTGCTGGTTGGTGCGCACGGCGACGAACACCGTCGTGCCGACGCCGAGCTTCTTCGGATCGCACAGCGCGACCTGCGCGCGGATCACGCCCGTCTCCTTGAGCCGCTGCACGCGCTTCCAGCACGGCGTCTGCGAAAGATTGACGCGCTGCGCAAGCTCGGCGATAGGCATTGACGAGTCGCTTTGCAACAGTTCGAGCAGCTTGCGGTCGATGAGGTCCATTCCCATACTGCATCCCCGATAGGAAAATTTTCTATTTTTCGAAGTATCCGCGGAATTATATGAAAACAAATTCCAGATGCAAGCGGCTATAAATGACGTTCCGACTCGAACCGCAACGTCATCATGAATCTCGAATCCATCGTCCGCCCGGTGCGGCACCACGCCGACGCCTTCAACGCCTTGGCGAACGCGAATCCGGCCGTGCGCCGTCTCTGCAGCGAAATCGATGCAGCGCTGCACGGTCCGCCGGCGTCGTTCGGGCCGGGCGTGCGCGCGGCGCTCACGCGTGCGATCGCCGATCCCGCGCTCCTCGGCCCCGATCAGCGCATCGGCAGTCCGCTGGGTTATCGCCGACATCTGCTCGCCGCCGATCCGCTCGACCGTTACGCCGTCGCGGCGCTCGTGTGGGAGCCGGGGCAAGCGAGCCCCGTGCATGCGCATCAGACGTGGTGCGGGTACGCGGTCATCGAGGGCGCGCTGGCGGAGACGCTCTATCGCTGGGACGCGGACACGCATCGCGCGGTCGAAACGCGGCGTCATCCGCGCGAAGCGGGCGCCGTGTCGTATGTCGATGCCGGGCGCGGCGCGATCCATCAACTCGGCAATCCCGCCGACGCCGCCACGCGCGCCGTGTCGATTCACATTTACGGCGTCGCGGGCGAGCACATCGCGACGCACGTCAACGACCTGCTCGCGGGCTGACGCCCTGACGCGTGACGATCAGCCCTTGCCGGGCTCCGGCGCCGTCGGAATCTGCGGCGGAATCTGCACCGAATGATCCGTCGGGGGCGGCGCGGGCCGCGGTTCGTGCGATACATCGACCGCGACGGCGCGCGGCGCTTCGGCGGCATCGGCGGCGTCTTCCTCGTCGATCCAGATGCGCCTCGACTTCGCCGCGCGATCGCCGGAATCGCCGTGATGGCCCGCATCGCGCGACATCTGCACCTGCATTTGCGGCACCGGAATCTCCATGCCGGCTTCGTCCATCTTCCGCTTGATGCGCAGATTGAACGCCCGCGCGACGCTCCATTGCTGTAGCGGCCGCGTCTTGATCTGCCCTTTCACGACCATCCAGTTCGGATCGAAGCGGTCCAGTCCCCACACTTCCACCGGCCCCAGCATCTCGCGCCGGTAGCGCAGATCGTCCATCAGTTCGGCGCCGACTTCGCGGATCATTTCGGTCGCCTGGTCGACATCGGCGGAAAACGGCAGACGCACTTCGAACACCGCGTAAGCGAAATCGCGCGACAGGTTCTTCACCGTCTTGATCTGCGAGAACGGAATGGCGTGAATGGCGCCCTGGCCGTCGCGCAGGCGCACGGTGCGGATCGTCAGGCTTTCGACGATGCCCGCGTGGCCGCCTTCGACCTCGATCGAATCGCCGACCGAAATCGTGTCCTCGATGATGATGAAAAGCCCCGTGATCAGATCCGCCACGAGCGACTGCGCGCCGAAGCCGACCGCGAGGCCGATCACGCCCGCGCCCGCGAGCAGCGGCGTCACGTTGAGTCCGAGATTCGCCGCCGTGACGATCGCCGCGATCAGCAACAGCACGACGAACACGACGTTGCGCAGAAGCGGCAGCATCGTGCGCGCGCGCATGCTCGGGCCGCGCCCGCCGCGCCGCGCGGAGTCGGGCTTGAGCGTTTCCTGAATGCCCGTGTCGATCAGAATCCACACGAGCCATACGACGAAGAACGTCAGCACGATCATGCTGACCGCGTGCGCGATGCCGCGCGCCGCGACGCTGCGCTCGGCCATGTCCGCGAGCGAGAAGCCCCAGAAGCGCGACGACACTTCGAGAAACGCGAGCCACACGCCGACCACGATCATCGTGCCGACGAACTTCACGAGCCGCCGCACATACGCCGATTGGCGGCGCGGCCGGCGCGACTTGGGCCGCGTGATGCGAATCACGATGGCCGACAGGAAGAACGCGACGACGAGCAAGCCTGCCGTCGCGATCGCCATTTGCAGCACGTTTTCCGATGTGCCGATGCCCGCGAGCGTCGCCACCACCGACGCCGACGCGAGCAGCAGCAACGGCAATTGCCAGAGCGACGCGACGACATCGAACGTTTCGGTCGCGGCCTTGCGCGTGAAGCGCTGCTCGTATGTGCGGCTGCGAATCAGATGCGCGACCGGCCGCTGGAACGCGAGCGCGAAATAGGCGGTGAGCCCGGCGGCCGCCATGTTCGCGAAGGTCGAAATGAGCGCGGACAGGTTGGTGCCGAGCTGCTGCGCGACGTCGTAGTTGGCGGCGGCATCGCCGAGCGCGCCGAGCGTGCCGATCAGGAACAGCAAACGCCGCGCGTGGATGATCAGCACGTTCACCGCCACGCGCCGGTGCGCCGAGCCGAACAGCGAGAACATGATGAGGCAGATGGCCGAGAACACCGCGCCCGCGACGATGGCGTACGCGGTGACCATCGCGAGCGTGCGGCCGAGCGATTGCGGCATCAGGCGCGCGAACGTCAGCGCCGCGAGGAACGCGACGAGATACGGCGCGACGCGGCGCATCGCGAAAAGCAGCAGTTCGCGCGTCGTCGGATTCGAATGCAGCGACCTGTCGATGCCATAGCGGTTCAGCACGCGCCGTTGCAGATACACGAGCGCGAACGCGCACGCGCCCCAGCCGGCAAGCATCCCGAAATAGTTGAGCAACGTGCGGCCGAACGGCTCGCGGCTCTGGCTCGTGACGATGGTGAAAAGCTCGTTGCCCGCCGCGTTGAAGCGCCCGCCCCAATACGCGAGCGGCGTCTTGCCGCGCTTCACGTCGGCTTCGAGGCTCGTGACCGCCGAGGCGATCGCGCCGAGCAAGCCCGCGTTCTGCGCGATGCTCGCCACCACCGACGGCACCACCGGCGCGCTCGCGGGTGCGCTGGCGGCAGAGGCGGCGGCATCGGCGGTGGGCGGCGTTTTATCGGAAGAAGCGGATGGAGCGGTCGAACCCGACGAACCGGACGACGCGCTCGCGGCCGACGCCGCCGCGTGCTTCGCCTCGCGCAGACGCTTGAGTTGCGCGACGAGCGCCGTGCGCTGGCGATCGTTGTCGAGCGTCGCGATGACGGTGTCGAGCGAACGCAACACGTCGGCATCCGACACCGTGGGCGCGGACGCAGCGCCCTGCCCGTCCGCCGACGATGCCGGCGCGGGCGGCGCGATGAGTTCCTGGAACGAAGGCAGATCGAGCGCGGGAGCGGCTTCTGCGGCGGAGATCGCGAGGAAGGAAAGCGCGGCGAAGAGGAGTGTCGCGAGCGTCAGCGTCGGCCGCGCGCGCGTGGCGGCGAAAACCGGCATCCGGGATCTCGCGACGAACGCCAGCGCGACGCGATGCGCGAGCTTGCGTAGCTTCATAACGGTCTCGATATCCGAAAGCCCGCCAGTTTACCGGCTGACTTCGACGCGCCGCGCATCGGTGAGGTAACCGAATGTTAAGCGCGGCGCCCGAAGTCGATGAAGACGCGCTACTTGTCCATGTCCGTGCGCGCGCCGGACGCATCGGCGGCGGGACTGGTGCTGGACGCGGCGCCGTCGTTCGCCGACCACTGCTGCAGCTTGCGCCCCGCCGACTGGAGGCCCGCGCCGGTCGCGCTGGCGGCATCGGCGATGGCGGCGTTCGTCGCGCTCGCCGCGCCCTGCAGGTTCGCCCGCGCGGAAGCCGCGACGTCGCTCGCGGACAGATCCGGCATGGAACCGGTCTTGTCGAGATTCTGCTGTGCCGACTGCTTCGCGGCATCCACTTTCTGGCCGACGTAGCTCGCCGCCTGATCGAACTTCTGGTTCGTCTGGCTCGCCAAGTTGTTGAGCGCGCTCGCGGCCTGTCCGGCGGTGGCGTCGTGTTTTTCGCAAGCGGCGAGGAGGCCGAGCGCCGCCAGCGCCACCGCGATGCGAGTAAAAGGAGTCATCTGCATGGTCTTGCTCCTACGTTGAAACGTGCGCGATTCGGCGCACGGATGCGCGGCGGGTGAGGATAGGCATGAGGTACGCGCCGTCCAGCGCGAAATGCGCGCTCATCATACGCGACCCCATTTGGTGCGACCCGCGAAGTTTGCATCGAAAGCGAAGTGCGCTTAGGCAAAAAGCGCCAGTGAAAGCGCGGCGCAATAGAGTCTTTCCTCTATATTTAGGAGACTTCTGGTTTTGAGCGATCCCGCCTCGGCATATATTCGCCGGCAGTTTCCGCCCTCCTACCGAAGTCCTGCCATGCTTTACATGAATATCGCCGTCGCCCTCGTCGCAGGGCTGATGCTGTTCGAACCGTTTACGCGCGCGCCCGTCTCCCGCTTCACCACGCCTCGCATGCGGCGAATCCTCGCCAAGCGGTCCTATTGCCAGGCCGCCGGCGCTTTTTTCGCGGCATTGCTGGTGGCAACCAGTCAGCCCGCGCCCGAACGGATCAATCCGCTTCTCCCGTTAGCCATTGCAATCGCGCTGCTCGCGGCGAGCGTGTACTGGCTCGTGCGCGGAAAGCTGCTGCTCAAGCAGCGTCGCGTGTTCAACGCGCTCCACTGAATCGAAGTTTCGCCAGGTCCGGCCGGGCGTCGTGCCCGGCACGCGGCCACGCATCGCGCGCTTGCGCCGCACCCGTCGCCGCCTGACTCGCCGCCGCAGCCCCTCCTTCCAGCGCTTCTCATTTAAGCGCTTTGCGCGCTTTCAGCGTATATTCAGGGCCACGCCCGGGGCCGATCGACCGAAAAATCGTCGGCGAAAAAAAAGGCGCTACGTTTCCGTAGCGCCTTAAAAGTTCTAGCCATTCCGAGGGCCGTGCTAGAACCTGAGAGCCTGTATCCGAGTTTCGGGGCGGAAAGCGCTCGCGCACATCGCCGGCCGGTTTCGAAATCGGGTTCCATTTTTTACGGGATCACTGCTCAAGTCAAGCAAAATTTCTGCGTCCGGGCATCTGCCCGAAGGGTGTGTTGCGGCGACGTATCATCAAAAAGTTACATACGCCGTACCACTTATGATCGGGGCTTGCATGGCTTGCAAACTTGCAGCGGCGGCGTCATAGTCGCCCACGAAACTCGCATCCGAAACGATGTTTCACAAATACAAATGCATACGATGAGCAACCGGTCGCCGAACCGGGACAAGACGAGAGAGAAAGATAGCGATGAAGTCACCGCGCTCGCACGCGGACTCGACGTATTGCGCCGGATCGCCGCGGCGGACGCGCCGGTCAGCAATCGCGAACTGACCGACTGGACCGGCATTCCGAAGCCGACCGTCTCGCGCATCACGGCTACGCTCGTCGGCGCCGGATTGCTGCTTCGCCTGCCCGACAGCGAGCGCTTCGTGCTCACCGCCTCCGTGCTCGAACTGAGCAACGGCTTCCTGCGCAATTTCGACATCCGCGCGCGGGCGCGGCCCTTTCTGATCGCGCTGGCGGAGCGCACCGGCCTGAGCGTGCATCTGGCCGTGCGCGACCGGCTCGAAATGGTGGTCATCGACGCAATCCGGCCGCGCTCGGCCGTGCTCGTTTCGCGGCTCGAAGTCGGCGGAAGGATGGATCTTAGCCGAACGGCGGTCGGACGCGCGTATTTGTCGGTGCTGCCGGATGCCGACAGGCTGGCGCTCATCGGAAGCCTGCAGACCGCATCGGGCGACGACTGGCCGGCGATTGCCGGCGGCCTGCAGCGCGGTCTCGAAGATGCGCGCCGCCACGGCTTCGCGATATCGCTCGGCGAGTGGCATCTCGGGCTGAACGCGGTGGCGGCGGGCTTCGTCGGTCCGTCGGAAGAGCATTATTCGGTCAACTGCGGCGGCGCCGCGCATCAATGCCCGCACGAAATGCTCATCGGCACCGTCGCTCCGGCGCTGCTCGAATGCGTCGACTACATCGCGCGCGAAATCGGCGGCACGGCGGGCAACAAGACGCCTCTGCGCGAGATTAAGTAAACTGTCGCGCCGGATGGCGATGGCCGCGCCGTTGCGCGAAGTCGTCGCCGGCGAAAATCGGCGGGCATCGAAAGCCGGATCGAAGGCTTCATGTAACAGCCGTAATCAACAGAAAGAATGCCGTGTGGACGGGCATCGGCGCGGGACGTAGCATCATGCTTCGCGCGCACCGGGGTCGCGCGGGAACGCTGGCCGAACGCTTGCTGCATATTGGTTTCTTCGAACCGGCGGGCTTCGTCCGCCGCCGACTTTCCCGGACCCCGCCCCGCCCGCATCGCGAGATGCCGCCCATCCGCGCCCCGCACGACAGACTTGGAAACACCCAGCCACCGAACGATGGACGATCAAAAGACCACTCCCGCGCAGTCACGCCAGCAACCCACGCGTCCCGCCGATCCCGCCCCGCCCGTCACCGCCGCCACGCCGCCGCGCCGCCGCCGGCTCGTGCCGCTCGTCGTCGCGGTGCTGATCGTCGCGGGGGCGGTGGCGTGGTGGCATCCGTGGAATCGCGGCGGCACGCCGGGCCAGCCGCAGGAAGCGCGTCAGGGCGGACGCCGCGGCGCGAACCCGATGAATCAGCCGCAGCCGGTCCATGTCGCCACCGTCGCGCAAGGCGAAATGCCCGTGGTCATCAATTCGCTCGGCACAGTCACGCCGCTCGCGAACGTCACGGTCAAGACGCAGTTGAACGGCACCTTGATGAACGTCGCGTTCACCGAAGGCCAGATGGTCAAGAAAGGCGATCTCCTCGCGCAAATCGACCCGCGTCCGTACGAAATCTCGCTGCGCAACGCCGAAGGCACGCTCGCGCGCGATCAGGCGCTGCTGCAAACCGCGCGGCTCGACTTGCAGCGCTATCAGACGCTGCTTTCGCAGGACTCCATCGCGAAGCAGCAGGTGGACACGCAGGCATCGCTCGTCAAGCAATACGAAGGCGCGGTGAAGTCCGATCAGGCGAACGTCGATACCTACAAGCTCGATCTGACCTACGCGCGCATCACCGCGCCGGTGTCGGGCCGCGTGGGCCTGCGTCAGGTCGATCCCGGCAACTACGTGACCACGGGCGACACGAACGGCGTCGTCGTCATCACGCAGTTGCAGCCGATCAGCGTGATTTTCACCACGTCCGAGGACAACCTCGCGGCCATTCTCAAGCCGCTGCACACGGGCTCGAAGATGTCCGTGACCGCGTACGACCGCGCGAACACCACCGCGATCGAAGCGGGCTATCTGGAAACGGTCGATAACCAGATCGACACCACCACCGGCACGGTCAAACTGCGCGGCACCTTCCAGAACAAGGAAGGCATGCTGTTTCCGAACCAGTTCGTGAACACGAAGCTGCTCGTCGATGTCATCAAGAACGCGACCATCGTGCCCACGTCGGCGGTGCTGAACGGGTCGTCGGGCGCGTTCGTGTATGTCGTGAAGCCGGACAACACCGTGACCGTGCGCAACGTGAAGACCGGCCCCGTCGATGGCGAGCGCACCAGCATCAAGTCCGGGCTGCAAGTGGGCGAGCGCGTCGTCATCGACGGGTCGGATCGCCTGAAGGAAGGCGCGAAGATCACCATTCCCGCCGACAAGCCCAAGGGCGCTTCCGGTGCGTCGGGCGCTTCGGCCGCTTCCGCTGCCGCGCCGGCATCGGCTGCGTCGGGCGCGCGTCATCATCGGCATCAGCAGCAGCCGCAGTAATCGTCAGGCCAACGCATGAATCCCTCCCGCATTTTTATTCTGCGTCCGGTCGGCACGGCGCTCCTGATGGCGGCGATCATGCTGGTCGGCCTCGTCGCGCTGCGTTTTCTGCCGCTGTCCGCGCTTCCCGCCGTCGACTATCCGACCATCCAGGTCCAGACGTTCTATCCCGGCGCGTCGCCCGACGTGATGACCTCCAGCGTCACCGCGCCGCTCGAAAAGCAGTTCGGGCAGATGGCGAGTCTCAACCAGATGTCGTCGCAGAGTTCGGCGGGGGCATCGGTCATCACGCTGCAGTTCAGTCTGGATTTGCCGCTCGATATCGCCGAGCAGGAAGTGCAGGCCGCGATCAACGCGGCGGGCAACCTGCTGCCGTCCGACCTGCCCGCGCCGCCGATTTACGCGAAGGTGAACCCGGCCGACGCGCCGATCATCACGCTCGCGATCAGTTCCAAGACGCTGCCGCTCACGCAGGTGCAGGATCTCGCCGATACGCGCCTCGCCCAGAAGATTTCGCAGGTGGCGGGCGTGGGCCTCGTGTCGATCAGCGGCGGCAATCGCCCGGCGGTGCGCATTCAGGCGAACACGCGCGCGCTGGCGTCGTACGGGCTCAACATCGACGATCTGCGCACGACCATCTCCAATCTCAACGTCAACACGCCGAAGGGCAACTTCGACGGTCCGACGCGCGCGTACACCATCAACGCGAACGACCAGCTCACCGATGCCAACGCGTACAAGAGCGCGGTGGTCGCGTACCGCAACGGCCGGCCGGTGATGCTGACGGACGTCGCGAGCATCGTGCAGGGGCCGGAAAACACGAAGCTCGGCGCGTGGGTCGATTCCACGCCCGCGATCATCCTGAACGTGCAGCGTCAGCCGGGCGCGAACGTCATTCAGGTGGTCGATGGCATCAAGAAGCTGCTGCCGCAGTTGCAGCAGTCGTTGCCGGCTGCACTCGACGTTCGCGTCGTCACCGACCGCACCACGACCATCCGCGCGTCCGTGCGCGACGTGCAGTTCGAACTTGCGTTGTCCGTCGTGCTGGTCGTGATGGTCATCTATCTGTTCCTCGCGAACGTCTACGCGACCATCATTCCGAGCCTTTCGGTGCCGCTCTCGCTCGTCGGCACGCTCGCGGTCATGTATCTGTGCGGCTTCTCGCTCGACAACCTCTCGCTGATGGCGCTGACCATCGCGACCGGCTTCGTGGTGGACGACGCCATCGTGATGATCGAGAACATCGCGCGCTATGTGGAGGAAGGCGAATCGCCGCTCGAAGCCGCGCTGAAGGGATCGAAGCAGATCGGCTTCACCATCATTTCGCTGACGGTCTCGCTCATCGCCGTGCTCATTCCGCTGCTTTTCATGGGCGATGTCGTCGGCCGGCTGTTCCATGAATTCGCGATCACGCTCGCGGTGACCATCGTGATTTCGGCGGTCGTCTCGCTCACGCTCGTGCCGATGATGTGCGCGAAACTCCTGCGCCACACGCCGCCGAAGGAAAGCAAGCGCTTCGAAGCACGCGCTCACCAGTTCATCGATTACGTGATCGGGCGTTACGCGGTCGCGCTCGAATGGGTGCTCGAACGGCAGCGCGCGACGCTGCTCGTGTTCGTGCTCACGCTCATTTTCACCGCCGTCCTGTACGTCTACATTCCGAAGGGCTTCTTTCCGACGCAGGACACGGGCGTCATTCAGGCGATCACGCAGGCGCCGCAGGCGGCGTCGTACCAGGCGGTCGCGGAGCAGCAGCAGGCTCTCGCGAAGCAGATCCTGCAGAACCCGGACGTGGAGAGTCTCACGTCGTTCATCGGCGTCGATGGAACGAATATCACGCTCAATAGCGGGCGCATGCTCATCAATCTGAAGCCGCGCGACGACCGCAGCAACACGTCGAGCGACATCATCCGCAACATTCAGGACGAAGTCGCGAACATTCCCGGCATCAAGCTGTACATGCAGCCGGTTCAGGACCTGACGATCGATTCCACCGTCAGCCCGACGCAATACCAGTTCATGCTGACGGACCCGAACGCCGCCGAGTTCGCGGAATGGGTGCCGAAGCTCGTCGAAAAGCTGCAACACACGTCGATCCTCACGGACGTCGCGACGGACCTGCAGCAGAACGGCCAGTCGGTGTACGTGGAAATCGACCGCGCGACGGCCGCGCGCTTCGGCATCACGCCCGCGACGGTCGACAACGCGCTCTACGACGCGTTCGGCCAGCGCATCATCTCGACCATCTTCACGCAGTCGAACCAGTACCGCGTGATCCTCGAAGCCGAACCGAGCGACGCGCACTACAGCGAGACGCTCAACGGCATCTATCTGCCCTCCTCCACCGCGACGAACGGGCAGGTGCCGCTCTCGGCCATCGCCAAGTTCCACGAGCGCGCGGCGCCCTTGCTCGTCACGCACCTCGGCCAGTTCCCCGCGACGACCGTGTCGTTCAACCTCGCGAAGGGCGCATCGCTCGGGGCGGCGGTGAAGGCCATCGAACAGGCGAAGAACGAGGTCGGCTTGCCCGCTTCGTTCCAGATTCGCTATCAGGGCGCGGCGCTCGCGTTCCAGGCGTCGCTGTCGAACGAACTGTTCCTGATTCTCGCGGCCATCGTCACGATGTATATCGTGCTGGGCGTGCTGTACGAGAGCTTCATCCATCCGATCACCATTCTTTCGACGCTGCCCTCCGCGGGCGTCGGCGCGCTGCTGTCGCTGATGGTCACGGGGCACGATCTCGACATCATCGGGATCATCGGCATCGTGCTCCTGATCGGCATCGTGAAGAAGAACGCGATCATGATGATCGACTTCGCGCTCGAAGCGGAGCGCGATCAGGGCAAGCCGCCGCGCGAGGCGATCTTCCAGGCGTGTCTGCTGCGCTTTCGCCCCATTCTCATGACGACGATGGCCGCGCTATTAGGCGCGCTGCCGCTGATGCTCGGCTGGGGCGCGGGTTCCGAGTTGCGGCATCCGCTCGGCATTGCGATCGTCGGCGGTCTGATCGTCTCGCAATTGCTCACGCTCTTCACGACGCCCGTGATCTATCTCGCGTTCGATTCGCTCGGACAGCGGCTGCGCGCGCGCTTCGGGCGCGGCCTGCCCGATGCCCGGCCCGCGAGCGACGTGGAGTAAGCCATGAACCTGTCGCGCCTTTTCATCGACCGGCCCGTCGCGACGACGCTGCTCGCCATCGGCATCGCGCTCGCCGGCATGTTCGCGTTCGTGAAGCTGCCCGTCGCGCCGCTGCCGCAGGTCGATTTCCCGACCATCTCCGTGCAGGCGACGCTGCCGGGCGCAAGCCCCGAGACGGTGGCGACGAGCGTCGCGAGTCCGCTGGAACGGCATCTCGGCAGCATCGCCGACGTGAGCGAAATGACGTCGATGAGTTCGGTCGGCACCACGCGCATCACGCTGCAATTCGGCCTGAACCGCGACATCGACGGCGCCGCGCGCGACGTGCAGGCCGCGATCAACGCCGCGCGCGCCGACCTGCCGACCTCGCTGCGCCAGAACCCGACGTACCACAAGGTCAACCCCGCCGACGCGCCGATTCTCGTGCTCGCGCTTTCGTCGCCCACGCGCACGGCGGGTTCGCTTTACGATTCCGCCGCGACCGTGCTGCAGCAGACGCTTTCGACGGTGCCGGGCGTCGGCGAAGTGGACGTGAGCGGCTCGGCGAATCCGGCGGTGCGCGTGGAACTGGAACCGGGCGCGCTGTTTCACTACGGCATCGGCCTCGAAGACGTGCGCGCGGCGCTCGCGTCGGCGAACGCGAACAGCCCGAAAGGCGCCATCGAGTTCAAGGGCACGCACGTCCAGCTCTACACCAACGATCAGGCGAGCAAGGCGTCGCAGTACAAGGATCTCGTCGTCGCGTATCGCAACGGCTCGGCGGTGAAGCTCTCGGACGTGGGCGAAGTCGTCGATTCGGTCGAGGACTTGCGCAATCTCGGCCTCATCAACAACAAGCGCGCGGTGCTGGTCATTCTGTATCGCCAGCCGGGCGCGAACATTATCGAGACGATCGACCGCGTGAAGGCGATGCTGCCGCAACTGCAGGCCGCGCTTCCCGCCGACGTCCAGATCACGCCGACCGCCGATCGCTCCACCACCATCCGCTCGTCGCTGCACGACACCGAACTCACGCTCGTGATCGCGGTCGCGCTCGTGGTGATGGTCGTGTTCCTGTTCCTGCGCAACTGGCGCGCCACGCTGATACCGAGCGTCGCCGTGCCGATATCGATCATCGGCACGTTCGCGGCGATGTATCTGCTCGGCTTCTCGCTCGACAATCTCTCGCTGATGGCGCTGACCATCGCGACGGGCTTCGTGGTGGACGACGCGATCGTCGTGCTGGAAAACATCTCGCGGCATGTCGAAAACGGCGTGCCGCGCAGACGGGCCGCGATTATCGGCGCGCGCGAGGTCGGCTTCACGGTGCTGTCGATCAGCGTGTCGCTCGTCGCCGTGTTCCTGCCGATCCTGCTGATGGGCGGCATCGTCGGGCGGCTGTTCCGCGAGTTCGCGCTGACGCTTTCGCTCGCCATCGGCGTATCGCTCGTGGTCTCGCTCACCGTCACGCCGATGATGTGCTCGCGACTGCTCGCCGAATCGCACGAAAAGCGCGAGGAAGGACGCATCGCGCGCTGGCTCGAACGGCAGTTCGACCGCCTGCAGCGCGGCTATGCGCGCACGCTCGGCTGGGCGCTCGGGCATCCGCTGCTCATTCTGCTCGTGCTGATCGCGACCATCGGGCTGAACGTATATTTGTACGTGATCGTGCCGAAGGGCTTTTTCCCGCAGCAGGACACGGGGCGCATCATCGGCGGCATTCAGGCGGACCAGAGCACGTCGTTCCAGGCAATGAAGACGAAGTTCTCGGAGATGATGCGCATCGTCGAAGCCGATCCGGCGGTCGACAGCGTCGCCGGCTTCACGGGCGGGCGTTCGACCAACTCCGGCTTCATGTTCATCTCGCTCAAGCCGAAGAAGGAGCGCAAGGTCTCGGCGGATCAGGTGATCAATCGCCTGCGCAAGCCGCTTTCCGATGTCGCCGGCGCGCGCACCTTCCTCCAGGCGGTGCAGGACATTCGCGTGGGCGGGCGGCAGTCGAACGCGCAGTATCAGTTCACGATGCTCTCGGACACCACGGCCGATCTGTACAAATGGGGGCCGCTTCTCACCGACGCGCTGATGAAGCGCCCCGAGCTGACCGACGTCAATTCCGACCAGCAACAAGGCGGGCTGGAAGCGATGGTCACGTTCGACCGCGCGACCGCCGCGCGCCTGAACATCAAGCCCGCGCAGATCGACAACACGCTCTACGACGCGTTCGGCCAGCGGCAGGTTTCGACCATCTACAACGCGCTGTCGCAATATCACGTGGTGATGGAAGTCGCGCCGAAGTACTGGCAAGACCCCGAGATGCTGAAGCAGCTTTACATCAGCACGTCGGGCGGCACGGCGAGCGGGTCGGCATCGACGAATTCGACGACCACGTCCAGCGCGACGAGCACCGCGTCCACCACGGCCACCGGATCGACCGGCGCGGGCGGTTCGTCGACGAGCGCGGCGGACACCACCTCCGCACTCGCGCTCGAATCGGTGCGCAACTCGGCGACCAACGCGATCGCGGCGAGCGGCAAGTCGGGATCGTCGTCGGGCGCGGCGGTGTCCACGTCGAAGGAAACGATGGTGCCGCTCTCGGCCATCGCGAAGTTCGGGCCGGGCAACACGCCGCTGTCGGTGAACCACCAGAGCCAGTTCGTCGCGTCGACCATTTCGTTCAACCTGCCGCCGGGCAAATCGCTCTCGGACGCCACCGCCGCGATCTACGAAACGATGGCCGAAATCGGCGTGCCGCAGACCATCCACGGCAGCTTCCAGGGCACGGCGCAGGCGTTCCAGCAGTCGATGAACGATCAGCCGCTGCTCATTCTGGCGGCGCTCGCGGCGGTGTATATCGTGCTCGGCATCCTGTACGAGAGCTATATCCACCCGATCACGATTCTCTCCACGCTGCCTTCCGCCGGCGTCGGCGCGCTGCTCGCGCTGCTGCTGTTCAAGACGGAGTTCAGCATCATCGCGCTGATCGCGGTCATTCTGCTCATCGGCATCGTGAAGAAGAACGCGATCATGATGGTCGACTTCGCCATCGAGGCGACGCGACACGGCGCCAAGACATCGCGCGATGCGATCGAGGAAGCGTGCCTCTTGCGCTTTCGCCCGATCATGATGACCACCGCCGCCGCGCTGCTCGGCGCGCTGCCGCTCGCGTTCGGCACCGGCGAAGGCTCGGAGATGCGCGCGCCGCTCGGCATTGCGATCGTCGGCGGGCTGATCGTCAGCCAGATGCTCACGCTCTACACGACGCCTGTGGTTTACCTGTACATGGACCGCTTCCGCGTGCGTGCGCAAGCGCGGCGCGCGCGCCGCAAGGGCGGTGCGCAGGCGGCGCGCGCAGCCGAGTGATCCGGCAAGCGCGTCCACGTGAGCCGTTGCAAGTTCACGTGGCGCGCGCCGCGAAAATCGCCTACGGTGTTCGAAACGGTAACCGGAACGGAGCGACCCGAATGTTAGCGATGAAAGTCCTGCTGATCGGCGCGCACGGCCGCACGGGCCGTCCTGTCGCGCGAAGGCTGCATCAACACGGCATCGCCTTTCGCGCGCTGCTGCGCAAGTCCGCGCAGAAAAGCGAGTTCGCGGCGCTCGGCGCGGAGATCGTGCTCGGCGACCTGAACAACGACTTCTCCCACGCGTTCGACGACATCACGCACGTGATCTACGCGGCCGGATCGGCGGAGACGGAAGGCGTGCAGGAAGAGCGCGCGATCGATCGCGACGCCGTCATGCGCACCGCCGACTACGCGAAGCGCCGACGCGTGCGGCAGCTCGTCGTCGTGAGCGCGCTCCTGGCGTCGCATCCGGAGAAGAGTCCGTTCGCGCTGCGCCATTATTCGCGCATGAAACGCGAAGCCGACGATTACATCGCGCATCGCGGCGTGCCTTACGCCATTCTGCGGCCCGGTCCGCTTTCCGACGAACCGGCGCACGGCGGCATCGCGCTGGCCGGCGAGCGGACGCTGAACTTGCCGGCTGTATCGCGGGAAGATGTCGCCGAACTGGCGGTGCGATGCGTGATGCGCGGCGTGAAGGACATCACGATCGGCTTTGTCGGCGGCAACGAGCCGATCGACCATGCGCTCGATGCGCTCTTCGCCACCGATCCGCTTTCGCCCGTGCTCGCGCGGCACATTCAGCGAAGCTAGCTCACGCCGACCAGCCGATACCCCACGCCGGTTTCGGTGACGATATGCTCGGGCTGCGCGGCATCGCGTTCGAGCTTCTGCCGCAAATGCGCCATGTAGATGCGCAAATAATGCGGGCTCTCGACATGCGACGGCCCCCACACCTCGCGCAGCAGATGCCGGTGCGTCAGCACGCGCCCCGCGTCGCGCACGAGCGTCGCGAGCAGACGATATTCGATCGGCGTCAGATGCACGTTCTCGCCGTTCTTCGTGACGCGCCGCAACGCGAGGTCGACGCTGACATCGCCGAACGTCACGACGGGCGTCTCGCTGCCGGCCGCCTGATTGTGCCGCCGCAGATGCGCGCGAATCCGCGCCATCAGTTCGGACACGCCGAAGGGCTTGGTGAGATAGTCGTCCGCGCCGGCATCGAGCGCGGCGACTTTCTCTTCTTCCTGCGTGCGCGCCGACAGCACGATCACCGGCACGTCGGTCCAGCCGCGCAGTTCGCGAATCACGTCGATGCCGTCCGTGTCCGGCAAGCCGAGATCGACGATCACGAGATCCGGCTTGCGCGTCGCGGCGGCGACGAGCCCTTGCTGGCCGTTCTCCGCTTCGTGCACCGTCATGCCCTGCGCTTCCAGCGACACGCGCACGAATCGGCGAATCTGCTTCTCGTCCTCGATCAGGACGACGGTGAATGACGGCTCGCTCAAGGCAACAGAATGGTCGAGCCCGTCGTCCTGCGCGCTTCCAGGTCTTCGTGCGCGCGCGCCGCGTCCGCGAGCGGATACCGCTGCCGCACATTCGTCTTCACCTTCCCCGACGATACGACTTCGAACAGCTCGGCGGCCATCGCATCGAGATCGGCGCGCTTCGCGATGTAGCTGAAGAGCGTCGGACGCGTGAAGAACAGCGACCCGCGTCCCGCGAGTTCCGACGAATCGATGGGCGGCACCGGCCCCGACGAGTTGCCGAAGCTCACGAAAAGCCCGAGCGGCGCGAGGCAATCGAGCGAGCCGATATACGTGTCCTTGCCGATCGAATCGTAGACGACGGGCACGCCCGCGCCGTTCGTGATCTCGCGCACGCGCTGCGTGAAGTTATCGCGCGTATAGACGATCGGGTGATCGCAGCCATGCGCCCGTGCGATTTCGGCCTTCTCGTCCGAACCGACCGTGCCGATGACCGTCGCGCCGAGCGCCTTCGCCCACTGGCACGCGAGCATGCCGACGCCGCCCGCCGCCGCGTGAATCAGCACGGTATCGCCCTCCTTCACGCGATACGTGCGGCGCAAGAGATATTGCGCGGTCAGCCCTTGCAGCATGATCGACGCGGCATCCTCATAGCCGATCGCATCCGGCAGCTTGACGACGTAATCCGCGGCCATCACCCGCTCTTCGGCATACGCGCCCGGCGGACGCGACGCATACGCCACGCGATCGCCCGGCTTGAACTGCGTGACGCCCTCGCCGACCGCCGTCACCTCGCCCGCGCCTTCCATGCCGAGGCCGCCGGGCAGCGGCATCGGATAAAGGCCGGTGCGGAAATACACGTCGATGAAATTGAGCCCCACCGCATGATGCTTCACGCGGATCTCGCCCTTGCCCGGCGCGCCCACGTCCACATCGACCCACTTCATGACTTCCGGGCCGCCTGTCTTGTCGAATCGGATTGCCTTGGTCATCGCTCGATCGTCTCCTGGTTTCGTGGATGCATCAGCCCGCGTGCACGAGGCGCGCGCGCAGTTCGTCGAGAATCATGCGCGCCGTCGCGACGTTGGTCGCGCACGGCACGTTGTGCACGTCGCAGGCGCGTACGAGCGCGTTGATGTCCGGCTCGTGCGGCTGCGGCGTCATCGGGTCGCGCAGGAAGATCACCACGTCGACGCGGCCTTCCGCCAGTTCCCCGCCGATCTGCAGGTCGCCGCCGTGCGGGCCGGACAGCTTGCGCTCGACGTCCAGCCCGTGCGCCGCCGAGATGCGCGAGCCGGTCGTGCCGGTCGCGACGAGCTGGCACTGCGCGAGCGTGTCGACATACTGGCCCGTGAGCGCCACGATGTCGTCCTTTTTCATGTCGTGCGCGATCAGCGCGACGCGTGTGCTCATGACTTAATAGGTCCCCGGATAAGCGCCGCCATCGATCAGTATGTTCTGCCCGATGATGTAACCCGCGTGCACGCTGCACAGGAACGCGCACGTGCGGCCGAATTCGTCCGGATTGCCGAAGCGGCCGGCCGGCAGCGCTTCCGCGCGGCGAGCGCGCACTTCGTCGATGGAAACGTTCTGCGCCTTCGCCTGCGCCTCGAACGTGACGGCGATGCGGTCCGTATCGAACGTGCCGGGCAGCAGATTGTTGATGGTCACGCCCGTCGACGCGACCTTGCGCGCCACGCCCGCGACGAAGCCCGTCAGCCCCGAACGCGCGCCGTTGGAGAGACCCAGCACGTCGATCGGCGCCTTCACCGAGGAACTCGTGATATTCACGATGCGCCCGAATCCGCGATCGATCATGCCGTCGATGGTCCGCTTGATCAGCTCGATCGGCGTCAGCATGTTCCCTTCGAGCGCCTTGATCCACATGTCGTGCGTGAAGTTGCGGAAATCGCCCGGCGGCGGGCCGCCCGCGTTGTTCACGAGAATGTCCGGCTGCGGGCACGCGGCGAGCGCGGCGGCGTGGCCTTCGGGCGTGGTGATGTCGCACGCGACGGCCTGCACGTTCACGCCGTATTGCGAACGGATGCTCGCGGCGGTCGCTTCGAGCGTCTCGGCCGTGCGCGCCGTGATCACGAGATTCACGCCCTCGGCGGCGAGCGCTTCCGCGCAGCCGCGCCCGAGTCCCTTGCTTGCTGCGCACACGAGCGCCGTGCGCCCCGCGATTCCCATGTCCATCGTCCATCTCCTGTCGTCGTTGCGTGTTCGAATCGTCGGCCCGAAGCGTCGTGCGTTGCGCGCTTCGAAACGCCTCTCGCGCATTCTAGAAGAATCGGGGCGGCAACGTCGGCGTGCGTTGACGGGCAAACCGCGGAAGATTATTCCTAAGCGATGGCGGCCTTTTCGGTAAACTGTCGCCACTGCCTTGCCCGGCGCGCCGCTTGCGCCGCCGCGATCGCCCACGGCAGAACCATCACCCGAGCAGGACGCGCATCGCGCGAGACCCATGAAACAAGACAGCCGCTTTCCGAATCTCTTCATCCTCAATCACCCGCTGATCCAGCACAAGCTCACCCACATGCGCGACAAGGACACGTCCACGCGCACGTTTCGCGAACTGCTGCGCGAAATCACGCTGCTGATGGGCTACGAGATCACGCGCAACCTGCAACTGACGACCAAACGCGTCGCCACGCCGCTCGTCGAGATCGACGCGCCGGTCATCGCCGGCAAGAAGCTTGCGATCGTGCCGGTGCTGCGCGCGGGCATCGGCATGTCGGACGGCCTGCTCGACCTGATTCCGTCGGCGCGCGTCGGGCATATCGGCGTGTATCGCGCGGACGATCACCGGCCGGTCGAATATCTCGTGCGCCTGCCGCCCGATCTCGAAGAGCGCGTGTTCATTCTCTGCGATCCCATGGTCGCGACGGGTTATTCCGCCGTGCACGCCGTCGACGTGATGAAGCGCCGCAACGTGCTGGACGAGAACATCATCTTCGTAGCGCTCGTGGCCGCGCCGGAAGGCGTGAAGGTGTTCCAGGACGCGCATCCGGACGTGAAGCTCTACGTCGCGTCGCTCGATTCGCATTTGAACGAGCATGCGTATATCGTCCCCGGTTTGGGCGATGCCGGCGATCGCCTGTTCGGCACGAGAAACTGAACCGCGCGAAACGGTTCTCCCGCCGCCGCACGCCCGTGCGGCGGTTCTGTTTTCATCGCCCAATGAAGCCCGTGGCTGCTGCCGCGGCTTGGGGTCATGATAAAATTTCGGTCTGTTCCTAGCCGGCAAAGCGGGCCTTCGAGCCCTGGCGGCGCGTCGTAGAGACGCCTCGCCGAAGACGCGCGCACGCCGCCGCGTCGGCCGGCAACACCGCCGCCGCCTGACAGGCAACGCGGCGCGAACGCAGGCGGCGCGGACATTTTCAGCACGCATCACAGCACATTTGGCGCTCGGTTTCTCGCCGCGCGCGACGGAGAAAGGTAATGGCGGGTCATTCGAAATGGGCCAACATCAAGCATAAGAAGGCCGCGGCCGACGCGAAGAAAGGCAAGGTCTGGACGCGCCTCATCAAGGAAATCCAGGTCGCGGCGCGCATGGGCGGCGGCGACATCGACTCCAACCCGCGTCTGCGGCTCGCCGTCGACAAGGCCTACGACGCCAACATGCCGAAGGACAACATCAACCGCGCGATCCAGCGCGGCGTCGGCGGCGTGGATGGCGCGAACTACGAAGAAATCCGCTACGAAGGCTACGGCATCGGCGGCGCGGCGATCATCGTCGACACCATGACGGACAACCGCACCCGCACCGTCGCGGAAGTGCGCCACGCGTTTTCGAAGTTCGGCGGCAACATGGGCACGGACGGCTCGGTATCGTTCATGTTCGATCACGTCGGCCAGTTCCTGTTCGCGCCCGGCACGCCGGAAGACACGCTGATGGACGCGGCGCTCGAAGCCGGCGCCGACGACGTCGTGACGAACGAAGACGGCAGCATCGAAGTGGTGTGCCCGCCGAACGATTTCCAGAAGGTGAAAGACGCGCTCGAAGCCGCCGGCTTCAAGGCCGAACTCGCCGAAGTGACGATGAAACCGCAGACGGAAGTCGAATTCACTGGCGACGACGCGGTGAAAATGCAAAAACTGCTCGACGCGCTCGAAAATCTCGACGACGTGCAGGAAGTCTATACAAACGCCGCGATCAACGAGGCGTAACCGCGCGGCAAAGCCGCCTCGCGGCATTGGAATGCCTTTCGCTTGAGGCTTGACGGTTGAGAAGGCGCGTGACGCAGCCGATGTCCGCGCGAGCCGCCTTCGAACCGTCGCGACGCGCCGCCGGACGTCCGGCGCCGTTGTCTTGCCGTGTCTCTCGCGCTCGTCCGTTCGAGCGCCGGCCGGTGCGCCGCCACTGCTTTCACACAGTTTTTCGGGGATTCAAATGAAGTTACTCGTCGTCGGTTCCGGCGGTCGCGAACATGCGCTGGCATGGAAGCTCGCACAGTCGCCTCGCGTACAGATCGTCTATGTGGCGCCGGGCAACGGCGGCACCGCGCAGGACGAGCGTCTGCGCAATATCGACATCACGGATCCGGCGGCGCTCGCCGATTTCGTCGAGAAAGAGCACGTTGTGCTGACGGTCGTCGGCCCCGAAACGCCGCTCGCGGCGGGCATCGTCAATCTGTTCCGCTCGCGCGGCCTCAAGATTTTCGGTCCGACGAAGGAAGCCGCGCAGCTCGAAAGCTCGAAGGACTTCGCGAAGGCGTTCATGAAGCGCCACAACATTCCGACCGCCGAGTACGAAACCTTCACCGACGCCGCCGCCGCGCACGCGTACATCGACGCGAAAGGCGCGCCGATCGTCATCAAGGCGGACGGACTGGCCGCCGGCAAGGGCGTGGTCGTGGCGATGAGCGTGGAAGAAGCGCACGCCGCCGTCGATTCCATGCTCGCCGACAACCAGTTCGGCGATGCCGGCGCGCGCGTCGTGATCGAAGAGTTCCTGACGGGCGAGGAAGCCAGCTTCATCGTGATGGTGGACGGCAAGCACGTGCTGCCGCTCGCCTCCAGCCAGGACCACAAGCGCCTGCTCGACGGCGACCGCGGTCCGAACACCGGCGGCATGGGCGCGTACTCGCCCGCGCCCATCGTCACGCCGCAACTGCACGCCCGCGTGATGCGCGAAGTCATCCTGCCGACGGTGCGCGGCATGGAGAACGAAGGCATCCGCTATACCGGTTTTCTGTACGCCGGCCTGATGATCGACGCGAACGGCAATCCGAAAACGCTCGAATTCAACTGCCGCATGGGCGACCCCGAAACGCAGCCGATCATGGCGCGTCTCAAGGGCGATTTCTCGAAGGTCGTGGAAATGGCCATCGACGGCAAGCTGGACGGCGCGGAACTCGACTGGGACCGCCGCACGGCGCTCGGCGTGGTGCTCGCCGCGCACAATTATCCGGAAACGCCGCGCAAGGGCGACCGCATCACCGGCATTCCGGCCGAAACGGACAATTCCGTGACGTTCCATGCGGGCACGACGCTCGCTGACGGCAAGCTGACGACCTCCGGCGGACGCGTGCTGTGCGTCGTGGGCCTCGCGGATTCCGTGCGCGGCGCGCAATCCGTGGTCTACGATACAGTCAACCAGATCTCGTTCGACGGCATGCAGTACCGCCGCGACATCGGCTACCGCGCGGTCAACCGCAAGCAGGCCGACCGTCACGGCTGAGGCGCCCCGCAGCTCAACGCGACACCGTGCTGCCGGACCTCGTGTCCGGCAGCGTGTTTCAAGCGCATCATTTACCTACGCGCCAGCCGGCTGGCGCAGTGCATCGATCGATGAGTGAACCGAACCGCAGCGCGGAAAACCAGGCACGACTGGACGCATCGCCCGACATCGCGGCCGTCCGCGATTATCTGACGGGCCTTCAACGCTCCATCGCCGATGCGCTCGGCGCGTTCGACGGCACGCCCTTCGCCACCGACGCCTGGACCCGCGAGCCCGGCGCGCATCTGCGTGGCGGCGGCGTCACCCGCATTCTCGAAGGCGGCGGATTCTTCGAGCGCGGCGGCATCGGTTTCTCGGATGTGCAGGGCGACGCCCTGCCGCCTTCCGCGAGCGCGGCGCGTCCGCAACTCGCGGGACGCGGATTCGAGGCGATGGGCGTATCGCTCGTGCTGCATCCGCGCAATCCGCACTGCCCGACCGTGCACATGAACGTGCGCATGCTCACTGCGGTGAAGGAAGGCGAAGCGCCCGTCTTCTGGTTCGGCGGCGGCATGGACCTCACGCCCATTTACGGCTACGAGGAAGACGCGGTGCATTTTCATCGCGTGTGCCGGGACGCGCTCGAACCGTTCGGCGCGGACCTGTATCCGCGTTTCAAGACGTGGTGCGACGAGTATTTTTATTTGAGACATCGAAACGAAGCGCGCGGAATCGGCGGCATTTTCTTCGATGATTTCTCCGAGCCTGGTTTCGAGCGCTCGTTCGCGATGATGCGCAGCGTCGGCGATGCGTTCCTCAAAGCGTATCTGCCGATCATCGAGCGCCGCCGCGACACGCCGTGGACCGAGCGCGAGCGCGAGTTTCAGGCGTACCGGCGCGGCCGCTACGTCGAATTCAATCTCGTCTTCGACCGCGGCACGCACTTCGGTCTCCAAAGCGGCGGGCGCACCGAGTCCATTCTCATGTCGATGCCGCCCGTCGCCAATTGGCGATACGACTGGCAACCGGAACCCGGCACGCCGGAAGCGCGGCTGTATCGGGATTTTCTGGTGCGCAGGGAATGGCTGTGACCGGCGCGTCGAATCACGCCGCGAACGCAATGTGCGCGAGGCGCGTCGGCTTGCTCGGCGGCACCTTCGATCCGATCCACGCCGGTCATCTCGCACTCGCGCGGCGTTTCGCCGACCTGTTGCGGCTGACCGAACTCGTGCTGCTGCCGGCGGGCCAGCCGTGGCAGAAGGAAGGCGTATCGGCGCCGCATCATCGATTGGCGATGACGCGCGCGGCGGCGGCATCGCTCGATCTGAACGGCGTGGCAATCACCGTCGCCACCGATGAAATCGAACGCGACGGCCCCACCTACACGATCGACACGCTCGCTCACTGGCGCGAGCGCGAAGGCGCGGCGGCGTCGATCTCGCTTCTGATCGGCGCGGATCAGCTCGTCAAGCTCGATTCGTGGCACGACTGGAAGCGGCTCTTCGACTTCGCGCACGTGTGCGTCGAAACGCGGCCGGGCTTCGACTTGGGCACGCTGCCCGCCGAAGTCGCGGCGGAAGTCGCGGCGCGCCGCGCGTCGCCCGACGTGCTGCGCGCAAGTCCGCATGGACACGTGCTGATCGACGAAACGCTTCTCATCGACGTATCCGCCACGGCGATCCGCGAGGAAGCGCGCCAGTCATCGACGGCAGCGGCGAGCCCGGTTTCGGGCAACGTCCGCGCCCAGGTCCCAACCGCCGTATGGGACTATATTGTTCAACATCACCTGTACCGGACACGGTAAAGACACAGTAATTATGGAACTTCAAAAGCTGCAACGCGCGATCATCGACGGTCTCGAAGACGTCAAGGCGCAAGACATCAAGGTGTTCAACACAACCCACCTGACGTCGCTGTTCGACCGCGTGGTCGTGGCGAGCGGGACGTCGAACCGGCAGACCAAGGCGCTCGCCAACAGCGTGCGCGAAAAGGTCAAGGAAGCGGGTGGCGACATCATCAGCACGGAAGGCGAAGAGATCGGCGAATGGGTGCTGGTCGATTGCGGCGACGCGGTCGTGCACATCCTGCAACCGGCGCTGCGCCAGTACTACAACCTCGAAGAAGTCTGGGGCGACAAGCCCGTGCGCGTGAAGCTGCAGAAGCCGAACATGTTCGGCGGCGCGCGCGTCGCGGATGACGAAGACGAGGACGAAGACGAAGCGCCCGCGGTCAAACGCCCGGCGCGCAAGACCACGCGCAAGCAGGCGTAACGCGGCGTCTTCATGAAGCTGGTCATCCTTGCCGTCGGACACAAGATGCCCGACTGGATCACGAATGGCTTCGACGAATACGCGAAGCGCATGCCGCCCGAGTTGCGCATCGAGCTGAAGGAGATCAAGCCCGAGCAGCGCTCGTCGGGACGCAACGCCGAGAGCGTGATGGCTGCGGAGAAGCAGCGTATCGAAGCCGCTTTACCGAAGAACGCGCGCGTGATCGCACTCGACGAACGCGGCCGCGACTGGACCACGATGCAACTGGCGAACACCCTGCCCGGCTGGCAGCAGGACGGACGCGACGTGGCCTTCGTGATCGGCGGCGCGGACGGGCTCGCGCCCGAAGTGAAGGCGCGCGCCGAGATCATGCTGCGCGTGTCGAGCCTGACGCTGCCGCACGGCATGGTCCGCGTGCTGCTCGCCGAACAGCTTTACCGCGCGTGGAGCATCACGCAGAATCACCCCTACCATCGCGCGTAGGCCTTCCCGATAGTTGGACGTCGAAGGCCGCGCGCTTCGAATCCCGACTATCCGATGTCCGCTCATTTCACCGCTCATTCCTTCGTTTATCTCGCCTCGCAGAGCCCGCGCCGTCAGGAACTGCTTCGCCAACTCGGCGTGCGTTACGAACTGCTGTTGCCTCGCCCCGATGAAGACGCCGAAGCGCTCGAAGCCGAGCTGCCCGGCGAACCTGCCGACGCGTATGTCGTGCGCGTGTGCGCGCTGAAAGCGCAGGCCGCGCGCGATCGGCTCGTCGCGGGCAAGCATGCCGCCGCACCGATTCTCGTCGCCGATACGACCGTGACCATCGACGGCCTCATTCTCGGGAAGCCCTTGCATGAAGACGATGCCGTCGCGATGCTCGAACGCCTCGCCGGACGCGAGCACGAAGTGCTGACCGCGATCGCCGTCGTCGATGCGGAGGGCGCGCTGCTCGAACCGGTCCTGTCGCGCTCGACGGTGCGTTTCGCGGCCATCGACCGTGCTGCGCTGCAACGCTACGCCGCCACCGGCGAGCCGCTCGGCAAGGCCGGCGCGTACGGCATACAGGGCCGCGCGGCGGCGTTCATCGAGCGAATCGACGGGTCCTATTCGGGTATCATGGGTCTGCCCCTTTGCGAAACCGCAGCACTCTTGCGCGTGGCGCGCGTCGAATTCTAAACAGGCCATGAACGAAGAAATCCTGATCAACGTCACACCGCAGGAAACCCGCGTCGCACTGGTTCAGCAAGGCGCTGTTCAGGAACTTCATGTGGAGCGCACGCTGTCGCGCGGGCGCGTCGGCAACGTGTATCTCGGCAAGGTCGTGCGCGTGTTGCCGGGCATGCAGTCGGCCTTCATCGATATCGGTCTGGAACGCGCCGCGTTTCTTCATGTCGCCGATATCTGGCATCCGCGCATTGCGGGCGAAGCGCATGGATCGGGCACGCACACGCCGATCGAAAAGATCGTGTTCGAAGGACAGGCGCTGATGGTGCAGGTCGTGAAGGATCCGATCGGCACGAAGGGCGCGCGGCTATCGACGCAAGTGAGCATTGCCGGGCGCACGCTCGTGTATCTGCCGCAGGAGCCGCATATCGGCATCTCGCAGAAGATCGAAAGCGAAGCGGATCGTGAAGCCGTGCGCGCGCGGCTGACCGCCGTGTTGCCCGCCGACGAGAAAGGCGGCTATATCGTGCGCACGATCGCGGAAGACGCGACGAGCGAAGAGCTTGCCGCCGACGTCGCCTATCTGCGCAAGACGTGGGCGACCATCGTGACGCAGGCGCAGCGCGTGCCGCCCACGACGCTGCTGTATCAGGACTTGAACCTCGCGCAACGCGTGCTGCGCGATTTCGTCAACGACGAAACCACGCGCATTCAGGTGGATTCGCGCGAGACGTATCAGATGCTCGCGGATTTCGCGGCGGAGTTCACGCCGGCGGTGGCGTCGCGGCTGCATCACTACACGGGCGAGCGTCCGCTCTTCGATCTGTACAACATCGAGGCGGAGATTTTGCGGGCGCTGTCGCGGCGCGTGGATCTCAAGTCGGGCGGTTACCTGATGATCGACCAGACCGAAGCGATGACGACCATCGACGTGAACACGGGCGGCTACGTCGGCGCGCGCAATTTCGACGACACCATCTTCAAGACGAACCTCGAAGCGGCGCATACCATCGCGCGGCAACTGCGGTTGAGGAATCTCGGCGGGATCATCATCATCGATTTCATCGACATGGAGAATGTCGAGCATCGGGATCAGGTGCTGGGTGAACTCAAGAAGGCGTTGTCGCGGGATCGCACGCGGGTGACGGTGAACGGCTTCTCGCAGCTCGGGCTCGTGGAGATGACGCGCAAGCGCACGCGCGAGTCGCTCGCGCACGTGCTGTGCGAGCCTTGCCCGACGTGTCAGGGCAAGGGGCAGGTCAAGACGCCGCGCACCGTGTGCTACGACGTGCTGCGCGAGATCATGCGCGAATCGCGGCAGTTCAATCCGCGCGAGTTTCGCGTGGTGGCGTCGCAGCAGGTCATCGATCTCTTCCTGGAGGAAGAGTCGCAGCATCTGGCCATGCTGATGGACTTCATCGGGAAGCCCGTTTCGCTGCAGGTGGAATCGAACCTGAGTCAGGAGCAGTACGACATCGTGTTGATGTGACACCGCTCCCGCGCACATCTGCTTAAAGCGCCCGCGCCTCCGTGTTCCGCTTGGGCGCGGCGCTGATCAGAATGCCGATCAGGAACACGAACAGATTGCCTTCCGTGAAATTCAGCAGCAGCGAGTTCGCGAGGCATCCCAACACGAACGCGAAGAGATAGCCATTGGCGATGTCCCGCGCCGGCTCGGTGAGGCGCTTGCACGCGCGCGCCACGGCGACGAGAAACCACACGAACAGCGCCACGCCGATCAGCCCGAGCTGCACGCCCATCAGGAAAAACTCGTTGTGCGGATTGCCCGCCATCGCGGCGCGACCGCCCGTCTGCATGCTCGCGAGCCGCTCGAACTGCGTGCGCACGCTGCCCACGCCGTAGCCGGCAATCGGCCGCTGCGCGATCAGTTCGATACTGCGTCGATAGAACTCGATCCGCACGCCCATCGACGTGTTCTTGTTCTGCGTTTCGTACTGGGTGATTTCCCGCGCCGTATCGGCCAGGCGCGAATTCTTCCCGTGCATCACGAAAGCGCCCACGCACGCGCACACGACGACCACGCCGAGACCGGCGATCCAGCGCGTGCGCGTGTCGTATCGGCGGAACCGGCTCGCATGCACGACGAGGTAAATCGCCAGATACGCGATGGCGACCACCTGTCCCGTGCGGCCCTGCAGCACGAACAGCACGTTGATCATCGCGAGGATCGCGACCGCGTAGAGCGCCCGGCTCGCACCGGTGTGCTTCACCGACTTCGCGAGCGAAAACGACTGGCAGACGAGGAACGCCATCATCAGGCCGCCGGAGATGTGGTCCTTGAACACCCACGGCCGCGTCACCGGGTCCGTGCCGTGCACCGGTCCCACCGCCGTCCAGCCGAGGTAGTTCGTGTAGGTGAGCACCATCGTCAGCACGAGCGACGCGAAAAGCCCCCAAATGGCGAGCGTCGCCCAGGGCGCGGCTTTATCGTCGGCGAAAACGAGGTAAAGCAGCGGAATGAACAGGAGCTTCCGATACTTCATCAGGAAGTCGGTCGCCTCGTGGATGTCCGGCGACGTGTACGCGAGGCTCAACGACAGCGCGACGAACAGCACGAGCGCCGCCAGCCCGGCGGGCGAGTTGACGCGCAGCGATCGCGCCCGCCGCCAGACTTCCGGCGATGTCAGCGCCAGCACCGCGAACACGCCCGAGCCGAGATTCACCGCCGCCGTCGAGATCGGCACGAGGCAAAGCGTCAGGACGGCAAACCACCTTGCGAACACCAATTGGAAGGACTCGGTGCCCGACCGGCCCAGCTTCGAAATATATGTGACTTGCATTATGTGATTCCGCTACCCCGTTGCCTCACTTGGCGCTGCGCAAATAAAAATCGGCCCTGGCGCGCAGCGCGTCGTCCGAATAGATCGACTCGACGGTGCGCCGCGCCGCTTCCCCTATCGATACACGCAACGCGCGATCGGCGAGCAACGCGCCGACGAGACGCCGCGCTTCGTCAGTCGTATCGAAGAGAAAGCCGTTTTCGCCGTGACGAATCCATTCAGCATAGCCGCCGCGCCGGTGACAGACGACGGGCAGCCCGCACGCCATCGCTTCGAGCACCACGCGGCCGAACGTCTCCACGTGCGCGCCGGTCCGATAATAAAAGACATCGAGCCCGCGCAGGAAGTCGACTGCAGGCACCGCGCCTTCGGGCGATATCCGGATGGCCGGTGCGTCGGCGAGCGCGTCTTCGGCCGCCGCGCGCAGCGCCGTCGCGCCCTGCAGACGGATGTCGGCGCCCTCGCCGGCCCAGGCGCGATACAGCGCGATGTCTTCGAGATCGTGTTTGTCGAGCGTATCGCGGCTCAGGCGTCCGATGACCGGCCGCGCGTTCGCCGGATGCTGCCCGTCTGCGGGCGAGAACTGCGCGATGTCGATCGGCGACGGCTGCACTTCGCCATCCACGCCGAGCAGCGTCTTCTGGAAGTCCGAAATGAACACGTATTCGGTGCGCGGCCAGCGCAGCATCGGCGGATGCGTCGCGGTCAGCGCGAGCAGCTTCGGGTGAAAAGTGTTGAAAACATAGATGAGACGCTGCGGCGCGCGGCACAGATACGGCCACAGCTTGTTTCGCCAGTGCGATCCGACGAACACGAACGTGCCGCCATTCGGACGATGCCCCGCACCGAGCCCGAGCCCGATCCGCCGAATGCCATGACGGCGCGCCAGTTCCGGCGAGCAACGCGACGACGGCGACCACAGCGTGAGATCGCTGCGATCGCGCAACAGGCGGGCGATGTGCAGCGCTTCCTGCTCGCTGCCGCCGTTTTCATTCATGAATCCGTTGATGAGGTGAATGATCGGCTTGCGCAAGGCGTCGGGCATCTCAGCTTGAGGTTGAAAGACGCGTCGAGATCGGACGCGGCGCATACGGCGCCGGTGCGGACATGGCCGGCGCGACCCGGCGATACACCGCTTCGGTCGCGTCGATGAACCGCTTGCCCGAAAACTCGCGCACCGCTCTTGCACGCGCGCGGGCGCCGATCGCCGGCAACTGACTGCGCCCCGCGATGATCGACTCGAGCGTCGCACTCAGCGCTTCGACATTGCGCGGCTCGACGATCCAGCCGTCCACGCCGTCGTCGATGTTCTCCGGCAGGCCCGCATAGCGCGTGACGATCACGGGCTTGGCCATTGCCATCATCTCCCGGCACGCGAACGACACGGTTTCCACCGCATACGAAAGCACGAAGCCCACGTCGAACGTGGCGATGAAGTCCGCCACATTTTCCACGAAGCCGACGACTTGCACATGGTCTTTCATGTTCAAGGCGTCGATGCTCTGCCGCTGCTCATCGTTCGGCTCCGTGCCGACCACGACCACGACAACCTGCTCGCGCAAGTCGGCCGGGAGCGCGGCCACCGCTGCGATCATGTCCGTCGTTCCCTTGTACGAATCGAAGCCGGTGACGGTGCCGATCACTAAACGCTTCGCTCGCTCGGAGCCGAGCAACGCCTTGCGCTGCTCATGCGCTGCCGCAGTATCGCGCGGCGCATATTTGCCAAGGTCGATGCCGTTCTTGACGACCGTCACCGGACAATGGCCATAAACCGATTGCTGCACGAGCTGCGCGGTCGAATCCGCGACGGCGATGACCGCGTCGGTGGCGCGCATCGCGCGAAGACGTGTCAGGAAATCGCGCTTGATCGCAATCGAGTTGTGCTTCGTATAAACGATGCCCGGCCGATGCCCCTTCCACCACAACATCACAAGCAGCAACAGACGATGGTCCGGCGAGCCGTTGACATGAATCACGTCGAACCGCTCGCGCTGGATCAGCGTCCGCAGCGCGCGCCAGGCCGCGCGCATTCGCGGGAAGTCCTTGATCTTCGCGGGAAAGTCCATCGGCAGCGCCGTGACGCGCGGCACCCCGCGCACGTGCTCGATCAGCCGGCTCGTGCCGGGCGCTGCGACGAAAACCTGATGCCGCGCAGACAGCGCCTGCGCGATTGCAACGATATACGTGTCATGGCCTCCGCCGCGGCCATCGTGAAAATTCGTCAGAAGTATCTTCAAAAACGCATGCCTACAGAATCGATGGCCGCAAGCGCCTGATCGACGGAAGGCGGATTGCCTTCATCGCCGATCGAAACGCACAGGCCGGGAACATCCACACCAAAATGCGGCCGCGAGGTCGCACTGAAAATCATCACGGTCGGGCGGCGCAGTTCGCTCGCGAGATGCACGAGGCCCGTATCCGTTCCGACGACGAGCGCCGCCAGCGCAATGTGCTGCGCCATCTCCTCGATCGTCAGTTTCGGCAGCACGCGCGCGCCCGGCACGCTCTGCGCGATCGCTTCGGCATCGCGCCGCTCGGCATCCGAACCCCACGGCAGAAGCGGCGTGACCCCGCGCTCCGCGAGCGCCTTGCCGACCGCAATCCACCTGTCGAGCGGCCAGCGCTTTTCCGGCTTCGACGTCGCGTGAAACAGCAAGGCGAACGGCATGTCCTTCGTCACCGGAAGCGGCGCGGCAGGCTTCGGAATGGCGAAGACGCTGGGCGGCGCGGCGTCGATGGAATAGCCGAGCGTGTCGGCAAGCGTCTGGCGCATGCCGCGCCACGCATTCGCGTCCTGGCGCGGCGCGAAGCGATGCGTATAGGCGAACGCGGCGCCGCGCTCGCCCAGATTGACGCTGGAGTAGCCGAAGCGCCGCTTCGAGCGCGCGAGAAACGAGATGATCGCGCTCTTGTACACGCCGTGAAGATCGAACACGGCGTCGTAGCGTTCGCGCCGTAAATCGGCGATGGACGCCCAGATCGCCTTCAGATCGTCAAGATTGCGCGCCTTCTTGAAGCGCCGCAGCGGCGCGCACAGCACGCGCGCGACGCCCGCGTTCCAGCGCGGAATGTCGGCGAAATTCTCGTCGGTCGCCCAGTCGACCTTGAGGCCCGGAAACGCGCGATGCAGGTCACCGACGACTGCCTGCGCCTGAATGACATCGCCCAAAGAACTGACCTTCACTATCAAAACCCGCTTCATTCTGCGATCGCTTGCATGGTGGAAACCGTTCGTTCGACAAAGGCGAGTTTGAAAAGGCAAGCAGCATGAAAAGCTCAGGCCGCCTGCTGCTGATACTGAATGCGATGCAGATGCGCGTAAAGACCGCCGAGCCGCAGCAATTCGGCATGACTGCCCTGCTCCGCGATCTTGCCCGCCTCCAGCACGAGGATGCGGTCCGCGCGCTCGATGGTCGACAGCCGGTGCGCGATCACGAGTGTCGTGCGGCCCTTCATCAGCGTCTCGAGCGCGGACTGCACGTGACGCTCCGATTCCGAATCCAGCGCCGACGTGGCTTCGTCGAGGATCAGGATCGGCGCGTCCTTGTAGATGGCGCGCGCAATGGCGAGCCGCTGCCGCTGGCCACCCGACAGGCGCATGCCATTGCCGCCGATCAGCGTATCGATGCCATCAGGCATGGAAGCGATGACATCGGCGAGATTCGCGGCGGCGAGCGCGGCCAGCACGCGGTCACGGTCGGGCACGGTGCCGTACGCGACGTTCGCGGCGATCGTGTCGTTGAAGAGCACGACGTCCTGGCTGACCATGGCGATCTGCGCGCGCAAATCGTGCAGCGCGTATTCCGAGATCGGCACGCCATCGACGAGCACCTGGCCGCCGGCGGGATCGAAGAAGCGCGGCAGCAGGTTCACGAGCGTGGTCTTGCCGCTGCCCGACGGCCCCGCGAGCGCGACCATCTCGCCGGGCGCGACCTTGAACGAGACGTGATCGAGCGTGGCGCGATCCTGCGTGCCGTAATTGAACGACACGTCCCGGAATTCGATACTGCCTTCGGCGCGCGTGAGCGAACGACCGCCGCCGGCCGGCTCGGGCGGTTCGTCGATGAGGCCGAAGATCAGCTCGGCTGCCGTCACGCCGCGCTGCAGCGGCTGGTTCACATCGATCAGATGCTTGAGCGGCGAAATGACGAGCAGCATCGACGTGACGAACGCGACGAAACCGCCGACCGTCGTCTGGTCGCTCGCGGACTGCAGCACCGCAATGGTCAGCACGATGGCGAGCGCAATCGACGCGAGAAACTGCGTCAGCGGCTGGGCGAGGCCGCCAGAGACCTGCATGCGCATGGCGTAGCCGCGCAGCCGGTTGCTCATTTCCGTGAAGCGCCCCATTTCGTACGGTTCGCCGTTGTGCACCTTCACGACCTTGTAGCCGCCGACCGTCTCTTCGACGATATACGACAGCTCGTTGGTCAGCATCTGATGCTCGCGATTGAGCCGCCGCAAGCGCCGGTTGATCTTCGAAACGAGCCAGCCGATGCCCGGCAGAATGACCGCGACGATCAGCGTGAGACGCCAGTTGAGGATGAACAGATACCCGAGCAGGAACACGACGGTGAGCGAATCGCGCACGAGCGTCACGACGACGCCCGACAGCACCTGCAAAATCTGGTTCACTTCGAACACGATCGCGTTGATGATCGTGCTCGCGGTCTCGCGCTGGAAGAAGCCCGCGCTCGTGTGGATCATGCGGTCGAACATCTGCAAGCGCAGTTGCAGCAGAATCTTGTTCGACACGTACGAAAGAAAATAGCCGGAAGCGTATTGCGCGGCGCCGCGAATGAGCGCGAGGCCGACCACCGCGACAGGCACGAGCCAGCGGGCCTTGTCGCTGCCCTTCGTGCCGAAACCGTGATCGAGCAGCGGCTTGAGCAGCATCGGAATGCCGGCTTCGCTCGCGGCGACGAAACCCATCGCGAGAAGGCCTAAGAGCACGAAGCCCATGAGCGGCTTGAGGTAAGGCCAAAGCCGCCGTATGACGGCCGTGGACGATGAAGTCTCGCCCGCGCCGATGGTCTTCCTAAGTGTCTGCTTCTCGCTCAAATCGTCCTCTGCGCTGCGTTGTCCCGGCGAACGAACGCGCCAGCCGGGCGAAAAACCACGCCGGACCGCAAAGCCCGGTGCCACAACAATCCGCCATTCTAAACCGACGGGCACGCGCGACTCACTACGCGTTGCAGGCGTGAACCGCAACCGATGGTCTTAAAATACGCGCCACGATCCATCCAGCCACGAAGGGCATCGGCCCGACCTTATGACGCACGCAAGCCTCGGCATCGCCATCATCACGCACAATGCGGCTGCGCGGCTCGCGCAATGCCTCGATTCGGTCTCCTTCGCCGACGATATCGTCGTGATCGACGGCGGCAGCACCGATGCGACCGTGGATATCGCGAAGGCGCACGGCGCGCGCGTGCTGATCGAGCGCGAATGGCCGGGCTTCGGCCCGCAGAAAAACCGCGCGCTCGATGCGCTCGCGACCGACTGGGTGCTTTCCATCGACGCCGACGAAGTCGTCACGCCGGAAATGGCCACGGCCATCCGGGCCGCGATCGCGAATCCGCGCGCCGATGTGTATTCAGTGGACCGGCTCTCGAGCTTCTGCGGCCAATGGATCAGGCACAGCGGCTGGTATCCCGACTGGATTCCCCGCCTCTTCAAACGCGGTTCGGCGCGCTTTTCGAATGATCTCGTGCACGAACGCCTCGTCGTGCAGACCGGTGCGCCCGTCGCGCGGCTCGAAGGCAAGCTGCTGCACTACTCGTACGAAGACTTCGAAACGGTGGCGCGCAAGCTCGATGCCTATTCGACGGCCGGCGCGCAACAACGCCACGCCGCCGGCAAGCGCGGAAGTCTCGGCATGGCGATCACGCGCGGGCTATGGGCGTTTCTCAGAACCTACGTGCTGCGGCGCGGCTTCCTCGACGGACGATCGGGCTTCATGATCGCCGTCTTCAATGCGGAGACTGTGTATTACCGCTTCCTCAAGCTCGCGCATCTGAACCAACGCGGGAATCAGTAAACAACCTCGACCTCGCTGCCCGCGAACTCGCCGCGCAACGCCATGATGAGTTCGTCGGTCGGCTTGACGCGCCATGCATCGCCCAGGCGCACTTCGCCTTCGGCGTGCTCGCTGCGATACACGATGCTCACGTTCAGCCCGTTCGGAATCGGCGCGGATTGCCGCGAGCGGCCGTTCTCGCGCGACGGCTGCGCGACGGGCGCCGGCGCCGTTTCCGCGCCCGCCGTGTGCGCTTCGAGCACGCGCTTGAGGCGCAGTGCATCGGCGTTGCCGTTCATTTCCACCTTCACCGATTGCGCATAGCGGCTGCGCGCGCGTTCGAGGTCCATCGCGGTATCGACGGTAAAGCGGATGCCGCCCGTGAACGCGTCGTTGCGCGCCTGGCCCTGCACGACGAGCAGCTCGTCTTCCTTGAAGAGCGCCTTGTTCGCTTCGAACTGCTCGTTGAAAACGGTGACTTCGCACTGGCCGCTGCCGTCGTCGAGATTGACGATCAGCATCTTGCCGCGCTGAGTCATCTGCGTGCGCAGCGACGAAATCACGCCCGCGACGAGTTTGTCGCGCCCTTCCTTCAGCTCGCCGATCTTCTGGCGCACGAAGCGGCGCACTTCGCCCTTGTAGGCATCGAAAAGATGGCCGGACAGATAGAAGCCGAGCGCGGTCTTCTCTTCCTGCAAGCGCTTCTTGTCCGACCACATCGGCTCGTCGACGTATTCGTGCTTCGCGAGCGGCGCGTCGCCCATGTCGAAGAGACCGGCTTGCATGGCGTTGGCGGCGGCCTGCTCGGCGGCTTCCATCGCCATCGGCACGGACGCGAGCAGTTGCGCGCGATTCGCGTGAACGGTGTCGAACGCGCCGGCGCGAATCAGCGCTTCCACCGTCCGGCGATTCACCACGCGGCGATCGATGCGCTCGCAGAAATCGAAGAGATCGGTGAACGGACCGTCTTCGCGCGCGCGCAGAATTTCCTCGATCGCGTTCTGGCCGCTGCCCTTCACCGCGCCGAGACCGTAGCGAATGGTGCGCGAGCGCTTGCCGTCGGCCTCCGCGACCGGTTCGAAGCGATACGCCGAACGATTGATGTCCGGCGGCAGCACGGCCATGCCGTTCGTGATGCAGTCCTCGAAGAGGATCTTCACCTTGTCGGTGTCGTCCATGGCGAGCGACATGTTGGCCGCCATGAATTCCGCCGGATGATGCGCCTTCAGCCACGCCGTGTAATACGCGAGCAGCGCATACGCCGCGGCGTGCGACTTGTTGAAGCCGTAGCCCGCGAACTTCTCCATCAAATCGAAGATTTCGTCGGACTTCTCGCGCGAAAGACCGTTCTTCGCCGCGCCTTCCGCGAACAATTCGCGATGCTGCGCCATCTCCTCGGGCTTCTTCTTGCCCATCGCGCGACGCAGCAAGTCCGCGCCGCCGAGCGAGTAGCCGCCGATGATCTGCGCCATCTGCATCACCTGCTCCTGATAGACCATGATCCCGTAGGTCTCTTTCAGAACAGGTTCGACGCGCGGATCCGGGTACTCGACGATCTCGCGCCCGTGCTTGCGCGCGCAGAAGCTCGGAATCAGGTCCATCGGGCCCGGCCGATACAGCGCCACCAGCGCGATGATGTCCTCGAAGCGGTCCGGCTGCGCGTCCTTCAGCATGCCCTGCATGCCGCGGCTTTCCAGCTGGAACACGGCGACGGTATTCGCTTTCTTGAGGATGGTGAAGGACGCCGGATCGTCCAGCGGAACCTGCGCAAGGCTCCAGTCCTTCTTCGACGGATCGAGCCGGCGGATATAACGCTCGGCCCAGTCGAGAATGGTGAGCGTGGTCAGGCCCAGAAAGTCGAACTTGACGAGACCGACGGCTTCCACGTCGTCCTTGTCGTACTGGCTGACGACGCCGCCGTCTTCGCCCTGCGTGTAGAGCGGACAGAAGTCGGTGAGCTTGCCCGGCGCGATCAGCACGCCGCCCGCGTGCATGCCCACATTTCGCGTCAGCCCTTCCACGCGCTGCGCGAGTTCGAGCAACTGATGCACTTCGTCTTCGGAATCGAAGCGTTCCTGAAGCGTCGGCTCTTCCTTCATCGCATCCGCGATGGTCACGTGCTTGCCCGGCTTGAACGGAATCAGCTTGGCGATGCCGTCCGTGAACATGTAGCCGAGATCGAGCACGCGGCCGATGTCGCGCACCGCGGCCTTCGCCGCCATCGTGCCGAAGGTTGCGATCTGCGAGACCGCATCCGCGCCGTACTTGCCCTTCACATACTGGATGACGCGATCGCGCCCTTCCTGACAGAAGTCGATGTCGAAGTCAGGCATCGACACGCGTTCCGGATTCAGGAATCGCTCGAACAGCAGGTTGTAGCGAAGCGGATCGAGGTCCGTGATGCCGAGCGCATACGCGACGAGCGAGCCTGCGCCCGAACCGCGCCCGGGACCGACCGGCACGCCGTTGTTCTTCGCCCACATGATGAAGTCGGCGACGATCAGGAAGTAGCCCGGAAAGCCCATCTTGATGATCGTGCCGCACTCGAATTCGAGGCGCGCGTAGTACGTCTCGCGCTGCGCCCCGCGCTCGGCTTCATCGGGATAAAGCTGCGCGAGCCGCACTTCCAGCCCTTCCTTCGACAACTGCACGAGGTAGTCGTCGAGCGACATGCCATCGGGCGTCGGGAAAAGCGGCAGCTTCGGCTTGCCGAGTTCGAGCGTGAGATTGCAGCGTTTCGCGATTTCGACGGTATTCGCGAGCGCCGAAGGAATGTCCGCGAACAGCGCGCACATCTCCGCTTGCGTGCGGAAAAACTGGTCCTGCGTGAAGCGCTTCTGACGGCGCGGATTCGCGAGGATATCGCCTTCCGAAATGCAGACGCGCGCTTCGTGCGCGGTGAAGTCGTCGGGCGTCATGAACTGCATCGGATGCGTCGCGACGACAGGCAGACGCAGCTTCGCCGCCAGCGCGACGGCTTCCTGGATATACGCCTGCTCGCCCGGCTGACCGGCGCGTTGCAGCTCGATATAGAACGCGTTCGGAAAAAGTTGCGCCCAGCGCGCGGCGTGACGCTCGGCGCTCGCTTCGTTGCCCGCCGCCAGCGCCATGCCGATGTCGCCGCCCTGCGCGCCCGACAACGCGAGCAAACCCGTGGCGAGCCCTTCTTCGAGCCATTCGACCATCACTTCCGCGCGCCCGCGATACTGGTTCGTGAGCCACGCGCGGCTCAGCAATTCGCACAGATTGAGATAGCCGATCCTGTCGCGCACGAGCAAAAGCAGGCGCGAAGGCTTGTCGCGATCGGCGGGATTGGTGATCCAGACATCGCAGCCGGCGATCGGCTTGATGCCCTTTCCGCGTGCTTCCTTGTAGAAGCGCACGAGACCGAAGGCGTTGGCGAGATCGGTGAGCGCGAGCGCGCCCTGACCGTCTTTCGCGGCGGCTTTGACGACGTCGTCCAGCCGCACGATGCCATCGGCGATCGAGAATTCGGAGTGGACGCGGAGATGAACGAAGCGGGGATCTGACATGGGCGACATTGTACATCCGTGCCGTCGCAAAAAAGCCCGCGCGGGCAGCGTTGGCCGAACGGATAAGGCGCTCCCGCACTCTCGAAATTGAGCGGCGACAAGGCTTTGCGGGAAGGCCGGCTCGCGCCGGTGAAAGCCCGCGCGCCGTTTGCGGGATAATACGGGTTTTGCGCGGCGGCCCGCTGCCGCGCGTGTTTCGTTCTTACCCGTTTCGCCGGCTTTTCATCATGAACATATTGAATCTCTCCGCCTATAAATTCGTCACGATCGAGGACGGCGCCGCGTGGCGGCCGCTCGTCACCGACCGCTGCAACGCGCTCGGTCTCAAGGGCACGATCCTGCTGGCGCCGGAGGGCATCAACCTGTTCATTTCGGGGCCGATTCGCGAAGTGCGCGCGTTCATCGACTACATTCGGACCGACGCGCTTTTCGGCGGCCGTTTCGCCGACCTGCAGTTCAAGGAAAGCCTCTCGGACACGCAGCCGTTCCGCCGCATGCTGGTGCGCCTGAAGCGCGAAATCATCACGATGAAAAAGCCCGCGATCCAGCCGGAACTCGGCCGCGCGCCCGCCGTCGATGCGCCCACGCTCAAGAGCTGGCTCGACCGCGGCCACGACGACGAAGGCCGCCCGGTCGTGATGCTCGACACGCGCAATGCGTTCGAAGTCGATGTCGGCACGTTCGATCACGCGCTCGACTACCGCATCGCCAAGTTCAGCGAGTTTCCGGCGGTGATCGAGCAGAACCGCGCCGATCTGGAAGGCAAGACGGTGGTGTCGTTCTGCACGGGCGGCATTCGCTGCGAGAAGGCCGCGATTCACATGAAGGAAGTTGGCATCGAGCATGTTTATCAGCTCGAAGGCGGCATTCTGAAGTATTTCGAGGAAGTGGGCGGCGCGCATTACAACGGCGACTGCTTTGTGTTCGATTACCGCACCGCGCTCAATCCGCAGCTCGAACCGACGGCGACGTCGCAATGCTTCGCGTGCCGCGCGGTCGTGAGCGTCGAGGACCAGCAATCGCCGTATTACAAGCCGGGCGAATCGTGTCCGGCGTGCCACCCCGAAGCGAAGGCGGCTTAAAGCGCCTCCGATGACCTATCGCGGCCGTTTCGCGCCCTCGCCCACCGGCCCGCTGCATGCGGGATCGCTCGTGAGCGCGCTCGCGAGTTATCTCGATGCCCGCGCGCACGGCGGACGATGGATCGTGCGAATCGAAGATGTGGACGCGCCGCGCACCGTCGCAGGCGCGGCCGACGATATCCTCGCGACGCTCGCGCATTTCGGCATGCATTCCGACGAGCCGCCCGTCTGGCAAAGCCAGCGCGACGACGCCTACGCGAAGGCGTTCGCGCGGTTGCAGGCGGCGGGTCTCATCTATCCGTGCGGCTGCACGCGCCGCGAGATCGCGGATTCGCTCGTGCATGCGCATGCGCGTCACGCGACGCTCGCCTATCCCGGCACCTGTCGCCATGGCCTGAACGGCCGCCCGGCGCGCGCGTGGCGGCTGCGCGTGCCGGACGGCGATGCGGCGTGCATCGCGTTCGTGGATCGCTGGCAGGGTCCGCAGTCGCAGGATCTGGCGACCGAAGTCGGCGATTTCGCGCTGAAGCGCGCGGACGGCTTGTGGGCGTATCAACTGGCCGTGGTCGTCGATGACGCCGACGCGCGCATCACGCATATCGTGCGCGGCGCAGACCTGCTGGATTCGACCGCGCGCCAGATCTATTTGCAGCGATGCCTCGGCGTGCCGACGCCGTCGTATCTGCACGTGCCGGTGCTCAACAACGAGGCCGGCGAAAAGCTCAGCAAGCAGACGGGCGCGGCGCCGCTCGATCTCGACTCGCCGCTCGATGTGCTCGTGCAGGCAGCGCGGCACTTGGGTCTGGATGCATCGCCGGCGCGAACGCTCGACGCTTTCTACGCGCTGACGACAGCGGACTGGGCGCGGCGCTTCGGGCGCTAGATGGAAAAACGGCAGCCGAACCGGCTGCCGTTTACATTTGAATCACGACGTTCAGGACGTCTTGCGGGGCATGCCTAGACCGCCGAGCAACGCCGCGAGCGGCTGCTTCGACGCGCTCTTGCGCTCCGGCTCGGGCGCTTCCTCATGCCGCTTCATCGCCGAGGGCGACGGCTCATACGGCTTCAGGAAAAACTCGTCGATCGGCTGCTGACGGCCGCGCGGCCGGTCATACGAACTCGACGACGTGCGGCGGCGCGATCCCGCCTCGTCACGCGCGCCATGACGATGTTCCGCGCGCTCGCCGCGTGCGGGCCGCTCGTCGCGCCGCGCGCCGTCGCGACGCATCGGCGTGGCAACCTGAAGCGTCTGCACTTCGAGCGGACGCTTGATCAGCTTTTCGATGTCCGCGAGCTGCTTGCGCTCGTTGGCGCTGCACAGCGACAGCGCGTCGCCCGACGCGCCCGCGCGGCCCGTGCGGCCGATTCGGTGCACGTAGTCTTCGGCGTTGAACGGCAGATCGAAGTTGATGACCGCCGGCAGTTCGGCGATGTCGAGACCGCGCGCCGCGACATCGGTGGCGACGAGCGCTTCGATTTCGCCGCGCTTGAACGCATCGAGCGCCTGCATCCGCTCGCTCTGCGAACGGTCGCCGTGAATGGCGGTCGCCACGATGCCGTCGCGCTCCAGCACACGCGCGAGCCGGCTCGCGCCGATCTTGCTGTTGCAGAACACGATCACCTGCTTCAGCTCGCGCTCGCGGATGATCTGCGCCACCGCGCCCGATTTGTCGCTCTCGTGCACTTCGTAGACGATCTGGCGCACGTTCGTCGCGGTGGAATTGCTGCGCGCGACTTCGATCGTCTGCGGGTTGCGGAGATAGGTCGACGCGAGTTTCTTGATTTCGGGCGAGAACGTCGCGGAGAAAAGCAGCGTCTGGCGTTCCTTCGGCAGCAGATTCAGGATGCGCTGGAGGTCCGGCAGAAAGCCCATGTCGAGCATGCGGTCGGCTTCGTCGAGCACGAGCATCTGCACCTGGCCGAGATTGAGCGTCTTTTGCTGGACGTGGTCGAGCAGGCGGCCCGGCGTCGCGATCAGAATTTCGACGCCACGGCGCAGCGCCTCCGACTGCGGATTCATGTCGACGCCGCCGAACACCACCGTGCTGCGCAGCGGCGTGTGCTTCGAGTACGTCTGCACGTTGGCGGCGACCTGATCGGCGAGTTCGCGCGTCGGCGTGAGCATCAGCGCGCGCACGGGATGCCGCGCCGGCGATGCGCTCGTGTTGGCCATCGGCAAAAGGCGCTGGATGATCGGCAGCGAAAAGCTCGCGGTCTTTCCGGTGCCGGTCTGAGCCGCGCCCATCACGTCGCTGCCCGACAGGACGACGGGAATGGCTTTCGCCTGAATCGGCGTGGGCTTGGTGTAGCCCGACTCGCTCACCGCCTTCAGGATGTCGGCGGACAGGCCGAACTGATCGAACGTGAGCGCGGCCGTGGATTCTTCGGTGGACGTGTTCGTGGCGACGGAATCAGACATGGTGACTATGTTGGCTTTCGCTAAAGGTCCGCTCGATGCGGCGCGCGTGATGGATCGTTCGAGAGAGTCCGGTCGGTCACGCGTGTGTGTTTCGGTGGCGCGGAATGGTCCGCGACGCAATATGCAAGAGATTCGGCGTCCGGCGTTCGCACGGTGCAATCGGTGGTCCGCGCCGGGCGGTGCCTCGCTTTTCGGTTGCGCGCCCGGCGCGGCTACCCGGCTCAAGCAATCCGCGCTTCATGGAACACCGTTTCGATGACGCTTTCGGGACATCGGGTCGATCCGGCGCGCTTGCTGCGATCGGCTCTGGTGCTGCATGGACCGCGTTGTGTTCGCCCGCCATCGCAGCCACCGGCTTCATTGCCGGAAAACCGTGCATTGTAGCACCGCCCCGCAAAGCGCTCCGGTGCATGAAGCGTCCGCCGCTGCGGTCCTGCGCCGCGCCCCTTCGTCGCTCTTCGGCACTCTTCGGCACTCTTCGACCTTATTTCGGGCGTGCCTGGCAATCCGCGAGCAGCGGCGGCGAATCCTTGGCGGCCATCTCGTCGTAAAGATTCGCCTGCGGACCCTTCGTCCACCACGTGTATTGATCCGCGACGTATCGCGCGCCCGAACCCGCGATCACGTTCACGAACAGCAGCTTGCGCCCGTCGACCGTCAGCGCCGCGAAGCTCTGGCGATTGCGCGTGTTCGTGTACTGCACCGACACGGTCTTGCCGTCCTTGCAGTCGTAGCGCGTGGTTTCGGTCGATGCCGTCTGGATCTGCGGAACCGTCAGCGGCATCGCGAGCGCAGACTGCGCACATTGCGCGGCCATGCCGGCGATCGAAAGTGCGAGGAACCTGTTCATCGGTCGATCCGTCGTTCGTGGTGAGCGCGTATCCGCTAATCAAGGATCGATGACATCGGCGCAAGCGTCGGTCGGCGCGGCGGCGACATGGCCGACCACCGGCACGATCTTCAGCCCCGCCGATACGATCCGGCACGGCGCGGCCGCCAGTCCGCAACCCGACAATCCCACGCATGCCGCGACGAGCGCGGCCAGCCCCAAGCGTTTCACAGTGTTTCTCCTGTCGGCGCGAGCGATGCGCGCGATCACTTCGTCGAAACCGGCCGCACCTTCGACGCCGCCAGCTTCGCCCGTTCGCGCGCCTCGTCTGTATCGACGCCCGTCGCCACCGCCACGCCCATGCGGCGCTTCACGAAGCTCTCGGGCTTGCCGAAGAGCCGCACGTCCGCGCCCGGCACCGCCAGCGCCTCGCCGACGCCCTCGAACGCAATGCCCGCCTCGTCGATGCCGCCATAAATGACCGCCGACGCCCCGGGTGTGGAAAGCGCCGTATCGACCGGCAAGCCCAAAATGGCGCGGGCATGAAGCTCGAATTCGGAGAAGCGCTGCGTCGCGAGCGTGACGAGGCCGGTATCGTGCGGACGCGGGCTCACTTCGGAGAACCAGACTTCGTCGCCGCGCACGAACAGTTCGACGCCGAAAAGGCCGCGCCCGCCGAGCGCCGTCGTGACTTTCGCGGCGACGTCGCGCGCCTTTTCGAGCGCGGCGGCGCTCATCGGCTGCGGCTGCCACGATTCGACGTAATCGCCCGCCACCTGAACATGCCCGATCGGCTCGCAGAAATACGTTTCGGTCTTGCCGCTCGCGGAATCGGCGGCGCGCACGGTGAGCTGCGTGATCTCGTATTCGAAGTCGATGAAACCCTCGACGATCACGCGCCCGTGATTCACGCGCCCGCCCGCCATTGCGTAGTTCCATGCGGGTTCGACATCCGCTTCGCTCCGGAGCACGGACTGGCCCTTGCCCGACGACGACATCACCGGCTTCACCACGCACGGAAAGCCGATCTTCGCGATCGCCGCCTTCATCTCGTCGAGCGATTGCGCGAACGCATACGGCGATGTCGGCAGGCCGAGCGTTTCGGCGGCGAGCCGGCGGATGCCTTCGCGGTTCATAGTCAGTTGCGTGGCGCGCGCGGTCGGAATGACGGTGGCCGCGCCCGACGCTTCGATTTCGGCGAGCGCGTCCGTGGCGATGGCCTCGATCTCCGGCACGATCAAATGCGGCCGCTCCTGCTCGACGAGCGCACGCAGCGCGGCGGGATCGGTCATGTCGATGACATGCGCGCGATGCGCGACCTGATGCCCCGGCGCGTTCGCGTAGCGATCCACCGCGATCACTTCGACGCCGAGCCGCTGCAGCGCGATGATCACTTCCTTGCCGAGTTCTCCCGCGCCGAGCAGCATGACGCGCGTGGCGTGCGAAGAAAGCGGCGTGCCGATTGACGAGGCGAAGTCTTTCGCTGCGTGGTTGCCGGATGAATCGGTCTGCATGCGTACTCCAGTGAAATCGGGTTGTGCGTCGGCGCGAAGGGCATGAAAAGCCCTGCAAAACCGATAGGCGGCGATGTTAACACGCACCGCCCGCGCAAGCCCCTCTGCCGTTCGGCATATTGACAAGCGGTATTGACTCGCGCCTGGCGCCCGAATTCCCGGCGGCATCAATCAACAAGGCCGCCGCCGATCATTTTGTTGCATGTCAACGCTGGACAAATCACAGGACGCGTGCGATACCCTTACGCTTTCGCCAGCTTTGAGATCATCGATGTCCTCGCAATTCCCCCGCGCATCGCGTTCGCGTTCTTCATGGTCATCGCGCTGCGCCGTTGCCGCGCTCGTCGCAGCGACCGTCATGTGCGGTTGCGCGATGCCGCAGCATCCCGACACGAGCGCGCCGCCGACCGATCCCTACAATCCCGCCGCGACGCAATTGCTCGACGACACGCAGTGGGAACTCACCGCCTGGACCGAAGCGAGCGGCCAGCCCCGCGCCATTCCGACCGCCGCGGTCGGCGCGCAGCCCATCACGCTCGTCTTCTCGACGGAAAGCGGACGCCGGCGCGCGAGCGGCTTCTCCGGCTGCAATCGCTACACCGGCGCATACGATCTGAAAGACGGCAAGCTGAGCTTCGGGCCGCTCGCGGGGACGCGCATGGCGTGCGGGTCCGGGCCAAACGCATTGGGCGGCGCAGTCGAGCGTCCCTATCTCGATGGCCTCGCGCACATCGCGAAAAGCGGCGTCCAGATGAAACCGCCGCAATCGCTTCGATTGACGCTCGATGACGGCGAAGTGCTCACCTTCGCGCGACACGAAAAATGACCGCGTGCGCGTCGCGCGTCGCCGGCCGGCCGGTGCGTAGATGTTGCGTGCTCGCGCCAGGCGCGTCGGCTTGGCCCGCGACCCGTTAAACTGCTCGATCGATCCGCCCGGCCCTCGCGCGATGCGTGCTGGCGGGCAGCAGTCCCATCCGTCTCACCCAACCTTGGTTCATCCTTAGCATGCACACGGTAGTTCTCGGCTGGTTCGGTGCATCAGTCGTCTGGTTCCTTGCGCTTTTCTGGCGCGTCGTCAAATCGGTGCTGCCGGGCGGCGCGGGGCTGCGCGGCCCCGGCACCATCCGGCTGTGGCTGGGCTTTCTGTGCGTGCTGCTGTCGAGCGCCGCGCTCGAAGGCGGGCTCGCCGGCGCGTTCGAGGCGCAGCAGAACATCAACCGCGGCGGGCGCGCCCTGGCGAGCGCGCTTGCCGGCATCGCGCAGCCGGCGGGGGCCATCGCCATCGCGGCGCTGTTGCTTGCGATCAGCCTGCCGTGGCTCGTCGAATTCCGCTGGCGCTCGGTGCTTCGCTGGGTCGAAGAAGCGTTCGGTTTCGGGCTTCCGCAAAGCTGGACCACGCCGCCCGACGATTCCGAGCGCGAGGCGCGTCCTCGCGAGTCCGGCAGCGCCAAGTCGAAGTCCAAGCTCGGCAAGATGCGCTGGCGCGAGCGCCGCACGCGGGAGCCGGCGGCGAGCGGGTCGGTGAGCGGGTCGGTGCGAGGCATCGGCGGCGAACATTTCGATGCGATGAGTTCGCGCACGTCGCACGACGAAGCGACGCTCGGCATGCCGTCGGCCAATCGCAGCGGGCGCTATCAGCGGCCGACGGTGTGGCGTCCGCCTGAGACGGGCAAGCGCCCGGTCAAGCGCGGCGAGACGGGCGCCGCGAACATTGCGGAGACGGCCGAGGCGTACTCGAAGCGCCCGGCCTTCGAGCGCGCGGGCACGGCGGTGCCGGCGGCGTTCGTCGAGCCTGTCGCGCCGGACGGATGGCTGAATTCGCTGTCGACGTCGGCGGCTGCGCTGGGATCGTCGATGTCGACGGGCAAGGCGACGGCCAACGCGCCCGTCGCCGGCGATGCGCGCATGCAGTCGCCCGCGCGCGCGGCGATGCCTGCGTCTGCCGTTGCGCCTTCCTTATCGACTGCGGGCGCGCCGGTCAGCCGCCCGTCCGTCAAGCCTGCGCCTGCGCCGATGCCGGCCAGGGCTTCTGTTTCTACCGGCACGAATGCGAGCGCGATGGCCGCGTCGCGTGCGCCGGCCGGTTCGACGCCGTCTCCCGTCTCGCGGGCAGTCGCCGCGCGCGCGCCGTCGCGAAACGTGACGCAAACCGCCGCCGCACGCGATGTGCGTCCGCAGCCCTTCGCCGCGCCCGCCTTCTCACGCGCGCCGGTGCCCGCCACGCCGCCGCCGCCACCGGAAGCGATTCAGGCGACGCTGCGCTCGATCGAAGAAAACGCGGCGCTCTGGACGTCGCTCGCCGGGGCGAGTCTTGCCCGCGATCACGAAGCGCAGACGCTGCCGGAGCATGGTGCGGGCGTTGCACAGCCGGCATCGTCGGGCGCGAGCGGTCTGGCTTTGTCCGCCCTGCCCGCTTCGCTTCGAGAAGGCGCGATGCACGCGCCGGCGGGCGCAGCGTCCGAGGTCAATGCGCCGTTCGCGTCGGGCCGGCTCGCGTCCTTCGCGGCGGAATCGGCTCGTGGGATAGAAGCCGAGCGCTCGATGGTGAAGCGCGTGCAAGCGCTCGTCGGCACGGACGAGGACGCTCGTATCGATACGTTGCAAGCCGATGGCGATCGTGCGGCGCCGACGACGGAAAAAGGTCTAGAACACGCGCCGCAGTCGCCGCGCGATGATGCGTTGGCGACAGCGCTGCAGAGTCCTACCGGAACGCAGCCGCCCGAAGTGCGCTCGAACATTCCGCAGCCGTCGTCGAGCGATGCAGCGGCGTCTACGGTTCTTCACACCGACCCAAAGATCGAGACCGTCACGCCCAACAGCGATGCGCTCCTCAACGCACCGGTCGATGCTTCCGCCGTTCGCATCAACGGAAACCACGCATCGGCGGTGGCAAGCGAGCCGGAACCGGCCGCACTGCTCGGCAACGCGCCGTTCGCCGCAGCCTCCGTCCCCACGGACACGACGGCCTCCACGACCGCACTGCCCGTTGAACCGCCTTCGTTCGAATCGTTGTCCGGCATGGCTGCATGGTCGAATGCAACGGATGCAGCCGCAATGCCGACTGCGCCGTCCGCATTCGCAGCATCGCACTCAGACCGTTCGCATTACCCGGCTCAAGACGCCACCGACGCCGACCCGCGTCACACCGCGCCTTTCTCAGCGGGCAGCGAAGCAACGCAAAGCCTCCCGCCAGCCGCGACCGCATCGGCTATCCGCGCAACCACGTCTTTCGCAGCCGAACGCGCGCCCGAGCCCGCGTACCCTCACGAGCCCGCATGGATCCCGACACAAGCGCCCGCATCGCCTGAGCAAAGCGTCTTGACGACGCCGGCGCCGATGCCCGCCGCGCCGTCCGCGTTCGAACCGGCGAGTTATCCGTTCGACGCCGCGCCCGTCCTCCCGCCGCCTCTTCCCGACGCGCTGCTGGATCGCAAGCAAGCGCCGTCGACGATGGAAACGCCGCCCTGGTCCGACGACGACATCGCGTCCACGCCGCCGTCGCTCCCGACGCTCGATGCGCCGCAACCGGCGCCCTCGCCCCGCCCGGAGACCCCTGCCAGCGCGCCCGAACCCCGCCAGCCCGTGCGCGGCTCCGCCGGCGCGGCGTTCGAATTCCACGCGCCGCAGGCATCGTCGGTCGAATTGCCGCCCTTCGACCTGCTCGAACCGGCCTCCGACGAAATCGAGCCCGTTTCCGAGGAACGCCTCGCCGAAACCGGCCAGTTGATCGAGCAGCGCCTGCAGGAATTCAAGGTGCCGGTGACGGTCGTCGGCGCGTCGGCGGGGCCGGTCATCACGCGCTTCGAAGTGGAGCCGGCGCTCGGCGTGCGCGGCAGTCAGATCGTCGGCCTGATGAAAGACCTGTCGCGCGGGCTCGGCCTCACGTCGATTCGCGTCGTGGAAACGATTCCCGGCAAGACCTGCATGGGCCTCGAATTGCCGAACGCGAAGCGCCAGATGATCCGCCTCTCGGAGATTCTGGAGCATGACGTGTATCGCGCGTCGAAGTCGAATCTCACGATCGCGATGGGCAAGGACATCGTCGGCAATCCGGTCGTGACCGATCTCGCGAAAGCGCCGCACATGCTCGTCGCGGGCACGACGGGCTCGGGCAAGTCCGTCGCGATCAACGCGATGATCCTCTCGCTGCTCTACAAGGCCAAGCCCGAGGACGTGCGCCTCATCATGATCGATCCGAAGATGCTGGAACTCTCCGTCTACGAGGGCATTCCGCATCTGCTCGCGCCCGTCGTCACCGACATGAAGCTCGCCTCGAACGCGCTCAACTGGTGCGTCGGCGAAATGGAGAAGCGGTATCGGCTGATGTCGGCGGTCGGTGTGCGCAACCTGCAAGGCTTCAATCAGAAGGTGCGCAACACCGAAGCCGCGGGCAAGAAGCTCACGAATCCGTTCTCGCTGACGCCCGACGCGCCCGAGCCGCTCTCGACGCTGCCGCTGATCGTCGTCGTCATCGACGAACTCGCCGATCTCATGATGGTCGCCGGCAAGCAGATCGAACAGTTGATCGCGCGGCTCGCGCAGAAGGCGCGCGCGGCCGGCATCCACCTGATTCTGGCGACGCAGCGGCCTTCGGTCGATGTCATCACGGGTCTCATCAAGGCGAACATTCCGACGCGCGTGGCGTTCCAGGTGTCGTCGAAGATCGATTCGCGCACGATTCTCGACCAGATGGGCGCGGAATCGCTGCTCGGCGCGGGCGACATGCTGTTCCTGCCGCCCGGCACCGGCTATCCGCAGCGCGTGCACGGCGCGTTCGTCGCGGACGACGAAGTGCATCGCGTGGTCGAGTATCTGAAGCAGTTCGGCGAGCCGGAGTACGAGGAAGGCATCCTGTCCGGGCCGACGGCGGAAGGCGGCTCGCAGGACCTGTTCGGCGACGCGCCCGACGCCGAAGCCGATCCGCTCTACGACGAAGCCGTCGCGTTCGTCGTGCGCACGCGGCGCGCGTCGATTTCGTCGGTGCAGCGGCAATTGCGCATCGGCTATAACCGCGCGGCGCGGCTCGTCGAGCAGATGGAAGCGGCCGGACTCGTTTCGCCGATGGGCACGAACGGCAATCGCGAAGTGCTCGCGCCGCCCGGCCCCGGCGAGTGAAGCGCGCTCAACTCACCATAAGCGCAGTTTGCGCAACAGCATGATCGTGATGGCGGCGCACCCCGCCATCACGCCGACCACGATCCAGAACGAATGCGGATCGTGCGTGCCGGGCAATCCGGCCACGTTCATGCCGAAGATGCCCGTCACGAGCGTGGCGGGCAGCAGCAACGCCGACATGATCGCGAGCCAAAGCAGCTTCCGGTTGATGTCCTCGGAAAGCTGCGCCGCGATCTCGTCCTGCAGCAGCTTCGCGCGCTCATAAAGCCCTTCGAGTCCGCCGCCCAGACCATTGAGCACCTGAATGGCCTGCACGAGCGCTTCCATCGAACGCGGCTCGGCCCATTCGAGGCGGCGCGTCACGAGTTGCGTCAGCGCGTTGCGTTCCGGATCGATAAACCGCTTGACCTCGACTAAACGCCGCCGCACGTCGCCCAGTTGCGCGCGCCAGTTCGCGTGGCTGTTTTCGAGCACGCCCTCTTCCACGTCGTCGAGCCGGTCGCCGATTTCGTCGATGCGATCCACGAACGTCTCGTTCAGCGCGCGAATCAGGCCCGCGAAGAGATCGACGGTATCGCGGAAGGTCGCGCCTTCGAGCACCGCGTGACGCAGCCGGTCGGTCGATTGCAGCGGCCGCGCGCGCACGGTGATCATGCGGTGTTTATCGACGTAAAAGCGCAGCGCGCCGGTCGCGCGGTTGTCCTCGCGCGCGCCGGGCGTCGCGGCTTGCGGCGCGGCGGCGACGAGTTCCAGGTCCGCCACCACGCCGTACATGAAGTTGCCGCCCATGTGCACGCGCGGGCGCTTATCCTCGCCGTTCAGGAACTCGCGCGCGACGTCCGGCATCGCCGTGACGGTTTCCAGCCAGCTTTCGACGGTATCGTCGTTTGCGGAAAGATGCAGCCACGTGAGACCGTCGCCGGCGACGGCCCTGCGCGCCTCATCCCACGACAGCCGCAGCGCCTCGCCGCCCGCGAAGTCGAACGCGCTGATGAAGCCCGGCGGCGTCGGATCGTTGCGGTCCGCGCTTGTGCGCGAGGGCGTGTCGGAAATGCGGATGGTGTCCAATCTTGCTTCTGCCTTTCAAAAACCAGGGTCGATGACGGCCCGCCTGCCGGACCGCCGGGGCATCGTACTAGAACTCGTAGCGGCCGAAGAAGAACGCGACGTCGCCGTCGTTGAGGCCGGGAATGCGCGGGATGAACGTGCCCATGATCGACGTCCGCCGATAGCGTATGGATGCAACCGGGAACGCGAGCGGCAGCGGCAGGTAATGCGCGACGTCGCTGCGCGCGGTGAAGCCCGCGAAAAAGCCGCCGCCGAGCTGCAATCCGCCCAGCGCCGGATTCGTGTACCACTGGCGCGCGTATCCGACGATCGGCTCGAAGTTGTGATGCGAGTCCGAGAACGCCATCGCGAAGAGCAGGTCTTCGTTGCCGTTCGCGTCGATCCAGTGCTTGCCCGCCCCGCCGCCCCACGACCACGGGTTCAGCTCGCTGCGATTCGTATAGCCGTCGATGTGCCAGCCATAGCCGGTTAGGTACAAGTCCCAGGTGCCGTCGTGCGCGACGCGCATCACGCGCTCGCATGCCGACGACAGCCACTCGTGCTTGTAATCGCACTGGGCTTCGCCGGCGTGCGCCGCGAACGAAAGACACAACAGTGAAACCGTGACCGCCTTGACCTTTATTTTTGTCATCGTGGATGGACTGCGTGGCTATTCGGGGTACGGCATGGTGCCGTCATCACGACGGCGAGACGAACTTGAAGTCCACCGGCGATCCGATCGAGAGGCGTTTCGGGTCCGACGCGAGTTCGCCCGTCGCGGGATCGCGCCGGAAGAAGAACGCGCTGTCGCTGTCCTGATTGCCGACGACGAGCCATCGCCCGCCCGGCTCGATCGCGAATTCGCGCGGCGTCTTGCCGAGCGTCGGATAGCGCTTCAGCAGCTTCAAATGCCCGTTCGCCGGATTCACCGCGAACGCGACGAGTTCGTTCACGTCGCCGCGATTCGTCGCGTAGAGAAAGCGCCCGTCCGGCGACAGATGCAGCGCGCCGCCGCCGATCTTGCCCTTGAAGCCCGGCGCGGTCATCGGCAGCGACTGCGTTTCGGTGAGCTTGCCGTCGGCGTAATCGAACACGGTCACCGACGCGTTCAGCTCCGACGTCAGATAGGCGTGCCTGCCGCTCGCGTCGAAAGTCAGGTGGCGCGGGCCGGCGCCCGCCTTGATCGGCGTGTAGCGCGCTTCGGTCGGACCGAACAGGCCGCGGCTGCCATCGGGCGTGTAGCGATAGCTGTACAGCTTGTCGAGACCGAGATCCTGCGCGAAAAGATATTTGCCGTCGGGCGAGAAGACCGTCGAATGGACGTGCGAGTTGTCCTGCCGGCCTTTGACCGGGCCGCTGCCTTCATGATGCACGGTCAGCACGGATGCGCCGACGTGTCCGTCGCCGGCAAGCGGAAAAACGGCGAAGCTGCCGCCGGGATTCGCCGCGACCGAATAGTTCGCGGCGAGCAGATATTTGCCGTCGGGCGAGATCGCGAGATAGCAGGGATCGTTGCCGTCCGCCGACACGCGATTCAGAAAGCTCAGTTGCCCGCTCGCGCGATCGAAGCGGAACGCGCTCACGCCGCCGCGCTGCGACGCGGGGCCGTTGTCGCCGGGCAATTCGTTGACGGCGTAGACATAGTTGCGGTCGCGGCTGACGACGAGATACGACGGATTCACCGTCTGCGCCGATGCCACGCGCGTCAGCTCGCCGTTGCCCGTATCGAAACGATAGACATAGATTCCTTCGCTCTTGCCGCCGCCCGTGTAGGTGCCGATGAGCAGGTCATAGACTTCGCCCGTGCCCGAGGCTTGCGCGCCGCTCGCGCCCGGTGACGGCGACGCGGCCGCGCCGCCCGTCGTCTGCGCGAAGGCTTGCGCGGCGGCGAGCGTCAGCATGAACGCGATGCCTTTCGTCCAGCGCTTCGTCGGCGAGGGCTGGCGCGGTGCTTGCAAGGGCGGAATCGTCGCGGCGCGGGAAGGGGTCGGTTGCATGAAACCTCCTCATCGTCTATTTGCTGCTTGTTATGAAGGGCGTCGGCCGGCACGGATCGGCGTTGTACGGCAGCAAGTTGCGGACCACGGGGAATCGCCGCTTCGACGCCAATGAACTGGCTACACGACTTGAACCAACAAAGGAGCTGATGAGATGGACATTCACCTGAGCCTTGGACCGCTTATCTCGCTGATCGCCGGCATTCTGATTCTGGTGATGCCGCGGCTTCTGAACTTTATCGTGGCGATCTATCTGATCGTCATCGGGCTGATCGGCTTGTTCGGCACGGGCGCGGCGCATCTCTGAGGATCACGTTGCCTTGTGACGCCGATTCGCGTCAACGGTTCCGCGTGTAAGGCTTTCTTCACACTGAAAGCAAAACGCACGCGTGCAGTTCGAGCCGCACGCGTGCGTTTCTGGACGACTTTTGCGATGTCGACCCGGGCGCCGATTCCGCTCGGTCAGTTAGCCGTTCGCAAGCTGATCGAGCCGCATGCGCCCTTGCAGGGACAACGCGCCGACGGACAAACCGCTCGCGCCGAAGCGATAGTGGCGGAAACATCCGCGTTCGGTGAGAAAGACCGCGGCGGTGTCCATTGCGTTGCGCGAGAGGCCGAGACGTTTGTGATCGAGCGCGAGCAAGGCGTCGGTGTCGCGTACGCCGCTTGCAGCGGAAAGAATGGCGATGCAGTCAGCTTTCGACGGATTAAGCATAGTTATGTGTCCTCGAAACGCGTGGCAACGGTGTGTGAAGGAAACGATGCGGCGTCCGCGCGACATGCGCCGAAACGGTGAGCGATCGCGCCGTGGAAGGCGCGCGAACCATTGCGCGGACGTTCATTCAAACATCAGCTTATTTTTTTGGCAACGGTGCAATCGGCGCTCGGGTAGCGTTTATCCGCCAACCGGGCGCGGCACGCCGTCGCAGCGCTTTTCGCGCACCCCGCCGCCAGGCGGAAGCGCCCGGTTTTCTGCTCGCCATGAACGATTGCGGCAGAATGCGGCCACATGCAGATGCATATTTGGAAGGCAATTGCGCCGCGGCCGCCGATGGCGCGCCGTCCCCGACAACCCGGCGCCTCGCGCGCCGATCGCAACGACGTTCGCTTATGCCCGCACTGATCGAAGACTACGCCATGGTCGGCGACGGCCACACCGCCGCCCTCATCTCCCGCGACGGTTCCGTCGACTGGCTATGCTGGCCCCGCTTCGATTCGGGCGCGTGCTTCTCCGCGCTCCTCGGCACGCCCGAGCACGGCCGATGGCTGATCGCGCCTTCGATGCCCGACGGAGAATCGCCCGTCACGCGCCGCCGCTATCGCGACGACACGCTCATCCTCGAAACCGATTTCGAAACGCCGGAAGGCGCCGTCACCGTCGTCGATTTCATGCCGTCGCGCAACGGACATTCGGAACTGGTGCGCATCGTCGTCGGCAAGCGCGGCACCGTGCGCATGAAGCTGGAACTCGTGCTGCGGTTCGATTACGGATCGGCGGTGCCGTGGGTCAGCCGTCTGCCGGACGATAGCGGCATCCGCGCGATCGCCGGCCCCGATCTCGCGGTGCTGCGCACGCCGGTCGATCTCGTCGGCGAGAACATGCGCACGACCGCCTGCTTCGATGTCAGCGAAGGCGAGCGCGTGCCGTTCTCGCTGTGCTATTCGCAATCGCACTTGCGCCTGCCGCCCGCGCACGATCCGCACACGCAGCTCGCGCGCACCGAAAACCACTGGCGCGACTGGTCCGCGCAAAGCGAACTGAAAGGCCGCTGGGCCGGCGCGATCCGCCGCTCGCTCATCACGCTCAAGGCGCTCGCGTATGAACCGACGGGCGGCATCGTCGCGGCGCCGACGACATCGCTGCCCGAGCAGCTCGGCGGCACGCGGAACTGGGATTATCGCTATTGCTGGCTGCGCGACGCGACCATCACGCTGCTCGCGCTGATGCGCGGCGGCTATTACGACGAAGCCCGCGCGTGGCGTGCGTGGCTCGGCCGCGCGATGGCCGGATCGCCGTCGCAGGTGCAGATCATGTACGGCATCGCGGGCGAGCGGCGGCTGCCCGAATGGGAAATTCCGTGGCTGCCGGGCTATGAAAACGCGCAGCCGGTGCGCATCGGCAACGGCGCGGTCGATCAGTTGCAGCTCGACGTCTACGGCGAAGTGATGAACGCGCTGCACCTCGCGCGCGTCGGCGGCCTGCAAAGCGACGACACCGCGTGGTCCATCCAGTGCACGATGCTCCAGCATCTCGACGGCATCTGGGAACAACCCGACGAAGGCATCTGGGAAGTGCGCGGCGGACGCCAACACTTCACGTTCTCCAAGGTGATGGCGTGGGTCGCGTACGACCGCGCGATCAAATCGGCGGAGAAGTTTCGCCTGCCCGGTCCTGTCGACCATTGGCGCGAGATGCGCGACCGCATTCACGCCGATGTCTGCGAGAAAAGCTGGAATCCGGCCATGAACGCGTTCACGCAGGTCTATCACGGCGATGCGCTCGACGCGAGTCTCCTTCTCATCCCGCTGCTCGGCTTTTTGCCGCCCGATGATCCGCGTGTGACCGGCACCGTACATGCGATCGAGACCGATCTGACGCACGATGGACTGGTGAAGCGCTATCACACGACCGAAGTTTCCGACGGTCTGCCGCCGGGGGAAGGCACGTTTCTGGCTTGTAGCTTCTGGCTGGTCGACAATCTGGCGCTGCAAGGCAGGCACGACGAAGCGCATGCCAGGTTCGAGCGCCTGGTCGGCCTGGCGAACGATGTTGGGCTACTCGCGGAGGAATACGACACCGTGGCGAAGCGCATGGTCGGCAACTTCCCGCAGGCGTTCACGCACGTGGCGCTCGTGCATACGGGAATGAACCTGATGCGCCACGAGGAAGAGATGGCGAAGGCGACCGGCCAGCCGTCGAGTTCCGAGCGTCGCGGGGCCGAAGTCGCCGTCGATGCGGCCAGCGGGAAACGTTAATAAACGATGCAAGCGATTGATTTAATTAGCCAGCCCCTTCGCTTGCCGCTAATATTGATGCACTGCACAACGACAAAACTGTTGCGCGGAAGCCGGCAAAATTCACCGGGTGGTTGTACCGGCCACCCGATAGGCGGAAAATCTTGCGTTCAGTCAAGTTTTGTCGCCTGATCGGATGGACGGCGGCAGCGTGCAGGCGCGCTGCGGCCAGCAACCTTTGCACCTTGCGGCACGGTCAGCCACCGCGCCGCCGGGATTTTTCGATTGCCGTCGACTCCGGACGGAAGCATCACCGGATTCGGCGGGCAGACCGGTTCGTACCGAAGTCATTGGGGCCAACATGCTCTACCAAATCCACGAATTTCAACGGGCCATGCTGTCTCCCCTCACTGCATGGGCCCAGGCCGCGTCGAAGTCGTTCGTGAATCCGGCCAGCCCCCTCGCCTATGTTCCCGGCTCCACGCGCTTTGCCGCAGGCTACGAACTGCTCTACCGTCTCGGGAAAGACTACGAGAAACCGGAGTTCGGCATCCATCAGATCGTCAAGGACGGTCACAACATTCCGATCGTCGAGCAGACGGTCGTCGAAAAGCCGTTTTGCCGACTGCTGCGCTTCAAGCGTTTCGCCGACGACAGCGCCACCGTCACCAAGCTGAAGAACGAGCCGATCGTGCTGGTGTGCGCGCCGCTGTCGGGCCACCACTCGACGCTCCTGCGCGATACGGTCGGCACGCTCTTGCAGGACCACAAGGTGTACATCACCGACTGGATCGACGCGCGCATGGTGCCGTTCGAAAGCGGCGCGTTCGATCTGAGCGATTACGTCGAATACATTCAGGAATTCATCCGCCACATCGGCGCGAAGGACCTGCACGTGATCTCGGTGTGTCAGCCGACCGTGCCCGTTCTCGCGGCGATTTCGCTGATGGCGAGCCGCGGCGAGGCCACGCCCCGCACGATGACGATGATGGGCGGCCCGATCGATGCGCGCCGCAGTCCCACGTCGGTCAATTCGCTGGCGAGCGAGCACTCGTACGAATGGTTCGAGAACAATGTCATCTACACGGTGCCGGCGAACTATCCGGGCGTGGGCCGCAAGGTGTATCCGGGCTTTCTGCAGCACGCGGGCTTCGTCGCGATGAATCCGGAGCGCCATCTCACCGCGCATTGGGACTTCTACCAAAACCTGCTGCGCGGCGACGATGACGACGCCGAACAGCATCGCCGCTTCTACGACGAATACAACGCCGTGCTCGACATGGCCGCCGAGTATTACCTGGAGACCATCCGCATCGTGTTCCAGGAATTCCGGCTGGCGGAAGGCACGTGGGAAGTCAACGGCGAGATGGTGCGTCCGCAGGACATCAAGAACACGGCGCTCTTCACCATCGAAGGCGAACTGGACGACATCTCCGGCAGCGGCCAGACGCGCGCCGCGCACGACCTGTGCACCGGCATCCCGCAAAAGAACCAGCGTCACTTCACTGCCGAAAAAGCCGGCCATTACGGCATTTTCTCGGGCCGCCGCTGGCGCACGATGGTGTATCCGCAGTTGCGCGAGTTCATTCTCGAACACGACAAATCGCCGAAAACGGAAGCGGTTGCAGCCTGATATTGGCTTCGGTACCGATTCCATTTTCAAAATGAAAACGTCGCGCCTTGCAAAAGGCGCGACGTTTTTTTGTTTCCGACCGGCGCAGCGTTTCAGCGGCGCATCAAATAGGCAAGCAGCAATTCCGTATTCAGTTTCACCATTTGTTCACGTTGCGCGGGCTCGCTGAAATCCAGACCAAAGGTTGCTTCGAGCGTGAACCGATTCGACACGATGTAATACCCCAGCCCCGACAGCGCGATATACAACTTAAGCGGGTCGACATCGGCGCGGAACAGCCCCGCCTTTTGGCCGCGATCGAGGATGTTCGTGAGCGTATCGACGACGGGCGAAATCAGCTCGCGCGTCCGATTCGATCCTTTGATATATCTCGCTTCGTGCAGATTCTCATTGTTGACCAAACGTAGCAGCTCGGGATGGTCGCGGTAGTAATCCCAAACGAAATGCGCGAGGCGCGTCATGGCTTCGACGGGTGCGACGCCGTCGAGATCGAGCGAACGCTCGGCCTCGGCAAGCGCGCTGAGCGCGTGTTCGAGTACGGCTGTGAAGAGCTGCTCCTTACTACCGAAGTAGTAATACAGCATACGTTCATTGGTTTCCGCCCGCCGGGCGATTTGATCCACGCGCGCGCCAAACAGGCCGCCCGCTGCGAATTCCTCCGCGGCGGCAAGCAGGATACGGCGGCGGGTTCCTTCAGGATCTCTTTTGATTTTCGGCTGATTCATGATGGCATGAGTCGGGAGCCGCGTTGTCCGGATATGCGTCACGCGGCCCGCATTGGGGTACATGACGTGAACGGGCGCGCCAAAGTTATTGGGGAACACCGTCCTGCGGTCAATCGATAAAGCGGTTCGATTATGCGCACATCGCAGAGGCATTGGCAATTGGGATAAAAGGCCACGGACGCAGAACATTGCGGACTTCGGCGATAATGACGTCTGAAGCATTAAACCGGACGCGCGCGATGCCGCAGCAATGTCCCTTTGAAGCCGCCGTTCCGTCAAGTTTCACTTCGAGTCCTCTGCTTTTTACCCCACGTGACCGCAACCGTTTCCACGACGCCCAAGACGCTCGCCGCGCGCATCGAAGATCTGCTTCCGCAGACGCAATGCACCAAGTGCGGGTATCCGGCCTGCCGGCCTTACGCCGAGGCGATCGCCGCCGGCGAGGCCAGCTATAACCAGTGCCCGCCGGGCGGCCAGGAGGGCGTCGCACGTCTCGCGTCGCTGCTCGGCAAGCCGGTGATTCCGCTCGACACCACGCACGGCGTCGAACGCGCGCGGCCGCTCGCCGTCATCGACGAGAACCTGTGCATCGGTTGCACGCTGTGCATGCAGGCGTGTCCCGTCGACGCCATCGCCGGCGCGGCGAAGCAGATGCATACGGTCATCGCGGAACTGTGCACCGGCTGCGATCTGTGCGTGCCGCCCTGCCCGGTCGATTGCATCGCGATGATCCCCGTCACCGGCGACGCCACCGGCTGGGACGCGTGGACGCAAGAACAGGCCGATGCCGCGCGCACGCGTCACGACCGGCGCATGGCGCGCATCGAACGGGAACGCGTGGAAGCGGAAGCGCGGGCGTCGGCGCGGCAGGCATCGCGTGCGGCGCAGGCCGCGCCTGAAGCCGCGCCGGCCGCTGTATCGAACGATGACGCCGAGGCCAGGAAACGCGCGATCATCCAGGCCGCGCTCGAACGCGCGCGCAAGAAGAAGGAAGAGATGGCGAAGACCGGCGCCGGTCCGAAGAACACCGAGCATGTCAGCGCCGCCGTGCAGGCGCAGATCGACGCCGCCGAGGAGCGCCGCCGCCGTCTGCGCATGAGCGACCCGAACGAAGATCCAAACGCCGATCCAAACGATAGCGGTTCAAACACGCCCCGATGAACGCCAAAAAGCGACGCGCCATCTTCGAGACGCTGCAAAGCCTCGATCCGCATCCGAAGACCGAGCTGGAATACACGACTCCGTTCGAACTGCTGATCGCCGTGATGCTGTCTGCGCAGGCCACCGACGTGTCCGTCAACAAGGCAATGCGCCGGATGTTTCCCGTCGCGAACACGGCCGACACGGTGCTCGCGCTCGGCGAGGAAGGCGTGACGGACTATATCCGCACCATCGGGCTGTATCGGACGAAGGCGAAGAACGTGATCGCGACGTGCCGCATGCTCGTCGAGCAATACGGCGGCGAAGTGCCCGACAATCGCGAGGCGCTCGAAGCGCTGCCCGGCGTCGGACGCAAGACCGCGAACGTCGTGCTGAACGTTGCCTTCGGGCAGCCGACGATTGCCGTCGATACGCATATCTTCCGCGTCGCGAATCGCACGGGCATCGCGCCCGGCAAGGACGTGCGCGCGGTGGAAACGGCGCTCGAAAAGAACGTGCCGAAAGAGTTTCTTCAGGACGCGCATCACTGGCTCATCCTGCACGGCCGCTATACCTGCAAGGCACGCGTGCCGGAATGCTGGCATTGCGCCATCGAGCCGCTTTGCGAGTATCGGCCGAAGACGCCCGCGCCTGTCGTCTGAGCGCTGCGCAGCTACAATATCGGCATGAATGCCGCAATGGAATCAATAGCTTATGTTCAACCCTAGCCGCGACGAAGTCCGCCAGTTCTTCACCGAAACGTGGCGCAAGGAGCGCGCGGGCGAAATCCTCACGCCGCTCGAAAGCATGGCCGCCGACTGGATCCGCGAGCATCCGGAATATCAAACCGAACTCGCCGATCCCGACGCCCGCGTCGCCGATTATTCGCCCGACCGAGGCCGCACCAACCCGTTCCTGCATCTGTCGATGCATCTCGCGATCAGCGAGCAGTTGTCGATCGATCAGCCGCCGGGCATCCGCCGCGCGCACGACAAGCTGGTCGCACGGCTCGGCTCGCCGCACGATGCGCAGCACGCGATCATGGAATGTCTCGGGCAAGTGATCTGGGAGGCGCAGCGAAGCAACACGCCGCCGGACACCGATGCGTACCTCGCGCTCATCGAGCGCCGTGCTTCGAGGGACTAAACATCGCTCCAAACGAAAACACCCCGCTCGATGCGGGGTGTTTCGTTTATGCGTACAGCCGAATCGCGCTTACTTCTTCAGCACGAGGCTGCCGTCGAGCGATTCGATATAAGCGGCGAGATCCTTCAGATCGCTTTGCGACAGGCTCTGCACCTGCGCGGCCATGATCGCGTTGTTGCGGCCGAAGTTCGGATTGCCGTTGCCCATCTGATACTGGCGCAGCGCCCAGTAGATGTAGCTCGCGTGCTGGCCCGCGAGCTTCGGATATTCGCCGCTCACCGGCTTGTTCAGGTTCGGGCCGTGGCAGGCCGCGCAGTTGTGGCTTTCGGAGAGCACCTTGCCGTTGCCCGCGTCGGCTGCGTGCGCCGTGTTCAGCGCCGCCATGCCGATGAGCGCCGCCGCCGCGCATGCTGCCTTGAAGCTGGATTGAAGTGCCTGAGAGGGCTTCATGAATTCTCCTGTCGGCCGGGATCGCTCGCTACGCGTCGCCCCGCCCCATGCAATGTTGTCTGTCCCACGTCGTCCGATGCGCTTTCAACCGCGCATTCGGCCAACCGGAATCACTTGTCGGGATTGTTCTTCGATTCGGGCGTCTGCGCGGCGTAGTACGCGGCGATGTCGGCGATATCCTGATCCGACAGCGTCACCGCGATGGCGCGCATGGTGTCGAAGTGGCGGTCGCCCTTCTTGTACGCGTGCAGCGCATTGGCGATGTACTGCGCGTTCTGGCCGCCCAGCATCGGCACCTCGTAGGTCTCGGGGTAAGCCGTGCGATAGCCGGGAATGCCGTGGCAGCCGATGCACATCGCGACCTTGCCCTGAGCGGCCTTGGCGTTGCCCACGACGTCCGCCGACGCCTGGGTCGCGAAGCCGGCAAGACCCGACAGCGCTGCAATCACGGCACATTTGCCGACGAAATTGTTCATAGCTTCTAACCTAGCATGAGGGGAAATCGGCGCTCCGAAGGCGCGGCCCGCGCCGAGCGCACTCGCCTTCCGCGCTGCTTCTTGAGCGGTTCATCGTCAGTCCGACTGTGTCCGATGGCCGCAGGCTGGCCCGCGCAGGCCAAAAAAATCGGGCTAATTGTACCGCGCGACCTCCGCACCGTCCATTATCGGAGACAGGCTGAAAGCCGCTATGGCAATGGGAAACGGCTGAAAGTCGAACATTCGACCTGCGACAATTCGCCTCTTCACATCGCGCACGCTTTGCACGCGTCCGCGCTTCAGCAAGCCGCGTGCTTCGCTCGAAACGGCGTTGTCCGCGCCCTTTCGCGCGAGCGCGTACGAGGCTGCAACGATAGCGGCGAGGCGTCCATCGGGAAAGGGCTTCTGACTTATACTGGGATTTTTTTCCTCACCGGATCTTCGTCATGCGCTTCGAAGGCTCATCGCAGTACGTCGCAACCGACGACCTCAAGCTCGCGGTGAACGCCGCGATGACGCTTCAGCGGCCCTTGCTCATCAAGGGCGAGCCCGGCACCGGCAAGACCATGCTCGCCGAGGAAGTGGCCGGCGCGCTCGGCATGCCGCTTCTGCAGTGGCACATCAAATCGACGACGAAGGCGCAGCAAGGTCTGTACGAATACGACGCCGTCTCGCGCCTACGCGATTCGCAACTCGGCGACGAGCGCGTTAAGGACATCCGCAATTACATCGTCAAGGGCGTGCTGTGGCAGGCGTTCGAGTCGGACCAGCAGTCGGTCTTGCTGATCGATGAAATCGACAAGGCCGATATCGAGTTTCCGAACGACCTACTGCGCGAACTCGACCGCATGGAGTTCTACGTCTACGAGACGCGGGAACTCGTGAAGGCGAAGCAACGGCCGCTTGTCATCATCACGTCGAACAACGAGAAGGAGCTGCCCGACGCGTTCCTGCGCCGGTGCTTCTTCCATTACATCAAGTTCCCCGATGCCACGACGATGAAAGCCATCGTCGACGTGCATTTTCCCGGCATCAAGCAGGACCTGCTCGCCGCCGCGATGCAGAGCTTCTTCGAGCTGCGCAACGTGTCGGGGCTGAAGAAGAAGCCGTCGACGTCCGAGCTGCTCGACTGGCTGAAGCTGCTACTCGCGGAAGACATTCCGCCGGACGCGCTGCGCTCGTCGGATCAGAAGCAGATCGTTCCGCCGCTGCACGGCGCGCTGCTCAAGAACGAGCAGGACGTCGCGCTCTTCGAGCGGCTGCTTTTCATGAACCGCAACAACCGCTGACCCGACCGCTGACACGCTACGCAACGACAAAGAAAAAGGACACGCACGCATGAGCCGCTGGATCGAACCCGTCACGCTCGAAGGCGAGCACGTCAAGCTGGTGCCGCTGACCGTCGAGCACGAAGCCGCGCTCGCCAGCGCCGCCGCCGACGGCGAGTTGTGGAAGCTCTGGTACACGAGCGTGCCTTCGCCCGATACGGCGCGCGGTTATATCGATGCGGCCATCGACATGCGCGAGCGGCTCGGCGCGCATCCGTTCGCGGTCATCGATCCGAAGAGCGGCGATGTCGTCGGCTCCACGCGCTATTTCAATGTCGAGGCGGCGCATCGTCGGCTGGAGATCGGCCATACGTGGTACGCGAAGCGCGTGCAGCGCACGGCGCTCAACACCGAAGCCAAGCTGCTGCTGCTCGGCCACGCGTTCGAGCAACTGAAGGCCATCGCGGTCGAGTTCCGCACGCATTTCATGAACCATCAGTCGCGCGCGGCCATCGCGCGGCTCGGCGCGAAACAGGACGGCATTCTGCGCAACAACCAGATCGGCAAGGACGGCGCGTATCGCGATACCGTCGTGTTCTCGATCATCGAATCGGAATGGCCGGCGGTGCGCACGCACCTGAAGCACCGGCTCGACCGCTGATTCACGTCACGAAGGGGAGCGCGCCATGCTGATCGACTTCTTCTACTCGCTGCGCGACGCGAAGCTGCCCGTGTCCGTGAAGGAATATCTGACGCTGCTCGAAGCGCTGAAGGCGCAGGTCATTTCTCCTTCGCTCGACGAGTTCTACTTCCTCGCGCGCATGACGCTCGTGAAGGACGAGAAATACTTCGACAAGTTCGATCGCGCGTTCGGCGCGTACTTTCACGGCGTGACGCAGCTTCCCGACGAAGCGTTCGACATTCCGCTCGACTTGCTGAAGAAGCGGCTCGAACGCGAGTTCACGGCGGAAGAGAAGAAGCGCATCGAGGCGCTCGGCGGCATCGACAAGCTGATGGAGCGCCTCAAGGAACTGATGGACGAGCAGAAGGAGCGTCACGAAGGCGGCAACAAGTGGATCGGCACGGGCGGCACGTCGCCGTTCGGGCATGGCGGCTATAACCCGGAAGGCATTCGCATCGGCGGGGAATCGTCGGGGAATCGCACGGCGGTGAAGGTGTGGGACGAGCGCGCGTATCGCGATTACGACGATCAGGTCGAGATCGGCACGCGCAACATCAAGGTCGCGCTGCGCCGCTTGCGCCGCTTCGCACGCGAAGGCGCGGCGGAAGAGCTGGATTTGCCCGATACCATCCGCAGCACCGCCGCGAACGCGGGCTGGCTCGATCTCAAGATGGTGCCCGAGCGCCACAACAACGTGAAAGTGTTGATGCTGCTCGATGTCGGCGGCTCGATGGACGATCACATCAAGCGCGTCGAAGAGCTTTTCTCGGCGGCGAAGGCCGAATTCAAGCATCTCGAGTTCTACTACTTCCACAACTGCGTGTACGACTATCTGTGGAAGCACAATCGCCGCCGCCACACCGAGCGCGCGTCCACCTTCGACGTGCTGCACAAGTTCACGCCCGACTACAAGCTCATCTTCGTCGGCGACGCGACCATGAGCCCCTACGAAGTGCTTCAGCCGGGCGGTTCCGTCGAATACAACAACGCGGAAGCCGGCGCGGTCTGGCTGCGCCGGTTCGCGGACCAGTTTCCGCATCACGCGTGGCTCAATCCCGAACCCGAGCGGCTGTGGGAATATCGCCAGTCGATATCGGCGATCCGCCAGATTCTCGGCAACCGCATGTACGCCCTCACCCTGGCCGGCCTCGAAAACGCCATGCGCGCGCTGTCCAAGTAATCCATCATCCGAACTCGCATGAAAGCAACACCGTCCTCCGCGCCCGGCGCAGCGTCCGCGCGCGCCCCGCTCCGTCCTTTCGCCGATACTTCCGTTTCCGCTGTCGTCGCCGGTTTCGTCGCGATGATGACCGGCTACACCAGTTCGCTCGTGCTGATGTTCCAGGCAGGCCAGGCCGCGCATCTCAGCGACGCGCAAATCTCCTCGTGGATCTGGGCGCTCTCGATCGGCATGGCGGTCTGCACCATCGGCCTCTCGCTGCGCTTTCGCGCGCCGATCGTCGTCGCATGGTCGACGCCCGGCGCGGCGCTGCTCGTGTCGTCGCTGCCGAACGTCCCGTATGCCGATGCGATCGGCGCGTTCATCGTCTGCGCCGCGCTCTTGACGGCGGTCGGGCTGACCGGCTGGTTCGACGCGCTGATGAAGCGCATCCCGGCGGGCATCGCGGCGGCGCTGCTGGCGGGCATCCTGTTCGAGATCGGCATCGAGATTTTCCGCGCCGCCGAGCACCAGACGGCGCTCGTGCTCGTGATGTTCTTCACGTATCTCATCGGCAAACGCGCTGCCCCGCGCTACGCGATTCCGGCGACGCTGCTCGCGGGCGTCGCGGTCGCGGGCGCGCTCGGGCTGCTCGACTTTTCGCGCTTTCACGTCGCGCTCGCGCATCCCGTCTTCACGATGCCCGCGTTTTCGCTTTCGGCCATCGTCAGCATCGGCGTGCCGCTTTTCGTCGTCGCGATGGCGTCGCAAAACGTGCCGGGCATCGCCGTGCTGCGCGCGGACGGCTACACGACGCCTTCCGCGCCGCTCATCTCGGCGACCGGCATCGCGTCGCTCGTGCTCGCGCCGTTCGGCTCGCACGGCGTCAATCTCGCGGCGATCACGGCGGCCATCTGCACGGGCCGCGAAGCGCACGACGATCGCGACAAGCGCTACACGGCAGCCGTCTGGTGCGGCGTGTTCTATCTGATCGCGGGCGTCTTCGGCGCGACGATCGCCGCGCTGTTCGCCGCGTTTCCGAAGGCGCTCGTCGTGTCGGTCGCGGCGCTGGCGCTCTTCGGCTCGATCATGAGCGGCCTCGCCAACGCCATGCACGACGCCCGCCAGCGCGAACCCGCGCTCGTCACGTTCATGGTGACGGCGTCGGGACTCACGCTGCTGTCCATCGGCTCGGCATTCTGGGGCTTGATCGCGGGCGTCGTCACGCATCTCGTGCTGAACGCCCGCCGACGCTGACGTAACCTAGAATGCCTACGGTTTCGAAAGCCGCCGGCACGAAGCGGCCAGCGCCATCGGCTGAGGAACGCCGCGACGCCCGCCCGGTCGAACCAGCCGAACGCGAAGGCGCGCGCACGGCGCTCAGCGCGATCCCCTCGCCCGGGACTAAAATGGTGGAATAGCTCAACGCTTTCAGGGGCGAGCCGCACGGCGCGGCATCGCGATCATGGACAACCGCGGGTTACCGCACTCTGACAAGGCGCACTGCGCCGACGAATCGACATGACATCCGCTCTCGACCAGCTCAAGCAATACACGACGGTCGTCGCCGATACGGGCGACTTCCAGCAGTTCATCCAGTTCAAGCCGCAGGACGCGACCACGAATCCGTCGCTCATCCTGAAGGCCGTCCAGAAGGACGACTACAAGCCGCTGCTCGAGAAGACCGTGAAAGAGCACGCGGGCAAGCCGATGGGTCAGGTCATCGATCATCTGCTGGTCGCTTTCGGCACCGAAATTCTGAAGATCGTGCCGGGCCGCGTTTCGACCGAAGTCGACGCGCGCCTCTCGTTCGACACCAAGGCGTCCATCGACAAGGGCCGCGAGATCATCCAGTTGTACGAAAACGCCGGCATCAAGCGCGAGCGCGTGCTGATCAAGCTGGCGTCGACGTGGGAAGGCATCCGCGCGGCGGAAGTGCTGCAGAAGGAAGGCATCCGCTGCAACATGACGCTGCTCTTCTCGCTCGCACAGGCCGCCGCGTGCGCGGACGCGGGCGCCCAACTGATTTCGCCGTTCGTCGGCCGCATCTACGACTGGTACAAGAAATCCGCCGGCGCCGAATGGGACGAAGTGAAGAACGGCGGCGCGAACGATCCGGGCGTGCAGTCGGTGCGCCGCATTTACGCGTACTACAAGAAGTTCGGCTACAAGACCGAAGTGATGGGCGCGAGCTTCCGCACCGTCAGCCAGATCACGGAACTGGCCGGCTGCGACCTGCTGACGATCAGCCCCGACCTGCTGAAGAAACTGGCCGACAGCGACGAGAAGGTCGAGCGCAAGCTCTCGCCGGAAGCGGTCTCGAACGAGAACATCGAGAAAGTCGGTGTCGATGAGCCGACCTTCCGCTTCCTCGTCAACGAAGACGCCATGGCGACGGAAAAGCTCGCGGAAGGCATCCGCGCATTCGCCGCCGATGCCATCAAGCTCGAAAAGCTGATCACCGCGCTGCAATAAGCGCGCTGGCGGGCGCGTCAGGCGCCCGCCTTTTCCTTCGCGCCTTCGCGTCACATCGCTTCCCGAAACTGTGCATTTTCGGTCGCCTTTGACCTAAATTGACCGTTTCACGGCCGGTACGCCATCCGCTTGAAATAGACTTTCCTGCTTTGGCGGGTACGCCGCCAGGCCCGGAGAAGTCAGTCATGCAACTGGATACGTATCTTTTTTATAACGGCGGGTGCGCGGACGCCCTCGCGCTTTATCAGTCCGCGTTCGGCGCGCAGATTCACACGCTGATCCGCTTCAGAGACACGCCCGACGCAGCTAACGTGCCGCCCGAGTGGCAGGACAAGGTCATGCACGGGCTCTTTAGCCTCGGCTCCAGCGCGATCATGGTGTCGGACGGGCAGTTCGGCCAGCCGCCGAAGGAATATCACGGCTTCACGCTGTCCATCGGCGCCGACGACGCCGCATCCGGCGAGCGCACGTTCAAGATCCTCGCCGAAGGCGGCACCGTGCTGACGCCGTGGCAATCCACGTTTTTCACGACGGGCTTCGGCATGCTCAAGGACCGCTTCGGCGTGCCCTGGCTCATCAACGTGGTCGATTCGGTAGAACCCGCCGCTGCGCCCGCGCCTCAGGCGTAACGCGCAAGGCGCGTCAGCCGTTGAAGGGCCGCGCGCCTTCTATATTCCACTGCCGTTCTATTTCACTCAGACGCAGCCGCAGGCGATCCACCTGCTCGTCGAAACGCATCGCGAGCCAATGCATGCCCGGCTGCGCCGATTCCGCTTCCTCGCGGATTTCTGTCGTCGCGCCGGCGTGCACGTAAAGCAGGCCGACGCGCCCGAAGCGCAGCGCCCGCGCCATCTGCAGCAGCGTGTGCCGCGCCTGCTGCTCGCGCGGCGTGCAGTCGAGCGCGAAGCCGTGCGCATCGCGCGATGCTTCCGGCAGCGACGTCACGAGCATCTCCAGCGCCGCGAGTATCGAGCGATGCAGCCGCTGAATCTCCTCCAGCCGCGCGATCGGCACGCGCGTTTCCTTCGCGACGGAATCCATCAGCGCGCGCGACTGCACGAGCCGCTGGCTCATCACGAGAAAGCGCCGCGTGGTTTCCTCGGCGATCAGCGGCTTGCCGTCGAGCAGCGCGCCATAGAGACGCGCGCATTCGCGCAGGTTGTCGGCGAGGCGGTATCGCCAGGAATAGGTCGCGTATTGCGGCAGGACGAACGAAAACGCGAGCGCGATTGCAATGCCGATCAGCACGTTCGCCGTGCGCCACAGGCCGACATCGAACGGGGAATCGCCGTGGCCCGCGACGATGACCATCGTGATCGCGGTCAGCAGCGCGACGTAGCCCGCCTTGCCGATCGCGTAATACGCGCATGCGCCCGCGATCGCCGACATCAGAACGAAGAACAGCGTGAGTGAGCCGAAAAGCATGTGCACGAGGATCAGCACGAGGCCGATGGCCGCGCCGAGCGCCGTGCCGATCGCGCGTTCGGCCGCCTTCTTGCGGATATTGCCGTAGTGCTGCAGCCCGCCGATCACGACGATCAGCGAGACCGACGCCCACACGCCGTGCGGCACGTCGATGCCCGTGGTGACGAGAAACGACGTCGCCATGCCGAGCGCGACGCGCACCGCGTGAATCGTCTTCGCGTGCCGGTATCGGAAAAACGGCGACGTGACGCCGTGCCACAACCGCCGCGCGCGGCCCTTGCGCAATGACGCCGATGTCGATGAAGCCATGGTTCGCTCGCGTCGATGAGTGCTTGCTGTTTCGCTTGCCTTGAAGACAAAACGCCCGCAACGGCCGGTGGCCATTACGGGCGTTAGCGTAGCAGACGCGATGCCGCATGATGCGCGGCCGCGCGAGGTCAGCTTTCCACGACGTCCAGATAATCCTCCGGCCGCGTGCGGTCGTCGGATCGCTTGAGGCCGAGCGCGCGCACGAGCACGCTGACGACAATCGACACGACCAGGTTCGCGATCAGCGCCCAGACGGCCGCATAGCCCGGCACGACGTAGCCGAACAGATGCAGCGGATAGATCGAGCCCTTCAGTTGCAGCGCCACGGCCATCCACGTGCCGACGCCGATACCCACCGCCCATCCGATCAGCAAGCCGCGATGATCGAGCACGCGCGTGTACAGCCCGAGCACGAGCGCGGGCAGCGTCTGAATGATCCAGATGCCGCCGAGCAGTTGAAGCTGAATGGCGTAGGTCAGCGGCAGCGCGAGAATGAACACGACCGCGCCGACCTTCACGATCAGCGAAACCAGCTTGGCGACGTTGGTTTCCTGCTCGGGCGTCATCGAACGATTCACGAACTCGCGATGCACGTTGCGCGTGTAGAGGTTCGCCGCCGCGATCGACATGATCGCCGCCGGAACCAGCGCGCCGATGCCGATGGCCGCGAACGCCACGCCCACGAACCACGACGGGAAGTAGTGCAGGAACAGCGCCGGCACCGCGAAGTTCGCGCCGTAGGCCTTGAAGTACGACGCGTACTCCGGCATGTCCTTCACGCCCGAGGCGAGCGCCATGTAGCCGAGCAGCGCGAGCAGCCCGAGCACCAGCGAATACGCGGGCAGCAGCGCCATGTTTCGGCGGATCGTGTTGCCCGAGTTCGACGAGAGAATCGCCGTCACCGAGTGCGGATACAGGAAGAGCGCGAGCGCCGAGCCGACCGCGAGCGTCGCATAGGCGCTGTAGCCGTTGAGGCTCGCGGCGTCGGGCGCTTTCAGCAGCAGCTTCGCGGGCGGCACCGCGCCGAAGATGTGTCCGAAGCCGCCGAGCTGCGCGGGAATGACGATCATCGCGGCGATGATCGTGATGTAGATCAGCACGTCCTTGACCACGGCGATCATCGCGGGCGCGCGCAGCCCCGACGTGTACGTGTACGCGGCGAGAATCGCGAACGCGATGATGAGCGGCAGATCGCCGACGAAGCCCTGCGTGCTGAATCCGAGCGCGCCGATCACCACTTCGATGCCGACGAGTTGCAGCGCGATGTACGGCATCGTCGCGACGATACCCGTCAACGCGACCGCGAGCGCGAGCATGCGGCTGTTGTATCGCGCGTGGACGAAGTCGGCGGCGGTCACATAGCCGTGACGCTTCGCGATGCTCCACAGCTTCGGAAACACGACGAACGCGAACGGATAAATGAGGATGGTGTACGGCAGCGCGAAGAAGCCCGTCGCACCCGCGCCGAACACGAGCGCCGGCACCGCGACGAACGTGTACGCGGTGTAGAGATCGCCGCCGAGCAGGAACCACGTGACGATGGTGCCGAAGCGCCGGCCGCCGAGGCCCCATTCGTCGAGCTGGGCGAGATCGCCCTTGCGCCAGTGAGCGGCAATGAAGCCGAGGATCGTCACGCCGACGAAGAAGAGAACGAAGACGAAGGTTGCGGTGGCGTTCATCATCGCGCACCTCCCTGGGCGTTACGGCCCGAAGGCAGCGCCTTGGTCTTCTTGTAGACGAGCGCCGTGATGACCGCGCTGATCAGCACCCAGAGAAGCTGATACCAGTAGAAGAACGGAAAGCCCCAGAGAACGGGCTCGATCTTGTTGTAGAACGGCACCCATACGACGCCGATCCACGGAAGGATCAGCAGCCAGAGCCAATGTTTGTTGCGCGGTTGTCCTGTTCGGCTTGGATCGGAAGCCATGACCGTCTCCTCTTGCGGCCAGAGTCGGACATTGCCCGTTACTCCGGTTCCATGCAAATTGTTCGCTTTGTTTTGAGCATGCGCTTCTCGAGCCGCTCCCGGCGAGCCTGCGGGCTCGTCCGGTGCGGCGGGCAGGCAGTCACGCCGCTGGAAGCGCCCCCGAAATAACAGGAGGAGTATAGGGACCGCCAAAACACGGTCAAGCAGGGGGAATCCCGACCATTCTCCTTACGTGAAAGGCCGTTGTAACGGGATTGCGCCCCGCTATGCGCGATATGTACCGATGCGCTCAGATGGTGAACGAGCCGTTCGCCGGGACGCCCGCGCTTTCGGCCAGGCCCTTCACCCACTTGCGCGCGGGCAGGCCGAGTTGCGCTTCGAGCAGTTTGGCGCGTTCGTTGAGCGCGGCGAACGGCACGTCGAGCGCGGGTCCGGCGAACGCGATGGCGACGCGATTGCCGTCGTGCACTTCGGGCAGCGCGATCACGCGACGATCGAACGCTTCGTTCAAGTGACGCATGTTGCGCACGAAGCTCGGATGATCGCCGAACAGGTTGATGGTGACGACGCCCGCTTCCGGCGTGAGACACGCGCGGCAGGCGCGATAGAACGACACGCTGTCGAGCACGGGGCCGCGCGCGGTGGCGTCGTAGATATCGATCTGCAACGCGCCGATGGTTCCGTGATTCGCGCGGTCGTTGACGAACTCCCAGGCATCGCGTTCGGTGACGGTGAGGCGCGCGTCGTCGTAGGGCAACTCGAACATCGCGCGCGCCGCGATGACGACAGCCGGATTCAGCTCCACCGCCTCCACTTTCGCGCGCTTCAGGAACCGGTAGCAGAACTTCGTGAGCGCCGCCGCGCCGAGGCCCAGTTGCACGATGCGCTCGGGCGTTTCGACGAAAAGCAGCCACGCCATCATCTGCTGCGCGTATTCGAGTTCGATGTGATCGGGCTTTTTGAGGCGCATCGCGCCCTGAACCCATTCGGTGCCGAAGTGCAGGAAGCGCACGCCGCCTTCTTCGGAGAACGTCACGGGCGCGAAGCGCGGCTTGCGCGGCGCGTCGATGCGCGGTGCGTTGGCGAGGTCGTCGGCATCGGACTTGTTACGGCGTGCTTGCTTGCCGCTGTCTTTCTTGCGGCCGAACGCGCGGGCTTCAGCCGACGCGCGCTTGATCAGATTCGTCATGAGTGAGGATGTCGCGCCAGATGCGCAATTTTTGGTCGAACGAGAGGATAGCATTGGCCGGACTCGACGACGGCAGCACGAGCGTGGCGTAGCCCGCCGCGCCGATCACGGGCGCGAATTTGCCCGATGTCTTGCCGTTGAAGCACACCTTGCGCAGCTTCGGAAAGCGCACGTGAAACGCGGCGAAGTCGTTCGGCGATGCGTTGCGGATCGCGCTGTCGAGGCTGCCCTCGCGTTCGCATGCGGCGAGCACGTCCCATAAGCCGATGCCTTTTTCCAGCAGCTTGCAAAGGCGCGCGTCGTACGGAAGTTCGTGCAGCGATTCGTCGATGGCCGCGCCGACGAGCCGCCAGAACTGGTTGCGCGGATGCGCGTAATACTGCGTCGCGGCCAGCGATGCGACGCCCGGAAAGCTGCCGAGAATGAGCGTGTGCGTCGCGTGATCGCCGATCGGCGGAAAGCCTGCGAGTTTCATTTGGCCTCGCCGCGCACGACGCGCTTTGCATGCGACGCGAGATGCCCGTAAGCGCGCGCATGTTCGCGATGATGCTTCTCGCCGTGCGACGCGGCGAGCTTGCGCCAGAGCGCATCGAGCATGCATTCGGTGACCATCAGCGGCGCGCCGTGGCGCACGAAGACGGATCGGCGCGCCACAAGTGCATGCGGTGCGTGCGGTGCGTGCGGCGCATCGGCCTGCTTCGCGCTTTGCGCGGCCAGCCGGTACAGCGGATGACGCGCGGTCAGCACGCGGCTCGCGAGCATCGAACGGGACACGCTGCTGTCGCTATAAAGCAGTTCCGCGAGCGGGCGCGTGCGCAAACGGCGCATCGATTGCCACACGCCCGTGCTGTGCGAAAGCGCGACGATGCTGTGCGCCGCGACGAACGGCACGCCATCGACTTTCAGCGTGACTTCGCGTGTCCAGACGGGCGTGCGCGGCGTGACGCCGATCGCGCGCCATTCGTCTCGCCAGGGAATATCGACGGCTTCGCGCGTCACGTCGACGGTCACCGCGCCGAGCGTGCGCAAGTGGGCGGTGAGAGAACCGCCGCGCGTGAGCCAGTCTTTTTGATCGTCGGTGCAGGCGGGATGCGGCGCGATGCGCCAGTGAGCATCGACGGGATCGTTGGGAATCGACATGGCGGAGATTATAGAACCGCGCCGGAGTTCGGATGACGCTCGGCCACGACCGACCAGCGCTGCAAAAGCCCAATAAAAAACGCGCCGTCGGTTCCCCGGCGGCGCGCTCTCCTTCACCTCATCGAACCATCAACGCGCCAGCAGCAACGCGTTCGTCCGCTTGACGAAGCTCGCCGGATCTTCCAGCACGCCGCCTTCGGCCAGCATCGCCTGATCGAAAAGCAGATGACACCAGTCGCCGAAGTTCGCGTCGTCGGCATTCAGCGCCTTCACGAGCGGATGATCCGGATTCACTTCCAGAATCGGCTCCGCTTGCGGCGCCTTCTGCCCCGCCGCCTTCAGCATGCGCTGCAGATAGCCGCTCATGTCGCCTTCATCCGCGACGAGACAGCTCGGCGAATCGGTCAGGCGGAACGTGAGGCGCACGTCCTTCGCCTTGCCTTCGAGCGCTTCCTTCATCCTCTCGACGAGCGGCTTCATCTCCTCGCCGACCTTCTCCTGCTGCTGCTTTTCCTCGTCGTTCAGCGCGCCGAGATCCAGATCGCCGCGCGCGACGCTCTGCAACGGCTTGCCGTCGAACTCGTTCAGGAACGACAGCATCCACTCGTCGACGCGATCCGTCATCAGCAGCACTTCGACGCCCTTCTTGCGGAACACTTCGAGATGCGGGCTGTTCTTCGCGGCCTGCCAGTTGTCGGCGGTCACGTAGTAGATCTTCGTCTGCTCGGGCTTCATGCGCGCGACGTAATCCGCGAGCGACACGTTCTGCGCGTCGCTGTCGTTTTGCGTCGATGCAAAGCGCACGAGCTTCGCGATGCGCTCGCGATTGCCGAAGTCCTCGCCGATGCCTTCCTTCAGCACCTGACCGAACTCGTTCCAGAACGTCTGATACTTTTGCTTGTCGGCGTCTTCCGTGGCTTCCGCCGACGACGTCGCGATCTCTTCCAGCATCGACAGCACGCGCTTGGTCACGCCTTCGCGAATGGCCTTCACGTCGCGGCTTTCCTGCAGGATTTCGCGCGAGACGTTGAGCGGCAGATCGGCGGAATCGACCACGCCCTTCACGAAACGCAGATACGCGGGCAGCAGTTGCTCGGCATCGTCCATGATGAACACGCGCTTCACGTAGAGCTTCAGGCCGCCGCGATGCTCGCGGTTCCACAGATCGAACGGCGCATGCTTCGGCACATACAGCAGTTGCGTGTACTCGCTGCGGCCTTCGACGCGGTTGTGCGTCCACGCGAGCGGGTCGTCGTGATCGTGCGAAATGTGCTGATAGAACTGCTTGTACTGCTCGTCCGTGATGTCGTTCTTCGAACGCGTCCACAGCGCGCTCGCCTGATTGACGGTCTCGTCCTCGTCCTTCTCGACCATCTCGCCCTTCTCGGCGTCCCACTCTTCCTTCTTCATGAGGATGGGCAGCGCGACGTGATCCGAATACTTCTGGATGATCGACTTCAGCCGATGCGCCGACAGCAGTTCGTCCTCGTCCGCGCGCAGATGCAGCGTGATGGTCGTGCCGCGTTGCGCGCGCTCGATGTCCTCGATCTCGAAGTCGCCCTCGCCCGCGCTCGTCCAGCGCACGCCCTGGCTCGCCGGCAGACCGGCGCGGCGCGTCTCGACCGTGATCTTGTCCGCGACGATGAAGCCCGAATAAAAGCCCACGCCGAACTGGCCGATGAGCGCCGCGTCCTTCTGCTGGTCGCCGGAGAGCTTCGAGAAGAATTCCTTGGTGCCCGAACGCGCGATGGTGCCGAGGTGCGAAATGGCTTCGTCGCGGCTCATGCCGATGCCGTTATCGTCGATGATGACCGTGCGCGCGGCCTTGTCGAACGACACGCGGATGCGCAGGTCGGGATCGTTCTCGTACAGCGCGCCGTTTTCGAGGGCTTCGAAGCGCAGCTTGTCGGCGGCGTCGGACGCGTTGGAAATCAGCTCGCGCAGGAAAATTTCCTTGTTGCTGTAGAGCGAATGGATCATCAGGTGCAGAAGCTGCTTCACTTCCGCCTGAAAGCTCATGGTTTCTTGCGCCATGGTCGGGTCCTCTGTGTTGGGTTCGTCAATAGCTGTCGGGCCGCCGGGCGCGCTTTCGTGCGGCGTAAAATTGCGCGCCCCGGCGAATTCGTCCGATATGAGGCCGATCCGTTCCTTTTCAAGAGCCGATGCCCGCGCTTCGCCAGGATTCGCATCCCGATTCATCGAAACGAAACGCCATGCCTTTGCCGCGCACGTCCGATCGCCGTGTCCGTCCGCTCACGCCGGACGAAATCGCGCTCGCGCGTCTCGTTTTCCGCGATGCGATCGATTATTCGACGGTCCGCGTCCACGCGCGGCCGTATCTGCCGTTCGGACTGCAGCCGCCGCACACCGCGATGGCGCCCAACGGCAGCCTCTATTTTCCGCCGGCCTGTCATCAGGACGATTTCGCCGCGTGCGGCATCCCGGACCAGATGTGGTTCATCCACGAAATGACGCACGTCTGGCAATTCCAGCTCGGCTACTGGGTGCGCACGCGCGGCGCGATCCGCATCGGTCTCGATTACGGCTACAGGCTGGGCGTGGGCAGGCGCCTGTCCGACTACAACATGGAAGCGCAAGGCAACCTGCTCGCCGATTATTTCGCGCTGCGCTTTCGCGACGCCCCGAGCCGCCTCTACGAAGCGCGCTACCGGCACGCGCCCGATGCGCTCGCGCTTTTCGAGACCGTGCTCGCGGATTTCATCGACGCGCCGTCCGATCGCCGTCATCTGCCGAAACGCCGCGCCGCGCGACTTTCTCCAGATGGCCCGCGATGAGCGCGGGCAGCGCCGGATCGCCGCAATTGGCGACGTTGAAGCGCATCCACGTCGTCGGCGACTGCTGCGGCGAAAACAGGCTGCCGGGCGTCAGCAGGAAGCCGGCTTCGTGACCCGCCGCGGCGAGGCCATCGGAATCGACGCCCGCATCGGCCCAGAGGAACATGCCCGCCTCGGGCGTCGTGAATAGCCGGAGGCCGGTCCGTTCGAGCATGCGCGCGGTCTTGTCGCGCACGCCGTCGAGCCGCGTGCGCAGCCGCTCGACGTGCCGCCGGTAATGCCCTTCGGTCAGCACCTTGTAGACGACGCGCTCGTTCAGCTCCGGACTCGTCATGCCGACGAGCATCTTCTGGTCGGCGAGCGCCTTCGCCACGTCCGCCGACGCCGCGACATAGCCCACGCGCAGATTCGCCGCGAGCGTCTTCGAAAAGCTGCCGAGAAAGATCACGCGCTTCAACTGATCGAGCGATGCGAGGCGCGTCGCGGGATAACCGGTCGGGCAAAGGTCGCCGTAGACATCGTCTTCGACGACGATGAAGTCGTATTGCTGCGCGAGTTGCAGGATGCGAAACGCCTGCGCGGCCGTCAGCGACGTGCCGGTCGGGTTGTGCAGCACCGAGTTGATGATGAGCATTTTCGGCCGCCACGTGGCGACGAGCGTTTCGAGCGCGTCGAGATCGGGGCCGTCGGGCGTGTACGGCATGCCGACGAGCCGCGCGCCCTGCGACGCGAATCGGCCGAACATCTGGAACCACGCCGGATCGCCGACGATCACGGCATCGCCCGGTTTGACGTAGAGCCGCGCGATCAGGTCGATGGCCTGCGTGATGCCCGACACGAGCACGAGCTGCTGCTCTGACGCGCCGATCTCCAGTTCCGCGAGCCGCGTCTGCAATTGCTGGCGCAGCGGCAAAAAGCCCTGCGGCGTGCCGAAGCCGAGCATCTGCGCGCCGGAGAGGCGACTCATCGAGCGCAGCGCGTTGGTGATGAGTTCGCCGTCCAGCCAGCGCCCCGGCAAGTAGCCGAGGCCCGGGCCTTTTTCCGGGCTCGCGGTATGCAGCATATTGCGCAAGAGCCAGACGACGTCGATGGCGCTCTGCACCGGCTCGCTCTGCGCCGCCGCGCCCGTAGGACCAATCGCGTTCGCCGCCGACACGACGCGGTCGCGCACGTAGAAGCCGGAGCCGCGCCGCGAATCGAGATAGCCGTGCGCGACGAGCCGCTCGTAAGCCTCGACGACGGTGAAGCGCGACACGCCTTTATCGATGGCGAGCTTGCGGATGGACGGCATGCGCATGCCGGGCCGAAACACGCGCTCGTCGATGCGCCGGCGGCCCCATTGAACCAGCTGATCGACGAGCGTGAGCGGGCTGGCGTCGTGCGGCGCGGGAATTTGGTCGAGCGGGACGGACATCGCGGGTTCCTCGTCAGCGGCGTTAAGCCATCGGCTGAAAACTGTACCGAATCCAATCTGGCCGATTGTACCGTTACTGTTCTGGTCGTTAAGGCTACATTTTGCGTTCCGGCAATCGAATCAGCGCGCTTTTCGCCCCGCCGGGCGAACGGTTATGCTAACGGCCCGATTTCGCTCACCGCTGACCATGACCGCTCATCCGCTGAAACTCGACCATCTCGTGATCGCCGCCCGCACGCTCGAGGAAGGCGCGCAGTTCGTCGCCGCGAAGTTCGGCGTCCAGACCGCGCCGGGCGGCGCGCATCCGCTGATGGGCACGCACAATCGCCTGTTGAACCTGTGGGGCGGCGCGTATCTGGAAGTGATCGCCGTCGATCCGGCCGCCGCGCCGCGCGAAACGCCGCGCGCCCGCCTCTTCGCGCTCGACGATCCCGCGATGCACGAACGCCTCGCGAACGGTCCGCAACTCGTGCACTGGGTGGCGCGCGTGGATCGGCCGAAGTCGCTCACGCGCTGGCGCGAGCAGTATCCGGAACGCATCGCGCCCGTCGTGGCGATGTCGCGCGGCGGCAATACCTGGAACCTCACCGTTCCCGACGACGGCGCGTTCCCCGCGTGGCGCGACGCCGGCCACGGCGTGCTGCCCTCGCTGATCCAGTGGGACACGCCGCGCCATCCTAGCGACACGCTGCCCGAAACCGGCATTCTGCTGCGCTCGCTGACGGGTTTTCATCCGAACGCTGATGCCGTCGCGGAGCAACTGGCGTGGCTCGGCGCGTCGCATTTGATGCGCGTCGAAGCGACGGCGGGCGCGCCCGTGATCGTCGCGGAATTCGAGCTGCCGGACGGCTCTGCGCTCACGCTGGGCGAAGCCGCAGAAGCGGCCGAAGCGGCGCGGGCCGCGCAGCAGGAAGCGGGCAAGCGCCGTCGCGGAAAAAGCGGCAAAACCGCCGACGCGCCCGCCGAACCCGAATTGCCCTTTTCCATCGATATCACCGATACAACAGACTGACGCGCCGCAGTCGACACAAGGAGACGCCGCATCATGAAGACCCGCGAAACCGAAGGCATGCTGCTGGGCCTGATCGGCGTCGTCATTTTCAGCCTGACGCTGCCGATGACGCGCATCGTCGTGCAGGAAGTGCATCCGCTTCTGAACGGACTCGGGCGCGCGCTCGTCGCGGCGATTCCCGCCGCGCTCCTGCTCGCATGGCGGCGCGAAAAGCTGCCGACGTGGCCGCAGGTCAAGAGCCTGGCCGTGGTCGCGCTAGGCGTGATCATCGCGTTTCCGGTGTTTTCCGCCTGGGCGATGAAAACCGTGCCCGCCTCGCACGGCGCGGTCGTCAACGGCCTGCAGCCGCTGTGCGTCGCGATCTACGCGGCGTGGCTCTCGCACGAGCGGCCGTCGAAGGCGTTCTGGGCGAGCGCGGTGGCGGGCAGCGCGATCGTCGTCGCGTTCGCGCTGCAGTCGGGCGGCGGCGGCTTGCAGGCGGGCGACCTGCTGATGCTCGTCGCGGTCGGCATCGGCGCGCTCGGTTACGCGGAAGGCGCGCGGCTCGCGCGTCAGATGGGCGGCTGGCAGGTCATCTGCTGGGCGCTCGTGCTATCCGCGCCGTTCCTCTTGCTGCCGGTCGGCTGGCTCGCGTGGGCGCATCACGCGGCGCATCCGGAGCCGCTCGCGCTGCGCACGTGGCTCGCGTTCGGCTACGTGACGCTCTTTTCGCAATTCATCGGCTTCTTCGCGTGGTACGCGGGCCTGGCGATGGGCGGCATCGCGCGCGTCGGGCAAGTGCAACTCCTGCAAATCTTCTTCACGATGGCGCTTTCCGCGCTCTTCTTCGGCGAACACGTGAGCACGTCGACGTGGCTTTACGCGGCGGCGGTCATCGTGACCGTGGTGCTGGGCCGCAAGGCTGCAGTGCGGGCGGCGCCCGCTGTCGTATCGACGTCGGATCCGGCTCCGCAAGCGCGGCGCACTTCCGCTGGCGGCGGCAACGATGCGGCGCGCGTCGCTACCGGCTCGGCCGATAATGCGCCCATCGCCCTGCGCGCGGGCCGACCGAAGTGACGAAGTGACGCAGCGACGCGCCCGCGCGATAATCGCGGTTTGCGCGTCCTCCTTTTGCACGCGATCCCCGACTAAAACCCGAGACAAACGAGACCTTTCATGAATCAAGCCGATCTTCGCGCCACGCCGTGGCAACTTTCAGAACGCGCCCGCAAGCTCACCAGTTCGGCGATTCGCGAGATTCTCAAGGTCACGGAACGGCCCGAAGTCATTTCGTTCGCGGGCGGCTTGCCTTCGCCGGCGACGTTTCCCGTCGAGCAGATGCGCCACGCGTCCGAGCGCATTCTGCGCGATCAGCCCGCCGCCGCGCTCCAGTACAGCGCGACCGAAGGCTTCATGCCGCTGCGCGAATGGGTGGCGGCGCGCTATTCGGTGAACGGCGCGACCATCCGCCCGACGCAGGTGCTCATCACGACCGGCTCGCAGCAGGCGCTCGATCTGCTCGGCAAGGTGCTCGTCGATCCGGGCAGCCGCGTGCTCGTCGAAACGCCGACGTACCTCGGCGCGCTGCAATCGTTCTCGATGTTCGAGCCTTCCTACGTGCAGGTGCCGACGGACGAATCCGGCCTGATTCCCGAAGGACTCGACGCCGCGCTCGTCGCGAACGCGCGCCTGCTGTACGCGCAGCCGAACTTCCAGAATCCGACGGGCCGCCGCCTGCCGCTCGAACGCCGCCGCGCGCTCGCCGCGTTCGCGCAGAAAGCCGCGTTCCCGATCATCGAGGACGATCCCTACGGCGCGCTCGATTACGCCGGCGCCCCGCTCCCGACCATGCTCTCGATGGCGCCCGATCACATCGTTCATCTCGGCTCGTTCTCGAAGGTGCTCGCGCCGGGACTGCGCGTGGGTTACATCATCGCGCCCGAGGAACTGCACTTCAAACTCGTGCAGGCGAAGCAGGCGACGGATCTCCACACGCCGAGCATCACGCAGCGCATCGTGCACGAAGTGGTGAAGGACGGTTTTCTCGACCAGCACGTGCCGACCATCCGCGCGCTGTATCGCAATCAGTGCGAAGCCATGCTCGCGGCGCTGGAGCGTCACATGCCGGCGGGCGTCGAATGGAACCGGCCAGAAGGCGGCATGTTCGTGTGGGTAAAGCTGCCGAAGCACATCGATTCGATGAAACTGCTCGAGCAATCCATCGCGCAGAACGTGGCGTTCGTGCCGGGCGGTCCGTTCTTCGCGAACGAAGCCGAGCACAATACAATGCGCCTCTCGTTCGTCACCGTGCCGCCCGCGACCATCGACGAAGGCGTCGCGAAGCTGGGCGCGCTGATTCGCGCGAGCGTCTGAATCTTTCATCGCAATCAAGGAGCAACGATGGCATCGAATGTTTATGACAAGCTGAAGGAACTCGGTATCGAACTGCCCGTGGCGGGCGCGCCGGCCGCCGCTTACGTGATGAGCGCGCAAAGCGGCAACACGGTCTATCTGTCGGGGCATATCGCGAAGAAGGACGGCAAGGTGCACGCGGGCAAGCTCGGCGCGGACATCGCCACCGAGGAAGGCAAGGCGGCCGCGCGCAGCGTGGCCATCGACCTGATCGCGACGCTGCACGCGCACACGGGCGATCTGAACCGCGTGAAACGCATCGTCAAGGTGATGAGCCTCGTGAACTCCACGTTCGAATTCACCGAGCAGCACATCGTGACGAACGGCGCGTCCGAACTGATCGCGGAAGTCTTCGGCGATGCCGGCAAGCACGCGCGCTCCGCATTCGGCGTCGCGCAGATTCCGCTCGGCGCGTGCGTCGAGATCGAGATGATCGCGGAAGTGGGCTGAACACGCGTTCACCGCTTTCATCGTTCCAACGAAAACCCGACGTGTCCGCGCGCCGGGTTTTTTAATTTCCATCGCCGATAACCATGTCCACTCGCGCCGTCCGCTTCAAACAGGTCGATGTCTTCACGTCCGTCGCCTTCAAGGGCAACCCGCTCGCGGTGGTCTTCGAGGCCGACGATCTCTCGACCGAACGCATGCAGTCCATCGCGCGATGGACGAATCTCTCGGAGACGGCCTTCCTGCTGCGCCCGACCGATCCGCGCGCCGACTATCGCGTGCGCATTTTCACGACGGCGACCGAATTGCCCTTCGCCGGCCATCCGACGCTCGGGACCGCGCACGCGCTGCTCGAAAGCGGCTACGCGCCGAAGACGCCGGGCAAGCTCGTGCAGGAATGCGGCGTCGGGCTCGTGACGCTCGCGCAGGACGATCAAGGACGATGGGCCTTCGCCGCGCCGCCCGCGCGCATGACGCCGCTCGACGACGCAAAGCGCCAGCGTCTCGCCGATGCGCTCGCGCCCGCTTCCATCGACTTCAGCGCGCCGCCGTGCGCGGTCGACAACGGTGCGCCGTGGCTGATCGTCCGTCTGCGCGACGCGGCGCAATGTCTTTCACTATCGCTTTCGCCCGCCGCGAAAGAGGCGCTCACTGCGCTCGCCGCAGAAACCGGCACGCACGGCATCGTCGTGTACGGGCCGCACGAGAACGGCGCGCCCGCGACATTCGAATTGCGCGCGCTGCTTTTCGGCGCGGAGAACGTCGAAGATCCGGTGACCGGCAGCGCGAACGCCGCGCTCGCCATGCTGCTGACGGCGCAGAACAAGCGCCCCGGCGATGCCTATACCGTGCGCCAGGGCACCGCGCTCTATCGCGATGGCCGCGTGAGCATCACCTACGACGACCGCGCGGACGGTTCGCCGGTGTGGGTCGGTGGCGATTCCGTGACTGTCATCGACGGCACTTTCCGCTTCTGAAACAATGACCTGCGCGCGCAAGGCGTAAACCCCGAGCCGGCGTGATCGCGCTTCCTTAATTCCGGCGCCTTCAGTACTATCCGGACATTCGGGGTCGGACAACAGGCTCGGCGCGCGACGGTACGGCCGGTCGCGAGCAAAAGAAGCCAATCGTCGACACGCAAACGTATGCTCGCCAGTCGCGTCGGAAAAATCGTCGACAAATCGCGCGCCGGTCCGAAAGGCGCCGCTTCCGCACCACCGGCCGCGCGCACCGGGCGCGCTACGCTTCAATGATTCGTTTCGGGGAACGCCTCAGGACATGCATCGCCCTTTTCATCCCGCGCGGTTTCCGGCACGGCATACGCCGAGCGATTCTCTCGCTGCGGGCGCCCTATGAAGCGCACACGCTTTCAGACAGCAACCGATCCCCGCCCGAGCGCTTCGGCGGCGCGGCGGCGTCGTGCGTTGCTGGCGATTCCCGTGCTCGGCACGCTCGTGCTCGTGCTGCTGTGGGCCGTGATCTTCGCGCGGCTTTCGGTGGAACGCGACGCGACGACGCACGAATCGATGGCATCCGCCGCGATTCTTTCGTCCGCGCTCGAACAGCACACGATCAAGGCGATCCATCAGGTCGACCAGATCACGCGCTTCGTCAAGTACGAGTACGAGAAGTCGCCGGCGAACTTCGATCTGATCGCGACCGTCGACAAGGGCGTCGTGCAAAGCGACACGCTCGTGCAGGTTTCGCTGATCGACGAAGACGGCAAGCTCATCGCGAACACGTCGGACCCGCGTCCGAGGCCGATCGATCTCTCGGACCGCGAGCACTTCAAGGTCCACGTGAGTTCCAACGACGACCTGCTCTACATCAGCCGCCCGGTGCGCGGGCGCGTTTCCGGCAAGTGGACGTTGCAGATCACGCGGCGGCTGAATCATCCGGACGGATCGTTCGCGGGCGTGGTGGTCGTGTCGGAAGATCCGACTTACTTCACCAACGACTTCTACAACGTCGCGTCGATCGGGCGCGAAGGCGTGATCGCGGTCGTGTCGGACAACGGCGCGGTGCTCGCTCGCAGCACGGGCGGCACGGGCGGCACGCTGACGGACCCGTCGTCGCAATCGGCCGTCATGAAAGGCAGCGCACGCAATCCGGTTGCCGCGCCCCAGGCCGAATTCAGCGCGAGCGGCGTCTATCCGACATCGGATCACGCGTCGGGCATGTACGTCGATCCGATCGACCACGTGAAGCGCATCGTTTCGTATCGGCATATCGACGGCTATCCGCTCGGCGTGCTCGTCGGATTGTCGGTGCGCGAGGAGTTCGCCGACTACCATCACACGCGCAACGTCTATCTGTTGATGGCGAGCTTCATTTCGTTCGCGATGCTCGGCTTCTTCGCGGTCGCGACGGGCCTGATCGGCAAGCTGCTCGGCCGCGAGCGCGAGATGACGCATCTCGTCGAATACGATCTGCTCACCGGCCTGCGCAACCGCTATTCGACGCTGCGCGCGTTGCGTCATGACGTCGTGCAGACGGAGAACATCGGGCGGCTCGCGCTGTTGTTCATCGACCTCGACAATTTCAAGACCGTCAACGACACGCTCGGCCACAACGCCGGCGACATCGTGCTTCAGATGACGGCCTCGCGGCTCGCGGAAACCGTGGGGCATAGCGGGACGCTTTCGCGCATCGGCGGCGACGAATTCGTCGTGGTCGTCAAGGGCGACGATGTCGAGCAGCGCGCCGTCACGCTCGCCAACGATATCGCGACGATGTTCGCCACGCCCTTCGACGTGCGCGGCAGCGCGTTCGTGCTGCATGCGAGCATCGGCATTGCGCTCTTTTCGGTATCGAACGAAAGCGAGATCGACCTGCTCAAGAAAGCCGATCTCGCCATGTACAGCGCGAAGGACGCGGGCCGCAACTGCTATCAGTTCTATTCGCCGCAACTGTCGCATCGCGCGGATCATCTGATGAAGTGGGAGCAGCAATTGCGCGTCGCGCTGACGGAGGAGCAACTGTTTCTCGTGTATCAGCCGAAGATCGATCTGGCGCGCCGCTGCATCACGGGCTTCGAGGCGCTCGTGCGCTGGAATCATCCGCAGCACGGACTGATTCCGGCCAACGAGTTCATTCCGGTCGCGGAATCGACGGGGCTGATCGTGGCGGTCGGCGATTTCGTGATTCATACCGCCTGCGCGCAGCTCGCGCAGTGGCAGCGCGCGGGCTATACCGCGCTGTCGCTCGCGGTGAACATCTCGGCGGTGCAGTTCTGGCGCGGCGATCTGCTGGAGACGGTCGCGCGCGCGATCGAGACGACCGGCATTCCGCCGGAGAAGCTCGAACTCGAAATCACCGAGACCGTGATGGTCGAATATCCCGAGCTGGTGGAAGAGAAGATCGTCGCGCTGAAGAGACTGGGCGTGCGCATCGCGCTCGACGACTTCGGCACGGGGTATTCGTCGCTGTCGTATCTGAACCGCTTTTCCGTCGATACGCTCAAGGTGGATCGCTCGTTCATCCAGGCGATTCCCGAAGACCGCAGCGTGTGCGTGATGGTGTCGGCGATCGTGAATCTCGCGCGCTCGCTGGGGCTGACGGTCGTCGTGGAAGGCACGGAGCGCGAGGAACAGATTGCGTGGCTCGCGGCGCTCGGGCCGGTGGAAGCGCAAGGCTTCCTGTTTTCGCGACCCGTTCCCGCCGATGGCGTGCAGGCGCTGCTCGACCGCTTCGGCGTGTGCGGCTGGCCGGTCGGGCGCGCGCCGCGCGGGCGGAGGGACGCGGCGCTGAGTGGTGAGCGTGGGGGGTGAAAGCGGGTCGCGGGGAATTTCGCCACTGAAGTTCAAAATTGCGATAAGCGGCATCGGAGTAAATTAACGTTGCAATCCTGATTTTTTCGAATGTCACGTCTTAGAATCCGGGCCTTTCCGACGAAAGGTTTATTCGATGAAGCTGCGTGACGCCAATATCCGCCCGATATTCCTTTCACTCTGCGTTGGCCTGCTAGCCGCGTGTTCGAGCAAGACAGAAACGAAAACACATCTCCCGTCCACGGCGGATTTCAACGTGGCGGTTTGCGTCAACGGCGCATGCGGACTGATCGATCAGAACGCATCCGAACTGATCCCGTTCACAAAGGGCGAACCGGGTCTGGTTACGTTCCCCATGCAGGGCACGATGTTGCTGAAGTATGGAAATAAATTGCAGCTCGTCGACCAGAAAAGCAGGAAGGTCATCAAGAGCTTTGGAGGCGATTTCTACGAAGCCACGCCGGGCTATTTCGGTTTCTTGCGTGGCGACAAGTTCGGTGTCGCGAATTTCAAAGGCGACGAAATCCAGCCGCCGCGATTCGATAGCGTCTTTCCAGGCGGAGAAAATCAATACATCGGATTCGAGATCGGCCAGAAGCGCGGCATGCTGAAGGCGGACGGCACAACACTGACGGGAGCCGAATTCGACTCGACTGAAGTATTGGGCGACCCCGACAAACACGCCGGCTGGGTCGTGGCCGACAGCGGCGACGAACACTGGATTGTCAATGTCCACACCGGGGCCCGGAAAAAGGCCGCGTTCCGCCGAATAGACGACATCGGCGATGACCATATGGTCGTGTCGATGATCCGTGACGGATACGGTTTGATCGACTCGCAAGGCAAGCAAGTATTGCCACGGAAATTCGAGTGGCTCGGCACACCGGGCGGCGGACTCGTCGCTTATCGCGAGGGGAGCTCCGCCCCTTGCGGCTATATGGACTACGCAGGCAAAACGGTGATCGCGCCGAAGTACCGCAAGTGCGGAACATTCGGCAAGCGCGCGGCATTGGTCCAGCCCCAACGCGATCAAAGCGATGACGATAATAAATATATAGCGATCGACAAGTCCGGAAGGCAGATCCTGCAAACCGAATACACCGACACCGCCGGTGCGCGCAGAACGATCATGGGTAATGTGTCCAGCGTGCCGGGCTATGAAGCGGTATTCACTTCCACTGGCCTGTTTTCATGGAAGGCCGGCATATTCAATCTCGATGAAGCACGCGAGGAGATTTCGCCTGTCTATTATCTGATTGGCATTGTCGCGCCGGATCGCTACGTTTTCTCCAAAGAAGGAAAGCCGGCCATAAACACCGCGAACGGTTCGGAGCCCTTGCCTACGATCATGACCGAGTCCGAATTGCTTGGTCTCATGGATCGCAGCGGAACGGTGCTCGTCAAGCCGGACCGGTATATCCAGATCACGCTCGACAAGTCGGGTAAATATTTGCGCGCATTGAGCCTAAACGGCGAGGCACTGCTCGATCTGAACGGGAACACGCTGATTGCTCCGCAGTGGGACAAACTTGTGATCGATGAAGCGAAAGGCGCGATCTTCGGGTACACCGTCTACCTCGACGGCATGCAAGAACAAAAGACCCTGCGTGCGGCGTACGATCTGAACGGCAACACCCTTTTCTCCGTCACGCGCGCTGCGTGCGGCGCGCAACAACTCGTGGACGGCGCGGGCAATCCGGTCTGGCCGAAGGACGTCAGGTCATACTGCTCGACCGAATCTGACTCGACGGATGCGAAGTCTTGACGCTTGACGGACAAGGCGCGGCTGAACGCTGCGCCACGGAAATGCAACGCAGCCGGATCGCGGCAAGTCAAGGCGAATCCACGTCGATCAAAACCCGCGCGACAACACCGCCGTTCCGATCGTCACGATACCCAGCACGAGATTCACTACCACGAGCCGCCGGACCGTGCCGACCGCCCGCGCGCCGTCGGGCCAGTTCTGCGCCTGCACCGCACGGCGGATGCGCGGGAATACCGCGAAGCGGATGTGCCCGAAGATCAGCATCATGACGATGCCGAGGCCGGCCATTGCGTGAAGCGGCCATGCGGCATGCCCGCCGCCGAATTGCATGAGCAGGAAGCCGCCCGAAAGCAGAATCACGATGACCGAGCCCGCGACCCAGTTGAAGAAGCGCGCGAATACCGCTTCCCAGAGCGGGAGCCGCAGTTGCGGCGCGAGATCGCCGAGCGCGGGGCGCAAGCAGAAGTTCGCGAAGACCATCCCGCCTATCCACACGGCCACGCCGATCAGATGGAGAAAGAGCGCGGCTTCGATGGCTTTGGTCATGGGGGGTCCGAGTTTGAAAAGTAAGAGGGCGCGCCCGCGACGCGCTTCAAGTCGCACGATGTGTGTTTCGTTTATTTCGAATAAAATGGCGCTTTGTCGAACGCGACACGGAGAAAGCCATGACGCATATCGCCCCTTCCGGGACCAGCCTGCCCGTCGAACGCGAGGTTCAGCTTGCCGTCGAGGGTCAGCGCGCGCTGGCCGCTTATCTCTCGACCGGCTTCGATACCCAGCGCATCCAGATCTACGACGACAAGAACGAGGCCCATCAGGTCGAACTTCCTACTTCCGCACTGCGGCTGCTGATCGACATTCTCGCTGAACTGGCCGATGGCAACGCGGTGCGAATCGTCCCGGTCCATGCGGAGCTCACCACGCAGGAAGCCGCCGATCTGCTGCAGGTTTCGCGGCCGCATCTCGTCAAGCTGCTCGAAGCGCAGGCGTTGCCGTTTCACAAGACCGGCAAGCATCGGCGAATTCGCTTTGCCGATTTGATGCGCTACAAAGCGGAACGCGAGCAGGGAAGCGAAGAAGCGATGGCTGCACTAGCCCGACAAGCACAAGAACTAGGAATGGGCTACGAATGAGGAGTTCCCGCTTCACGGTTATTTATGACGCGTGCGTGCTGTACCCCGCACCTCTGCGCGATTTTCTGATGTGGCTGGGACTGTCCGGACGGTTTCGAGCGCGATGGAGCGAGCAGATTCACGGAGAATGGAAACGCAACCTGCTGAAGAACCGCCCCGACCTGAGCGCTGAACAGCTCGATCGCACAGCGGCGTTAATGAACGACGCGATTCCCGATGCGATGATAAGCGGACACGAAGCGCTCATCGCCGGCTTGACGCTGCCGGACCCGGACGATCGCCATGTCCTTGCCGCGGCCATCCGTTGCAGTGCGAGCGTCATCGTCACGTTCAACGAAAAGGACTTTCCGGCCGCCGTGCTCGACGAGTTCGGCATCGAAGCGCAGCATCCCGATACCTTTGTCGACGACCTGTTCGACTTGGACCCCGCCGCCGTCATTCAGGCCGCACAGCGGCAGCGCAAACAGCTTCGGCATCCGCCGCTCGATATCGATCGATACCTCGACATCATGCTCAAGCAAGGCATGGTGCAGACCTGCAGGGCGCTGGCGACGTATCGCGCCGTCCTTTGAATCCGTAACGCAAGAGGCCACAAAACAAAACGCCCCGCAGCACATCGCTGCGGGGCGCTCATCAAGCAACAACCGCAGCCATCACCCCTCGAACACCGGCCGCATCTCGCTCACCTTCAGCGACGTATCCGGCGCGCGCCCCTTGCGCGCCCGCTTGCCGAGATGCAGTTGCAACTGCGACCCGCTGAGCTTCTCGTCCCTCACCTTGCCGCCGCGCCCCGTTCCGGTCAGCACGACGCCGCGCGCATCGATAGCCAGCGCCTGAAGCAGCGTTTCCTTCGGATCGAGCGCCATCAGCGTGACGCCGCGTCCGCCGCCCGACAGCGTCTTCATCTCGTCCATGCCGAACACCAGCAGCCGGCCCATGCTCGACAGACACGCCACGTGCGTCGCGCCCGGCACGACCGGCATCGGCGCAAGCGGGGCCGCGCCCTCGTCGATGGTCATGAACGCCTTGCCCGCCTTCACGCGGCTCACCATGTCGCCGATCTTCGCGATAAAGCCGAAGCCGTTGTTCGACGCCAGCAGCAACGCCTGATCCGCCGATGCCGCGAAGTAATGCAGCAAGTGCGTGCCCGATCCCAGCTCGATCAGCGACGTCACCGGCACGCCGTCGCCGCGTCCGCCCGGCAGCGTCGCGACCGGCACCGAATACACGCGCCCGTTGCTGCCCCAAGCGATGAGCGTGTCCGGCGTGCGCGCCTGGAACACCGCGTAGAGGCTGTCGCCGGCCTTGAACGTGAAGCCCGCCGGATCGAGCCCGTGGCCCTTCAGCGCACGCACCCAGCCCTTCTGCGAAACGACGACCGTCACCGGCTCGTCGACGACGCGCGTTTCGAACGTCGCGCGCGTGGCCTGCTGAATCAGCGTGCGGCGATCGTCGCCGAACTGCTTCGCATCGGCCTCGATCTCCTTGATGAGCAGACGCTTCATCGCCGCGTCGCTGTTGAGCAGTTCTTCGAGCTTCGTCTTTTCGTCGCGCAACTCGGACAATTCTTGCTCGATCTTGATCGCTTCGAGGCGCGCGAGTTGCCGCAGCCGAATTTCGAGGATGTCCTCGGCCTGCCGGTCCGACAGCCTGAAGCGCGCGATCAGCGCCTGCTTCGGCTCCTCGGCCTCGCGAATGATGCGGATGACTTCATCGATATTCAGGAAGACGATCATGCGCCCTTCGAGAATATGGATGCGGTCGTTGACCTTGTTCAGCCGATGCTGCGTCCTTCGCGTCACCGTGACGAAGCGGAAGCCGACCCACTCGTGCAGGATTTCGACGATGCCCTTCTGACGCGGCCGGCCATCCGCGCCGATCATCACGAGATTGATCGCCGCATTCGATTCGAGGCTCGTGTGCGCGAGCAGCGAATTCACGAACTCCGTCTGATCGATACGGCTCGACTTCGGCTCGAACACGAGCCGCACGGGCGCGTCCTTGCCGGACTCGTCGCGCACGGTGTCGAGCAGGCCGAGCAGCGTCTGCTTGGTCTGCAACTGGTCCGGCGTGAGCGTCTTCTTGCCGAGCTTGATCTTCGGATTGGTCAGTTCCTCGATCTCTTCGAGCACCTTCTGGCCCGACGTGTTCGGCGGCAATTCGGTGATGACGAGCTGCCACTGGCCGCGCGCCATGTCTTCGATCTTCCAGCGCGCGCGCACCTTGAGGCTGCCGCGCCCGCTTTCGTACGCCGCCGAGATTTCCGCCTGCGACGAAATGATCTGCCCGCCGCCCGGAAAGTCCGGGCCGGTGAGCTTTTCCATCACGCCCGCGTGGCCGAGCTTCGGATCGCGGATCATCGCGACGGCCGCCTGCGCCACTTCGCGCAGGTTGTGCGACGGAATCTCCGTCGCGAGACCGACCGCGATCCCCGACGCGCCGTTCAGCAGCAGGAACGGCAAGCGCGCGGGCAACAGCTTCGGTTCTTCGAACGAGCCGTCGTAATTCGGCATGAAATCGACCGTGCCCTGATCGATTTCATCGAGCAGGAGACGCGCGATCGGCGTCAGGCGCGCTTCCGTGTACCGCATGGCCGCGGCGCCGTCGCCGTCGCGCGAGCCGAAGTTGCCCTGACCGTCGATGAGCGGATAGCGCATCGAAAAGTCCTGCGCGAGACGCACGAGCGCGTCGTACGCGGACTGGTCGCCGTGCGGGTGATACTTGCCGAGCACGTCGCCCACCACGCGCGCCGACTTCACCGGCTTCGCGTTCGACGCGAGTCCCATCTCGCTCATCGCGAAGAGAATGCGGCGCTGCACGGGCTTTTGCCCGTCCGATACGTCGGGCAGCGCGCGGCCCTTGACCACGCTCACCGCATAGTCGAGATACGCGCGTTCGGCGTAGTCGCCGAGCGTCAGTTGTTCGCCGTCCGGTGCGGTCTGCTCGGCGAAGAGATCGTCTGTGATTCCCATCGAATATCCGTTCTTGAAGCGTTGCGTCGATTAAGCGTCAGATGTCCGCTTCGACTTCGTTGCCCTTCTCTTCGAGCCAGCTTCGGCGCGATGCCGCTTCGCCCTTGCCCATCAGCATCGTCATGCGCGAGACGGTCAGATCGAAGCCGAGATCGCCCAGGCCCACCGGCATCAGGCGGCGCGTGTCCGGGTTCATCGTCGTGTCCCAAAGCTGTTCCGCGCTCATTTCGCCGAGGCCCTTGAAGCGGCTGATGCTCCATTGCGTGTCGCGCACGCCGTCCTTGCGCAGTTTGTCGAGGATCGCTTCGAGTTCGCCTTCGTCGAGCGCGTAGAGCTTCTGCGCGGGTTTCTTGCCGCGCGCGGGGGCATCGACGCGAAAGAGCGGCGGACGCGCGACGCACACGTGACCGCGTTCGATCAGTTGCGGGAAATGCTTGAAGAAGAGCGTGAGCAGCAGCACTTGAATGTGCGCGCCGTCGACGTCCGCGTCCGACAGAATGCAGATCTTGCCGTAACGCAGATTCGACAGGTCGATCTGATCGTCGGGACCGTGCGGATCCACGCCGATCGCCACCGCGATGTCATGCACTTCGTTGTTCGCGAAGAGGCGGTCGCGCTCCGTTTCCCACGTGTTCAGCACCTTCCCGCGCAACGGCAGAATGGCTTGAAACTCCTTGTCGCGGCCCATTTTGGCGGAGCCGCCCGCCGAATCGCCCTCGACGAGGAAGAGTTCGTTGCGCGAAATGTCCGTCGATTCGCAGTCCGTCAGCTTGCCCGGCAGCACCGCCACGCCCGAACTCTTGCGCTTCTCGACCTTCTGGCCGGCACGCGTGCGCGCCTGCGCCTGACGGATCACGAGTTCCGCGAGTTTCTTGCCGTACTCGACATGCTGATTCAGCCACAACTCCAGCGCCGGCCGCGAGAACGACGACACGAGCTTCACGGCATCGCGGCTATTGAGGCGTTCCTTGATCTGCCCTTGAAACTGCGGATCGAGCACCTTCGCTGACAGCACGAACGACACGCGCGCGAACACGTCTTCCGCGAGGAGCTTGACGCCCTTCGGCTGCAGATTGTGAATCTCGACGAAGTTCTTCACCGCCTGAAAGAGACCGTCGCGCAGGCCGGATTCATGCGTGCCGCCCGCGGGCGTCGGAATGAGATTCACATAGGATTCACGCAAGAGCGGCCCTTCCTCGCTCCACGCGACGACCCACGACGCGCCCTCGCCTTCCGCGAACGTTTCCTCGGTATTCTTCGAGCTTTCGGCGTAGCGCTCGCCTTCGAAGAGCGGAATCAGCAAATCGCTGCCGCCCATGCCTTCGAGCAGATAACCGCGCAGACCGTCTTCGTACTTCCACGTCTGACGCTCGCCGGTCTTTTCGATGACGAGCACCACTTCGACGCCCGGCAGCAGCACGGCCTTCGAGCGCAAGAGACGCTGGAGTTCGCCGAGCGGCAGATTGGGGGAATCGAAATATTTGGGATTCGGCCAGGCGCGCACGCGCGTGCCGCTTTTCTTCGCGCCGCGCTCGGCGCTGCGCGTCGTGAGTTCTTCGATGACGTCGCCGTTGGCGAACGCGAGTTGCGCGACCTTGTTGTCGCGCCAGACCGTGACTTCGAGGCGCGTGGCGAGCGCGTTCGTCACCGATACGCCGACGCCGTGCAAGCCGCCCGAGAACGTGTACGCGCCGCCGGCGGCCTTGTCGAACTTGCCGCCCGCGTGCAGGCGCGTGAACACGATCTCGACGACCGGCACGCCTTCCTCGGGATGCAGGCCGAACGGAATGCCGCGGCCGTCGTCTTCGACCGACACCGAGTTGTCCGCATGCAGCGTGACGATGATCTGCTTGCCGTAGCCGCCGAGCGCTTCGTCGGAGGCGTTGTCGATCACTTCCTGGACGATATGCAGCGGATTCTCGGTGCGCGTGTACATGCCGGGCCGCTGCTTGACCGGCTCGAGCCCTTTCAGCACCTTGATCGATGCTTCGCTGTAACCGGCCGCCTTCGCGCTCATGGCGCGCTTCGTGGGGACTGCTTCGGCCGCACTGGATTTTTTCGTGGACATAGCTGAACGTTGATCCGGCAGCGGACGAACGCGCAAGAATGGCCATCGCGCGTGCGTCCGTGACGCCGGAAAATGCTTGATCGAATGCTCGAGAATTGCCTGACGAGGCTGGCATCAAGCGGACCTTGCCGCGTGCGCCCGCCCCGTCGCGCTAGGAGAATAGCGGTTTTCGCGAGCCGCGCCCATCTTGACGACGGCGCAAAAGCCGTGCAAGCGCCCTCAACTGCGCTTGGCTTCCAGTTCTTCCCAACGCTCCAGCGCCACCAGCAATTCCTCTTCGATCGCCGCGTGCCGCTCCGAAAGCCGCGCGCCTTCCTTCGCGTCCTTCGCGAAGATCGACCCGTCTTCGAGTTGCCCGCCGATGCGCTTCTGCTCCTCTTCCAGCTCCGCGATGCGCCCCGGCAGCGCCTCGAGTTCGCGTTGCTCCTTGAACGACAGCTTGACCGTGCGCTGCGCGTTGCGGCCCGCCGCGCTTTCCTTCGGCGCGTCTTCCTTCGGCGCTTCCTTCGCGCTTTGCTTGGCCGCTTCCTCGGCGATGCGGTCCGAACGTTCGCGCTGAATCTGCCAGTCGGAGAAGCCGCCGACATACTCGCGCCACTTGCCGCCGCCTTCGGCCGCGAACACGGAGGTCACGACGTTGTCGAGGAACGCGCGGTCGTGGCTCACGAGCAGCACGGTGCCGTCGTAGTCCGCGAGCAGTTCTTCGAGCAGTTCGAGCGTGGGAATGTCGAGGTCGTTGGTCGGTTCGTCGAGCACGAGCACGTTCGCCGGACGCGCGAAGAGCCGCGCGAGCAACAGGCGATTGCGTTCCCCGCCCGAGAGCGACCGTACCGGCGAGCGCGCGCGTTCCGGCGCGAACAGGAAGTCGCCGAGATAGCTCATCACGTGTTTCTTGACGCCGTTCACTTCGACCCATTCGCTGCCCGGACTGATGGTATCCGCGAGCGATTTGTCGAGATCGAGCTGCGCGCGCATCTGGTCGAAATACGCGGTCTGGATGTTCGTGCCGGTGCGAACGCGCCCTTCGTCTGGCTGCAGTTCGCCGAGGATCAGCTTGAGCAGCGTGGTCTTGCCCGCGCCGTTCGGACCGACGAGGCCGATCTTGTCGCCGCGCATGACGGTGGCCGTGAAGCGATCCACGATGGTCCGTTCGCCATAGCGCTTCGTCACGTCCGTCAGTTCCGCGACGATCTTGCCGGACTTTTCGCCCTGCCCCACGTCGAGCCTGACGTTGCCCTGCACGTTGCGGCGCTCCTGGCGCTCCTTGCGCATTTCCACGAGCCGCGCAATGCGTCCGACGCTGCGCGTGCGCCGCGCCTCCACGCCCTTGCGAATCCACACTTCTTCCTGCGCGAGCAGCTTGTCGAACTTGGCCTGTTCCACTTGCTCCACTTCGAGCTGCTGCGCCTTGCGAACCTGATACGCGCTGAAATTGCCGGGATAAGACAACAGCCGCCCGCGATCCAGTTCGACGATGCGCGTCGCCACGCGATCCAGGAACGCGCGATCGTGCGTGATGAACAGCAAGCCGGATCGCAAAGTGACGAGCAATTCCTCCAGCCAGCGGATGCCTTCGAAGTCGAGATGGTTGGTCGGCTCGTCGAGCAGCAGCACGTCCGGCTGCACGACCAGCGCCCGCCCCAGCGCGACGCGTTTTCTCATGCCGCCGGAGAGCGCGCCCGCGCGCGCGTCGCCGTCGAGGCCGATCTGCGCGAGCGTCGTCGCAACGCGCGTGCGCCAGTTCCACGCGTCGCGGGTATCGAGCGCGGACTGCAGCGTGTTCATGCGCGCGAGCAACGCGTCGTGCTCCGCGCCTTCGGGCGTGTCCGCGAGCCGATGCGCGACTTCGTCGTATTCGTCCAGCAGCGCGCGCGCCTCGGTCAGGCCGGAGGCGACGACATCGAACACGGATGCGTCCAGATCGAACTCGGGTTCCTGCGGCACGTAGACGGTGGTCAGCTCGCTCTGGCGCGTGACGAGGCCGTCGTCGGGCGCGGCCAGCCCCGCGACGATCTTCAGCAGCGACGACTTGCCCGCGCCGTTGCGGCCGATCAGCCCGACGCGCTCGCCCGCTTCGAGCGAGAAATCCGCGTGATCCAGCAATGCGACGTGGCCGAACGCGAGCTGTGCGTCCGAGATGGAATAAAGCGACATGGGGATGATTGCGAACGAACGGTGAACGATTCGCCAGCAATGGCGATACCGTGGAAGCGGTCATTGTACCGATGTATCCGCCGCGCCCGGGCGCGCCCGCATCGCGTTGGCCGAACGGACGAGGGGCAGCCGCCGCGAACCCAGGCGCGGCGGCATGCTGTCACGCGCCTACTTGACGTGCACCTTGATCGTCTGCGACATCTCCGGCCCGTACGAGCGATGCGCGCCGTCACCGAACTGCATCGTCAGCGTGTGATCGCCGGGGGGCAATTTGACGTCGGCTTCGGTCTGGCCCTTGCCGTAGTGCAGCGATGTATCGTTCGCGGGAATCACCGTGCCCTTGGGCAGCGGGCCGCTGTCGATTAGCAGATGATGATGCCCCGTGCCTTCGGTCATGGTGCCGGCGGGTTCGATCTTCATGCCGTCGACGCCGAATTTGACGTGGACGGGACTCGTGACCGTCGCGCCGTCCTTCGGCTCGACGAAATAGACGCGCGATTGCGCGTGAACCGCGCCCGAAAACGCGGCGAGCGCGAGGGCGCCCGAAAGCGCGGCGGCGGAAAGCGTGTTTTTGAACATCGTGTTCTCCTGGTCGAGGGCAGCCACAAACCGCCAGCCAGCATACACCCGGCTTTCCGCCGTGCGCATCGGGGTCGACGGTGGGTCGAGGGAGCGCGCGCGCCGATTCGGGTAAGATGCCGGGTCGCCGGATGCCGCGTCGGAGCGCCTTCGCGGACGGCATGTTTCCATTTCAGATCAAGAGTTTGTCGTGAGCGAAGTCATCGAATACAAAAGCTGGGTGTGCCTGATTTGCGGCTGGGTTTATAACGAACAAGACGGCCTGCCGAACGAAGGCATCGCGCCGGGCACGCGTTTCGCCGATATCCCCGCCGACTGGCGTTGCCCCGAATGCGACGTCGGCAAGGAAGATTTCGTCGTCGTCGAGTTCTGATGCCGTATTGACCCTCTGGCGCCGCGTGCGTCGCGGCGCTTTCGCCTTTCCTAGCGCGCCACCGCGATCAATTCGCGGCTCGTTTCATCCACCGGCGCGCGGTTCCAGTCCCCATACCAGTCGATCTGCGCGAATCCCGCCCGCGTCAGCAAACGCGCGAGTTCGTCCTGCGTGCGAAAGCGCAGTTCGCTCGGCGCTTGCAATGTTTCATCGCTTTCGGCGAAGCGATAGTGCGTCGTGAACGCGACGCGGCCCGTCGCGAGCGGATCCGGCGCTTCGTGCCGCTGCTGCCACGTTTCGACGATGCGTCCGTCGGCTGCGCGGATGCGCCGTAACGAGCGATCCGCCGTCCAGCCGTCCCACGCCCGCGCCGCCGGATTGCGGCTCTCGAACGCGATGCGCCCGCCCGGCCGCAACGCCCGCCGCGCGGCGACGAGCGTCGCGAGCAGCGAGGCGTCGTCGATAAAGATTTGCGCGACGTGGCCCGTCATCACGAGCAGATCCGCCGCGCCGACGAACGGCAGCGCGCTCGCATCGCCTTCGATCCACGTCACGCGATCGCCGCCCGGCCGCGCGCGCGCCACCCGCAGCATCTCCCGCGACGGATCGATGCCCGTCACGCGATAGCCTCGCTTCTCCAGTTCGCACGCGAGCAGTCCCGTGCCGCAGCCGAGATCGACGACATGCCCCGCCGATTCGGCCAGCGCCAGGTAAAACGCGGTATCGGGACCGGCGGGATTCAGGGCGTCGTAGAGCGCGACGAGGCGCGGATCGGAATAGAGAATCGGGGACGTCATCGGCTTTGATAACCGAGCGCTTCGCGCATCGGCTCGCTGTGAATCATGATGGGGCCGGAAAACGGCGTGTCGAGATCGAGGATGACGAGCACGGCGGACGCAATCGACAGCGCGCCGAGCATGATCGTCACGAGCGAAAGCGCGTTGCGCGGCGCGATCAGCCCGAAGCACAGAAAAATGATCAGCAGCCAGCCGACGAGAATGCGGTCGAACGGATACGAGATCGTTCCGTGCGCTTCCTCGATCAGCTTCCAGCGCAGCGCGATCAACTGGTCGAAGCGCGTGGCGCTGTCCTCGGCGAGCTTGCGATGATAGGCGTCCGCGGGTTCGAGCAGCCGAACCTGGCGCTGGCCGCGATCGAGCATCTCGCCGAGTCCGCGGTCCGCGAGTTTGCCGTTCGCGTGCGGCGTCGGCGGGATCTTCGGGTAGTAATCGCCCGGCGGCGGCGGCTCGGCGGGCCACGTGCTCGCGATCGCGGCGGCGGTGTAGGCGCGCAGCATCGCGCGGGTGCGGTCGAGTTCGGGGCCGTAGTCGCGCATCGTGTGATCCAGCTCGATGATGGCTGCGGCGTAGCTGCGCACGTCGTTGTCGGTGGTATCGAAAACCGTTTTCGCCGATGCCGTCAAAAGCCCGAGCACCAGCGCCGCGAACGTCACCAGCATGCCGACGAGCAACTGCACGAGTTGCACCGTCTCCTGCGCCTTGTGCTCTTCGGGCAGAAGCGGCCGCACGATCGCGCCGATGCCGGTGCTCGCGAGCAGCAGCACGAAGACGAGCACCGCGGACTGGATTTCGGTCATGGAGGCATGAGCCGTGAGGCGCGACGTGGGGTGGTCGCATTATCGCGGGAAAGCGGGCGGGCGTTCAATGTCGGCACGATCGCGACGTCGATTCAGACCGCCGCGCCGCTTTCCATCGCGCGACGCAGGCCGTCGAGATCGAGAACATCGATGACGCGGTAACGCGTGTCGATCAGGCGCGCTTCGCGCAATCGCCTCAACGCAGCCGCGACCGCCTCGCGCGTCACGCCGAGCGTCTCCGCGATATCCGTCTGCCGCACGGCAAGCGACTGCCCGCCGCCCCGCTCGATTCCCGCGACGAGAAACTGCGCGACGCGTTGCGGCACCGACAAGCGAAGCCTCAACGTGCTGATGGCCGGCCGCGAGAACGCGTTCTACTACTTCCTCGTTCCGGCGTTATGGATGGCGCCCGTGCTGATCTATCTCGGCGCGGGCACCGCGTCCGCCGTGGTGTTCGGGTTCAAGGGCGTGGTGACGCTGCTGCAGCACACGGGGTATCGATGGGATCTGTGGCTGCGTCGTTATCGTACCGGCCGGCTGCTGCTGAACGTCGCGGAGAAAGTGATCGTGCTTCAGGACTTTCATCACGTGCATCACGGCATCGGGCGATATGGCAATGCATCGTCCAATTACGGCAATATCCTTTCGATCTGGGATGTGCTGCACGGCACGGCTCACACGCAGCAACCGCGTCGGCAGGATGCCTACGGCGTGCCTGCGGGCATGCCCGTCGAATCCGGCATGGTGCAGTTGTTCTGGCCGCTTTTCAACGACAGGCGCGCAGATTCGAAGCAGGAAGTCGCGTTGACCCAAAGTTCCGATGACGAACTCGCCGCCGCTGACGCGGTGATCGTCACGGCCAATGGCATCGCCATTGCAGTGAGGCGTTGAATGAAAAGCGGCGTCGCCGGAAGTACCGGGCGACGCCGCTCGAACACGCGTCACATGTTCGGATAGTTCGGCCCGCCGCCGCCTTCCGGCGTCACCCAAACGATGTTCTGCGTCGGATCCTTGATGTCGCAGGTCTTGCAGTGCACGCAGTTCTGCGCGTTGATCTGAAGACGATCCTCGTCGCTATCGTCCTTCACGAACTCGTACACGCCCGCCGGACAAAAGCGGCTTTCCGGGCCCGCATACGCGCGCAGATTCACGTTCACGGGCACGGCCGCGTCCTTCAGCGTCAAATGCGCCGGCTGATTTTCCTCGTGATTCGTGTTCGAGATGAACACCGACGAGAGACGGTCGAATGTGAGCTTGCCGTCGGGCTTCGGATAGTCGATCGGCTTGCACTGCGACGCGGGCTTGAGCATCTCATGATCGCGGTGCCGATGATGCAGCGTCCACGGCACCGACCCGCCGAAGAGCTTCTGCTCGATGCCCACCATCAGCGTGCCGAGGTACAGGCCCTTGCTCATCCACTGCTTGAAGTTGCGCGCGCGGTGCAGTTCGTCGTGCAGCCACGACTTGCGGAACGCTTCGGGATAATCAGTTAATTCGTCATGCTTACGATTGCCTTGAACGGCATCGAAGGCCGCTTCCGCTGCCAGCATGCCGGTCTTGATCGCCGCGTGACTGCCCTTGATGCGCGATGCGTTCAAAAAGCCCGCGTTATCGCCCACGAGCGCGCCGCCCGGAAACACCAACTTCGGCAACGACATCAATCCGCCCGCCGTGATGGCGCGCGCGCCATACGACACGCGCTTGCCGCCTTCGAGGAACTTGCGGATTTCCGGATGCGTCTTGTAGCGCTGAAACTCCTCGAACGGCGACAGATACGGGTTCGTATAAGCGAGGCCCACCACGAAGCCGACCATCACCTGGTTATTGTCGGTGTGATACAGATACGAGCCGCCATAAGTATCCGATTCGAGCGGCCAGCCCGCCGTGTGAATCACGAGGCCCGGCTGATGCTTCGCCGGATCGATCTCCCACAATTCCTTGATGCCGATGCCATAGACCTGCGGATCCGAATCCTTGCTCAGGTGAAGCCGCTCGTTGAGTTGCCGCCCGAGATGCCCGCGACAGCCTTCGCAGAACAGCGTGTATTTCGCGTGCAATTCCATGCCGAGCTGGAAGTTCTCGGTCGGCTGTCCATCCTTGCCGATGCCCATGTTGCCGGTAGCCACGCCCTTCACCGAACCGTCGTCGTTGAAGAGAATCTCCGCTGCAGGGAAGCCCGGGAAAATTTCGACGCCCATCGCTTCGGCCACGGTTCCGAGCCAGCGCGTGACGTTCGCGAGGCTGATCACATAATTGCCGTGGTTCTTGAAGTTGTGGGGCAACATCCAGTTCGGCACCGCCTTCGCGCCGGTTTCCGACAGAAACAGGAAGCGGTCTTCGGTCACCGGCACGTTCAGCGGCGCGCCCTGCTCCTTCCAGTCGGGGATCAACTCGGTGAGCGCGCGCGGGTCCATGACCGCGCCCGAGAGAATATGCGCGCCGATTTCCGAGCCTTTTTCGAGCAGGCACACGCTGATGTCGGCACCTTTTTCTTCGGCGAGCTGCTTGAGGCGAATCGCCGCCGAGAGTCCGGCCGGACCGCCGCCGACGATCACCACGTCGTATTCCATCGAATCGCGCACGAGCGCGACGTCGTCTTGTTCAACAGTCGAGGTACTCACGAAGCCAAGCCTCCATGCCTGCCAGTATTTGATTTGCACAGCCGTGTCGGAAAGCGGCGCACTCACGCGACGCGCATCGCCGGCCGTCTGATATCCGGGGGAAAGACGCACCATGAACCGTCTTCATGCCGGAAGAACAACATCTCACGGACGCCCGATGGATGCGTCGTCTCCACGCGAACGTAACGCCACGCGCGTCGATGGCAATGACCGAACGCGGTCACCCGCGCATGCCGCTCGGGGCCTGTGCCAAGCCACTTTTCAACGAGAAAGCGCAACGATCTACCGGTGGTTTGCATCGTTCACTCCGATAACGTCTGCATTCAGCGCGATGCCTTCAGCGAGATATCCGGCATGGCTGATTCGTGTAGCTAACGTATCGCGTTGCGCTGCTTGCCCCACCCCCCGACGTGGGTGGAATGCACTTTCGCTGCCGATCCAGATGTGCGACGCGTCGAAAAAAATCACGACCCGCCGCTGCGCTCCCAATCGAAGCGCGCGGGCTCGCCTGCAAGAAACGCGGCCACTGCTTCGGCGTGCCACGGCGTCGTCGCGGCGAGGCCTTGCGCGCGGCATTCCATCTCGAGCGCGGCTTCGTACGACACGTCGAAGGACGAGTTGAGCATCCGCTTGGCGAGCGCAGTCGCTTCGCGCGGACCGGCGCTCAGGCGTCGGGCGAATCGCCGCGTCTCGTCGAGCAGCGATTCGGGCGCATGCACCGACTGCACGATGCGATGTCGCAACGCCTCTTCCACCGTCAGCCTGCGTGCCGTGAACGCCAGTTCTTTCGCGAGCGCCATGCCGACCGTTCGCGGCAACTCGTATAACGCGCCGAGGTCGGGAATCAGCCCGATGCGCGCGAACGACATGCAAAAGAACGCGCGCGTCGAAGCCAGCACGAAATCCGCCGCCAAGGCGAGCGAGAAGCCGGCTCCGGCGGCGGGACCATCGACCGCCGCGATCACGGGAATGGCGAGATGACGCAGCCTACGCAGCCATGTGTGCATGTCCTGAACGCGGCGGCTCATTGCGTCGGCGCTTCGGGTTGAGGGGTCCGCGTGTTCATGCAGCGCCTTGAGCGCCTTCAGGTCGCCGCCCGCGCAGAAACTGCCTCCTGATCCGGTGACGATCAACACGCGGATTTCGCGATCCTTCTCCACGATATCGAGCATGTCGGCATAGTCGAGCCGCAGCGCCTCGGAAAACGCGTTGCGGATATCCGGCCGCTGATGCGTGAATTCCGCGATGCCTTGCGTGATGACGAGTTGCGAATCGCGGAGCGGTATCAGCGAGGTGTCCATGAGCAAATCGCCATGCGTTGATCGGCGGCTATCGCGAGCGGCATAGAACGAAGAGGCTTGCTATTTCGCGTCGCGCGGCGCGTCGCTCCAATACGGTTCGCGCAGGTCCTTCTTCAGAATCTTGCCGGCGCCCGAGAGCGGCAGCGCGGTGCGGAACTCCACCGACTTCGGACACTTGTAGCCCGCGACGAACTCGCGGCAATGCTCGCGCAACGCGTCTTCGTCCAGTTGCGCGCCGGGCTTGAGCACGACGACGGCATGCACCGCCTCGCCCCAATGCTCGTGCGGCACGCCGATCACCGCGCACATGGCCACGGCCGGATGGCGCGCGATCACGTTCTCGATTTCCGCGGAATAGACGTTCTCGCCGCCGCTCACGATCATGTCCTTGATGCGATCGACGATGAACACATAACCCTGCTCGTCCATATAACCGCCGTCGCCGGTGCGGAGCCAGCCGTTGCGCATGGCGCGCGCCGTTTCCTCCGGCTTGTTCCAGTAGCCCGGCGTGATATTGGGTCCGCGCACGACGATCTCGCCGACCGTGCCGCGCGGCACTTCGCGTCCCTCGCCGTCCATGATGCGGATGGTCACGCCGATCCCGCCGCGCCCCACCGATCGCGACAGTCCGCTGCGACGCGCCGCCTCGCTGTGATTTTCGGGCGGGTTGCTGCACACGACGGGACATGTCTCGGTCAGCCCGTAGCTGTGCGAAAGCTCGATGCCCGGAAGCTGCGCGAGCAACTGCTCGACCATCTGGCCCGCGCTCGGCGACGCGCCGTAGTAGAGCCTGTGCAAGCTGCTCAAGTTGTAGCGGGAGATGTCGGGATGCGTGAGCAGCGCGTGAATCATCGTCGGCACGAGCACGGATTCGGTCACGCCTTCGCGTTCGATGGTCGCGAGCAATTCGGTCGCGTCGAACGATGGCACCAGCACGTGCGTGCCGCCCGCGAGGAACTGCGTGACGACGCGCCCCAGCCCGGCGATGTGAAATAGCGGCGCGACGTGCATCACGACGCTGTTGGGCGGCTGCGGCATTTCGGCGAGACGCGGCACGCAACCGGACCAAAGGTTCAGATGCGTCTGCATCACGCCTTTCGGAAAGCCCGTGGTGCCGCCGGTGTACATGATGCAGGCGAGATCGCCGCCGCCGCGCCAGGCATCGTCGATGGGCGATGTCGTGCCGATCAGCGTCTCGAACGACAGCATGCCATCCGGGGCCGCGCCGTCGCCGACGTAGATCAGCGTGGGCGGATGCTTCGCGCGCCTGCGGATGGCATCGACGTGATGCTGGAACGCTTCATCGACGAAGAGGATGCGCGTGTCGCAGTCGTCGAGCGAATAGACGATTTCCGGCACGCTCCAGCGCACGTTGATGGGATTGAGCACGCCGCCCGCCCACCACACGCCCAGCATGTACTCGACATACCGGTCCGAATTCGGCGCGAGCATGGCGACCCGGTCGCCAGGCGCCATGCCAAGGCCCACCAGCGCACCCGCGAGGCGCGCGACGCGATCGCTCAACTCGCCATAGCTGCGTCGGCGGCCGCGAAAGATGGTCGCCGTGCGTTGCGGATATTGCTGAAGCGCGCGATGAAGGCATTGGGTCAGGTACATCTGAATCGTCTCCGTTGGTGTTTTCCACGTCGGGACGCGCCGCCCTGAAATGGAAAGTATCGTCTGCGCCCATATTGCGCCCGCGATTCGAAAGCGCCGCCCCCTCGACTCAGGGGGCATCGAAACGAAGCATGCGCTTAAGTTCCGCTTCGCTTTTGTGCGCGCGCCTCATGCGCCTCACGCACGTCATGCGCCTTTTCCGCCCGTGATTTAAGTCCCGTCGTCATCGCCCCCCGCGTCGGGGAGTGGCCCCGCGCGGGCCGCTAGCGATGATTCGATCACACGGGTGTCGTCCCGGACCGGCCTGGTCCGCCCGGCAGCATGACCCATCACGCATACGAGACCGCGAGGTAAGCATGACCCGAACGCCCACCCCCTATGGCATCACCGGCTACGGCGGCTATGTGCCGCGCCTGCGCATGCAGCGCGCGGCGATCGCACAGGCGCATCGCTGGATGAGCGGCGCGGCCGGCGCATCGCCCAAAGGCGAACGCGCTTTCTGCAGCTGGGACGAGGACAGCGTCACGATGGCCGTCGAAGCGGCCCGCGACGCGCTCGATCAGCGTCCGCGCACCGGCATCGACGCGCTGACGCTCGCCACCACGCGCCCCGCCTTCGCCGATCTGCAAAGCGCGAGCATCGTCGCCGGCGCGCTCGAACTGCCGCCCAGCGTGCGCACGCTCGAAGTCGGGCAATCGCAGCGCGCGGGCGTCAGCGGCCTGCTGAATCACCTGCTCGCGGCGCGCGAGAACGTGCTGTTCGTCGCGAGCGATCATCCGTCGGCGAAGCCCGCCAGCGCGCAGGAACTGACCTACGGCGCGGGCGCCGCCGCGTTCACGCTCGGCAGCGAAGGCGTGATCGCGGAACTCGTCGGCAGTGCGAGCGAAACGGCGCTCTTCGTCGATCATTTCCGCGCCGCCGACGGCAAGTACGACTACTACTGGGAAGAGCGCTGGATTCGCGACGAAGGCTACGCGAAGATCATCCCCGCCGCGGTCAAGGCCGCGCTCGACAGCGCGGGCGTGCCCGCCGACGCCATCGCCCATTTCGTTTTCGCCGCGCCGCTCAAGGGCGTGGGCGCGACCGTGGCGAAACGCATCGGCATTGCAGCCGATGCCGTCGCCGATCATCTCGACGAACGATGCGGCCACGCGGGCGCCGCGCATCCGTGTCTCATGCTCGCCGCCACGCTCGAACGCGCGAAACCCGGCGATCTCATCGTCGTCGCGGGCTTCGGCCAGGGCTGCGACGTCCTCGTGCTGAAGGCGACGGACCACATCGCGTCGTTCAGGCCGCGCCGGGGCGTGAGGCAAGCCATCGCCGACGCGCAGGTGCACGGCGACTATCTGCGCATGCTTTCGTACGACAACGCCATCGACCTCGAATGGGGCATGCGCGCCGAGAAGCAGGTCAAGACCGCGTTCACCGAGCAATACCGCAGCGCGCATCAACTGGCCGGCTTCGTCGCGGGCAAGTGCGGCTGCTGCGGCACGGTGCAGTTCCCGCAGCTCGCGTATTGCGTGAACGCCGGTTGCAACGCGTCCGCCGCGCAATTCGAGCCGGCGTCCCTCTACGACGTCGACGCGCAAGTCCTGACCATGACGGCCGACTGGCTCTCCTACCACCCCGCCCCGCCGCTCTACGTGGGCTTCGTGCAATTCGACAACGGCGCGCGCGTGCTCATGGAAGTCACCGATGTCGGCGCCGCCGGTCTCGATGTCGGCACGCCGCTGCGCATGGTGTTCCGCATCAAGGACATCGACCGGGCGCGCAACTATCCGCGCTATTTCTGGAAAGCCACGCCGCTCGCGGCATAACGGAGGCGACAGCCATGGCAAACGGTATCAAGGACAAGGTCGCCATCATCGGCATGGGCTGCACGCGGTTCGGCGAGCGCTGGGACGCGGGCACGCACGACCTGCTGGCGGAAGCATTCGACGAAGCGCTCGCGGATGCGGGCATCGGCCGCAACGAGATCGGCGCGGCGTGGTACGGCTCGTGTCTCGACGCGGTGAACGTCGGCAACTCGGCCATTCCGGCTTCGCTCGCGCTGCGGCTCGACGGCATTCCGTTCAGCCGCATGGAGAACATGTGCGCGACGGGCACCGAAGCGCTGCGCGGCGCGGCCTACGCGGTCGCGTCGGGCGCGGTGGACATCGCGCTCGCCATCGGCGCGGAGAAGCTCAAGGACACCGGCTACGGCGGACTGCCGCCCACGTACAAGGGCACGATGAACGACCTGTGGCTGCCGCTCGGCTCCGCGCCCGCGGGCTTCGCGCAACTGGCGGACGGCTATCGCACGCGGCACGGCATCGCGAAGGACGAACTCAAGCGCGCGCTGGCCCGCGTGTCGTGGAAAAGCCATCAGAACGGCGTGCTGAGTCCGAAGGCGCATCTGCGCAAAGCCGTGACGATGGAGCAGATTCTCGGCGCGCCGATCATCGCGGAGCCGCTCGGCTTGTTCGACTGCTGCGGCGTCAGCGACGGCGCGGCGGCGGCTATCGTCACGACGCCTGAAATCGCGCGCGCGCTCGGCCGCCGCGACATGGTGACGATCAAGGCCATTCAGTTGAGCGTGAGTTCGGGCATCGAATCGACGACCAACGTGTGGGACGGCAGCCACGTGCGCAACACGCGCAACGCGGCGCAGCGCGCGTATGCCGAGGCCGGCATCACGAATCCGCGCGAACAGCTCGACCTGATAGAAGTTCACGACTGCTTCTCCATCACCGAACTGGTGACGATGGAAGACCTCTTCATCTCCGAAGCCGGACGCGCCGTGCACGACGTGCTCGACGGCTTCTACGACCGCGACGGCGGGGTACCCTGCCAGATCGACGGCGGCCTGAAGTGCTTCGGCCATCCCATCGCGGCGTCGGGTCTGCGCATGGCCTACGAAATCTACAACCAGTTGCAGGACCGCGCGGGCGAACGCCAGCTGAAGTCGCCCGCCATCGGACTCACGCACAACCTGGGCGGCGTCCCGTATCAGGGCATCGCCGCGATCGGCGTGCTGGGCCTGCATCACTCATAAGGGATCGTCAGGATTCCGACTCAAGGAGGAGTACACAATGGGCTTGCTCGAAGGAAAAGTTGTCATCGTGACCGGCGCGGGCGCCGGTGTCGGCAAGGGCATCGCGTGCGAGGCCGCGCGTCAGGGCGCGCGCGTCGTCGTGAATGACATCGGCGTGAACATCGACGGCTCGGGCGGCAGCGCCGGTCCCGCGCAGCAGACCGTCGACGAAATCCGCGCGGCGGGCGGCGAAGCCGTCGCCAATACCGACAGCGTGTCCGAATGGCCGTCGGCGCAGAAGATCGTCCAGCAGGCGCTCGATACCTTCGGCCGCATCGACGCCGTGGTCAACAACGCGGGCAATCTGCGCGACACGGTGTTTCACCGCATGACCGAAGAAGAATTCGACGCCGTCGTGCGCGTGCACCTGAAAGGCACGTGGAACGTGTCGCGCGCGGCCGCGCCGCATTTCAAGTCGCAGGAAAGCGGCGCCTTCGTGCACATGACGTCGACTTCGGGATTGATCGGCAACTTCGGCCAGGCCAACTACGCCGCCGCGAAGATGGGCATCGTGGGGCTGTCGAAGTCCATCGCCATCGACATGCAGCGCTTCAACGTGCGCTCGAACTGCATCGCGCCGTTCGCGTTCACGCGCATGGTCGGCAGCGTGCCGACCGAATCGGACGAAGCGAAAGAGCGCATGAAGGTCTACATGACGATGGAGTCCGGCAAGATCGCGCCGTTCACGCTCGCCCTGCTCACCGATCAGGCGAAGCACGTCAACGGGCAAATCTTCGGCGTGCGCAACAACGAAATCTATCTGTTCTCGCAGCCCCGCCCGATCCGCACCGCGCACACGGCGGAAGGTTGGACGGTGCAATCGTGCGTGGAGCGCGCCATTCCGATGTTCGAGAAGTCGTTCTTCACGCTCGAACTCTCGCGCGACGTCTTCGCCTGGGACCCGGTCTGACCGAGGCCGCGCGAAGCCCCAAGCAAAGGAACAGTACACATGGATTTCCAGCCTGATCGAAACCTCGAAGCCTTCCGGCAGACCGTGCGCGCGTTCTTGCGCGAACGCCTGCCCGCGGACCTCGTTCGCCCGCTGCGCACCGGCACGCGATCGGCGCGCGAGGACGTGACGCGCTGGCAGCGCATTCTCAACGAGCAGGGTTGGGGCACGCCTTCGTGGCCCGCCGAGCATGGCGGTCCGGGGTGGAGCGTTCAGGAGCGGCTCGTTTTCGACGAAGAGTGCATGGCGGCCGGCGCGCCGACTCAGGACGGCGGTGCGCAAAAGCTGCTCGGTCCCGTGCTCAACGCATTCGGCACGCCGGAGCAGAAAGCGGCGCATCTGCCGTTGCTCCTGAGCGGCGAGCGTCAATGGTGCCAGGGCTTCTCCGAGCCGGGATCGGGCTCCGATCTCGCATCGCTTCGCACGCGCGCGGATCGGGTCACGGACGATGAAGGCGACCACTACGTCGTCAACGGCCAGAAGATCTGGACGAGCTACGCGCATCGGGCCGACTGGATCTTCATGCTCGTGCGCACCGATCAGGACGCGAAGAAGCAAGCCGGCATCAGCTTCCTTCTCGTCGACATGAAGACGCCCGGCATCACCGTGCGCCCGATTCGCAGCATTGACGACTGTCATCACCTGAACGAGACGTTCTTCGACAACGTGCGCGTGCCGGTATCGAACCGCGTGGGCGCCGAAGGTGAAGGCTGGGCGATCACCAAGTTCCTGCTCAACAACGAGCACGCATCGACCGCCGACCTGCCGGTGCTCAGGCGCTATCTGAAGCAACTGCGGTCGCTGGCCGTGCGCGCCCGCGACGGCGAGCGGCCGCTTTTCGAGCGCACGAGCTTCGCGTTGCGGCTCGCGCGCCTCGAAGCCGAGACGAACGCCATCGTGATGATGGTGCAGCGCGTGGCCGCGCTCGAACAGGACCACAGTTCGGCCGCGCACGCGATGGGCTCGATCCTCAAGGTGCGCGCCACCGAGCTGCAGCAGCAGTTGAGCGCGTTCCTCGTGGAGTCGCTCGGCGATCACGGGGCGATTGCGTATCCGGGGCCGCAGGAAAAAAGCGCCGCCGCGCTGCCGATGCACGAGCAAGGCCGCGGTCTCGCGAACGAGATGTTCTTCCGCCGCGCCTCCACGATCTACGGCGGCACGAGCGAAGTCCAGCGCGGCATCGTCGCTCGCGCACTGTTCCAGTTCTGACAACCAAGACACGACATCGAACTCGAGGAATCCGCATGAAGAGTTATCAAAAGATTGCCGATTTGCGGCCGCTCGTCGGCGAAGTGATCGGCACGAGCAACTGGATCGCGATCGAGCAGTCCCGCGTCAACCTGTTCGCCGATGCAACCGGCGACTATCAGTGGATTCACGTCGAACCCGAGCGCGCGAAGAGCGGCCCGTTCGGCGGTCCGATCGCGCACGGCTTTCTCACGCTGAGCCTGCTGCCGGTGTTCTCGTCGACGGCGTTTCATATCGTCGAAAGCAGCATGGGCGTGAACTACGGCCTCGACAAAGTGCGCTTCCCCGCTCCGGTGCCGGTGGGCAGCCTCGTGCGCGCGCATTTCAGGCTGCTCTCGTGGGAGCCGCTCGATAACGACGGCGCGCAGATCAAGATCGAAATGACGGTCGAGCGCGAAGGCGCGACCAAGCCGGTCTGCGTCGCCGAATCGATCATGCGGCGCTATCCCTGACATCCGGGCAGCCGCAATCAAATCAACAAGTATTGGAGGAACAACAATGGATCTGGGACTGAAAGATCGCGTGGCGATCGTGACGGGCTCCGCACGCGGCATCGGCGCGGAAACGGCGCGCATGCTGGCGAGTGAAGGCATGGCCGTGGTGATCACCGACCTCGACCTCGACGCCGCGACGGAAACCGCGCGTCATATCGAGTCGAACGGCGGCAAGGCGATTGCCGTTCAATGCGACGTGCGCAGCGAGGAGCAGGTGCGCAAGATGGTCGGCGCGGGCGTCGAGGCGTTCGGGCGCATGGACGTGCTGGTCAACAACGCGGGGCTCGTGAAGGATCGCACGCTGTTGAAGATGGAAGAAGCCGACTTCGATCTCGTGCTCAACGTCACGCTCAAAGGCGCGTTCCATTGCTGCCGCGCCGTGCTGCCGCACATGCACGAACGCGGCTGGGGGCGCATCGTCAATATCACGTCGCGCGCGTTGTTCGGCAATCCGGGACAAGCGAATTATTCGAGCGCGAAAGCGGGCCTCGTCGGGTTCACGCGCGCGCTGTCGTTCGAACAGGCACGCAAGGGCGTGACGGTGAACGCCATCGCGCCGGGCTTCATCGAAACGGAATACATTCAAAGCCTGCCGAACTACGACACCATTCGCGAGAACGCGCTCGCGAAGAACGCGGTGACGTTCGCCGGACAAACCAGCGACATCGCGGGCGCGGTCGCCTTCATGGCCTCCGAGCACGCGCGCTATATCACCGGCACGACGCTCTTCGTGACGGGAGGCCGCTATGGCTGATCTCGCCTGCGACGTCGACGGCCTCGACAGCGACCAGCAACTGCTGCGCGACAACATCCGCCGCTATCTGAAGCAGCACGTCACGCCGCGCATTCAGCAAGCGGAGCGCGACAAGCGTTTCCCGCATGAAGTGCTGACCGGTCTCGGCGATTTCGGCTATCTCGGCGGCTGTCTGAGCGAAGCGGACGGCGGCCTCGGCATCGACTACCTGACGTGGGCCGTGATGATGGAAGAAGCCGGCTATTGCTGGCTCTCGCTGCGCATCCTGCTCAACGGGCTCAATATCGTCTCGGGCATCATCAACGCCTACGGCAGCGAAGATCAAAAAGAGCGTTTCATGCGCCCGCTGCTGCGTAACGAGCGCAAGACGTTCGTGTCGATCTCCGAGCCGGATGTCGGATCGAACGTCGCCGAAATCAAGACGCGCGCCGACAAGCGCGGCGATCGCTACGTGTTGAACGGCAGCAAGCTGTGGATCACGAACGGCCTCTTCGCGGACTTCGGCATCGTCGTGGCGCGCACGTATAGCGAAGCGTGCGACGGCGCGCTCTCGCTCTTTCTCGTCGAACGCAGCGAGACGGCGTACGACGTGAGCCCGGTCGAAACGATGTTCGCGCGCAGCACCGGCACCGCCGCCTTCACGTTCGAAAACGCGGAGATTCCCGCCGCGAACCTGATCGGCGAGGAAGGCGCGGGCTTGCGGCAGATTCTGATCGGACTGAACTTCGGACGCCTCAACGTGGCGATGGGCGCGGTCGGCGCGGCGCAGAGCGCGCTGGACCTGTCCGTCGAGTATGCAAAGCAGCGCAAGCAGTTCGGGCGCGCAATCGGTTCGTTCCAATTGGTGCAGAAGCATATCGTCGATATGACCGCGAAAACGCTGGCCGCGCGCGCGCTGGGATATCGCGCTGCACGCGCCATGCAGAACGGCACCGCGCGCACGGAATGCTCGATCGCCAAGCTCTACGCGACCGAAGCCGCCTTCGAAGTGGCGAACCACGCGCTTCAGGTACACGGCGGCATGGGCTACGCGACCGAGCTTCCGATCGAACGCATCTTCCGCGATACGCGCGGCGGCATGATCCCGGAAGGCACGACGGAAATCCAGACACTCATCATCGGGCGCGAGATTCTCGGCATCTCGGCGCTGACCTAAGGAGACACAGCATGACCGAAACCAACGTCCTCGACGAGATCGCGAAAGCGTCGATCTACTGGGAAGACCTGACGCCCGGCACCACCTACACCACGTCCTCGCGCACGATCACGGAAGGCGACGTGGCCGCGTTCGCCGCGCTCACGGGCGACTTCAACAAGGTGCACGTCGATGCCGAATACGCGAAAGGCACCATCTTCGGTCAGCGCATCGCGCACGGCATGCTCGTCGCATCGTTCATGGCCGGGCTGACTTCGCGCTCCATTCCGAACCAGTTGATGGAAGGCGCGCTCTTCAGCGTGCTCGAAAACCGGCTCAAGTTTCCGAAGCCGTCGTTTATCGGCGACACGCTGCGCGTGGAAATCGAAGTGGTCGAGCAGCGCGAAACGAGCCGTCCGGATCGCGGCATCATCGCGTTCATGCGTCGCGGGATCAATCAGCGCAACGAAGTCGTCGCCGAGATGGCCGCCACGTGCCTCTTCAAGCGGCGCACGCCGGCGAACACACAGTGAATCGGGAGACAAGCTCATGGTAAAGACCGAAATCGGCTACACGACCACCGATACCATCATGGTGCGCGGCCTCAATCTCTCGACGGAAATCATCGGCAAGTTCGATTTCATCGACATGATCTTTTTCACGACGCTCGGCCGCAAGCCCGAGCCGCGCGAGAAGACCATGGTCAACGCGCTGCTCGTCACCACGGCGGACCACGGCATCACGCCGAGTTCGCTCGCGGGCCGGCTGACTTATATCGGCGCGCCCGAAGCGCTGCAGGGCGCGGTCGCGGCGGGGCTGCTCGGCGCGGGCAGCGTGTTTCTCGGCACGATGCAAAACGCCGCCGAAATGCTGATCGAAGGCGCGAAAGGCCTGCCGGGTGACGCCGGCGACGAGCAAATCCGCGAAGCCGCGCGCAACGTGATCCGTCAGCACAAGGAACAGCGCCGCGCGATCTACGGCGTGGGGCACCCGATTCACATCGACGGCGACCCGCGCGTGCCCACGCTGCGCGAACTCGCGCGCGAGAACGGTTATTACGACGTGCACTGGCGTCTGATGGATGCGATCGCGTACGTGCTCACGCAAGAGCAGAAGAAGCCGCTTCCGCTGAACGCGGTCGGCGCGATTGCCGCCATCGTCGCCGCGATGGGCCTCGATCCGCTGATCGCGCGCGGCCTGTCGCTCGTCGGACGATCGGCGGGTCTTCTCGCCCACATCATGGAAGAGAAGAGCGCGCCGATGGCCCGCGAAGCCTGGCAACTCGTGCTGCGAGACGATCCGCGCAACGTCCTGCCGTGACATCGCCTTCTGCCCCGCGTCACCGCGCGGGGCATCGCACTCTCACTCGTGGAAAAGGAAGCGCTTACGTGACTACCTCCCCCGTCACACGACGGCTCATGCACACACGCACGATGAGCTGCAACGGCTATCTTCGCAGCGACGGCCTCTTCGACGTCGAGGGCGAACTGCGCGACATCACGCCGATCGAGACCGATCTTCTGTTCAAACTCGTGCCGGCGGGCAAGCCGATCCATCACATGCGCATCGTGATGACGCTCGATGCCGCGATGGTCATTCAGGACGTGTCGGCGCATATCGAGGCCGGACCGACCGTTTATTGCGTGGACATCGAATCGGCTTATGCGGGTCTGAAGGGCATGCAGATCGGCGCGGGATTCCGCAAGCAGATCAAGGCGGTCGTCGGCGGCGTGAACGGTTGCACGCATCTGACCGAACTGTTGGGATTGATCGCGAATACGGCGATGCAGACGCGCTTCGCCGTGGGCCGCGTCGAGCGCAACGGACGCCGCCCCGCCGATGAATCCGGCACCATGAATCCGCCCGCCATCATCAATAGCTGCTACACGAACCGCGCGGACGGCGAAGCCATGAAGGTGCTCTGGCCGATGCACAGGCGGCCGTCGAACTGAATGCGGCAAGCGAAATCAGCCGGGCGCGCGGTTTCGCTTCAACTGAAAAGACATGGCGACGCGGTCGGCGGGATAACGCGTATCGGTGATTTCGAGAATGCGGCCGTCGTGGCGCCGATAGTGGCGAATGATCCGCAGCCCGGCTGTATCGGCTTCGACGCGCAGACGTTTTGCCAGCGGCGCGTCGATCAATTCGCCCTTGACGATCTGCGTGATCTGCTCGAACGGCTGCCCGCTTTCACGTTCGATGATCGCGCTGACCAGTTCCTCGGGATGGCGGCGAATTTCGTCGACGAGGGGCTCGAACGCGGCATCGATATAAATGTCCGCCCACGCGATGGGCGCCGCCCGCTTCCCGCCTTCCACGCGCAGACCCGAAAGGCGTATCCACTGACTGCCGGGCGGCGCTCCGAGACTGCGGGCCAGCGCGCGATCCAGCTTGACCGATGACACCGTCTCGATGGCGCGCACTTCGGTCGCCGCGACGCGCGTGAGGTCTTCCAGCGTCTCGAACGATTGCGTGAACACCGTTCGCGGATTCGCGCTCTCGATGATCGTGCCGACCGACTTCCTGCGCGAGATATAGCCGAGATCTTGAAGCATCTTGAGCGATGCCCGCACGGTGTGCCGGCTCACGCCGTGCAGTTCGGCCAGTTCCGGCTCCGTGGGCAAGAGGCTTCCCACCGCATACTGCCCGCCGGAGATGGCCTTCACGAGCGATTGCGCGAGTTCGGCGTAGCGGGTGGTCGGCATGGGAGAACTGGCTGGATGGTGGGTGGGCTTCGCGCGCATCTTGGGCGGAATCGTCATTGCGTAAGCGCGGGGCGCTGGATCGCGGAAGCATCGATTGTATGCGGCGTTTTACGACAGGCGGCAGGTTGTGGTCGCAAGGCTCAGGGGCGCGGTGCCGTCGCATTCATTCGATCAGAACGACATCGCGCCGCGTGATCGTCGATGCTAGCCCGCGAAGAATCGACGCTCGGCTTCCGACGGAATCGGCATGCCAGTCACCTTCGCCTTCTCCAGCACGCTCCAGAAATAGCGATACGTCGCGCGGTCGTGCAATTCGCCCTTGTACTGGATCGGCCCCCACGCGGCTTCCTGCGCCGCGACCAGAATCGCCGCGGCGTCTTCCACTTCCTCGAAGTCCGGCCGCATTGCATTGACGATCGGCTGAATCTGCGCGGGATAAATGCTCCACATGCGCAAGAAGCCGAACTGGTTGCGGGCGCGGCTCGCATCGGCGGCGATCACGTCCGCATCCTTCAAATTCAGACACACGTTATGCGCCGGCACGATGCCGTTCGCGAGCGCCGCGGCCACCACGTCCGCCTTCGCGCGCGCCAGAAGCGCGTGCTCGAACTGGCCGGGGCTGCGCATCGCGGAGGCGGGAATCGCGCCGTGGTGACCGCTCACGAAATCCATCAGGCCGAAGTCCAGCACTTCGATATGCGGCAACGCGGCGATCTCGAAGACGTCGCGCAGCGCGCCGTGCGTCTCGATCAGCACGTGAACCGGCACCGCGCGATCGACGCCGCTTCGTCGCGCAACCTCTTGAACATGATCGATGACGTCCGCGACCTGCGAAGCCTGCGTCGCTTTCGGAATCGTGATGTAGGCGACACGATCGCCCGCCTCGCCTACGATGATGTCCACGTCCTGCCGCCATGCGGGGTGCGACGGATCGTGGATGCGCGCGCCCGCGCGGCCGAAGCGGTTGCGCTCCGAGCGAAGCATGCGCGCGACCATCTGCGCATGCTCGCGTTCCTGCCCTGCCGCCGCGCCGTCCTCGCAGTCGCAGGTGATATCGAAGACCGGGCCGTATTCGCTCTGAAGGTCGAGCGCCTTGCCGATCAGCTTCTCGCTGCCGGCGAAGTGCTCGCACGCGGGCAGGACAGGAAACGGCTTTTCGCCGGAAAACAGCGCGCTTTCGGGATGCGTGTTGAGGCTCATCGGTTGCTCCATGTGGCAGGTTTCTTCGGTATGGCGATCGTGTAATCGAGGTCCAGCACCACGTCGGGCGCGTGAACCGGACGGCCGGCTTGTGCATCGGGGAAGACGATCGATGCGGCATCCACATTCTTCGCGCCGATCATGCGCAGGCGCAGGCCGCCGACCGGTCCGCCGCCGAGATCGAACTTGTCGATGACCGTCGTCGCGCACACGAGCGTGTCGCCCGCGAACGTGGGATTGACGTGGCTGCCCGCGTTGATCGCGAGCATCGTCAGTGCGTTTTCGAGTCCGTCGTAGGCGAGCGCCTTGCAGAGCGACATCACGTGGCCGCCGTAGACGAGACGCCGACCGCCGCCCGCCGATGCCGCGCGCGCGTCGAAATGCGCCTTCGCGGTGTTCTGATAGAGCCGCGTGGCGATGCTGTGATCGCTATCGTTCACGGCCATCGCGCCGGGATGGTCGATGCGCTCGCCCACTTCGTAGTCGTCCCAGAAATCCGTGACGCCGGTCAGCGCGGTGATGTTGCTCACCTCGGCGTTGAAGTCGTGGCGCGGCAGGCGATCGGGCGACACCACCGCGTCCAGTGGCGGCACGACGGCTTCACGGCACGGCGCTTGCGGATCGCGCTTGTGGACCATGACCCAACGGATCCACGTGAGCACGTCCGCGCCGTGCTGATTCCTGGCCGTGGATCGCACGTAGACGATGCCGCTCTTGCGGCTCGTGTTCTCCTTCAGGCCGATCACATCGCTTTCGACCGCGAGCGTGTCGCCCGGAAAGACCGGCGCGAGAAAACGCACGTCGGCATAACCCAGATTGGCCACCGCATTGAGCGATACATCCGGCACGGTCTTGCCGAACGCCGTGTTGAACACCAGCAGATCTTCCAGCGGACGCGCGTGCAGACCGAGCTGACGCGCGTTGGTCTCGGCCGTGGCGAGCACGGCGCGGCTTCCCGTCAGGCCGATGTAAAGACTCCGGTCGCCCTCGGTCAGCGTGCGCGGCGTGGCATGGCGCATCTTCATGCCGACGCGAAAGTCCTCGAAAAAGTTGCCGCTCCTGTCTTTCGTCATTCGTCCTCCGGTTCGAACAGCCGCTTTTCGCTCGGCCATATGTCCGTACATAGTGGACAAAACGGTTTGCTTCGTCAATCGTTTTACGGGCCGGCGTGACTTCGCGAAAGGTGGCTTCGTTTAAGCGCTTTTATGCACTTAACACCCCCCGATTTTGTCGAAACGCTCGCGATTCACGCTGCTACTATGTCCGTACATATGCGTGCGCACATGCGCTCCGCCACACGACCCGATCTTCAAGGAGACCCCGATGCAAAGACTCACCGATGAACGACGCATGATTCAGGAATCCGCGCGCCAGTTCACGATGGAACGCGTCCTGCCGCTCGCCAACAAGCTCGATCCCGAGAAGGGCACGATTCCGCGCGAGTTGATCGATGAAATGGCCGAGCTGGGTTACTTCGGCATCCTCATTCCGGAGGAATACGGCGGGCTGGGTCTCGGCGCTTACGAATACTGCCTCGTCGCCGAACAGCTTGCGCGCGGCTGGATGAGCGTGGCGAGCCTGATCGCGCGGGGCAACGGTTTGATCGGCGCGCTCAAGAGCCTTTCGCCGGAGAAGAAGGCGGAGTATCTGCCCCGCATGGCGCGCGGCGAATATCTCGGCGCGTTCTCGCTTTCCGAGCCGAACGCGGGCTCGGACGTCGCGAATATTTCCTGTCGCGCGGTGCGCGATGGCGACGAATGGGTCATCACGGGCAGCAAGTACTGGTGCACGTTCGCCGACGAAGCCGATTTCATCCTCGTGATCGCGCGCACGAACCCGGAAGTCGATCCGAAAGCGCGTCATCGCGGGCTCTCCGCGTTCATGGTCGAAAAGCCGCGCGGCGAATTGCCCGCGAACGTCAAGGGCAGCCCGATTCCGAAGATCGGCTATCACGGCTGGACGACGTGGGAACTCGCGTTCGACGGCTGCCGCGTGCCCGCGTCCAGCATGGTCGGCGAGGAAGGCAAGGCGTTCTATATCGCGACGGCGGGCCTCGAAACCGCGCGCGCGCACACGGCGGCACGCTCGATCGGCCTCGCTCAGGGCAGTCTCGACGACTCGCTCGCGTATGCCCGCGATCGTGCGCAGTTCGGCTCGCCCATCGGCCATTTCCAGGCCATTCGCTTCAAGCTCGCGGACATGGCCACGCAGATCGAGGCATCGCGCGCGCTGTTGTATTCCGTGTGCGAACAGATCGATGACGGCAGGCGCTGCGACACCGAAGCCGCCATGGTGAAGCTCTTCGCGAGCGAAATGTCCGAGCGCGTGACGAGCGAGGGCTTGCAGATTCACGGCGGCGCGGGCTACACGACGCACTTCGCCGCCGAACGCTACTGGCGCGACGCGCGCCTCACGAAGATCTTCGAAGGCACATCGGAGATCCAGATGCGCATCATCTCCGACGCCCTGCTCGGCAAGCTCGCCGCGTAATCATCCTTCGCAAGACACTGGAGAAGCACATGGAGCGCATTTCGAGCGACGCGGCGCGTTCCGGCGGCGCCCTCAAGGGCATACGCGTGATCGATCTCACGCAAATGCTGGCCGGTCCTTTCTGCACGCAGATTCTTGCCGATCACGGCGCCGACGTCGTCAAGATCGAAGGATTGACGGGCGACGGCACGCGCGCCAACGGCCCCTATTGCGACGACGACACGCTGCGCGAATACGGCGGCTATTTTCAGAGCGTGAACCGCAACAAGCGATCGGTCGCCGTGGATCTGAAGACGCCGCAAGGTCTCGCGGTGGTGCGCAAGCTGATCGAAGGCGCGGACATCGTCGTCGAGAATTTCCGCTCGGGCGTCATGGAGCGGCTCGGGCTCGCGTGGGAAGCGCTGCGCGAGGTCAATCCCCGGCTCGTCTACGGCGCGGTTCGCGGATTCGGCGATCCGCGCAGCGGCGAAAGCCCTTACGCGGACTGGCCCGCCTACGATGTCGTCTCCCAGGCGATGGGCGGCATGATGGGCATCACCGGTCCGGATAGCGAAACGCCGATGAAAATCGGCCCCGGCGTGGGTGACACAGTGCCCGCGCTGATGCTTTGCATCGGCTTGCTGGCCGCCGTGCTGCGGGCGCGCGAGACCGGCGAAGGACAGTTCGTCGACGTCGCCATGACGGATTGCGTGCTCGCCATGTGCGAGCGCATCGTCTATCAGACGTCGTACACGGGTGTCGTGCCGGCGCCGGAAGGGAATCGGCATCCGCTGCTCTGCCCGTTCGGGCTCTTTCGGGCACGCGATGGCTGGGCGTCGATTGCCGTCGCGCACGACGGCTTCTGGGAAAAGTTCGCGAATGCAATCGGCCGCCCCGAACTGATCGACGACCCGCGCTTCGCCACGAACGCTGCGCGCGTGAAGCACACGCCGTTGGTGGTGGAGATCGTCGAAGCGTTCACGTCGGTGCGGACGAAGGCCGAGCTTGCCGAATGCTTCGGCGGACGCGTGCCGTTCGGCCCGGTCTACACATCGGCGGAGATTTTCGACGACTCGCACTATCGCGTGCGCGACATGCTCGTGGATGTCGAGCAGCCCGGATCGGCGAAGCGCGTCAAGATCGCCGGCGTTCCGATCAAGATGGGCAGCACGCCGGGCGGCGTTTATCGTCGCGCGCCGATGCTCGGCGAGCATACCGACGAAGTGCTTCTCGCGGCCGGCTACGATTTACCTTCGATCGCGCATCTGCGGGAAGCGGGCGCTGTTCGCTGAGCCGCGCCTCCGTTCCATGGAAAGAAAAACGCGCATGGATTGAATGCATCCATGCGCGTTGGTGCTTTTGCGGGTGATCGAAGAGGAATCGGCTGTCGGTCGTGGTCGGCAATGCAAACGCAAAAGCGGTCACGATTATGTTGGTCTCCGTCGCGCGGAAAGGTTTAGTTGCAGCTGCGCACCGCTCGTCTAGTGTCCGTGCCCGATGTCAACGCCACGCGCACGGACAACCCACGTCAAGCCGCTTCGCTTTCGGCACGCAACGCTTCCTGTAGCGCGACCGCGTTCGCTGCTTCATGCTGATCGCTGGTGCCGAACAGAATGTCCGCGACGATCGCCCGCTTGAAATAGTGGCCGACGGCGTACTCTTCAGTCATGCCGATGCCGCCGTGCAACTGAATGGCCTGCCCGCAGACCCACTTCGCCGCGCGTCCGATGAACGCCTTGCCTTGCGATACCGTGAGCCGCTGCGTCTTTTCGCATTCGCCCTCGAACGCAGCGAGCATCGCGTACAGCATCGAACGCGATAGTTCGAGTTCTGCCGCCATGTCCGCCATGCGATGCTGCAGCGACTGAAAGCTGCCGATCGCCACGCCGAACTGCTTGCGCACCTTCAGATACTCCGCGGTGATCTCGATAGCCCGCTCCATCGCGCCGACCAGTTCGGCGCACAGCGCGGTGATGCCGTGCGACAAGCCATGCCGCAACGCCCGAAGACCCGCGCCGCGCTCGCCCAGCAGCGCGCTCGCAGGCACGGCCACCTGCGCGAACGTCAGTTCGGCCGCATGCGTGCCGTCGTGCAGCGGAAGCGGCTGTTGCGTCAGCCCCGGCGATCCGGCGCGCAGCAGAAAGAGCGAAACGCCATCGTCGACGCTAGCGCCATCCGCCACCCGCGCCGACACGATGAACCAGTCGGCATCGGCCGCGCCGAGCACGAGCGTCTTCGTGCCATCGATGCGATAGCCGTCCTTCGTGCATGTCGCCGTGGTCTGCACGATCGCGGGATCGCCACGCGACGCCGCTTCGCTGTACGCGAGCGCCACGCGTTGCGAACCGTCGGCAATCGCGGGCAGCAACGTGTCCATCACCGCCGGACCTGCCGCGGCCACGAGCGTCTGCGCGGCAAGCACCGCGCAGCCCAGGTACGGCTCGACCACGAGCGCGCGCCCGAACTGCTGCGTGATCAGCGCGGTATCGAGCAGCGTGCCGCCCAGTCCGCCGTACGCTTCCGGCAGCGCGGCGGCAAGCCAGCCGTTGTCCGCGAACATGCGCCAATTTTCCGCGTTGCCGCCCCGCGCCGCTTTCACGATGGCGTTGCGCGTCTCGAATGCGTAGGCCTTGTCGATGAAACGGCGCACGCTGTCCTGAAGCAACTGCTGCTCGTCATTCAGATTGAAATTCATGTCGGCCAATATCCTCAGAACTGAAACATCATCTTCGCGACAATGCCGCGCTGTACTTCGCTCGTCCCGCCGTAAATGGTGGTCGCGCGACGGAAGAACATTTCGGCGGCGATGCCCTGCGCTTCTTCCTGCAGCGATCCCGCCGCCTGCGCGCCCGCGCCCTCGCCTCGCGCACCCGTCCATGCGACCGCGCCGTGATCGCCCAGACACTCGACGAGAAACGCGCTCATCTTCTGCTGCAACTCCGTGCCGCGAACCTTGAGGATGGAACCGAGCGCATGCGTGGCGGGGCTATGGTCCTTTTCCAGCGCGGCCACGCGCTGCACGAGCACCGTGATGGCTTGCAACTCGGCGTCGAGGCCGGCGAGCCGCAACGCCACATCGCTGCGTTCGATGAGCGGCGCATCGCCGAAACGGGTTTCGCGCGCGAGCGTGCGCAGCTTGCGCTGAAAGCGCTTCAGCGACGGCAGATCGGCCGTCGATGCATGTTCGTTGTTGAGCAGGAACTTCGTGAGCGTCCAGCCGTCACCTTCCGCGCCGATGCGGTTGCCCACGGGCACGCGAACGTTGTCGAAGAACGTTTCGTTCAGGTGATGACGGCCGTCGATGCTGATGATCGGCCGCACCGTGATGCCCGGCGATTTCATATCGACGAGCAGGAAGCTGATGCCGGCCTGCTTCTTGACGGTCGTATCCGTGCGCACGAGCAGGAAGATCCAGTCGGCTTCATGACCGTAGCTCGTCCAGATCTTCTGTCCATTCACGACGTAATGGTCGCCGTCACGCACGGCCTGCGTGCGCAGCGACGCCAGATCGGACCCGGAGCCGGGCTCGGAAAAGCCCTGGCACCAGATGCGCTCGCCACGAAGAATGGGCGTCACGTGTTCGGCCTTCTGCTCGGACGTCGCGAAATGATTGAGCACCGGACCGACCAGCCTTTGCGCGAACGTATCCTGCGAAGGCGTGCCTGCCGCCGAACACTCTTCATCGAACACGAGACACTGAGGCACGCTCCAGCCCGTGCCGCCGTGTTCTTCCGCCCAATACGGCGCGCCCCATCCGTATTCGTTCAGAATGCGTTGCCACTGTCTCAGCTCTTCGCGCGGCGAACGCACGCGGTCGCGCCGGCGCGGCAAGCCGGACGGCAAATGCTTGCGCAGAAAATCGCGTACCTCTTCGCGGAATGCACTGAGGCCCGGATCCGATCGAAAATCCATGCGTAGCTCTCCAGAATAACGGCAAACGCGATGCATAAGCGCCTGTCCAGTTTGATCGATCGTACGGGAGCGCCCCGATCGAAAAGCCCCCCACCGCTGGGGGTTCATAAGCGTCGCCAGGTAGTGAACATCGTCGTGGCGTACCGGCCCGCGATGGTGCCGGTCAAAGGTGTCCGTGCATGCACAACAGTGCTTATGGCCGATGCGTGCGCGCCCCCCAACGTTGGGGGGCATCAAATTGCGCTTTGCGCTGCACCTTATCTATGTCCGGACCAAGCGGAGCGTTGCCCGTTCGGCGGACGCTACATAAACGGCCGCCTCGAGGCGACCGGATACACAGACAGGAGACGCTATGAAGTTGAGGTTGGTCGCTGCCGCTGCACTCGCAGTCATGGCAACAGGAGCACACGCGCAAAGCTCGGTCACGCTGTTCGGCGCACTCGATGCGGGCTTGCTTTATCAAAACACCTCTGCCGCGACGCTCGCGCCGAGGGCGGCCAATACGGGGTCCGTGTTCCGCTACAAGGACGGAGGCATCTATTCCAGCTTCTGGGGTTTGCTGGGAACCGAAGACCTGGGCGGCGGCTATCGTCTCAACTTCAAGCTGCAAAGCGCGTTCAACACCGGCACCGGCGCCATGGGCCTGCCCGATACGGCCGGCACCGTGGCGCTCTTCAACCAGATCGCGCGTGTCGGCGTATCGGGGCCGTTCGGTTCGTTCGATGTCGGCCGCCAGATCGCACCCATTGCCATCGCGATGGTCGATACCGACGTTCGTCACGCGCAATACTTCGGCAGCGTGCTGACTGCGTGGGCGGGCATGAACTTCCAGGCGGGATGGTCGGGCGCGAGCACGAATGTGCCGATCGGCGCGCTCTTCGACAGCAACGCGCTCATCTACCGGACGCCTCGCATCGCGGGCGCGCAGCTCGCGCTCGAATATGCGCCGGGCGGCGTCGCGGGCAGCTTCCCGGCCAATCAGCGCGAATCGGCTGTGCTGACGTATCAGAACTATGGTCTCGATCTCGCCGCGGCCTTCTACGACGCGCACGACACGAACCCGTCGCCCGTCGCGCCCGCCGCGCCCACCGGCGTCGACAACAACCGGCAACTGTACTTCGGTGCGAAATACACGTTCAGCGGCTTTTCGGTATCGGGTTCGTACAGCAATGGCCGAAGCCCCGCGCATTCGAATCTCGTGAACTACGACCTCTGGTCGCTCGGTGCGGGATATCGCTTCACGCCGGCCTTCGACGTGACGAGCGGCGTCTATTACCTGCGGGACAAGAACAACTCGGCGAACAAGTCGATCACGTGGGTGGTGGCCGCCGACTACAGCGTGTCGAAGCGGACCGTCTTCTACGCGGACCTGGGCGGCGTGAACAACATGGGCACGATGCGCGTGCCGGTCACGTACGGTCAGCTCGTCGCGCCGGACAAGGCGACCATCGCGGTGCTGCTCGGCGTCCGGCACTCGTTCTAACCATCGAGCCGCAAGACACAACGGGCGTCGCCTTCACAAGAGGCGACGCCCGTTTCATTTACTGGCGCAAAGAAATGCGCGGCAAAGGCGCTTGAGATTGCACCTTTGCCGCGCCGATGAACTGCGAGTAGGCTCAGCTTGCCCTTGCAGCCGTCGCAGTCGCGGGAGACTCGCCCGTCGAAAGCTCGGCGTGGAACGGCCCCACTCGCAGACGCTTCATGGTGCGCTCCGGATGAATGAGCATGGCGCCGATGATGCTCCCCGCCACGCCCAGCGCGCCGCATACCGCGAATCCCGCTTCATAGCCGGACGCGCCGGCTATGTTCTGCACGAGCCGGCCCATCACCACGGGCGCGATGACGCCGGCCAGCGACGCCACCGAATTGCCGATCGCCAGAATCGCGGCGCGTTGGGGCGCGGGCGTGACTTCGGCGAGCATCGCCGGGCACAGTCCATAGGCGATCGGCGTGCAGCCGAAGGTCACGATCAGAATGCCGAGACGCAGGCCCAGCGGCATGTGACCGTCGAGCACGCTCATGAAACCGAGACCCGACGTGAAGAGACACGCGGCGGTGAACCAGCCGCGCGAGATGCGCGATCGCACGCCGCGCGCGATCATGCGCTGCGCGAAGAACGACAGGCCGAGCGATACCGGCACCGCCGCCGCCATCACGAGAGCGTAGTAGCGTCCCGAGGCGACGGCGTCGTAGGACAAGCCCTTCTGGAAGTACACGGGCAACCACGTGAAGCCGAGCGCGACGCCCCAGTACGAGGCGAACTGCAGCAGCATGCTGCCGAGCACGGTTCTATCCGAAAGCAGGCGGCGATACGGCACGGTCGCCTGCGAGCCGGTCGAAGTGGCGGCTTCATCGAGACGGCCTTCCTTGCCGAAGGCCATCCAGATGATCGACCAGATCACGCCGATGATGCACATCATGATGAAGTTCGTCCGCCATCCCCAGTGCCGGGTCACGAGCGGCACCAGCACGCCCGCGCCCAGCAGCCCCAGGCTGCCGCCCGCCACGAAGAGCGACACGGGCAGAATCCGCTTGCTGGGCGGAAACCATTTGTAGACGGCATGCACGGCGACGGGATAAGCAGGCCCCTCCGTCAATCCGAGCGCGACGCGCGCCACGATGAACACCGCCATCGACGTCGAAACGACCAGCGGCAACTGGCACAGCGACCAGGCGAGCGCCATCAGCAAGGCGAGCGTGCGCGCGGAGAAGCGGTTCGCGAGAAAGCCGCCGCCGATGCCGCCCGCCGCGAACAGCCAGAAGAAGCTGCTGCTGACGATGCCGAACTGCATCGGCGTCATGTGAAGTTCGTCCATGATGGGCACGGCCAGCAAGCCGATGACCACCTTGTCGAAGAAGTTGACCATCAGAAACGCCAGCATCAGCAATGCGACGCGCCATGCTTTGAAGGGCTCGTATGTGGTGCTCATATTGTCTCCGTTGAGTCGCGTTGCGCACGCGCGCGGCGCGCGTGCGGGCGAGCTTTCATCTGTTGGCGCTTCGGATCATGGAAGCAGCTTTTTCGCCCACCATGATGGCTGGAGCGTTCGTGTTGCCGGCCGGCACCGTGGGCATGATCGACGCATCCACGACACGCAGCCCCTCGACGCCGCGCACGCGAAGTTGCGGATCGACCACCGCCATGTCGTCGGTGCCCATGCGGCAGGTGCCGACCGGGTGAAACACCGTGTCCGCCTTCGCCCGGACGAACTCGCGAATGGCCTCGTCGTTGGCGTTGTCGTCGCCGAAGGCTTCCGTCGCAAGCTCGCGCCCGCCTTCGCTCGCGAGCGCGGGTTGCGCGAAGATGCGGCGAATCAGCTTGACGCCCGTGACGAGACCTTCGAGATCGCGCTCGTCGGAAAGCAGCCGCGGGTCGATCAGCGGCGCTTCGCGCATATCGGCCGACTTCAGTCGGACATGGCCCCGGCTATGCGGCCGCAAGACGCACGCGTGACACGAATAGCCGTGCTTCGGCTTGCTGCCCTTGCCGCGGTCGCCGACCATCGCCGCCGCGAAGTGCAGTTGCAGATCCGGCGCGGCAAGCTCGGGACGGCTGCGCACGAACGCGCCCGCCTCCGCGATGTTCGACGCCACCATGCCCGTCCGATGACGCCGGTAACGCATCACCTCGCTGAACATGCGCACGAAACCGCGCGCCGAATAGCCGAACAGGTCGATCGAATCGACCTGTTTATTGATGACGATGTCCGGATGATCGTGCAGGTTCTCGCCCACGCCCGGCAGATCGTGCACGATGTCGATGCCGAGGCTGCGCAAGTGCTCGGCCGGTCCGACGCCCGAGGCCATGAGCAATTGCGGAGAATTGTAGGTTCCGCCGCTCACGATCACTTCGCGCCGGGCGCGCAGCGTATGCTCCACGCCCGCGCGCACGACGGTCACGCCGACCGCGCGACGCCCTTCGAAGTCGATGCGCAAAACCTGCGTATCGGTCAGCACGGACAGTCCGTTGCGGCCTCCGTTCAGGTTCAAGTCGTGCGCGTTGCCCCGATGCAAATAAGCGCGTGCGGCATTCCAGCGCTCGCCGTTGTGCTGCGTGACCTGAAACAGTCCGACGCCTTCCTGCCGCTCGCCGTTGAAGTCGTTGTTCGGACGGACGCCCGCCTGTTGCGCGGCCTGCAGGAAGCGTCGCGAATAAGGATTCGGACTGCGCAGATCGCTCACGTAGAGCGGCCCGGAACCGCCGTGCCACGGATTGTCGTCGCGGCCTTCATAACGCTCGTTGCATTCGCTGCGCCGGAAGTACGGCAGCACATCCGCGTAACTCCAGCCGTCGCAGCCGAGCTTGGCCCAGTGGTCGTAATCGTGGCGATGACCGCGGATATACACCATCGCGTTGATCGACGACGAACCGCCCAGACCACGTCCGCGCGGCTGCCACGAGCATCGGCCGTCCATGCCGCTCTGCGGCTCCGAGTAGTAGCCGTAGTTGCGCAGCCCCTGGCGTCCCGCCGTCTTCGCGATGCCGATGGGCGTCCATACCGTGTAATGGTGATCGTTCGGTCCGGCTTCGAGCAATGCCACCGTCACGCCGTCGTCTTCGGCGAGCCGGCTTGCCACGGCACACCCCGCCGACCCCGCTCCGACGACGATATAGTCGAACTCCGTCACGTTCGACGCGTTGTGATTGTTCTTCCCGTCATGACTCATTTCGCAATCCTTATTCTGTAGCGCGAACTGTATTCATTCGCGGCGCCTTTCAGCGCGCGCCAGCGACCACCGACTTGAACTCGAGAAATTCCGCGATGCCGTATTCGCCGAACTCGCGCCCGTTGCCCGAGCGCTTGTAGCCGCCGAACGGCGCACCCAGGTCCATGCGCGCGCCGTTGATCATCACCGCGCCGGCGCGCAGTTCGCCCGCCACGCGTTGCGCGCGCGCGGCGTCGGCGGACCAAACGTAGGCTGCGAGGCCGTAGTCGGTATCGTTGGCGACGAAGATGCCGTGCGATTCGTCGTCGTAGGGAAGCATCACGAGAACCGGAGCGAAGATTTCTTCGCGCGCGATTGTCATGCCGTAGCCGACGTCCGCGAAGACGGTCGGCCTAACGTAGAAGCCATGCGTGATGCCATCGGGACGGCCCGGACCGCCCGCGACGATCCGCGCGCCTTCGCGCATGCCCGTCGCGATCATCTGCTGCACGCGGTCGAACTGCGCGCGATTGGCGAGCGGCCCGAGCTTGGTCGCGGCATCGCGCGGATCGCCCACGGTCAGCGCGGACGCCGTGGCAGCCGCGATCTCCACCGCCGCCGCATAGTGTTGCCGCGGCACGAGCATGCGCGTCGGCGCGATGCACGTTTGCCCCGAGTTCATCATGCAACTGGTCACGCCGGCTGCGACGGCCGACGCGAGGTCCGCGTCGTCGAGAATGAGATACGGAGACTTGCCGCCCAGCTCCTGCGCGACGCGCTTCACGGTCGGCGCCGCGTTCATCGCGACCGCGACGCCCGCGCGCGTGGAGCCGGTGATCGACACCATATCGACGTCGCGGTTCGCGGACAATGCCGCGCCGACACGTTCGCCATCGCCATGAATCATGTTGAAGACGCCGCGCGGCACGCCCGCCTCGTGAAGAATCTCGGCGAACAGGTACGCGTCGAGCGGCGCGGCTTCGGATGGCTTCAACACCACCGTGCAACCCGCCGCCAGCGCGGGCGCCACCTTCGCGGCGATCTGATTGAGCGGCCAGTTCCACGGTGTGATGAGCGCGGCAACGCCGACCGCCTCGCGCACAATGCGCGTCGCACCTCGTTGCGTCTCGAAGGGAAAGTCCCTCAACGCGTCGATGGTCGTGGCGATCTGACCGAGCCCGGCCGGCACATGCAGGTCGCGGCTCAGCCACGACGGCGCGCCCATTTCATCGGTCACGGCGGCGGCAAGATCCGCCATGCGCGCCTTGTAGCACTGCACGACGCGCTCGAGCAATGCGAGCCGCATCTGGCGGCTCGTGCGCGACCATTCGGGAAACGCCGCGCGCGCGGCGGCCACCGCACGATCGACGTCTTGCGGACCACCCATCGCCAGCTTGCCGATGACGGTCTCCGTGGAGGGATCGACGATATCGACGAATGTCGCGGGCACCGATGGCTCGACCCACGAGCCGTCGATGTAGAACGTGTTCATTTGCTTCACTTCCGTCTCCTGTCGATGGAACCTGGCGCGCCGATCGGCGTTTCACCGGTCCTCTGTCTGTGCTACATGATTCGTTTTGCTGTCGATCTGATTCTGCTGATCCTGCACCATGCGCCACAGCAGCTTGCCGGCGGCCGAGCGCGGCAGGCTTTGAACAAATTCGATCTGACGCGGCACCTTGTAGGCAGCCATGCAGCCGCGCGCCCATTCGATCAGCGCGTCGGGCGTGAGCGTGCCGCGCGCATCGTCGCGCAGCACCACGAGCGCCTTGACCGTCTCGCCCCGGCGCGCATCGTGTGCCGCGATCACGCACGCCTCTTGCACCGCCGGGTGCCCGTGCAGGCGCGATTCGATTTCCGCCGGCCATACCTTCAGCCCGGACGCGTTGATCATTCGCTTGAGCCGGTCCGTGATGTAGAAGTAGCCGTCGTCGTCAAAATGGCCGATGTCGCCGCTGCGCACGAAGCGCTTTCCCTCGATCTCGATGAACGCGCTCGCGCTCGCCTCCGGCCGTCCCCAGTAGCCGTCGAACTGCGTGGGACAGTGCATCACCAGTTCGCCGGGTTGATTGACCCCGAGTTCGACGCCGCTGTCGGGATCGATCACCCGGGAATCGACGTTGATCTGCGGGATACCGGCGCACTGCAGACGCGGCGCTTGCGGCGGATTCATGTGCGTGCTGCCGCAGGTTTCGGTCATGCCGTAGCACTCGATGTACGGCACGCCCAGGCGTTGCTCGACCTGACGCGCCACGGCTTCGGGCATCGCGGTGGCGCCGCCGTAGAGCCGCCTGAGCGACGACACGTCGTGCTGGGCCAGTTCCGGGCGCCCGAGCAGTTCGACGAGCATCGGCGTGACCGCCGCCCAGCAACCGATGCGATGGTGCTCGATCAAACGCGGCACGGCCGCCGCGTCCCAGCGCGCGAGCATCACCATGGTCCGCGCCTGAACCAGCGCCTGATTGAGCGCACACATGCCCGCCACGTGATTCACGGGCAGCGTGATCAGGTCGCTGCTATCGGGATTGTCGGAGAACCACAGCACGCGCTGGCTGACCACATACGAGAACGCGCGATGGCTGAGCATCGCGCCCTTCGGTTCGCCGGTCGTGCCGGACGTGTAGCCGATGACCGCCAGCCCCGCCGTATCGACGAGCGGCGTCGGCGCGATGCCCGCGGCCAGCGCGCCCGCGAATTCGTGCACGCCCGGATGCGTGAAGCGCTGACGCGGCTCGCGCACGAACGCGGGAATCTCCATGAACGGCACGTCGCGCGGCTGGCCGGCGAACTCGGAGCACGCGCCGACGAGACATCCGGCGAGCGCGCCGTTATCGAGCAGCGGCGTGAGGCGCGGCAGCATGTCCTGCGTGGTGACGGCCACGCGAGCGCCGGAGTCCGCCACGTAATAGGCGACCTCGGCGGGCGTGCACATGGGATTCGCCGGAACGACGACCGCGCCGCAACGCAACACCGCGTAGTACGCGATGGCGAATTGCGGACAGTTCTGCATGAGCAGCACCACACGCTCGCCGCGACGCACCGACAGGCGCTGCTGCATGTAGCCCGCGAGCTTGAGCACGGCGTCGAGCAGCGTGCGGTAGCTCATCTGCGCGCCGTAATAGTCGATGGCGGTCTTCTCAGGGCACCGCGCGGCACTGGCTGCCAGAAAGTCGAAGAGATTGCATTCGGGCGCTTCCAGGGTGTGAGGCACCCCCGGAGGCCAATGAGCATAGTGTCGGGTCAGTCGCGCCATGGAGGTGGGTCACAAGGTTGGGCGGGACGGCGTCCCGTTCATCGAATCATCACTGCGCGCCTTTGACACTCCACTCCCCGGCGCGGGGGGCGCAGTGACAGGACTTATCCATATGTTTCGCCCCGTCATGCGGCGTGTCTCACGCGGACTCGTGCGTACCGGCGTCGCGCGCGCTGAGATCGCGGAAGCGCGCGGCCGCGCCGCCCCGTCCGCCCACGCCGAGCTTCAGGTAAATGTTCTTCAGATGCCACTTCACCGTTTCCGCCGACACGTTGAGCACCGTCGCGATCTTCTTGTTCGACATGGCCTGCGCGAGCAACGCGAGAATTTCGCGCTCGCGTTCGCTCAGGGCATCGACGGGCAACGCGGCTGTGGACGGACGGGCAACCGACGCGATCGCCGCGCGCGCTTCCGCCGCCGACAGCAGGCGTTCCGCGTAGAACGCGAGGACGGGATCGGCGATGGACTGGCTGGCCAGCGCGGCAAAGCTGCCCGGTGCGCCCGCCGCCGCGTCGAGCAGCGTGCGCATGAGGCCGAGCGCATGCCCCTGCCGGATAGCCTGGCCGAACGCCTTGGCCGCAGCCTGTTCGTTGCCGGTTCCGTGTTGCGCGACGGCAAGCTGCAGTCTCAGCGTCGTGGAGAGAAGCCGTCGCCCGCTCTGCTCGGCCGTCGCGATCAGCGCTTCGAGACGGCTCGCGAGACCCGCATAGTCGCTGGTGTGCAGGCACATTTCGACGCAGGCGCGCGCAGCGGCGAAACGGATGCGCGCCGCCATGTCTGGCCCCGAATCGGCGTAACGCATTTCGAGCACGGCGAGGCGTTCGAGCACGGTATTGGCGCGTTCGGTTTCCACTTGTTCCAGATGCCGGCGCAAGCGCAGAACGAGCGTTTCCGCGAGCACGCGATCGAGTCCGTAGCGGCCGGCATAGGCTTCGAGACGATCGAGCCACGAACAGGCTTGCGCGCGCCGTCCCGCCGCCCAGTGCGCGTTCGACAGCACCGTGAACGCACGCAAGACGATCTCCGGCAACGACACCCGTTCGAGCATGCCGATGCGCGATTCCAGCAACTGGCACGCCGACTCGAAGTCGTTGAGTTCGTAGAGCGTATCGGCGAGAAGGCTTGCCGCCATGCACGACACGCCCACATACGGCGGGCCCTGCCGCTCGGATTCGTGCAGCACGCCGCGAATGATCTTTTCCGCCTCCTTGATGCGCCCTTCCATCGACAAACTGAGCGCGCCCATGCAACGCCCGAGCAGACTGCTGCGCGGCGCGCCCGCGTGCCGGCCCATGTCGTCGAGCACGGCGCGCGCTTCGTCGTATTCGCCGCGCGACATATGCAGCCACGACAGCACGTTGCTGCGGCCGTTCCAGGCGAAATCGTCGGCGTCTTCGGGGATGGCGCGCAGTTCGGGCAGCATGGCGACGAGCGCATCGGTGTCGTCCTGCTGGAGCGCGAGACCGGCTCGCAGCAGGCACAGCGTATAGCGCTGCCGCTTGTCGAGCGCATCGGCGGACGCTTCCAGTTGTTCGAGGCTTCGCCCGAGCGCCTTGAAGTTGCGCGAATAAAGATGGAGGTACGCCATCGCGATATGCAGCGCGAAGCCTTTCTGCACGAACTCGAGCGGCAGCATTCGCAGCAGGCCCGACAACTGGTTCAGTTCGCCCTGCGCCAAGAGCGCCTGCGCGCATCGCTCGACCATGGCGGCGGCGGCAGCGGGATCGCCGGCCTTGACCGCATGAAACACCGCACTGTCGATCTGACCATGCGCTTCGAACCAGCGCCACGCCACCGCGTGCGAGGCGCGCAGCGCTTCGGCGTCGTGTTCCGCGAGCCGCGTGAGAAGCGTCTCGCGCAGCAACGGATGAATGCGATACCACGTCTCGCGGTCGTGACTGCCCACTTCAGTGATGAAGAGATTGTCGGCTTCGAGCTGCGTGAGCCGCGCCCCGATGCGGGACATATCCGCGTTCTGCCCGATCACGCTCGCGCAGAGCGGCGCATTGAAGCGATGACACACGGCCACGCGCGTCAACATGTCGAGATCGTCCGTTGCGAGCCGCGTGAGCACTTCGCATTCGAAATAACTCGCGAACGTGCGTGGATCGTGCACCTTCACCACCGGATAGTCGTTCCCCTGCCGCGTGCGCAGATCGACGGCGAAGAGCTGAAGGCCAGCGACCCAACCTTCCGTCAGCGCATGGAGCGCCGCCGCGTCGCGCGAATCGATGCTGCCGAGCTGCTCGCGCAAATAACGTTCGGATTCGGATTCGGTGAAACGCAAATCCCGCATGTCGAACTCGCTCAGCACGTGTTGCGATCGCAGCCGCTCCATGGAAAGCGGCAGCGCGCTGCGCGAACACAGCGCGAGATGCAACTGCGCGGGCGCATAGTCGAGCAGCCATTGCAGGGCTTCGAAAATGCGCGGATCGCAGACGTGATGCAGATCGTCGATCATCAGCATGATGTGGCGCTGACGCTTGGCGAGCGCCTGCACGAGCGTGATGACCCAATGCTCGATAGCGGTATCGCCGCCCGCTTGCGCCACGAGAAGCGCCGCATCGCGCACGACGACGGGATCCACTTCGGCGATGCTCGCGAGCAGGCAGTCGAAGAATCTCGCCGGCTCGTTGTCCTCGCTGGAAAGCGACAGCCAGCTCACGTCGAAGCCGAGCGAGATCAGCGCCTTGCGCCAAACGATCATCGTGCTGGTCTTGCCGCTGCCGGCCTGCCCCTGAATGACGACGCAACGATGACGCCGCGCGTCGAGCAGGCGCGTCATGAAGCTGTCCCGCGACATCAGGCGACGCGTGCTGCGCGGCGGCAGCAGCTTCGTGCTGGCAACGGGGCGGACGGCGCGATCGAGCTGCATGTCGTCGCTGGATGGCGCATCGGCGATGAGCGCGGCTTCGTGCGCGGGCGCTTCGGCGTCGGCCGGGGCGTCGTCTTCACACTCGATCGCACGCAATTCGCCCGCCGCGTGCGCGCCCATGCACCAATGGAACGCGTGACTAAGCTGCGACCCGCGTTGCCGCTCGATGAACGACAGCACATCGGCAATATGCTCGGGTAACCCGCCTGCGCATAGCCCGGACTGCGCATCGCGCAAATAGCCTTGCAAGAGGCGCAGCCACGCGCCCGCGTTGGGCGCGAGCCGCACCTGAATGCGTTCGTGGCCGCGAAGCCACTGCTGAACCGCCGGATGATGATGCGAAAGATGATTGTCCGCGACAACGAGCAGCACCTTTCCCGGCGGCACGTTCCGTTCGAGTTCGCCTAAGAAGCCGAGCCACGACACATGCCGCTGCACTTCGATGTTGACGCCGGAAGCGTTGCTCATCAATCCTTTGAGCGACGTGATGAGCGATGTCGCCAGATGGCGCTGCCACGCGTGGATGGGACGCACTGCCTCGCGTGCTCGCATGGGCGATTCGTCCGCGGATTCCAGCGCGAATACGAGCGCGTGCTCGGGCGGCGCGACATAGAGCCCGACGATCGCGGCGCGTTGCCCGTACAAGTCGAGCAATCCCTCGCTGCGCTGCGCGCTTCCCACATGCGATGCAATGCCCGTCGCGCGCCAGTGCCGCGACACGCTCGCGGCGCTGACGCCGAGTTCCGCCGCGAGCTTGCGCGTGCTCCATGTCTTGCCGCCCATGCCGGGCGCGTCGGTGGTCAGTGCGACGAGGCGCGCGACGTCCACTCTGACAGGCGGCGCACCGCGCGGCAACTCCTCCTTGATGCCCGAGAGCCGCGAACGCGCATACCGCTCGCGCCATCGCGCCACCTGCACGCGGCCGATACCCAGTTCACTTGCGATCCGCTTGTTTTGAACGCCGTCTGCCGCCATCAGCACGATGCGCGCACGCTGGGCCAGTTTGGAATTGCCATCGACTGGAGCAATCAACGCAACGAGTTCGTCGCGCTCGACGGACGTAAGAACGACGGGAGGAGCAACGCGCATAACCATTCCATATATACGGACTACGAAGCATCTTGCAAACCAGCCGGAACGACATACCGCTGCGGCCGGAAGCACGCCACGTCACGCGGCGTGCCGGTGCGCTGAAGAATTACGGCTCGACGACGTTGAAATCTCCGTTAAAGCGATCGAGCATGTCGAGCAATGAGGTAAAGCGCTCGACTTCGCCTTCGAGCACGATGTGCCCCTGAACGATGGCATCTGCAAACGTGGTCTTCGCCAGCAGAATTTCGTTGAGCAGTTCGCGGGACATCGAGACCGTCACATGCGCGGGCGCGACATGCGGCATCTCGGAGCAGGTCAGCGCGCCGTGCTGAAGCGTCAGCGCGTAACGCTTGTGCGTATCGGTGAAATTCCACGCGATGCGGCTATGCATGTGCTGCGCCTTCAAACCATCGATGCGGATCGCGAGATAGTCGAAGAACAAAGAATCGCTGATTGCGCAGACCATGTCCGCGCTGCGCGGATTGACCGTAGCGGCACGTCCGCGACCTTCCCGCAGTTCGCGGGCGCCGAGCAGGAACGCATTGCGCCACGTGGCCGACTCCGCCTGAAATCCCATCTGTTCGAGCGCCGCCGCGCCGAGTTCGCGCGCGTCCTTGTTCTGCGGCTCGGCGAAGATCAGGTGATTCATCACCTGCGCGACCCAGCGATACTCGCCGCGCTCATAGTCCTTGCGCGCCCGCTCGATCATTGCCTGCGCACCGCCCATGTACTCGACATAGCGCGGCCCCGACATCTCCGGCGGCAACGCATGCAGGTTGCTCGGATTGCCGTCGTACCAGCTCAGGTAATACTGGTAAATGGCCTTGACGTTGTGCGATACCGTGCCGTAATAGCCCCGCGCGTGCCATTGCGCATGAAGGCTATCGGGGAGCCGCATGCGCTCCGCGATCTCGATACCGGTGAGGCCATGATTCATCATCCGCACGGTCTGGTCGTGCAGGAACTTGTAGAGATCGCGTTGCTGCTCGATGAACGCCGTGATGCGCGCCCTGCCCCACGTAGGCCAATGATGCTGTGCAAACACGACATCGGCATGAGGCGCGTAACGTTCCAGCGAATCGTTCAGATAGCGCGACCACAGTCGAGCGTCACGCACTTGCGCGCCGCGCAGCGGGCAGAGATTGTGCAGCGTGCGCGTGCCGTTCTCCGCCAGATTCAATGCGCGCAGTTGCGGGAAAAAGAAGTGCATCTCGGCGGGCGCTTCGCTTTCCGGCGTCAACTGAAACACGATCTCGATGCCGTCGATCACATGCGTTTCGGTCTCTTCGCGGATGAGCCTTGTAGGTTCGATCAGCGTCACGGTGCCTCTCGGGCCGGTCTTGCCGAGGCCCGCGTCGATCTGACAGCAGGCGTTGCGCGGCAAGGTCGATCCGCCCTGAAACTGCGCGCGCCGCCACATGACCGTGCCGGCCATGACGTTCTCGGAGATGGCCGCTTCCATGAACCCTTCGGGCGCGATCACCGCGACCTTGCCGCTGCGCACGCTGGCTTCGTCCGTCACGCCCTTCACACCGCCGAAGTGATCGGCGTGACTGTGGCTATAGATGACGGCGACCACGGGTTTTCCCGGACGATGACTCAGATACAGATCGAGCGCTGCCTTCGCCGTTTCGCGACACGTCAACGGATCGATGATGATGAGGCCCGAGTCGCCTTCGATGATCGTCATGTTCGCCAGGTCGAAGCCGCGAACCTGATAGATGCGATCGGTGACCTTGAAGAGGCCGTGAATGAGATTGAGCCGCGCCTGACGCCAGAGCGCGGGATGCGCGGTCGCGGGCGCGACGGGATCGTCGAGGAACCGATAGTCGGCCACGCTCCAGACGAGCGCACCGTATGCATCGCGCACTTCTGCGTCGGGCACGGTGCCGATGAACCCTCGCCTTGCCTCCTCCTCGTCGAGATGATCTTCTAAGGGTAAATCCTGAAGGGCCTGCTTGTGCGCCGCCACGGTCGCAAGGGTGGCTTTCTCGGCTGACTGATCTTGTGGATGCGACATCGTTGAGGTTCCGGCTCTTGATTGAATGACTCGTTGCGAACGATGTCCACGCGACTGCATGCCGGATACATCGCATGGCGTTACGTCAGAACAAGGCAGCAAACGACCAGCATGTTGCGAGGCCCAAGCGGGTGGGCCACCCACATTTCACAACCAAGGCTCATATAATGCAATTGCAGGTTTTTCATCCGAAATATGCATAAAAGGTTAATCGTGAACCTTAAGCGGCTGGAACATTTAGTGGCGGTCGTTGAGCAAGGAACGCTTGCAGCCGCCGCACGAAACGTCAATCTCACGCAACCCGCATTAACCCGCAGCATTCAGGCGCTCGAAGACGAAGTGGGCATGGCGCTCTTCGATCGCGGCGCGCGCGGGGTGACGCTGACATCGACGGGTCAGATGGTGCTGGAGCGTGCACGACGCATTCTCTTCGAGGCAGGTTGCCTTGAGCGCGATTTGCAGCTTCTTCGTCAACATGAAATGGGCAGCGTGCGGTTCGGGATGGGGCCGTTTCCAGCGGCAATCCTGCTGTCGGACGTGCTTCGCGTCATGCAGCGCGACTGGCCGAATCTGCGCGTCGCCGCTGATGTGAATTGCAGCGAAGTCCTGTTTGCAGCGTTGCAATCGGAGCAACTGGATTTCGTTCTGACTGCTAATCGTTTGATGCCGCTGACCGTCGAAATGGCACTGCGCCCGCTGAAGCCGGAGCCGATCGGCTTCTTCGTGCGGCCGCTTCATCCGCTGTGCGGGAATACGGTGGAACTGGCGCAGATCCGCGAGGCAAGACTTGCTTCGGTGCCGCTACCGGTCGCGGCACACGAGCAGTGGCGCACGCTCCTTCGATGCCGCCCCGGCGAAGACGTGACCTCGCGCGTCGAAAGCAACGACTTTCGCGCGCTGACTCAGCTTGCCATTCACGAGGACGCGGTGCTCATCGCGCCGGACCGCGCGCTGAAGTACGAACTGGAATCGGGCGCGCTGGTCCGGCTGCGTATCGAAGATATTCGCGATCTCAACGTGCAATATTCCATCGCCTATCTCGCGCAACGGACGCTGTCGCCCGCTGCGGAAAAAGCGATCGCGACGATCGAAGCGCTCAGCTAAGCGCCCGGTCACGCCTCTATTAGCGAATAGACGACGGATGCCGCGCGAGCGCCGTGACCTGCATCGTCATGTAAGGAAACAGCGGCAGGCCCGAGAGAATGTCGTGCAGTTCGTCGTGCGAGTCGACATCGAAGACGCTGTAGTTCGCATATTCACCCACGACGCGATGCAACTGTTGCCACTTCCCTTCACGCTGCAATTGCTGAGAGTAAGCCTTCTCGCGCGCCTTGATGTCTTCGGCCTGCGCGGGCGGCATATCGTGCGGCAAGCGCACGTCCATTCGTACGAGATAAAGCATGATGTCTCCTCGAAGGGCGCTCAACGCATGAGCGCCGCGTGAATGCTCGATGATTGCCGTGCTGCGCTCAACCACGCTTGTCGCGGCGATAGAACGCGAGCTTTGCCTCGTCGATTTCAAGCCCGAGCCCCGGGCCTTCGGGCATATGGAGATCGAAGTCGCGGTATTGAGGACGCGCGGTCACGATGTCATCCTTGAGCAGCAGCGGACCGAACAACTCCGTTCCCCAGGACAATTGCGGAAGCGCACAGAAGCCGTGCGCCGAAGCGATGGAACCGATGCTGCCTTCGAGCATCGTGCCGCCGTAGAGCAGCACGCCCGCGGCATCGGCGACAGCGGCCGTGCGCATCATTCCGTAGATGCCGCCGGACTTGGCGATCTTCAGCGCGAACACATCGGCGCACGCGCCACGCACGAGTTCGAGCGCGTCTTCGGGACCGGTGACGCCTTCATCGGCCATGATCGGCACGATGAAACGCGCAGCCAGCCGCGCCAGCGCCCCGCGATGCTCGCGCGGCGTCGGCTGCTCGATGAGATCGATGCCCGCCGCTTCCAGCGCTTCGATACCCAGCGCGGCATCGACTTCGTTCCACGCCTGATTCACATCCACCGTTACCTTGGCGCGATCGCCCAGCGCGGCCTTGATCTTCGACACATGCGCGACGTCATCGCGAACGCTGCGTCGTCCGATCTTCAGCTTGAACGTGTCGTGGCGACGCTCCGCCAATAACATTTCGGCTTCCTCAATATCGCGATTCGTATCGCCGCTCGCGAGCGTCCACAGAACAGGAAGCGTCTTGCGGACCGCGCCGCCGAGCAGTGTCGATACCGGCACGCCGAGACGTTTGCCCTGCGCGTCCAGCAGCGCCGTTTCGATGCCCGACTTGGCGAAGCGGTTGCCGCGCGCGACCTTGTTCAGCCTGAGCATCAGGGCGTTGATGTTCGTCGCATCCTCTCCGACGAGCGCCGGCGCGAGATAAGTATCAATCGTCAGCTTCATGCCTTCGGGACTCTCTTCGCCATAGGAAAGACCGCCGATGGTCGTGGCTTCGCCGATGCCCTCGATGCCATCGCTCGAACGCAAGCGGATGATGACCATGGTTTGCTGCTGCATCGTCGCCATGGATAGCTGATGCGCGCGAATGGTCGGAAGATCGACCAGAATCGCTTCGACGGAGATGATTTGGGGGTTCATACCTGAAATGACGAAGTGGATGGGTTGATGAAGTATTGCGTGCGCAATATTCGCCTGTCCAAGACCATCGACGTCTAGTGCCATACCCCCGGGGTATGATCGCTCATTGCCCCTTGCCGGTGCGGGCGACGAAAGGAATCTGCGCTTCCTCGTATAGCCGGTAAATCAGGTCGAGCATCTCTTTGATATCGCGCGATTCGTCCATCGCACGCATGCTCATGATGATGGGCGACACGAGCGTCGGGTCGTCCAGTTCCTTGTAGCTCACGTCATCGCGCTTCAGGCCATAGACGCTGCTTGGCACGATGGAGATGCCCTCGCCCGCCGCGACGAGCCCGAGCGCAATCTGAATCTCACGCACCTCGTAGATCTTGCGCGGCTTCAGACCCCGGTCCTGAAAGGCGGCGAGCACCTGATCCGCGTAACTCGGACGAGGCGTTTTCGGATAGATGATGAGCGTCTCGTTGACGAGATCGCGCAAGGCCGAAACGGGCTTGGCAATCGAGAGCGGATGACCGGCAGGAAACGCAACGATCATCTTTTCTTCACGCAGGACCACGCGCCGGATATTCGCATCTTCCAGGCGAATGCGGCCGAAACCCACGTCGATTCGTCCGTCCTTGAGCGCCCTGATTTGATCCGTCGTCGACATCTCGTGCAGGCTCAGTTCGACGGTCGGATTCTCGTCGCGAAAGCGGCGGATGATCTTCGGCAATAGCCCATAAAGCGTCGATGCGACGAAACCTACCGACATGCTGCGCTCGATATTGCCGACTCGCCGTGTCATCGATTCGAGTTCGGATGTCTGCGCAAGCAATTGCACCGCGTGCGCGTAAAAGAACTTACCCGTTTCAGTGAGTTTCAGCGGGCGTGAGTTTCTTTCGAAGAGTTGCACACCGAGAATTTCTTCGAGCTGCTGAATCTGCCGGCTGAGCGGCGGCTGTGCGATGTGAAGCCGCTGCGCCGCCCGCGTGAAATTGCGCTCTTCGGCTACCGCCACGAAGTAACGAAGGTGTCGCAGTTCCATTCGATACCTCCTGGATATAGCCCAATACTAAATCAGTGTTGGACTAGGGTATTTGCCGTCAACTATTCTGCATTCACACCGAGTTTCACAGCCCGATCATACCTTCTGAGCATACTCGAACGGGGCTGAAACGAGGGTTAACCCCCACCAAAGAATAGAGAGTCAGGAGCAGACGATGAACATCAAAGTGTTCGATACGAAGGAAGTGCAAGACCTTCTCAAGGCGGCCGCGAACCTTGGCAGCAACGATGGCAATGCCCGCACCAAGCAGATCACGCATCGTCTGCTGAGCGACCTGTTCAAGGCCATCGATGACCTCGACATGACCCCCGACGAGATCTGGACCGGCGTGAACTACTTCAACAAGCTCGGACGCGACGGCGAAGCGGCGCTGCTCGCTGCCGGCCTCGGTCTGGAGAAGTATCTCGACATCCGCATGGATGCGGAAGACCGCGAAGCCGATATTCACGGCGGCACGCCGCGCACCATCGAAGGACCGTTGTATGTCGCCGGCGCGCCGGTGCGTGACGGGGTATCGAAAATCGATATCGACGCTGACGAAAACGCGGGCCCGCTCATCATCCGCGGCACGGTGACCGGGCTGGACCACAAGCCCGTGGCGGGCGCTATCGTCGAATGCTGGCATGCCAACTCAAAGGGGTTTTATTCGCACTTCGACCCGACCGGCACGCAAAGCGAGTTCAATCTTCGCGGCGCAGTGAAAACGGACGCGGACGGCAAGTACGAATTCCGCACGCTCATGCCCGTCGGATACGGCTGCCCGCCGCAAGGCGCGACGCAGCAACTGCTCGACGCGATGGCGCGTCACGGCAACCGCCCGGCGCATGTGCACTTCTTCATCACGAGCGAGAACACGCGCAAGCTGACGACGCAGATCAACATCGAAGGCGACCCGCTCATCTGGGACGACTTCGCCTATGCGACCCGCGAAGAACTCGTGCCTCATGTGGCCGAGAAGACCGGAGGCACGGCGCTCGGTCTCAAGGACGATGCGTATAAAGAGATTCAATTCGACATCGCGCTGACGCCGCTCGTCGAAGGCAAGGACAACCAGCTCGTCAATCGCCCGCGCGTATCCGTCACGGCGTAATCGCTTAAGGCGGCGACCGACGCGCCCGCCACCGACTCCTTCGACTTAATTTTGAACCGATGTCCGGCCTCGCTGCAGGCCGGCATAGGGAGAGCACACATGTCCGCAACTATCGACAAAGCCCGGCAACTCGAAGACTTGCTCAGCTCGGCCGTTCAGGATGACAAGGAAGCCGGTGTCTTCCGTTGCCGCCGCGATATCTTCACGAACGCCGATCTGTACGAACTGGAGATGAAGCATATCTTCGAGAGTAACTGGGTCTATCTCGCACACGAGAGCCAGATCCCGAACAACAACGATTACTACACGACGTGGATTGGCCGGCAGCCGATCGTCATCACGCGCGACAAGACCGGTGAATTGCACGCAGTGATCAACGTGTGCGCACACAAGGGCGCGATGCTCTGCCGCCGCAAGCATGGCAACAAGGGCAGCTTCACGTGTCCGTTCCACGGCTGGACTTTCTCCAACGCGGGAAAGCTCCTGAAGGTGAAGGACGAAAAAACCACTGAATATCCAGTGCAATTCAACAAACAAGGCTCGCACGATCTGAAGAAAGTCGCGCGCTTTCAAAGCTACCGCGGCTTTCTCTTCGGCAGCCTCAATGCGGACGTCATGCCGCTCGAAGACTATCTCGGTGAGACGAAGGTCATCATCGATCAGATCGTGGCTCAGGCACCGGATGGCATCGAAGTGTTGCGCGGGAATTCCTCGTACATCTACGACGGCAACTGGAAGATGCAGATGGAGAACGGCTGCGACGGCTATCACGTCAGCACCGTTCACTGGAACTACGCCGCCACGATGGGCCGCCGCAAGATCGAAGGCACGAAAGCCGTGGATGCGAATAGCTGGAGCAAGTCCGTGGCCGGCGTGTACGGATTCGAGCACGGCCACATTCTGCTGTGGACCAACACGATGAATCCGGAAGTGCGGCCGGTCTACCAGCATCGCGATGAAATCGTTGCGCGCATGGGCGAAGACCAGGCGAAGTTCGTCGTCAACCAGACGCGCAATCTGTGCCTCTATCCGAACGTGTTCCTCATGGACCAGTTCAGCACGCAGATTCGCGTGGTTCGCCCGATCAGCGTCGACAAGACCGAAGTCAGCATCTTCTGCTTCGCCCCGAAGGGCGAAAGCGCCGAAGACCGCGCGACGCGCATCCGCCAATACGAGGACTTCTTCAACGTCTCGGGCATGGGCACGAGCGACGACCTCGAAGAATTCCGCGCGTGCCAGTCCGGCTACGCGGGTTCGACGACCATGTGGAACGACCTCTCGCGCGGCGCGCCGCTGTGGATACACGGGCCGGATGAAAACGCCCGCAACATGGGCCTGAATCCGCTGATCTCGGGCGAACGCAGCGAGGACGAAGGTCTCTTCGTGGTGCAGCATGAATACTGGGTGCAGGTGATGCGAGACGCCCTGCGCAAGGAACAAGCGGAGGCGACATCATGAGCGTCGATTATCAAAAGATCTGCAATGCGCTGTATCAGGAAGCGCGCTTCCTCGATGACCGTCAATGGGACGAATGGCTTTCCTGCTACACGGAAGACGTCACGTACTGGATGCCCGCATGGGACGACGACGACAGGCTCACCGATGATCCGCATTGCGAGATATCGCTGATGTACTACGCGGACCGGGGCGGCCTCGAAGACCGCGTGTTTCGCATCAAGACCGAGCGCAGCGGCGCATCCATGCCGGAGCCGCGCACGAGCCACAACGTCACCAATGTGGAAGTGCTGGCCGAGCGCGATAGCGAAGTGGACGTTCGATACAACTTCAACACGCTGAGCCATCGCTACAAGATCACGGACCAGTTCTTCGGCACCATCAACGTCACGTTCCGCAAGGTCGACGGTCGCTTGCTGATCGCGAAGAAGAAGATCGCGTTGAAAAACGACTACATCCGCCAGGTGCTCGACGTCTATCACGTCTGACGCACGACCCGGAACGAAACAGGAAGTAGGAGGCAACATGTCCAGCTACAACATCGCACTGAACTTCGAAGACGGCGTGACGCGCTTCGTCGAATGCAAGGCCGGCGAGAAGGTCCTCGATGCAGCCTTTCGCGCCAGGATCAATCTGCCGATGGACTGCTCAGACGGCGTATGCGGCACCTGCAAATGCCGCGCGGAAAGCGGCCGTTACGACCTCGGCGACGATTACATCGAAGACGCGCTCAGCGAGGACGAAAAGGAAAGCGGCATCGTGCTCACCTGCCAGATGGTGCCGCAAAGCGATTGCGTGATCGCGGTGCCCGCATCGTCGACGGCATGCAAGACGGAGCAAAGCAAGTTCGCGGCAACCGTCACGAAAGTCGAACAGCACAACGATGCAGCCGTGGTCCTCGAACTGGATGTGCAAGGCGTTCCGCCGGTCTTTCTCGCTGGACAGTATGTGAATATCGATGTTCCGGGCAGCGGCCAACATCGTTCGTATTCCTTCTCATCGTCGCCCGGTGAATCGAAGATCAGCTTCCTGATCAAGAAGATTCCCGGCGGCGTGATGAGCACGTGGCTCGAATCCGCGCAGGCGGGCAACACGGTCTCGCTGACCGGGCCGCTCGGCAGCTTCTACTTGCGCGCTGTCGAGCGACCGCTTCTGTTCCTCGCGGGCGGCACGGGTCTCGCTCCGTTTCTTTCGATGCTCGAAGTCCTCGTTCGCGCGAACTCGCAGCAGAAGGTGCATCTCATCTACGGCGTGACGCGCGATCTCGATCTCGTACAGGTCGATGCCATCGAGGCGTATGCATCGAAGCTGCCGAACTTCACGTTCAGCACCGTGGTCGCCGAAGCCGCGTCCGGTCATCCGCGCAAGGGCTGGGTCACGCAGCATATGCCGGCCGAATGTCTGAACGATGGCGACGTCGACGTGTACTTGTGCGGCCCGCCTCCGATGGTCGATGCAGTGCGCAAGCACTTCGACGACAACGGCGTCAAACCCAACAGCTTCCATTACGAGAAGTTCACGCCCAACGCAGCGCCGGTGACCGCATGAATACGCAGCGATTCGAAGGCAAGGTGATGGTCGTCACCGGTGCGGCGCAGGGTATCGGGCGTGGCGTCGCGCTGCGTGCAGCCGCTGAAGGTGCGAAGGTGCTGTTCGTCGATCGTGCCGATTTCGTTTCCGAAGTCGCAGCCGAAGCAACGGGCGCGGATACGGCGGGCTTCGTCGCGGACCTCGAAACGTATGAAGGCGCGGCATCGGCAATGGCTTTCGCGGTTGCGAAGTTCGGCCGGATCGATATTCTCGTCAACGGTGTGGGCGGCGCCATTCGCATGAGACCGTATGCGGCGTTCGAACCGGCGCAGATCGATGCGGAAATCCGCCGCTCGCTCATGCCGACGCTGTATGCGTGCCACGCGGTGCTGCCGGCGATGCTCGCGCAAGGGCGCGGAACGATCGTCAACGTGTCGTCGAATGCGACGCGCGGCATTCGACGCGTGCCGTACTCGGCGGCCAAGGGCGGCGTCAATGCGATGACGCAGTCGCTTGCGATGGAGTACGGCGAGCACAACATCCGCGTGGTGGCTGCTGCGCCCGGCGGTACCGAAGCGCCTGCGCGACGCGTGCCTCGCAACGCCGCCGGCGACAGCGAGCAAGAGAAGATGTGGATGAGCGAAGCGGTGAAGCAAGTGACCGAATTGACCTTTTTCAAGCGATACGCCACGCTCGACGAACAGATCGCGCCGATTCTCTTCCTCGCATCCGACGAAGCAGGCTACATCACAGGCGCCGTGTTGCCGGTGGCGGGCGGCGACAACGGCTAGCACCTCGCGACAAGGGCGCATAAAACGAAACCCCGCTTTGTGCGGGGTTTTTTGTTTTCGAGCGCGTTACGCCAACTTAGCGCCAACGCCGAATAAATACTTTTTTCTGGTCCCCCCGGCAGGAATCGAACCTGCATCTAGCGCTTAGGAGGCACTCGTTCTATCCATTGAACTACGGGGAGCGGACCGTGGATCCCGCCTGAGCGGCGAGAGCGCAGAGTATAGCAAACGCATCGCGGCATCATCGAACGTGGGGCGCAGAAAAGTCGGCCTCAGCGCACGGCACACGAAAACGAGGGTTTGCACCTATCAAGTTTCCGCGCGCAATGCCGCCATCGGAGTAATGGACCCCATTCATCACATGAAACCCCACGGCGCGTTTGCGGCGCTGATGGCAGACCAGGACCTGGCTCACCTGCAAAGGGTGATGCGTCGTTCGTTGTCGTGCGATCTTGGCGGTCCATTGCTGCCGCCTTCGTACTGGCGCGAGCGGCTCGCCGCCGTCACGCGCCAGTCACATCTTTCGCCGACGCAAGTGCAGATCGTGCATCGGCTATATCTTTATATCGATGCCTTCGAGACCGCATCCGCCGTGCGCGACGACCCGCCCATCGCGGCGGCGGGCGGACAGAGCCGCTAGCGTCGCTCAATGACGATGTCGCATCCACCAGTCGCGCAGCGTATGACGCCGCGCGCCGGTGTGCATTGGCTCGTCCTTGCGATGCGCGATCCGCCAGTCATGCGCGAACAACACGATGCCGAGCGCCGCCATCATCGCGACGCCGATCAGTATGCCGGATAAGTCCATCATGGCGCCCTCCCGCTATCGATTGCCGCCATGTCTTCATGATAGTCACGCCTGGCGCGCGCGCTGCTGCTGTGCGTGCGCCGCGAGCCGCACGGCCGCGTTCGCCGCGCCATAGCCATCGTATCCGCCGCGCCGCTCGATCACTTCCAGAAAGAAGCGCTGATCGAGCTGCTCCGTGTACGCATGGAAGAACTCGCCACCGCGCTCGTCGCGGTCGTAAAGAATGTTGTGCTCGTGCATCGCGTCGATCTGCTCGTCGGGCAAGCCGTAGCGCGCGACGAGATCGTCGTAGTAATTGCGCGGGATGCGCAGGAACTTGACGCCATCGGCGGCGAGGCGCGGGATCGCATCGAAGATATCGGGCGTGCTGAACGCGACGTGATTCAGCCCCGATCCGCGATACGTCGAAAGCGATTCGGCCACCGCCGTGTATCGATCCACCGACGCGTTCAGCGCAATGCGCACCGACCCGTCGCGGCTTCGCACCGCGCGGCTGCGCACGAGGCCGTACGGGTCCGGCACGATCACGCTCGGCTCGGTCTCGAAGCCGAACGCGCTGCGGAAAAAGAGCACCCACGTATCGAGCGCTTCGGCCGGCAGCGAAAGACATACATGATCGATACGCGACAGCGGCCCGACTTCATACGGGCCGTCGATATCCGTCAGCACGAAATCCGATTCCCACAGCGTGGGCGCGCCGGGCGCTTCATCGACGAAATAATCGAGGCTGCCATCCGGCGACTGCACGCCCGGCACCACGCGCTCGTTCGGCCCGACCTGCCCCGAGAACGGCTTCGATCCGTAAGCAGCGGCGCGCTCGAACGCGAGCTTCGCGTCATCGACATGAAACGCCGACGCGCACAGCGACAAACCGTGCTGCTGATAAAACGCGCTCGCGAAAGAATCGGCCTCGGCGTTGAGCACGATCGATCCCGCGCCATGCCGAAAGAGCGTCACGTCCTTCGATCGATGCCGTCCCGCGAGCCGGAAGCCGAGCTTGCCGAGCCATTCGGCGACGTGCTCGCGCGTCGTATCGTCGACGGCGAATTCGAGGAACTGGAAGCCGATGTGCTCCGGCGGCGCGGGCGGATCGAAGAGCGCGGCGGGCGCGTTGTCGCCCATCGCGGCGCGCGTCTGTTCTTCCAGAAACCGCAGCGACCGATGCCCGTCCGCCGCGGTGATCGCGGTCGGCGCGGCGCGAAAGCCGTCGTTGAAGATTTCGAGCGACAGCGGCCCCGCATAGCCCGCCTCGAACACGCGCGCGGTGAAGCCCGCGACATCGAACGCGCCCTGCCCCGGAAAACAGCGATAGTGACGGCTCCATTCGAGCACGTCCATCGCGAGCACGGGCGCATCGGCGATCTGCACGAACGCGATGCGATCGCCGGGAATCGTGGCGATTTCATCGACGGAATCGCCGATGGACAACGTATGGAAACTGTCGAGCACGAGGCCGAGATTCGGGTGATTCACGGCATCGACGAGACGCCACGCGTGCTTGTACGAATTCACGTGCCGGCCCCACGCGAGCGCCTCGTAGCCGACGACGACGCCCGCTTCCTTCGCGAGCCGCGCAAGCGTGCCGAGCTGATCGACGATGAGCGCGTCATCGCCGATCGTCTCCGGCGACACGTTGCTGCACGCGAGCATGCGGTCCGCGCCGAGTTCGTGCATCAAGTCGAACTTGCGCTTCACGCGCTCGATGTTCTTCGTGAAGCGCTCGGGGTTCACGCCCTCGAAGTCGCGAAACGGCTGAAACAGGTAGATGGCGAGGCCTAAGTCTTCGCAGATGCGCCGGACATCGGCGGGCGTGCCGTCGAAATACAGGAGATCGTTTTCGAAGATTTCGACGCCGTCGAAGCCCGCCGCGCGGATGGCCTTCAGTTTCTCCACGAGCGTTCCGCTAATGGATACCGTCGCGATGGATGTCGGGATTGAACGCGGCATGCTGCCTCCTCGTGCATTCGGTGTGATGCGGGGTGATCGATTCAGTGTAGGCGCTACGCACGCATGCCACGTCATTGTGCTGCAGCATAACAAACTAACCAGATCGTACAAAATCCGTGAAAATACGGACGGACACCGGCCGCTGCGGCGGTCACACTTCGGTCCTAAGTTCCGTCGCTGTCGCGATGCAACATCGCGCCCTCATTTTCTGCAGTACGCTAGGCGTTGTCGCCTGGCTTCTTTCGCGGGAGCATCTCGCATGACCAGCAAAACTTCATACCTCATCGGACTCATCGGCTCGGGCATTGGCGGTTCGCTCACGCCGGCCATGCACGAAGAAGAAGGCCGCGTCCTCGGGCTCAACTACGTGTATCGGCGCATCGACCTGCAGGCGCTGAAGCTCGAGCCATCGGCGCTGCCCGAACTGCTTCAGGCCGCCGAACGCATGGGCTACGACGGCCTGAACATCACGTATCCGTGCAAGCAAAGCGTGATCCCGTTGCTCGACGATCTCGACCCCGACGCGCGCGCGCTCGGCGCGGTCAACACGGTCGTGCTGAAGGACGGCAAGCGCATCGGCTACAACACGGACTGGTCGGGCTTCGCGCGCGCGTTTCAGCGCGCCCTGCCCGATGCGCCGCTCGATCGCGTCGTGCAGTTGGGCGCGGGCGGCGCGGGCGCGGCCGTCGCGCATGCCGCGCTCGCGATGGGCGCGCGCGCGCTCACGCTGTTCGATTCCGACGACGCGCGTGCATCGTCGCTTGCGCAGGAACTCGCGGCGCGCTTTCCGGATCGCGAAGTGACGAGCGGCGGCGACTTGCGCGAGACATTGCGCGCGGCGAGCGGCCTCATCCACGCGACGCCGACCGGCATGGCGAAGCTGCCCGGCCTGCCGCTGCCGGCGGAGTATCTGCACGAGGATCTGTGGGTCGCGGAGATCGTCTATTTTCCGCTCGAAACGGAACTGCTGAAGGCCGCGAAGGCGCTCGGCTGCAAGACGGCCAGTGGCGGCGGCATGGCGGTGTGTCAGGCCGTGGATGCGCTGCGCATCTTCACGGGCCGCGAACCCGACGCCGAGCGCATGTTCGCGCATTTCCAGCGCTTGCTCGAAGCCTGATTCGACTGACGCGAAGCATCATGAAAAACGGCGGCCTCGCATGAGAGCCGCCGTTTTATTTTTGCCGTTCAGTCTTCGCGACGCATGAAGCAGAGCACGGCGTCGATGATCATCTCGCGATGCCGCGCCCGCGAGCGCGGACCGGACGGATCGCGCCCGAACGCCGCGCTCCACGTATGGCGATTCGCCACGCGATGAAAGCAGAACGAGCTGATCATCAGATGCAGATCGATGGGATCGACGTCGTCGCGAAAGCGCCCCGCCGCCACGCCGCGCGCGATGAGATCCTCGATGGTCTTCACCACCGTCGAATTGCGCGTCTTGAAGGTTTTCGACTGCTCGATGTACTTGGCCGAATGCACGTTCTCGATGGTGACGAGGCGCACGAAATCGCGATGCTTGTCGTGATAATCGAACGTGAAACCGATGAATTCGCGCAACGCTTCCTCGGGTTCCATGTCCGCGAGATGCAGTTCCTGTTCGAGCGCGCGGATGTCGCCGTAGACCTGTTCGAGCACCGCTTCGTACAGCCCTTCCTTGCTGCCGAAGTAGTAGTACAGCATGCGCTTCGTGGTGTTCGTGCGCTCCGCGATGGCATCGACGCGCGCGCCCGTCAGACCCATCGCCGAGAATTCCTGCGTGGCGATATCGAGAATATTGCGCTTGGTTTCTTCAGGATCGTACTTGCGCCGCCCTTCCGACCCGGTCGGCGAGGGCGCAGCACTGGCGGGCGTCGCGGCCTTGCTTCCTTTTTTCATTGTTGTGTCTGAGAACGGCGGTGGGAATCGATTCTAGCATGGGGGTCATAGCGTCTTTCGCCTTCAGGACACCGGTTTTCCAGGGGCTTCATCTATACTTTTTCGATCCAGTCACCGCTTTCATTTACCGCATGTCGCCATTGAAAATCGTCGCCTTCCCGCTCGTGCTTTTTGCGTTGGGCGCTTCCGCGCAGACGCAACTGCCGCCTGGCCACCCGTCGTCGCCGCAACTGCTCGCGGCCGAAGGCGTGATGACGAGCGCGAACATCGCGCGCGGCGCAGCGGATGTCTGTCATATCGACGCCGCGAAAGTCGCGCATTTCAAGGACGCCGCGCGCGCCAACTTCCGCGATGCGCCCGACTTCGAAGCCGAATGGGCACTCGGCTACCGGCAGGCGCAGGCGACGGTCGATCGCTTCGACAAGCTCAAGACGAGCAATCCCGCCGAGTACAAGAAGGAAATCGATGAGGCGTGTCCCGCGCTGGATCGCGGGATCGACGAAGTCACGCAGTAGTTTTATTCACCCGCTTTCGTCACTCCCCCTGCGCGCCCTGCGTGTATTGCGCGCGCTTTTCGACATACATCGCGGCATCGGCGCGTTGCAGCATGGCTTCGAGCCGCTCGCCTTCGCGCGATGTCGCCGCGCCCATCGCGAAGCTCAACGGCATGCCCGAGTAGAACTGATTGTTCACCTCCAGCAACTGGCGGATGCCGTCCATCACCGTTTCCGCGCCGCGTTCGTCGGTGCCGGGCAAGAGCAGCATGAACTCGTCGCCGCCGATGCGCGCCGCCTGAAACGGCTTCTCGACGGCCTTCGACAGCACCTCGCCCGCGCGCCGCAGGAGCGCATCGCCGGCGGCGTGGCCCAGTTGATCGTTGACGCTCTTCAGCCCGTTCACATCGACCGCGATCGCCGTCACCGGGAACGGCCCCTTGCGTTCGAGCCGATTGATTTCATCGATATAAAACGAGCGATTCTTCAGCTTGGTCAGCACGTCGTGCTTGCCGAGAAATTCCAGATACGCTTCGGCCTTCTTGCGCGCGGTGATGTCCGTGAGCGCGACGAGCACGAGATCCCAGCGCGCCTCGTGCCCCGGAAACACCGAGAATTGCAGATGCACATGCACTTCGCTTCCATCGAGCGAATAGTTGAGCACTTCGCGCTGATGAAAGAGCTTGTGTTCCCATAGATCGGCAAGCTGCTCCTGAAAGTGCTGCTGCATGTCGTCGCGAAAGACGTCCGGCAGACGCGCGAGCAGCGTCGCCTTGTCGGAGGCGGCGAACATGCGCAGCGTGTGCTCGTTGACGTCGAGGACGTGAATCTCCTGCATGCATCGCTCGACGAATTCGGGATGCACATTCACGAACGTCCGGAAGTCGACGATGCCCCGCTCGCGCACTTCGTCCAGCAGCATCTTCACGGAACTGAAGTCTTCGACCCACAGCGAGACCGGCGAATGCTCGAACAAGCCGCGCGCGTACAGTTCGCTCTGCGCGGCCTTGCGGCGCATGGTTTCGAGTTCGGTGATGTCTTCTATCGTGACGAGCACGCGGTTCCACGTGTCCTCGTGTCCCGGCAGCACGACGGCTTTCAGCAGCACGTCCAGCCGCCTGCCGTCGAGCGTGTAGTTGACCGTCTGGCTCACGAAGCGCAGCTTGCCGGACCAGAGCTGATCGAGTTCGTCGACGTGCGTGGTCAGCATGTCGTCGCGAAAGACGCGGGCGAGGTTCTGCACGAGATCGTCGATGTCCCGCGCGCCGAACAGCGTCAGCGTGCGCCGGTTCACCTTCACGACGCGAATCCGCGACGAGCATTCGGCAATGCGCGCCGCGTCTTCCGACAGAAACGCGCGCAGATCGGTGACGCCGGCGGCGCGCCACTGGTCCAGCCGCTCGCGCACGGCGCTGAAATCTTCGAGCCACAGGGAAACGGGCGCGAGGTCGAACATGTCGGCGTCGTCTTCGGGAAGCCTGGCCGGCGTGAATTGGCCGGCGGCGCGGCGCGGGTCGTTTGGCATCGTCATCCTCCCGGCTCGCGCCGGATTATTAGAACGTTTCCCCGGTCATTCTTACGGGCGCTCGTCTCATCTCATAATTGTAGCCCGCCATATTTCCCGCCTTTATTACGCCAGGCGATTCGATCTCCGGGCGCATGTCCGAATGAGGGGCGGATGCTACACTCGATCGGCTATCCGGCCTTATCGAGCATGGCCGCGCCTCGCGTCTCGCCGGGCACACTGGCTGCGCGACGTGCCGTGCATCGCCGCATTCCCCATCGCTCACTGAAGCTCACAAGGAGGCATGACTCTCATGGCTGATTTCCGCATCTGGTCCGACGAATTTCCGGCGAACGGCTTTCTCACCCGCGCGCAGGAATTCGATCAGCAAGCCTTCGGCGCATCCGGCGAAAACATCTCTCCCGCGCTTCAGTGGGAAGACCCGCCCGCCGACACGAAGAGCTTCGCGCTCACCGTCTACGATCCCGACGCGCCCACCGGCAGCGGCTTCTGGCACTGGATCGTCGTCAACATTCCGGCCGATGTCCGGTCGCTGCCGCGCAACGCGGGCAAGGCCGACGGCAGCCTGCTGCCCGCCGGCGCGCTGCAGCTTCGCAACGACTACGGCACGGTCGGCTTCGGCGGCGCGGCGCCTCCGCGCGGCGACAAGCCGCATCGCTATATCTTCCGCATTCATGCGCTCGAAGCCGAGAATCTGCCGCTCGATCCCAACACGACGAACGCCGTCGCGCGTTTCATGACGCATCTGAACGAGATCGATTCGGCGACTTACACGGGGCTTTACGAACTCAAGTGACATGGAGCGAACGCGGCCGCGTGAGTTTCGCGGCTGCGTCATCGAAAGAAGTCACAAGCGATTTGAAAACAGCGCGGCATACAATGCGCCGCCCGGCCACCCACAGCCCTCCGATGGATTCCGACCAAGGTCTTCCCCTTCCCCAACGTTATTGGGCGATTGCCGTCGTCGCGCTCGGCATCACGCTCGCGGTGCTCGACGGCGCCATCGCCAACGTCGCGCTGCCGACCATCGCGCGCAATCTCAACGCTTCCCCCGCCGATTCCATCTGGGTCGTCAACGCGTATCAGCTCGCGATCACCATTTCGCTGCTGCCGCTCGCCTCGCTCGGCGATCGCATCGGCTATCGGCGCGTGTACATGGGCGGGCTTGCGCTCTTCACGGTGTCGTCGCTGGCGTGCGCGCTGTCGGGCACGCTCGTCACGCTCACCATCGCGCGCGTCGTTCAGGGCTTCGGCGCGGCGGGCATCATGAGCGTGAACACGGCGATCGTCCGCATGATCTATCCGCACGATCAGCTCGGGCGCGGCGTGAGCATCAACGCGACCGTGGTGGCCATTTCGTCGGTGATCGGGCCGACTGTCGCCTCCGGTGTGCTGGCCGTCGCGCCGTGGCCGTGGCTCTTCGCGATCAACGTGCCCATCGGCATCGCCGCGCTCGCCATCGGAGCGAAGGCGCTGCCGCGCACGCCGGGGCATCGGCAACCGTACGACTACGTGAGCGCGGTGATGAACGCGCTCTTCTTCGGCATCGCGATCGTCGCCGTCGACGGGCTCGGGCACGGCGAGCATCGTCCGTATGTGATCGGCGAGTTCGTCGCGACGGCGGTCATCGGCTACTTCTTCGTGCGGCGGCAGCTCACGCAAAGCGCGCCGCTTCTGCCCGTCGACCTGCTGCGCATTCCGGTGTTCGCGCTGTCGATCGGCACGTCGGTCTGCTCGTTCTGCGCGCAAATGCTGGCGTTCGTCTCGCTGCCCTTTCTGCTGCAAAACGGCTTCGGCATGAGCCAGGTTGAAACCGGTTTTCTGATGACGCCGTGGCCGCTCGTCATCGTGTTCGTCGCGCCGGTCGCGGGCATACTCGCGGACCGCTATTCGGCGGGCTTGCTCGGCGGCGTCGGGCTCGCGGTGCTGTGCGTCGGCCTCGTGCTGCTCGCGACCGTGGGCGCCCATCCGGCGCCGGCCGACGTGGCGTGGCGCATGGCGATATGCGGCTTCGGCTTCGGGCTATTCCAATCGCCGAACAACCGGCAGATGCTGTCGTCCGCGCCACGTCATCGCAGCGGCGGCGCGAGCGGCATGCTCGGCACCGCGCGTCTTACCGGGCAGACGCTCGGCGCCGCGATCGTCGCGCTGATCTTCGGCGTCGAGCCGCAGCGCGGGCCGGTGATCGCGCTGGCGGTCGCGGCCGTGTTCGCGGCGGCGGCCGCTGTCGTCAGCATGCTGAGACTCACGGGCAAGCGTCGAGTCGAAACGGTTTCGTAGTACGACCTCTTCACCGCGATGGTCCGCAGCGGCCACCGCGCCTCCATTTGGGCACACACCTTGCTGCCGTTTCGAACGTCCATCCGCGCGCGACTCGCTCGCCGCGGACGTCCGAAACAAGCAATAAAAAGGAGGTGTATCCAATGGCAAGTTCCCTCAATGGCCGCAAGGTCGCGATCCTCGCCGTCGATGGTTTCGAGCAGGCTGAACTCGTCGAGCCGCAGCGCGCGCTGAAGGAAGCCGGCGCGCAGGTCGACGTCATCTCGCAGAAGCCGGGGCAGATTCAGGGCTTCAAACACGTCGACAAGGGCGATGCCGTCGCCGTCGATCGCACGCTCGACGAAGCCACCTCTGGCGAATACGACGCGGTCGTGCTGCCGGGCGGCGTGGTGAACGGCGACGCCATCCGGCTCGACGCCAAGGCGCAAGCCTTCGTGAAGGAAGCGAATCAGGCGAAGAAGCCCATCGCGGTGATCTGCCACGGCGGCTGGCTGCCGATCTCGGCGGGCATCATCGCGGGCCGCACGATCACGAGCTGGCCGAGCCTTCAGGACGACGTGCGCAACGCGGGCGGCACGTGGGTCGATCAGGAAGTGCAGATCGACGGCAATCTCATCACGAGCCGCAAGCCCGACGACCTGCCCGCGTTCAACAAGGCGCTGATCGACGCGCTCGGCAAGTCGCGCGCGGCCTGATCGCCAGATCCGACTCATTCGACCCCACCGGAGCCGAGCCGATGCCACGCGTTTCATCGTGCTTCATCGCCCTTGCGCTGACGGCTTCTGCCGCGCTCGCGCCCGCGCACGCCCAGACCCGGGACGGCGCGAGCAAGATGCAGACGCAGAAGCTCTCCACCGTCGATCAGCAGTTCATCCAGGACGCAGGCGCCGCGGGCGCGACGGAAATCGCCGCCAGCAAGCTCGCGCTCGCGCGTTCGGGCGACAAACAGGTGAAGGACTTCGCACAGCGAATGATCGCGGATCACACGGCGCTCGCGCGCAATCTCGATGTGATCGCGAAACGCCACGGCATCACGACGCCGCCGGCATCCGATTCGTCGGTCGTCGGCAGTCTGCAAAATCTTCAGGGAGCCGACTTCGACAAAGCCTATATTGAAAAGGTCGCGCTGGCGGGTCATCAGAAGGCCGTTGAGCTTTTCGCGAAGGAAAGCGAAAACGGCAACGATGCCGCGCTGAAGGCCGCCGCCGCGAAGGCGCTGCCGGTCATCCGTCACCACTACGAGATGGCGCAGCAACTCGGCAACGCTTCGCCGAAGGCCGCGCCATGAACGCCCCGCATTTCATCGAACGCGCCGACGGCCTGCCCGTTCGCGCGCCCGCCGGTCCCAGGCCGGCTTATGAGGACTCGACCATGCACATCACGTTTTCGGAAGAACGCCCCGTGTTCGACGGCGACGACCTCGCGATTCATTTCACCGCGCTCGTCGACGGCGAGCCGGTCGTCTGCTCGATCAGCGCCGAGGCGCTCGAAGACCACTTCGGCGCGCCATCCCCGCGCGAGGAAGACTTGATGCCCGCGTTCGAAGGCGGCGCGGCGCGCATCCGCGCGGTATGCGCCGAAGCGCTCGACGACAACGGCGGCCAGCCGGTCGTGCTGCGCAGCGGCCTCTTCCGCGTCGCGGGACTGGAGCCCGAATGATCGCGGCCGCTCATCGAACCGCGCGCGCTCCGAGGCGCGTGCTGGCCGATTCCACGCAACCCATCACTCAGAAGGAGGGAACATGTCCCTGATCATCGCTGGCCGATTCGAGACCTTTCCCGCCGCCGAAGCAGCCGCGCAGCGGCTTTTCGCGAACGGCTTCGTGGAAGAAGACGTGACGCTCTTCTTCGTCAACCCGAGCGGCCAGCACGCGCGCTTTCCGATTGGCGGCGACGTGTCCACCGATAAAGGCGCGGGCGCCGCGCCGAAAGGCGCCGGCAAGGGCGTGACGATCGGCGCGGTCGTGGGCGCGATCATCGGCGCGGCGATCTTCGCCGTCTTCAAGGCGCCGCTCTTCGTGTCGGTGGTCGCGGCGGGCGTCGGCGCGTATATCGGCTCGCTTGCAGGCGCGATGTCGCATACGAAGAAGAAGCCCAACGCCGCGCCCATGCAGGCCGAGGAACCGACGCGCCATTCCGGCGTGCTGGTGGCCGTGCACGTGTCGCCGGAAACGCATGACAGGGCTGCGTCGATTTTGCAGGAAGCAGGCGGAATGGAGATCGAGCGTGCGTCGGGCCGCTGGAAGCAAGGCCGCTGGAGCGACTTCGATCCTTTGAAGCCGCCGCAACCGGTGAAGGAATTCGCGCAACCGCGCGCGTGAAGCAAGTGTTCCTGATGCGCCCCGGAGGTTCGACGTCCGGGGCGTTTTTCATTCGGTTCGCGTCAAACCCACGGACGTGCGTTGCGATCCTTTTTCGTGTCGGTGCGGACGTCGCATCCGGCGGGCAGGATCTTCGCCTTGTTACCGGCCGCGCCGGTCGGCTCGCACATGTGCGGATAGCTGGCTTGCGACGCCACGGGCGTTTCGATCGCCCGTTCGCGCACATGCAGCGTGACCGCCGACGCGACGATCGCCACCAATAGTAGAAATTCGCGATTCGCGAGCGCGTTGAATCTTTTCATCGGCTTCTCCTGTTGCCTTGTCGTTGCGTCGTCCTGCGTGGGACGAACGTCGGAATGCGCGACCATCAAGCAAACGACGTGCCGCTCGCCATCGACCCTTTCCGGGCACGCTGCGTGCAAGGGCTAAATGCAGCGCATCCCGCAAGGGACGCAGCGCTCAAAGCCAATTCGCCAACAAAGGAGGTATCCCTATGAGCACGAACGTCGTATCGGTACTCAATGATCTCATCGAAACCTCGAAGGACGGAGAGAAGGGTTTCCTCAAGGCCGCCGAAGACACGCGTGATCCGAGCCTCAAGCTCCTGTTCCAGAACCGCGCCGAAGCATGCTCGCAAGGCGCGATCGAGTTGCAGGGCCTGGTTCAGCGTCTGGGCGGCAAGCCGGAAACGGGCGGCTCCGTCGCGGGCGCGCTGCATCGCGGCTGGGTCGACGTGAAGTCGGCAGTGAGCGGCCACAGCGACCACGCGATCCTCGCCGAATGCGAGCGCGGTGAAGACGCCGCGAAGAAGAACTATCGCGAGGCGCTCGAAAAGGACCTGCCGGCCGATGTGCGCGCGATCGTCGAGCGTCAGTATCAGGGCGTGATCGAGAACCACGATCGCATCCGCGACCTGCGCGATCAGTACGCGGCCACGAAGTCGTAATGCGCTTCGCCGCATAGCTACACGATGCACGCATCATCGCCGCCTTCGGGCGGCGATTTTTTTCGCACGACGATGCGACGATGCGACTACACGCATCGCCGCAAAACGAAACGGCCACTTGCGTGGCCGTTTCGTCGAGCGCGGATGCAGCCGATGATTACTGCGGCTGTCCCTTGTCGTTGGTGCCGAGCGAGGAAGCTGCCGCAGCCGCCGACGCGCCCTTCAGCTTGTGCGCCTTGTTCTGCTGATGCAGCGTCGTGCCCTTGCTTTTCTTTGCGTGAGCGCCGGATGCCGGGGCTGCCATGCCCGCCGTATCCGATGCCGCCTGTGCGAACGCCGTCGTCGAGAATGCGAGAGCCAGCGCGCCGATCAATGCCATCTTTTTCGTCTTCATGAAGAGCTCCTTTTGCCGGGGCCTTCGAGCGCCGCATGCACGACGCTTCGTGAGCCACCTGTGAGTAACGACCTGAACCGGCCGTCCTTCGTTTTTAGGGTTTCAAACATGCTGCGAGGTGATGCACGTGCCGTGTGAAACAAGCGAAGCAGGCGAAGCGAACAAACAAGCGGCATGAAGCGCCGCCCGATGTGCGAACCCGCGCTGAAAGGCCCGATGTCTCGTGCGACGACGAATCATCGAACCCCGCGCGGGTTCCGGTACTGCGGTTTCGAGCCCGGCCCGCATCAAGCGCGCCGGGCATACGAACTATGCCATTACTTCCGTCTTACTTGGCAGCAATTTTGAGATGGTTCTTCACGGATGCAACACCCGACACTTCCTTCACCACTTCTTCCGCGGCGGTCTTGTCTTCAGCCGACGGCACGGTGCCGGTCAGCGAGACGACGCCGCGACGCGTCTTTACGTGGATGTGCGTCGACTTGACGTTCTTGGCGCTCAGCAGTTCGGCCTTGACCTTCGTCGTCACGGCGCTGTCATCGACCTTCTGGCCGACGGACGTGTCCGAAGCACCCGAGGACGACGTCGAGTTGATCTGCGCGTTCACGTTCAGCGCGAACACGACACATGCGATACCGCCGGCTGCCTTGAGGAATTGAGTCGTCTTCATAGTGATACTCCTTGTTCTCGGTTTTAGTCTTGCGCGCCCCTGTCACGCTGACGTGCCCGCATGCTCGCGTCTTGCCGAGCACACGCACGAGGCGCCCCGCTTCTTCGTGATGATCGTTGTTGCCTCGATAGCGTCCGCGCGTCGCCGCGCCGATCGCATGAACGGTACCGCAACTTGCGTGCCGGGTCCGGATCGGATGGCTCGCGTGTGCGACCGAACATCGGCGCGACGCCTTGAACCGCCGACGCGCGAAGCCCAGGCGACAAATCATGAACAGGCGGGCGCGCGCTGTCAAAAGCCCGTCGAACGGGCCGCGCGGCGGGCCGTCCTTTTGTCTGAGGCCGTGTAAAAACTGCGTGAAAGCGGGGCGCCGCACAGTTCGAACGAACGCTCGCCAGAACCAAAAACGTATGCGAAGCATGACCTTAGCGACGCATGGCACGGTGGTTGCTTTTGCTGATCGACGAACATATCGATCACGAACGAATACTCGAGGATTAGCCAGCAATGCCGCCTTCACTCGAACTCCGCACCAAGCAAAGCCTGGCCCTGACGCCGCGTCTGCAACAGTCGGTCCGCCTTCTGCAACTTTCGTCGCTGGAATTCCAGCAGGAGTTGCGCAACGCGCTCGACACGAATCCTTTCCTCGAATACGACGAATCGCAGACCGAGGACAACGCCCTCGGCGCGGACAACGGCAATTCGATGAGCGAAGCATCGCTCTCGACTTCCACCGAGAGCACGGCCGAAGCGCCGCTCTCGGCTGAATCCAGCATGGACGGCGACTCCGGCGCCGATTCCGGTTCGCGCGACGACTCCATGAGCGAGTTCTCGTCCGATCCGTTCGGCCGCAGCGCATCGCGCAACAACGGCGACGGCGAAGGCTCCGATCCCGCCGACTGGGTGCGCATCGAACCGTCGCTGCATGAAACGCTCCACGACACGCTGCGCATGTATCAGCTCAACGAGCGCGATCGCGCGGTCGCGCAACTGATCATCGAAGCGCTCGACGACGACGGCTATCTGCGCCAGGAACTGAGCGAACTGGCGGACGTCGTCGATATCGAGCCGGCCATCAGCGAAGACGAACTCAGCATCGCGCTGAAGCTCGTGCAGTCGCTCGACAAGCCGGGCGTCGGCGCGCGCAATCTGTCCGAATGCCTGACGCTTCAGCTCGACGCGCTGCCGCACGACACGCCGGGCCGCGAAGTGGCGCGCGAAATCGTCGTGCATCATCTCGAACGGCTCGCGCGCCGCGAGCAGGCCGAACTGCAGAAGAAGATCGGCTGCAGCGCGGAAGAACTGCGCATTGCGTGCGCGCTCGTGCGCCGTCTCGATCCGAAGCCGGGCGAGAACTACGGCCAGAGCGAGGACAACTACGTGGTGCCGGACGTCATCGTGCGTCAGGTCAAGAAGCAATGGGTCGTGACGATCAATCCGGCGGTGCTGCCGCGCGCGCGGATTCATCGCATGTATGCGGAGCTTTTCGCGCAATCGGCCGGCGCGAGCCGTTCGCCGCTCGCGCAGCAGTTGCAGGAAGCGCGCTGGCTCATTCGCAACGCACAGCAGCGCTTCACGACGATCCAGCGCGTGGCCGAATGCATCGTCTCGCATCAGAAGGCGTTCTTCGATTACGGCGAAATCGCGCTGAAGCCGCTCGTTCTGCGCGATGTCGCCGACGAACTCGGCCTGCACGAATCGACCATCTCGCGCGCCACGGGCAACAAGTACATGGCCACGCCGCGCGGCATCTTCGAATTCAAGCACTTCTTCCCGCGCGAATTGTCGACCGAAAGCGGCGGCACGTGCTCGGCCGCCGCCGTGCGCGCGCTCCTGAAGGAAATGATCTCGAAGGAAAACACGCGCGATCCGCTCTCCGACGTGAGCCTCGCGAAGATGCTCGCCGATCAGGGCGTGATCGTCGCGCGCCGCACGGTGGCGAAGTATCGGCATTTGATGAAGGTGCCGCCGGCGGAACTGCGCCGCCAGGCATGAAGCACCGCTAACGGTTTTGCGCTCCCGGCGCTCGAGCGACGACCCGGTCAAAGCGAGTCGCATGAGTGGAATCAAGGGAGCGTAGCTGTCGGGCCGCCTTTCGTGGGCGGCCTTTTTTTCGCCCGCGCTTCTCGTGCCTTTTCCGTGCGCGTTTCTAGCGCCAGCCGGACTCGCGATGCGTGCGCTTGCGCGCCGCCGTCGCCGACAGTTCCGCGCCCAGCAGAAACACCGCCGCCGAGTAATAGAGCCACATGAGGATGATCGCGAGCGATCCCGCCGCGCCGAACATGTTCGCCGTGCCCGCGTGCTGCAGGTAGAACGCGAAGAGCCGCTTGCCGCATTCGAACAGCATCGCGGCGGCGGTGGCGCCGAGCGCGGCGTCGCGCCAGCGCATGCGCGTCGTCGGCAGGAACTTGAGCAGGACGGTGAACGCGAGCATCAGCATGGCGAGCGAGATCGCGCGGCGCGTCACCGTCGATAGCACGACGAACGGATTGCCGTCGCCGAATGCCCAGTGGCCGAGCACTTCGACGAGCGCATCGAGCACGAGGAGCGCCACCACCAGCAACCCCGCGCCCACCACGAGCAGGAACGACATCAGCCGCACGCGCAGAAGCGCGAAGATGCTCGCGCGCGTGCCGACGGCGGGCGTCGGCCAGATCACGTTTAGCGCGCTATGCAGCGACGAAAAGGTCGCCGACGCGCCGATCAGCACGCCCGCGATCGACAGCACGGCCGTGCGCCGCGCCATGTCGGCGTGCCACGCGTTTGCGACGATCGCTTCGAGCGTGTGCGCCGCATCCGCGCCCACGACGCCGCTGATTTCGGCGAAGAGCCGGCCCTGCACGGCATCGGCGCCGAAGAAAATGCTCGCCACCGAAATGACGATGACAAGCGTCGGCGCGAGCGAAAACGCGGCGAAGAACGAGATCGCCGCCGAGAACATGAGGCAGTGGTCCTGAACCCATTGCGTGACGGGATCGGCGAGCCACGACAGCCACCCGAACCGCGACGTGCGGCCTTCGGCGAGCGGAGCGGACGGATTGGGGACTTGGGGGACTTCGCGGTTCATCGGCGAGTGCGAAACCAGTTTGAAGCGTCAAGCGCCGATGTTAGCCTCCCCGCGCGCGATGCGTGTAAAAAAGGCGCGGGCGGAAAGTCCGCGCGCGCCTTCGGGTCTTGCTGGAAGCGGCGTTCAGATGCGTTCGTCGTCGTCGTCGGCCGGATCGGCGCCTTCGTCGCTCAGCGACTCCACGTCCTCGTCTTCCACTTCGTCCGGCAGGATGTCGCCGTCGACCGCGAGATTGTTGTCGCCGTCGGCGGATGCGTCTTCGCCCGTGCCGAAGCGGTCGGTATCGCTCGCGAGCTGCGCGTCCGACAAGCCGAGCGCGTGGCCGTCGAGTTCGTCCTCGATATCGGCCGGACGGCGCATTTCGCCTTGCACGTCCGATCCGCTATCCGACGAATCGCTCGGACCGAGCGCGCCCGTGCCGTGACCCTTGCCCCATTCCGTGCCGCCTTCATCCGGCGGATTCAGTGTGCTTCCCGTCATGATGACCTCCTTCGATTGTGTCGATGACAGGATCGCAAGTCCCGTTCCGCATGCGATTCGCCATGAAAAAACCCCGCGCTCGTGCGAGACGCGGGGCTTTCGTGCGCGATGCGACGTCGCGCGGTTCAGGCCTTCGCCGCGTTCTTCGCTTCGGCCGCGCCCTGCTTCACCGTGTTGACCGTCTTCGCCGTCACCGACGTGGCCGTCGCGACGCTGCGCAGATCGGACAGGAACGAATCGCGCCACACGGAGAGATTGTTCTCGCGCAGCGGCGCCATCATGTCGGCGTGGCGCGCCTGGCGCTCGGCGAGCGGCATCGACAATGCGCGCTCCAGCGCCTCGGACATCTGCGACAGATCGAACGGATTGACGACGAGCGCGCCCGGCAACTGATCCGCCGCGCCCGCGAACTGCGACAGCACGAGCGCGCCCGGATCTTCCGGATCCTGCGATGCGACGTACTCCTTCGCGACGAGATTCATGCCGTCGCGCAACGGCGTCACGTAGCCGACCTGCGAGAGACGGAACAGCGCCATCAGCAGATTGCGCTCGTACTTCCGGTTGAGATATTGAATCGGCGTCCAGTCGAGCTGCGCGAAACGCCCGTTGATGCGCCCCGCTTCGCCTTCCAGATTCTGGCGAATGCGCTGGTACGTCTGCACGTCCGCGCGCGTCGGCGGCGCGATCTGCACGAGCGACACGCGCCCATGCCAGCCGGGCGCATTCAGCAGCAGGCGCTCGAACGCCTGGAAGCGCTCGACGAGACCCTTCGAATAATCGAGGCGATCCACGCTCATGATGAGCTTGCGGCCGCGCATGCTGTCGCGCAGGCTCTTGACCTGCTTGCGCGTCGAGAACTGCGCGGCGGCCTTCGCGATCGCGTCGGGATAGATGCCGATCGGATACGCGCCGACCTTGAGCATCCGGCCGAATGCCTGCAGCATGCCGTCGTCGCTGAAATGGCCGCGTCCGCTGCGCTCGACGTAATCGACGAACGACTGCTTGTCGCTGTCCGTCTGGAAGCCGACGACGTCGTACTGGCACATCGCCGCCATCAGTTCCTCGTGCGGCGGCACGGTGCGCATGACTTCCGGCACCGGAAACGGAATATGCAGGAAGAAGCCGATGGGATTCGTCACGCCGATTTTGCGCAGCTCCTGCGCGAACGGCAGCATGTGGTAGTCGTGTACCCAGATGATGTCGTCCGGCTGAAGCAGCGTCTTCAGCTTCGCGGCCAGCGTCGCGTTGACGCGCATGTAGCCCGCGTATTCCTCGCGATCGAAGCGCGAGAGGTCGTTGCGATAGTGGAAGGTCGGCCACAGCGTCGCGTTCGAGAAGCCGCGATAGTACTGGTCGTAGTCGCGCCGCGTGAGGCCGACGGTCGCATAGGTCACATTGCCGTTCTTTTCGACGACCGGCGCGGCCGATTCGCCGACGATCTCGCCGCTCCAGCCGAACCACACGCCGCCCGTTTCCTTGAGCGCATCCAACACGCCGATAGCGAGACCGCCCGCGCTGGGCTTGCCCTCCTGCACCGGCGCGACGCGATTCGATACCACGATCAATCTGCTCATTACAGGCTCACCTCTTCAGTTGTCGTTGCATGCCCGAATGGACGGCATCAAGTCATGCAAGTCTTATGCCGTTTTGCGCACATTCCCGGTGAAAAATTCGTATCCAGATGTTACGGACGAGCGAAAGCACGCGCCAAACCGCTGGCGCGTCGAACTTTTCGTCGGTGTCGGTGCGCCGCGCGATCGCGGCAAGTCACGCGTCCTGCTCGGAACCGAGGTCGCGCTGATAGTCGATGCCCTCGCGGCGCACGCCGCCCTGGTTGTGTTCGCCATCGGGCGGAGCGCCAGGCGCGGGGCGGTTCTGGCCGGCGGGGTCGTGATCGGCGGGGGGCGAAGAGGCGTTCTGGGCCGTGCCGTTTTTGGCGGCTTCGGCGCGTGCTTCGCGTTTAGAAGAGTGACGCGCGGAGCGTCGAAGTGCGGGATGCCTCATGGTGCCTCCAGAAAGAAGGCCGTCGTGTATGGACCTCGGCGGCGTCAGACCGATGCGCGGTTCGCCGCCGTTTCCGGGCTTCGAATTCGCGCGTTCTTGGGAAAAAAGGACCGGCAATGACACACGGAAACCGGTCATTCTTGCGGCATTCGTTGTAATCCCTACCTTCGGGATGGAAACTTATTCAAGCCTTGCACGAATTCGGTGAATCGGTCCGGAAGACACCGCCGATGCGTCCGACATGCCGCTCAAGCCACCGGCGGCGCGTCGTTCGGCCCGGGCGGCGGATCGCCGATGGGCTGCATCGGCTGCTCGGGCGGATCGCGCGTCGGGTCCGGGTTCGTGTCGGGCGGAATCGGATTCGGCGGCGGCTGATCGGGCGGCGTCACCGGCGGGTCCGGCGGCTGCGGCGTCTGCGCACTGATGGGCGCGCGGGCGGAATCGGTCATGTCGGGCTCCTTGCGGTCTTGTGATCGTGATTGCATCCCGGCTAGGTCGGAAGGATGCGCTCATTCTCACGCAAGGTCTGTTCCCCAATTTCCGCGATTCCAGTCGCGTCCATGGACCCCATTATGGTGGGTCAAAGCGCGCCTGCCAACAAAAACGCCCGCGCTTTTTGCAAGCAACGGGCGTTGTTTTCGTGTGAAGATAACCGACGTTCAGAGATTTTCGCCGTCTGCGTCGTTCGGATCGCCACCCTCGCCGACGGCCGCCTTGTTCGCATCCTCGCCGTATTCCACGAGCCGGTTATAGAGCGTCTTCAGGCTGATGCCCAGGATTTCCGCCGCGCGCGTCTTCACGCCGCCGCACTGCTCGAGCGTCGCGAGAATCAGCTGCCGATCCGCCTGCGCGAGCGACGTGCCGAACGGAATCGTCACCGCCGTTCCCGCCGATGCCTTCGATAGCGAAATCTGCAGCGGCACGGTCGCCGTGCTGTCCGAATCCGACGCCGACATGATGTACGCGCGCTGCACGTAGTTCTTCAGCTCGCGCACGTTGCCGGGCCAGTTGTACGACGCGAGCATGTCGCGCACGGCCGGCGGGAAGTCCTTGCGCGTGTTGTAGCGCGAGTTCAGCTCGTCGAGGAACGCCTGCGCCAGCAGTTCGACGTCCTTGCCCCGCTCGCGCAACGGCGGCAGGTTGATCGGGAACACGTTCAGCCGGTGATACAGGTCGAGGCGCAGCTTGCCTTCGAGCACGGCCTGCTCCGGATCGCGGTTGGTCGCCGCGATCAGGCGCACGTCGGTTTCCAGTTCCTTCGTCGTGCCGACGCGCATGAACATGCCGGTTTCCAGCACGCGCAGCAGCTTCACCTGAAGCTCGATCGGCATTTCGGTGATTTCGTCGAGGAACAGCGTGCCGCCGTTCGCGCGTTCGAAATACCCCTTGTGCTGCCGATCCGCGCCCGTGAACGATCCGCGTTCGTGGCCGAACATTTCGGACTCGATCAGATTCGGCGAAATCGCCCCGCAGTTCACGGCGATGAACGAATGCTTGCGGCGTAGGCTCAGCTCGTGCAGCGTCTGCGCGGCGACTTCCTTGCCCGTGCCCGATTCGCCGATCAGCAGCACCGAAGCCGCCGTCGGCGCGACGCGGCCGACCTGGTCGTAGACCGTCTGCATCGCGGGCGAATTGCCGAGCATCAGGCCGAAGCGGCCCATGCGGCGCAACTCGCCGCGCAACGTGCCGATTTCCGCCTTCAGGTCGCCGGCGCGCGGCAGGCGCGAGAGGATGGCCTTCACGCGCTGCATGTTGATCGGCTTGACCAGATAGTCGGTCGCGCCCATCTTGAGCGCGCTCACGGCCGATTCCACGGTCGCGTGACCGGTGATCACGATCACTTCCACGCCGGAGCGCGGATCGAGATCCTCGAACAGGTCGACGCCCGTTCCGTCGGGCAGCTTGAGGTCCGTGAACACGACGTCCGGCGTCTGCCTCACAAGCTGAATGCGCGCCTCGCGCAAATCGCTGGCGGTGGCCGTCGTCAATCCATCTTCGCCGATGATCGCGGCTAGCGCCTCGCGGGTACTGGGATCGTCATCGACAATCAATACGTGTGGCATTGCGTCTCGAATTCTTCCAAAGCGTTTCAGGGTCACACGCTGCGCGGCAGCGTGGTCTTCTCCGGGCGACAAGGCGCCGTCCGGGCCGGTGCGTCTTGCGGCCGGGGATCATCGATCGAACCCGGCTGGAAGCGCTAAAAATAAAATAATTTCCGAAATTTCCGCACGCTTGGGGCGACCGCCGTAAGTTTTGCCATTTAGGCCACTTATAGCAGAGGTTTCTCAATTATAAGGGTTTATTAAGATAAAAACGCACGCCGGTAAAGGCGTGCGTCTGCTTCGGTGAATCATGCGATCGTCGGTTCGGAGCCGGACTGCGGCTCCGGCCGTCGTCAGCTTCGCGGGAAGTGCCACGCGTCGGGCGTGCCGCCGACGACGTAGCCGTTCATCGCCGAGCGCCGCCGCGACGACGAAACCGCGCGATTCGGATCGCGCCCGAAGCGGCGTCCGGCCGCGTCCTGCGACTGCATCCATTTCCACGCGAGCACGCTGCCGACAGCGAACAGCGCCCCGAAGACTCCAATCGAAGAACGTGCCATGGTGTTTTTTCTCCTGTCGTTGTCAATGATCGATGCCGCCAGGCGGCGGCGTAGTTAGCGCGCCTTTAGCGCTGAATCAGGAGCGCCAGCACGAATCCGGCGGCAGCCGCCATGCCCAGCGATTGCCACGGGTTCTCGCGCACATATTTCTCCGTGCAGTCGACGCCCGCGCGATAGCGGCTTTGCGCATTCGCCTGCGCGTCTTCGAGCGCGGCGCGCGCCGTATCGGTGTGCGTGCGCAAGCGCGAGCGCAACGCGTCGACGCCTTCGCCCGGCAGCGTCGCCGAAAGCCGCAGCAACTCTTCCGAGTCGTTCAGCAGCACCTTGATGTCTTCGATGATTTTCTGCTTGCCCAACGCAAGCTGGACAGTCGTTTGAGTCATGGAATCAGTCCTCCACATTGGGTTTGCCATTCGAGTTAGCCGATCGCCCTTGATTCGCCGTCATTGCGTCTTCGCGACCGTCACCGTCAACGGATCGCGCGATCCGTTCGCGGCGAGGCGCGCGCGCAGCCGGCGCACGATGCCGCTTGCCGTCAACGCGCCGCCCGCCGCGCCGAACACGAGGCTCGTCACGTTGGCCGCGCCTGCCAGCGCCGGCGTGCCTGCCGCGTAGGCGAGCACCGCGCACATCAGCGCCGTCACGAGCGCGACGGCCGCCCAGTGATAAATGTCGATCGCCTCGCCTGTCGCGAGTTCCTGCCGGTCGCCCGCCGCCCGTTCGCGGCCGCCCGTCGCAGGCGCCGTGCGAAGCCGGCTCGTGCTGGCGGGCGCACGGTAATCGCGCGCGGTTAAATCGATATCGAAGATGTCTTTCATGATGTGTTCGGCCTCTCGCACTGCCCTGCGGTCTTCAACGTTTTTTCGGGCATTCGAATAAGGATGAACACCGTGGAGCAGCATTCGTGCCATATCGCGCTCACGCGCCACGGTCGATCCCGCGGCATGAATCGCGGGTAAGTCTTACGCCGTCGGCTTGTAAATTCGCGGCGCATGCGGAGAACCTTTCCGGAAGCGCCGGACGCGGCGACAGGCAATCAGACAAATTGCCTCCGGGCGCTCAAGAGCGCATTGCCGCAATATCGCCGCGAATGGTTAAATAGCGTTTATGAGATAGAGTCGTCCGCGGCGATGCGCGATCGACGCGCCGCAACCGGCGTGCAATGCCGCGCCGCGCGAGACTCCGGACCGACGCATGGAGAGGGAATCGGCTCATCGCGATCGAGAGCACGACAGCAGCGCCAGCGCGCGATCGCTGATGCGGACGGTCGATACGCGCGTGCGTCATGCCACGCGCGATGAAGTCCACAGCACGATCGAGGCCCGGCCCGGCGTGCAACCGCGATCGAGCCTCTGCCCGCTTCGGCGGCGCTTCTCTTTCGATTGCTGCGAAGCGCCCTCCGACCAACCACATTCGCAGAACTCAGGAACCATCAGGACTTATGGCGTCAACCGATCTTGACCCGCCGCTCGTCGCAGGCGAAACACCCGCGCAGAAAAAGCGCACAGCGGGCGACGTGCCGGGTTTGAAGTCTTATGGACTGCTGTACGGCTCATCGCCCGTGATGCTGGAGTTGTATTCGCAGATCGAGCGCGTCGCCGGCACCGACGCGACGGCGCTCATCATCGGCGAATCGGGCACCGGCAAGGAACTCATCGCGCGGACCATCCACGATCAGAGCGGACGCAAGGACGCGCCGTTCATCGCGGTGAACTGCGGCGCGATTCCGGACAATCTGATCGAAGCCGAGCTTTTCGGCCACGAGAAAGGCAGCTTCACGGGCGCGGTGCAGGGTCGCGTCGGCTATTTCGAGCACGCCAATGGCGGCACGCTCTTTCTGGACGAAGTGACGGAAATGTCGCCGGTCCGACAAGTGAAGCTGCTGCGGGCGCTCGAAACCGGCACGTTCTTTCGCGTCGGCGGCAACGATCTCATCAGTTCGGACGTGCGCGTGATCGCTGCCACCAATCGCGATCCCGTCGTTGCCGTCAGGGAAAACGGGCTGCGCGAGGATCTGATGTATCGCCTCGCCGTGTTTCCGCTGCGCGCGCCGCCGTTGCGCGAGCGCGATTCGGACCGCGAATTTCTCGCGCAGCATTTCCTCTCTGAAATGAACGCGCAGGAAGGCACGAACAAGGCGTTCAGCAAGCGCGCGCTCGACGTGCTGCGCACCTATTCGTGGCCGGGCAACGTGCGCGAGCTAAAAAACACGGTCTATCGCGCGTTCATTCTCGCGGAGAAGACGGTGGAGATCGCGCATCCGCATCTCGCATCGCGCGTGAAGAAGCCGATCACTCAGGGCGACGCGATGAACGTCTGGGTCGGCACGCCGCTCGCCGACGCGCAAAAGCAGATCATCCTCGGCACGCTCAAGCATTGCGGCGGCGACAAGCGGCGCGCGGCGAAGGCGCTCGGCGTGAGCCTCAAGACGCTGTACAACCGGCTCGGCGCCTACGAGAACGAAGACACCGACGGCAGCGACAATTCGTCGTCGGCCAGCGAAAACTGATCGTCGGGCGATTCGGGAACGAATCGTCCGTTCAGTATTACAAGACGCGAAACGCGTTCCGCCCGCTTGCAATTTCTTGCAATTTTCCCGCACCTGTAATTAGAAGCATGCTTCAAAATGCGCGAAGCTCGCGGCCTGTCGCGCTCTCGAGCCTTGTGCGACAAGTCTCCGCGTTAAGTGGAAGGGAAAAATCGGCCGCGTTCGTTCGATCGCAGCGCCAATAAAAACGGCAGACGAAGGAAAAGCAACATGCAGATCTGTGTCCCCCGGCGCGGCCGACGCGTCGCCGCGTTCACCGCGTTTCTGTCAGGCGCCGTCGCGTGCCTGGGTTTGAGCGGATGCAACTCGCTCTACAGTGAAGGCGCGACAGCGGGCGCGGGTATCGCGGGCGCGGCCGTCGCCGCGAAGGTGACGAACAACGCGGCAGTGGCGACCGGCATCGGCCTGGGCGCGGTTGCGGCGGCGCGCGCGGGCGTGCAGTACACGCAGCGCGTCATCCATACCGATACGCAGGACAAGATCGCCGCCGCCGCCGGACCGCTCGCCGTCGGCGCGGTCGCGCCGTGGGTCGCCGTGCATTCCGTCCCGCTCGAAGAGGACGAGAAAGGCCGCGTGACCGTGAGCCGCGCGATTAGCAGCGGCGCGCTGGATTGCAAGGAAATCGTGTTCTCGGTCGATCGCGACGCCACCAAGGATCGCGCCCCGGACAGCGCGTTCTACGTGGCATCCGTCTGCCGCGACGGTCAGAAATGGAAATGGGCGTCGGCGGAACCGGCCACGCCGCGCTGGGGCTCGCTGCAATGACGGTGCGCCTGACGAATGCAGGCGCGCTGCGCCTCGCGCTTCTGGTCGCCGTCGCGGCGGCGTGCGCGGCCGTGAGCGGATGCGCGTCCATCGGCGCGGCGACGGGCGCGGTCGCGGGCGTCGCGACGGGCGCGGTCACGACCAATCCGGCAATCGGCATCGGCGTGGGTATCGCGGTTCAGGCGGCTACCGACGAAGCAGTCAAACGCGTGTCGAAGTCGCTGCACACGGATCAGCAAGTGGCGATCGCGTCGGCGGCGGGTGTGTCGACGGTCGGCGAGACGCGGCCCTGGAAGGTGAAACACACGCTGCCGATAGAGAACGGCCACGGCGATGTGCGCGTGCTGCGGGAATTCGACAACGCGCTCGCGAGCTGCAAGGAATTCGCGTTCTCCGTCGCGGACAGCGACGAGCCGAATTCGCATGCGGACTGGTTCATCGCGACGGCGTGCAAGCAGACCGAAGGCTGGAAGTGGGCGTCGGCGGAGCCTGCGGTCGAGCGATGGGGGAATCTGCAGTAAGCGTGACGTGCGTGCCATGCGAGAAGCGCGGTTTCCGGCGACGGGAACCGCGCTTTTTGTTGCGTCAGCCGTGCGCGATCGCCTCCAGCGCGGCGCGCGCGAGAAAGCCACTGCGCGTTTCGTGGCGCGCTTCGACGTAGCTGTCGATCTTGTGAAGGACGAAGCGCGGCAAGCTGATGTTGATGCGTTCGGGTTTGGAGTCGAGCTTTGAAAGGTCCACTTCGACGAACGCCCAGATGGCGTCGGCATAGTCGGGGGCGACGACGAGTTCGTCCATCGACGAAGTAGTGATCCCGACCTCCTCACCCAGTTCGATCAGCGTCGCGACGTGGCCGAAGATCGCTTCCTTCGTGTTCTCGATTGCGTGATCGATGGTCTCGCCCCAGGAAAATACGCCGGGTATGTCAGGAACGGTCACGCCATAGACGCTCCCTTCGTCCTTGTGAATTGCGATCGGAAATCTCATGTCCACTCTCTCCGTTACTAGTGCAGTCGCTCGAGCAAGCCGGCACGCTTCAAGATGCTCCGGTACGTCCCCACGCAAAGATCCTTGTTTGGGTGCGGCACGGTGACGAGCTTGTTGACGCTCGGATGTTTGAAGGTGTGATGACTGCCGGTGATGCGCATCAATTGCCAGCCGTGTTCCATAAGCATTCGTATCAGGCGCGATGAATTCATCTCATCTCCGAATGCGTCGTGTGTAATTCTACACACGACGCGCGGGTGTTAGAGATGAGAAATGTAGCGAGCGCAGCCTTTCCTCGACAGTCATCCAAACGGCCTAAGCCAAAAGCAAAAGCGCGGCGCCATCTCTGGCAACCGCGCTTTCCCTGAACCATTCGACAACGAGCGAAAGCCTCAAGCCTCCACATCCTCCAGGCTCAGCATCTCCGTCTGGTCGTTATACGAGAAGATCTCGCCGTAGCGACCCCAGTCGATGACCGCATCGAGCGTTTCCTGCGCGGCCTTGTCGGAGAGAAAGTCTTCGAGTTCCTGCTCGAAGCGCACGCGCGGCGCACGATGCCCCGGCCGCTCGTTCAGCACCTTCTTGATTCGCGCGGCGAGCGGCACGTGCCGCAGCAGATGTTCGGCGAACATCATCTTGCGCTCCTGCGTGCCGAATTCCGCGAACACGCGCGCCTGCGGCGTCAGGTAGATGTCGCCCTCGCGCACGTCCGCGAAGCCGAGATGCTGCAGCACTTCCGCGACCGGAAAGAGATCGTCCACTTCGAGATGCAGCGACCGCGCGATTTCCGGCATGTCCGCGCGACCGTGGTACGGCTCGGCCGCGAGCGTTTCGATGAGACCGGCCATCAGGTTCGTCGATACCGACGGCAGCCAGCTTCCGAGTTCCAGCCCCTTCTTCTTCGCTTCGTCCATCTGGCGCGCGGTCATCTTCGCGTAGATGTCGTCGACGAGCCGCCGGAACGCCGGATCCAGCCGATTGCGCGGATGCTTGAACGGCACCTTGATCTCGGCCATCACGCGGCCCGGATTCGACGACAGCACGAGAATCCGGTCGCACATGAACACCGCTTCCTCGATGTTGTGCGTCACGATCAGCACCGACTTGATCGGCAGCCGGCCCTGCGTCCACAGATCGAGCAGATCGGTGCGGAGGTTCTCGGCGGTCAGCACGTCGAGCGCGGAAAACGGCTCGTCCATCAGCAAAAGAGTCGGATCGACAACGAGCGCGCGCGCAAATCCCACGCGTTGCCGCATGCCGCCGGAAAGCTCGCGGGGATACGCGTTCTCGAAGCCGTCGAGACCGATCAGGTCGATCGCCGCCAGCGCCCGTTCGCGACGTTCCCGCGCGCCGACGCCCTGCGCTTCCAGACCCGCTTCCACGTTCTGCAGCACGGTCAGCCACGGGAACAGCGCGAACGTCTGGAACACCATCGCGACGCCCTTCGCGGGTCCGCGCAACGGCTCGTTGAGATACGTGACTTCGCCGGCAGTCGGCTCGATCAATCCGGCGATGATGCGCAGCAGCGTCGATTTGCCCGAGCCCGAACGCCCCAGCAAGCCGACGATCTCGCCTTCGCGCAACGAGAGATTGGCGTCGTCGAGCACGAGCAGTTCGCCCTGCGTCTTGTTGAAGCCGCGGCTCACGTTCTGCACGCGCAGGATTTCGTTGCCGATACGCGGCGGCTTGGTCGGCTGCGCGGCCGCGCCCGTGCGCTGGGCGACCTGCGCGGCGGGCGTCTGCGTGTTCTTGAGGTTCTGCATCGGAACTCGTCCTTAATCCAGTCGAAGCCGTGCTTCGGCGTAGGCGTACAGCGGACGCCACAACAATCGGTTGAAGAGCGTCACGAAGAGCGACATCACCGCGATGCCGAGGATGATCTTCGGATAATCGCCGTCAGCGGTGGTCTGCGCGATATACGCGCCCAAGCCATGCGCGACGACTTTCGTGTTGCCCCACGACACCGCCTCCGCGACGATGCTCGCGTTCCACGCGCCGCCCGACGCGGTGATCGCGCCGGTAACGTAGTAAGGAAAAATGCCGGGCAGCATGGCCTTCTTCCACCACTGCCAGCCGCGAATCTGAAAGTTGGTCGCGGCTTCTCGATAATCGTTCGGATAGGCCGATGCGCCCGCGATCACGTTGAACAGGATATACCACTGCGTCCCGAGCACGATGAGCGGCGAGAGCCAGATGTCGGGGTTCAGATGCCATCGCACGATCACGACGACGAACACCGGAAACAGCAGGTTCGCCGGGAACGCCGCGAGGAACTGCGCGAGCGGCTGGAATTTCTCGGCGAGCGCGGGACGCAGCCCGATCAGCACGCCCACCGGCACCCACACGACCGACGCGATCGCAATCAGCACGACCACGCGGATCAGCGTGATGAAGCCGAGCACGAACACGTGGCCCACTTCGCCCCACGTGACGCCCGTCGCGACGAACGACACCACTTTCCACACGACGAACACCGTGAGCAGCAGCACGACCGCGCCCCAGGCGATGTCGCCCGCGCGCGTGGATGCGACCGGCGCGCGCAACGGCAGCTTCACGCCCTGAATGGACGGCAGGCGGATCGGCACGCGCGCGGCGCGCGCGAGAATCCATCCGGCCGGCACGAGCAGCCGGTGAATCAGACGCGTGCGGCGAATCAGATCGAGCAGCCACGACTCGGGCGCGTTGCCCGAACTCGTGTTCTCCATGCGGAACTTGTCCGCCCACGCGACGAGCGGGCGGAACATCAGCTGATCGTAGGCGAGAATCACGACGGTCATCGCCAGAATGACCCAGCCGATCGCGCTCAGATTTCGCTCGCCGATGGCCGCCGCCAGATACGCACCGATACCCGGCAGCACGACGGTGCGATTGCCGACCGTGATCGCCTCGGACGCCACGACGAAGAACCAGCCGCCCGACATCGACATCATCATGTTCCAGATGAGGCCGGGCATCGAGAACGGCACTTCGAGCTTCCAGAAGCGCTGCCAGTTGGTGAGATGAAAGCCGCGCGACACTTCGTCGAGGTCGCGCGGCACCGTGCGCAGCGACTGATAGAAGCTGAACGTCATGTTCCACGCCTGGCTCGTGAAGATGGCGAAGATCGCCGCGCATTCCGCGCCGATCACGCGCCCGGGGAACAGCGCGAGAAAGAACGTGACGGTAAAGGAGATGTAACCGAGCACCGGCACCGACTGAAGAATGTCGAGAATCGGCACGAGCACGATGGACGCGCGCCGGCTCTTCGCCGCGAGCGTGCCGTAGACGAGCGTGAAGATGAGCGAGGCGACCATCGCGGCGAGCATGCGCAAGGTCGTTCGCAGCGCGTATTCGGGGAGATTCGCGGGGTCGAGCGAGATCGCCTGCGTCTGCAGGGTCGAAATCGGCGCGAGGGTCTCATGGAAACCGACAGCGGCGAGCGCGATGATGCAGATGATCATCGGGAACGCGACGAAGTCCCACCGGTTGGGCAGGAGCCGCCACGCCGACGCGTTCGCCGTGCGATTCAGATTGAAACCAAATTCCATTCAAGGCCCTCCCCGTAAGGCTTTCTTCCGACCGCGCAAGGCGCGGGTGATGCTCGCGACGGCCAGCGCCGTCGTCCGGACCGGAGGCGTCCCCAACGCTCTCCTCTCGCGCCGCCAGACGTTCAACGCGCCCGGCCGCCGAATCGACTACACGCAAAGCGCGCCGAACCGGGCGACACTACACCAAGCACGATGACAGGCACAACCTTCGCCCCGAACTTCGTCCATTCGTGCGATGCTTCTGTTGCTCTTCGGCACGGCGAAGGCAAAAATGAAGAGACCGCCGATGCAGCGGCCGTCAGCCGGGGTGACGAGTCAAGCGCGAGCACGGCGGCGCAGCATTGTGTTGGAGACACGTCGCCCGCGGCGAGAAGACCCTTGATAGACGACAAAAAACATCGTCCAATCTTGACTTACCACAAACAATAAATTGAGCGCCGATGCAATGCGTGACGCCAAATCCAAGTCGGAAGGCCGTCCGACAGACTCGAGAGACCGTCCTTGCCGCGTCGCCCGGCCGGGTACGCGTGGAAGGACCGCGGCTGCCGTTCGGGCGCGACGCAATGAACGCGCCCGCTACGTCCGGCTGAGCCGCGCGCTCAGGCCGGCGATTATCCCGTTTTCGGCTGACGGCGGCGAGTCCCGGCGCGGGGCCGGCACGTTCGCTGCGGGCGGTGCGCCATTCGCGCGCCCGACGCGTGCGGTGTGACGTCCGTACCGGCCGAATGATGAACAAGCTCACTCTGCACCGCGTAATCGCGACGCTCTGCCTCGCGTTGCTCGTGTTCGGGTGCTGGGCCGCCGCCGGCCTGCTTTCGGACCGGATGGTACAGCAGGAGATGACCGCCACGGTGCGCACCGAACGGCAGATGGCGGCGTCCATCGTCGACAACATGGCGCAGAGCATCGCGAGCGATCTGGCCATGTCCCGCGCCATTCCTGCCACGCTCGCGCAAATGGACCTGATGCAGCGCGCCCTCGCCGAGTCGCGGCATTATGCCCTGAACCGGAAGGCGACGGAAACGGCGCGCCGCACGGAATGGATGGCGCTGCCGAACCTCGTCCGGGTCGATGCTTTCCTGCACGACGCCCAGGGCTTCTCCGGCCTCGATTCGATCTGGCTCGTGAACGACCGGGGCTTCTGCATCGCGTCGAGCAATGCGGCGGATGCGAACAGCTTCATCGGCTATGACATGAGCGCGCGCGCCTACGTCGGGCGGGCGCTCCTCGGCGGCTTCGCGGAAATGTACGGCGTCGGCAGGCTGTCGGGCGAGCCGGGCATCTTCATCGCGGCGCCGGTTTATGAGGACGGACTGCTCGTCGGCGCGGTGATCGCGAAGGTAAGCATCGACCGGCTGCGGCACTGGGTGTCGCGCGCGGGCACGTTCGTGACCGACGAAAACGGCGTCGTCGTGATGGCGCACGACGGCCGCCTCGAATATCAGGCGATGCCCGACGCCCCCGTCGCCCGCATGACGCCTGCGGAGCGCTTCGAGCACTATCGCCGCGATTCGTTTCCGCCGCTGCGCGTCGCGCCGGTCGGCGAGCAGATGCGCGAGTCCGCGCCGTGGCTCGCGCCCGCGCTCGCGCAGAGCGTCTACACCGCGAACGGCGACGCGTCGCCCTCGCTCTACGACGAGCGCACGGGGCTCAACTCCGGTCTGTCGGCGCATATCGTGCATCCGCTCACGAGCTGGCCGGAAATCAGCCGCAACCATAGCCGCGACCGCCTGCTCGTGTTTCTGACGATGCTCGGCGTGGTCACGCTCGCAGTGGTGATCGCGACGTCGTATTCGCGCGAACGCCGACTGCACCGCGCGACGCGCGATCTCGCCGAGCAGTTGCAGTCGGCCAATACGATGCTTTCCGCCGAAGCCCGCCACGATGCGCTCACCGGCGCCCTGTCGCGCCGCTATTTCCTCGATACGCTGCGTCACGAGGTGGAGCTGGCGCGCTCCTCGGGCACGCCGCTTTCGGTGGCCATCGCCGATCTCGACCATTTCAAGCAGATCAACGACCGCTACGGCCACGCAACGGGCGACCGCGCGCTCGAGCATTTCGCGGACGTGTGCCGCGCGCAGCTTCGCCCGAACGACGCGATCGGCCGGCTCGGCGGCGAGGAATTCGGCATCTTGCTGCCGCAGACGTCGCTCGCGGACGCGCAAGCCGTGCTCGAACGCCTGCGCAAGCGCTTCAATCACGAACACTGCGGGCATCTTCCCGACGATGCCGAGCTGTCCGTGAGCATCGGCATTACCGAGCTGGCCGGCGGCGACGCGCTCGAATGGATTCTCTCCCGCGCCGACCTCGCGCTCTACGAAGCGAAATCGCGCGGGCGCGACCGCAGCGAAGTGCGCCCCGCCGATCCCGTGCCGCCGGCGCGTCATCCCGAAAACTCGCTGGCCGGCAAATAAGCGCGCGGACGCGCCGATGGACACGGCACTGCCGCGTGCGGGCAGGTATCATCGACTTTGGATATCGAATGCCGTTGCCGTCATCGGGAGGATTGCATGAAGGGGAATCTGGTCATCGTGTGCCGCGATCAGGATGCTGAAACGTTCGACCAACTGCTCGCCGAGTACGGGTCGTTTCAGACGCGGCTCTCGTCCACCGCGTGGTATCTGAAGATCGACATCGCGCCCGAGGTGATCCAGGAGGAGATTCTCTCGCGGCTCGGCAAGTACACGACGCATTACATCTTCGAGGCGTCGACGGTGACGTACAACACGGTGGACAGCGAGGCGGCCTCGGCGCTCGAAACGCTGTTCGACTGAGACCGCCCGCGCTTTTCCTGCCGCGACTGAAGGACGCGCGCCTTCGCTAGAGCGCGCGCTCCTCGTGCTGCGGCCCTGCGCGGCGCTCCGTGACCGGCCGCGTGGCGATGTCGAACGGAAACGTCATCAAGACCTGCAAGCCGCCTTGCGCGTGATTGCCGACTTCGCACTCCCCGCCCGCGCGCCGCGCAAGACGCTCGACGATCGCAAGTCCGAGTCCGCTATGTCCGCTGCCGCCGCGCGCCGGATCGAGCCGCACAAACGGACGGCTCGCCTTGATCAGGTCGTCGGGCGCGATGCCGTTGCCGTGATCCGCCACCACCAGCACCCAGCCATTCGGCCCGCGCCGCGTCTCGATGACGATCGGCGGCGCGCCGTACGCATGCGCGTTATCGAGCAGATTCGACAGCAGCCGGTCCAGCGTCGCCGCGGGCAGCACGAAGCTCGGCCCGGCTTCGAGCGCGAGGCGAATCGGCTCCGCGTTCGGCGACACCGCCCGATACGCTCGCGCGATGCGCTCGCACGTCTGATCCACCGGCACCGGCTCGCTGCCGTCCGGACGGTCGTGCGCGAACACCAGAAACTGATCGACGATATGCGCCATGGAATCGACATCGCGCACGACGCCGTCGCGGACTTTTTCGTCGTCCATCATTTCGGCGCGCAGACGCAGACGCGCGAGCGGCGTCTTGAGATCGTGCGCGACGCCCGCGAGCATCACCGCGCGATCGCTTTCGGTCTGCGACACCTCGCGCACCATCTGATTGAAACCGTGCGTCAACTGGCGCAATTCGCGCGGGCCGCGTTCGGGCACGGGCGGCGTCGGCTGGCCGCGACCGAAGCGGCCGACCGCCTGCGCGAGCGAGCGCAACGGCGACTGCAACTGCCACGCGGCGAAGAGCGCGGCCAGCACGGCCGTCGAAAAGATGATGGCGAGCCAGACCAGCATGCGGTCGCGCGAGCGCGGCGGACGCAGCGGCTGCACCGGCACGACGATCCAGCCCGCGTCCTTCGCGCCGTGCACCCACACGCTCGGCGGCGCGCCGGGTTCGCCGGGGCGCACGTCGGTGTCGTCGGGCAGGCGGTCCCTCATGTCGTCGAGAAAGCGCGACAGCGGCGGCGGGATCGCGTCGCTGGCGGGCTGCGGCACGTCCGGCGCGTTCAGCGGCACGACGCGCACGCGCGACGGCAGCGGCTGATCGGGATTGTTGGCGACGTGCTGGCGCACCGCCTCGACCAGGAACGCGGCCTCTTCGACGGCATAGCGCGTCTGCGAGTTGTCGCGCTCGACGCGGATGACCGCGAACCACGCGAGGTGCGACAGCACCAGCACGCCGATCACCAGAACGACGAGACGCCCGAAAAGCGAATCAATGGGTCGGCGCATTCTGCTCGCCGTCAGGAACGAACACGTAGCCGCGCCCCCGCACCGTCTGGATGAAGCGCGGCGCGGACGGATCGCTTTCCAGAATGCGGCGCAGACGCCACACCTGCACGTCGATGCCGCGGTCCGTGCCGTCGTATTCGGGGCCGTGCAGCAGTTCGAGCAGACGCTCGCGCGTGAGCGTGCGCATCGGGTTGTTGACGAAAATCTTCAGGAGCGCGAATTCGCTGCCGGACAGCGTGAGCGGCTTCTCGTCCTGCTGAAGCGTGCGCGACTGGAAATCCAGCCGGAAGCGCCCGAACGAGTACGGCTCGCGCTGTTCCGGCGCGGCGGACGGAATCGTGCGGCGCCGGCGCAGCACCGCCTGCACGCGGGCGAGCAGTTCGCGCGGATTGAACGGCTTGCCGAGATAATCGTCCGCGCCGAGTTCGAGTCCGACGATGCGGTCCACGTCGTCCGCGCGCGCCGTCAGCATGATGACGGGGATGTCGTCGCCCGATGCGCGCAGCTTTCGCAGCGCGGTCAGGCCATCGACGCCCGGCATCATCAGATCGAGCACGATCAGATCGGGGCGCTCGCGCTCCAGGCGGCGTTCGAGCGAACCGGCGTCATGCAGCACCGATACTTCGATGCCCTGCCGGACCAGATAGTCGCGCAGAAGGTCGCGCAGTTCGGCGTCGTCGTCGACGACAAGGATTTGTGTAGTCATGTGAAGAAGTTTAGCGCGTGAGCCCGGACCGTTTGACGGCGTGCGCGCCCCAAAGGGTTACCGGGTGTTACCGCGAAAGGAGCGCGTAAACCAGCGTAATACGAAACGCCGAAGCGGTAACACGCGATGCCGCGCGAGCCTCTACGCTGTGTCTCACCGGAAGCGCGAAACCTCGACGAGGCTCGCAATTCGGCTCCGACAATCAATAAAGGGAGTCTCACGATGGGCAAGCAATACCGCATCCTCACCGCCGCTGCCACCGCACTCGCGCTGACCTTCGGCTCGGCTTACGCCGCCACCAACGATGCGCCGAGCGCGCCGCCGCCCGGCGCTCCGGGCATGATGATGGGCGGCCCCGGCGGTCATCACATGGGAATGCGCATGCAGAAGCAACTGGACCAGTTGCACGGCCAGTTGAAGCTCAACGCGGATCAGGAAAAGCTCTGGCAGACCGCGCTCGACACGATGAAGCATCAGCGCGACACCATGCGCGAGGCGCATCGCCAGATGCATCAGCAATTCGAGGCGATGCAGAATCAGCCGATTCTCGACCTGAACGCGATGCACGCGGCGCATCAGAAGCTGGAGCAGCAGCAGGCGCAACTGCGCGAAGAGACCTCGACCGCGTGGCTCAACTTCTACAACGCGCTGAACGATCAGCAGAAGACGACCGTCAGCACCGCGCTCAAGAAGCACTTCGCCAGGATGCGCGAGCATGAGCAAAAGATGCATGAGCGCTGGGGCAAGCATCGCGGCGGCGCGGACGGCACACCGGGCGCGGCGGCGGGGGCGTCGGCCACGGCGAAGCCTTAAGTCTTGATGAACGGACGCGCGCCGACGATGCCCGGCGCGCAAAAAAACCGCGGGCGCTTCGCGCGCTCCGCGGTTTTGTCGCTGATACAGCAGCAGCCTCAGGCCAGGTCGAACAGCAGCACTTCGGCGTTGTCGCCCGCGTCGAGCGTGACGGTCGCGGTGTCTTCGATCTTCGCGGCATCGCCCGCGCCGAGCGCCTCGCCGTTCACCGACACCTTGCCGCGCGCCACGTGCACATACACGCGACGGCCCGCCGGCACCGCGAACTCCGCGCGCTCGTCGCCAGTGAAGAGCCCCGCGAAAATACGCGCGTCCGCGCCGATCTTCACCGACCCGTCCGCCCCGTCCGGCGACGCGATCACGCGCAGGCGGCCGCGCTTTTCATCGTCGGTGAAGCGCTTTTCCTCGTAGCCCGGCGCGCCGCCCGGCGCATCCGGAATGATCCAGATCTGCAGGAAATGCGCCGTTTCGCTCGGCGATCCGTTGAACTCGCTATGCCGCACGCCGGTTCCGGCGCTCATGCGCTGGACGTCGCCGGGGCGAATGGTCGATCCGTTGCCCATGCTGTCGCGATGCGCGAGCGCGCCTTCGAGCACGTAGCTCACGATTCCCATGTCGCGATGGCCGTGCGTGCCGAAACCCTGCCCGCCCGCGACGCGATCTTCGTTGATCACGCGCAGCGCGCCGAAGTGGACGTGCTCCGGATCGTGGTAATCGGCGAACGAGAACGTGTGATACGAGTCGAGCCAGCCGTGGTTGGCATGACCGCGTTCGTTGCTGCGGCGAATCTGGAACATGATGATTGCTCCCGGTGTAGACGTTGAACTGCGATGGACAGAATGTAAGGGCGGCCGTCCGCCGGAACAACGAGCGCGCCGGCACTACACCGTCCCGCCGGTGGATGTAATCGGACATGTCCGGACATCGCCCGCGCGCGAACCGGGTTCGGGTAAAATACCGCGCTTTTCGGCCAGCGGCGTCGCTGCGGCGCGGCGCGGACGCCGGTTGGCGGTCATTCTTGCCGTTTCATGCGTGGCGGACCACCGCGCGCCAGGAAGATCGCCGGAAAGTGCAGCAGGAACACAGCGGGCTCGCCAATTTTGGCCACCTAGAATACGCACCGCCGGCGAAACGCCGGAAGCAGGCATGTCGCGAGCGCAACTCACGCGGACGGATGGCGGCCGAAAGCCGCCCAGTGCGCGCCCGTCATATGTGGCGCACCTTAGGAAGGAATCACCATGTTGCAAGGCTACGGTCCGCTGATCCTCGCGGGCACCTGGCAGACCGTCAAGCTGGCGGTGCTGTCGCTCGGGCTCGCCTTCGTGATCGGCCTGATCGGCGCGGCGGCGAAGCTGTCGAAGAACCGGCTCGCCTCGGGCGTCGGCACCGTCTACACGACGCTCATCCGCGGCGTGCCCGATCTGGTGCTGATGCTGCTGCTCTTCTACAGCATCCAGATCTGGCTGAATCTGCTGACCGATCAGCTCGGCTGGGATCAGATCGACATCGATCCGTTCCTCGCCGGCATTCTGGTGCTCGGCTTCATCTACGGCGCGTACTTCACCGAGACCTTCCGCGGCGCCTTTCTTTCGGTGCCGCGCGGCCAGCTCGAAGCGGGCGCGGCCTACGGCATGACGCCGTGGCAGACCTTCTCGCGCATCATGTTTCCGCAGATGATGCGCTTCGCGCTGCCGGGCATCGGCAATAACTGGCAGGTGATGGTCAAGGCGACCGCCCTCGTGTCGATCATCGGCCTCGCGGATGTCGTGAAAGCCGCGCAGGACGCCGGCAAGGGCACGCAGCGGTTCTTCTTCTTCACGCTGCTGGCAGGCGTGGTCTATCTCGCGATCACCACGATCTCGAACTTCGTGCTGATCTGGCTCGAGCGGCGCTATTCCATCGGCGTGCGCAAAGCGGATCTCTGATCACCTTCAACCAGCCATCTAAAGCGATTAAGAGCGGCGGACTTCATGATCGAAATCATCCAGGAATACTGGAAGAACTACCTTTTCACCGACGGCTATCGCATCACCGGTCTCGCGATCACGATGTGGCTGCTCGTCGTTTCCATCGGCTTCGGATTCTGCCTCTCGGTGCCGCTCGCGGTGGCGCGGGTATCGAAGAACAAGCTGCTGTCGCGCTCGGTGTGGCTTTATACGTACGTCTTTCGCGGCACGCCGCTCTACGTGCAACTGCTGCTGTGCTACACGGGCCTCTACAGCCTGCAGGTCGTGCGCGATCATCAACTGCTCGGCGAATTCTTTCGCAGCGGCATGAACTGCACGCTGCTCGCGTTCACGCTCAACACGTGCGCCTACACGACGGAAATCTTCGCCGGCGCGATCAAGGCGACGCCCTACGGCGAAATCGAAGCCGCACGCGCCTATGGCATGTCGAGCTTCACGCTGTATCGCCGGGTGATTCTGCCGTCGGCGCTGCGACGCGCGCTGCCCTATTACAGCAACGAGGTCATCCTCATGCTGCACGCGACGACCGTCGCGTTCACCGCGACCGTGCCGGACATCCTGAAGATCGCCCGCGACGTGAACTCGGCGACGTATCAGTCGTTCCAGGCGTTCGGCATCGCCGCCCTGCTCTATCTCGTCATTTCGTTTGCGCTCGTGTGGCTGTTCCGCCGCGCCGAGTATCGCTGGCTCGCGTACCTGCGGCCTCAAGGCAAATAAGTCAGGCAATCGCTCCGGCCAAGGACCGTTCATGAATTCCCAGAAGCACAAGCTGTTCGTCGATGACATCCACAAGCAGTACGGCAGCAACGAAGTTCTGAAAGGCGTATCGCTGAAGGCGAACGCCGGCGACGTGATCAGCATCATCGGGTCGTCGGGCTCGGGCAAGAGCACGATGCTGCGCTGTATCAACTTCCTCGAACAGCCGAATCGCGGGCGCATTTTCGTCGACGGCAACGAAGTCCGCACCCTGCTCGACAAGGCCGGCGCGCTGAAGGTCGCCGATCCGAAGCAGTTGCGCCAGGTCCGCTCGAAGCTGTCGATGGTGTTCCAGCACTTCAACCTGTGGTCGCACATGAACGTGCTCGAGAACGTGATCGAAGCGCCCGTGAACGTGCTCGGCCTCTCGAAGAAGGAAGCCGAGGAGCGGGCGCGCACGTATCTGGAGAAGGTCGGGCTCGCGCCGCGGCTGGAGAAGCAGTATCCGTCGCATTTGTCGGGCGGACAGCAGCAGCGCGTCGCGATTGCGCGCGCGCTCGCCATGCATCCCGACGTCATGCTCTTCGACGAACCGACCTCCGCGCTCGATCCGGAACTCGTCGGCGAAGTGCTGAAGGTCATGCAGACGCTCGCGGAAGAAGGCCGCACGATGATCGTCGTCACGCACGAGATGGCGTTCGCGCGCAATGTCTCGAATCACGTGGTGTTTCTGCATCAGGGGCGCATCGAGGAAGAAGGTCGTCCGGACGATGTCTTCGGCAACACGAAGAGCGAACGGCTCAAGCAGTTCCTCTCTGGTAGCCTCAAATAAGCTGACGAAAGTCCTCAAAAAAGCGCCGAAAGGCGCTTTTTTTACGTCCGGATGGCGCTTCGAGGCCGTTTTCGCGGCCTAGCGCTGCCGCGCCCGCTCGTCAATAGGCGTCACACCTGACCCCTTAAACGGCGCTATCGCAAACCCTTATCCCACAAGGCTTTGCGCGGCGGTTCCCACGCTTTGGGTCGCACTTACGCCACATCGCCATTGCTTTTTTGACACAGAGCTTCACGCGGTGCCAAATTCTTTTGGCGTGTGCGACGTATTTTGTTAAATTGGTAACTAAAGTACCAAAACGAAGTACCCAAAAAGTAGTTTTACTTCAAAACAAGAAGAGGAGACACCGATCGACGGGTCGGCGTCACGTTCGCGTCCGTCGCGCGAATCGCCATGAGCACTACTGCCCGCGCGTGTGTCCTTCCTCTGAAAACAATTTTCGGTTGGGTGCGCTCGCATCGAACCGCACACGGCAGCACTTGGGTTCTATTTCTTGACAGGGTTGGAGGAGATGATGAAGAAAGCTTTGCTCGCGGCAGCAGCACTGCTGACGTTCAGCGCGGTAGCGCACGCTCAAAGCAGCGTGACGCTGTATGGTCGCCTGGACGCAGGGCTCGAATACATGAACGGCGTCCCGACCGGTGTCGGTGCTAACGGCGCCGCCACCGGCTCGTCGCACCGCTTCCGCGCGGAAAGCGGCGACTGGGGCACGAGCCTGTGGGGTTTGAAGGGCGTCGAAGATCTGGGCGGCGGCTATCGCGCCGTGTTCCAGTTGGAAGGCAGCTTCAACACCATGACGGGTCAGGGCCCGGGCAACAACGGCATCTTCAATCGCTGGGCGACGGTCGGTGTCGCGAACAACCAGTTCGGTACGCTGCTGTTGGGCCGCGAACTCTTCATCGCGAACGGCGTGTGGGACTTCGATCCGTTCGGCCAGTCGAACTGGTCGTCGGCGTCGCTGGTCCGTGGCCGCAACTGGCCGCAGTCGAGCAACAACATTTCGTATCAGTCGCCGAAGTTCGCGGGCCTCGACTTCTACGGCCAGTACTCGCTGTCGAACGCGACGAACTGGAACGGTAACGGCTCCACGCCGCAAGGCCGCGAAGCTGGCGCGTACGTCACCTACACCACGCCGCTGTTCCAGATCCGCGGCATGTACGACGAAATCCGCAATCCGGCCAACGGTACGCTCGGCGGCGTGTACAACGCGCTCAACGGCGGCACCACTGCCGCGAACAACGCAAACGGCAACGGCATCTACGCGTACTCGCGCGAGTACACGGCGATGTTCAACCTGTTCCTCGGCCAGTTCAAGATTCAGGGCGCTTACCAGGCGATCCGTTCGTCCGGCATGGCAGGCCAGTTGCCCGGCCAGCCGACGACGCTCGATCACGAATGGGGCGGCGTGACGTGGCAAGCCACGCCGGCGGCGGCGCTGATCGCAGCGGTCTACCACGTGAACGGCAACAACGGCGCGGGTAACGCGAACATCTACACGGTCGGCGGTTCGTACAACCTGTCGAAGCGCACGCTGCTCGACCTGCAGGTTGCCACCGTGCAGAACAGCAAGACCGCGAACTATGGCCTGAACGCCAACAACTACGGCACGGCTGCCGCGACGGACAACCCGTTCCCGGGCCACAGCCAGACGGGCGTGTATGCAGGCATTCAGCACTCGTTCTGATCGTTTGATCGGCGGGTCTGAGCAAAGAATAGTCTTATAGAGTTTTCACGCTGCTGCGAGAGGCGCGTATCGGTGCGGTGCCCGAAAGGGTATCGCACCGTTTTTTATTGGCGCGGCGGTTTGGCGCGCTTTAACGGGCGTCTTCGCAGTGTGGTGCCGTTTGTCAAATTGAATCAAAAGTACAGAAACACCCCCTTCCAAAAAGTAGTTTTCCTTCAAAATCCGTCCGCAAAACGGGGACCTCAGCGCGCGCTTTGACGGCGCCGCGAGCGTCTCCCCGCTCGAATTCCGGTCGATGCATTCCGCATCGAACCGCTTGGCAGCAGTGAGTTCACTTTGACGGAGTTGGAGGAGATGATGAAGAAAGCTTTGCTTGCAGCGGCAGCGCTGATGACGTTCGGCGCCGCGGCGCATGCCCAAAGCAGCGTGACGCTGTACGGCCGCCTGGACGCCGGGCTCGAATACATGAACGGCGTGCCGACCGGCAACGCATCGAACGTCACGGCGAGCCGCATCCGCGCCGAAAGCGGCGACTGGGGCACGAGCCTGTGGGGCCTGAAGGGCGCTGAAGACCTGGGCGGCGGCAATCGCGCCGTGTTCCAGCTCGAAGGCAGCTTCAACACGATGAACGGACAAGGTCCGGGCAGCAACCGCATTTTCAATCGCTGGGCGACGGTCGGTATCGCGAACAACCAGTTCGGTACGTTGCTGCTGGGCCGTGAATTGTTCGTGTCGAACGGCGTGTGGGACTTCGATCCGTTCGGGCAGTCGGCGTGGTCGTCGGCATCGCTGGTGCGCGGACGCAACTGGCCGCAATCGAGCAACAACATCTCGTATCAATCGCCGAAGTTCGCGGGCTTCGACTTCTACGGCCAATATTCGCTGTCGAACGCGACGAGCTGGAATGGTAACGGCAGCACGGAACAGGGCCGTCAGGCCGGCGCGTACGTCACGTACACGTCGCCCTACTTCCAGGTCCGCGGCATGTACGATGAAATCCGCAATCCGGCCAACGGCACGCTGGGCGGCGACTACGCTGGCGACAACGGCGTCTACTCGTACTCCCGCGAGTACTCGGCGATGGCCAACGTGTTCCTCGGCCAGTTCAAGGTGCAGGCCGGCTATCAGGCCGTCCGCTCGTCGGGCATGACGGGCCAGCTTCCCGGCCAGCCGACGACGCTCGATCACGAATGGGGCGGCGTGACGTGGCAAGCCACGCCGGCGGCCGCGCTGACCGCCGCCGTCTATCACGTGAACGGCAACAACGGCGCGGGCAACGCGACGATGTACACGCTGGGCGGCTCGTACAACCTGTCGAAGCGCACGCTGCTCGACCTGCAAGTCGCGACGGTGCAGAACAGCAAGACGGCCAACTACGGTCTGAACGCCAACAACTTCGGCACGGCGGCATCGACGGACAATCCGTTCCCGGGCCGCAGCCAGACGGGCGTGTACGCGGGCGTTCAGCACTCGTTCTAATCAACGGTAAGTGCATCACGCAGCGGCGTCCTTCGGGACGCCGCGCCGTTTTTCATCGCCGCTTGCGCGTATAAAAAAGGGCCGCCGATTCTTCATCGGCGGCCCCTTCGTCATTGCGCGCGCGTTAAGCGCTAATCCTTCGCCACCCCCGATGCCCCGTGGCTCAGCCAGTCGAGCACGGCGGCGGCGTCATCGTCGCTCGATTGACGTGCCTTCTCCACCGTCTCGCTGATCTTCGCGCCCGGCTTCGGCGCGGCACGGCGAATCGCCACGCCGACCGCGAGAATGTCGATGATGACGAGATGCAGAATGCGCGAAATCATCGACAGTTGCGACTCGCGAATCTCGATGTGATCCGTCTCGAGCGCCACGTTCGCGCGCTTGGCGAGCGGCGTGTTGCTCGACGTGATCGCGATCACGGTTGCGCCCTGCTGCATCGCCACTTCGAGCACGCGCAGCAACTCCGGCGCGCGGCCCGACTTCGACACGGCCACGATCACGTCGCCCTTGCCGAGCAGCGCCGCCGACGCCGCCTGCATGTACAGATCGCCATAAGCGATAGTCGGGATGCCGAAGCGGAAGAACTTGTAGTGCGCGTCCTGCGCGACGATGTTCGAATTCCCGAGCCCGTAAAACTCGATACGCCGCGCGCCGTTGAGAATCTCGATCGCGCGCTCGACGTTGTCGAAGTTCAGATGCTCGCGCAACTGCAGAATGGCGGACACGGTGTTGTCCAGCACCTTCGCGCCGAAATCGGTGGCGGTGTCGCCGAGATGCACCTGACTGTGGCTCACCGGAATCGTGCCGGTCAGGCCCGTTGCCAGCTTGAGCTTGAAGTCGGACAAACCCTGGCAGCCGAGCGAGCGGCAGAAGCGGATCACCGTCGGCTGACTCACGTCGGCCTTGCGCGCGATGTCGATGATCGGATCGTTGATGATCGAGCGCGGATGATTCAGCGCAAGATCCGCCACGCGCCGCTCGGCGGGCGTGAGCGCGTCGCGCATCTGGCGAATGCGCTCGAACACCGCCGACGATCCGCTGTTCGCGCGGTTCGACAACTGTTCGGCGAGAATCGCGGACACGCCGAGAAACGCCGGATATTCCGCCGTGATGACGTAGGTCGGAATGCCCGACAGATATTGCTGGAAGCGCCCTTTCGCCTCGAATCGCTCGCGAAACGGCGACTTGTGGAAGAGTTCGCCCAGCTTGAGGACGATGCCGCCGCCGATATAGATGCCGCCCAGCGCGCCCAGCGTCACCGCGATATTGCCCGCGAACGTGCCGAGGATCGCGCAGAAGCAGTTCACCGTTTCGAGCGCGAGCGCTTCGCCTGCCAGCGCGCGTGCGGTGACGTCGGCCGCGGTGAAACTGTCGGCGACCGTCACGTTGTCGCGCTCCGCGAGCGCCCGGTAGATCAACTCCAGCCCCTGCCCCGCGCACACGCGCTCGAACGACACGTGCGGAAACTTGCGGCGCGCATAGCGCGTGACGACGTCCTCGCGCTCGTCGAACGGCGAGAACGTGGCATGGCCGCCTTCGCTGCCGAGCGCGATCCAGCGATCGTCGGCGGGAATCAGGCCGGACACGCCGAGACCCGTACCCGGACCGAGCAGGCCGATCACGCTGTTCTGCCGACGCGCCCCGCCGCCGATCTGCACGCGCTGCGCATCGGTCAGGCCGGGCAGCGCCATCGCGAGCGCGGTGAAGTCATTGACGACCAGCAGCGTATCGAAGCCGAGCGCGCGGCGCGTCGCTTCGATCGAAAAGCTCCAGTCGTGATTGGTCATCTTCACGTGATCGCCGTCCACCGGATTCGCGATCGCGATCGCCGCATGATTCACGCGGCCGACCTTCGTGTCCTTCAAATACTGCTGCATCACTTCCGCGATGCCGGGGTAATCGGCGCCCGGATACACGCGGATTTGCCCGATCTCGCCCGGCGCCGTCTCCAGCGCGAAGCGCGCGTTGGTGCCGCCGATGTCGGCAAGCAGCCTCGGTCCATCGGCGTGGCTCGCGGCCGGCGCGGCCTTATGCACACCAGTAGACATCGAGCTTCACTCCTTCATCGTTGGCCAACGTCGAGATGGCGTTCTTTTGACGGGCGGCGAGCGCCGCATTCAGTACGTCGAGCTTCTTCTGGCCGGAGATGAAGAGAAAAAGCTGGCTGACTTCTTTGAGCGCGGTCATCGACAGGCTCACGCGCGCGTGCGGCGCGCTGCCCGGATGCACGGCGACGAAGCGGTCCGGCGTGGAAATGGCGAAGTCCCACTCGGGCGCGTCCGCGAATATAGATGCCGTGTGGCCGTCCTCGCCCATGCCGAGCACGGCGACGTCCGGCAGGCCGCGGCGCGCGTCGGCGTTCAATGCGGCGACGTGCGCGTCGAGCGATGCGGACGTATCGACGAGCGGCAGGAAATACGCCGCCGCGCCCGCGTTTTGCAGAAGCGTCTCGCGCACGAGGCGCGCGTTGCTCGCGGCGTCGGATTCGGGCACCCAGCGGTCGTCGACCAGCGTGACGTCGATATGCGCCCAGTCGAGCGCTTCTTGCGAAAGCGTCTGCAAGAACGGACGCGGGCTCGTGCCGCCCGATACCGCGAGCGTGGCGTGAGCGGATTGTCCGGTTGGCTGCGCGCTGGCATCGGCCGATGCGGCGCCTCTGGCCGCGAGGGACGCGGCAAGCGCGTCGCTGACGGCTTTCGCCAGCGCGTCCGAGTGGGCGCGCGGGTCGTCGAAAGTGCGAAGCTCGATCACTGCTCCTCCATCCTGCTTGTCTTGGTTTATCGACCCGCCTTTACCGCGATGCCGCGAGCGGCCCGCGAAGCGGTGTTCGGTGCTGGCGTCCGCGCCGCGTCTCTCTTGCGGAGACCGTCGGCTGGGCGCCCCATTGTCTCAATTTTCTTCTTCCAGCCAGCATGTGCCATGCTGGGCCAGCATCGCGCTCGATGCCGCCGGTCCCCACGTGCCTGCCGCGTAGGGCTTGGGCTTGCTCGTCGACGATGCCCACGCGTTCAGGATAGGTTCCACCCAGCGCCACGCGGCTTCCTGCTCGTCGCGCCGCACGAAAAGCGCGAGGCGGCCGTGAATGACGTCCAGCAAGAGCCGCTGATACGCCTCCATCTGCCCTTCCTTGAAGAACTGGTCGAAGGCCAGATCCAGGTGAACGCTTGCCAGATTCATGCCCTCGCCCGGCTGCTTCGCGAGGCAATAAAGGCGGATGGTTTCGTTCGGCTGCAGGCGAATGACAAGCCGGTTCGCGCCCGCGCGCAACGCGTTCGCGCCGAGCGCCGAATGCGGCACCGGCCGGAAATTGACGACGATTTCCGCGACGCGATCCGCCAGCCGCTTGCCCGTGCGCAGGAAAAACGGCACGCCGGCCCAGCGCCAGTTCTCGATCTCCACCTTCAGCGCGACGAAGGTTTCCGTCGTGCTGTCCGGCCGCACGCCCGGCTCGGTTGCGTACGCGGGCACCGATGCCCCGCGGATCACGCCTCCATGGTACTGGCCGCGCACCGCGACGCGGCTGATGTCCCGCTCGTCGATGGGCTTCAGCGCCCGCAGCACACGCAGCTTTTCGTCGCGCACGGAGTCGGAATCCATCGAGTGCGGCGGCTCCATCGTCACGATGGAGAGCAGTTGCAGCAAGTGATTCTGCACCATGTCGCGCAGCGCGCCGGTGTTGTCGTAGAAGTCGCCGCGCGCTTCCACGCCGAGTTCTTCCGCGATGGTGATCTGAATGCTCTCGACCCATTCGCGCCGCCACAGCGGTTCGAACAGCGCGTTGCCGAAACGCAGCGCGAGCAGGTTCTGCACCGGCTCCTTGCCGAGATAATGGTCGATCCGGTAGATCTGCTCTTCCTGGAAGATTTCGCCGACGGCGTCGTTGATCGCGTTCGACGACTTCAGGTCATAGCCGAGCGGCTTTTCCAGCACGATGCGCGCGTTCTGGTTCAGCCCGACGTCCGCGAGCGCGCGGCAAATCGGCACGAAGAGCGACGGCCCCGTCGCCAGATAAAAGACGCGCGTGCCGTCGTGCTGGGCGAGCGCGTCGCGCAGCACGACGAAGTCTTCGGCGCGGCCGAGATCGAGCTGCACATACTGGATGCGATCGAGAAAGCTGCGCCACGCGGTTTCATCGATACCCTCTTTCGACACGTGCGGCTTCACGTGCTCCTCGACCCACGCGAGGTATTCGCCCGGCGCCTGCGCACCGCGCGCCACCGCGACGATCTTGCCCGATGCCGCGAGCATGCCTGCGCGATGCGCCTCGAACAGCGCGGGGAGGATCTTGCGCATCGACAGGTCGCCGGTCCCGCCGAACAGCACGAAGATGAAATTCGAGTCGCTTTGCATGGGTTTGAGGCCGGTTGTGAAGTCGGTGGGACGTCGAACGAAAGGGCATCGTAGTTCGACAAAATTTTTTTTGACACTGAATTGTAGTTTAACTACAATCCAAATCAAGAGGAAATGTCATCCGGGAAAAAAATGGCTTGTCAATCAAAAGCCGAGTGTTTTCCCTAAGGTGATCGTTCTGAACGCATGTTAACGGAGTCCGGACATCGCTGCTTTCAGGCACGTTCGGGCTTTTCGTGCGGTCGGCCTCCCGCTCGCATCGGCTGTCCGAACGCATGTCGGCCGTCTGCGCAGGCAAAAACCAAAAGCAATTACTTTGCATGGGACCGGAAAAGGCGCAAAACCGCCGGCTTCGGTCGAGAGGAGACAGTCGTTGCGATCCAACTCACTCATTCCTTGAGAGCCGTGCGGCCGATCATCGGTCTGCCGGCCCTGCACGCGCGTGTGCGACTCATTCAGCACGCCGCTCGCTTCCCCGCCGACACCGCCGATTCCCCGGCCACCCAGCAGTGCCCGTTTGAACCACCTTTTTCCAACGCTTCTGGCGACATCAGGGGCCAATCGTTTTTTGTTCAGGTGTCTGGAGGAGATAAACAATGAAAGTCCGTAAGCTCATGGGCGCGCTGTGCGCCGCAGGTCTTCTGTGCGGCGCGACGGCGTCGGCGGTGCAGGCTGCCGAAGCCGTGTCCGTGCTGCACTGGTGGACCTCGGGCGGCGAATCGAAGGCGGTCGGCGTGCTCAAGGACGACATGACCAAGCAGGGTTACACCTGGAAGGACTTCGCCGTCGCGGGCGGCGCGGGCGCTGCCGCGATGACCGCGCTGAAGACGCAGGTGATCTCGGGCAACGCGCCGTCGGCGGCTCAGATCAAGGGGCCGCTGATCCAGGAATGGTCGGAGCAAGGCGTGCTCGTGCCGATCGACTCCGTCGCCGGCGACTGGAAGAAGAACCTGCCGCCTGAAATCGACAAGATCATCCACGCCGACGGCCACTACGTCGCCGCGCCGTTCTCGGTGCATCGCGTGAACTGGCTGTACATCAACAAGGCCGCGCTCGACAAGGCAGGCGGCAAGGTGCCGACGACCTGGGCCGAATTCTTCCAGGTGGCCGACAAGATGAAGGCCGCGGGCATCATGCCGATCGCGATGGGCGGCCAGCCGTGGCAAGACCTGACGCTGTGGGAAGACGTCGTGCTGTCGCAGGGCGCGGATTTCTACAAGAAGGCTATCGTCGATCTGGACCAGAAGACGCTGACGTCCGACAAGATGGTTCAGGTGTTCGACACGGTCCGCAAGATCCAGGGCTACTTCGACAACGGCCGCACGGGCCGTGACTGGAACCTCGCCACGGCCATGGTCATCAACGGCAAGGCCGGCATGCAGTTCATGGGCGACTGGGCGAAGGGCGAATTCGCCGGCGCGAACAAGAAGGCCGGTACGGACTACATCTGCGCCGCGGTGCCGGGCACGGAGAAGTCGTACACGTTCAACGTCGATTCGTTCGTCTTCTTCCAGCAGAAGGGCCAGAAGACCGCCACGCCGGGCCAGCTCGCGCTCGCGAAGACCATCATGTCGCCGGATTTCCAGGAACAGTTCAGCCTGAACAAGGGCTCGATCCCGGTTCGCCTCGGCGTGAAGATGGACAAGTTCGACGACTGCGCGAAGAAGTCCTACTCTGATGAACAGACGGCCATCAAGTCGGGCGGCTACGTTCCGTCGCTCGCCCATGGCATGGCTCAGGGCGACGCCACCGCGGGCGCCATGACCGACGTCGTGACCAAGTTCATGAATTCGTCGCAGGATTCGAAGAGCGCGGTTGCAGCGCTCGCGAACGCCGCCAAGACGAAGTAAGAACGAAGTCGAAAAGCCGGGCGGCGTGCGGCGAACCCTCGCCGCGCGCCGCCCGGCCAGCAACACCTTGAATCGAGCGCCGTTGCGCTCCAAGCCAGCCCAATCCGAAAGCACCACCTGTCGCCACAAGCGCGCGAGTCAGTGTCCTACAGCGCGCAAGAGCGCGAACAAGCGCCGGCGCATCTTCCAGGAGTCGAGTTGTGACTGCCTCCCTCAGCGGTACCGCGGAAAAAACGCCGCCCCAGCCTCGCCGTGCTTCGCCCACAGCGGCGCTCGCCGATCGCTGGATTCCCAAGCTGGTGCTCGCTCCCAGCATTCTGATCGCGCTCGTGTTCGTGTACGGGTTCATTCTCATCACCGGCTATCTGTCGCTCACGAATTCACGGCTGATGCCACGCTACGAATTCTCGGGCCTCGACCGTTACCGGCAACTCTTCGACAACGACGTCTGGTGGACTTCCGCCGCCAATCTCGGCTGGTTCGGCATTCCGTTCATCGGCATCTGCGTGGCGCTCGGGCTGTTCCTCGCCATCCTGCTCGATCAGAAAATCCGCAACGAAGGCGCATTGCGCGCGGTCTTTCTCTACCCGATGGCGCTGTCGTTCATCGTGACCGGCACTGCGTGGCAGTGGATTCTGAATCCCGGCCTCGGCATTGAAAAAGTGCTGCACGACTGGGGCTGGACGAGCTTTTCGTTCGACTGGCTCGGCAATCCGGACAAGGCTATTTTCTGCGTCGTGATCGCGGCGGTCTGGCAGTCGAGCGGCTTCGTGATGGCGCTCTTCCTCGCGGGCCTGCGGGGCGTCGACAGCGAAATCTTCAAGGCCGCGCAAGTGGACGGCGCGACGCTGCCGACCATCTATCGCAAGATCGTGATTCCGAGCATGCGGCCGGTGTTTTTCTCCGTGCTGCTGATTCTCTGCCACATCACCATCAAGACCTTCGACCTCGTCGTCGCGCTGACGGCGGGCGGTCCGGGCACGTCGTCGTCGCTGCCGGCCATCTTCATGTACACGTTCTCGTTCAACCGGGGACAACTGGGCGTGGGCGCCGCTTCGTCGATGATGATGCTCGCCACCGTCGTCGCGGTGCTCGTGCCGCTCATGTATCTCGAATCGAGGAGCACCCGCAATGCAGCCTAAGATGACGATCAGCCGCGCCGTCATTTACGCGGTGCTCATACTGTTTGCGCTGTACTTCCTGTTCCCGATCTACGTGATGCTGTCCACGTCGTTCAAGGACCTCGACCAGCTTCGCACGGGCAACCTGCTGACGCCGCCGACGCACTTCACGTTCGCGCCGTGGGTGAAGGCGTGGCAGGAAGCGTGTACCGGCGTGCGTTGCGACGGCATGCAGCCGTTCTTCATGAACTCGGTGCGCATGGTGATTCCCGCCGTGCTGATCTCGTCGATCGTCGGCGCGTTCAACGGTTACGTGCTCACGCACTGGCGTTTTCGCGGCGCGGATGCGTTCTTCACCATGCTGCTCGTCGGCTGCTTCATTCCGTTCCAGGCCATTCTGCTGCCGATGGCGCGCCTGCAGGGCCTTCTCGGCCTGTCGAACACGACGAGCGGCCTCGTGCTCGTGCACGTGATCTACGGCATCGCGTTCACAACCATGTTCTTCCGCAATTTCTACGTGAGCATTCCGGCTGAGCTCGTGAAGGCGGCGCGCATCGACGGTGCGGGCTTCTTCATGATCTTCACGAAGATTCTGCTGCCCGTGTCGCTGCCGATTTTCATGGTCTGCCTCATCTGGCAATTCACGCAGATCTGGAACGACTTCCTGTTCGGCATCGTGTTTTCGGGCGTGGATTCCATGCCGATCACGGTCGCGCTGAACAATCTCGTGAACACGTCGACGGGCGTGAAGGAATACAACGTCGACATGGCGGGCGCGATCATCGCGGCATTGCCAACGATTCTCGTCTACATGATCGCGGGACGTTATTTCGTGCGCGGCCTGACGGCGGGCGCGGTGAAGGGTTGAGCGCGCGTCGACGCGCGTCCCCTGCTGAACAGACAACATAGAGGATTCAAGCATGGCAAGCCTTTCCATCCGTGACGTGTACAAGACCTACCCGAACGGGGTGCCGGTTCTCAAGGGCGTCAACATCGACATCGAGGACGGTCAGTTCCTGATCCTCGTCGGCGGCTCGGGCTGCGGCAAGTCCACGCTGCTCAACATGATCGCGGGTCTCGAAACCGTGACGCGCGGCGACATCATGATCGACGGCAAGACGGTCAACAATCTCTCGCCGAAAGACCGCGACATCGCGATGGTGTTCCAGTCGTACGCGCTCTACCCTTCCATGAGCGTGCGCGACAACATCTCGTTCGGCCTCAACATCCGCAAGGTGCCGAAGGACGAGCAGAAGAAGATCGTCGATCGCGTGTCGGAAACGCTGCAGATCGGCCATCTGCTGGACCGCAAGCCGGGGCAGTTGTCGGGCGGCCAGCGTCAGCGCGTCGCGATGGGCCGCGCGCTCGCACGCGATCCCGTGATGTTCCTGTTCGACGAGCCGCTCTCGAACCTCGACGCGAAGCTGCGTATCGAGATGCGCTCGGAAATCAAGCTGCTGCATCAGCGTCTCGGCACGACGATCGTGTACGTGACGCACGACCAGATCGAAGCGATGACGCTCGGCGACCGCATCGCGGTGATGAAGGACGGCATCGTGCAGCAGTTCGGCGCGCCGCAGGAAATCTACGATTCGCCGTCGAACCTGTTCGTCGCGGGCTTCATCGGCGCGCCGCCGATGAACTTCATCACCGGCAAGCTGGTCGAGTCGGGCTCGGGCGTCGGCTTGCAGATCGATACGGGCGTCGCGAAGAAAGTGCTGAACCTGCCGTTCGATGCATCGCGGCTGCGCGGCAAGGTCGGGCAGGACGTGGTGCTCGGGCTGCGTCCGGAGCGCATCACCGACGCGCGCAGCGCGCATAACGTCGAAGACGCGAGCCTGCAGCCGATCGACGTGCGCGTCGACGTGATCGAGCCGACCGGCCCGGACACGCTCGTGTTCGCGCAGGTCAACGGCAAGCGCGTCGTGTCGCGCGTGCACCCGGCGAGCAATCCGCAGCCGATGACGAACATGACGCTGCTCTTCGACGTATCGAAGGCGGTGCTGTTCGATCCGCAGACGGAAGAGCGGCTCGCCTGAGCGCTTTTCCTCGCCGCAGTCCTTCGGAAGCCGCGCACGTTGCGCGGCTTTTTCTTTGCGCGGCCGCATCGTTCCGCGCGCAAAGCGGCCCATTGAGCGGATGCGGCACAATCACCGTTTCACCACTCGATCGAGCATCTCGCGCTGCCATCGTTCATGACTTTGCTTTCCAAGCATCCCGCCCTCGCCTGGCCGGCTTCCAATGGCCCCGATCCGTACATCGGCCTCGAATCCCTCGACGATCCCGCCGCGCAAGCCTGGGTCGATGCCCAGAATCGCCGCACCGAAGCCGCGTTCGGCGAGACGCCCGATGCGCGCGCGCTCGCCGCGCGGCTCGAAGCGGCATACACGTCGCAGGACCGCATCGTCACCTGTTCGCGCTACGGCGACTGGGCGTACAACACGTGGCAGGACGACGCGCATCCGCTCGGCATCGTGCGGCGCACGCCTTGGAGCGCGTGGCTCGCCGGGACGCCGGACTGGGACATCGTGCTCGATGTCGACGCGCTCGATCTCAACACGAACGAGGACGACGACACGCGCTGGGCGCTCTCCGACTTCGACATGCTCTACCCCGCTTACGACCGCGCGCTGGTCTCGCTGTCGCCGGGCGGCTCGGACGCGTGCATCGTGCGCGAGTTCGATATCGCCGCGCGCCGCTTCGTCGACGATGGCTTCGTGCTGCCGGACGTCGGCAAGCACGACGTATCGTGGATCGATCGCGACACGGTGTACGTCGGCTGGGACGACAGCAAGACGAACGCGCGCCCCGCGCTCACCACGTCGGGCTTTCCGCGTCAGGCGCGGCGCTGGAAGCGCGCGACGCCGCTCGCGGATGCGCCGGTCGTGTTCGAAGGCAAGCGGCGCGACGTGTCGGCGGGCGCGGACTACGATCCGCTCGAAAAGCTGCATCTGGCCTCGCGCGCCGTCACGTTCTGGGACACGCTGCATTTCTGGCTCGATGAAACCGCGAACGAATGGCGCCAGTACGATCTGCCGCAGCACGTGGAAATCGAGCATTGGGACGGCTGGCTCTTCGTCACGCCGCGCAAGGCGTGGACGACGGGCGGCCGGCGCCACGCGGCGGGTTCGCTGCTCGTCATCCGGCGCGCGGCGTTTCTCGACGGCGCACGCGACTTCACCGTGCTTTTCGAGCCGGCGGAGCGTCGGGTGCTTGCGGGCATCGACTTCACGAAGCATTGGCTGATCGCTTCGCAGATGGACGACGGCGCCCCGCGCGTCACGCTGTGGCAGCCGCCCGCGAACGCCGATGCCGACGCCGCGTGGCACTCGCGCGACTTCGCGTTGCCGGAGGCGAGCCAGTCGTATGTCGATTCCATCGACAGCGAGCGCGACGACACGGTGCTGATCCACGTCGAGCATTTCCTCACGCCGCCGTCGCTCTACCACGCCGACCTCGCCGGCGACGCGCCGTGGACGCTGCTCGCGCGCCTGCCCGCGCAGTTCGACGCGGCCGGCCTCACCGCCGTGCGCCGTCACGCGATCGCGCCCGACGGCGAGCGCATTCCGTACTGGCTGATCGGCCGCGACGTCGACGCGCAATCGCCCGCGCAACCGCGCCCCTGCCTGCTCTACGGCTACGGCGGCTTCGAAGTCGCGCTCGATCCGAGCTACGACGCGACGACGGGCATCGCGTGGCTCGAACGCGGCGGTCTCTACGCGGTCGCGAACATTCGCGGCGGCGGCGAATTCGGCCCGCAGTGGCATCAGTCGGCGCTGCGCGAGAACCGGCAAGTTTCGTTCGACGATTTCGTCGCGGTTGCCGAAGCGCTCGCCGAAAGCGGCGTCACGAGCGCGCAACAGCTCGCCATTCGCGGCGCGAGCAACGGCGGCTTGCTGACCGGCGTCTGCATGGTGCAGCGGCCCGATTGCTTCGGCGCAGTGCTTTCCGAAGTGCCGTTGCTCGACATGATGCGATTCCATACGCTGTTGCAGGGCGCATCGTGGATCGACGAATACGGCGATCCCGACGATGCCGCGGATCGTCGTCATCTCGTCGCGTATTCGCCGTATCAGAACGTGAAAGCCGATGCGACATATCCGCCCGTGCTCTTTACGTCGTCCGCGAGCGATGACCGCGTGCATCCCGGTCACGCGCGCAAGATGGCCGCGAAGATGCAGGCGCAGGGGCACGAGCGCGTCTGGTATCAGGAAACGGGCGACGGCGGGCACGGTGCGGGCGTCGAGCCGGAAGCCGTCGCGCAGGCCGAGGCGGCGGCGTTCACCTTCCTCGCATCGACCATTGGACCGCTGCCGCCGGCGGCTTGAGATTCGTCACGTAATTCAGACTTTTCTCGCGAAAGCGCCGCGCGTCCTTACGAATTCGAATTCGGTCGATATAGCCGGCATTACAGCGCGCCTATAGTTTGAGCACTGCTTGTTGCAACGGCGAGCAGTACTACGAAGTGCCGACTGTTTCATTCCATCAAAACGATCCGGAACGCCTCTGACCCAGCCAGTTCCGATTCATGACCAGGAGGAGACGCCTATCGCCAGAATGAAATCGACCGGCCATTCATCTCTGACCCGGAGAATGCCGGCCCACAACGGCTCGACTCAGGACACACTTCTGACCCAAGTCATGGACTGAAAGAAGACCGAGAGAAACACTCTGACCCATTGAACCTCGCCATCGCGCGAGGTTTTTTTCGCCTGCGCTTGCCGGCGAACGTGCTCGCGTCGAAGCCGCGTCAGACCCGGTCAAACCCGCACCGGGGCGGCATGCGAACGCAGCACCAGCGTGCGCCCGGCGAACGTCAGCACCCCGCACACGCCGATGACGACGCCCATGCCGTGCGGCGACACATCGTGAAAAAGCCCGACCGCGAGGCTGGCCAGCGCGCCGAGCGCAAGCTGCATCGCGCCGAAGACGGCCGCCGCCGCGCCCGCGTTGCGCGGATAGCGGTGCATGAGTTCGGTCGTGCAATTGGCCGACAGCAAGCCCACCACGCCCACGACGAAGAAGAGGCTCGCGACGATCGACCACAAGCCGCCCCAGCCGGTCAGCGCGACGAGCGCGACCACGAGCGCCGCGACCACGCTGACGAACGCCGCGCCCGAGATCATCTTCAACGCGCCGACGCGCCCGACGAGCTTCGTGTTCAGCACGTTGCCGCCAATGATCCCGATGATATTCAGCCCGAACAACAGCCCGTAATGCTGCGGCTTCACGTGGAAGTAGTCGATATAAACGAACGGCGTCGCGGTGATGTACGCGAACATCGACGCGAACGCCATGCCGCCGCACAGCACATGACCCCACGTGACCGGATCGGTCAGCAGATGCCCGTAGGCCGCGAACGACTTGCCGAGCGCCGCGCCCGCGCGCTTTTCCTTCGGCCACGTTTCGGGCACGCGCAGGAATGCGGTCAAGGCGCAGACCGCGCCGAAGAGCGTCAGCGCGACGAACACCACGCGCCAGCCGCCCAGAAGCAGCAGTTGCCCGCCGATCAGCGGCGCGAGCAACGGGCCGATCGACGTGACGATGGAAAGCATCGACAGGACGCGGGCGGCATCGGCCGGCTCGTGCGCGTCGCGGGCGATCGCGCGCGCCAGCACGGACGCCGCGCCCGCGCCGAGCGCCTGTAGGAAGCGCACGACGACGAGCGCATCGATGGAAAACGCCGCCGCGCACGCGACGCTCGCGAGCGCGTAAAGCGCGATGCCGCCGAGCAGGACCGGACGGCGGCCATAGGCATCGGAAAGCGGACCGTAGAGCAGCATGCCGAACGAAAAGCCGAACATGAAGCTCGTCAGCGTGCTTTGCGCGGCGGCCGGGCTCGTGCCGAACGCGGCGGCGAGCGACGGCAGGCTCGGCAGATACATGTCGATCGACAGCGGGCCGCATGCGGCGAGCGCGCCGAGCAACAGGATCAGCCGGCCATCGGGCCGGCGACGGATGGTGTCTGACATCGGGTGCGCTGGAAAGAGACGAGGCGCTTCTCGGCTCGGTGGCGTTGAAGGCGAGCGAGCCATTGTACGCGACCCTCTTTTTTCGCGTTGCGCTAAGCTCGGCGCTCGATCCGCTTCCCGTTTCCCCGAACGATGACCGCCTTCCTGCTGATCTGGAGCCCGCGCAAATGGCCGTGGCCCGAGTTGCCCGATGTCGCGCGCCGCGTGGCAGCGGGCGAAGCCGTCGCCGATGTCTGGGGCTGCGGCACGGCGCGCGGCCTGCTGCCGGGCGATCGCGTGTTCGTGCATCGCGTGTCGCAGGAGCCGAAGGGCATCTTCGCGTCGGGCCACGTCACGCGCGCGCCGTACGAAGTGCCCGATGCGCAGTCGAAGCGCGGCTATCGGCTGTGCATCGACTTCGTGTACGACTGGCTCGCCGATGCGCGCGAACATGTTGTCGTCACGCGCGACGAGTTGCGCGCGCATCCGTTTTCCGTGCAGACGTGGGACGCGCAAAGCTCCGGCACGATCATCAAGCCGATGGCCGAAGGCGCGCTCGAAAAGCTCTGGACCGAGCGCACGGGCCGGCGCGGGCGTCCCGGCGCGCTGCATCGCTGAAGGCCGCCGGAGGGTCCGCCCGACCCCGCCCGCTTGCAACGACTCCGGTACAATTTCAGCAACAATCGTCGCGCCGGAGGCCGGGCGCCGGCAGCGCGCTTCTTCGCGCCGCGCCTTGCGCCACGGCCGATTGCACGTCCCACGCGCGTCTTGCATCCACTTTCAGCAGGCTCCATCCATGTCCAAGAATCAAGCTCTCTTCGAACGCGCCCAGCGGACCATTCCCGGCGGCGTGAATTCGCCGGTGCGGGCGTTCCGCTCGGTCGGCGGCACGCCGCGCTTCATCGAGCGCGCGCAAGGCCCGTATTTCTGGGACGCGGACGGCAAGCGCTATATCGACTACATCGGTTCGTGGGGACCGATGATTCTCGGCCACGTTCATCCCGAAGTGCTCGAAGCGGTGCAGCGCGTGCTCGCCGACGGCTTCTCGTTCGGCGCGCCCACCGAAGCGGAAATCGAGATCGCGGAGGAAATCTGCAAGCTGGTGCCGTCGATCGAACAGGTGCGGATGGTGTCCTCCGGCACCGAAGCGACGATGAGCGCGCTGCGTCTCGCGCGCGGCTTCACGAACCGCAGCCGCATCGTCAAGTTCGAGGGCTGCTATCACGGGCACGCGGACAGCCTGCTCGTCAAGGCCGGCTCCGGCCTGCTGACCTTCGGCAATCCGACTTCGGCGGGCGTGCCGGCGGACATCGCCAAGCACACGACCGTGCTCGAATACAACAACGTCGAGCAGCTGAACGAAGCCTTCGCGGCGTTCGGCGCGGAGATCGCGTCGGTGATCGTCGAGCCGGTCGCGGGCAACATGAACCTCGTGCGCGCGACGCCGGAGTTCCTCGACGCGCTGCGCGCACGCTGCGACGAATACGGCGCCGTGCTGATCTTCGACGAAGTGATGTGCGGCTTTCGCGTCGCGCTCGGCGGGGCGCAACAGGTCTACGGCATCAAGCCGGACCTCACGTGCCTCGGCAAGGTCATCGGCGGCGGCATGCCGGCGGCGGCTTTCGGCGGCCGACGCGACATCATGGCGCATCTCGCGCCGCTCGGCGGCGTCTATCAGGCGGGCACGCTGTCGGGCAATCCGATCGCCGTCGCGGCGGGCTTGAAGACGCTGCAACTGATCCAGCGCCCCGGCTTCTACGACGACCTCGCGAAACAGACGCGCAAGCTCGTCGATGGCCTCGGCGCCGCCGCGCGCGCGGCGAACGTACCCTTCTCCGCCGACTCCATCGGCGGCATGTTCGGCCTTTATTTCATGGACAAGGTGCCGGGCAGCTTCGCGGAGATCGCGCACGGCGACACGAAGCGCTTCAACGCCTTCTTCCACGCGATGCTCGATGCCGGCGTGTACTTCGCGCCGTCCGCGTTCGAAGCGGGCTTCGTGTCGAGCGCGCACGACGACGCGGTCATCGACGCCACGATCGACGCCGCGCGCGGCGCGTTCGCGTCGGTCGCGGCTTAACGGCGCGTCGCCCGGGCCGCCACGATGTTCTCGCAATCCGACTTCACCTACATGGAGCGCGCGCTCGCGCTCGCGTCGCGCGGCATGTACACGACGACGCCGAATCCGCGCGTCGGCTGCGTGCTCGTCAAGAACGGCGAAGTGATCGGCATGGGCTTCACGCAGCCGGCCGGCCAGGATCACGCCGAAGTGCGCGCGCTGAAGGACGCCCGCTCGCGCGGCAAAGATCCGCGCGGCGCGACCGCCTACGTGACGCTCGAACCGTGCAGCCACTTCGGACGCACGCCGCCGTGCGCGCATGCGCTCATCGACGCGCGTGTCGAGAAAGTGATCGCGGCGATGGAAGATCCGAACCCGACCGTCTCCGGACGCGGCCTCGCGATGCTGCGCGACGCGGGCATCGACGTGCGCTGCGGGCTGCTCGCGAACGAAGCGCACGAGATGAATATCGGCTTCGTCTCGCGCATGACGCGGCGGCGTCCGTGGGTGCGCATGAAGGTCGCGGCGACGCTCGACGGGCGCACCGGCCTGCCATCGGGCGAAAGCCAGTGGATCACGGGCGAAGACGCACGCGCCGACGGCCACGCCTGGCGTGCGCGCGCCTGCGCGATCCTGACGGGCATCGGCACGGTGCGCGAGGACGATCCGCAGCTCACCGTGCGCGCGGTCGACACGCCGCGCCAGCCGCAGCGCGTGCTGATCGATAGCCGGCTCGAGGTGCCGCTCGATGCGCGCATTCTCGATGGCGCGCCGCCGTGGATTTTCCATTCCGCCGATGCGGACCCCGCCCGCGCCGACGTCTTGCGCGACAAAGGCGCGGAACTCGTGGAACTGTCGAACGAGCACGGCAAGGTCGATCTACCCGCGATGCTCACCGCGCTCGCCGATCGCGGCATCAACGAGTTGCACGTCGAAGCGGGGCACAAGCTGAACGGCTCGCTGTTGCGCGAAGGCTGCGTCGACGAGCTGCTGATCTATCTCGCGCCGAGTTTGCTTGGCAACGCGCCGGGCATGTTCGACTTCGCGCCGCCCGCCACGCTCGACGCGCGGCCGCATCTGAAATTTCATCGCATCGACCGGCTCGGCGACGATCTGCGCATACTCGCGCGGTTCGCCGGGACGCACGGCGCCAGCGAAACGCGTTAATAGAACCGAGGAAGGCATTTCATGTTCACAGGAATCGTCGCGGCGGTGGGCCGCATCGAAAAAGTCACGCCGCTCGGCTCGGAGCCGGAAGCGGGCGTGCGTCTGACCGTCGCGGCAGGCGGGCTCGATCTCGCGGATGTCGAGCTTGGCGACAGCATCGCCATTCAGGGCGCGTGCATGACGGTGGTCGAGAAGTCGCCCGGTTCGTTCGATGTCGACGTGTCGCGCGAAAGCCTGAACAAGACCGTCGGACTCGGGCAGGCTAGCGCGGAAGTCAATCTGGAAAAAGCGTTGCGTGCGCATGACCGGCTGGGCGGGCATCTCGTGTCCGGCCACGTCGATGGACTCGGCGTGGTGTCGCGGTTCGAGCGCGTCGGCGAGTCGCACGAACTGCGCGTCGTTGCACCGAAGGACATCGGCAAATATCTGGCCTACAAGGGATCGGTGACGGTGAACGGCGTAAGCCTCACGGTCAACTCGGTCAGCGATCAGGCCGACGGCTGCGAGTTCTCCATCAACCTGATTCCGCATACCGTGGAAGTCACGACGCTCAAGGCGCTGCACGCCGGCGCGAAGGTCAATCTGGAGATCGATCTGATCGCGCGGTATGTCGAGCGGATGATGAGCGGGGCGTGATTCATCGCGCGGGGTGCTGAATAACGGCCATCGTCAGCGCTCCGGGCCCCAGATCTGGTCGAAGTCGAAGGAGAGTTCTTTGCTTCGACGGATCGACAGCAGCTTGACCGCCGCGCCCGACAGCCAATACAGCAACACGTAGTCGTCGAATATGTGCTCGCGAAGCTCGGCCGGCTGTTGCGCGCCTTCCGTTTCTTCGATCAGTTTTTCGCACATCAGCAGCGCATCGTAGGTATCCGGCGTCGTGTTGAGAAACACGCGGCCAATGGCCGGGAACCGTTCCAGAAGCGGAATCACCTTCGCATCGAGCGAATCGAGCAGCCGGTCATAGCTGTGCGGGTGCCCCGCCCGTGTCCAGTACCTTTCCATATCGGCGAGTCGCGCCTCGAAGACGTCGGTGAATTCGACGACAATCCGCGTACGTTCATCACTCGTCATCCGACGGACCTCCTTCTTCCCGCTTGGCCCGCAAGCGCGCCCTGATCCGCGCCAGCGCCTCCCGAGCGTCGGTCGTGCGGCCGGCTTTCACGTCTGCGAGGCCGGCGCGGGCATCTTCAAGCAATTGCATATGAATGCGCGCCCGCTCCGCACGATAGTAATGCTCGAGCTTCTCCGTGCTGATCAGCGCAACGCTGCTCTCGCCGTTCTTGGTGATGATCTTGTCGACACCCTCCCGCACTTCATCGATGAGTTCCGAGAGATTGGCACGCGCCTGCGACAAGGACACGATGTCTTTTGGGGTGAAAGCCATGACTGGCTCCAGAATGTTTATCGTACATAACATGGTACAGAATTTAGGTTCCCAAATGTTCGGAAGAATTCATTCTTGCATCCCCACCCCCGCCCCACCACTCCCCCAAAAGCCATAAGCCGAATCCCCGACCCGCCCCTCCGCGATTTCACCGCCTGTCCATCGGCCGTGGCGTAAAATACGCCCTTTCCCAAACGCACCCATCGGGACGCACCATGTCGATCGCCTCCACCCCTGAAATCATCGCCGAGTTGCAAGCCGGCCGCATGGTGATCCTCGTCGACGAAGAAGACCGCGAGAACGAAGGCGACCTGGTCGTGGCCGCCGATTTCATCACGCCCGAAGCCATCAACTTCATGGCGCGCTACGGCCGCGGCCTCATCTGCCTCACGCTCACGCAGGAACGCTGCAAGCTCCTGAACCTGCCGCTGATGACGCAGCGCAACGGCACGCAATACGGCACCGCGTTCACGGTCAGCATCGAAGCGGCCGAAGGCGTGACCACCGGCATCTCGGCGGCCGACCGCGCGCGGACCATCGCCGCGGCGTGTGCGCCCGATGCGCGCGCCGAGCACATCGTGCAGCCGGGTCACATATTTCCCATCATGGCGCAGCCTGGCGGCGTGCTCGTGCGCGCCGGCCACACGGAAGCCGGTTGCGATCTGACCGCGCTCGCCGGACTGTCGCCGGCGGCGGTCATCTGCGAAATCATCCGCGACGACGGAGAAATGGCGCGCCTGCCCGATCTCATCGAATTCGGCGCGCAGCACGGCATCAAGATCGGCACCATCGCGGATCTGATTCATTACCGCAGCCGCACGGAATCGATCATCGAAAAGGTCAGCGAGCGCACCATGCATACCGCTCACGGCCCGTTCCGCGCGGTGCTGTATCGCGACGAACCGAGCGGCTCGCCGCATATCGCGCTGGTGCGCGGCACGCCGTCGCCGGACACGGAAACGCCCGTGCGCGTGCACGAGCCGCTGTCGGTGCTCGACCTGCTCGACATCGACGCGTCCACGCACTCCTGGACCATCGACGCCGCCTTGCGCGAAATCGCCGCCCGCGATCTCGGCGCGGTCGTCATGCTCAATTGCGGCGACACGAAAGATCATCTCGTGGACGCTTTCCGCGCGCTCGATCCGAACGACACGTCGGCCAAACCGGCGCGCCGTCCGATCGACTTCAAGACTTACGGCATCGGCGCACAGATCCTGCGCGATCTGGGCGTCGGCAAGATGCAGGTGCTCGCCACGCCGCGCAAGCTCGGCAGCATGTCGGGATACGGGCTCGAAGTGACCGGCTTCGTTCCGATGCCCGGCTCGCCCGCCACGGCGGCAAGCGCGGCCGGCGCGCCGGACTCGACCGTCCCGCATCTGCGTTCGGCCTGAGCGCCGCCTTCAGCGAACACTTAGGCGCCTACCCTATTCCAAACCAACGGACCACTACATGGAAATCGGACAATATCAGCCGAATCTCGACGGCGACGGCCTGCGCATCGGCATCGTCCAGTCGCGCTTCAACGAACCGGTGTGCAACGGCCTCGCCGATGCGTGCATCGAAGAACTCGAACGCCTCGGCGTGATCGGCCAGGACGTGCTGCTCGTCACCGTGCCGGGCGCGCTCGAAATTCCGCTCGCGCTGCAAAAGCTCGCCGAATCCGGCCAGTTCGACGCCCTGATCGCGCTCGGCGCGGTCGTGCGCGGCGAGACGTATCACTTCGAACTCGTATCGAACGAAAGCGGCTCGGGCATTTCGCGCATCGCGCTCGACTTCGGCATTCCGGTGGCGAACGCCGTGCTCACGACCGAAGACGACGAGCAAGCCGTCGCCCGCATGACGGAAAAGGGCCGCGACGCGGCGCGCGTGGCGGTCGAGATGGCGAATCTGTCGGTCGCGCTGGAGCAGCTCGGCGGCGACGAAGACGACGAAGATGAAGACGAAGACGAAGACGAGGACCGCGCATGAAGAGCGCTCGACGCCGCTCGCGTGAACTCGCGACGCAAGGGCTTTACCAATGGCTGCTGTCGGGCGCGCCCGGCGGCGAGATCGACGCGCAGTTGCGCAACGCGCAAGGCTTCGACAAGGCGGACCGCGCCCATCTCGACGCCATCCTGCACGGCGTGATCAAGGAATCCGACGCGCTGTCCGCGCAACTGCAGCCCTGCCTCGACCGGCCGATCGAACAGTTGTCGCCGGTGGAGCGCGCGGTGCTGCTCGTCGCCGCGTTCGAGTTCAAGCATCACATCGACATTCCGTATCGCGTGGTCATCAACGAGGCGGTCGAACTGACGAAGACCTTCGGCGGCTCGGACGGCTACAAGTACGTGAACGGCGTGCTGGACAAGCTCGCCGTCGCGATGCGCCCGACCGAAGCGCAGGCACGCAGATGAGCACCGTTTCCGAGCCGTTGATGCGGCTTGCGTCGCGCGTCGACGCGATCGAGCCGTTCTATGTGATGGAGCTGATGAAGGACGCGCAGGCGCTGGAACGCGCCGGGCGCGACATCATCCACATGGGCATCGGCGAGCCGGACTTCACGGCGCCCGAGCCCGTCACGCGCGCCGCCGCGAATGCGCTGCACCGCGGCGTCACGCAGTACACCAACGCGCTCGGCGTGACGGCGTTGCGCGAGGCGATCGCCGCGCATTATCGCGATGTATTTGGCCTGACCATCGATCCGGCGCGCATCGTGGTGACGGCGGGCGCGTCGGCGGCGCTGCTGCTCGCGTGCATGGCGCTCGTCGATCACGGCGACGAAGTGTTGATGCCCGATCCGTGCTATCCGTGCAACCGGCATTTCGTGTCGGCGGCGGACGGCAAGCCGGTACTGATCGCGAGCGGCCCGGCGGAACGCTTCCAGTTGACGGCCGATCAGGTCGCGGAACATTGGAGCGACAAGACGCGCGGCGTGCTGCTGGCGTCGCCGTCGAACCCGACGGGCACGTCCATCGAACCGGGCGAACTCGCGCGGATCGTCGAGTCGGTGCGCGAGCGCGGCGGCTTCACGATCGTCGACGAGATCTATCAGGGCCTGAGCTACGACGCGAAACCGGTGTCGGCGCTCTCGTTCGGCGATGACGTCGTCACCGTCAACAGCTTCTCGAAGTACTTCAGCATGACGGGCTGGCGGCTCGGCTGGCTGGTCGTGCCGCATGCGATGGTCGGCGCGCTCGAAAAGCTGTCGCAGAACCTGTTCATTTGCGCGTCGGCGCTGGCGCAGCATGCGGCGCTCGCGTGCTTCGAGCCGGAAACCATCGCGATTTACGAAGCGCGGCGGCTCGAATTCAAGCGGCGGCGCGACTACATCGTGCCGGCGCTGCGCTCGCTCGGATTCGGCGTGCCGGTCGTGCCGGACGGCGCGTTCTATGTCTACGCGGACACTGCGGGCGTTCATCATCCGGCCGCCGGCGACAGCGAAGCGCTCACGCGTTCGATGCTGCGCGATGCGGGCGTCGTGCTCGTGCCGGGCGCGGATTTCGGCGTGCACGCGCCGGAGCGCTACATACGGCTCTCGTATGCGACGGCGTATGCCAAGCTGGAAGAAGCGGTCGGGCGGCTCGGCGATCTTTTCCGGCGCTGACCGCACGTTGAGAAAAAGGGCGCCGTCGAGGCGCCCTTTTTTGTTCCGCAAAACGTCAGACAAGCATCAAGCGCCGTATTCCGCCGACGCCACGTGCTTCGATTCGCCGGTGTCGCCATCGTCTTGCGCATCGGCTTTCTTCGGCGTGTCGATCGTCACGTGGACGCGCTTGGCTGCATCGTTCGTCGATGCCGACGCCAGCACCTGCTTCGGCGCAGCCTGAACCGGCGCCTGAGGCGCGTTGATCGGCACGTTGCGGCCGCGCGCGATATCGCGCAGACGCGAACGCTCGGCCAGCACTTTCGCGCCGTAGCCGCCGTCGTCCTGCGTCGTCGAGCCGACGTAATAGCGCAGACCGCCCGCCACCGAGCCGCCGCGCGCGATGCAGTCCTTCAGCACCAGCGCGCCGACCTTGATGTTCGCGAGCGGATCGAGCGCCGCGTGCGAGCCGCCGAAGTACTGGAACTTGTCCGAATGCACCTTCGACATGACCTGCATCAGGCCCTGCGCGCCCACGCCGCTTTCGGCGTACGGATTGAAGCCCGATTCGATCGCCATGACCGACAGCAGCAGCAGCGGATCGAGACCGACTTCGCGGCCCGTATCGAACGCGGCGCGCACGAGTTCCGTCACCGGCTCTTCGGCCACGCGATACCGCCGCGCGATGAAATTGGCGACGAGCTTCTGCTCGCGCGTCGAAACGAGGATGCGGTCGTCGCGCGCATCGGCGACAACGCGCTGCGTGGGGATCGCGTTCGCCAGCATGGCGACGGAGGGCATCGAACGCGGATCGAGGCCGTTAGGCGACACGGCGAGGCTGATGCCGCCGGTCAACTGGCGCGTGCTTTCGTCGTCGCTGGCGGCCGCGCCGAGCGACGGCACGAGCGGCGTCGGTGCGACGGGCGCGCCCGTGTTCGCCGCGAGGGCGACGGACGTACCGGCATCGCCCGGCTGGCGATGCACCGCCGAGAACGGCGGAATCGGCTGGCCGGCGAGAAGACGCGCGGGACCGGCCTGCACCGCCGCGGACACGAAAGGCATGATTCGTGCGGCGAAGGTGGTGCGCCAGGAAGGCAACAGCCAAAGCGCGAGCGCCGTGACGACGGCCGCGCAGCCGACCAGACTAAACAGATAGTGACTCATACGGCTGCCACGACGCAGCGCGGCGCGCAGAACCTGCGCGGCACGCGTGTCGGGACGCCACGTTAACCAAGCGTTCATCGATGCTCCCAATGTTGCATGATTTACGCTGATGATTACCGGCTAAACCAGGAAATCGAAGCGTAAATCAGACACCGCTCGCTCTTGGCAAGGCGTAAGCGGCATCGGGGAAACGGCATGCGCCGTCTGGAAAACCGGTCCGGCAAACCACGCCGGGATGCGCGGCACGAACTGCGTGCCCTACGTGCGCAGATGGCTTTCCACGCGAAAACCGGCGTGAGAAACGCCGGCAGTGACAACCAACAGCCATGAATCGCCGGGCAGGTACGGCGCAGGCGACGCACAGCGTCTGAAGAAAACCTGAGGCAGAGGTGAAAAATTTCAAAACCTGCAACTGATGCGAAGCGATTCTAGCAGGGTTTAATGATCCGTCAATGCTATAGCTTTGTGTTTCAATTACTTACAGTTATGATGAACACCGTTTAGGAGCGCCAACGCACATCCGCGGCGCAGTTTCCACGGGAAATCGCCGAACGTCTCCCAGCGCACGGACGCGCACGCAGGTAAAATCGACAATCGCCAAGCGCGCAGCCGTCCCGCTCCTTTCGCTTCAATCCGTGAGCGGCCTCGAGTCATCCTCCGACCATCGATGAAATATAAAGATCTGCGCGACTTCACCGCCCGCCTCGAAGCGCTCGGTGAACTGCGCCGCGTCCGGCAGCCTGTTTCCCCTGTTCTCGAAATCACCGAACTCTCGGATCGCGTCCTGCGCTCAGGCGGCCCGGCGCTGCTCTTCGAGGCGCCCACCGGTCATACGATGCCCGTCTTGGCCAACCTGTTCGGCACGACGCGCCGCGTGGCGCTCGGCATGGGCATCGAAACGCAGACGCCGGCCAGCGCCGACGCGAGCCTCGGCAGCGACACCGCCGCGCTAAGTTCGCTGCGCGATGTCGGCCGGCTGCTGTCCGCGCTGAAAGAGCCCGAGCCGCCGCGCGGCCTGAAGGACGCCGGCAAGCTGCTCTCGCTCGCGAAAGCCGTATGGGACATGGCGCCGAAATCGGTGAGCGCGCCGCCTTGCCAGGAGATCGTGTGGGAAGGCAATGACGTCGATCTCGCGCGTCTGCCGATCCAGACCTGCTGGCCCGGCGACGCCGGACCGCTCCTGACCTGGGGCCTCACCGTCACGCGCGGACCGAACAAGCCGCGCCAGAATCTCGGCATCTATCGTCAACAGTTGATCGGACGCAACAAGCTCATCATGCGATGGCTCGCGCATCGCGGCGGCGCGCTGGATTTCCGCGAGTTCGCGCTCGCCAATCCCGGCAAGCCGTATCCGGTCGCGGTCGTGCTCGGCGCCGATCCCGCGACGATACTCGGCGCGGTCACGCCCGTCCCCGATACGCTCTCCGAATATCAGTTCGCCGGACTCTTGCGCGGCTCGCGCACCGAGCTTGCGAAGTGCCTGACGCCGGGCGTCGATCTGCAAGTGCCGGCGCGCGCTGAAATCGTGCTCGAAGGCTTCATCTATCCGCAGGAAGGCGCGCTGCCGCCGGCACCGAAAGGCGCGCCGCCGCGACCATCGGCGGGCGCGGCCGCACGTTACGAACACGCGCTCGAAGGCCCGTACGGCGATCACACCGGCTACTACAACGAACAGGAATGGTTTCCGGTCTTCACCGTCGAGAGGATCACGATGCGCCGCGACGCGCTCTTCCATTCCACCTACACCGGCAAGCCGCCCGACGAGCCGGCGGTGCTCGGCGTCGCGCTGAACGAAGTTTTCGTGCCGCTTCTGCAGAAGCAGTTTCCCGAGATCACCGATTTTTATTTGCCGCCCGAAGGCTGCAGCTACCGCATGGCGATCGTGCAAATGCGCAAGAGCTACGCCGGCCATGCGAAGCGCGTGATGCTCGGCGTCTGGAGCTTCCTGCGGCAGTTCATGTATACGAAGTTCATCGTCGTCGTGGATGAAGACGTCAACGTGCGCGACTGGAAGGAAGTCATCTGGGCGATCACCACGCGCGTCGATCCCACACGCGATACGGTGATGGTCGACAACACGCCGATCGACTATCTCGATTTCGCATCGCCGGTGGCGGGGCTCGGCTCGAAAATGGGCCTCGACGCGACCAACAAGTGGCCCGGCGAAACCAGCCGCGAATGGGGCCGCCCGATCGTGATGGATGCGGCGGTCAAGCGGCGCGTCGATGCGCTGTGGACGGAAATCGGTCTCGACGATGCGGGGAAGCAAGCATGATCGCGGCAACGCTTTATCGTGGGAGCGCCATCGAGAATACGCATCGCGCGCACGTCGCCGTGGTCGATGCGGACGGTGACTTGCTGCATTCGTTCGGCGATCCGCATCGGGTGACGCTGCCGCGTTCTGCCGTGAAGCCGGCGCAGGCGCTCGCGATCATGGAAACGGGCGCGCTGGAACGCTTCGGTTTCGACGACGCCGACCTCGCGCTGATGTGCGGATCGCATAGCAGCGAAGCGCGGCATATCGAACGCGCCCGCGCGATGCTCGCCAAGTCCGACGCGAGCGAAGCCGATCTGCGCTGCGGCGGCCATCCGCCGATTTCCGACGCCGTCTATAAAGACTGGATCAGGCGCGATTTCACGCCGACGCCCGCGTGCAGCAACTGCTCGGGCAAGCACGCCGGCATGCTCGCCGCCGCGCGCGCGATGGACGCGCCCATCGACGGTTATCACCTGCCCGGCCATGCGCTCCAGGCGCACGTGAAGCGCACGGTGGCGCGTGCCGTCGATCTGCCGTACGACGACGTGCATTGGGCCATCGACGGATGCAATCTGCCGACGCCCGCGTTCCCGCTCGACCGGCTCGCGCGCTTGTACATGAAGATCGCGGCGGCGCAGGAAGGATCGCCGCTCGCGCGCATCCATCGCGCGATGACGACGTATCCGGAACTCGTGTCCGGCGAAGGCCGCTTCTGCGAGCGCCTCATGCGCGCGTTCGGCGGCGCGGTCGTCGGCAAGACGGGCGCGGATGCGAGCTATGCGATCGGCGTGAAGCGCGACGAAGGCGCGCTCGGCATCGCGGTGAAGGTGGAGGACGGCAATCTCGTCGTCATGCACGCGATCGTCGCGCACGTGCTGGCGCTGCTCGGCATCGGCACGGCGCAGCAGCGCGCGGCGTTCGACGACTTCCGTTATCCGGCGATGCGCAACACCATGGGCGTCGAGACCGGACGCCTGGACGTCACCCTCACGCTGAACGGACGTCGATGATGCATTCGTGGTCGTTGATGTCCGACGGGTTCTTCCTGTCGCTGTCGTTGTGTCTGGATATCGGCATCGCGAATGTGGCGATCATCTCGCTCGCGCTCTCGCACGGCTTCAAGCCGGGCCTCGTGCTCGGCCTCGGCACGTGCTTCGGCGATCTGTTCTATGCGGCGCTCGCGCTCGCGGGCATGTCGGCGCTGCTGCAGTTTTCCGCCGTGCGATGGGTCGTGTGGATCGGCGGCGGCATCGTGCTGCTCGTGCTCACCTGGAAGATGGCGCGCGAGGCGCTCAAGCCCGCCACCGCGCCGCCCGTCGCGGGCGAAGCGAATCCGCACATGCCGCGTCAGAGTCATCTCAAGAGCTTTTTGCGCGGATGCCTGCTCGCGGTGTCGTCGCCGAGCGCGATCCTGTGGTTCGCGGCGGTCGGCGGCGCGCTCATCGCGAAGGCCGGCGCGACGAGCCCGGTGAGCGCATCCGTCTTTCTGCTCGGCTTTTTCTGCGGCGGACTCGGCTGGACCCTCTTCATCTGCACGCTCGCGAGCCACGGCCGCAAGCGCGCCGGCACGCGCCTGTTGCGCGCGTGCCATGTGCTCTCCGCCGTGCTGTTCGCGTATTTCTCGTACAGCGTGATCGTCGACGGTTACCGCGATCTCATCGTGCACGCGGCGTCGTGACGACCGCTCTCGTCAGGCGATGAACTGCGCGAGCCGCGGCAGATCGACGTTGCCGCCGCTCACGATCACGCCGACGCGCTTGCCTTCCACCGGCACCACCTTCTGAAGCACGGCGGCGGCCGCGAGACAGCCGGTCGGCTCGACGACCATCTTCATGCGTTGCGCGAAGAAGCGCAGCGTGTCGATGAGTTGCGCATCGCTCACGGTGACGATGCGATCCACATGCTTCTGGATGATCGGGAAGTTGTATTCGCCGACGTGCGTGGACGCCGCGCCATCGGCGATGGTGCGCGGCACCTCGATATGCACGATCTCGCCGCGCGCGAGCGACTGCTGCGCGTCGTTGCCCGCTTCCGGCTCCACGCCGATCACCTTGCACGACGGCGAAAGCGCCGCCGCCGCGAGCGCGCAGCCCGCGATCAGCCCGCCGCCGCCCAGACACACGAAGAGATAATCGAGCGGGCCGGTTTCCTCGATCAGTTCCTTCGCAGCCGTCCCCTGCCCCGCGATCACGTGCGGATGGTCGTACGGCGGAATCAGCGTCATGCCGCGCTCTTCTGCGAGCGCGCGGCCAATCTCCTCGCGATTCTGCGTGTACCGGTCGTACGTGATGACTTCGCCGCCGTAGCCGCGCGTCGCTTCCATCTTCGCGGCGGGCGCGTCTTCGGGCATGACGATGGTCGCGCGGATGCCGGCCAGTTTCGCCGACAGCGCGATGGCCTGCGCGTGATTCCCCGACGAATATGTAATGACGCCGGCGGCGCGCTGATCGTCGTTGAAATGCGAAATGGCGTTATACGCGCCGCGGAACTTGAACGCGCCCATGCGCTGGAAGTTCTCGCATTTGAAAAACAGCGACGCGCCCGCGATTTCGTCCGCCGTGCGGGACGTGAGGACGGGCGTGCGATGCGCGAAACCGTCGATGCGCTGGGCGGCATCGGCGACGTCATCGAAAGTCGGAGCGGGAAGTGAGGGCATCGGAGGAAACGTGGTGTGAAGAAGCCACCATTCTCCGCAGTTCGGGCGCGAATCGGAATAGGTTCGTCGCGTCGCGCATAAAAAAACGCAAGCCCGAACGGGGCTTGCGTTTATCGAATCGAGTTCAAGCGGTTACCGGTGCCAGCCGCCGCCATATCCACCATAGCCGCCACGGTAATAACCATGGTGATGCCAATACGGGCGACCGTAAGGCCGACCATAGTAACCATAGTTGTATCCGCCGACGACGACCGCAGGCGCTGGCCCATAAACGACGGGCGGCGGCGGCGCGACATACACCGGCGCGGCGGGCGCGACGTAGACCGGCGCGGGCGGCGCCTGATAAACGGGATACGCCGGCACCCCGATGCCGACACCGATCGATACGCCACCTGCCTGCGCCGCCCCTGCGGCGCTCAGCGCGAGTGCGCCGACGACCACCATACCACTGAGTTTTTTCACTTTCGTTCTCCTCGCTGCGTATCGCCTGCGTCCGGCGCGCAACGTCATAGGGTGAATTTAGCGAAAATCGCGGTGGGACGCAGAAGTCATGTGTTGCAAATTGCAAGCTTTATCGGCGGCTTCGGCTAAGGGAAATGCGCTGCATTGAAGCGCGCGTCCGGCCGGCGCGCCTCAAGAGGATGCATGTCGCGGAACTGAATTAAACACGCGCCAAAGCAGGTAACTTCTGATTACAAATGAAATGAAAAGCCCCGCTGGACGGTTCATCCAGCGGGGCACTTAATGCTTTACGCGAACTTGAAAGCCGCTGATATCAGCCGACTTTCACATAAGCGAATTCGCGCGAAACGTTCGGCGGCACATACGCCGCCCCGATCACGACGCGCGGCGTCAACCGCTTCTTCTGATCCCACCAGCGGCGCCGCTGAGCCTGGCTCAAGAACCGCAGATGCTTTCGATAAGAGAAAATGCTCATGCGACCTCCGAACGTAGCGATTAAACCTTTGAGAAACGCACGCATGCAGTGACACGCGATGCCATTCCGTTGAAGTCCGTCTTTTGTTAAGTATTCCGCGCCCTGTTCGTCCACTAATGTTCGCAAGGAAACCCAATACTGCATTCGACGTGTGCCAAGCCACATTCAGCACTAACCATGCCGAAAATCCAGCTCATTTTCCGGCTTCGCTGATCTCTTTTGCATGCTGTCATCGTATCGTGGCATTTTTCTCTTTCTCGGGACAGTATCGCTTTGACAACATCAGGGTTTTCCAACGCTGCGAGCGCCCGATCCGCGTGCTTGCAGTACGCTTTCATTTTGCTCGTGGCACAATCGCTGACGCTTGTTCGCCAACGCGCCCAAGCGATACGCAAGCCATGTTAAGGTGACGTCCGGCGCCCCACCGGCATTGGCGGTGGGCGGGGATTGCAAGACGCCATCGTTGGAAAAAAGAGACGCGCGATGCCCGGGCATTTCCGATGCCAACGGTGTATTCCGGCGGGCACTTCGGCGTGAAATCCAGCCCAGAGAACGAACAATGACCAAGCTCAGTCCGTACGACTCGCCCGACCCGCGCGCTTTCTTTCACGACGATGCCGCCGCTCATCGGCCCGGCGCCGCCTGCTGACGAGCCGCATCGCCCCATCGCTTTCGCTTTCGTTGTCGCTTTCCGACCCCCGGCGCAGCTGACCGCCGCGCACGTTTCCAAGAGGACCCGAGATGTTCGGCGATATCGCCCGTTTTCTGCTCAACACCGTTTTCACCCTTTTCGGCGCGGCGCTTCTGCTGCGCGCCTGGATGCAGGTCGTGCGCATGCCGCCGTACAACCCGGTATCGAACGCCGTGATGCAGGCGACGAACTGGATCGTGCTGCCGCTGCGAAAAATCCTGCCGGGCGGCAAGATCGACTGGGCGAGCATCGTCGCGGCGTTCATCGCGGCGGCGGTGTATGTCACGCTGATGGTCGTGCTGGCCGGCGTCGATCCGACCTACATGATGCCCATGCTTCTGCTGGTCGCGGTGCTGACCGTCGTCAAGTGGGCGCTGAACCTCATCATCTGGATGACGATCCTGATGGCGCTGCTCTCGTGGCTCAACCCGCAGTCGCCCGCGATGCCGCTGCTCTTTCAGATCACCGCGCCGTTTCTCGATCCGTTGCGGCGCATCCTGCCGCGTCTCGGCGGTATCGACCTGTCGCCGATCCTGCTTTTCGTGATCGTGCAGGTGCTGCTGATGGTGGTCACGCGCGTCGCCGTCTCCATGACGCTCTTCGGCATCTGAGCGCGGCGCCGCCCGCAATTGCGCGGCGGCGCGTCTTGCGCTTACAATAGCCGACTCACGCGGGCGTCGTATAATGGCTATTACCGTAGCTTCCCAAGCTACTGACGTGGGTTCGATTCCCATCGCCCGCTCCAGCATCACAGCGAAAGCCGCCTTCAATCTTCGAGGCGGCTTTTTAGTTTCCGCGCGCGCTTTATCCATCCCGCGCAGCGCTTCTTGCATCCGCATTCCGATCTCGCCATGAATCACGATCCCCAGGACGACGCCAACGACGCCGAGCAACCCGCAGACAGCGAAGCATCGACGCTGCATCATCGCCGCATCCGCAGCTTCGTCACGCGCGCGGGCCGCGTGTCGCCGGGGCAGCAGCGCGCGATCGACGAGCTCGGTCCGCGCTTCATCGTGCCCTACTCGCCCGAACTCGCCGACTGGAGCGCCGTCTTCGGCAGGAACGCGCCGCGGGTGCTGGAAATCGGCTTCGGCATGGGCGCGACGACCGCGGAAATCGCCGCCGCGCGCCCGGGCGATGACTTCATCGGCGTCGAAGTGCATGAGCCGGGCGTCGGCGCGCTGCTGAAGCTGATCGGCGAGCAGCAGCTCGGCAACATCCGCATCCTCCAGCACGACGCCGTGGAAGTGCTCGAACACATGATCGCGCCCGCGAGCCTCGACGGCGTGCACATCTATTTCCCCGATCCGTGGCACAAGGCGCGGCATCACAAGCGCAGGCTGATTCAGCCGAAATTCGTGTCGCTGCTCGTGTCGCGCGTGAAGCCGGGCGGCTATCTGCATCTCGCGACGGACTGGCAGAACTACGCCGAGCAGATGCTCGAAGTGCTGTCGGCGGACGCCGAACTCGAAAATACCGCCGACGGCTATGCGCCGCGCCCGGAGTATCGCCCGGTGACGAAGTTCGAACGCCGTGGCTTGCGGCTCGGACACGGCGTGTGGGATTTGCTGTTCCGGCGCAAGTAACACCACGCCGTAAGCGGAAAGCAGAAAGCAAAACGCCACGGCAAGCCGTGGCGTTTTCACATGCGCGAGCAGGAAGAAAGCTCAATCCGCCCAGCTCAGCCCGCCGCTGTAGCCGACGATCAGAATCAGCAGCCCGAAGCCGATGCGATACCACGCGAACGCCGTGAAGTCGTGCGACGCGACGTAGCGCAACAGCCATCGCACGCAGACGAACGCGCTCACGAACGCGGCCACGAGGCCGATCGCGAACAGCCCGAGATCGTTGACGGACAGCGCGCGCCAGTACTTCGCCATTTCGTAGAGCGTCGCGCCGAAGATGATCGGGATCGCGAGGAAAAACGAAAATTCGGTGGCCGCGCGCCGGTCGAGACCGAACAGCATCCCGCCGATGATCGTCGCACCCGAGCGCGACGTGCCCGGAATCAGCGCGAAACATTGCGCGAGACCGACCTTGAAGGCATCGGCGTAAGTGAGATCGTCGACGGAATGCACGCGCGGCGGCTCGGCGCGGTCACGCTGGCGCGCCTCCGCCCACAAAATGACGATGCCGCCCACGATCAGCGCCACCGACACCGGCACCGGCGAAAACAGCACCGCCTTGATCTTCTTTTCGAGCAGCAGCCCGAGCACGATGGCCGGAATCGTCGCGATGATCACGTTGGCCGCGAAGCGCCGCGCGTCCGGACGGCTGGACAAACCGCCGACCACCGAGCCGATCTTCGCGCGATATTCCCAGCAGATCGCGAGAATCGCGCCGAACTGGATGACGACGTCGAACGTTTTCGCCTGCGCGTCGGTGAAATTGAGCAAACTCCCCGCGACGATCAGATGCCCCGTGCTGGAAACCGGCAAAAACTCGGTCAAGCCTTCGACGACGCCCAGAACGAGCGCCTTCACTATCAAAATCCAGTCCATCCGTCAGCCCTTGTTTGCTGTTTTCGCTGTTGGCGGAGCACTGCGCGCGAAGATTTCGACTTACTTCTCGACGATCTGAACGCGTATGCCGTTTGAAAGGACTGTGATTGTACCGGGTTCGTAAGAAACGCCGGCAAACTGCAATTCTTCGGGCTTGAAGGTGTAGATCGGATAGCGGTCGAGGAGCTGGGCGGCGAGCATCGCGCCGGCCGCCGCGATTTGTTGGTTGTACTGCGCGGCGTCACCGGTCAACTGCGAATCGTCAACAGTCGGCGACACCAAAACGACCGAGCGGCTCGGGGCGTCGTAGGCGAGTTGCGTCGAGAGCGTGAACGCGCCGTTCACCGGATTCGGCATGAAAGGCGTGGCGAGCCGCGCATCGACTTTCACGGTCACGCGATTGCGATCCGCCGCCATGCCGACGACAGGATTGCTCAACACGACATCGAAGATCTGCCGCGCCGTGCGCTCCAGCGGAAACTTGCGCGCGACGGCTTCCTGCACCTGCTTTTGCGAAAATGTGTAGTGATCCGGAATAAACGGAAAGATGGATGCGGCCCGCGCCGCCGATGCGAACGCGAACGCCGGCAAGGCGGCGAGCCCTGCCAGCATCAACCGGCGCCGGCGCGGCGCGACGGGGTGTGTCATGCGGGGTTTCCTCGATTCGATATTGGAACGGTGCTTGGACAGGCGAACGTCACTGCGGTTGCGTCTCGGCCTCGAGCTGCGTCAGCCAGGCGATCGCGTATTCGCGCGTGTCGCCGCACATCTCGGCCGATGGCTGCAGACCGCCGCAGCAAGCCGGCCGTCGCGGGTCGCCGAAGATCCTGCAGCGCAGGTCGGCGTCGAGCTGAACGCAAGGTTCGCCCGCGCGCTTGCCGTGCGGCATGCCGGGAATCGCGCTCGTGATCGACGGCGCGATGCAGCACGCGCCGCATCCTTCGCGGCAGGCATGGGAAGAGGAAGACATGGCGATACGAGATAAAGCCGACGAAACCGGCATTGTCCCACGCCCGCGCGGCTGCGACGTTATCACGCAAGGCGCGTTAGCCCGCTCTGGCTAAACTTGACGGATCGCAAAGGCCAGCCCATGAATCTCGTCGACACCCTCTTCCGCCCGGACCTGCTCGCCCGCTACGACGCACACGGCCCGCGCTACACGTCGTATCCCACCGCCGTCCAGTTCACGGAATCGTTCGATCCCGCGCATTACTTCGAAGCGGCCGCACGCGGCGGCGCATCGGCGGATCTGTCGCTGTACTTTCACATTCCTTTCTGCGACACGGTCTGCTTCTACTGCGGCTGCAACAAGGTCGCGACGAAGAATCGCGCGCACGCCCGCCCGTATCTCGACCGCATGAAGCGCGAACTGGCGCTGCAAGCCGCCTCCTTCGACACGGCGCGGCCCGTCACGCAGCTTCACTGGGGCGGCGGCACGCCAACCTTCCTTTCGCACGGCGAGATGGTCGAACTCATGGCCGCGACCGCCGGGCACTTCAATCTCGTCGCCGACGAGCGCGCCGAATATTCGATCGAAGTCGATCCGCGCGAGGCGTCGCCGGAAACCATCGCGTTGCTGCGCCAACTCGGGTTCAACCGGCTGAGCCTCGGCGTGCAGGATTTCGACGAACGCGTGCAGCGAGCCGTCAACCGCATCCAGCCGCGCGCGATGACCGAGGACGTCATGCGCGCCGCGCGCGATCACGGCTTCAAGTCGGTGAGCGTCGATCTGATCTACGGCCTGCCGCATCAGAGCGTCGAGCGCTTCACGCGCACGCTCGACGCGATCATCGCGCTCGCGCCGGACCGCGTTTCCGTGTTCGGCTACGCGCACATGCCGTCGTTGTTCAAGATGCAGCGTCAGATCGACGAAAGCGCGCTGCCGTCGTCCGCCGTGCGGCTCGCCATTTTGCGGCGCGTGATCGAGCGCATGAGCGACGCGGGCTACGTCTATATCGGCATGGATCATTTCGCGCTGCCCGGCGACGAACTCGCGCGCGCGTACGAAGCCGGCACGCTCCAGCGCAACTTCCAGGGCTACAGCACGCACGCGGACTGCGATCTGATCGGCATCGGGGCATCGTCGATCGGCAAGGTCGGCAACGTCTACGCGCAAAACGCCCGCGATCTCGCCGATTACGCCGCTGCCATCGACGCCGGCCAGTTCGCCATCCAACGCGGCGTGCGTCTCAACGCCGACGACCTCTTGCGCCGCGACGTCATCATGCGGCTCATGTGCGGCGGCACGCTCAACTTCGCGGACGTGGAACGCGCGCACGGCATCGCGTTCGCCGACACGTTCGCCGATGAACTCGCCCGCCTCGCGCCGATGGCCGACGACGGTCTCATCGACGTTTCCGGCCACGCGATCCGCGTCCTTCCCGCCGGGCGCATGCTGGTGCGCAACGTGGCATCGGTATTCGACCGCTATCTGGGACAGGCGAGCCTCAAGCGCTTTTCGCGCACCATCTGAAAGCATCCGCATCAGAAATACTCCGCCGCGCACGCGCCGTTCTTCGAGTATTTCTTACTTCGCTGGCTTAGAATGACAGCCACCTTCGGCGCCCGGTCTTCCCTGGCGGATGACCGCGCCCGCCCTTACACCGTCGATGCGCCCGCCCGAAGCGGCGCATCGGATCGCCGTCCGGCATGCGTGAAGTGAAGCCTGCCGCCGGCAAGCCACTGCCCGACGCCATGCCGACCACTTCGCCGCAGTTCGCCCCGCTCGCCCTCCTCGCCGCCGACCTGAAATGCGGCCGCACCACCAGCCGCGCGCTCGTCGAAAAAGCGCTCGAACGCATTGCCGATCCGGACGGCCAGGGCGCGACCGTCTTCACGCACGTCGATCCCGAGCACGCCCGCGCCGCCGCCGACGCCCACGACGCGCTGCGCCGCGCGGGCATCGTGCTGTCGCCGCTCGCGGGCATTCCGGTTTCCGTGAAGGACCTTTTCGATATCGAAGGCCAGGTGACGCGCGCCGGATCGCGCGTGCTCGCAAACGAAGCACCCGCGAAAGCCGACGCCATCACGGTCGCGCGGCTGCGGCGGGCGGGCGCGGTCATCGTCGGGCGCACGAACATGAGCGAGTTCGCGTTCTCCGGACTCGGGCTGAATCCGCACTACGGCACGCCGCGCTCGCCGTATCACGCCGACGTGCCGGGCGACGCGCGCATCGCGGGCGGATCGTCGGCGGGCGCGGCGGCGTCGGTGGCCGATGGCATGACGGCCGTCGCGCTCGGCACCGATACCGGCGGCTCCATCCGCATTCCCGCCGCGATGTGCGGTCTCGCCGGCTTCAAGCCGACCGCGAGCCGCATCCCGAAGCAAGGCGGCGTGCCGCTGTCGAAAACGCTCGATTCGTTCGGGCCGATCGGCGTATCGGTCGCGTGCTGCGCGCTGGTGGATCGCATTCTGGCGGGGCGCGAGCCGGATGTGCCCGCCACGCGCCCGCTCGACGGCGTGCGCCTCGGCGTACTCACGAACTACGTGACCGACGGCGTGGAAGCGTCCGTCGCGCAGGCGGTTCAGGCGGCGGTCAATCATCTGTCGGCGGCGGGCGCGCTCGTCGACGACGTGCGTTTCGCTCCGCTCGACCGCCTGCCCGAATTGAACCGCTTCGGCCTCGTGTCGATGGAAGCGTACGCGTGGCATCGCAAGCTGATTGCGGAGCACGCGGCGGAGTACGACCCGCGCGTGCTCGCGCGTCTGATGCGCGCGGAAACGGCGAGCGCGGCGGATTACATCGAGCTGTGCGACGCGCGCGCTGCGATGATCGAAGCCGCGCGCACGACGCTCTGGCAGCGCTTCGACGCCATTCTCTGCCCGACGGTGCCGGTGCTGCCGCCGCGCATCGCGGAACTGGAAGGCGACGACGAACTGTTCAACCGCACCAACGCGCTGATTCTGCGCAATCCGACCGCCTTCAATTTTCTCGATGCCTGCGCGCTGTCGCTGCCGTGCCATCCGCGCGGCGGGGCGCCCGTCGGCCTGATGCTCGCGGGCGCGCCGAACAGCGACGACACGCTGCTGTCCATCGGACGCGCCGTCGAAGCCGTCCTGGAAACGACGCGCTGAAAGCGGCATCGCGTCCCGATCGAGCCATCGGGGGATCGCGCTAGAATTCCCGCGCGATCCTCGCCAACTGGCGCACTTCTTCCCGAATCGTTGCGAAATAATGAACAACCATCTCCATCACTTCACGATGCACGAGGACGACCGCATCCTGCGACGCGAACGCCGGCTGCTCACGCTGCTCGGCTTCGTGTGCCTGGCGCTCGTCGGCGGCGCGCTCTATTTGCAGTTCTTTCAGCACGAAGATCCGTGCCCGCTCTGCATCATCCAGCGCTATTTCTTCGTGCTCATCGCCTTGTTCGCGTTTCTCGGCGCGGGGCTGAACGGCTGGCGCGGCATTGCGGTGCTCGAAACGCTCGTGGCGCTCTCCGCGCTCGGCGGCATCGCGACGGCCGTGCGGCACGTCTACGTGCAGGCGCGTCCCGGCTTCAGTTGCGGCTTCGATACGCTGCAGCCCGTCGTCGACAGCCTGCCGCCCGCGCGCTGGTTGCCGCAGGTGTTCAAGGTGGCCGGTCTTTGCGAAACGCCGTATCCGCCGATACTCGGCCTCTCGCTGCCGCAGTGGTCGCTCGTTGCGTTCGGCATCATCTTCGTGCTCGTGCTCGCGAGCCTTTTCTCGAAGCGCCGGTTGCGCGCCGCCGTCCGCTGATTCTTCCTTCCGCGCGGGCGCGCAGTTTGCCGCCCGCGCGCGTCGCTTAATCGCTCCTTCGCTTTTCGCTTCCCCGCATCAGCGCTTCCGCATAATCTTGATACCGTCCCGAAAATATTTTTGGGATATTGCGGTGCTATGGTCGAGGCTGGATGGCGATCTACGTGCGCGCAGTCCGCTTGCCGCTTATTGGCGATACAAGCGACGAACCGCGTAACGCGCGCCTGGTCCGCAATGTCCCTGCTCGCTCATGACAACGCAAACCATCCGCTTTCTCTGGCGCGGCGCCGTCCGCGAAATCGACGACGCGCCCGCCACGCGCACGGTGCTCCAGCATCTGCGTGAAACCGAGCTTTGCACCGGCACGAAGGAAGGCTGCGCCGAGGGCGATTGCGGCGCGTGCACGGTCGTCGTCGGCGAACTCGACGAAGCAGGCAAGCTCGCGCTCAAGGCCGTCAACGCGTGCATTCAGTTCCTGCCGACGCTCGATTCCCGCGCCCTCTTCACCGTCGAAGACCTGCGCGGCGCGGACGGCGCGCTGCATCCGGTGCAGCAGGCGCTCGTCGATTGCCACGGCTCGCAATGCGGCTTCTGCACGCCGGGCTTCGTGATGTCGCTGTGGGCGCTGTATCACGCGCATCCGAACGATGCCGGCCCGCCTTCGCGCGACGAAATCGCCACCGCCATTTCCGGCAATCTGTGCCGATGCACCGGCTACCGGCCGATCGTCGATGCCGCCGAGCGCATGTTCGACTACCCGCAGCCGTCGTTCGACCGCGCGGCGATCGAGGCGTCGCTCGCGCGATTGCGCCGCACGCAGACCTTCGAATACCGCGCTGCCGATGGCACCGACGCCAGCGACGCGAGCGTCTATCGCGCGCCCGTCACGCGCGCCGAATTCGCCCGCCTGCGCGCAGCGAATCCGAACGCGCGGCTGCTTGCGGGCAGCACCGACATCGGCCTGTGGGTCACGAAGCAGTTCCGCGATCTCGGCGACATTCTGTTCATCGGCAATGTGGATGAACTGAAGCGCATCGAGCGCGACGCGCAGCATCTGACGATCGGCGCGGCGGCATCGCTCGAAGATGCTTACGCCGCGCTCACCGCCGATTACCCGGAACTCGCGGAATTGTGGACGCGCTTTGCATCGCGGCCGATCCGCAATGCGGGCACCATCGGCGGCAACGTGGCGAACGGCTCGCCGATCGGCGATTCCATGCCCGCGCTCATCGCGCTGAACGCCGAACTCGTGCTGCAACACGGCGACAAGACGCGCACCGTGCCGCTCGATGCGTTCTATCTCGCGTATCAAAAGACCGCGCTCGCGGCGGGCGAATTCGTCGCGGCGATCCGCGTGCCGCGCCCGGACGCCGGCTTGCGGTTTCGCACCTACAAGGTGTCGAAGCGCTACGACCAGGACATTTCCGCCGTCTGCGCGGCGTTCGCGATCAGGCTCGACGGCGCGCATCGCGTGACGGACGCGCGCATCGCGTTCGGCGGCATGGCGGCGACGCCGAAGCGCGCGTCGAATGCGGAAGCCGCGCTCACCGGTCGCGACTGGACCGAAGCCAGCGTGCGCGCCGCGATGGCCGCGCTCGACAGCGATTTCCAGCCGCTCACCGACATGCGCGCATCGAGCGCGTATCGCGCGAAGGTGGCGCGCAACGTGCTGTTGCGTTTCTATCTGGAGACGCGTGCCGACGCGCCGCTCGCGCTCGCCGAAGTGAACGCGTTCGCCTTCGGCGCGCACGCATCCGTCTCCGAGGAGCAGCCATGAACAAGGCCAGCGAACCGGTCGAACTCGATGCCGCCGCGCGCGACGCAGCGGGCGCCCCGCTGCCGCACGAATCGGCGGCGCTGCACGTGAGCGGCGAGGCGATCTACACCGACGACATCGCCGAATTGCGCGGCACGCTTCACGCGGCGCTCGGGCTGTCGAGGCACGCGCACGCGCGCATCGTTTCGCTCGATCTCGACGCCGTGCGCGCCGCGCCGGGCGTGATCGCCGTGCTGAGCGCCACCGACATCCCCGGCGAGAACAACTGCGGCCCCGTCCTGCACGACGATCCGATTCTCGCCGCCGACGAAGTCCAGTACCTCGGCCAGCCGGTGTTCGCGGTCATCGCCGAGACGCACGATCAGGCGCGCCGCGCCGCCGCGCTCGCACGCAGCGAGGACGTCGTGCGTTACGAGCCGCTCGAAGCCGTGCTGACGCCGCGCGAAGCGAAAGCGCGCAAGCAGTTCGTGCTGCCGCCGCTGCATCTGAAACGCGGCGATCCGGATGCGCGCATCGCGGGCGCGAAGCATCGCATTAGCGGGGAATTCGAAGTCGGCGGCCAGGAGCAGTTCTATCTCGAAGGACAAGTCGCGTACGCCGTGCCGAAGGAATCGGACGGCATCCTCGTCTACAGCTCGACGCAGCATCCGAGCGAAATGCAGCAAGTCGTCGCGCATATGCTCGACTGGCCGTCGCACGCGGTGGTGTGCGAATGCCGGCGCATGGGCGGCGGCTTCGGCGGGAAGGAATCGCAATCGGCGCTGTTCGCGTGCGTCGCGTCGCTGGCGGCGCATCTGTTGAAGCGCCCGGTGAAGCTGCGCGCCGATCGCGACGACGACTTCATGATCACCGGCAAGCGCCACGACGCGGTCTACGAATACGAAGTGGGCTTCGACGACGACGGCCGCATCGAAGGCGCGCGCGTCGACATCGCGCTGCGGGCGGGCTATTCGGCGGATCTGTCCGGCGCGGTCGCGACGCGCGCGGTCTGCCACTTCGACAACGCGTATTTCCTGAGCGATGTCGATATCCGCGCGTTCTGCTGCAAGACGAACACGCAGTCGAACACGGCGTTTCGCGGCTTCGGCGGCCCGCAAGGCGCGCTCGTGATGGAAGTGATGCTCGATGAAATCGCGCATCGGCTGAAACGCGATCCGCTCGACGTGCGGCGTGCGAATTTCTACGGCATCGGCGAGCGCGACGTCACGCCGTACGGCCAGCCGGTCGCGGACAACGTGATCGCGCCGCTCTCCGACGCGCTCATCGCATCGAGCGATTACACCGCGCGCCGCGCCGACATCGCCGCGTTCAATGCGAAGAGCGCGGTGCTCAAGCGCGGCATCGCGTTCACGCCGGTCAAGTTCGGCATCTCGTTCAACGTGCCGTTCCTGAACCAGGCGGGCGCGCTCGTGCACGTCTACAAGGACGGCTCGGTGCTCGTCAATCACGGCGGCACGGAGATGGGCCAGGGACTCAACACGAAGGTCGCGCAGGTCGTGGCGAGCGTGTTCGGCATCGGCCTCGCGCGCGTGCGGGTGACGGCAACGGATACGTCGAAAGTCGCGAATACGTCGGCGACGGCGGCATCGACCGGAAGCGACCTCAACGGCAAAGCGGCCGAAGACGCCGCGCTCGCCATCCGCGCGCGTCTCGCCGATCTCGCCGCGAAGCAGCTCGGCGGCGCGGCGGCGGACGTGCGCTTTTCCCGCGGCGTCGTGGCGTCGAACGGCGGGCAGATGCCGTTCGATCAGCTCGTCGCGGCCGCGTATCTCGCGCGCGTGCAGTTGTGGTCGGACGGCTTCTACGCGACGCCGAAAGTTCACTGGGACGCGAAGACGCTGACCGGCCATCCGTTCTATTACTTCGCGTACGGCGCGGCGGTGTCGGAAGTCGTCGTCGATACGCTCACCGGCGAATGGAAGCTCCTGCGCGCCGATCTTCTGCACGACGCGGGACGCTCGATCAATCCGGCCATCGACATCGGGCAAGTGGAAGGCGGCTTCATCCAGGGCATGGGATGGCTCACGACCGAGGAACTCTGGTGGAACCGCGACGGGCGGCTCATGACGCACGCGCCGTCCACGTACAAGATTCCCGCCGTCAACGACACGCCCGCCGCGTTCAACGTCGCGCTGTACGAAAACGGCAACGCCGAGCCGACGATCTTCCGCTCGAAGGCGGTCGGCGAGCCGCCGCTGTTGCTCGCGTTCTCGGTGCTGCTGGCGATCCGGCGTGCGATCGCGGCGACCGCGCCCGATGCGCCCGACGCGCCGAAACTGCGCGCTCCCGCGACGCCCGAAGCGATTCTCGACGCGCTCGACGCGCTCACCGTCGGGGCGAATGAAGCCCTGCCGGTAAACTAGCGCCTGCGACGACGCAAACACGATCTTTTTCCGGAGCCCCATCGATGCAAGTTTGGCTGACCGACCTGCAACACCTGCTCGCGCACGGCGACGCCGTCGTGCTCGTGACGGTCGCGCGTGTCGAAGGCTCCGCGCCGCGCGAGCCGGGCACGAAAATGATCGTCACGCGCGAGGACGCCCGCTATACCATCGGCGGCGGCCATCTCGAATGGAAGGCGATCGAAACCGCGCGGCAAGTGCTGAAGGACGGCATGCACATGCAGCGCATGCGAAGGCTCGAGCGTTTCGCGCTCGGCCCGAGCCTCGGCCAGTGCTGCGGCGGCGCGGTCGTGCTCGCTTTCGAGCGGCTCGACGTGTCGGACCTCAACTGGGTGACGTCGCTTGCGAAACGCACGGCGCAAGGTCTTTCGACCGTGCGCAGCGTTTCGTTCGCGCCGATGCCCGACGCGGTCATGCTCTCCGATCCCGAGCCGGGCGCGGAAGACGCCGACTGCCTGTTGTGGGACGGCGCCGGTTTCGACGAAAGCGGCGCGCTGCTCACCGAAACCGTCGCGCCGCGCGACTTCAAGGTGGTGCTGTTCGGCGCGGGTCACGTGGGCGCGGCCCTCGTGCGCGTGCTCGCGACGCTGCCTTGTCACGTCACCTGGGTCGATGAACGCGACGCCGCTTTTCCGGCCGCGCAATTCGTCCCCGGCAACGTGACGATCGAGCCGAACGACGCCCCCGACGAAGCCGTCGACAACGCGCCGCCCGGCACGTATTTCGTCGTGATGACGCACAACCATGCCGTCGATCTCGCGCTCGCCGAACGCATTCTCGCGCGCGGCGACTTCGCGTTCTTCGGCATGATCGGCTCGCACACGAAACGCCGGCAGTTCGAGCATCGGCTGGCGGCGCGCGGCATCGACCCCGCGCGCATTGCACGCATGGTGTGTCCGATCGGCATCGACGGCATCGTCGATAAAGCGCCCGAAGTGATCGCCGTTGCAGCGGCAGCCCAACTGCTGCAGGCGGTCGAAGCCAACATGGCGCATGTTTCGTCGTCGCAAACCGTTTAACTGCCCAACAACAAGCCCATGAATCCCACACTCGCCGACAAGATCGCGCACGCCCCCAAGGCGGAGCTGCATATCCACATCGAAGGATCGCTCGAACCCGAGCTGATCTTCGAACTGGCGAAGCGCAACAACGTGAAGCTCGCATACGGCTCCATCGACGCCCTGCGCGCCGCCTACGCGTTCAGCGATCTTCAATCGTTCCTCGACATCTATTACGCCGGCGCGAGCGTGCTGCTTACCGAGCAGGATTTCTACGACATGACGATGGCCTACGTCGAGCGCGCGCTCGAAGACCACGTCGCGCATGCCGAAATCTTCTTCGATCCGCAAACGCATACCGAACGCGGCGTGCCGATCGAAACGGTCGTCGCGGGCATCGAAGGCGCGCTCGCCGAAGCGGAAGCGCGCGGCCTGAGTTCGCGTCTCATCCTGTGCTTCCTGCGTCATCTTTCGGAAGAAGATGCGCTCGCCACGTTCGATTCCGCGCTGCCGCTCTTCGACAAATATCCGCATCGGCTGATCGGCGTCGGGCTGGATTCGTCGGAACGCGGCCATCCGCCGTCGAAGTTCGAGCGCGTGTTCGCGAAGGCGCGCGAACGCGGGCTGAAGCTCGTCGCGCACGCGGGCGAGGAAGGCCCGCCGTCGTATGTCTATGAAGCGCTCGATCTGCTGAAAGTGGATCGCGTCGATCACGGCGTGCGCAGCATCGAAGACGCGGCGCTGGTCGCGCGTCTCGCGGACGAACGCATCGCGCTGACGGTGTGCCCGCTGTCGAACCTCAAGCTCTGCGTGTTCGACGACATGACGAAGCACACGCTGAAGGACCTGCTCGATCAGGGCGTCGCGGTGATGATCAACTCCGACGATCCCGCGTACTTCGGCGGCTACGTCAACGCGAATTACTTCGCCATCGTCGATGCGCTGAAGCTCTCCGACAAGGAGGTCTACACGCTCTTGCGCAACAGCCTGGAAGCGTCGTTCGTGAGCGAAGAAGAACGCGAAGGCATGATCGCGCGCCTCGACGCGTACTGGAAGCAATAACCCGCAATAACCCGCAATAACCGCAATAACGCACTGCAAGCAATAAAGATGGAAACCACAGTTACCACTCAACGCGACACCACCGCACTCGAACGCTTCTTCGGCATTCGCGCGGCGGGATCGCGCACCAAGACCGAAGTCGTCGCGGGCATCACGACGTTTCTCACGGCGATGTACATCATCGTTGTCAATCCGGGCATTCTTTCGCAGGCGGGCGTGCCGTTTCCGGCCGCGCTGACGGCCACCGTCATCGTCAGTTTTCTCGGCAGCTGCGCGATGGGCCTCTACGCGCGCAATCCGGTGCTCGTCGCGCCCGGCATGGGCATGAACGCGCTCTTCGCGTTCGTGATGGTTCACGGCGGCAAGATGCCGTGGCAGACCGCGCTCGGCTGCGTGTTCTGGGCCGGCGTGATCTTCGCGGTGCTCGCGGTCTTCAACGCGCGCAAGCTCGTCGTCGATGCCATTCCCGCGAACCTGCGGCATGCGGTGTCGTGCGGCATCGGCTTGTTCATCAGCCTGATCGGGCTCGTGAACGCGAAGTTCGTCGTCGGCGATCCGGTGACCATCGTGCATTCGGCATCGCTCAATCCGGTCGTCATCACGTTCCTGATCGGCCTCGCCGTCACGACGATTCTCGTCGCGCGCAAAGTGACCGGCGCGCTGATGCTCGGCATCGTGTTCACGACGATCATCGCGATTCCGATCGGCCGCGTCTGGGGCGACGGCACCGCGTACTGGCCCGCCGCCATCGCCACGAAAACGCTCGTCAACTGGAACGGTCTCTTTTCCGCGCCGGACTTCTCGGGCATCGGACAACTGGATCTCGTCGGCGCGCTGAAAGTGGTCTACTGGCCGTTCATCTTCGTGATGCTGTTCACGTCGTTCTTCGACGCGCTCTCCACGTTCATGGCGATCTCCGAAGCCGGCAAGCTCTACGACGCGAAGGGCGATCCGCGCAACATCCGCCAGTCGATGATGGTCGACGCCTTCTCCGCGCTCGTCTCCGCGCCGCTCGGCACGAGCCCGGCGAACGCGTATATCGAATCGGCGGCGGGCATTTCGGCGGGCGGGCGCACGGGTCTCGTCGCCGTCGTCGCGGGCCTGTGCTTCCTGCCGTTCCTGTTCCTTTCGCCGCTTCTCTCGCTCGTTCCCGCGATCGCGACCGCGCCCGCGCTCGTGCTCGTCGGCGTGTTCATGATGGAAGCGATCACGAAGATCGAATGGCATCGCTTCGATGAAGCCATTCCCGCGTTCCTCGCGATGATCCTGATCCCGCTCACGTACTCGATCACGGACGGCGTCGCGTACGGCTTCATCGCGTTCGTCGTGCTGAAGTCGGCGACGGGACGCGCGAAGGAAATCAAGCCGGCGATGTGGATCATCGCGGCATTCTCGATCGTGCTGCTTTCGCAGTTGTAGACATTCATAGAAATCGGAGACGTTGCATCATGACTCAGACCGCCTACCGCGCCCAGTTGCTCACCTTCCGCGACGACCCCGCGCATGCCGCCGACGGCGCCGTGTACGAGGCCGATGGCCTGCTCATCGTCGAGGACGGCAAGGTGGCCGCGGCTGGCGCGTATGCGTCCCTGCGCGACAGGCTCGGCCCGGACGCGACCGTCCACACCATGCGCGACAAGCTGATCGTGCCGGGTTTCATCGACTCGCACATTCACTATCCGCAGACGGACATGATCGCGTCGCCCGCGTCGGGCCTGTTGCCGTGGCTCAACACGTACACGTTTCCGGTCGAACGCGGCTTCGAGAATCCTGCCGTCGCGCGCGAGACGGCGAGCTTTTTCATCGATGAACTGCTCGCTTGCGGCACGACGACCGCGCTCGTCTACTGCACGGTCCACAAGCAATCCGCCGATGCGTTCTTCGCCGAAAGCGATGCGCGCGATCTGCGCATGGTCGCGGGCAAGGTGCTGATGGATCGCAATTGCCCCGAGTTCCTGCGCGACACGGCGCAATCCGGCTATGACGACAGCGCAGAACTCATCGCGCGCTGGCACGGACGCGGCCGCCAGCATTACGCGCTGACGCCGCGCTTCGCGCCGACATCGACCGAAGCGCAGCTCGAAGCGTGCGGCGCGCTCGCGCAGAAGCATCACGACGTGTTCATCCAAAGTCACGTCGCGGAGAACACCGACGAGATCAAGTGGGTCGAGAGCCTCTTTCCGGGGCATCGCAGCTATCTCGACATCTACGATCACTACAACTTGTTGCGGCGGCGTGCGGTGTATGGCCACTGCATCTATCTCGACGATGCCGACCGTCAGCGCATGGCCGAAACCGGCGCGGTGGCGTCGCACTGTCCGACATCGAACCTTTTTCTCGGCAGCGGCTTGTTTGATTTCGAGAAAGCTGGCAAGTCAAACATGCCGGTCGCGCTCGCGACGGACGTGGGCGGCGGGACATCGTTCTCGATGCTGCAAACGATGAACGAAGCGCATAAAGTCGCGCGCCTGACGGGGCATCACCTGACCGCGACGCGCATGTTCTGGCTCGCGACGACGGGCGCGGCGCGCGTGCTCGATCTCGACGACAAGATCGGCACGCTGGCGGCGGGCAGCGAAGCGGATTTCGTCGTGCTCGATCCGGCCGCGACGCCGCTGCTTGCGCGTCGCACGGCGCGGACGGAATCGCTCGAAGAATTGCTCTTTGCGTTCGCGCTGCTGGGCGACGATCGCGCGGTGTACGAGACCTACGCGGCCGGCAAGCGCGTGCATGCGCGCGACAACCGGAAGACGGCGAAGCTGGAACTGGCGGCCTGAGCGACGTTCGCGCGGGCTCTCTTCGCGACGCGGCTCATGCATGTTTTTTGCATTGTGGTTAGCATGCCCGATGCCATTTACGTCGCTTCGCCATGACGCCCGTCCGACGAATCATCCGCCTCGCCTTGCCGGTTGCGCTGACTGCGTCCGCTGCGTTCGCGCACGCCGGCGTCAAGGCGATCGAATCGCAACTCGATTGCAAGTCCACGCCGCACGACTTCATCGCGCCATTGCAGGAAGACGGCTTGCTCGAACAGAAGCCGATGCGCGTCGAACCGAATTCGGTCAACGCGTTCAGGCCGACGAAGGGATCGACGCTGACGGCTTATGGCTTCAAGGTGTACGCGCTCGTGGCGTATCAGAAGGACGATCCGCTCTTCAGGCAGGGCAAGGGCGAACCGATCGGCGACGCGGCGTATGGCGCCGTCGTGTGGGGCGGGGACGACGAAGTGGAACTGCGGGTGCGCGCGGCGGGCAGCGACGCGGTGGTGCACCACGTCGCGCCCTTCGTCACGGCGATCTTCTGCAAGCCCTGATCAGCGCAGCAGTTCGCTAACCGACGCGATCAGCCGGTCCATGTCGCTTGCATCGAGCGCGCCCATCGTCGAGATGCGGAACAGGCTCTTCGACAAACCGCCCTGCCCCGCGTAGATCACGAAGCCTTTGGCCTTGAGCGCGTCGTGCAGCGTCTCGTACGTGACGCCCGCGGGCAGCCGATACGCGCGCAACACCACCGACGATTCATCCGGCGGCAACGCACTCTCGATTCCCAGCGCGGCCAGCCCCGCGCGAACCTGTTCGGCCAGCGCCGCATAGCGAGCGTGGCGCGCGCGCCAGCCGCCTTCGTCCTCGAACTCGCGCAGCGCTTCGACGAGCGCGTAATACGCGTGCACGGAAGGCGTGAACGGCGTGTTGCGCTCGTCCTGCAGCTTCGCGAGCCGCGCAATGCCGAGGTAATACGTGCGGCTCGCGGCCTTCGTCAATGCATCGCGCCGGACGATCACGAACGCCGCGCCCGGCACGCCGTGCAGGCATTTGTTCGCCGTCGCCGCAACCGCGACGATGCCGCCGCCGTCGAAATCGATCGCTTCGGCGCCGAAGCTGCTGACGCCATCGACGAGCAAGCCCACGCCGCGCTCGCCGCACGCACGCGAGAGCGCATCGATGGCGTTGAGGCGGCCGGTCGTCGTTTCGTGATGGATGACCGCGACATGCGTGAACGCCTTCGCGTCGATCATGGCGACGATCGCGTCGATGTCGGGCGCCTGCATCCACTCGTACTTCACGACTTCATGCTCGATGCCGTACTGCTTCGCGATCTGCGCGATGCGGTCGCCATACACGCCGTTCTCGACGACGAGCAGACGCCCGCCTTCCGGCACGATGCCCGCGACCATGCTTTCGACCGCCGCCGTGCCGGAGCCGGTCATGAGCACCGCCGTCCATTTCGCGGGATCGAGTTCGTAGGCGGCGACGAGACGCTTGCGCGCTTCGTCCTGCAGATCGAAGAACTCGGGCTCGCGATGGCACAAGTCCGTTTGCAGGAGACTGTTGCGCACGCGTTCGGTCAGCGTGACGGGGCCAGGATTGAGCAGCAGCATCAGCGTTCTCCAATGTGTCGTTGCAGGCGCGCGCGCACGTCCTCGGGCGTGATTTTCGGGCGCGGCAGGTCGGCGGGCGTGCCGGTACGGATCGACAGCCGCGCAAAGCGTGCGCCTTCGGGCGCTTTCGCTTCGAACAGGCGATCGATCACGCCGATGTCGTCGCCATCGAGCGCGAGCGCGTAGCCGCACGCCGACGCGATCGACGCGAAATCGACGCCGCGCGAAACGGTCGCCTGCCCGCCGGTCGATTCGTGCGCGCCGTTGTCGAGCAACAGATGCAGCAGGTTCGACGGGCCGTATGCGCCGAGCGTCGCGAACGCGCCCATGCGCATGAGCGCGGCGCCGTCGCCGTCGAGCGCGACGACCGTCAGGTCCGGACGCGACAGCGCGAGACCGAGCGCCATCGGCGTGACGCAGCCCATGGAGCCGACGAGATAGAGCTGGTTCTCGCGATCGTCGATGGCGTAGAGTTCGCGGCCGCAGAATCCCGTCGATGCGAGCACGACGGTCGAATCCTTCGGCGTTCTGGCGATCACGCGTTCGAGCGCTTCGTGCCGCGCCACGCGCTCGCCTTCGAAGCGCGCGACCGCCGCCGGTTCCGCCGCCGAACGCACGCCCGACAAGCCGGTATTCTTAAGCTCGTACGGCGCGACGCTGCCCTTCTGCATCACGAGCGCATACGGACGGCCGGTGCGATCCATGTACTCGGTCGCGCGATCGAGCGCCGGGCCGATGGCATCGCGCTCCGTCGGAAACAGTTCCCACGGAATTTCCATCGTGTCGAGCATCTGCGGCGTGACGGGGCCCATCAGCGCGTGCTGCGGCTCGTCGGCGACGCCCGGCTGCCCGCGCCACGTGACGATCAAAAGCTGCGGCAGCCGAAACGTCCACGTGAGCGACGTCAGCGGACTCACCGCGTTGCCGAGACCGGAGTTCTGCATCATCGCGATGCCGCGACGCTTCGCACCGCCGCCGAGCGCGACGCCCGCGATCAGCGCGACGGCATCGCCCTCATTCGCCGCCGACACGTAATGCAGCGATTCGTCCTGCAGCACGTAGTTGATGAACGGCGTGAGAAACGAGCACGGCACGCCCGCATACCAGTCGAAGCCGCGTGCGCGCGCCGCTTCGACGAACTCGGCGGCTTCAATCACGCGCGTTCTCCATGCCTTCCGAACCGATAGGCGTCTGGCCATGCGCGAAATCGCCCGCGCGGCGGAAGTCGTCGAGGTCGTTCACGCCGCGCCAGTGGCCGTGCACGTATTGCACTTCGATCTTCTGCCCCGCCGCGATCAGCGCGTTGAGCAGTGCGGCCATGTCGAGCGTGTCGAAGTCCGCGCGTTGCTGAAGCTGCGTCAGCGTGTCGACGAAACGCTCGCGCGCGCCGCCGCGCACGTTGATGAGGCCCATCCAGCGGCCTTGCGGCGCGCGGCCATCGGTCAGGCTTTGCCCCGCGCCGACGACGCTTTCCAGCCACACTTTCTGGCCGAAGAGCGCGCGATCGTCGGCGGTCGAGCAGTAGGCGAAGTCCGTCGCGGATGCGCCCGCTTGCGGCGTCTGCGACGAATCCACGACGACGCAGAAGTCGCTCTCCGATTCCACCAGATCGCGCAGGATGTAGCTGCGGAACAGCAGATCGCCGTAGGAAATCACGGTATCGCCGGTGATGTGCTTCGCCGCGCACGCAAGCGACGCGAGTTCGCCCGTCGTTTCATGCTTCTCGTTGACGACCAGGCGGATGCCCGATGCATCGATCGCGTCCGCGCGATAACCGCCGACCACGGTGATCTCGTTGATGCCTTCCTTCTTGAACGCCTCGGCCAGATGACGCAAAAGCGGCTTGCCCGCGACCGGCAGCATCACCTTCGGACGATCCGCCGTGACCGCTTCGAGGCCCGCGCCGCGGCTCGCCGCCAGCACGACCGCGCCGCGCTTCTCGTTCGCCGCCGTCAGATAGAGATTCTCGGCGGCGGAATATTCGTCGGCGTCCTGCAGACGGAAAATCTCGTTCACCGACGCGATGCGGTCTTCCACGTTGACGAGCGTCTCGCTGTCGTGGATTTCCTTCGCGATTGCCTGCATCGCCGACACCGAGCCGCGAATCAGATGATTCGCCCAGATCACGGTGCTGATGCCCGCCTGACGGAACACGTCGGTCGGCGTGCTGTAGTACTTCGTCGGCACGATCACGAGCGGACCGCGCCCCGCCCATTCGCGCGCGAAGGTCAGGATTTCGTCGGGCTTCGAGAGCTTGCTGTGGATGAGAATGGCGTCCGCGCCCGCCTGGCGATACGCTTCCGCGCGCTTGAGCGCCTCTTCCATGCCCCAGCCGGCGATCAGCGCTTCCACGCGCGCGACGATGGAGAAATTCGGATCGCTCTGCGAATCCTTGCCGGCCTTGATCTTGCCGCAGAATTCGTCGATGTCGGCGAGCGGCTGCGCTTCGCCATTGATGAAGCTGTTGGTCTTCGGAAACTGCTTGTCCTCGATGCACACGCCCGCGATGCCGCGCTGCTCCAGCTTCTTCACGAGACGGCGCACGTTGTTGAAGTTGCCGTAGCCGGTGTCGCCGTCGAGCAGAATGGGCAGATCGCTTGCGTCGGCCATGAATTCGAGGTTGTCGACGACTTGCGTCCAGCTCGCTTCGTTGTTGTCGCGCACGCCGAATTGCGCGGAGATCGAGAGGCCCGAGCCCCAGATCGCCTTGAAGCCCGCTTCCTTCGCGATGCGCGCGGAAATGCCGTTGTGCGCTTCCATCAGGAATTCGAGGCGGTTGCTCGTCAGCATCTCGCGCAGGCGCAGCGTGCGCGAATAGCCAACCGGAATGTTGCTGGGTGCGTTCATTGTCGAATTGTCCTTTTATCTTTTACGCCGCGAACTGACGCAGCGGGCGCAGTTGCGGCAAGACTTCGTCGGCGGCGCGCGTCACGTCGTTCTGGAAGTCGATTTCGATCCACGGCGCGCCGGTCACATCGGCGATATCGAATACGTGGCGCTTTTCCAGCAGAAGATCGCGCACCGCTTCTTCGTGCGGCATCTTCGCGCGGCCCGTGTTCACGTAATCCGCGACGATATCGGCGAGACGCGCGGCCGTCTTTTCATCGAAACGGAAAAATCCCACCGATTCGCCGATGGTGTCGTACTTGAGACCCGCCGCCACCTGCTTGCGCAGTTCGACCGGCACGCCGTTTTCGATGCACAGCTTCACCGGCTCGTCGCCGGCTTCGAAGTCGCGGTCGATCAGCAGGCGATTCACGGAGCCGCCCGCCACCAGCGGTTCGATGATGCGCTCGTCGTAGAGCACGTCTGCGTCCATCAGCAGCACGTCGCCGCCGCGCGTCATCGCTTCGCGCGCGGTGTGGACGGACAGCACGCTGCCGAGCGTGAATTCCGCGTTGACGACGGTCGAGGTCGTCGGCTTCCAGTCGATCGCCGCGAGTTCCGCTTCGATCTGCTCGTGTTTGAAGCCCGTCACGAAGACGATTTCATCGACGCCCGCGGTCTTCAGATAATGAAGATGGCGTTCGAGCAGCGATGCATCGGCGGCCGAGTCTGCCGATGTGTCTCCGAAGCGCAGCAGGCACTTCGGTTTCTGCTGGCCTTCGGGCTGAACGAGACGCAAACCCATCCCGGCCGCAAGAATGATTGCGCGCATGGTAGTTTTCCCTTCGAGGGTAGTCAGTCGATTTCCGGCACGCGCGCAAGACGGCGGCGCTGCCAGCCTTTCTCAACGAAATGCAGATAGACGATGCCCGGCACGCCGAGCAGCAGTTCGCGCGCGCGCTTGGCGAGCGAGAGCGCGAGCGCCGCTTCCGGCGGCAGGCCGACGAGGCGCGCGAGCAGCAGATAACCGCCCTCCTGCACGCCGAGCGAGCCGGGAATCATGAATGCGGCGCCGCGAATCGCCTGGCCGAGACTTTCGAGCAGCAGCGCTTCGGTCCAGCCGACCGGATGGCCCAGCACGCTGAGCGCGAGCCACACTTCCCCGGTGCCGACGATCCAGCCGACAAGGCTCAAGCCGAAGCTCGCCGCGACCTTGCGCCGTTCGCGATAGAGATCGTGGACGGCGACATCGACGGCTTCGGCGCGCGAGACGAGCGACGACCAATCGCGCTTCTTCGAGAATCGCGCGGCGATGCCGGAAACGAAGCGCATCGAGCGGCCGAAGAGACCGCGCCGCTGCGCGAGATAGAAGCCGAAGATCAGCGCGCCGATCACGCCGACGACCGCGAGCACGGCAATCGACACGGCGCCCGACGATCCGCCCGCCGCGTAATCGGTGAGCAGCACGACGCCGACGAGCGCGAAGATTAGTTGCCCGACGGTCTGCATCGTCGTGCTGATGGTGATGACGGCGGCGGCGTCGCGTGCGCGCATGCCGCGCTGCGAGAGATGGCGGACCATCAGCATCGGCCCGCCGATCTGGCCCGCGGGCATCAGGCTATTGACCGATTCGCCGGCCCAGCGCGCGAGCAGCGCATCGCGCAGGGAAACATCGCGCTCTTTGTGGGAAAAGAGCACGCTGATTGCGCCGGCATCGAGCAGAAGCGGCGCGAAGTGAAACGCGGCGACCGCGACGAGCCCCCAGCCCGCCGCGGCCAACGTCGATGCGACCGAGCCGAAACCCTGCCAGCCGAGCAGCGCGATGAACAACACCACGCCGACCGACAGCATGAATGTTCCGGCGCGGCTCATGCCTGCCCGTTCTTGCCGCCTTTGCGGCGAAAGACCTGTTTGAAGCCGAAGTACGCGATCGAATCCTTCATGTTCGAAATGAAGCGCTGGAACGGCCGCATGTTCGGGTTCGTCACGTATTCGAAGGTGAGCGAGACGCGCATTTCGTTCTCGCCGAGCGGCGTCACGCGATGACGCAGCTTGTCGCCGTCGAAGAACACGAACGCGCCCGGCGGATACTGCACCGAGCCCGGCTCGGGCGTCGCGTTCGGCGTGCGCGTGTGCAGCTCGTAGTCGAGCCGGCAGGAGGAATTGTCGACGACGCCGAGCAGCATCGTGTAGCGGCGGCCGTTGTAGTACGACGTGTCGTAATGCCAGCCGATGTGATCGCCCGGCCGCGTGTAGAAGTACAGCGCGTAGGCGTGCGGATCGTCTTCCGGCGACAGTTGCAGCTTGTCGCCGCTGACCGCTTCGAGCCACTTGATAAGCGCCTCGGACCGGTACAGGTCCGCGATGAACGGCGCGAGCTTGTCGAGCGTATGGCGGCTCACGCTGCCGCCCGCCTTGTGTCCCGGCAGATAGTTGCGGTTCACGGCCGGCGTCACGTCATGCACGGCGGCGATCAGGCGTTCGGTGTATTCGCGCGGCAGGAAATCTTCGAGATAAAGAAAGGAACCCTGTTTCTCGTAGTCCGAATGCAGCTTCGGCGCAGGCAGCGCCGCGAGACGGGCGGAAAGCGTTGCGTCGATTTCGCCTGGCGTCGGACGCCCGGCGTGCGGCGCTTGCCGCTCGTGTTGGACATTGTTGACCGGGATTGCCGTATCGCTCATCTCACCGCCTGAAAATCGTTGCCGTCCTTGCCGCGCGTGGCCTTGGCGTTCGCGCCCGTGGCCGCTTCCGACCGCACGCGCCGCACGACCCGCCGGTAATCCACTGCGACATACGCGGCGAACAGCGGCGCGCCGATGCACGCGGCGATCAGAAACGGCGTCATGCCGTTCAGAATCGTGACGACGGGCAGCAGATACAGCACGTCTTCGGTTTCGAAGCCGCCCATCGAAGCCTGCTTCGTGCCGGACTTGCCGACCATCGACTCGATGCGCATGCGCAGGAAGAAAATGATCGCGACCGCCACGCCCGCGATGCCGCCGAGCCATTGCGCCGCCGTGGCCACGGACGGATGATGCGCCGCTACATAAAAACCGATGCCGAGAAACAGCAGCACGGTGATGAGCGCATCGGACGCGAGGTCGTAAAAATGCCCGATTTTACTCGACTGACCGCTGATGCGCGCGAGCTCGCCATCGGTGTGATCGACGAAATTCGACAGCGCGATGAGCAGCGCGCCGAGCGTGCAGAGCCAGAAATCGCCGAGCGAAAGGTAGTAGGCGCCAGCCAGGCCGATGACCAGGCGCAATGTCGTCAGATGATTCGGAGTGACGAGGGTGCCGACGAGCGGAGTGACGAGTCGGCGGGCGAGCCGCGCATCCCATGTGGAGGGCTTTGGAACGGCTGTGGGATCGGGCGGACACGGTTTTGTCATGACCGCGAATATATCGCTATTCCGGCCGCGCTGCATTGATTCGCGCTCCCCGTGACGGCGGCGAACGCCCGTTCCATCAAGGGTAGCGCGCGATGATGAGGCGATCCGTCGCGCGGGATAAGCGCGGAAGGATCGCCCCGCCCGCTTCATTCGACCTGCTTCGCCGCAGGATTGCCGGTGCCGGAACCGACCGATGCCGCCGTCTCGTTCGGCACGCCGCCGCCCGCGTTCAACGGCAGCGTCACCGTGCGGACCGTGCCGTTGCCGAGCGGGAAATCGGCGAGCGCGCTGCGGGCCAGGTACGGCATCGCGTTGAAGAGCGATGCGTCGCCGGTCGAATTGACCGCGCTCACCTTGTAGACCTCGCGGCCCGTCGCGCGGTCCGTCATGCGAATCTGCAGCGCGTGGACGAAGACCGGATAGCTCTGATCGACGTAACCCGTCGGACCCCACGGACCATACGGCCCGAAGCCGCCCCACGGACCCCAGTACGGGCGGCCGTAGTAGCCGTACATCGGCCAGGGATCGTAATAGACGGGCTGGCGCACGGTCATCAGATCGCCGCGAACGGAATACGCGAGCGCCACTTCGTAATGCGCGCTCGCTTCCGGCGCCTGCGTGAACGCGTTTCGCGCCAACTCGTTCGCGACGAGCACCTCGTACGTCGCCTGTTCGATGCTGTTCTGCTGCTCCGGCGTGCGCGTGAATGCGTAAGTGCGGGTGGCGTCGCTGCCGGACCAGTCGGAGAACGCGGTCACGCGCGTCTGAACGTAACTCGTGCAGCCGGCGAGCCACAGCGCGGCCAGCGCGCAGACGGCGCGCAGGAGCGACTTCGGGATCGAGAGATTCATGGTCTTCCTCAACTAGTCCACTGCCCTTCTCAGTTATAGATAGCCGATACGAGGCTTGCCGAACTCGCGCGATCCGCCGTGGACTCACGTCGGCCGGGCGTTTTGTACAATGGTTCGACCTGCCGCGCGCGCGTTTGTGCCGTAGCGGCGCCGCACCCGGCATGCGCCATGCGGCCGCGCCCATCTCACCTACACGATCCTGCCATGTCCAACACCGAACAGACTGCATCCGCTGTTATCCGCCGCGAGGACTACACGCCGCCCGCGTTCCTGATCGATTCGGTCGCGCTCGAGTTCGATCTCGTGCCGTCGCGCACGGTCGTGAAAAATACCATGCGACTGCGCCGCAATCCCGACGCCGGCCCTGCGCCCCGTCTCGAACTGATGGGCGAGCAGCTCGAATTCGTGAGCGCGTTCATCGACGGCGCGCCGCACGCCGATGTCCAGGTGAAAGATAACGGACTGTCGATCGGCAATATTCCCGGCGACGCGTTCGAACTCGTCATCGAAAGCATCTGCAATCCGGCCGAGAACACGACGCTCTCCGGCCTTTATGTGTCAAGCGGCAACTTCTTCACGCAATGCGAAGCGGAAGGCTTCCGGCGCATCACTTATTTCCTGGACCGGCCGGACGTGATGTCGACGTACACGGTCACGCTGCGCGCCGACAAGGCGGCGTATCCGGTGCTGCTGTCGAACGGCAATCTGCTCGAAGAAGGCGATCTGTCCGATGGCCGTCACTTCGCCAAATGGGAAGACCCGTTCAAGAAGCCGAGCTATCTGTTCGCGCTCGTCGCGGGCAAGCTCGTGTGTCTCGAGGAGCGCATCCAGTCGAGTTCGGGCAAGGAAAAGCTGCTGCAGGTCTGGGTCGAACCGCAGGATCTCGACAAGACGCGTCACGCGATGGATTCGCTCATCCACTCCATCCGCTGGGACGAAAAGCGCTTCGGGCTGGAACTGGATCTGGACCGTTTCATGATCGTCGCGGTGAGCGACTTCAACATGGGCGCGATGGAGAACAAGGGCCTCAATATCTTCAACACGAAGTATGTGCTGGCGAATCCCGAAACCGCGACGGACATCGATTTCTCGAACATCGAGGCCGTGGTCGGCCACGAGTATTTCCATAACTGGACGGGCAATCGCGTCACGTGCCGCGACTGGTTCCAGTTGAGCCTGAAGGAAGGCCTGACCGTGTTCCGCGATCAGGAATTCTCCGCCGACATGGCCGCCGGCGACGTGGAAGGCGCGGCGAGCGCCGCCGCGCGCGCGACGAAGCGCATCGAAGACGTGCGCGTGCTGCGCCAGATGCAGTTCGCCGAGGACGCCGGCCCGATGGCGCATCCGGTGCGCCCGGAAAGCTACGTCGAGATCAACAATTTCTACACGATGACCGTCTACGAGAAAGGCTCGGAAGTCGTGCGGATGTATCAGACGCTCTTCGGCCGCGACGGCTTCCGGCGCGGCATGGACCTGTACTTCCAGCGCCACGACGGTCAGGCCGTCACCTGCGACGACTTCCGCCGCGCGATGGCCGACGCCAACAACCGCGACCTCACGCAGTACGAGCGCTGGTACAGCCAGGCCGGCACGCCGCGCGTGACGGTGCGCGCCGCCTACGACGCCGCCGCGAAGCGCTACACACTGACGCTCGCGCAAGGCTATGGCGAAGGCTCGGAGGCCGCGCGCGCCACGCAGAAAGGGCCGCTGCTCATTCCGTTCTCCGTCGGCCTGATCGGCGCGAACGGCGCGGACTTGCCGCTGCGCCTCGAAGGCGAGCAGGAGCCAAACGGCACCACGCGCGTGCTCGAATTCACGGAGCGCGAGCAGTCGTTCGTGTTCGTCGATGTCGATGAGCCGCCGCTGCCCTCGCTGCTGCGCAATTTCTCGGCGCCGGTCATCGTCGATTTCGACTATACGAACGAACAGCTCGCGTTCCTGCTCGCCCACGACAGCGATCCGTTCAACCGCTGGGAAGCGGGCCAGCGCCTCGCCACGCGCGAACTGCTCGCGCTGGCTGCGCGCGCGTCGAAGGGCGAAGCGCTTTCCATCGGCGACGAAACCATCGCCGCGTTCGCCCGCGTGCTCGACGACACGACGCTCACGCCCGCGTTCCGCGAACTCGCGCTGATGCTGCCGTCCGAAAGCTATCTCGCCGAGCAGATGAGCGTGTCCGATCCCGCGGCCGTCCACGCGGCGCGCGTGTTCATGAGCCGGCGGCTGGCTTCGCAGTTGCGCGACAAGTGGCTCGCGCTTTACGAGGCCAACCGCACGCCGGGCGAATATCGGCCGACGCCGGAAGACGCGGGCAAGCGCGGCCTGAAGAATCTCGCGCTCGCCTATCTGAGCCAGCTCGACGATGCGCGCGAAGCCGTGCAACTCGCGCAGAAACAATACGATGCCGCCGACAACATGACCGACCGGTCGGCCGCGCTCGCGTCGCTGCTGCTCGCGAGTTCGACGGCGGGCGCGGACGCCAGCATCGCCGACGCGGCGCTTCAGGACTTCCATCGCCGGTTCGAGGCGGAGCCGCTCGTCATCGACAAGTGGTTCGCGCTGCAGGCCACGCAGCGCGGCGGCGCGGATCGCAAGGTGATCGAGATCGTGCGCAAGCTGATGCAGCATCCGGCGTTCAACATCAGGAACCCGAATCGCGCGCGCTCGCTCATTTTCAGCTTCTGCAGCGGCAATCCCGCGCAGTTCCACGCGGTCGACGGCTCCGGCTACGCGTTCTGGGCCGAACAGGTGATCGCGCTGGATGCGCTCAATCCGCAAGTCGCCGCCCGCCTCGCGCGTGGCCTCGAAATGTGGCGACGCTTCGCCCCGCAGCTTCGCGAGAAGATGCACGCCGCGCTGACCGAGGTTGCGTCGAAGGTGAAATCGCGCGATGTGCGCGAAGTGGTCGAAAAGGCGCTCGCCGGCTGACGCCTGATTTGTCACGATATTTTGCAGTTTGAACGGCCGCCGCGCGACGATTCGTGCGGCGGCCGTTCTCGCTTATGGCGGGCGATGCCGGAGGCTGTCATAAGGAATGACCGAATCGAGCGGTTAGAATCGTGAACATTCGTCTAAACGCTCACGGAGCCCAGCATGTCCTCCATTTCCAGCCGTACCACGCTCACCAAGTACCTGATCGAGCAGCAGCGCCAACACCAGAACCTGCCGGCCGACCTGCGCCTGTTGATCGAAGTCGTCGCGCGCGCCTGCAAGCAAATCGGCTATCAGGTGAGCAAGGGCGCGCTCGGCGACGCGCTCGGCTCCGCCGGCAGCGAGAACGTCCAGGGCGAAGTACAGAAGAAACTCGATGTGCTGTCGAACGAAATCCTGCTCGAAGCCAATGAATGGGGCGGCAATCTGGCCGCGATGGCATCGGAAGAAATGGAAAAGATCTTCCCGATCCCGAATCGCTATCCGAAGGGCAACTATTTGCTGACGTTCGATCCGCTCGACGGCTCGTCGAACATCGACGTGAATGTGTCGATCGGCACGATCTTCTCGGTGTTGCGCTGCCCCGACGGCGCGGAGCCTTCCGAAGAAGCGTTCATGCAGCCCGGCTCGGCGCAGGTGGCCGCGGGCTACGCGGTGTACGGTCCGCAGACGGTGCTCGTGCTGACCACCGGCAACGGCGTGAACTGCTTCACGCTCGACCGCGAACTGGGATCGTGGGTGCTCACGCAGCGCGACATGCAAGTGCCCGCCGACACGCAGGAATATGCGATCAACGCGTCGAACAGCCGCCACTGGTATGAGCCGGTGCAGCGCTACATCGGCGAACTGAACGACGGCAAGGACGGCCCGCGCGGCGAAGATTTCAACATGCGATGGATCGCGTCGATGGTGGCGGACGTGCACCGCATCCTGAACCGCGGCGGCATCTTCATGTACCCCGCCGATCGTCGCGACCCGTCGAAGCCCGGCAAGCTGCGCCTGATGTACGAAGCGAATCCGATGGCGTTTATCGTCGAGCAGGCGGGCGGCGCGGCCACGAACGGCGAGCAGCGTATCCTCGATATCGTTCCGACGAGCCTGCATCAGCGCGTGCCGGTGTTCCTCGGCTCGAAGAACGAGGTCGAGCGCGTGACCGGCTACCATCTCGAAAAGAAAGTTTGATTCAGGGTATTGCCAAAACGAGAATGTGGTCGCTATAATCTTGTTTCTCTGATGCCGGAATAGCTCAGACGGTAGAGCAGCGCATTCGTAATGCGAAGGTCGGGGGTTCGATTCCTCTTTCCGGCACCATCAAGATTCAGCAGCAAACAAAACCCCGCGTTCACGCAAGTGACGCGGGATTTTGCTTTTGGGCTGTCCATCGATGTCCCGCCCTTTTCTCACCTTCGGCGTTTTCATTTCTGCAACGCACACAGCATTGATTCAGCTTCGCGCGCAATTCGGCGAATTCCGGCGCATGCGTTTCGCGTTCACCGGCGGGCGCTTCGCGAATTCGCTCGTTATGTGCGCTTTCATACAACAACAAGCCATTTTCCGCCCCGCAGCATGAGGCGTCAACGATCGTTTCCCGGTATCGTTATACCTATGGAGACAACGTTAGAGTCGAAGCGGTGGAGAGGCGCTGAGCCAAGCGCCACGCGGCTTTGCGGGCAGTTGCCTTCTGGCGCCCGATCACGAAGATATTGCTGGTAAATGCCAGTCGCCGTGAATGCTTTAAGCGGAAATTACCGAAGGACTCACGAACGATCATGCGCGGATTTAGCGCGCCGTTTTCGGCTCAAGTCGAAGCAGCGAGCATCCGATAACGCATCAACAGAGCAAGCAGTATTGGATTAGCAAGGATGCAGCCGGCGCAAAAGGGCCGTATCCGCGAGCAGTCGAAATTGTTGATGTCACCCGAGGAGAGAATCATGGACGCGAAACCGACGAAGATCCCGACGCCCGACAAAGTGTTTTCCCCGGATCCGGAACCGGTGGCGGTCGAATTTCTCGCGACCGAATTGCCCGAGCACGTGCGCGCGTTCTTCGATGAACAGCGCGGCATGGCTTCGTCGAAGTAACGGCGGCGGATTTCATACTTCGCCGTCGTGATCGCGACGCTCGTGCGCGCGGCGCACCCGGACTGCACGGTCCGCGTATGGCTCACGCCAGGACGCGTCGCGCGCATCGACATGCTCGACCGCTTTCGCCTAGCGGGGCTTCGCCTCGCCTGCTGACGTCGCTGCGCTATGCTGGCGCTTCCGCCAGTTTTCTGCCAACCGACCGATGCGCCGATTCCCCACTCTTCGATCCTTTCGCGCGATAACCGCCGCTTCGGCGCTCGTTCTCGCCGTCGCCTCTCCGGCCCCCGCGCACGCGGACGGCGACGACACCGCGTTCACCAATCTCATCGCCCTCGTTTCGCAACGACTCGCGCTGGCCGAACCCGTCGCCCGCTGGAAATGGGCGAATCACGAGCCGATCACGGACGAACCGCGCGAGACCGCGCTGCTGAAGCAGGTCGGTGAGCGTGCGCGCGCCGCGGAGGTCGATCCGGATTTCGCGCAACAGTTTTTCCGCGACCAGATCGACGCGAGCAAGGACGTGCAAAACGCGCTGTTCGCGAACTGGCGCGCATTGCGGGCCGCGCCGGAAGGCACGCCGCCCGATCTGGCCAACGACACGCGTCCGAAACTGGATCAGCTCACGCGGTCGTTGTTGACGGCGCTGGCGCGCGTCGAGCCGATCCGTCATGCCGACGACTGCCCCTCTCGCCTCGCCGACAGCGTCGCGCGATGGAAACATTTGACGCGCTATAACTCGTCGATGAACGCGCCGCTTTCGCGCGCGCTATCGCATGTCTGCGCGACGGGCGGCATGGGCGCGGTGGGCTGAGACGGGCGCGTCAGAGAGCGTTCGTGAGGACATCGAGCGTGAGCGGCGTGATCGGCAAACCACGCGCGAGACGCTCGCCGAGAATCCGATAGATCGCGAGATCGAATGCCTGCGCGTTGCCGGGCGCCCGGAGCGCACGCGCTTCGGCCAGCGATGCCGTCGTCCCGAGATACTGCCATCTATCGACGACGTGCCACGCACGTTCGCCCGTCGACGCATCGCGCTCCTCGATCGCAATCGCGCCGGCATGCAGCCACGGCGCACCGCGTGCATCGCCGGGACGCGACTTCGGGAGGCGGTTGAGCGTCGGACGCATCGTCGCGATCATCTGCGCTTCGGCAAGCATCGCGCCGATTTCGCCGCCCGTCGCCTTCCATTCGACACGCCGCACGAGCGCCGCGAGCCGCAGATCCTTCGCGGACCGGCGCGGGCCCGTCAGATGCGACCGCACCCGCTGACGCAGCCGTACGCTGCGGCCGACGTAGAGCGGCGCGTCGTCATCGCCATAGAACATATAGACGCCGCAGCCGGCGGGAATGCGCTCGATCGTGTCTTCATCGATATGAGCGGCAAGCTGGAACCGGCGCGTGACGCGTTCGACATGCGCGCGCAGAACGTCCGGCGCGTGCGCGCGATGCAGGTGTTGCCAGAACTGCCACAGCAGATCGGCATCCGCGAGCGCACGATGCCGCGCCGAAGGCACGAGCGCATGACGGTCGACGAGCGCATCGAGGCCGTGCCGCGTTTCCGATGGATAGATGGCGCGCGAAAGCTGAACGGTGCAAAGCACGTCCGGCGAAAAACGCATGCCGATGCGCCTGAATTCGCCCTTCAGAAAGCCGTGGTCGAAGTGCGCGTTATGCGCGACGAAAAGGCGTCCGTTCATCCGCTCGAGGAGGCCGGACGCGAGTTCCTCGAAGGTCGGCGCGTGGCGGACCATGGAATCGTCGATGCCGGTCAACTGCTGGATGAATGCCGGAATCGGCTTGCCGGGATTCACGAGCGACGTCCATTGCGACACGCCCTGCGGCCCCGCCTCGACGATGCCGATTTCCGTGATTCGATCGACGCCCAGCGTGCCGCCGGTCGTTTCCAGATCGACGAAGACGAGCGGTTCGGAAGGCAGAGCGAAATCGGGGAGCGTATCGAGGCGCATCTTGGACGGCGAAATCGGGGAATTTGAGCATCGCGCAAGGCGATCGGAGTTGCCCATTCTAACGTACGACGTGTTTGCGCATCGGGCGGTGAAACAGGGCGCGCTTGCATCGGCATGTATTACTTGGGTGAAGATTCGAAAAGGCCGAATTAGTAGTAACACCGATTTACGGGTAATCGGAATTGCCTCTCTCGCACCATTCTTTATTTCGCACCGCATTTGAAGCGAACCGGCTACTGCGGATAACCCGATTGTGTCAAACGCGACGGCAATGCAACGATTTTTATTGACGCAAGTTTCGGTGTGTTAGGACGCCGCAGTTTCGCGTGACCCGCGTCGCAAGGCTGTGAGCCATGCTCGGCACGGGGCGGAAGGGATCGCGGCTGCGACCTTCGGGCAATCGAAAGCCGCCGCATCAACTCCTGCTGAAGCGCCTTTTTCTAGCGAATCAGCGCATTTCGTTAGACCGCTTTTCGGCTCGTATTAATGTCTTTCGATCAACTTATTTATTATCTCATTAATACGGGAAAATCACGTTGTCACTCGATATCACTGACACAAGCAATCGATTTTAGTAACGAACGTAAGTGTTTTCCTCGTCTTGCCCGATTCTCCGACATTAAGCAAGATGGAGGTTCATTATTGCGTGAATGTAATCGGGAGGACCGATGATGAAGTCGTTCACACGCATCGCCTCGTGGTTGAAGTCGGTGTTTGCCCCGTCGATTATGTCGGCAAGCGAAGACGGCCAGCCGGCGGAAATTGATTCCACATGGCACGGCGGCCACTGGCAGAACTTGCTTTCGTCGCCGATGGATGCGCGCCATTATGTAATGGAAGACTGGGCGAGCCCGCTGGACGACGACATCGTCCCCGCAAACCCAGAGCCAGCAAGGGCCGAGGCGCTCTGACGGCGCATGCGCCACGCACGCGCAAAAAAAAAGCGCGACCGGGAAGTCGCGCTGACAAAGTTTGGAGATCTTTTCCGTCAACGAAAAAGTCTGCTTCGGAAAGCAGAACCGACAGTATAGCGACACCGCCAAGCGGCATTACTCTCAAAAATCGCAAACTGCTGTTCCAATAATCTCAACAATCGATTCCGCGCACTTTCTTCGATGAAGAACGCCGGATTCGCTGTAGCACTTCCGCAACGCCAATTGGTTGACACCCCAGCCCTTACGTCTTTATTCGCCGATAAATCATTGTGTTTAAAGGGAAAATAGCCGTCTTTCGATCATTGCGGATCGGAGAATGATTTATTGCGGAAAGTGGAATGCCCTGTCTGTAACACCGTCTTTACACTTCGTCTGGTCCGGAAACAAATGTGTCGCACCTTCGGACGCATTGCTCCCTTCGACTGCGCCTCTCGCAGCGCGTCGCACGGAGGTTTCCTCAAAGCCTGGGTCCCTAACGCCCAATCTGCTCTCGGAGTTACAAAGATGAAAAAGACTCTCATCGTCGCAGCCCTCACGGGCGTCTTCGCTACCGCTGCTCAAGCACAAAGCAGCGTCACGCTGTACGGCCTGATCGACGCGGGCATCACCTACACGAACAACCAGAACGGTCACAGCAACTGGAAGGCGACGAGCGGCTCGGTCAACGGTAGCCGTTGGGGCCTGCGCGGCGCTGAGGACCTCGGCGGCGGCCTGAAGGCGATCTTCACGTTGGAGAACGGCTTCAACATCATGAACGGCACGAACGGCCAAGGCGGTCGTGAGTTCGGCCGTCAGGCATTCGTCGGTCTGTCGAGCAACCAGTTCGGCGCCGTCACCCTCGGCCGTCAATACGACTCCGTGGTCGACTTCCTCGGGCCTCTGGCTCTGACGGGCACGCAATACGGCGGCACGCAGTTCGCCCACCCGTTCGACAACGACAACCTCGACAACACGTTCCGCGTCAACAACTCGGTCAAGTACACGAGCGCGAACTACGCTGGCCTGAAGTTCGGCGCGCAGTACGGCTTCTCGAACGCAGCGGGCGGCTTCTCGAACAACCGCGAGTACAGCGCGGGCGTGTCGTATAACTACGGTCCGTTGAACATCGCGGGTGCTTACCTGCAACTGAACAACACGCAGACGAACGCAGCAGGCACGGCGCTGAACAACGGCGGCGCAGTCGCGGGCGACGCTCCGTTCGCGGCAGGCCGTCAGCGCATCTTCGGCGGCGGCATCAGCTACGCATTCGGCCCGGCAACGGTCGGCTTCGTGTTCACGCAGACGATGCTGGACAACGCCACGTTCATCACGCCGACGGGCACGCAAGTGGCGGGCGTTTCGGCACCGCTGTCGGACGGTCATGTCCGCTTCACGAACTACGAAGTGAACGGCCGTTACAACCTGACGCCGGCTCTGTCGCTCGCAGCGAACTACACGTACACGAACAGCCGCATCGACGGCGTGGCGCCGAAGTGGCACCAGGTCGACCTGCAAACGGCATATGCGCTGTCGAAGCGTACCGACGTGTACCTGCAAGGCGAGTACCAGCACGTTTCGGGCACGGGCGATTCGGGCCTGGGCGCGACGATCAACGGCGTTGGCGTGTCGTCGACGGAAAACCAGGTTTCGGCAACGGTTGGCGTTCGTCACCGCTTCTAAGCCTTACCTGCAGCACAGTTGTAGAAAAGCCGCTCTTCGGAGCGGCTTTTTTTCGTTCCGCGCCCTTCTCTTTCGGTCAGCGCGGATAGCGCACGTCGAGAATGTCGATCTGCTGGATGCCCGCAGGCGTGTGCAGCGGCACCGTATCGCCGATGCGCGCCTTCAGCAGCGCACGCGCGACCGGCGAGATCCAGCTCACGTGGCCGAGATCCAGATCGACTTCATCGACGCCCACGATCGTCACCGTATGCACGATGCCATCGTCGCCGGAATAATCGACGGTCGCGCCGAAGAACACCTGATCGACGTTCTCCTGCTTCCTCGCGTCCACCACTTCCGCCAGATCGAGCCGCTTGGTCAGGAAGCGGATGCGCCGGTCGATTTCGCGCAGACGCCGCTTGCCGTAGATGTAGTCGCCATTTTCGGAGCGATCGCCGTTGGACGCCGCCCACGACACGAGCTTGACCACTTCGGGACGCTCGGTATCGAGCAGTTGCAGCAGCTCGTCCCGCAGCCTCTGATGGCCCGCAGGCGTGATGTAGTTCTTCGTGCCCGCCGGAACGTCCGGGTGGCTCAGTTCGAGATCGTCATCGCTCTCGTCGGATTCTTTGACAAATGCCTTGTTCATGGTGCAAACCGCTTTTCGGGTGTCCGCTGTTGGTTTCAGACCATCAACTTACCACGCCGAGCGAACCGCGGCGTCGCAGCTATCTCGGGGGCGTCCGCGATTTTTCGGCCAAAAGCCCTTCCTTTTTGAAAATTGCTTCGCTATAATTCCGCTTCTGCGTGCGGCTGTAGCTCAGTTGGATAGAGTACTTGGCTACGAACCAAGGGGTCGTGGGTTCGAATCCTGCCAGCCGCGCCACTTATTCCGGTGTTTTCACTTCCAAGCGAAAGCATCGAGCGCTTAACCACAAGCGCGTTGAAGTAACATAGCAGTACCGTTTTGCGTGCGGCTGTAGCTCAGTTGGATAGAGTACTTGGCTACGAACCAAGGGGTCGTGGGTTCGAATCCTGCCAGCCGCGCCATCTTTCGAAGGGCCTTCCATACGGAAGGCCCTTTTTGTTTTTCCCTTACGTATTTGCGTGCGTTTCGGCATCACGGACGCGGCGGCGACCTGACATCGCCGATGCGTCCGTCCGGCACCGGAACATCGCCTGTCGCGGAAACGGCGGTCTGCTCCGAGATCGATTCGGATCGCGTCCCAAGCAACGTCTGCGGATGCCGCAGATAGACGTCATCGACAGTTTCGCCGAACGAATGCCGCACGAACGCGCGCAGCAACGCGATTCGCAGCGACGGCCCGCGCCCTTCCACCGGCTCTCCGTCCTTGCCGAAGACCGCCGTGCATTGCACTTCGCCACGGCCGAGATCCGTCATTTCGAGCCGGCACGCGCGTTCCAGCACGACGGACGCAGCCTCCCACGACGTCGACGGCAGAAAGCGCCCGTCCCAGGCCTTCCCGCGGTCGTTGCCGCGAATGGAGAGCGTCTCTCCGCTGTCGGTGAAGTGAATTTCCCTGATGAAGTCGTGGAGCCCGCGCGCGACCCAGTAGTCGAGCGTGGCGCCTTCCAGATTCGATGTGTTCATTGCGGCGCTCTCCGATGCTTTCGGTCTATTGACGAAAAGCATGCACGCCGCGTTCCCGCGCCGCTCAGTAGTCGGCGCGTTCCCGTTCGATGCGCATGCCGCCGTCCTGATTGCGATGATGCGGCTCGTCGCTCGGACGCTCGCGCGCGATGCGCATCACGTCCGGATTGGTGCGCACGCGGCGCATCACATTGGCGAGATGCACGCGGTCGCTGACCTGGATCACGAAGCGCAGAAGTTTGGCTTCCTGCGACACGTCCTCGTCCATCGCGATATGCACGATATTCGCGTCGGCCGACGTGATATCCGCCGCGACGCGCGCGAACACGCCCTTGGTGTTCCTCACGAGCACCTTCACGGCGACGTCGAAGAGACGGCCCGGCTGCGGCGCCCACGCGACGTCGATCCAGCGGCCCGGATCGCGCCGGTGAATGCGTTGCGCGACGCGGCACTCGGTGGTGTGAATCGCCATGCCGAGCCCGATGCCGATGTAGCCCATGATGTCGTCGCCGGGAATCGGGCGGCAGCACGGCGACAGTTGCACCGACATGCCTTCCGTGCCGGTGATGACCACCGGCGGCGCGGTATTCGTGCTGTGATGCTCGCGATGCGGGTGATCCTCGTCATCGGCGATGCCGTTCATCAACACTTCGATGCGCTTCGCCATGACCGCCGCCACGCGACGGCCGAGGCCGATATCCGCGAAAATTTCCTGGCGCGTCTTGTTGCCCGTCCACTGCACGAGCTTTTCCCACACTTCCGGCGTGACTTCGGACAGCGCGAGGCCGTAGCCCTTGAGACTCTGATCGACGAGCCGCTCGCCGAGCTGGACGGACTCGTTCAGGCGCATCGTCTTCAGATAATGACGGATGGCCGAACGCGCCTTGCCGGTGCGCACGAAACCGAGCCACGCGGGATTCGGCTTCGAATACGGCGCGGTGATCACTTCGACGATATCGCCGCTCTTCAGCTCCGTGCGCAGCGGCAGAAGCTCGTTGTTGATCTTCACCGCGACGCACTGGTTGCCGAGGTCGCTGTGGATGGAATATGCGAAGTCGAGCGCGGTCGCGCCGCGCGGCAGCGGCATGATCTTCGATTTCGGCGTGAACACGTAGACCGCGTCCGGGAACAGATCGATCTTGACGTGCTCGAGGAATTCGCTCGAATCGCCGGCTTCGCTTTGAATGTCGAGCAGCGATTTCAACCACTGATGCGCGCGCTTCTGCACATCGTTGAGATCCGCGCCGCCGTTCTTGTACAGCCAGTGCGCCGCGACGCCCGCCTCGGCGATTTCATGCATCTTGCGCGTGCGAATCTGAAACTCGATCGGCGCGCCGAACGGTCCGACGAGCGTGGTGTGCAACGACTGATAGCCGTTGACCTTCGGAATCGCGATGTAGTCCTTGAACTTGCCCGGCACCGGCTTGTAGAGCGCGTGCAGCGCGCCGATGCACGTATAGCATTCCAGCGCGCTCTCGACGACCACGCGAAAGCCGTACACGTCGAGCACCTGCGAGAACGACAACTGCTTGTCGCGCATCTTCTTGTAGATGCTGTAGATGGTCTTTTCGCGGCCGGTGACTTCGGCGCAAATCTTCGCATCTGCAATCGTGCGCTGCACCGCCTCCAGAATCTTGCCGACAACTTCCCGCCGATTGCCGCGCGCGGCCTTCACCGCTTTTTCGAGCGTGGCGTAGCGGTTCGGATTGAAGTTCGCGAAGGAGAGATCCTGCAGCTCGCGATACGTGTTGTTCAGGCCGAGCCGATGCGCGATCGGCGCGTAGATGTCCAGCGTTTCGCGCGCCACGCGACGCCGCTTTTCGGGCGGCACCGCGCCGAGCGTGCGCATGTTGTGCAGCCTGTCCGCGAGCTTGACGAGAATGACGCGCACATCGCGCGCCATCGCGAGCAGCATCTTGCGGAAGTTTTCCGCCTGCGCTTCCTCACGATTGCGAAACTCCATCTTGTCGAGCTTCGACAAGCCATCGACCAGTTCCGCGACCTTCGCGCCGAAGCGCTCCGCGATCTCGGTCTTGGTCACGCCCTGGTCTTCGATCACGTCGTGCAGGAGCGCCGCCATGATCGACTGCGCGTCCAGCTTCCATCCCGCGCAGATTTCCGCGACGGCGACCGGATGCGTGATGTACGGCTCGCCGCTCTGGCGATACTGCCCGAGATGCGCTTCGTCGCTGAAGTGGAACGCCGCCTTGACTTCCTTGATCTCTTCCGGAGTGATGTAGCTCGCGAGCGCGTTCGTCAGATTCGCAATGGAAACGACGTCGTGCTTGCGCGGCTGCTCCGGCGTGGCGGTCGGCCCGAACAGATGGCGGAACGACTGTTCGAGGACCGCATCGATGTACTTGCGCGCGGCGTGCGGCTTGTCGGCGTCGAGAAGCGCGTCCTGGTCGATCTCGGTGTCGGGCTCCACGGACGCGGAGACGGGCAACGGTGTCTGACTCATGTTCGCCTCCGTGTTCGTGTGACGCGCCGCTCGGGCATCGGTTGCGCCGGTTGCAGGAAATGAAACGTGTGAAGCCCTTAGACGGGCACTTTCTTCAGCATTTCGACGCCCACCTGCCCCGCTGCGATTTCGCGCAGTGCAACGACGGTCGGCTTGTCGCGGCTTTCGATTTTCGGCGTGTGACCTTGCGCGAGTTGACGCGCGCGATACGTTGCTGCGAGCGCGAGCTCGAAGCGATTCGGAATTTGTTTCAGGCAGTCTTCAACGGTGATGCGGGCCATGTTTGTTTCCTTCTCAATATGTGTTTTATTCTACCTTATGTGACCGATACGGCTTGGCCACCGCTCGCCTCATTGCGGGTGCGAGGGATGAATGCCGAGGTCGACGAAGAGCTGCGTATGGCGCGCGTATTGCGACGTGAAGCGCAGGCGCGTCGCCATGACGAGGCACTGCAGTTCGGCGAGCGCGCGATCGAAGTTCTCGTTGATCACGACATACTCCGCTTCCGATGCATGCGCCATCTCGCTGCCGGCCGCGAGCAGGCGTCGCACGATGACTTTCTCGGAATCCTGTCCGCGCTTCTTGAGGCGGTCTTCGAGCGCATCCAGCGACGGCGGCAGAATGAAAATCTCCACCGCGTTGCGAAACTGCTTCTTCACCTGCTGCGCGCCCTGCCAGTCGATTTCGAGCAGCACGTCGTGACCCATCTTCATCTGGTCTTCAATCCACAGGCGCGACGTCGCGTAGTAGTTGCCGTGCACTTCGGCGCTTTCGAGGAATTCGCCCTTGCCGTGGCGCTCCATGAAGTCATCGACGGAAACGAAGTGATACTGCACGCCGTCGGTTTCCGCCGGACGCGGATCGCGCGTGGTGTACGACACGGACAGGCGAATGGCCGGGTCCTGCGCGAGCAGTGCGTTCACGAGCGTGGACTTGCCCGCGCCCGACGGCGCGACCACCATGAACAGGTTGCCGGGATAGACGCCCGTATAGTTGCTATGCGAGCGGTGCGTGGTATGCGGCATGATCGAGCGTTACTCCAGATTCTGTACTTGTTCGCGCATCTGTTCGATGAGCAGCTTCAGCGTCATCGATGCATCCGCGAGTTCCTTCGCCGCCGCCTTCGAGCCGAGCGTGTTCGCTTCGCGATTAAGCTCCTGCATCATGAAGTCGAGCCGCTTGCCGACCTTGCCGCCCTTCTGCAAGACGTGGCGCGTTTCGGCGAGATGCGCGGTCAGGCGCTGCAATTCCTCGGCGATGTCAATGCGAATGCCGTACATCGTCACTTCCTGGCGGATGCGCTCGGCAATCTCTTCGCGCGGCACACTGGTGGTCGCGGGGTTATCGGACGTCGCGATGCCGAGCGCGTCCTGCAAACGCTCGACGATCTTCTGCTGATGCTTCGCGATGAGTTCCGGCACGAGCGGCGTGATGCGCGCGACGATCGCTTCCATCTCCGTCACGTTGTTGATGAGCACGTTGCCGAGCGCCGCGCCTTCACGCGCGCGCACTTCGATGAGATCGGCGATGGCCTGCTTGCCGCACGCGAGCACGGCTTCGCGCAGCGTTTCCGCCGACACCGAGCTTTCCGCGAGGACGCCCGGCCAGCGCAGGATTTCGCCGGTGCGCATGCGTTCCGCGTCGGGGAAAATGTCCAGCACGGCGCGCTCCAGCGTGGCGAGCTGCGTGAGCGCGTCGCGGTTCAGCGCGCCTGCGTTGGCCGTCTGCTCGACGCGATTCAGGTTGATGCGGATATCGACCTTGCCGCGCGAGAGCTTCGTCATCAGCATTTCGCGCAATTGCGGTTCGGTCGCGCGCACGTCTTCGGGCATGCGGAAATTCAGGTCGAGAAAGCGCGAATTCACCGTGCGCAATTCCACCGATACACCGACGCCCGAACCGCCCGCGCCATTGGGTCCGGCGCCATCCGCGACGACTTCGCGCGTCGCGCTGGCATAGCCTGTCATGCTGTAGATCATGGTACGTCTCGCGATGTGAGCCTTCGTTGCGAAGGCCGGTTCAACGAAACGCCCGGCGCGTGGGAAGGTGCATTGGGATGAGCACGCGTGTGTGCCGCCGGGCGATGAACCGGCATTATCCCATTTTTGCCGCGCAGCCCGCCCGCGCGGGGCGTTCCGGCGCACGCCGCGCGCGCAACGCGGGCGGTTGTTTGACGATAAAATCGCTGCACGCGGCGCGATCGTCGGCAACCGGAATGCGCGCCTGACCTCCTCTACTCTTCCTCGCCATGACCGACTCTCCCCTGCTCAAGCCTTCCATCCCGCGACCGAGCGGCCGCCGCGACAATCAGTTGCGCGATGTCCGCATCACGCGGCATTACACGAAGCACGCGGAAGGGTCGGTGCTCGTGGAGTTCGGCGATACCAAGGTGATCTGCACGGCGAGCATCGCCGAGCGCGTGCCGGCGTTCCTCACCGGGCGCGATCAAGGCTGGCTCACCGCGGAATACGGCATGCTGCCGCGCGCGACGCACACGCGCAGCGACCGCGAAGCCGCGCGCGGCAAGCAGACCGGCCGCACGCAGGAAATTCAGCGGCTGATCGGCCGCGCGCTGCGCTCGGTGTTCGACCTGAACGCGCTCGGCCCGCGCACGCTGCATATCGATTGCGACGTGATCCAGGCCGACGGCGGCACGCGCACGGCGAGCATCACGGGCGCGTTCGTCGCCGCGCACGACGCGGTGAGCAAGCTGCTCGCTGCCGGACGCATCGCGAAATCTCCGGTGAAGGACTTCGTCGCGGCGATTTCGGTCGGCATCTTCGATGGATCGCCGGTGCTCGATCTCGACTACGAAGAAGACTCGCAATGCGATACCGACATGAACGTCGTGATGACGGGCGCGGGCGGCTTCGTCGAAGTGCAGGGCACGGCGGAAGGCGCGCCGTTCTCGCGCGAGGAAATGAACGCGCTGCTGGCCCTCGCGGACAGCGGCATCAAGGCGCTGATCGCGAAGCAAAAGGCGGCGCTGGAGATTGAAGGTGTCTGACCTGAATGGCATGAAGCGCGTGGTGCTCGCGTCGAACAACGCGGGCAAGCTGCGCGAATTCGCATCGCTGCTGGAAGCCGCGGGCATCGAACTGATCGCGCAGGGCGAACTCGGCGTGCCGGAAGCGGAAGAGCCGCACGCGACGTTCGTCGAAAACGCGCTGGCGAAGGCGCGGCATGCGTCGGCGCTGACCGGCCTGCCCGCGCTCGCCGACGATTCCGGCCTCTGCGTGCGCGCGCTCAACGGCGCGCCCGGCGTCTATTCGGCGCGCTACGCGATGATGAACGGCGGCGAAAAAAGCGATGCCGCCAACAACGCGCGGCTCGTCGCGGATCTCGCGGACGAAGCGGATCGCCGCGCGTATTACTTCTGCGTGCTCGTGCTCGTGCGGCATGCGAACGATCCTGAACCGCTCATCGCGGAAGGCCGCTGGCATGGCGAAGTGATCGACGCCCCGCGCGGCGCGAACGGCTTCGGCTACGACCCGCACTTCTTCCTGCCGGCGCTGAACGCGACCGCCGCCGAACTCGATCCCGCGCGCAAGAACGCGCTGAGTCATCGCGCGCTCGCGCTTCGTGACCTGCTGCAACGGCTGAAGGAACTCGCGTGAAGGCCGGACTGAAAACCATCAACGTCGTGCAGGCATTCACGTCGCCGGGCAGCATCCGGCTGACGTCGCTGCCGCCGCTTTCGCTGTACGTGCATTTTCCGTGGTGCGTGCGCAAGTGCCCGTATTGCGACTTCAACTCGCACGAATCGAAGGACGATACGTTCCCCGAAGAGCGTTATCTCGATGCCTTGCGCGCCGATCTCGAAAGCGCATTGCCGCTCGTGTGGGGACGTCAGGTGCATACGATCTTCATCGGCGGCGGCACGCCTTCGTTGCTGTCGGCGAAGGGGCTGGACCGTCTCCTGTCCGATGCACGCGCGCTGCTGCCGATCGACGCCGACGCCGAAATCACGCTCGAAGCGAATCCCGGCACGTTCGAAGCCGCGAAGTTCGCGTCGTTCCGCGCGAGCGGCGTGAACCGATTGTCGATCGGCATTCAGAGTTTCAACGAGGCGCATCTGAAGGCGCTCGGGCGTATTCACGATGCGAGTCAGGCGCGGCGCGCGGTCGAAATCGCGGCGAAGCACTTCGACAACTTCAATCTCGACCTGATGTTCGCGTTGCCGCAGCAGACGCTCGACGAATGCCGGCACGATATCGAGACGGCGATTGCGTTCGCGCCGCCGCATCTGTCGCTGTATCACCTGACCATGGAGCCGAATACGCTCTTCGCGAAGTATCCGCCCGCGCTCCCCGACGACGACGCCTCCGCCGACATGCAGGACTGGATACACGAACGCACGCGCGATGCGGGCTACGAGCGGTATGAGGTGTCGGCGTATGCGAAGCCGCATCGGCAGAGCCGGCACAACCTGAACTACTGGCGCTTCGGCGACTATCTCGGCATCGGCGCGGGCGCGCATACGAAGCTGTCGTTTCCGTCGAAGATTCTGCGGCAGGCGCGCTTCAAGCATCCGTCGACGTACATGGATCAGGCGTTGTCGCCGACCGAAAGCGCCATTCAGGAAGAGCGCGAAGTCGGCCCGCGCGATCTGCCGTTCGAATTCATGCTGAACACGCTGCGGCTCGTCGAGGGCTTTCCGGTGCATGCGTTCATCGAGCGCACGGGGCTTGCGATGTCCGCGATCGAACCCGCGCTCGTCGAAGCCGAGAAGCGCGGACTCATCACGCGCGATTTCGAACGCATCGCGCCGACGGAACTCGGCCAGCGCTTTCTGAACGATCTCCAGGAACTCTTCTTGAAGGACCCGCAAAGTTGAGCGCGCCGACGATGGCGCCTGGCTCGGTGATGCGGCATCGCCCGTTCGCGCTTTTCTGGAGCGCGCGGGTGATGTCGTCGGTGGCGTTTCAGATGATGTCGGTGGCGATCGGATGGCAGGTCTATTCGATCACGCACAGCGCGTTCGCGCTCGGTCTCGTCGGCCTCGCGCAGTTCGTGCCGATGTTCGTGCTGACGCTGGTCGTCGGTCACGTCGCGGATCGATACGACCGGCGCACGATCGCGTATGTCTGTCAGACGATCGAGGGCATCGCGGCGCTCATGCTGTGTTTCGGCGCGTGGCGCGGCTGGAATCACGTCGGCCCGATCTACGCGATCGCGACCATCACGGGCGCGGCGCGCGCGTTCGAATCCCCGTCGATGGCGGCGCTCCTGCCGAATCTCGTCGCGCGCAATCAGTTGCAGCATGCGAGCGCGTGGTCGACATCGGCCAATCAGACCGCGCAGATTCTCGGTCCCGCGATGGGCGGCCTGCTCTACAGCCTCGGCGCGTTGACGGTGTACGGCGCGGTGACGGCCGCGTTTCTCGTCGCGGCGTGCGCGGTGGCGGCGATCCATATCGACGAAGCCGTGCGCATGCGCGCGCCGTTGTCGGTCGAAGCGTTGTTCAGCGGCATCGGCTTCATTCGCAGCAAGCCGGTGATTCTCGGCGCGTTGTCGCTCGATCTTTTCGCGGTGCTGCTCGGCGGCGCGACCGCGCTGTTGCCCGTGTTCGCGCGCGACATCCTGCACACGGGTCCGTGGGGTCTCGGCGTGTTGCGCGCGGCGCCGGCCGTGGGCGCGCTCGCCGGATCCATCTGGCTCGCGCATTTTCCGCTGCGGCAGCGCGCGGGCACGGCGCTCTTCGGCGGCGTGATCGCGTTCGGCATCGCGACGATCGTGTTCGGGCTTTCGCGCAATCTCTATGTCTCGCTGATCGCGCTGGCGGCGCTGGGCGCATCGGATGTGATCAGCGTCGTCGTGCGGATGTCGCTCGTGCAGTTGCAGACGCCGGATGACATGCGCGGACGCGTCGGCGCGATCAATTCGCTTTTCATCGGGACGTCGAATCAGCTGGGCGAATTCGAATCGGGGATGACGGCGGGACTGTTCGGCGCGGTGCCGGCGGTGCTGATCGGCGGCATCGGCACGATCGCGGTCGCGTTCCTGTGGATGCGGCTGTTCCCCGCGCTGAAGGCGACGCGCACGCTGGAAGGCTGAGCGCTCCTCCCCGCCGATGAGTTGCGCTACAATACGCGCCTTGCTGGAGGTGTGGCCGAGCGGTTTAAGGCACCGGTCTTGAAAACCGGCGAAGGAGCGATCCTTCCGTGAGTTCGAATCTCACCGCCTCCGCCACCCGACCCACCAAAACAAGGCTATCAATGGCCTGAAACCCCCGCCACATAAGGCTCTACGCCCTTCCGAACGTACACTAACGTTCACTCTCGCTCACCTAGATGCACAGTTTGACCGTGGTAAGAACCGTGGTAGCTTAAAAGCTCACGCGGGGGGTTACCACGATGGCTACTGATCTGCTTTCCACGCTCCAAATCAAGAACGCCACGGCTCAAGGCAAGTCCATTCGCAAGCTCTCGGATGGCGATGGCCTATACCTGTGGGTCTATGCCGATGGCACCAAGTACTGGCGCATGCGCTACTGGGTAGGCGGCAAGGAAAAGAGTCTGAGCCTCGGCGTCTATCCCAAGATCGGGCTGAGTGCCGCGCGTGCTCGGCGTGCCGAAATGCACAAGCAACTACAAGACGGCCTAGACCCCGGCATTGAACGCAAGGCAGAAAAGGTCGCGGCGGCGCTCAATGCCGCCAACACGTTTGAGGCCGTAGGTAATGAGTGGTACGGCAAGCAAGTTGGCTCATGGGCGGCCAGTCACGCCCTAGACGTCAAACGCCGCCTTGAGCGGAACATCTACCCGTTGATTGGCTCCCGCCCTATCGCTGATCTGAACCCGCCTGAGATTCTTGCAGCGGTACGCAAGATCGAAGCACGCGGGGCCACTGACTTAGCGCATCGCGTAATGGGCGTGGTCGGGCAAGTGCTCAGATATGGCATCGCCACCGGACGCGGTACGCGTGACCATACGGCGGATTTACGTGGCGCTCTAACCCCGCACGTGAAGGAGAACCAAGCGGCGGTCAAAGACAAAGCATTGCCCAAGCTGCTGGCCGATATCAGCACCTATGATTTGCCACCGTGTGAGGGCGACAAGCAAACCCGCATCGCGCTGCAATTACTTGCACTCACATTCGTGCGCACATCCGAATTGATCGGCGCGACGTGGGATGAATTCACGCTACCTGAGAACCCTAGCGAGGGTGGCATGTGGATCATTCCGGGCACGCGCATGAAAGCGAAGAAAGACCATATGGTGCCGCTGGCCCCGCAAGCCGTGGCACTGTTTCAACAATTGAAGGTGCTGGCGGGAGATAGTGATTGGATTTTGCCCGGTCGCAATCCTGCCAAGCCCATATCGAATAACACGCTGTTGTTTGCCCTCTATCGACTCGGTTATCGCGGCAAGATGACGGGCCACGGTTTTCGCGCGGTGGCGTCCACGGCGTTGCATGAATCCAACAAGTTTGAATCGGATTGGATTGAACGCCAACTAGCGCACGTACCGGCAAATCAAGTTGCAGCCGCATATAACCGGGCAAAATACCTCAGTCACCGTACAGAGATGATGCGATGGTGGGCGGATCATCTTGCAGCCAATGGTTTAGCCGTTCAAAACGGTTTGACTGGCAATTGATTGCAGCGCATTATGTGGACGTAGTTAACCGTAAGTGATCGTTACTGTTCAATTCGCCATGGATGGCACACTAAAATAAGGTGCCGCCATGACTATCAAATACGTATCGGGCAAACCTGTTGCCGCCGAGAAGCGCCCGTCTCCTCCCCGCGTCGATTTAACATTGCCGGGCAGGCTGCGTGCCGATGACGTGCAAGCCATTCTGCGTATTGGGCGCACGTGGCTGTACAAGGGCATCGCCACTGGAAAATATCCGCCGCCGGATTACGTTGAGGGGCGGATTCGCTACTGGAAGCATTCCACCATCTTGAAGCTGCTTGAGGGCGGCACTGCAATTGATTGCAACGACGCTGCCCCGTGATAGCATCTCGTCCCGATACTTTCGGGGGAACGATGAAACGGGACGGCTGGCTTATTCCACTTTGCGCGTTGGTGTTCGTAACGCTGGCGGCGCTGTGTTTCCGCTTTAGCCTTACTTCCCAAGACCTAGCGGCGTGGGTCCAAGCAATTGGCTCAATCGGCGCTATTCTGGCCGCGATTTGGGTGTTGCATCGGCAACATGAACAAGACAAGGAAACGGAATGGCGGGAGGTGCGGGCGTTCGTCGCGGCTGTGAGAGAAGAGTTGCAAGTTACGTTGCAGAATTACGAACATACGCGGAAGCGCCTTTTGGCGGTGGCTGACGGTGATTTTTTCGCGTTTATCTTTCCCGCGACGTCCGAAGCCGCATTTACGTTTTACAACAACGCCAGCGCCCAAGTCGGAAAAATCCCTGATGCCGATTTGCGGCGCATGATTGTTACGGCATATGCGCAGGCTAAGGGGTTGATCGCTTCCTATCAATTGAATAATGGGATGCTCGGGCAACTCAACTCGATGGCGCTTGATGGCAACGACTGGTTGGAAAAGCCTAGAGTCATTGCCTTGCGGAGAAGTCTAATAGGCTATGCAGTACAGTTGAAGGAACAAGATGCACTGGTCGTCGGAAACATTGCAGCGTTGATTTCAATGATAGATGCGTGGCCGTCTAGCCGTTGCAATTGATTGCACAAAAAGAAGGGCGGTCTATGCCGCCCTTGTCGTAGTTAGGATACCGTAATTTTATAGTCGTCTTAATGGCCCCGCGTGCCCTACCCCCGTAGTCTGTGGTTTTGTAGCGGGCAAGGAGGAGAATAGGGAAACGCGCCGGGGTATACAAGCGCCAAATTTCTGTGCAAATGTGGGCGCGCGCACTGTAAACCCGCGCCGCCGCACTGGTAAACCCTCAGCGGCCTTCCGGGGCGCTGCAATCAATTGCACTGGGCGCGGTGGGCGTCACGCACGCGCATCACTACCTGTCGCGCCACGTCTAGGCTCTTCGCCACGGCGTAGACGGTTTCCCCCGCGTCTAGGCGCTCGATTACTTGCTTCTTTTGGGCGTCGCTAAGAGCGGCGGGACGCCCTAGCTTCTTGCCCTCGGACTTCGCGCGCCGCAACCCGGCTTGCGTGCGCTCAATCAGCAAGTCACGCTCAAATTCGGCCACGGCGGTAAGCACACCCATGGTCATCTTGCCCGCCGCGCTGGTGAGGTCGGCACCGCCTAGGGCGAGGCAATGCACGCGCACGCCCATCTTGGCTAGGTTCTCCACGGTGGCGCGCACGTCCATGGCGTTGCGGCCTAACCTGTCGAGTTTGGTCACAATCAGCACGTCGCCCTCTTCAATGCGCTCCAACAACTTCTGAAAGCCGGGGCGCTCGCTGGCGGGCGTGCTACCGCTGATCGTCTCGGTAACGATGCGCTTTTTATCGACTTTGAAGCCCGCCGCCTCTATTTCCTGCACCTGATTGGCGGGCGTTTGCTCGGCGGTGCTGACGCGGGCGTAGATGAAGGTGCGGCTCATGACTTAACCTCCGCTAAGCACGCGTTCGAGAGCTTCCACATCGGCGGCTTCCATATCAAAATCGCTCAACACTTCGCCCGCCTTCCTCGCAGCCTCATCGGCCGCTTCTGCCGCGTCCGATACTTGGTCAAAAGCCCGCCGAAGTTCCCTTGTTTGCTCGGGTGAAAGCATTTCGAGCATTGCCACACCGAGTCTACGAATGAAGTCCTCTTCTGCAGCGCCTGATATTTCGGACTCAGACAGTGGCGGACGCCCGCCGCGCAACAATTCCAGCGCCTCTGCGGCGGTCATACTGTCGAGCTTCGAAGTGAACTCTGAAATGCTGTTGCTATTTTCAGTGGGCATGGTCGTCTCAACCGCCCGTGTTTTGCGCCCTGTTGCCTTCTTGACGGCTGGCTTGCTCTTAACTGTTTTCTTCGCTGCCATGATCCCCTCCATGGGATAAGTGGTTAGGTAGGTTCGTCGGCGTGGATGCGTCTGAAACCGTAGCGTCACTATAGTACGTGTACTAAAGTTCAACAAGCTGTTTTCCGTACCCATTGCGAAGCTTCTCTCGCGATGCGTGCGCTAACGAACGTTTCCGGACTTTGCTGCGGCGCAATAAGGAGAGACGATGGCTTTGCGCTGACCATTCACGCACAATGCGCAAAAACAGGGGGGAAACGTGGCGAAGACGAACAAACAAGGCAACGTTCTGGCGCGTTGCATTTATTGCGACGGCGCGCAGACCGGCTTCGAAGTGCTTGATCCGGGTCAAACCAATTGGGGCGGCGTTGTGTATGACCGGAATTCGGACAGACACGACTTCCGGCTTGCGCGCTGCCAGAATTGTGGTGCGGGTGCCTTAGCGATTTTTGCTTTTCGACACGGTACCAACATGGGGTTGGCCAACTTCTATCCGGAGGCTAAGGAGCGTTTGCGGCTACCTGACGATGTGCCCGATGGCATTAAGGCAGAGTACCGGGAGGGGGAGCGCTGTCTCGAAGCTAGTTGTTACCGTGCTGCGGCCGCCATGTTCCGCTCGGTTTTGGACAAAACGCTGCGGGCTAACGGCTACAAGGCAAAGAAGGGAACAACGCTGGAGCAACAGATCGACTTGGCTGCGGCTGACGGCGTCATTAACGCCGCGCGTCAGAAACGTGCGCATGACGAGTTGCGCGTGCTCGGAAATGACGTGCTGCACGACGAATGGACGGCGCTCACAGCGGAAGACGTTGAGTTGGCGCATTACTACGCGCAGCGCATCCTAGAGGACTTCTACGATGACCGCGAGTCGATTCTTGCCGTGCTTAGGGAAAAGGGCCGCACGCCGGACGAAGACCGCCAGCAAGACGAAGAGACTACCTAATTGCAATTGATTGCAGGCGGTGCCGCCCAATGCGGTACTCGGCACCGATTGGGAATGGCGATTGCCGCATAATGTCGGACGCCAAGAGGGAGCAAAACCCCGGCAACGACGAGGTAGGCTAAGGAAACGACGTGGAAGCGAACGACTACCATGTGATTGCGTCCGCAATTGCGAGACGGCTCAACGAAGTCGATGACGCGGGAGCGCGCAAGCTCATCGCCGACATTTCTGAGCTAGCCGACTTGATGGAAGCCAACGAACCCATTGGCTCCCGACTGAGACTTGCCGCCAGCGTCGCGCAATCGTTTCTGTTAATGGGAAGGCCGTTTCTGGCCCTTTGTAGGATAGAAAGCGACCTTAGGCTAGCTTTTGCGCGAGTGTTGCCAGCGACTTAGCGCTGCCCGTAGCGTCGTGTCGTAAGCGCCGATGCTGCCGCCCATCGCACATAGTCACGCAAGCTGCATCCTGAACACGTGCGCGCCTCTCTGCCGGTGCCGAAGTCACGCAGGGGTTTGAGGACGCCGCACGTCGCGCACAAGCGGTGACGACTCACACGCGGCTCCACTCGGATACCTCCACGTTGCCAAGGGCCAGCGCCAGCGTCTTGAGTTTGGGGGCGCGCACGTTCTGAGGCGCTACCGCCTTGAAAACAGCGGGTTTGGGCGCTGGCGCGTTCCTGGCTGATCGAGTGACGGCAGCAGTGGCAAGTGATGCGATTGCAAGCGTAGCCGTTGCAATTGATTGCAACGCCGGTGCTGCCGCCGTGCTCATGGCTGCGGCTGCCGCTCGCTTCGCAGACGTGCGCGGGCGTCCTCTCCTCACCGCTGGCTTCGGCGGTTCCGGCTCTTTACGCGCTGCCGTAGCAATGAATTCAGGGTGACGCCCAATGTATTCGACAACGGCGAGTGAAAGACAGGCGTCGGCGGCAATAGCGCTGGCGTAAAAGCCCCGGCTCAGGAGTTCGCGCACGTGCTCCAGCTTGAAGGGCGTCACCTTCGCCAACTCACGGGGCGGCCCGCCTTCGGGCTTAACGGCTTGTCGCGGGCGCTCTACGTAGGGCAGAGCATCACCGCGCCAGCACTGGCTGGGCTGACCCTCAAAAATCATGGGGCGCTGCGTGAGCAAGTGCATGCGCTCCACTCAGTCCTCCCAGTGCAATTGATTGCACGCCACCAGCTTGGCCACGGCGATGGCCGCCATGCACTGGCGACGCGTCACGGCTTGGCCCCGCCAGAAATAAAAGTTTTCGCCGTGCAAATACGTGATGGCGACGGCCCCGCCCTCGCTGGCAAGGGAAACGTGGGCGTAGCACGCGCCCCGCGTGGCCTCGCGGTACTCAGCACAGGCGCGGGCATGGGCTTCCATGAGGGCGAGCACGTCAGCACACGGCAGGGCTTCAAAGCCGTGGAGGCTAGACCCTGCAAAGCGAGGGCCAGCGAGTCGATGCAGGGTCGCGGTGCTCATGGCTTACTCCGCGACGCCGGTAACGTCAGTGAGCGTAAGCGTGATGGCGCTGGTACTGCGTTGCTCGATGACGGCAGCCCCGCCTGAGTATGCAAGGTTCACGTCTACGTCAAAGGGCTGCGGCGCATTCGCACCGGTAAGGCGCGGCGGCGTCCGCTGATAGACGCCCAGCACTTGGCCACTAGCGTCGTAAATCGTGGCGTCGATAGCACCCGCGCAGTGAATGTGAGAGATAGTGCCGCTCACCGGGAATTCACCGGCTCCCAAACGGTCGGGACCGATGGCAAGGCGTTGCGGGGGATACGGTGCGTCTGTGGTTACGATGATAGTGGTCATTTAGTGCTCCAAAGTGTTTAGCCTAGAGGTTAACGCGGTGTCTTTATGCTTGCTACCAAATTGCAATCAATTGCAGCGCGGGCCGCCGCGTCTATACAGGTGTACGCTAACGACCGGTTGCGCACTTACGGGCTTTCGGCCCTGAAACCAGTACTAAATCCAGCTTCCGCGTATTTGGTACGTGTACGTCTCGCCAGCGGGGTTTCCGTACATTCCTAGTTGAAGGTCGCAGTGACGTGGCCGCCATCGCCGGGGTCGATGGTGATACCACGCATGCATGGCCAATCCAGCGCGATCATGCCTTGGCTTGGTAGCGTCGTGCATTCCAATACCAAGTTCTCGGGCGTGGCCTCCGCCATAGTGGCGGCGTCATAGATACGCACGCCGTTGGTCGGCATCGTGATGACGAACACGCGGCACAACGTGCCGTATCCACGCTGTACAGTGCGGGGCGTGGTGATGTTGAGGGCACCGTGCGTGGCGCGGCCCGCTGCAATTAATTGCAATTGCTCGTCGCCAAGTGGCCCCGGCATGCGGGGGCGTGGTGCGAATGCCAATACCTTACCCATATCAGAATCCCTCGCTATCGCCACACGCCACGATCACGCTATAAACCGCACAATCGAACAGGTCATCACTGCGCTTATGGGCGTCGGGGTCGCCCAGCACGTAGCCGCACAACTGGCTAATCAGGTGGTTGCGCGTCACGCCCTTGTAGTTCATTTGTTTGTCGGCGGCGTGAGCACTCAATTTCACGTCGCCTCGCAACACGGGGCCAGCGGCCAGCACGGCGCGCGCGTCTTTGCCCTGTGACGTAATGTGCCCATCGATGGCATGCACGGGCCATCCCGCGCTCTTGCCATGCTGTAAGAGCGTGATGCCGCTAGCCTTGTCTTCAATGAAGGCACCGCCGAAGCCATGGCGTGCTTTGCAATCAATTGCAATCCGCTGGCCGTGCTCTAGCACGCCGGGCAGCCAAGACGTGAGCAAGTTCGATTGAATCTGCGTGATTTCCCAATCCAAGATGGTGATGCGCGGGTTGTCCGGTATCAACGAGTTGAAGGCGCACCACACCACTGCCGTGCCATCGTGCTGCAACCCGGTTTTCAGCGCGCTGTCCACCACGCAAAACACGTAGTCACAGTACATGGGCAAGCCCACGCCCTTGCCATCACGCAGCAAGTTCTCCAAGGAGAAAAACGCGGTGCCGCTCCAATCCACGAATTCGGCTTGATACTCCTGCCGCCACACCAAGGGATGGTTCTTAGCCTGTAGGGCTGCCACCGCTGCCGCATTCAGTTTGGGATTAGCTGCGGTGGGCGCGTGAAACTCTCGCCACGGCTCCGGCAACTCGGCGTTGGTGCATGCCTGATAGAAATAGCTTTCGGGGTCTTGGCCCTTGGGCGTGCCGCCCATAAGGGCGTTGCCGTTCCTATCGAGCAAGGTGGGCGCAATGCTTTGCTCAAAGATATCTTGGAGGCCCGGCACTAGACTGGCCTCGTCTACAATGACTTCATCATAGAACCTAGAGCGGCCCGCATCGGGATCGCTTAGAGTCCAAAACTCGATGGCCCCGCCCGTGTGCAGGTCAAGCACAGCATCTACCTTAGACGCTTGGCTGATCGCGGGGGCCAGCGACTTGTGGATGCGTTGATACGTGGGCAACCACAGCTTGTAGCTGGGAGCAAAGAAACCCACGCGCTTACCCTTGAGCGCCCACGTGCTGGCTAGCTGCTCAAACATCGTGGTTTTGCCATAGCGGCGGCCACACCTGACCACGGTGCGCTTGCTACGGTTGGCCAAGATGTTCAGCTGGCCCGCGTGCAACGGCGTCAAATGAATCTCAGGCATCGCCGCTGCCCTCCGCTGGCGATTGCAATTGATTGCAATTGATTGCAGCACTGGCGTCCACGCCATCCGGCACTTGCGGAGCATTGAAGACCACGATGGGGCCGCTGCTAGCCACGGCACTCTTCTGCTTCCAGTGACCGCCCCGGATACGGTCAGCGGCTTCCGCAGCGCGAATCATGCCCTTGGTATCGCCGTTCTCACGCGCGGCGTTCGCGGCTTCATCTACCAGCTTCAAGCGCTGCGTTTCATTCGAAATCCCGATGGACTCCACGCCATCGAGAAAATTTTTTCTGGCGTCGTCGAAAACACGTCGCAACGACTTGGACAAGGCGCGGCCTTGATAGGTCGTCGGGTTATAGGCAACGATCTGATTAACTGGTACGTCTAGGTCATAGACCGTCTTGAGCATGCGTTGCACTATCGTCGGCGTATCGAACTCCGCGAGTGCCCGCACTACAGCTATCTTCACGTCCTTACTCAGCACGGGCATTTCGCCCTCCCTATAATCAAGTAATATCAAGTCCCTCCATGGTGAATTTCACGTTGCCCGCAGGGGGCGGCCCGCATCAAATCAAGCGTTTTCGCCTGTTTTCCGGGGGTTTTTGCGTGTTTGCGCGTGCCCCCGGTCCTTCATGTTCCCGCTGCTGCAAGTGCAATTGATTGCAATCATTGAGGCACAAAGAATTGGTACTTGCTGCCGCCGCCGCTGGCCGCCGTGCTGCTCGGGTTATATAACGTAGGGTAGCTATCCACGGTGCTTACAGCTAGAGCATCGCCGCCCCCGCCGCTACTGCTTGGCGTCGGCAGGTATAGCAAGTCGATAACGCTGATCCATGCGCGGCCATCGGGGTTGCGGCTCTCGCCTACGTGGCGGATGCTCGCTATCTGAAACGTGCCTTGGAACTGGCTTTGCGTCTTCAGTTGCTGCGTCAACGCGTTGAGCGGTGGCACTGGCAGATACCCACTTACACCACTGCCCAGAGTCGCGGGGCCTGCCGGTAACGTCACGTAGCCGCCAACTTCTAGGTCGCCCCGCAACACGCACATGACCTGTACTTGGAAGTTGCTCGCCCACGTAGGTTGACCAATCAGGTCATTGAAAGCGATCTGCTTGGGCGGCGTTTGCACGGTGCCGTCCGCCACGGTAATGACGTTGTCTGCAAGTGTGATCGTGATGCCGCGATAGCTCTTTGTATCAGGGGCATAGCCGCCCACGATGGACAGGCTGCGAGTGTTGATAAACTCCGCGAACTGCTTGAGCGATGCAAAGAAGCCGGTAACGTCTGCTCCCGGCAGTGAAGACAGCGTATCCGTGATGGCCCCGCAAATCACGTATTGCGGAAAAGCGGACTGCAATGCGGTGACGACTGCGTTAAGCAGCGGCTGCCCCGTCTTCCATTGGAAAACGATGTTGGCGGGGGCATGGTTCGTTGTCGGCACCGCGACCGTGCTGGTCGATGCTGGAACTCCCGTGACTTGATCGCTGGTCGGGCTGCTGCCTCCGTATTGCAGGTACATGCAGAGGCTTTGCTGAATGCCCTGCCAGTTGCCGAAGCAATTAGCGATCTGGCCAGACGCCAGCAATCCGATTTGCTGCGGCTTCGCCAGCGGCAGCCCCCGCGCCATGCCCCCATAGACAGCGACGTTCATGAGGCTGAGATCACTGGCCTGACTGATCTCTGCGAGGCTCACGCCGCGAATCTCCGCGAAGGAGTTAGCGGTCGGCGCGTGCATGAACGTCGTCGGGATATCCAACACGATTTCTTGCGCGGCGGGGTTGGTGCCACCAATGTCGTTAGGCGTGCGGCCCGCGTTCAATGACGTGTACGTGTACGTGCGGTCGTCAGCGGGTACGCGCGTAAAGCCGGGCCGCCCAAAAAGGTTAGGCACCAGAATTTCACCGGTTTTGGGGTCTGTTACTCGAATCGCGTAGTAGCGCATGGCTCAGGTCTCTTCGGCTGCGATTGCAATTAATTGCAATTACTGAGGAAGTCCGCCCATCGAGACAGCGGTGCTGCTGCCCGGTGGCGTGCTCACGTTCACGTTGATGTTGAAGGGGCTTTGCGGGCCGCCGCCATAGGGAACGCGCTGCGTCGCGGCACGAACGAGGTCAAGCTGTCGCTGGTGTTGCCGCTCGTCATCGTCGCGGCTCTTCTTACCGAACGTACCCAGTGCCCTCTCCATGAAGGTGGCGGTGGACGCGCTCGGCGCATCAACCTTGGCCGTGGCAAACGTCACGCCCTCCTTCGTCTCCAGCTTCCGGAGGTAGTTGGGCGTTTCGTCACTGCTCGTGAATTCTTTGATGTGGTCGCGCCATTGGTCGCCGTACTTAGCGCGGGCTTTGTCGAGGCCGCCGAAACCATCGTAAGACGCTACCGCCGCATCCCAAGACCCATAATGCTTGTAGCGGTCGTGCAGTAGGCGGGCACCGCCCACGATGCTGCTACGCTCATCGAAACGGTTCACGCCGTAGAGTTTTGCCGTGGGTTCATCGAACTGCATGCTGCCCAAGTACTTGCCATCCTTGCCGATATGACGGCTGCCGCCGCCGCTCTCGATATCCCATACGCCACGCAGCAAGCCCTTGGGCATGCCGTATTGCTTTTCGAGGGCGGGGAACAGGGCTTCGCGTTCGGGATCGGCTTTGAAGTCGCTTTCCTTCGGGGTTTTGCCGCTGCTAGACGGCGCGTGCGGTTTGCCGCGCAGCGTGTCGCCAATCTCGCCAATCGACTTATCGAAGCCATCCAGCAAGCCCTTGCCCCAGTCAATTGCCTTGTCATCGAGGGCGTCACCGCCTTTGCCGATGGTCGGCAGTAGGGGATTGATCTTTTCTCCGAACTCTATGACCGGCTTGATGACGCCCCATAGACGATTGAAACCGTCTTCCACCTTCTTGGCGGCCTTTGCTACGCCGCCGCTGGCCTCAAATTGCGCGATGGCGTCCTTCACTGCCCCGGCGATCTTCACGAATTCGGGGGTGAGTTGCATCAGCGCCTTTTCGAACTCCGTCTCAACTGTCTTCCACGCGCTATCGAACTGCGCTTTGGCATCGGACGCTTGGTCTAGCGTCTTCTGGTCCTGCGCGAAGCGAGGCACGTCATCGACATAGCGGCGGTGCATGCCCTCGTAGTCTTGATGGCCGTAGCTACTCGCGAGGCGCAAGCCCTGCAAATCGAGGATTTTCGTTAAGCCGACTGCATCCGCGAACATCGCGCCCTTCTCGCGATAGGCGGTGCCGCCCTTCTCAAGAAACTCGGCGGCGAGGTCGGGCACTGACTTCGACTTGATCTCATCGGACGTGATGCCCGCCGCGAAAAAGGATTGCCACTGGCGGGGGTCGGCCTTCGCGTCAGCGATCTTGCCCAGCAAGCCTGAGTCACCGCCTGCGCGCTCGTACTCAGTGGCGAACGCTCCTTCCTCACCCGGCTGAAGACCAAGGGCGCGGGCGCTCTTGTTTTGATTCGCGAGGTCGCCAGCGGACTTTTCCACTCCGGCGAAGAGTCCCGCGAAGATGCCGCCAGCAACGCCAACGAGGCCGGGCAGCTTGCCTAAGCCGTTCAACGACAGAGACATTCTCGCCAAGCCTGAGAGGTGCTTGCCGCTCGATTCGATTTCCTTGCTGATTTCACGCCATGCCTTAGACGTGTCGCGACTATTGTGCGCGAACTTGGCGAGGAAACCGCTCTCGCCCATCGTGCGCGAATTGGAGGCGGCGGCGTTGAGGCGATTCGCCTCGTTCGCGGCTTTCTCAAACTCACTTTCAAGCTCCGCCACTTGGACGTTGGCCTTCTCCCATGCCTCAGGCAGAGAGGCGTTCTGCTGCCTGAATGCTTGGTATTTTTCGATGAAGGCGTTAAACGCGCTGTCATCGATTGGAATCTCGATGATGGCCTTCGTACCGCCGCCCGTGTTGTCGCTCATGGTCTGTTCTCAGTTGCTGCAATCAATTGCAATCACGCGATGCCGTGCGCGCGCAGGGTGTAACCGGGCCACGCGGAATGCCTCTGCGCGGTCGCCATTGTTTCGAGGTGCCGCTGGGCTGCCGCCTCGTTGCTCATGCAGTCATCGACGGTCCAGAAGTAGAGTTTCTGGCTAGGCTCAAAGGTGACGGCTACCTTCATGCCGTGCGTGCGGACGGCGGCCCCGCCGTGTTCGCGGGCTTCTTTCTTCATGGCTTCAACGGTGGTCATGGCGTCGGGATCTCATTGCAATCAATTGCAATCAATTGCCGCGAGGGCGTCGGCAATCGCTCGGTTACGGGCGGCGTTCATCATCGCCATGCCATCGGCTTCGGTAATGACGCGGGGCGATTGTCCGAATGCGGTGGCAACCCAAAGGTATTGATTGCCGACACGGACGCGCTTGCTTGCAGCGAAGCCGTTGGCCAGCACGCCAAAGCACGCGCGATGCGAATTCGTCTCTTGGTCTGGGTCGATATCGACGCATTGCACCTGCACTTGCGTGCCGCCTAGCTGAAATTGGTCACCGGTAACCGTGCGCGCCCGGCCTTCTACGGTGATGACGATGCTGTTGATGCGCGCCCGCCGTTTCACTTCCAGCACGTCGGGGAATTCGGCGTTGATGGCGTCGAGTACTTCGGGCGGCAGGCTGGGCGTCGTCATGGTGATTGCAATTGATTGCATCACTTAATGTTTGGTCGCGCGGGTGGCCAGCGCCATCTCTTCGCCTTCGAGGTCTTTGATTGCTTCGGTCAATTCGCCAAGAATCTGCACGAGGCCGATGAATTTCGCGCGGAACTCTGCGCGGTACGGCTCAGGCGCAATACCTGCCGCTTCCTCCAGTGCATGGGCGGCCTGTGCAATCAGAGTGAACGCGCCTCGTGCGACCGTAAGGTCACGGCCACCCATCTTGGTCTGAAGTTCGGCGGTCTGAACCAAAACCGCTGCCTTCTCCGTCAGGAATTGAAGTCGATTCATCATGCGTCTCGTCGTGTTGCTGCTTGTCGATAGCGGGCGCTATGTGCCCTGACGTTCTCGGGATGCTCACGCTTCCATGCTTCGATCTGCTCCCGACGCTTTGCCGCGTTGCGCGCGTACCATTGCCGATAAGCGGCATTCGCGCAGGTCTTACACTGTGCGGCGCGGCCATCGACACGGTCGCGGCTCATCGAGAACTCGTTAAGCGGCTTGGTGACTTTGCACTTGGGGCAGGTCTTCATCGCGTCCTCAGAAGATCGCAGGCGCTGCCTTGGGCTTGCCGTTCACAAAGATGGCCGACTCCGCAGGCGTCGCCTTGAACATGCCCATCCAAGAATCAATGCTGCCGACGTACTCCGTGATCTGACGGCCCGTGCGATCCTTCTTTGTGATCGCTGCCAACGTGTTGTTCCTGATCGGCTCCGTCATGGCCTCGCTAACGATGCGGTGCTCGAACCGATCTGCGCTGTCAACGGTGATCGTGCCGGTATTGAGTCGCTTGTACGTCTCGGTATGCGGGGCCAGCACTTGTAAAAGCTGGCGGCGGTAGGCTTCCGGCGACTGCCCCACTTGCGGACAGAAGGGACGTTCGCCCGTGACCTGCAAGGCGTCGTCAAGCCGTGCCCTGATCCGCTCGAATGGTTGGCGCTCCGCATAGGCAAGATCGGCGGGCCGCATTCCCGGTGCATCGTTGACCGTCAGGCCGTCGGCTACCGGCTGATAAAGTTGATCGCCGCTCATCGCATCACCTTGGGAACACTTGACGAGAAATTCTGCGGCCCCGCACACTCCTTATCGAGTTTCACCATTAGGCCCATCTTTGACTTGAACGCATCCATCCACATTCCGGGCTGGCCGTAGAACTCACGAATCCGGCGGCCCGTGTCATCGGTGATTTCAACCATGACCAAGCCATCGGCTTGCGTCGTGCCCTTGGGAGTGAGGCCACTGCGGCGGGCGGCCATTGCTTGCTCTACGGTGATCATGACTTGGCTCCCTTGGCTGCTTCCTCGCGGCGGTCCTGCAATGCGCCCGCGATGGTGTTGAGATGGCGGCGTAGCTGAAACGAGTAAAACTCGTGCATCACGCTGTATCCCGGCGTGTCGGCCTCATACGCTGCGGCTGCGGTGGCTAGTGCCACGTAGGCATCGCTCAACAGGTCCATCGTGGTCTTCGGTTCATTCATGGCTAACCTCTTGTGTTCGTGCATCGATGGCGGCCCGCACCGCGTCGGCGTACCGCTTGCTCAACATCGGGTCATCGCTGATCCAGTTGTAGAACGTCTGCTTACAGGGCATGGCGCGGTCTTCGCATATCTGCCCGAGGGCAAGGCCGCTTGCTACCTTTGCAATGATCGCGTCGGCAATCACTGGTGGGTATGTCTTTCGGCCCGCGTTACGATAGGTGCTCATGGCTTGTCGTTTCGTGAGGAGTCCAATCATTAGACTCCGTCACCGGGGTAGCTTGGAAGGGCTGCCCACAACTTTTTTTCGCAGTCCTCACCGGCAATTGCACTTGATTGCAATCTAGGGACAGACCATCTACCAGAAGCCCTACAACGCGTTGCCGCCCTTCCTGCTACTCGCCTATCAACTTCATGCCGCCAGCGTCTTGGCGGTGCTGCAATGCTGCGCGGCGCGGTCTTCTAAGAGGACGTCGAGAAAGCGCAGCAGGAAATAAATCTTGGGTTGTGCGGGCGGGCTCTTCGCGCCTTTGTCCGTGACCGCTATGGCCGTGAAGGTCTCCCATTCCTTCACCACGCTTTGGAAGAAGCTGCCTATGCTCTCTTCGCCCCGGCGCTTGACGCGAAAGACGATGCGCTCAAGTTGGCTGATCTCGGTGGGCGTCAGGTTACCGCGCAGGTGAGCGGGCAGCCCTTGAGGCTGGGTCAGGCTTTCCCATACGTGCCGTGCTTCCTGTACGCATTCTGTAAGGTTGCCGGGGTTTTTCACACTGCTGGTGGGGTTGGTTTTCGTTGTTTCGGTGGTTTTGGTGGTTTTGGTGGTTTTGGTGGTTTTGGTGGTTTTGGTTTTTTCCTTCCCCTGCTGGCTTTCCCCTATTTCCGATGTACCTACTCCCCCCGCGAGCTTGCTCGCTGTTTTGGAGTGTTTGAGTGTTTCGTACTTGTCTTCTTCCTGCTTGTATATAGCATCAGAGTTTTTGCTCTGATGGCTCATCAGAGTATTTGCTCTGATAGCTGAGAACGTTGGGCGGCCCTTGATGCTCGCCGCGCCTTCAGCGATCAGTAAGCGCACGCCTTGGCGTCTCACCCCTCGGCCCTTGTATTTCATCGTCTTCATCTCGATCAACCGAAGGTCCACAAGCTGCTCAAGCCGGTATTTCGCTTGCTCCTTACGGCAGTTAGTGATTTCACCCCACTCCTCGTAGGTGAAACATAGCCAATAACCGCCATCGTTGCGGTACTGATCGAGAAACGGCTTGCCGTCCGGCTTAGGTTGATACTTGAATACGATTTCCGCCAGCATCCGCGCGGTGCCCTCTTTCCCCTTGCAAAGAATGAGGTACTCGTCAGGAATGACGCTTACGCCCGCCTTGGTATCCAGCGTTTCGACCGGCTGCGATTGTTTCTTGGTGCGAAGGTCGGCGGCTGCGACCGAGTTGGAGACACCGGCGGAAAACATCGAACCGGTATTTACGGACGGTTTCACCGTCGATTTGAAGATAACGGCCACGACTAGCTACCTCACGTTTAAAACGTTGAAAAGGTGCCGTCACGCAACTACAATAGGGTTACGTAACGGCTACTCTGATAGGTGCGTTACTCAGTTCAACCCCGATCCGCTCGCAACGGACTCGGGGTTTTTGTTTTCAGGCCGCATCAATTCCGAGATACTGACGCAGCGCCATGCGCACGATATCTGCCTTCGTGCATCCCAGTTTCTCCGCCCGATCCGCCAGCGGCGCTCTGATTGCCTCGGGCAATAGGAAATTATCCTTGTGCATTGGCTGGCGTTTCTTCCGCTTGCTGCTCACGACCACTCTCACTTCCATATCGTTCTCCAGTCGGGTCTGATAATCCATACCCTGACGATACCTCTGTTTCAGAGTATCCGGGAAGGAGAGTTGCATAAATCGACTCACATTGACAAATCGTTCGTTGGCGTTAGTTTGACAATCGACTTGTTAGTATCAGTCCGATATCGTACATAATGCCCTTCCAGTATTTTTGAGACTGGCTCATACTGGTATCACGTGATGCCGCTCGGCATCACCGCCCTTATACCCACACCAATCATGCAACGAACCATTTTCAGCATTTCTAGCGAGCTATATGCACGCCTAAAGGCATTTGCCGATAAGTCCGGAATGCCAATGTCAGAGGCAATCCGACGCGCAGTCAGTGATTTTCTTGAGAAAAACGGGGGTTAAACGATGACTAGCCTTATTGAATCACTCAATCACGAAGTCAAAACGCGGGAAGAGTTTGACGCCATGGTCGTGACGCTTCAGGAGTTATCGAGTGCGGCGTATTGGGCGCACCTGAAACTCGGCACGATTCCTAGCTGCGATACACGCGATGACGCGATACGTGCCCTGCATAACTTCGAATGGGAACTAGGCGGCGTGATCCGCAAGTTTTGGGAAATGCAGTTGAAGCGCGATGCGCAAGGAGCGTCACTGTGAAAAATGCGGCTGCGGTGATCTTTATTTCGGTGCTGGCGGCCCTCGCTGGATATGTTCAGGCGCTGCCGTTGGTCCATTAGAGGAGGTTGAGATGAACTCGGAAACTCAGAAAACAGAAGTCGCCAGCACTGCCATGCCACCCGCCGCGCCGCCATCTGCAATTGCAATTAATTGCAATCGGTCGGTGCGCGAACTCCTGTGGTACGTCACGACGCGGCCCGCGCTTCCCGACGAAGACTATCCCCCGCTGCAATGGCTGTAAGCTGCAACGGATCGCCAAAGACGGGGACGATTAGGTAGAACAGCGTTTGCAGGGAGTTCGAATCCCCGTCGTAAGCACTCGATGTTGCGTGGTAACAACCGTGGTAACTTTTTTTACCACGGTAGCTGAAACCCTTTACTGGCTTGGGTTTGCGGGGGTTGCATGAATCTCACCGCCTCCGCCAGCTTCCTTCCCCTCCCCCTTCTTCCGTCCCGCCGCACGGCTTGCCGCACTCTCCGAGCGTGTTATTTCGGCCTGGCGATTCAATCGCCGCCATTCGACGCCGTTCCTCGCACGCGCATTCGCATGGGTTCATGAACGCGCGCACGCCGCTTCCATCTAACCCCGCTCATCGCCTTCACACGGAGACCTCCGCATGAAAACGCCAAGCGGCATCCTGACGATCCTCGTGGCGCTCGCTTTCGGCTGTGCCGCAGCATCCGCGCACGCCGACGCATTGCCCAACGCGCAATGGCGCGCCGCCGAAACGTCGATGTTCGATCTGATCCAGAACGGCTACGCCATCGTCGGCACGACGAGCGTCGCCGCGCGCACTTCCGGGCTGCCGGGCGACGTCTATATCCTGCAGAAGACGAACAGCGTGTACCGCTGCGCCGAAACGCGCGCGACGGAATCCGCAGCGGCGCGATCCCTCACGCCGCTGCGCTGCGCCGAACTCGTCAAGCCGTACCGCGACTGAGCGACGCGAACGCCGGCGTCAGTTGTCGTCCGTCCTGACGGGCGGACGTTCGTGCGGCGCGGGCTCTGCCTTGTCGGCATCGGGCGCGGCCTCGGCTTCGTTCGGGGATGGCGGCTGTTGTTCGGGCGAGGCGGCGGAAGCGGGATCATTGGCGGTCGACATGACATCCTCCCAAAAGGCGTGGAACGGCCCTTTCCTACCTTAGCACCGCACCGTCCGTGCGCTCAACCCACCGGCGCTTCGCCCTCGCCCGGCTGCTTGCCGGGATGATCGTGCGGCGCCTGCTTGCGGCCTTCATCGTCACGCTCCGGCAGCTTGCTCTTCTCGTTGTCGCTGTGCTCCGCCGGCTGTACGTCCTCCGGGCGATTCTGTTCGCGATTCAGTTCGCTATTCATGGCTTCCTCCGTTCTCGTTCGTTCATGTTCGATGTTCGATGTGTAAGAACGTCGTTAGCAAGTTATGCACCCGCCTCCGCGATCACGGTCTACTATTGAAGCATCGTTCCCTAGAAGCCCGGTTCCATGACGACTCTTTTCATACGACGGTCCGGCACCTTCCTGGCGTCGATCATCCTTCTCGCGACGACGGCCTGCACGTTCACACCGCCGCCGAGCGTCGTGAGGGCACGCGCCGCCGCGCCGTCGACGCCCGCGCCCAGCCCGACGCTCGACGATTACAAGTCGCGCATTGCGCAGCGCATCTTCGAACGCAATCCGTCGCTCGTGCTGCGCGGCACACCGCAAGCGATGCTCCGCTCGTTCGTCCTCGTCGCGTTCACCGTCGATCGCGGCGGACGGCTCGTGCAGTCGTCGGTGTATCGCACCAACGGCGACGACGAAGCCGAAGCCACCGCGCTCGCCTCGTTGCGCCGCGCCGCGCCGCTGCCCGCGCCGCCCGCGCGGCTTCTGAACGGCAGCGGGCAGATCGAACTCTTCGAAGGCTGGATGTTCAACGACAACGGCCAATTCCAGTTGCAGACGTCGCACTCGCCGCAAGCCACGAGCATCGATTAGCCGAGGTGCGTCCGAATGGCGCTCGCCGCGCCCCGTCGCTATAATTTTTGGCACCCCTGCCGGCTCCGCCCGGCGCACGCCTTCGCCGCGCGCTCACCCCGCGCGCCGTGCGAAGCGCCCAGGCGGCCACGCCGCCCTCGCCTCGCGCACACTCCCGCGCATCCCGAGGCACGTCATCCCGAGAAGCATAGAAGCATGACCAGCGCCATCGCTCATCGGCTGCCGATGCGCGCGGCGCTGCTCCACATAACAGCATCGCAAAGCACGACAGACGGAGACACCATGGCCTCACCCTCGCTTTCCGCCGCCAATCCCGGCGACAAAGCCCAAAGCACCTCGCGCGTGATCTTCGCAAGCTTCATCGGCACCGCGATCGAGTTCTACGACTTCTACGTGTACGCGACCGCCGCCGCACTCGTCATCGGCCCCGTGTTCTTTCCGCACGGATCGCCCGCCGCGCAGGCGCTCTCCGCATTCGTCACGTTCGGCATCGCGTTTCTCGCGCGGCCGGTCGGCTCGTTCCTGTTCGGGCATTTCGGCGATCGCGTCGGCCGCAAATCGACACTCGTCGCCTCGCTGCTCGTGATGGGCGTCTCCACGACGCTCATCGGCTTCGTGCCCGGCTACGATTCCATCGGCGGTCTCGCGCCCATCTTGTTGTGCGTGCTGCGCTTCGGGCAAGGCATCGGGCTCGGCGGGGAATGGGGCGGCGCGGCGCTGCTCGCGACCGAATACGCGCCGCAGGGCAAGCGCGGGCTCTTCGGGATGTTCCCGCAGCTCGGGCCGTCGGTCGGCTTCCTGGCGTCGAACGGCCTGTTCTTCGGCCTCGCGCTCGCGCTGTCCGACGAGCAATTCCGCAGCTGGGGCTGGCGCGTGCCGTTCATCGTGAGCGCGGTGCTGGTCGCGCTCGGACTCTACGTGCGCCTGAAAATCGCGGAAACGCCCGCGTTCCGCGCGGCGCTGGAACGCCACGAGCGCGTGCGCGTGCCCATCGCGGCGCTGCTCGGCCGCTATCTCGGACCGACGCTGCTCGGCGCGTTCGCGATGGTCGTCTGCTACACGCTGTTCTATATCTCGACGGTCTTTTCGCTGTCGTACGGCGTCGCGACGCTGCACTTCTCGCGCGAAAAATTCCTCGGCCTGTTGTGCCTCGCCGTCGTATTCATGGCGATCGCCACGCCGATCTCCGCCATCGCCAGCGACCGCTTCGGCCGCAAGCCCGTGCTGATCGTCGGCTGCATCGCGGCGATTCTTTCCGGCTTCGCGATGGCGCCGTTGCTCGGCAGCGGCAACACCGCTTACGTCGCGCTGTTCCTGATCATCGAACTGTTCCTGATGGGCGTCACGTTCGCCCCGATGGGCGCGCTCCTGCCCGAGCTTTTCCCGACGAACGTGCGCTACACGGGCGCGGGCGTCGCGTACAACCTGGGCGGGATTCTGGGCGCGTCGGTGGCGCCGTATATCGCGCAACTGCTCGCCAATCGCGGCGGGCTGGCGTGGGTCGGCGGATATGTGTCGGCGGCTGCGGCGGTGAGCCTTCTTGCGGTGATCGCGATGCGCGAGACACGCGATATCGCGCTCGACTGATCGCAGCGGATTTGCGCGATTCGCTCAGCGCTCGCGCCGCCGGTTGCCGGCGTGCGCGGGCACGGGGCGGCGCTCGATGACCGGCAGCCGCGGCGCCGGTTTGGACGATGCCGCGCGCGCCGCGTCCTTCGCCCGGGCCGCCTTCGCCTTGCGATCTGCCCAGAAGCGCGCGAGCGCGAGCAGCGCGCCGATGGCGATTGCATCGGCGGCGAGGCCCGCGAGCCAGTGCGACGGCGAGCGCCCGAGATTCTCGACGCCCATCGCGCGCAGGGCCGAATCCAGCACGAGCGACACGCACGTTCCCGCGATGAAGCACACGAGCCCCTGCTGCCCGACCGTCACGACGCCCGGCAGCTTGCGCGCGAGATCGCCGATCCAACCGGCGTAGACCGCCCGCGCGACGATCCACGCGACGGCGCCGAAGCTCACGATGCGCAGCGTCGCCAGGTTCTGCTTCATGTATCCCGGCGGCGCCTGCGTTTCGAGAAAGAGCTTGGCGAACGCGAACGTCAGCGCGAACGCGATTGCGGCACACGTGAGCCAGCGCGCGGTCCGGCTCGCGTGGAACGTGTCGCTGACCGGCTGCACGCGCGCGAGCACGCCTGTCACGAACATGAGCTGCCAGGCAAACGGATTGAACGACCACGCCTGCCCGTACGACGACGGCAGCGCGTGCGCGATCGGCGCGGCGGCGAGCCACAGGAGCAGGCTGCCGAACATCACGATGACGGGCTTGCGTTGCGCGAGCGGCGCGGCCATCGGCACGGCGAGCGCGAAGAGCGAGTACATCGGCAGCACGGACGACAGATACGGCTGCTGGCGGAACGTCGCGATATCGAATGTCAGGCCGAACGGACGCGCGAGCAACGCCGGCCATTCGGTGTATTGCAGCATCGGGGAATCGATCTTGAGGAGCATCAGAAGCGCGCCGCAGACGAGCATCAGCACCGCCGTCAGCAGATACGCGCGATAAATCTCCCAGCTTCGCTTGAAAAAGCGTCGGCGAGCGGCCGAATGGCTACGGCGAGTCGCGAGCGCCGTATAAGCCGCCGCCGACGCATAACCGCCAAGAAACACGAACACTTCCGCGGAATCGCAGAACGCGAACTGATGCAACGTGAAGTGCGACAGCACGCTTCCCGATATATGGTCCACCGCGATAATCAGCAGCACGATTCCTCGAAAGAAATCGACTTCGAGAGAACGTGTCGGCGGGGAAGTCATCGGGCGAATGCTCCACGGACTGCGGTCGGGCGCGCTTCTCGAAATCAGGCGGCGCGCATACGGGTTGGTATGCAGGCCGGTGAGAAGATTCCCTGAAATGCGTGCATGAAAAGTAACACCGGATCACCGTCCGCAAGCTGGCGGGAGCATGGCGTTTTTGTCGGTTTTCGGCGCGCTGCAGGCTGCTTATACTCGAAGGAATCAGGCGTTCAACGGAGATCGTCATGCGTGTGTATCTGCAAGCTTCGCATCTCGTCGCGATGATTGCCATCGCGCTGTCCGTCGCGCTGCTGCTCGCCATCCGGTTCCGGCCCGCGACATGGCGCGGCGTCGTGTGCGAAGCGATCATCGCCAACTTGAGCGCGATCGCCGCCGTCGTTGCTTTCGAAATACTTACCGCCTGAACGTCTTTGCAAAGCGACTTTCAGATCGATTGAACTTCCGCCGGAGCGCACAGTCGGAACGAGTAATGCCGCGCATGCCATGAACCACTCCGGCGCGCGCGGCGCTCTTCTCCTCTCCGCTCCTGCTTCATGGGAGCGTTTCCTGGGCGCCCGGCGAAAGCCTCGCGCCTGTTCTTTTTTGTGCCGCCGCTTTTCAACGAAAGAAGCGCCGCGTCGTTTTTGAGATGGCCGATATAATCGGCGCTTCCTGCAAAAGCGACGGCCACAGCATGCTCCGAGCGCTCCGCTCTCTTTCGACCATCACCACGCGCCGCACGCGCAGCCTCTGGCGGCGTTACGGCATCTTCTGGCTGGGCGCGATTCTCGTCGGTGTCGTCGCGGTGTATTACGCGCGGCTCATCGACTGGGGATACGGCCTCTTCATGCATCAGCGCGCGGCGCATCCGTGGCTGCCGCTCATCGTGACGCCGGCCGTCGCGGCGCTGTGCGTCTTTCTCACGCGACGCTTCTTTCGCGGATCGGAAGGCAGCGGCATTCCGCAGGTGATCGCGGTGCTGCATGGTCCGACGTCGGCGTCAGGCGGGCGGCTCCTCACGCTCAGGATTCTCGCGAGCAAGATCGCCGTCTCGTTCATCGCGATTCTCGGCGGCTTCACGATCGGCCGCGAAGGTCCGACCGTGCAGGTCGGCGCGGCGCTCATGTTCAACATGCGGCGCTTCTATCCGCGCTCGAATTCGCTAATCGAACGGCAGCTGGTGCTGGCGGGCGCGGCGGCGGGACTCTCGGCGGCGTTCAATACGCCGCTCGCGGGTATCGTGTTCGCCATCGAGGAGCTGACGCGCAGTTTTTCGACGCGCGCAAGCGGCGTGCTGATCACCGGGATCATCGTCGCGGGCATCGTCGCGCTGGGGCTGAACGGCAACTACACGTACTTCGGGACCATCGACGTCGGCGCGCATTTTCCGAAGCTGCTCGCGGTGGCGGTCGTCGTCACGGCGGTCGTCACGGGCATCGCGGGCGGGCTTTTCTGCTGGCTGCTGCTCAACACGGCGAAGTGGATTCCCGCGCCGCTGCGCGCGCTGCACACGTCGCAGCCGGTCGCGTTCGCGGCGCTGTGCGGGCTCATCATCGCGGCGGTCGGGTTCGTGTCGGGCGGCACGACCTTCGGCAGCGGCTACGCCGAAGCGCGCGGCCTGCTCGAAGGACGCGAGCAGCTGTCGGCGTTCTATCCGCTGCTCAAGATGGTGTCGATGATCGGCTCGTATCTGCCCGGCATCCCCGGCGGCATTTTCGCGCCGTCGCTGTCGATCGGCGCGGGCTTCGGCAACGTGCTCCACATGGTCTTCTCGGACATGCAATTGCCGATGCTCATCGCACTCGCGATGGTCGGCTACCTCGCCGCCGTGACGCAATCGCCGATCACGGCGTTCGTCATCGTGATGGAGATGATCAACGGGCACGCGCTCGTCATCTCGCTGATGGGCACGGCGCTCATTTCGAGCCGCGTGTCGCGCGTGTTCGCGCCGCCGCTGTACGAAGCGCTGGCGGTGCGCTACATGACGCCCGTGGCCGTGGCGCCCGAAGCGCCGTCGCCGGAAGTGCCGGACGACGAGGAAGAGGAGCGCATCGAAAAGCAGGCGTGAAAACCCGCGCAAACGATAGCGTGCAAAGGCAAAAAGCCAGGACCACGCGATCCTGGCTTTTTCATTCCGACGCCGCCGCACGAAGCGAACGACGCCATGCACTACGCGTGGCGTCTTGCGACTTACGCCTGCGGAATTTCGATCTTCACTTCCAGCACTTCGAGATCGTCCTGACGTTCGAGGCTCACTCGAATATCGTCGTCGGAAATCTTCACGTACTTCGAAATCACGGCAACGAGTTCCCGTTGTAACGCCGGCAGATAATCGGCGGCGGCTTTGCCACCCGCGCGCTCGTGCGCAATGATCAACTGCAAGCGTTCCTTCGCGACCGTAGCGGACTTCTTTTTCTCGCCCAGCAAAAACGAAAGAATCGACATTGCGTCCCCTTACTTGGTGCCGAAGATGCGTTGCAGCAGGCCAGGCTTCTGGTAGTCGGTGAAACGCAGCGCCTTTTCCTCGCCGAGGAAACGCGACACCACGTCCTTGTAGGATTCCGCGACATCGGTGCCGTCCAGATGCACGGCCGGCAAACCCTGGTTCGATGCGTGGAGCACCGCTTCGGATTCCGGAATCACGCCGATCAGGTCGATGCGCAGAATCTCCTGGATGTCGTTGAGCGACAGCATCTCGCCCTCGGACACGCGCTTCGGGTTGTAGCGCGTGATCAGCAGGTGCTCCTTGACGGGCTCCTTGCCTTCCATCGCGCGCTTCGTCTTCGATGCGAGGATGCCGAGAATGCGGTCCGAGTCCCGCACCGACGACACTTCCGGATTCGTCACGATGAGCGCTTCGTCGGCGAAGTGCATGGCCATGAGCGCGCCGGATTCGATGCCCGCGGGCGAATCGCAGACGATATATTCGAAGTCCATCTTGATCAGCTCGTCGATGACCTTCTCCACGCCTTCGAGCGTCAAAGCGTCCTTGTCACGCGTCTGAGACGCCGGAAGGATATAAAGGTTCTCGCACTTCTTGTCCTTGATGAGCGCCTGATGCAGGTTCGCTTCGCCCTGAATGACGTTGATCAGGTCGTACACCACACGGCGTTCGCAGCCCATGATGAGGTCGAGGTTGCGCAGACCGACGTCGAAGTCGATCACGGCCGTCTTGTGGCCGCGAATCGCGAGCGCCGATGCGAAGCTCGCGCTCGTGGTCGTCTTGCCGACGCCGCCCTTCCCCGAAGTCACCACAATGATTTTTGCCATACAAGTACCTTGTGTTCGTCAATAGGTCCGCTCGCGCGTGGCACATCGGCGCGCGCCAAACGCATCGGGCGCGCGGCTTCAGGTCAGCCGCAACGGTTCGATCATGAGTTTTTCTTCGTCCAGCCAGATCTGCACGGGCTTGCTTTGCACGTCGGCGGAAAGCGGGTTCTCGGTCGTCCGGTAGATTCCCGCGATCGAGATCAGTTCCGGCTCCAGACACGTGCAGAAGATTCGTGCGTCGAGATTGCCGTGGACGCCCGCGAGCGCGCGGCCGCGCAACGGCGCATACACGTGGATGTTGCCTTCCGCGATGACCTCGGCGCCATACGACACCAGCCCGAGCACGATGAGATCGCCCTTCGCGTACACCTGCTGCCCCGAGCGCAGCGGCCGGTCGATGATGGTCGCCGGCTGCGGCAGCGCGGGCGGCGGCTCTTTCGCGACGGCCGCTTCGATAACGGCGGCGGCTTCGGTGTTCGGCTTCGCTTCGTCGGCCGAAGGCTTCGGCGCGCCGCGGCGATCGCGTGCTTCGAGAATCGGCAGGCCGCCCGCGTTCGCCCATTGAATCGCCCACGCTTGCGAAGGCAGCGCCACGATGCCAACGGGACGCATGCGCACGCTCTTCAGGAGCGTCTCCAGCTCCGCAAGCGACACGCGCTCGCCTTCGCCGCCGTCCGTAGCGGCGAGACGCCGCACGTCGATGGCGACGACATCGTTAGCGAAGAATTCGGGAGTCGCTTCGAAGCGCCGCGTGAGTTCGGTGCGCAGGGCATCGAGGTCGGGAGTCTTGACGACGAAGAGAAGCGTGTCGACGGAGCCGCTGCGCAGTTCGAAGAAGGGCGTTTTGTTGAGCGACATAGGAACGGCCAAAAATTTTGCGTATTTTACAGGCGTACACGCTCGCGGCCATAGTTTTTAAGGCCGATTTTCTGGCGATGAAAGCATGAGTGCGCAGCGGGCGCGCGGAGAAAGTCTCAGACGTCGCGGTCCGGCTGCATGTGCCGCACGTAGAGCGATTCGGCTTCCTGCTCGTGCGACGGCATCGCACGGCGATCCCCCGTCGGGCCGAAGCCGAGACGCTCGTAGAAGCGCATGGCGTTGCGGTTTTCATCGGCGATCCATGCATGCACCTGCGATGCGCCCTGCTCCGCGAGCCACTGCGACGCGAAGTTCACGAGCAGCTCGCCGCCGCGCAGATGACGCACCGCGGGCGCGACCCATAACGCGCTGACGAATGCGCGCGCGCCGTCGGCTTCTTCGATATACGCATGCACGAGCCCGGCCGGATGACCTTCGGTGTACAGCAGAAACGTGGCGAGCCGGGGCGAATTCGCGTGCAGCGTGGCGGTGTCGTCGAACGAAGCGGGATCGACGAGCAGCGCGTCTTCCAGCGTTTCGCCGAATGCGTACGGCGCTTCGCGCAGCGATGCCGTGCGAAGCTCGCGCAAAACCGAACCTTGTTGCGCGCCGATGCGGCTGACGGTCAGTGAGGGACTCATGCGGGCGATTATCTCTCTGGCTTTCTGGCTCTGCTAAAGGCGCCTCGCGACGGCGCGGGCGCAGGCCCATTCGCGTAGCTTCATCCGAACGGGCGAACCCGTCAATTCCTAAATCCTGGAAAGTGCTTCACAGCGCACCCTTTCGTGGCTTTCTGTGGTTTTTCGCGACTTTCCAGGCTGCTGTGCCGCTCACGGTTGCGCATAGTCGCCCGTGCCGTCCGGCCAGGGCGTGAGCAGTTCGAAGCCGTCTTCGGTGACCGCGACCATGTGCTCCCACTGCGCGGACAGCGAGCGATCCTTGGTCGTGACCGTCCAGCCATCGCGCGATTGCTGCGTGGCCGCGCGGCCCGCGTTGATCATCGGCTCGATGGTGAAGACGAGGCCCGGCTTCAGGCGCAGGCCCGCGCCGCGCTGGCCGTAGTGCAGCACTTGCGGATCTTCGTGATACACCCGGCCGATGCCGTGCCCGCAGTACTCGCGCACCACCGAGAAGCCTTCGCGATGCGCGATCGATTGAATCGCAAAGCCGATATCGCCGAGCGTCGCGCCCGGACGCACCGCGCGGATGCCCGCGACCATCGCTTCGTAGGTGGTTTCGGTGAGACGACGCGCTTCCTTGCCCGGCGTGCCGGCGTAATACATGCGGCTCGTGTCGCCGAAGTAGCCGTCCTTGATGATCGCGACGTCGATGTTGATGATGTCGCCGTCCTTCAATTCTTTCGGACCCGGAATGCCGTGGCAGACCACGTGATTCACCGACGTGCAGACGGTCTTCGGAAAGCCCATGTAGCCGACGTTCGCCGGAACGGCCTTCAGTTCATCGACGATGAAGCGATTGCAGATGGCGTCGAGTTCGTCGGTGGTGACGCCGGGGCGCACGTGTTCGCCGATCATCGCGAGGACTTCGGCGGCCATGCGGCCTGAGATGCGCAATTTCTCGATGTCGGCGGGAGTCTTGAGGGTGATGGCCATTGAGCGATGCGGATGGATTCGGGCCGCCTCGACGCGGGCGTCGGGCCGCCGTCGGCGAGTGCCGGACGTGCGCCGCGCGCGAGGACCGCGCACGAGGACAATTGGGCCGATGATAGCATTGCCGCTCTTCCCGCCGGACGACGGGCGCGTGCTTGCCGCCCGTTGCACTGCTTTTTGGCAGCGTCATGAGTGAATCTCATGTCCGTCGGCTGCATTGCGTTTTCTCGAGGAGCGTTATGACCTTGCATCGCCTTTCTCTCGTTGTCGCTTGTGTATGCGCGGCCGGCGCGCTTGTCGCGTGCGGATCGACCAGCGGTCCGGAACTGCGGGCGTCGAAGCCGGTGGTTTACGTGTCGTCGGCGCGCGCGGCGTCGGATATATCGACGTGTTTGCAGCGCATGTTGCCCTCGGCACAAGTGACGCGCGACCAGGGATCGACGGAGCTGATGGTGGGATCGAATGCGTGGCTCGTGACGCTCACGCCGTCCGGGTATGGATCGATCGTGAAGGTGCAGCAGTCCACGAGCGACGACGGCGGCGTGCCCGAGCCGCAACTGAGATTCGACGTGGCGCGATGTACCGTCTGATTGCAGCGACCGCGCCGCGATGGCGCGGGAATGCGAAGCGCTTGAAATGCCGAGCCCAAAACGAAAACCCCGCAAGTCTTGCGACTTGCGGGGTTTATATGTCTTGGCGGAAAGGGTGGGATTCGAACCCACGGTACGGGGAAACCGTACGCCTGATTTCGAGTCAGGTACATTCGACCACTCTGCCACCTTTCCGTCTACCAGCTTGCTTCTGCCGGCCTTCGCTAAACGGGTCGTTGCTCAACGAAGAATGAAAGTATATCGGAGACGCGAAACTTTTCAAGCACCTTTTTGCAAATAAACATCATGCCGTTGCGCGGACTTCAATGCGCTCCACGCCGCCCATATACGGGCGCAGCGCCGCCGGAATCGTCACCGATCCGTCCGCGTTCTGGAAGTTCTCCAGCACCGCGACGAGCGTGCGCCCGACCGCCAGCCCCGAGCCGTTGAGCGTATGCACGAACTCCGGCTTGCCTTGCGCGTTGCGAAAGCGCGCCTGCATGCGCCGCGCCTGGAACGCCTCTGTATTCGAGCAGCTCGAAATCTCGCGATACGTGTTCTGCGCCGGCAGCCACACTTCCAGATCGAAGGTCTTCGCCGCCGAGAAGCCCATGTCGCCGGTGCACAGCGTGATCACGCGATACGGCAGTTCGAGCTTCTGCAGGATGGCTTCCGCCTGGCCGACCATCTCGTCGAGCGCCGCGTACGAATGTTCAGGCGCGACGACCTGCACCATCTCGACCTTGTCGAACTGATGCTGACGGATCAGGCCGCGCGTGTCGCGTCCGTACGAGCCGGCCTCGGAACGGAAGCACGGCGAATGCGCCGTCAGCTTCACGGGCAGCGCGCTCGCTTCGAGGATGCTGTCGCGCACGGTATTCGTCAGCGAAATCTCCGACGTGGAGATGAGGTACTGCGTGACCGTGTTCTCGTCGCCGCCCTTTTCGACGCGGAACATGTCGTCGGCGAACTTCGGCAACTGGCCGGTGCCGTAGAGAATCTCCGGATTCACGATGTACGGCGTGTAAGCCTCGGTGTAGCCGTGCTGCTCCGTGTGCGTGTCGATCATGAGCTGCGCGAGCGCGCGATGCAGCCGCGCAATCTGCCCGCGCAAAAGCGTGAAGCGCGCGCCCGAGAGCTTCGCGCCGGTCTCGAAGTCGAGGCCGAGCGGCGCGCCGACATCGACGTGATCCTTCACTTCGAAGTCGAACGTGCGCGGTGCGCCCCAGCGCCGCACTTCGACGTTCTGCGTCTCGTCCCGGCCCACCGGCACGCTTTCATGCGGCAGGTTCGGCACGGTGAGCATCAGGTCCGACAGGCGCTTCTGGATGTCTTCCAGCTTCGCCGCCGATTCCTTCATGGTGTCGCCGATGCCGCCGACTTCCGCCATCACCGCCGACGTGTCCTCGCCGCGGCCTTTCATCGCGCCGATCTGCTTCGACAGGCTGTTGCGACGCGCCTGGAGTTCCTCGGTGCGCGTCTGGATCTCGCGACGCTCGGCTTCGAGCGCGGCGAAGGCGGCGACGTCGAGCGTGTAGCCTCGATCGGCGAGGCGCTTCGCGACGCCGTCCAGGTCTTTGCGGAGAAGTTGAATGTCGAGCATGGCGGGCTGCTTTTGTTAAGTATTCGAAAACGCCGATTCTAGCGCACCGGTCAGTCGGCACTGGCTGTTCGGACATACCGCCGAAGTCTGTCCGGCGGTCCTGCGCGGGACGCCATCGCGCTACCGCTTCTTGTCCTCGCGATGCTCGCGCCGCCACGCATCGTCCAGTTCCGCGAGCCGCGACAATTTCTCGCCGATCTTGCCTTCAAGCCCGCGCGGCGTCGGCTGATACCAGTGCGGGTCGCGCATGCCGTCGGGCAGATACGTTTCGCCGGCGGCGTAGGCGTCCGGTTCGTCGTGCGCGTAGCGGTACTCGTGGCCGTAGCCGAGTTCCTTCATCAGCTTCGTCGGCGCGTTGCGCAGATGCACCGGCACGCCGCGCGACTGATCCTTGCCGACGAACCGCCGCGCCTCGTTGTACGCGTTGTAGCCCGCGTTCGATTTCGGCGCGACCGCGAGATAGATGAGCGCCTGCGCGAGCGCGAGTTCGCCCTCCGGCGAGCCAAGCCGCTCGTACGTCTCGGCGGCGTCGAGCGCGATGCGCGCGCCGCGCGGGTCGGCCAGCCCGATGTCCTCCCACGCCATCCGCACGATGCGCCGCGCCAGATAACGCGCGTCCGCGCCGCCGTCGATCATGCGGCAGAACCAGTACAGCGCCGCGTCCGGATTGCTGCCGCGCACCGACTTGTGCAGCGCGCTGATCTGATCGTAGAACGCGTCGCCGCCCTTGTCGAAACGGCGCAGATTTTCCGCAAGCGCACTGCCGAGCAACGCGCCATCCACATCGGTTTTTTTCTGCTGCGCCGCCGCCCGCGCGACGATCTCCAGATTGTTCAGGAGCTTGCGCCCGTCGCCGTCCGCCGAGCCGATGAGCGCGTCGCGCGCCTCGTCCGTGAACGTGAGGCCGCCGAGTTCCACCGTCGCGCGTTCGAGCAATTCCTTCAATTCATCCGCGTCGAGGCTTTTCAGCACGTACACCGCCGCGCGCGAGAGCAACGCGCTGTTCACTTCGAACGACGGATTCTCGGTCGTCGCGCCGACGAACACGAACAGGCCGGATTCGACGTGCGGCAGGAAAGCGTCCTGCTGGCTCTTGTTGAAGCGATGCACTTCGTCGACGAACACGAGCGTCTGCCGCCCGTTCGCGCGATGAATCTGCGCGGTCTCGACGGCCTCGCGGATATCCTTCACGCCCGAGAGCACCGCCGACAGCGAGATGAACTCCGCGTGGAACGCGGCGGCCATGAGGCGCGCGAGCGTCGTCTTGCCGACGCCGGGCGGGCCCCAGAGAATCATCGAATGCGCCTCGCCCGATTCGAACGCGACGCGCAGCGGCTTGTTGGGCCCGAGCAGATGCTTCTGGCCGATCACATCGTCGATGGTGCGGGGGCGCAGGCGCTCCGCGAGCGGAACGTTGCCACGGTTTTCTTCGAACATGGTGCTGTGGACGCGAGTGAATGCGGGTTGGCGCGGTTGTCGCACGCGGCGATAATCTTGCGCTTTTCCTGGAGCGCGGTGCATCGGCCATTCGGCCAGGTTTCCGCGCGGCGTGGCGCGGCGCAAAATAGGTCAGGAATCGGGTGATTATGACAGCCGCGCGCCGAAGACGATCCGCGCCGGTCGGGAGCGCGGCGTCATTCATGACCGACACTATTTGGGGATCGAATCCGATGCAGCAAGAGAACACGTCCACTTACGCGCCGCTCGTCCCGGTACCCGCCGACCGGCGCGCCTTCGGCATCAGCGACGCCTTCGCGCTGTGGTTTTCGCTCGGCATCGGGCTTCTGGTGGCGCAGGCGGGCGCGCTGCTCGTGCCGGGACTGTCGCTGCCGCACGCGCTGGTGGCCATCGTCATCGGCACCGTGGTCGGCGTCGTGCTGCTCGCGCTCGCGGGCGTGATCGGCACGGACACCGGGCTCGCGGCCATGTCGTCGCTGCGGCCGACGCTCGGCGTGCGCGGCGCATCCGTGCCGGCGGTGCTGAACGCGGTGCAACTGGTCGGCTGGGGCTCGTTCGAAATCATCGTCATGCGCGATTCCGCCGACGCCCTCGCGAAGCAATCCTTCCATCTGTCGATGCCGCTCGTCTGGACGCTCGCGTTCGGCGCGCTCGCAACGCTGCTCGCCATCAGCGGTCCGCTGTCTTTCGTGCGGCGCTTTCTGCGCACGTGGGGCATCTGGCTGCTGCTGGGCGGCGCGGGCTGGCTCACGTGGAATCTGCTTTCGAAGCACGATCTCGCCGCGCTGATGGCGCGTCCCGGCACCGGCGAGATGGCGTTCGGCGCGGGCATCGACCTCGTCGTGGCAATGCCGCTTTCATGGCTGCCGCTCATCGCCGATTACACGCGCTTCGGGCGCAGCGCGGGCGGCACGTTCCGCGGCACGCTGCTCGGCTACGGCATCGCGAATTTGTGGTTCTATGCGCTCGGCGCGGTGTACGGACTCGCGGCGGGCGGCGGCGATGCGCTGCTCACGGTCGCGTTCGCGCAAGCGGGCGGCGGCATTGCGCTGCTGCTCATTCTGATCGATGAAATCGACAACGCTTTCGCCGACATCCACTCGGCGGCCGTGTCCACCGGCACGTTCTGGGCGCGCGCGAGCGTGCCGATGCTCTCCGCGGGCTACGGCGCGTTGTGTACGCTGGTCGCGCTCGTCGTCGCGATGGGCAAGTATCAGAACTTCCTGCTGCTGATCGGCTCGGTCTTCGCGCCGCTCTTCGGCGTGGTGCTGGCGGATCACTTCATCGTGAGAAAGCGCCGGATCGATACGGCCGCGCTCGGCCGCACCGATGGCCGCTACGGTTACTCGGGCGGCTGGCACGTCAGCGCGTTCATCGCGTGGGCGATCGGCATTGCGGCTTATCACGCGATCAATCAGTGGCTGCCCGACCTCGGCGCGACGCTGCCATCGCTCGCGCTCGGTGCCGTGTGTTACCTGCTGCTGGTTTCGACGCGGGGCGCGGAGTTGGCGTCGTAACGCCTCACACCCGCCGCTGCACGCCAGGCAGCACGCACAACAACTCGAACGCGATGTTCGCCGCGAGTAGCGCCGTCGTTCCGAACGGATCGTAGGGCGGCGCGACCTCAACCAGATCCGCGCCGACGATATTCAGTCCCCACGCGCCCCGCACGATCTCCAGCGCCTGCGGCACCGTCAGCCCGGCGATCTCGGGCGTGCCGGTGCCGGGCGCGAACGCCGGATCGATGCCGTCGATATCGAACGTGATATACACCGGTCCGTCGCCCATCTGCGCGCGGACTTCCTCCATCAACGGCGCGAGCGACTTGTTCCAGCACGCTTCCGTCTGCACGACGCGAAAGCCCTGCTCGCGGCACCAGTCGAAGTCGCCCGCTTCGTAGCCGGTTCCGCGCAGGCCGATCTGCACCACGCGCTCGCAGTCGAGCAAGCCCTCCTCCACCGCGCGGCGAAACGGCGTGCCGTGCGCGATCTTCTCGCCGAACATGGTGTCGTTGACGTCGGCGTGGGCATCGACGTGAATCAGCCCGACCTTGCCGTGCTTCGCGTGAATGGCGCGCAGGATCGGCAGCGCGATGGTGTGATCGCCGCCGAGCGTGATCGGCTTGCAGCCGTGTTTGAGAATTTCGCGATACGCGCGCTCGATCCGGTCGATGGAATCGAGCAGGTTGTACGGATTGATCGCCACGTCGCCGATATCCGCGACGCGCAGCGAATCGAACGGCGCGGCGCGCGTCGCCATGTTGTACGGGCGCAGCAGCACCGATTCGCTGCGCACCTGACGTGGCCCGAAGCGCGCGCCCGTGCGGTTCGACGTGCCGAGATCGAACGGCACGCCGACGAAACACGCGTCGAGTCCGGCGGCGGACGGAACATGCGGCAGGCGCATCATCGTCGTGATGCCGCCGCAACGCGGCATCTGGTTGCCCGACAACGGCTGCGGCCGCTCGGCGCGATGATCGTGGAAATGGGAATCGAAGTGTTCGGCGGGCGCAAAGAGCGAAGACGTATTCATGATGGCGAATGTTCGCGGGTGACTGAGATTCGCTAGAAATACCGCCTTTCGCGCCGAGTTAAAATGCAGCCGAAATCAACTTCACATCGATTCCAATCGATGTATCCCTGCAAACGGCGGCGCCCATGTTCACTCACCTTTCCGACCTGGATCTGCGGCTCATTCGCGTGTTCCTCGCCATCGTCGATGCAGGCGGCGTTTCGTCCGCGCAAGCGACGCTCAACGTCGGCCAGTCGACCATCAGCACGCAGCTCGCGACGCTCGAAACGCGGCTTGGCTATCGGCTTTGCGAGCGCGGGCGCGGCGGTTTCGCGCTGACGTCGCGCGGCGAACAGTTCGTCGATGCGTGCCGCGCGCTCCTCGCCGCCGTCGAAACGTTCGATTCGACCGCGCGCAACGTCGGCCGAAAGCTCGTCGGCACGCTGACGCTCGGGATGATCGGCAACACGCCGGTCAGCGCGAACGCGCGGATCAGCGAAGCCATCGCGCGCTTTCGGGAACGCGACGAATCCGTGCGCTTTTCGGTGCTCGTGCGCTCACCGGGCGAACTGGAAGAAATGCTGCTCGCCGGCCGCATTCACATGGCGATCGGCTATTTCTGGCATCGCGTGCCGTCGCTCGATTACACGGAGATCTTCGCGGAGGATCAGCTCGCGTATTGCGCGCGGACGCATCCGCTTTTCGACCGCGCGGGCCGCGTGACGCTCGCGGAAGCGGCCGAGCACGATTGGGCGTGGCGCAGTTATCCGCTGCCCGAGGCGGGCGCGCTCGCGCCGCGTTCGATCAGCGCGGTCGCGGACAACATGGAAGCGGTCGCGATGCTCGTCCTCTCCGGGCGACACCTCGGCTATCTGCCGGAGCACTTCGCGGCGTCCTATGTGAACGACGGCCTGCTCGCGCCGCTCAACGAATCGACGATGCGTTATCGCGTCGCGTTCCACATGGTCACGCGCGCCGATCGCAAAGGCGGCGGACGCGGCGTGCACAGCGCGAAGAACGACATCGTCGATGCCTTCATCGAGGACATGGCGCGGGCGCATCGCATCGAAATGACGAAGCGAATTTAGCGGCTCATAAGCAGTCGAAACAAATTAATCGATGACTTCTCAACGCGCATCGCATTTATTTTGAGATGCTCGTGCGATTTTCCTTGGCAATCGAATCGGACTCCTCTTATTATCGTCTTACGCTTCGACGAATCGGATCAGAACGATCCGCTTGAGCGAGAAACGAAACGACCAAGAAAGGGGAACGAGATGCGCAACACGACGATGCACGCCATCCGGCTCGGACGAATCGCCATTGCAGGCGCGGCCGCCTGCTTCGCCGTTTCCGCCGGCGCGGTGACCGTTCCGGGCGGCACGATCACCTTCCTGGGAGCGCTGGTCGCGCCGCCGTTCGGACTCTCGACGAACGCGCGAACGTCGGCGGACGGCCCCGGATTTTCCGCGCGAGGAGACCAAAGCGGAAACACGGCATCGGTGACGTTCACGCCCGAGCCGAACAGTGCGCCGAGCGCGGATGTTTCGCTGTCTATCGACAATCATCGCGCGACGCCCGCCGAGTTGAACGCGAGCTTCGCGGACGGCAAAGGCCGCCGCATCGCGCCGAACAGCGGCGGCGTCTTTCACGTGGGCGCATCGGGCGGCGTGCTGTCGATGCAGGGAACGGACGCGTCCGCGAAACTCGTGACGCTCGTCACGAACTATCACTAAAAGTAGACGCCACAAACGAAACGCGGCTCCGGGGAGCCGCGTTTTTTATTACCCGTTGATCACGTCCGCGCCTTTCGGCACGTTGAACTTGAAGGTATCGCCCTTAATCGGCGGGTTCTTCTGGATGTTCGAGAACGTCAGCAGCGTGACGTTGCCGAAGACGTCGTGCAACTCCATCGCCTGGAGATTGCCGTCCTTGAAGCCGATGCCCACGGTCTCGAATTGCGTGTCCTTCGCCTTCGGAGTGAGTTCGAGCCAGTCGATGCCGCCCTTCACGCCCGCATCGCGCAACGTGAAGTTCTTGTCGAGATCGTTGCTGCCGAAAAGAATCGCTGCCGGACTTGCGCCGAGCGCGCCGCCAAGGCTGCGCACCGTCACTTGATTCAGGTCTTTGTCATAGACGTACAGCTTGTCGCCGTCCGCCTGCAGGACCTGCGAATACGGCTTCTCGTAGGACCAGATGAACTTGCCCGGCCGCGCGAACATGAACGTGCCGCTGGAGTTCGCGCCCTTCGACGCCGTCGGCGTGGCCATCGCGCCGTTGTTCGCCTTGCTCGGCGCCTTGACTTCCTGCTGCGTGAAGTCGCCGCGCGCCGCGTGCACTTGCGACACGAAGAGCTTCAGTTGCTCGGTGCCGCTCGCGAATGCGTGCGTTGCGAAGAGCATCGAAGCCGACAGAATCGCCGCGCCGAAAATCTTCCCCGTTCGTTGCTTCATAGTCTCGTTCTCCATCCAGATAGTGCCGGCCAGCGCGCGACGTTATTCCGCTTCACGCGCCGGCGCGAGAATCTCGCGGTTGCCGTTCGACGACATCGCCGAAACGAGGCCCGAGTTCTCCATTTGCTCCAGCAGCCGCGCCGCCCGGTTATAGCCGATGCGCAAGTGCCGCTGCACGAGCGAAATCGACGCGCGCCGGTTCTTGATCACGACTTCGACCGCCTGGTCGTAGAGCGGATCCGCTTCGCCGTCGCTCGAACCCGCGCCCGCACCGGCCGCGCCTTCGTCGCCGTCGCCCGCGAGTCCGCCTTCCAGAATGCCTTCGATGTAATTCGGCTCGCCGTGCTCCTTCAGCTTGTCGACCACGCGATGCACTTCCTCGTCCGACACGAACGCGCCGTGCACGCGCACCGGCAAACCGCTGCCCGGCGGCAGATAAAGCATGTCGCCCATGCCGAGCAGCGACTCGGCGCCCTGCTGATCCAGAATCGTGCGCGAATCGATCTTCGACGACACCTGGAACGCCATGCGCGTCGGCACGTTCGCCTTGATGAGGCCGGTGATGACGTCGACCGAAGGCCGCTGCGTCGCGAGAATCAGGTGAATGCCCGCCGCCCGCGCCTTCTGCGCGATCCGCGCGATCAGTTCTTCGACCTTCTTGCCGACGACCATCATCAGATCGGCGAGCTCGTCGATCACCACCACGATGTTCGGCAGGCGCGTGAGCGGCTCGGGATCGTCGGGCGTGAGGCTGAACGGATTCGGAATCTTCTCGTCGCGCTTCTTCGCTTCGTCGATCTTCGTGTTGAAGCTCGCGAGGTTGCGCACGCCCATCTTGCTCATCAGCTTGTAGCGGCGCTCCATCTCGGCGACGGCCCAGTTGAGCGCGTGGCCGGCCTGCCGCATGTCCGTGACGACCGGACACAACAGATGCGGGATGCCTTCGTAGACGCTCATTTCGAGCATCTTCGGGTCGATCAGAATGAGCCGCACCTGATCCGCGCTCGCCTTGTAGAGCAGCGAAAGAATCATCGCGTTGATGCCGACCGACTTGCCCGAACCCGTCGTGCCCGCGACCAGCAAGTGCGGCATCTTGGCGAGATCGGCGCAAACCGGATTGCCGCCGATGTCCTTGCCGAGACCCATCGTGAGCGGCGACGCGCCGTTCGCGTACACCTCGGAGCCGAGAATCTCGGAGAGCTTGACGGTCTGCCGGCGCTGGTTCGGCAATTCGAGCGCCATGAAGTTCTTGCCCGGAATCGTCTCGACGACGCGAATCGACACGAGCGACAGCGACCGCGCGAGATCCTTCGCCAGCCCGACGATCTGGCTGCCCTTCACGCCCGTCGCCGGCTCGATTTCATAGCGCGTGACGACCGGCCCCGGATACGCCGCGACCACGCTCACCTCGACGCCGAAATCCTTCAGCTTCTTTTCGATGAGACGCGACGTGTATTCGAGCGTATCGGCGGCGATGGTTTCCTGCGTCTTCGGCGGCGGATCGAGCAGCGAGATGGGCGGCAAGGTGGAATCGCCCGGCAGGTCCGTGAACAGCGGCACCTGCTTTTCCTTCTCGACGCGTTCGGAGCGCGGCGGCGTCGCGACCGGCGGCACGATCACCACGGGCTCGTGATCTTCGTGCTTCACGCGCGAGCGCACGACCTTGCCTTCGCGCTTCGATGCCGCTTCCTCGCCGAGCTTGCGATCGCGCCCCGCTTCGCGCCGCAGCTGCGCGCCGGTGATCGCATTGAGAATGCCCTCGCCGACTTTCTCGCAGACGGAAAGCCACGAAAAGCGGAAATAGAGCGACAGCCCGATCGCGAGCGCGATCAGCAGAAAGAGCGTCGCGCCCGTGAAGCCGAGCGCGTGCGAAACATGCCGCGCGACGATATCGCCGACGACGCCGCCCGGCGCGCGCGGCAGCGGCACCTTGAGCGACCACATGCGCAGCGCCTCGATGCCGTCGCTTGCGAGCAGCACGAGCACGAACGCGAAAGCTTCGGCGAGCCAGGTGCGGTCGCGCGGGGCGTTTTCATCGCTGGCGGACGATTGCGCCGCCGGCTCGCTGATGCGCCGGTAATTCGCGACGATGCGCCGCCCGAGCAGCACGACGAGCCAGTACGACGACAGCCCGAACACGAGCAGCAGAATGTCCGACGCATACGCGCCGACGCGCCCTGCCCAGTTCGAAATGCGGTCGACGCTCACCGCGTGCGTCCAGCTCGGATCCTTGCGGCTATAGGAAATCAGCGCCATCACGAGGAAAAGTCCGAGCGCGACCTGGAGAATCCAGCGAATCTCGGTGAAGAGCCGCGACATGCGGTGCGGCAACGCCTGCGGGCTCGCGGAATAGGATGCTTTTGCCATTGATTCGGTGTCGCTTTTCGCAGCCCTTGGAGATTTCGCGCCGGTGGCGATCCGGGCTGCATGAACGGTGGCCTATTGTAAACGCTGCATTGCAGGGACAGGCGCAAAAACCGGCCGGCACTTGCATGCTGTAACACTCCTCACGTGCACCGGGCGCGCGTTTTTGGCGTCATTTCTGCGACTCTGCCCTATCAAAGCGATTGAAAGGTTCACTCGGAAGGGTTTTGCACGGCCCTTTATAATCGAGGACTTGCATCCAACTACGAGTCACCGGAAGCGACGCGCGCGGGAGTCGAACTTGCTGCGCGGATGCCACCGCTTCCGCTTCCGGTCAGACCATCAATAACGGACCATCGCCATGTCTTCATCCCAAAGCGCGCCCAAGCACGCCAAAGTGCTGATTCTCGGTTCCGGCCCCGCCGGCTACTCCGCCGCCGTCTATGCGGCGCGCGCGAACCTGTCGCCGCTGCTCGTCACCGGCCTCGCGCAAGGCGGCCAGCTGATGACCACCACCGACGTCGAAAACTGGCCGGGCGATCCCTCGGGCGTGCAAGGTCCGGAACTGATGCAGCGCATGGAAGAACACGCGCGCCGCTTCAACACCGAGATCGTGTTCGATCACATCCATACTGCCAAGCTGAATGAGCGGCCGTTCCGGCTGATCGGCGATTCGGGCGAGTACACGTGCGATTCGCTCATCATCGCGACGGGCGCATCGGCGCAATATCTCGGCGAGCCGTCCGAGCAGGCGTTCATGGGCAAGGGCGTGTCCGCGTGCGCCACGTGCGACGGCTTCTTCTATCGCAACGGCGAAGTCGCGGTCATCGGCGGCGGTAACACGGCGGTCGAAGAAGCGCTGTATCTGTCGGGCATCGCGAAGAAGGTGACGGTCATTCACCGCCGCGACAAGTTCCGCGCCGAGCCGATTCTGATCGACCGCCTGCTCGCGAAGGAGCAGGAAGGCGTCGTCGAGATCAAGTGGAACCACGTGCTCGACGAAGTGCTGGGCGACGATTCCGGCGTCACCGGCCTGCGCGTGAAGCACACGGGCACGGGCGAAACCACCGACGTCGCGCTGCAGGGCGTGTTCGTCGCGATCGGTCACAAGCCGAACACGGACCTGTTCGTGAACCAGGTCGAGATGAAGAACGGCTACATCATCACGAAGGGCGGCACGGCCGGCAACGCGACCGCGACGAGCATCCCCGGTGTGTTCGCGGCGGGCGACGTGCAGGATCACATCTACCGTCAGGCCATCACGAGCGCGGGCACCGGCTGCATGGCCGCGCTCGATGCGCAGCGTTATCTCGAAGCCATCGACGAAACGCCCACGCCGCACTCGATGAGCCACGAAAAGGACCGCTGAGCGGCAAGCGATACGGCGCGCCCGGCCATTAGAATGAGGGCCGGCGCGCGGTTTCGGCGTGTGGCGCTCGGGCGCGTCGTGGCGCGTAGGCGGAACGAAACGGGCCACGGCCCGTTTTTTTGTTTCTCTCCGTCGGTACGCGCATTTCACCTTCGCCCATTCGACAGCCGCCGCGCGCGTGGCAAAATCGGCGCGCCGCGCGTCGCTGACTGGCAGCCGACTCTTCTGGCCGAACGATGCCGAAAAATCATCCTCACCCGAACGAACCGAAGTCCCGCCGGCCACAAGCGCCGCGCCCGGCTGCGCCCGCCGGGAAGCCTGCCGATCCGCGCGACGTATCGGCGGCGGTCAGGCGCGACGGGCTCTCGGGTCTCGCGTCGCTCAAGACCGCGCTCAAGGCCGACGCCGACAAGCGGCAAGCCGAACGCGTCGCGGCGGCGCGGGCCGAGCGTGAAGCCGTCGCGGATGCCGACGAGTTTCGTCGCGCGATCGGCGAAATCGAGCCGCTCAAGACGCCGCCGCGCACGACCGTCGTGCGTGTGCCGCCTTCGCCGCTGCCGCTGCAAAGCCTGCGCGACGAAGAAGCGGTGCTGCAGGAAGCGCTTTCCGACGAATACGATCCCGAAAGCCTGCTCGACATCGACGAGACGCTGTCCTATATCCGGCCCGGCGTCAGTCAGGAAGTGGTGAAGAAGCTGCGGCGCGGCGCGTGGATCGTGCAGGCGCAGCTCGATCTGCACGGCATGCGGCGCGAGGAAGCGCGCGAGGCGCTCGCGGAATTCATCCGCGAATCGGTGAAGCGCGGGCTGCGCTGCCTGCGCGTGATTCATGGCAAGGGGCTCGGCTCCATCGGCAAGCATCCGGTGCTCAAGGGCAAGGTGCGCGCGTGGCTCGTGCAGAAGGCGGAAGTGATCGCGTTCTGTCAGGCGCGTCCGCACGACGGCGGCGCGGGCGCCGTGCTCGTGCTGCTGCAGCCGGGCGGCGCGCCGCGGCATCACAATCATCCACAAGACAAGACCCGCTGAACGACGGAACGCACGTGCATCCCAGACTCACCCTCGCCATTTCCATCATGGAGGCGTTCGCGATCTTCGCGTATGCGCTCTCCGGCCTCATCGAAGCGAGGAAGCGCCGGCTCGACGCGGTCGGCGCGTTTCTCGTCGCGCTCGCGACCGCGTTCGGCGGCGGCACCGTGCGCGACGTGCTCCTCTCGCGCCGCCCGTTCTACTGGGTGGAGCATCAGGGATACGTGCTCGCGATCTTCGCGATGTCGATCTTCGCGCCGCTCTTCCTTCGCCTCACGACGCGCCTCTTCGATCAGCGCGCGCTGCTCGTGACCGACGCCATCGGGCTCGGCCTGTTCAGCGTGTCGGGCACGTCCATCGCGCTCGACGCGCAAATGCCCATCTTCACCGCGACGATGATGGGCGTCACCACCGGCGTGTTCGGCGGCATCATCCGGGACGTGCTGTGCAACGAAGTCCCGCTCATCCTGCGCGATTCGCGGCCTTACGCGGTGTGCGCGTTCGCGGGCTGCTGGATGTACATCGGGCTGGAGCAGTTCGCCGTCGAGCCGATCTACAACGTGCTGATGTCGACGGCGTTTATCCTCGTCGCGCGGCTCATCACCTTCAAATTCGACATTCGCCTGCCGCGCTGAACCCGCGATGCAGACGGGAAAACGCCCTCGTTTGCTACAATCGCGGAGTCAATCCGCCTCCCTCCGGCGCACGCGCCGGGGCATCGGGGCGTCAGTCTCCGGTCGTCAACACGCACACAGAAAATGAACATCGAGCAAGCGCGTTTCAACATGATCGAGCAACAGATTCGTCCGTGGGATGTGCTGGACCAGGACGTTCTGAACCTGCTGTCGATCGTCAAGCGTGAGAACTTCGTTCCCGCCGCCTATCGCAACATCGCTTTCGCGGACCTCGAAATCCCGCTGCCCGGCGGCGAACGCATGCTCGCGCCCAGGGTCGAAGCGCGCATCCTGCAGGAACTCGCGGTGAAGAAGACCGAAACGGTGCTGGAAATCGGCGCCGGGTCGGGCTACATGGCGGCGCTGCTCGCGCATCGCGGCCGCAGCGTGACGACCGTCGAAATCTCGCCGGAACTCGCCGATTTCGCGAAGCAGAATCTCGCCGCGAACGGCGTGACGAATGCGCAGGTCGCGCAGGGCGACGGCGCGCGCGGCTGGGATCAGGGCGCACCGTACGACGTCATCTGCGTGTCCGGCGGCCTGCCGGTCATGCCGCAGGAGTTTCTGGAGCAGCTGAGCATCGGCGGGCGCATTGCGGCGTTCGTCGGCGCGGCGCCCGTCATGAAGGCGCAGATCATCACGCGCGTCGACGAAAAGCAGTTCCGCGTGTCGGATATCTTCGAAACGCTCGTCGCGCCGCTGAAGAACGCGCTGCATCCTTCGCCGTTCAGGTTCTGAACTCAATCGCTCCGCGGCGCGGACTTAACGCCGCCGCGGGCTCTCATCGTCCGTTCCGATTTCGATCCCATGCAGAATCTCACCGCACCCGAACTCGCCGCGTGGCTCGCCGATTCGTCCCGCCCCGCCCCCGTGCTGCTCGACGTGCGCGAACCGTGGGAGCTTCAGACGGCGAAGATGGACAACGTCGTGTCGATCCCGATGCGCGACATTCCCGCGCGCAGCGAAGAACTCGACGACGACGCGCAGATCGTCTGCATCTGCCATCACGGCGCGCGCAGCGCCTCGGTCGGCATGTTCCTGGAGTCGCGCGGCTTCACGAACATCTTCAATCTGTACGGCGGCATCGACGCGTGGTCGCGTCAGGTCGATCCGTCCGTTCCTACTTATTGACGATCGTGCCGGTCGCCCAGACCGGCTTGCCGGCCGTCGAATAGACGACGAGGTTGCCGTCGCGCTGCATGTAGGCGTAGCCGACCGCCACGTTCGCCTTCCCGCTTTGCCATACGCGCGCGCCGTTCGCATCGAATAGCGAGAGCGTGCCGTCCTCCTCGAAACGCATCTCCACGCCTGGCGCGCCCGCATCGCTCGTCGACCAGATCGCCGCGCCTTCGTAGACGATCGCGAGAAATCCGTCGCGGCCCAGCGTCAGCGCGAAACGCCCGTCGCAGGATGAGAGCGTCTGCCCGATCGACAAGCCCTCGCCCGGCGCGAGCCTTCCGCAGCCCGACGGCGCGCGCACGGCGGGCAGCGCGGCGAACCAGTCGAGATGCGCCGCATCGGCGATGGCCAAGAGGCCCGCATCGTTCGGATGCAGGTCGTCGCCGCTATTGAACGCGCTCGCGTAGGCGATGGACGCGTCGCCGGGACCGCCGAGCGCGGCGGCCTGATCGAGCACGCCGTCGCATCCGCTCGATGGATCGCGCAAGAACGCGTTCACCGCCTGCCGCGTGTCCTCGATGGCGGGCGTCCATCGCGAAATGCCTTCGAACGGCGTGAGCGTCGAGCAGATCACCTTGACGTGCGCGGCGTGCGCCTGCGAAATCAACTGCTCGAACGCGCCGGTCAGCCGCTGCGCAGTCGGCGGATTGCCCCCGATGAGATTGTTCACGGCGTCGTCGGACACGATCACCCACTTCACGTTGGCCTGTTGCAGCACGTCGCGCTGAAAGCGCGTGAGGCCCGCCTGCCCGGACGAATCGCCGTCGGAAAAGAAGTTGTTTCCGCTGATGCCCTGATTCAGCACGCCGACGTTCATGCCCGCGGCGATCAGCCGCTCGGCCAGCCGGTTCGGCCAGCGCCGGTTCGTGTTCGGCGTGGACGCGAGGCCGTCCGTGATCGATGCCCCGAACGCGACGACCGCGCCCGTCGCGCCCGCGTTGACGACATCGAGATTGGTGAGGAAGTAGTACGACTGCCCGCCCGCCGCGTTGGCGACGCCGCCCGCGAACGACGCATCGCCGCTCACGTCGCCGGGCGCGATATAGACGTCCTGCAAGCCGGCGGGGTGGCCGGTCGAATTCGGCGGCGTCTTCGACGGCACATGGAAGCTCACGGCCACGTCGCCGAGCACGGGCGCCTGAAACGCGACGGTATCGCTGACGACGGAGCCGCCTGCCGGAATCGTCACGTACGCTTGACCGTTGAACGTGGCGGCGCGGTCCGTCGCGGCGACGGTCCGCGCGCCGCTCGCCCGCTCGGCGACATGCACGTTGCCGAGCGTGACGGGCTGGCTGCCGAAGAGATTGGAGAAGCGCAGCCGCACCGCCGTCCCGCCGATGCTCGTGTGCACGATCTGGCGAATCGTCTGATTGTCGAAGCCGGGATCGCTCGTGATCGCGGGCGCGGCGGACCACGTGCCCGTCCATTGCGGCGCGCCGGTCTGCGCGAGTGCAGGCGACGTTTCCACGCATGAAAGCAGCGCGCAAAGCGCCGGCGTGACGAGCCACCGAAGTCGGTTCGCTGTATCCACTTCGTCTCCTTTTTATGACTCGCGCGATTGTTGAATGAGAATAGATCACGCAGCGCCGGTTCGTGGCCGTGCGCGAACGAACAGACGGAGACGAAGAAATGAAAAAGCCGCATGCCTTTGCAAGCATGCGGCTTTCTAACGAATCCGACGACGAATTCGCTTAAACGACGTTCATCGCCAGCGCGCTCGCGCGATAGTGCTCGGCGGCTTTGTCGGCGTCGCCGAGCTGTTCGTGCAGACGCGCCAGCGCGCGATGCGTGCGGATCTTCAGCGGCTCGTTATCGGCCAGTTTCAGCGCCGATTCGAGGAACGCCTGCGCCTTGCCCCACAACTGCTGATGCAGACACAGGCGGCCGAGCGTGAACAGCAGGTCCGCGTCTTCGGTGCGCTCCTTCTGCCACGCTTCGGCGCGCTGGATGAGCGGGAACGCGTCGCCGCCCACGACGCAATCCGGATAGCGCCGCAACAGCCGCGCGTCCCAGTTATGCGCGAGCGCATCTTCGACGATCTTCCTCGCTTCCGCGCGACGATCGAGCGCGATCAGCAGTTCCGCCGCGAGATCGGCGAGACGCGGCGACTGGCGCTCCGTCACCGAGAGCGATTGCCAGAGTTCGAGCAGCGCGTCGGGATTATGCCGGCGATCGCGCAGCAGATTTTCCGCCGCCACCTGACGCAAACGCACCGCGACCGCCGGATGCAGCGCCTCGCGCTTTTCCAGCATCCGCACGAGCTTCAGCACTTCGCCCCAGTTCTTCAATTGCTGCTGGGCACGCAGCGCGATCTGCTGCGCGTGGATGCGCCGCCCGCCCTGCGCCTGCATTTCCGTCAGCGCGATGAGCGCGCCGTCCGCGTCGCGGCCATCGGCGCGCATGTCGGCGGTGGCCATGAGGCGCGCGTCCTGCCAGTCCGCGCCGCTGATTTGCGCGAGCCATTCGTCGCGGCGCGCGTATTCGTGCAGCCGATGCGCCGCCTGCGCGCCGATCAGGCTGGCCGCGCCCTTGTTCGCATCGACGGAAAGCGCGTCGCGCGAAGCCTTCTCCGCCTTCGAGAAGCGGCCCGCATACAAATGGCCGATGGCGTCGCGCAACGCCGCATTCGCCTTCGCGAGCCGGCTGCGCGCACGATACGCGGCCACGCGCTCGGGCATCTTCCACACGCCGCGCGCCGCGCGAATCAGCGCGTACAGCACAATGAACAGCACGACGAGCGCCACCACGAACAGATTCAGCGACACGTCCACGCGATACGGCGGCACCACGATCAGAACCTGCCCGCCGTCGAAGCCGCCGACCGTCGCGACGATCACCGCGACCGCGAACAGCAGCGCGAGCCAGATGAGTCCACGAATCGTCATCATCCGCCTCGCTTGAACTGATGCACGGCGGCGAGGCTCGCGTTCAGGTTCGGCACGGCGACCGCGACCGATGCCTGATCGACCTGCTTCACGAGACCGCGCACGGCCTCCACTTTCTTCGACGACGGATCGAAGTAGCGCCCAAGCGATGCGTCGGCGGCCTGAAGGTCCGACTTGAGCGTGGCTTCGCTGCGCGAGAGCAGCGACAGACGCGCGGACAAGAGCCGCAGCTTCACGTTCTGGCGCACGAAATAGCCCTGATCAGGCGCCGTGAGCATGGCGTCCGCGTTGTCGATGCGTCGCACGGACACGAGACTCGCCAGTTGCTGGCCGATGCCCGCCGTGATCTGCCGCCACAGCACCTTCCAGCGCGGCTCGCCGGTCGCCGCCGCGATCGACGCGCTATCGGCCGGCGCGGCGGCTTGCGCGCGCGCACGCTCGATCGGCGCTTCGCCCGCGAGCGGCAACGTGTCGATCTGTTCGATGGCGGTGTCGAGCTTGATGGCGAGACCGGTCAGATCGGTGGTCGGCGCGGCCTTCAGCTTGTCCATGTCCTGCGCGATGGCCTTGCGGATGGTCACCACCTGCGGGCCGGTCGTCGCGGCTAAGCGCGTGTCGGCGCTTTCGAGCGCGAAAAGCGCCAGTTGCACGTTGCCGGTCAGTTGCAGTTGCTGGCTCGCGCTCGAGAGAATTTGCTCGACTTCCGCGATGGTCCAGTCGTCGCGATTGCTCGCGAGATCCTGATATTGCTGCTGCAACGCCTGGCTGTGCGCTTCGGCATCGGCGAGCTTGCCTTGCAACTGGATGATCTGCGTATTGAGCGCGCCCGCCGCGCTCGCGGCCTGATCGGTCTTCGCGCGGAGTTCGGCGTTTTGCGCGTCGGCCTGCGCCACGCGCTGCGTCAGTTCCTGTTCCTTGCGGTCGAACTTGCGGTTCAGCGCATAGCCGCCCGCGCCCGCCGCGATGGCCAGAATGGCGACGACGAACCACAGCAATACGTTGCCCGCGCCGCCGCGCCGCTTCTGCTGCTCGTAGGGCGTGAACGGCGTGTTGGGCGGCAGGGGCGGTGTCACGTTCGGCTGAGGTGAAGCTTTCTTGGAATCGTTCGAATCAGTCATGCGTGATTGAGCCGGTTGATGAGCCGGTGAGTTGTCCGCCGAACTGGCCGGTGAGTGGTCCGTCGATACGGCCGCCGATGACGCGTCGCCTGGAAACAGCGTTTCGAGCGACTGCACGATGCGCTCATCGCCGGCGCCGGACACCGTAATCCTATCAAAACCCGTCTGGCGCGCGGCCTCGGCGATACGCGGGTGCGGGCAGACCACCGGCGCCCGCTTGATGCGCGCGATTTCGTCGGCGGTGAGATGCTCGCGCGCGAGTTCGTCGAGATTGCGCACGCCTTCGGAACTCGTCAGCAGCCACGCATGCGGCGCGCCCGCGAGCAGCGTGTGGATGCGCTCCCACTTTTGCATCGACGGTTCGGGCAACAGACGCCGGTACGCCGCCGCCTTTTCGACGCGCGCGCCCGCTTCCGCGAGACGCTCGGCGAGCCATTCGCGCCCGCCGTCGCCGCGCACGATCAGCACGCGCTTGCCTTCGAGCCCGTTCGCGCCGAAGTGCGATTCGATCGCCGTGTACAGCGCCTCCGAGTCGAAGCGCGGATCGGCATGTTCCGCCGACGGACTGATCACGCGATGCCCCGGCGCGCTCACGCCTTGCCGCGCGAGCGCCGCGACGCTTCCCGGTCCGACCGCCGCCACGGGCACGTCCGCGGGCCACGGCGCGAAAAGGCGGCCGAACGCGTGATCGACCGCATTCGGCGAGACGAACACGACGAGCGCGTAACGCTCCGGCCCGTACAACTCGTCGAGGGCGGCGCGCAGCGGGGCATCGTCGGAAACGGGGGCGATGTCGATGAGCGGGAATTCGAACGCGTCGAAACCGGCGCGGGTAAGCCGCCCGGTCAGCCCGGACGACTGCCCGCCCGGCCGCGTGATGACGACGGTGGCGCGGCGCGCGCTCGCCATCAGGACGGATTCGCCGCGGACGGCGGAAGTTCGTCCTGCTTCGCGGGCGCGGCGTTGGGCGCGTCGGCGCGGCTCATGGTCGTGAGCGCGTTGACGATGTCCATCGCGCCTTGCGCTTCCAGATCCGCCGACACGCGCTGGCCGAGCGCGAGCGCCGCCGCGAAATCGGGCGCACGCACGTGTTCCTCCGCGCGCAGCACACGCTTGCCGTCAGGCATGGATACCGCGCCGCGCAAATGCAGCGCGTCGCCCTGCCACTGCGCGAACGCGGCGAGCGGCACTTCGCAGCTTCCGCCGAGCGCGCGCGACACCGCGCGTTCCGCCTCGACGGCGAGCGCGGTCGCTTCGTCGTGCAGCGGCGCGAGCCACGCGGCGAGATCGGCGCGATCCGCGCGAATCTCGATGCCGAGCGCGCCCTGGCCCGCGGCGGGCAGGCTGTCGGCGGGATCGAGCAACGCGCGGATGCGCGCTTCCATGCCGAGGCGTTTCAGTCCGGCTGCCGCGAGAATGATGGCCGCGTAGTCGCCGCGATCCAGCTTGGCGAGACGCGTGTCCAGATTGCCGCGCAACGGCCGGACATCGAGATGCGGAAAGCGCGCGCGGATCATCGATTCGCGGCGCAGGCTCGACGTGCCGACGACGCTTCCCGCCGGCAATTCCGCCAGCGACGCGGAATGCGGCGAGACGAAGGCATCGCGCGGATCTTCGCGTTCGAGAATCGCGCCGAGCGTGAAGCCTTCGGGCAACTGCATCGGCACGTCTTTGAGCGAATGGACGGCGAGATCGGCGCGTCCTTCGGCGAGCGCCGCTTCGAGTTCCTTGACGAAGAGTCCCTTGCCGCCGACTTTGGAAAGCGTGCGATCCAGAATCTGATCGCCGCGCGTCGTCATTCCGAGAATTTTGACGTCGCAAGATGGATATAATTTGTGCAGCGCACACCGCACGTGCTCGGCTTGCCACATCGCGAGCCGGCTTTCCCGCGAAGCGATGACGAGGCTTGGCGGCGGTGTCGTTGAATGCGTCTCGGAATTCATTGATGCTCGATCGGATGACGGGATGAAATAACGAACAATGGTAGCACGCACGCCAGGGTCCATTTGGCGCGGGCGGCACGCCGGAGCCTTGTCCGGCGCGCCTTTCCGAGCGTCCGCGAGGTCGGCGACGTGCGTGGGCGCAGCACGGGGAGACACGTGCGCGCGCACTCGGCGCTTTACGCGCGTTCGCTTTCGATGGTCCGCATGACACCCGGGCGCAGGCTCTCGCCTTAAGCGTCCGTCGATGGTCTTTGGCTTGCATCAGAGAGGAATTCAACGTGACGTCTTCCGCATCGGCCCGCCAGGCTCGCAGTAACGGCGCATCGCCCGACTCATCCTCCATCGCGTCCGCCGCGTCGCCCATGACGCCCGTGACGCCGCCGCCTTCCGCCGTCGCGCTGAAGCCGAAGCCTCCGAAGAAAGCGGACATGGCGAAGCCGCGCAAGAAGGCGAAGGCCGATGCCGTCATCGGCGAAGCATCCGCCGAACGCGCGAAGCCCGCGACAGCAGGCCGCGCCCGCGACGACAAGGACCGCCCGCTTTTCGAGGACATCCGCTTTCTCGGCCGGCTGCTCGGCGAAGTGCTGCGCGAGCAGGAAGGCGACGCCGTGTTCGACATGGTCGAGACCATTCGTCAGACCGCCGTGAAATTCCGCCGCGAAGACGATGTCGATGCCTCGCAGTCGCTCGAAAAACGCCTGCGCGCGCTGTCGCCGGAACAGACGGTGAGCGTCGTGCGCGCGTTCAGCTATTTCTCGCATCTGGCGAATATCGCGGAAGACCGGCATCACAACCGCCGGCGGCGCATTCACGCGCTCGCGGGCAGCGCGCCGCGGCCCGGCACCATCGCCTATGCGATCGAGCGCATGCGCGAGCAGAAGAACGTCAGCGCGACGCGCAAGATGCTGCAGAAATTTTTCGACGACGCGCTGATCGTGCCCGTCCTCACCGCGCATCCGACCGAAGTGCAGCGCAAGAGCATTCTCGATGCGCAGCACGACATCGCGCGCCTGCTCGCCGAGCGCGATCAGGAATTGACCGCCCGCGAGCGCACGCAGAACGAAGCGGTGCTGCGCGCGCGCGTCACATCGCTGTGGCAGACGCGGATGCTGCGCGACTCGCGCCTGACCGTCGCGGATGAAATCGAGAACGCGCTGTCCTACTATCGCGCGACTTTCCTCGATGAAATTCCCGCGCTGTACGCCGATATCGAAGCCGCGCTCGCCGAGCACGGCCTGCCCGCGCGGCTGCCGCCGTTCTTCCAGATGGGAAGCTGGATCGGCGGCGACCGCGACGGCAATCCGAACGTCACCGCCGCGACGCTCGAAAACGCCATCACGCGGCAAGCGACGGTCATCTTCGAGCACTATCTCGAAGAAGTGCACAAGCTCGGCGCGGAATTGTCGGTGTCGGAACTGCTCTCGGGATCGAGCGAAGCGTTGCAGGCGCTGGCGGAAGCATCGCCGGACCGCTCGCCGCATCGCACGGACGAGCCGTATCGGCGCGCGCTGATCGGCATCTACACGCGGCTTGCCGCGAGCGCGCGCGTGCGGCTGGGCGAAGGCGTCGTCGCGGTGCGCAGCGCCGGACGCGGCGCGGCCCCGGTTCGCGCGACGCCCTACGCCGACGCCGCCGAGTTCACGCGCGATCTGCACGTGCTGATCGATTCGCTCGCCGAGCACCACGGCGCGTCGCTGTCGGCCGCGCGCCTGTCGCCGCTCGCGCGGGCATCGGAAGTCTTCGGCTTTCATCTGGCGAGCATCGATTTGCGGCAAAGCTCGGACATCCACGAAGCGGTCATCGCCGAATTGCTGGCGCGCGGCGGCGTCGAGCAGGATTACGCGGCGCTTTCCGAGGAAGACAAGCAACGCGTGCTGCTGAAGGAACTCGGACAGCCGCGCCCGCTGCGCCTGCCTTACGCCGAATATTCCGATCTCGCGAAAAGCGAACTCGGCGTGCTCGAAGCGGCGCGCGTGATCCGCGAGAATTTCGGCGCGCGCGCGGTGCGCAACTACATCATTTCGCACACGGAGACCGTCAGCGATCTGCTGGAAGTCATGCTGCTGCAGAAGGAAACGGGCGTGCTGCAAGGCTGTCTCGGCGCGAAGAACGATCCCGCGCGCGACGGCCTGATGGTCATTCCGCTTTTCGAGACGATCGCGGACTTGCGCAATGCGCCCGTCATCATGGGCGACCTGTTCGCGCTGCCGGGCGTCGATGCGCTCATCGCCAATCAGGGCGGCGAACAGGAAGTCATGCTCGGCTATTCGGACAGCAACAAGGACGGCGGTTTTCTCACGTCGAACTGGGAGTTGTATCGCGCGGAACTGGCGCTCGTCGCGCTCTTCAAGGCACGCGGCACGACGCTCAGGCTGTTCCACGGGCGCGGCGGCACGGTCGGACGCGGCGGCGGCCCGACGTATCAGGCGATTCTTTCGCAGCCGCCCGGCACCGTCGACGGTCAAATCCGCCTGACCGAGCAAGGCGAAGTCATCGCGAGCAAGTTCGGCAATCCGGAAATCGGGCGGCGCAATCTGGAAACGGTCGTGGCCGCGACGCTGGAGGCATCGCTGCTGCCGCACGAAAACGCGCCCGCGCAACTGCCGCAATTCGAAGCGACGATGCAGACGCTCTCCGATGCCGCGATGGCCGCGTATCGCGCGCTCGTCTACGAGACGCCAGGTTTCACCGACTACTTCTTCTCGTCGACGCCGATCGCGGAAATCGCGGAACTGAACATCGGCAGCCGGCCGGCGTCGCGCAAGCTGCAGGACCCGAAGCATCGCAAGATCGAGGATTTGCGCGCGATTCCGTGGGGCTTTTCGTGGGGCCAGTGCCGCCTGCTGCTCACCGGCTGGTACGGCTTCGGCAGCGCGGTCACCGCGTTTCTCGATGCGGGCGGCTCCGACGCCGATCGCGCGAAGCGGCTCAACACGCTGCGCAAGATGCACAAGACCTGGCCGTTCTTCCAGAATCTGCTGTCGAACATGGACATGGTGCTCGCCAAGACGGACCTCGCGGTGGCGTCGCGCTATGCGCAGCTCGTCAGCGACAAGAAGCTGCGCAAGCTCGTGTTCGACCGCATCGTCGGGGAACACGAGCGCACGTGCCGCGTGCTGACCGAAATCACCGGCCGTCACGAGCGGCTCTCCGACAACCCGCTGCTCGCGCGTTCGATCAAGAACCGCTTCCCGTATCTCGATCCGCTCAATCACCTGCAAGTGGAACTGTTGAAGCGCCACCGCGCGGGCGATCAGAACGTGCGGCTGCGGCGCGGCATTCACCTGACGATCAACGGGATCGCGGCGGGCTTGCGCAACACCGGCTGACGATCCCGCTTAAGGCGAGCGTCAGTCCCGGCGCTTCGCCTCGATCATCAGCGCGTCGAGTTCGAAGGAGCAGTCGTCCTTCACGGCGAAGTACTGGCGCACTTCGTCGGGCGCGCTCGTCCACATCGAGCGGATGGCCGTCACGCGCTCGGGCGGCGTGCGCATCCGCGACACCCACGCTTCGAATTCCAGCGGAAGGCGCCAGCGCTCGGTGACGTGCGCGTCGAAGCCGGCGGCGTCGAGCATGGCGATCCATTCGTCCGCGCGATAGTCGCGGATGTGCGACGCATCGCGCAGCACTTCGACGGCCTGAATGTGCGTGTCGTAGAGCGGATCGTCGATGCCCGCGATGTCGATGAACTTCAGCCGCCCGCCCGGCTTCAGCACGCGATGCACTTCCGCCAGCGCGCGCGGCACGTCGCGCCAGTGATGCGCGCTCATGCGGCTCACGGCCCAGTCGAACGATGCGTCGTCGAACGGCAGCGTTTCCGCCGCGCCCTGCTGCGTGCGGATCGTGCTCAGGCCGCGTTCCTTCGCGGCGGTATCGACCGTGGCGAGCATCTGCGGCGCGATGTCGTACGCCACCACTTCGCGCACGTGCGGCGCGATCGCGAAACTCGCGTGCCCCGCGCCGCAGCCCATGTCCAGCACGCGCGCATTGCCGCACGTGGCCGCGAACGTCGCCGCGAGATTCTGCAGATCCGCGCCGGTCGCGTGAACCTGGCTCGTGAGATACGCGGCGGCGGTCGAGCCGAACGCGTCGGCGACCTGATCGTGATGTTTCATCCTGCTCTCCGGTTTCGTGATGGGCCAAAGCGCCTGCCCGCTACAATAGAGCCCGCCCGGTACCAGTACAAGTTGAGCAATTATTCTGGTATCTGAACCACCCGTCGAAGTCCGAATGCATCCTGAGAAAACGTCTTCCGAGCCATTGGCGGAAACGCCCGCGCGCGCGCTCGGCGAATTCATCCGCACGCATCGTGAACGGCTGTCGCCGCTCGCCGTCGGCCTGCCGCCCGGACCGCGCCGCCGCACGCCGGGCCTGCGTCGTGAGGAAGTCGCGCAACTCTGCGGCGTCAGTCCGACCTGGTACACGTGGATCGAGCAAGGGCGCCCCGTATCCGCTTCCGCCGATGCCCTCGCGCGCATCGCCGTCGCGCTGCAACTCTCGCGCGCCGAACGCGCGTATCTTTTCGAACTCGCCGCCCAGCGCGATCCCGCCGAGCCCGATCCCGCCGCGCAGGACGTCCCCGCCGCGCTTTTGCAAACCGTCGGGCTGATCGACGCGCCCGCGTACGTGCTCGACCGGCAGTGGAACGCGCTGCGCTGGAACGCGCCCGCCGCCGGTCTCTTCGTCGGCTGGCTCGACGGCGAGCACGACCGCAATCTGCTGACGTACACGTTCACGTCGCCGGCGGCGCGCGCGCTGATCGTCGACTGGGAAACGCGCGCGCGGCGTCTTGCCGCCGAGTTTCGCGCCGATTCCATCCGCCATCTGAACGATGCGCCCACGCGCGCGCTGATCGATTCGCTTTCCGCCGCGAGCGATGCCTTCGCGCGCTTCTGGGCCTCGCAGGACGTGTTCGAGCGCGAAGGCGGCGAGCGCGCGTTCGAGCATCCGTCGCGCGGGCGCATCGTGTTCAATCAGATCACGTTCAAGCCCGCGCATCGCGAAGACTTGAAGCTCGTGATCCTGGTCGGGTCCGAATAGCGTCGAATGTTAAAATTTTCGTCTTTCCGAAGCCGAATCAAGCCAAACCCTCCCGCTGAGAAAACACCATGACGTCCCAACTTCACAAAAAAGGCGAAGCCTGGTCGGCTCGCTTCTCCGAGCCGATGTCGGAACTCGTCAAGCGCTACACGTCGTCGGTGTTTTTCGACAAGCGGCTCGCGCTCGTCGACATTCAAGGCTCGCTCGCGCATGCATCGATGCTCGCGGCGCAGAAGATCATCGGCGCCGACGACCTCGCGGCCATCGAGCGCGGCATGGCGCAGATCAGGGGCGAAATCGAGCGCGGCGAATTCGAATGGAAGCTGGACCTTGAAGACGTGCATCTGAATATCGAAGCGCGGCTGACGGCGTTGATCGGCGATGCCGGCAAGCGCCTGCACACCGGCCGCTCGCGCAACGATCAGGTCGCGACCGACATCCGCCTGTGGCTGCGCGGCGAGATCGACCGCATCGGCGACTTGCTGAAGGACCTGCGCGTCGCGCTCATCGACATGGCGGAAAAGCACGCCGACACGATCATGCCCGGCTTCACGCATTTGCAGGTCGCGCAGCCGGTGACGTTCGGGCATCACCTTCTCGCGTACGTCGAAATGTTCTCGCGCGACGCCGAACGCATGCGCGATTGCCGCAAGCGCGTGAATCGCCTGCCGCTCGGCGCCGCGGCGCTCGCGGGCACGAGCTATCCGATCGACCGTCACGCGGTGGCCGCGACGCTCGGCTTCGACGGCATCTGCGCGAATTCGCTCGATGCCGTGTCCGACCGCGACTTCGCGATCGAATTCACGGCGGCGGCCGCGCTCGTGATGACGCACGTGTCGCGCTTCTCCGAAGAACTCGTGCTGTGGATGAGCCCGCGCGTCGGCTTCATCGATCTGGCGGACCGCTTCTGCACGGGTTCGTCGATCATGCCGCAGAAGAAGAATCCCGACGTGCCCGAACTTGCGCGCGGCAAGACGGGACGCGTGAACGGGCATCTGATGGCGCTGCTCACGCTGATGAAAGGCCAGCCGCTCGCGTACAACAAGGACAATCAGGAAGACAAGGAACCGCTGTTCGATACGGTCGATACCGTCGCGGACACGCTGCGCATCTTCGCGGAAATGGCGGCGGGCATCACGGTCAAGCCGCAAGCGATGCGCGCGGCTGCATTGCAAGGCTTCTCGACGGCCACCGATCTCGCCGACTATCTCGTGAAGCGCGGCCTGCCCTTCCGCGATGCGCACGAAGCGGTCGCGCATGCGGTGCGGATTTGCGACGATCGCGGCTGCGATATCGCGGACCTGTCGCTGGACGCGATGCGCATCGAATTGCCGAACGTCGCGCATCTGATCGGCGAAGACGTGTTCGACTATCTGACGCTCGAAGGCTCGGTCGCGAGCCGCAATCATGCGGGCGGCACCGCGCCGGATCAGGTGCGCGCGGCGGCGAAGGCGGCGCGCGAATCGCTCGCCTGAAACGCGTCGACGAGGCACTGTCGAGGCTTCGGAAAAGACCCGCGCAACGCGGGTCTTTTTTTCGCGCAGACATCGAATCGAATGATGGCCCGGTACGATTCGATCGTCGAAACGACGCGAACGCATCGCGTCATTCGGGCGTTCATGCTTCAGGGAAGCCGCTTTCTTACGAGGGGCTTGCTTCGCGTGGATCGTTCGGTTATCAGTGTTTTTGCACCGCGCGTTCGGCCAACCGCATAACGCGTCGAAAGCCGCAGCAACTCCCAGCTCGGAAACGAAACGACCCATAACGAAACGATGGCGGCTATTCTCATGCATCGTGTTAATAAGCATTCCGAAATTCATACCGCTTCACGGCAGCGCGGATTCACCTTGCTGGAACTGCTGGTCGTGCTGCTCATCATCGCGCTGCTGGCGGGCTATGTCGGACCGAAACTGTTCGGCGAAGTGGGCAAGGCGCGCAGCAAGACGGCCGCGTCGCAGATGAAGGGCATCGAAGGCGCGCTCGACCGTTATCGTCTGGACACGGGTCGCTTTCCCGGCACGGACGCGGGCCTCGCCGCGCTCATGACGAACGGCGGCAACACGGCCGGCTGGGAAGGCCCGTACATGACGAGCGCGATCCCGAACGATCCGTGGGGCAAGCCGTATATCTATCGCTCGCCGGGCGAAGGCGGCAAGGACTACGACCTGATGACCTACGGCGCGGACGGCAAGCCCGGCGGCAGCGGCGAGGATGCGGATATCGTCGACAAATGACGTGCGCGGCGATCACCATGCGATATCGCGCCCGGATCGATACCGACAGCGGCCAGCAGGAACTCGAACTCGATGCCGACAACGACGCGCAATTGCGCGCGCGCGTCGCGGAAATGGGTCTTTCGCTCGTCGATGCAACGCCGCTCGACGCGAAGCCGCGCCGCTTCTCGCTGCGCAAGCCGGTGTTCGAGCGCGCGCTCTTCACGCAGGAACTGATCGCGCTGCTCGAAGCCGGCCTGAGCCTCGTCGAAACGGTCGAAACGCTGCGCGACAAAAGCAGGGAAGGGTTGAACCGGACCGTGCTGCAAGGCATCGTCGCGGCGCTCTACGAGGGCGAGCCGCTCTCGCGCGCACTCGAACGTCAGCCGGACCAATTTCCGCCGCTGTATGTGGCGACGGTTGCATCGGCGGAGCAGACCGGGCATCTGGCCGAAGCGCTCAAGCGCTATCACCACTACGACGCGCGGCTCTCGACGGTGCGCAAGAAAGTCGTGTCGTCGATGGTGTATCCGTCGATCGTCATCGGAACGGGCGCCGCGATCATCCTTTTCATGGCGTTCTACGTGATCCCGAAGTTCAGCCAGATTTTCGCCACGATGAAGGACATGCCGTTCACCGTGCGCATGATGCTCGCGTGGGGCAATCTCGTCGAGGCGCACGGCGGCGTGCTGCTCGCGGCGCTCTTCGCGGCGATCGCCGGCGCGGGCCTCTCGCTGCGCAGCGCGAACGTCCGCAACCGGCTCGTCGCGACGTTTTTCAGTCTGCCGAAGCTCACGGACTATCAGCGGCTTTTCGGCCTCACGCGGTTTTATCGCACGCTCGGGCTGCTGCTCGCGGGCGGCATGTCGATGGTGGCATCGCTCGAACTGGCCGCGCAGGTGCTGCCCGCGCATCTGCAAGACGCGCTGTCGCAGGCGCTCGACGACATTCGCGCGGGCAAGCCGCTGTCGGGCGCGCTGCCCGCCGCGAATTTGACGACGCCCGTCGCCGAGCGGCTGATCCGCGTGGGCGAACAGAGCGGCGAACTCGCCGGCATGGTGACGCGCTCCGCCGAATTCTGCGACGAGGAACTCGACCGCGCCATCGACATGCTGATGCGCGTCGTCGAGCCGGTGCTGATGCTCGCGGTCGGCGGCATCGTCGGGACGATCATCTTTTTGCTGTACATGCCGATCTTCCAGCTTGCGGGCGCCGTGGGGTGACACGATGAACGTCATTGCACAATCTCACCCGCGTCAGCAGCAAGTCTGGGACGAAGCCGGACACGATCCCGCCGTCTATCTGCAAACGGTCGCGCGCATGCTTCGTCTGCGCGGCTTCGACGCCGCCGCGCTCGATGCGCTCGAACCGCGCTTCGACCTGCTCCCTTTCGGCGACGCCATGTCGCGCAAATGCCTGCTCGCCGCCGATTCCACGCGCGCGGAAACGATGCTCCGGCTGCTCGTCGCCGATCCCTTCGATCCGCTCCTGCGCGCCTGGGCGATGAACCGCGTGAAGAAGCCGTTCGCGTTCGGCTTCTGCGTGCCGTCGGAACTGACGGCGTATCTCGCGCGGCACGAGTCGGCGCATCACGCGCTCACGCAGATCAGCGTGGAAGGCCAGCCGGCCGCGATCGCCGATTCGGGCGTCGAGATCACGCTGGCGACGCTCGCCGCCGACGCGCATCCGGTGGTCCGGCTCGTCAACTCGTCGCTGTACGACGCGCTCAAGGCGCGCGCGTCGGACATACACATCGAAAGCACGGCGACGGGACTCGTCATCAAGTACCGCATCGACGGCGTGTTGCAGGAAACGGCGAGCGCGAGCGGCGTCGACACGGCGGAACACGTGCTCTCGCGCCTGAAGGTGATGGCGGACCTCGATATCGGCGAGCGGCGCATTCCGCAGGACGGGCGTTTCAAGGCGCTCATCAGCCAGCGCGAAATCGATTTTCGCGTGTCGATCATGCCGTCGATCCACGGCGAGGATGCGGTTCTGCGCGTGCTCGACAAAGCGCGCGGCGAAGCGGGCAACGGCGCGCTGCGGCTGGATTCGATCGGCCACGAGCCGCAAATCGTCGATGCGATCCGCTCCATCGCGCACGAGCCGTACGGACTTCTGCTCGTGACGGGACCGACCGGTTCCGGCAAATCGACGACGCTCTACGCCACGCTCACCGAGATCAACACCGGCGACGAGAAGATCATCACCATCGAGGATCCGGTCGAATACGAACTGCCGGGCGTGCTGCAAATCCCCATCAACGACAAGAAAGGGCTGACCTTCGCGCGCGGGCTGCGCTCGATCCTGCGTCACGATCCGGACAAGATTCTCGTCGGCGAAATCCGCGACGGCGAGACGGCGAACATCGCCGTGCAGGCAGCGCTCACCGGTCACCTCGTGCTGACGTCCGTGCACGCGAACAACGTGTTTTCCGTGCTCGACCGCTTTCTGCACATGGGCGTCGACATGCACAGTTTCGTCGATGCCCTCCTCGGCGCAGTCGCTCAACGGCTGATGCGCAAGAACTGCCCGCATTGCATCCGCGACGACGTCCCGCCCGACGACGCCACGCTGCGCGCCTCGGCGCTCACGCGCGAACAGGTGGCGGGCTGGCGCTTCCGGCGCGGCGCGGGCTGCGAGATGTGCCGCCGCACGGGTTATCTCGGGCGTCAGCCGATTGCGGAAGTGCTGCGCCTGAACGACGCGATCAAGCAGTGCTTCGTCGAGCGGCGGCCGATCATGGAACTGAAGCAGCTTGCCTGCGAGAGCGGCTTCGTGCCGATCAGGCAGATCGCGTTGCGCGCGGTCGCGGATGGGCGCACGACGCTCGCCGAAGTCAATCGCGTGACCATCGTGGAAAGCTAGGCGCAGGGGCACGATGTCACGTTTCTCCGATTACATCGACTTCTTGCGCGCGAAGGCGGCGGCATCCACGGCCACGGCTATCACGCTGACGAGCCGCACGACGATCCTGCTCGAAGGCGGCCGCGCGCGCGTGCCCGGCTCGCCGCGCGACGCCGAATCTTTCGCGCGCGGCGATGTCGCGGCGGCGCTCGAAGCCATCGAAACGCTCGCGCCGAAGCCGTCCCGTCCCGGTCTGCATACGCTGCGCGTGGTGGCCGGCGCGCCGTTCGCGCGGTACTACGCGCTGCCCTGGCAGCCGTCCCCGAAGCCGCGGAAATGGATCGACGCCGCGCGCGTCAAGGCGATGCAGACCGGCGCGGGCGGCGAGACATCGCGCTTTTCCGTGACCGACGGCGGCTGGCGATGCGGCCGTCTCGCCGCCGCGATGCCCGAGGCGTTGTGCGCGGGCATCGAAAAGATGTGCAAGGGGCGCAAGCTCGTCCTGAGCGGCATCGAGCCGGCGTACACGTTCGCGCTGCAACGGCACGCCGCGCGGATTCGCGACGGTTCCATCGCTATCGCCGTGCTGGAGGCGACGGACGCGGACGGTGGCGCGGTCATCGCGCAGATCGGGCTGCGGCGCGACGGCGGCTGGGCGGGCTTCATCGCGCTGCCGGTCGCGGGCGCGCTCGACGACGTTTTGCGCGACGCCTTCACGCTCTGCGCCGACGTGCCGCCCGAGCGCCGCTACGTGATCGGGCCGGGCGACGGCGTGCGCTGGTCCGCGCAGGCGGCCGGCGTCGAATGGCTGCGTGCGGCGTGGGACGACGCGTCATGAAAGCGCCGCGCATCGACATGCATCACGCGAATCGTCCGGGCGCGGCGGCCGGGCTCATCGCGTTGCTCGTGAGCGTCGCCGCCATCATCGCTGTGATGCAGTATCGCGACGCGCTTCACGCGCAAGGCGAAGCGCTCGACGCACGCGAATCCGCGATCGCGAAAAAGGAGGCGCAGTTCGCGCGCATCAGCAATGCGCATCGCGGCGGCGACGCGCGCAGCGCCGCGCTCATGGCTCAACAGCGCTACGCGGCCGAGCCGGCGCGCGATCTGATCGAGGCGGGATGGCATCCGGATATCGCGTTTCTCGCGATCGACATCGTGACGGCGTCGCGGCAGATCAACATGCAATTCGAGACGCGCTCGGTGCAGGAAGCGATCTCTTACGCGGGCTGGTTCCAGGCGCAGCCGCAAGTCGAAACCGTGGCGCTCAAGCGGCAGACGAAGAAGCCGGGACCGCCGGCTCCGTCGGTGGAAACGTCGTTGCAGGTGACGTGGAAGGCGTTCGCCGCTTCCTTGCCGGCGACTTCGGTTCCGCCTTCCACGAGCGATGCATCCGGAGCCCGCCGATGAACCGCCGCGCGTGGGAACTGCGCCGCCTGCAATGGCGTCTCGGGACGTTCGGACTGATCGCGCTGCTGCTCATCGGCGGCGCGGCGATGATCGCGCTTGCCGAGATCGTGCCGCTGCGTCGCGACATCGCCGCGCGCACGGCCGATCTCGATGCGCGCGCCGCGAAGCTCACGCAGCCGCCGCCCTCTTCGCCCGACGAAGCCGTCGCGCCCGTCAGCGCCGAAGAGCGGTATCTCGTGTTTCTGCACAGCATGCACGCCATCGCCGCGAAATACGGCCTGACGATTCCGCAGGTCACGTATCAACTGGCCGCGCAGGACAAGGATTCGCCGCTGCGCCGCTATGTCATCGAGACGACTTTCACGAGCCGCTATCTCCCGCTGCGCAACTTCGTCTTCGAATTGCGGACGTTGCCGGGCATCCGCTGGGAGCGCGTGACGATGTCGCGGCCCAACATCGGCGCGACGGAACTGGAAGTGCGTCTGCAATGCGCGTTTGTCGTGGAAACGTCGAAATGAAAGCGCCCGACGCACGCGCGTTCAAGGTGTCGACGCCGCTCCTGATCCTTCTCGCGCTCACGCTCGGGCTGGTCGCGTTCGCGCATCGTCGCAGCGCAAAGGACGATGCCGTGCCGCCCGCGATACCGTCGACACGCCATTCGGCGCTTCCCGCGTCTTCGCCCCGCGCGCCGGATGCGAACGCGCCCGATGCCGCGAGCGCGCCGGTCGATCTGTTTCCGAGCCAGAACTGGCAGCCGCCGCCGCCTCCACCGCCGCCGCCCGGACCGGTCACGCCGCCTCCGCCGCCCGAACCGCCGCCGCTGCCGTTCACCGTGCGCGCGCTGTGGCTCGATTCGCAAGGCGTGCTCTACATCGTGCTGGCCGGAACGGGACGCGAATTCGCGCTCTGCGCGAACTGCGCAAGGCAGGGCTTTCTGCGCCCCGGCGAGACGATTCTCAACGCCTACCGGATCGACGAAATCGATCGCAAGGAAGTCCGCTTCACGTATCTGCCGCTCAAACGCCGGCAAACGCTGTCACTCGGAGACATCAAATGAGCCGGCTCAAAGACCTGGCCGTGTGGCTGCTGTTGCCGCTGCTGCCGCTTCTCAGTTCGTGTGCGGGCGAGTTGCATCGTCAGGACCTGCAGAACCGGCTCGCCGGCAAGCCGCCCGATGCGCAGCTCGAACTGCTCGCGCAGCAGACCGCGGAGTATCCCGACGATCTCGAGATCAGGAACTGGTACATGAGCCTGCGACGCCGCCTGTCGCTCGACTATCTGCAACGCGCGACGGACGCGTATCGTGCGGGCGATCCGGCGCAGGCGCTGGCGTGGGCGCGACGCGCGCAGATCGCCGCGCCCGGTGACGATCAGCCGCGCGAACTGATCGAGTGGATCAACCGGCAGGCCGCCATCGACGGGGCGCTGCGGCACGCGGAATCGATCCGGATGGACGAGCCGCAGGAAGCGCTCGCGATCGCCAACGAGACGCTCGCGAAGCAGCCGGACAACGCCCGCGCCGCGCGTCTGCGTGACGAACTGCTCACGCCGAAAGCCGCCGGTCTCGCGCCGAAGCTGAGCAAGGATCTGGATCAGCCGATCACCGTGCAGTTTCGCGATCAGCCGCTCATCAGCATCTTCGAACTGATGTCGAACATCACGGGGCTGAACTTCACCTTCGACCGCGACGTGCAGGCGAGCGCGCCGACCACGATCTACGCGAGCAACACGCCCGTCAAACAGGTGCTGACGATGGTGCTCCAGGCCAATCAACTGGCGAGCAAGGTCGTGGGCGACAACGCCATCCTCGTTTATCCGAAGCGGCCGGACAAGGAAACGGAGTATCGCGATCTCGTCGTGCGCACGTTCTATTTGCAGAACTCGGCGGCGACGCAGGTGCTCGGCGTGCTCAAGCAGATGGTCAAGACGCGCGACGCCGTGCTCGACGAGCGCACCAACGCCATCGTCATGCGCGACGCGCCGGAGACGCTGACGGTCGCGGAGCGCATCATCCGCGCACTGGACGTGACGCCCGCCGAAGTCGTCATCGATGCGCAGGTGCTCGAAATATCGTCGTCCGATCTGCTGCACATGGGCGTTCAGTATCCGGACAACATCTCGTTCGGCCTGCAGTCCGGCAAGGCGGCCGATCAGACCACGCTGCCGCAGAACACGGTCACGCTCCAGCAACTGCGCAACCTGAACAGCAGCGACGTGCTCGTGCGCGTCGGCCCGGTCGGCATCGACTTCCTGCAGACGCAGGGCAAGACGCGCACGCTCGCCAACCCGAGCATCCGCGTGAGAAATCGCGAGAAGGCGAAGGTGCTGATCGGCGATCGCCTGCCTGTCGTGACGACCACGCTGTCGAGCAATTTCAGTTCCGAAAGCGTCAACTATCAGGATGTCGGGCTGTCGCTGGAAGTGGCGCCGGTGATCGTCAACAGCGACGAAGTGCAGGTGAAGCTGCACATGGAAGTGTCGAACGTCACCGATACGATCACGACGACGACCGGGCTCGTCGCGTATCAGATCGGCACGCGCACGGCGGATACCGTGATGAGCGTGCGCAACAACGAAACGCAGATGCTCGCCGGTCTCCTGCAACGCAACGAGCGCGCCACCGGCTCCGGCTTGCCGGGCCTGAGCCGCATCCCGATGCTCGATCGCATTTTCGGCGACCGCCTCAACGACGCCCGCGAAACCGAACTCGTGCTCCTGCTGACGCCGCGCATCGTGCGCAATCAGGCGATGCCCGCGGGCAACGTCGTGCAATTCGAGTCGGGCACGGAGAGCCGCATCGCGATCGAACGCGATGTCGTGATCGGCAATCGGAACGCGCTTCAATCGCTACAACCGCTTCAATCGCCACAACCGCCGCCGCAGCAAGCCGCCGCGTTGCCGCTCCCCGCGCCGCGTTCGCCGCAAGTCCCGGCGCCCGGAACGCTGCCGCCCGCGCAGCCCTGAACGACAGGAGGCAAGCGCGATGCAACGAGGCTTCACGATCATCGAATTGCTGGTGACGCTCGCGATTCTCGCCGCGCTCGCGATGGTCGCCGCGCCGCTCGTCCAGGTGACGGCGCAGCGTCAGAAGGAGGACGAATTGCGTCGCGCGCTGTGGAGCATTCGCGATGCGATCGACGCCTACCGGAAAGCCGGCGACGAAGGCAAGCTGGATCGCGCGCCGGGCGATCCGGGTTATCCGCCGACGCTGGAAACGCTCGTCGAAGGCGTGCTCGACAAGACGAGTCCGACGCACGCGCGCATCTATTTCCTGCGGCGCGTGCCGCGCGATCCGATGTGCGATTGCCCGAGCCGCGCCGACGAAGCCACGTGGGGCAAGCGCAGCTACGCGAGCGACGCGGAATCGCCCGCCGAAGGCGACGACATCTACGACGTCTATTCGCTCTCGGAAGGCACGGGACTCAACGGCGTTCCCTATCGAAGATGGTGATGCTCATGGTCATGCAAAGGAAGCTGCGCCGCGCGTTCACGCTGATCGAGTTGCTCGTCGTGCTGGCGATCATCGCGACGTTGCTGACGATCGTCGTGCCGCGTTACTTCGGCCAGGCGGACAAGGCGAAGGAAACCGTGCTGCACGAGAACCTCGCCGCCCTGCGCGATTCGATCGACCACTTTCGCGCCGATCAGGGCCGCTATCCGCAATCGCTCGACGAACTGGTTGAAATGCACTATCTGCGCGACATTCCGATGGACCCGGTCGCCATGAGCCGTTCGGCATGGGCGACCGAGCCGCCCGCCGACGGCACGCCGGGCGTGTACAACGTGCGCAGCGGCGCGAAAGGCAGGGCGAAAGATGGCACGAGCTACAGCGCGTGGTAGGCAGCGCGGCTTCGGCATGTTGTGGGCGCTGATGTCCGTGGCGCTGATCGGCATCTATCTGATGAAGATCGGCGAGCTTTGGAGCACGCAGGCGCAGCGCGCGAAGGAGGACGAACTGCTGCGTCGCGGAGACGCGATTCGCGCGGCCATCGAAGCCTACGTCAGGGCTGGCAACGGCGCGGCGTTTCCGCGTGACTTGAAGGACTTGCTGCGCGATCCGCGCGATGCCTTCGTGCGGCGCTATCTGCGTCAGCCCTACGCCGATCCGATGACCAACGGCGACTGGCAGATCGTCCGAGGACCGGGCGGCGAGTTGTATGGCGTGTATAGCGCATCGACCGAAGCGCCGTTCAAGAAGGACGGCTTTTCCGACGACGACGCGAGTTTCGCGACGGCGACGAGCTATGCCGACTGGAAGTTCATCTATGTTCTCGGCAGTGTTTCCGACAGAAGCACGAGCCGGCGTTAGCACTGAGATGTCATCGAATCGAACAAAGCAAGGCGCGCCGCTAGTGCACGCCGCGATAGCGCTCCGCCAGCATCTTCACGCGCGAAACGTAGGCCCGCGTCTCGGCATAAGGCGGTACGCCGGCGTGACGCGCAACCGCCCCTTCGCCGCTGTTGTAAGCCGCGAGCGCGAGATCGACATCGCCGCCGAAGCGCCGCAAGAGCCACGCAAGATAGCGCACGCCGCCGCGAATGTTTTGCGCCGCGTCGAACGGATCGCGGACGTCGAAGCGCGCGGCGGTCGCGGGCATCAATTGCATGAGCCCTTGCGCGCCCTTGGCCGAGATGGCATCGGCGCGATACCCCGACTCCGCGTGAATCACGGCGCGCACCAGCGCACGATCGACGCCGAACGATGCCGCCGCCGCATCGATCTCGCGTCCGTAGGCGCGCGTGTCGAGCGTGAGCGCGGCGATGTTCACGTCGGCTGCCGGCTCGCACAGCGCGCAGGTCTCGATGAAATGCAGCTCGATCACCGACACGCTCGCCGCGACGCCCTCCGGCTTGCGCGTCAGGTAATGCCGCACGCCATCCTCGACGTAGCTGTAGATGCGCGCCGTGGCGTCGCGCCGGCGCGATATCGCGGGCGAAGACGCGCTATCGGACGTCGATACCCGCTCGCGCCAGTTCGTGGCAAGGCGGCTGCACCGCGCGTGATCGATGCGCTCGCTGACATAGCTCACCGCGTTGTCGCCGGACTCGCAGCGGAACATGGTCGCCGCACGCGCGTGGAAAGGCCACGTCGCGCACACGAACAGGCACGCGCACATCGCACGGCGCAAATTTTCAAATGCTTCGTCATACGAAGTATTTTCTTGTGATTTCATCCCTGATCATTTCGCCATGAATGACACTCCCCGTTTCGACGCCACATGGAAGACGTGGCTCGATGAAAACATTCTTCGCGGTTGCACGCATCAATCGCTGATCGATGCGATGGTCGCGGCGGCGTTCGATCCGGACACCGCACGGCGAATCCTCGCGCGTCATCTCGCGGGCGAAGCGGCCGATACGTCCGCCTACGTCCACGGCACGCCGATGCTGCCGCCCGGCCGCGTGCTCACCGCGAGCGACTGCGAAGCGCGCAGGCTCTTCGGTTGCGAGCAGCCGGTCATCGCGCTGTTCGCCGATGTCCTCGCGCACGACGAATGCGACCGGCTCATCGAGATCGGCCGCGCGCGCGTGCAACGCTCGTCGGTCGTCGATCCGGATTCGGGCAACGAGGTCGCCAGCAGTGAACGCAGGAGCGAAGGCGCGTTCGTCGATGCATCGGCAAACGCGCTCGTGGGCGACATCGATCGACGGCTTGCGGAACTGTTCCGGCAACCAGTCGAGAACGGCGAGGAACTGCATATCCTGCGGTATAGCGTCGGCGGCGAATATCGTCCGCATTTCGATTATTTCCCGGAGGAACAAGCGGGCAGCCGGCATCACTTACAGCGCGGCGGACAGCGCGTGGCGACCGTCATCCTGTATCTCAACGAAGTCGCGCGCGGTGGCGACACGACCTTTCCGGCCGTTGGGCTCACCATTCATCCGCGGCGCGGCTGCGCCCTCTATTTCGAGTACGGCAACGCGCTCGGCCAGAGCGATCCGAAAACGCTGCATGCCGGCACGCCTGTCGAAGCGGGCGAAAAATGGATCGCGACGAAATGGATTCGCCGGGGACGTTTTCGAGCTTGATAGCGAGCGCATCGCGCCGGGTGTTTCGCCCCGCGCGATGCGCGCCCGCAATTACTTGCAGGGTCCGACCTTTTCCCAGGCGCCGTCCGAATTCGTCGCCGGATCGACATTGGCCGACCACCACTTGTTGCGATAGTTCATGCCCTTGTAGCTCACGCTCGTGCCGGCGTTCGCGTAGGTCTTGCTCGCGCTCCACGGCGCCGCGCAAGTCAGCGACGTTTGGCCCGAACACGTGCCCAGGTCTTGCCACGGCTTTCCGGTGCCGGAGCTGGTCACGGGGTTGTCGCCGTTCTCCCAGCGCGCGCCGTAGTTGTGTCCGTTGGCCGAAACCTGTTCCTTCGACCTGTAGATCGTGCCGCCCTGCCACGGCACCGCGCACGTACCGCCCGCACTCGGCGATGGCGCGGGCGTCGGCGCCGGCGTGGGCGCAGGCGTTGGCGCGGGCGCGGGTGTTGGCGTGGGTGCCGGAGCCGGAGTCGGCGTGGGCGCGGGCGCTGGCGTCGGTGCCGGAGATGGCGTGGGTGCGGGCGCGGGCGTCGGTGCCGGCGAGCCGGTGTAGTCCACCATGAAGTTGTAGTCCGTCGGACCATCGACATAAATGCGATTCGCCGACGGCTCCTTCTGCGGCACGACATTGCCGTTGTTATCGATCAATCCGACATGCACGCGCCTGGACTGATTGTTGATGGTCGTCGCCATCGCATACATCCAGTCCGCGGCGTTCGTGGTCTCCGCCGTCACCGTGTAACTGATCGATTCCAGATCGTGGCCGTCGGGATCGAATACGCGCAACGTGACTTTCATGCCGGCGGGCTGGTTCTGCGCCGTCGTCGGCACCGGACGCAACTCGCGCCACGTCGACTTGACTCCGTTGATCGACACGTCCGCGCACGCGTAGAACGCCTCCGCGCTGTCGTTGCGCTGCCAGATCACATAGATGGTCCGCTTGCCGGTCTTTCCCGCCGGCAGCTTGCACTGCATCTTGTAGCGCCCGTTTTCCAGCGTGACGCTGTTGATTTCGCAAAACGGCTTGCTGTCGAGATCGGACCATTTCAGCGGTTGCGCGGGATCGTAGCCGTCGTTCGACATGTAGAACTGGAAGTAGCGCGTGACGTGCGGCGCGGTCGCGTACCAGACGAATGTGAAGTTGCCGCTCAGATCGGCGGAGATCGAGGTCGTCGGCCAGTCGTTGCGGCCGAGGTCGAGTCCGTAGTAATTCGTCTTTCCGGCGCTGCACAGATGTCCGTCCGGCACGACGACCTTGTGATCCCCGTTGGGCAACTGGTTGACGCCCGCCCAGTCATACAGGAAGCCCGGGCCCGCGACCGCCACTGCTGCCCGGCACGCTGCCGACTTCGGGCTTTCCGGCCCTTCGAGATAGCACGAATACACGCGGCTCAGCGGTGTTTCGAGCGTTCCGTGCGCCGAAGCAGCACATGGAATGGCGAGCGGGACCAGCATCGACAATATGTTGCGCCTGACTGCGAGCATGAAAACTCCCTCCTTGTTGTTCGCCGGTGCGCACCTTGACGGGTCGTACGCGCATGTCCGGAGATGTTTGGCAATTGAACCGGCGCCGTGACCCACGACGCATTTATTTCGCATATCTAAATTATTCGAATGAACCGAAGTTGTATTGCCTTCCGTTCTCGTGGTTGCATGAAGAACGGTCGCGCGGCGAATCAGTCGTGTCCGCCGCGGACGATGAACAATCCGCAGGCAGTCAAGCGGCGGGCTGACTTAGAATGCATGGCAGGCAACGCTACAGCCTGCCGTATCGCGACGCATCGCCGTTCATTCCCGAGACAGACCCGAAAGATGATCATTCGCCCCAAGCTGCACTGGTTCCGCATGCTGTTCGTCTGGCGCGGCTCCGTGCTGCCTCAATTGCTGCCGCGGCTCGGGCTCATCTTCATGCTGTCGGTCACGGCGATCTTCATGCACGACCACATGCGCCACTATCCGATCGGGCTCGGCACGCCGCCGTTCGCGCTCGTCGGCATCGCGCTAGCCGTGTTTCTCGGCTTTCGCAACAGCGCAAGTTACGAGCGCTGGTGGGAAGGCCGCAAGCTGTGGGGCGCGTTGCTCAACACGTCGCGCGCACTGGCGCAGCAGGTGTTGACGTCGCCGGAGCCGCAAGATCGCAGTCAGTCGCGGCGTTTTCTCGCGGCGCTCGGCGCATTGGCGCATGCGCTTCGGCATCAGTTGCGCGGCACCGACGCGCTCGCCGATCTTGCTCCCCGATTGCCGTCCGATTTGCACGCGCGCGTCGCAGCCGCGAAATACCGGCCCGCCCTGATCATGCTCTGGCTCGGAGAATGGGTGGCCGAGCGCCGGCGCGAAGGCACGCTGGACGGCTATTCGGCGCTCGCGATCCAGCACAATCTGAACACGCTGTCCGATGTGATCGGCGGATGCGAACGGCTCTCGGCCACGCCCTTGCCCTTTTCCTACTCGGTGATGATCCATCGCACCATCTATCTGTTCTGCGTGATGCTGCCGTTCGGTCTCGTCGATGGCGCCGGTCTGCTGACGCCCCTCTTCGCGCTGCTCGTCGCCTATGCATTCATGGCGCTGGAAGCGATCGCCGCGCAGATCGAAGATCCGTTCGGCCTCGAAGAGAACGACCTCGCGCTGAACGCGATGTGCGAGGGCATCGAACTCGCGCTGCATGACATGGCGGCCGACCCGGAATTTCCTCTCGCGCCGAAGCCCTTGTCGCCTTCGCGCGATTTCATCCTCGACTGATAACCGATCGATTGCTTTCAGGCAACTGTGAACTGATTGAAAGCGGTCTTTCACCAAACGGCACAGTTAGTTTCCTGATGGCGGATACTGCCCGCGCGCGACTTCATTCATAATCGTGCGGACTTTTTCTGGAGAAATTGTTTTGAAACTGTTCTACAAGGCGGGCGCTTGCTCGCTCGCATCGCATATCGTTCTGCAGGAATCCGGTCTTCCCTTCGAGATCGAAGCAGTCGATCTGAAAACGAAACGCACCGCAAGCGGCGCCGATTTCACGGCGATCAACGAAAAGGGCTACGTGCCCGCGCTGCAGCTGGACAACGGCGAAGTGCTGACCGAAGGCCCCGCGATCATGCAATACATCGCGGATCAGGTTCCGGCCAAGCATCTCGCGCCGCTCGCCGACGGCATGGCGCGGTATCGCCTGCAAGGCTGGCTCACGTTCATCGGCACCGAGCTGCACAAGAACTTCTCGCCGTTCTTCAATCCGGCGGGCACGCCCGAATGGAAAGCGGTCGCGATGGGCAATCTCGAACGCCGTCTCGCTTACGTCGCGAAGCATATCGACGACAAGCAGTATCTGCTCGGCGATGAATTCAGCATCGGCGATGCGTATCTCTTCACCGTGCTCGGCTGGGCGCAGCACATCGATCTCGATCTCGGCAAGTGGCCGGCGCTGACCGCGTATCAGGCGCGCGTCGGCGCGCGCGCGGGCGTGCAGGCGGCGATGAAGGCGGAAGGTCTCATCTGACGCCAGCCGCGTTATCCGCGGCATCGAAAAGAAAACGGCCCTCGCGGGCCGTTTTTCATTGCATCGAACGCGCGAAGATCAGTCGCGCACGCAATCGACGAAATACTCGATGCGCCCGTTGATCATCTCGCCGACGAGCCCGTGAATATCCGTGTGGAAGCCCGGGAAGCGCTCGTTGAACTCGCGCGCGAAGCGCAGATAATCGACGATCGTGCGATTGAAGCGCTCGCCCGGAATCAGCAACGGAATGCCCGGCGGATACGGCGTGAGCAGAATGCTCGTCACGCGGCCTTCGAGTTCGTCGATAGGCACGCGGTCGATCTCGCGGTGCACGAGCTTCGCGTACGCTTCGGACGGCTTCATCGCCGGCTCCATGCTCGACAGATACATCTCGGTCGTGAGACGCGCGATGTCGTTCGCGCGGTAGACGCTGTGAATCTGCTGGCACAGATCGCGCAGGCCGATGCGCTCATACGACGGATGCTGCGCGACGAACTCCGGCAGCACGCGCCACAGCGGCTGGTTGTTGTCGTAGTCGTCCTTGAACTGCTGAAGCTCGGTGACCATCGAGTTCCAGCGGCCCTTCGTGATGCCGATCGTGAACATGATGAAGAACGAGTAAAGCCCCGTCTTCTCCACGATGATGCCGTGCTCCGCCAGATAGCGCGTCACGATGCCCGCCGGAATGCCCGTCTCGCCGAATTCGCCGTCCACGTCGAGTCCCGGCGTGATGATCGTCGCCTTGATCGGATCGAGCATGTTGAAGCCTTCCGCGAGCGGCCCGAAGCCGTGCCAGCGGTCGTTCGGCTTCAGCATCCAGTCCTCGCGGTCGCCGATGCCTTCCTCGGCCAGCGCGTCCGGGCCCCAGACCTTGAAGAACCAGTCGTCGCCGTATTCGGCATCGACCTTGCGCATCGCGCGGCGGAAATCGAGCGCTTCCGCAATCGATTCCTCCACGAGCGCCGGGCCGCCCGGCGCTTCCATCATCGCGGCCGCGACGTCGCACGACGCGATGATCGCGTATTGCGGCGACGTCGACGTGTGCATCAGATACGCCTCGTTGAAGCGATGGCGGTCGAACGTGCTGTTCTCGCTGTCCTGCACGAGAATCTGCGACGCCTGCGAAATGCCGGCGAGCAGCTTGTGCGTGGAGTGCGTCGCGAACACGAGCGCGCCCGTGCGCGGCCGGCCCGCGCCGATCGCGTGCATGTCCTGATAGAACGAATGGAACTCGGCGTGCGGTAGCCACGCTTCGTCGAAGTGCAGCGTATCGACCGTGTCGCCGAGCAAGTCCTTGATCATCTCGACGTTGTAGACCACGCCGTCGTACGTGCTCTGCGTGATCGTGAGAATGCGCGGCTTGACCTTCGGATTCTTCGCGAGCGCCTCGCGCGCGAACGGATTCTCCTCGATCTTCCTGCGAATGACTTCGGGCTTGAACTCGTCGCGCGAAATCGGACCGATGATGCCGAAGTGATTGCGCGTCGGCGTGAGGAACACGGGGATCGCGCCCGTCATCGTGATCGCGTGCAGGATCGACTTGTGGCAGTTGCGGTCCACGACGACGATATCGCCCGGCGCGACCGTCGCGTGCCACACGATCTTGTTCGACGTGGACGTGCCGTTCGTCACGAAGAACAGATGGTCCGCGCTGAAAATGCGCGCCGCGTTGCGCTCGGAGGCCGCGACCGGGCCGGTGTGATCGAGCAGCTGGCCGAGTTCCTCGACCGCGTTGCACACGTCCGCGCGCAGCATGTTCTCGCCAAAGAACTGGTGGAACATCTGCCCGAGCGGGTTCTTCAGGAACGCGACGCCGCCCGAGTGCCCCGGACAGTGCCACGAATACGAACCCTCTTCCGCGTACTGCACGAGCTCCTTGAAAAACGGCGGCGCGAGCGAGTCGAGATACACCTTCGCCTCGCGAATGACGTGCCGCGCGACGAACTCCGGCGTGTCCTCGAACATGTGGATGAAGCCGTGCAGTTCGCGCAGGATGTCGTTCGGCAGATGGCGCGACGTGCGCGTTTCGCCGTACAGGAAGATGGGGATGTCGGCGTTGCGGCGGCGCACGGCGTCGATGAACGCACGCAGCGCGACGATGGCCGACGCCAGTTCGGGCGTATCGCCTTCGACGACGACGTTATCGGCGTAAGGCAGAAGCTCGTCGTCGTCGATCGAAAGAATGAAGCACGACGCGCGGCTCGACTGCTGCGCGAACGCGGCGAGGTCGCCATAGCTCGTCAGGCCGAGCACTTCGGCGCCTTCTTTCTCGATCGCCTCGGCGAGCGCGCGGATGCCGGAACCCGAAATGTTCTCGGAGCGAAAGTCTTCGTCGATGATGACGACGGGAAAGCGAAACTTCATGAGGCGAATCTCCAAATGGAACGACCGCTGCCCGAGACTCTAAGCTCGTGTCAGCGGTCTTTCGACAAGCGCGTGCGGTGCTGGCGGCGCAGCGGCGATCAGGTCTTCGGCAGCGTGACGCCGTGCTGCCCCTGGTATTTGCCGCCGCGATCCGCATAGGACGTCTCGCACATTTCGTCGCTTTCGAAGAACAGAACCTGGGCCACGCCCTCGTTCGCGTAGATCTTCGCAGGCAAAGGTGTCGTATTCGAGAATTCGAGCGTGACGTAGCCTTCCCATTCCGGCTCGAACGGCGTCACGTTCACGATGATCCCGCAGCGCGCGTAAGTCGATTTGCCGAGACACACGGTCAGGCACGAGCGCGGAATGCGGAAATATTCGACCGTGCGCGCGAGTGCGAACGAGTTCGGCGGGATGATGCAGACATCGCCCTTGAAGTCCACGAACGATTTCTCGTCGAAGGCTTTCGGATCGACGATGGTGGAATTGATGTTCGTGAAGATCTTGAATTCGTCGGCCACGCGGATGTCGTAGCCGTAGCTCGACGTGCCGTAGCTCACGATCTTGCGGCCGTCCTCGGCCACGCGCACCTGATCGCGCACGAACGGCTCGATCATCTTGTGCTCTTCGGCCATGCGCCGAATCCACTTGTCGGACTTGATGCTCATAGGAACGCTACCCAGCGTTGCAGCCTGCCATCGACAATGCGACCGCAGGCCTTCGGTGAAACGGCGCATGGCCCGTGCGGCCAGACGAAAGACGAAAAACGAGCGCGTATTTTACGCGAATGATCTTAAGGGCGAAGCCGGCCGTTCGGCCGATGCGCTCAGCGGCGAATTACGCCGCACGCAAGCGCCGGACCCACGTTGTGCGGGCTCATCGCGTAGGGGTCCGTGGCTTCGCGATGCAGCATGATCGCGCGCGAAATGACCGAGCGCACGCCGTCGAGCGAAACGTCCGTCGCGACGATGAAGCCCGTGGCCGAGCCGTTCGCGTCCGCGTGGATGTTGCCGAGTTCGCCTTCGAGCCGGCCGCCCGCGCGCCCGCGTTCGGACGGCAGCGCGAACACGGGGCTCGTGTCGGCGCCGTTCACCGCGATGCAGTCGCCGCGCTCGTGAACCTGCAGCGCGTGATCGCTGTTGGGCGGCATGTCGGTGAGGCTGTAGGTGACCTGGACGCCGTCCGATCGCTCGGTCAGCGTGATGGTGCCGCGCGCCGTGTTGCCCGGAGTGGGCTTCAGCGTGGCGTCGGCGATTTTTTCGTGATTCTGGAAGATGATGCCGCAGCCGCTCAGCGCAACGCTGCAGGCGGCCGTGGCGAACAAGGCGAAAAGCGCCCTCCCGTCGAATCTGTCTCTCATGCGATCCTCTTGGCGGCCCGCCGGCACCCCGTGCGCCGACGCTGCCCCGCGTAGAAGGCGACATGATACCGCGAGCCGCGCCGCACACGGCTCGCGAAAGACGCGGCGAAGCGCGCCCGGCCGCGTGTCTAGATCACGTGTTCTGAACGACGATGCTCGGGAACTTCGACGTCATGTCGCGCTGGCGCTCGGCGATCGAGATCGCGACGCGGCGGGCGATCGCACGATACGTCTCCGCGATGCGGCTTTCCGGCTGCGACACGACCGTCGGCTGTCCGGCGTCGGTGCGCTCGCGGATCGAAATGTCGAGCGGCAGCTGCCCGAGAATCTCGACGCCGTATTCCTTCGCCATGCGCTCGCCGCCGCCCGCGCCGAAGATGTGCTCTTCGTGGCCGCAGTTCGAGCAGACGTGCGTGCTCATGTTCTCGACGATGCCGAGAATCGGAATGCCGACCTTCTCGAACATCTTCAAGCCCTTCTTCGCGTCGAGCAGCGCGATGTCCTGCGGCGTCGTGACGATCACGGCGCCCGTCACCGGCACTTTCTGCGACAGCGTGAGCTGAATGTCGCCGGTGCCCGGCGGCATGTCGACGACGAGATAGTCGAGGTCCTTCCAGTTCGTCTGACGCAGCAGTTGTTCGAGCGCGGACGTGACCATCGGGCCGCGCCAGACCATCGGGTTGTCCTGCTCGATCAGAAAGCCGATGGAATTCGCCTGAATGCCGTGGCCCGTGAGCGGGTTCATCGACTGATTGTCGGGCGATTCCGGGCGGCCCGAAATGCCGAGCATCATCGGCAGCGAAGGGCCGTAGATGTCCGCGTCGAGCATGCCGACCGACGCGCCTTCCTGCGCGAGCGCGAGCGCGAGGTTCGTCGCCGTCGTGCTCTTGCCGACGCCGCCCTTGCCCGATGCCACCGCGATGATGTTCTTGACGTTCGGCAGCAGCTTCACGCCGCGTTGCACCGCATGTGCAACGACTTGCGACGAAACGTCGACCGAAACGTCGGTGACGCCGGGCACCTGGCGCAGCGCATCGGCGACGAGTTTGCCGATGAGTTCGAACTGCGTCTTCGCCGGATAGCCCAGCACGACGGCCACGGAGACCTTGCCGCCATCGATGGAAACGTTGCGGATGTTCTTGCTGTCGACGAACTTGCGGTGGGTGTTCGGATCGGTCAGGGTAGCGAGTGCGGTGTCGATCCGCGCGCGATCAATGCTCATTGAAACTCCAGGGAACGCTTGTTGCTTAGGCTGCGTCGCGCTGCAACAAACTGAGGAAATTGAAAGTATTTGTTAGCGCCGTTGCGCGCGAGTCGCTTCGCGCTGCACTATCCCGCTGCTGTGGCTTTCCGGGGACGTATCGCACCGGGCGGACGGGCGCGTTTCTCAATATTCCCGATATTGTAGAGGCTTGCCCGAAAGCCCGTCCGAAGACCCTTTCGCACTGTCGGCGCGTGTCGCCGAATCGCTAGTTGAATCAAGGAGATCAAAGATGAATACGAAGTTGTTGACCCGCCTGTCCGCATTTGCCCTCGTTGGCGCGCTCGTTACCGGCTGCGCATCGCAGCAGGGCACCAATACCGCCGTCGGCACGGGCGTCGGCGCGGCCACGGGTGCCGGCATCGGCGCGATTTTCGGCGGCGGCAAGGGCGCGGCCATCGGCGCGGCGACGGGCGCGGCGGTCGGCGGCATCACCGGCTACAACTGGCAGGCCATCCGCAACAAGATTTCCGGCGATTCGAAGGGCACCGGCACGCAAGTGACTGAGCAGCAGGACGGCTCGCTCAAGGTCAACATCCCGAACTCCATCTCGTTCGATACGAACAGCTACGCGATCAAGCCGTCGTTCGATCCGGTTCTGAATTCGGTCACGCAAACGTTGCAGCAGCATCCGGAGTTGATTGCGAGCGTCGTCGGCCACACGGATAACACCGGCACGGCGGCTTACAACCAGACGCTGTCGCAAAATCGCGCGCAGAGCGTGGCGTCGTACATCTCGACGCACGGCGTGCCGGCGCAGCGCCTGTCGGCGCAGGGCATGGGCCAGAACCAGCCGATCGCCGACAATTCGACGGAAGCTGGCCGCGCGCAGAATCGTCGCGTGGAAATCTATCTGCGCGCGACCGCGCAGCCGGGTCAGGTGCAGTAAGCGTCTGATTTGATTGGAGAAACAACGAGCGGATGCGTGCTGTCGGCGCCTTGGGAAAGGCGGCCGAAAAAATTTTGAAACTTGCCGGCACGGCGCGTGTCTCTTGTTACGGTAGGTGGATGGCTGGGCCATCGCCTGCCATTCTCCTCTTGTCGTTGTTGCTCCGGGGCCCGATTGGACCCCGGTTTTTTTTGTGCTTTCGATTCGCGGGTCTTGCTCAGGCGATAGAAATATTAAGGCGTCTGCCGAGCGACCGGAAAGCTGCTTCCATCGCTTCAAACTTCGATGAATGGCGCGGGTCGAGCAAACGGTCTACTTGTGGCATATGGACGTTGAGCCGTCGGGCAAGGTCCGACTTGCGCACGCCTTGGCGGATCATCTCATTGGCAAGCAGCACTTTTGTCACCACCAGCGCAGGGAGATTGACGACCAGTTGGCCTTTTTTGGGCTTGGAGGGCATGGGTACTTCGCGCTTGTCGTCGAAATACATTTCGATGGCCGTTTCAAGCGCCTCGAGTCCGTTGAGTAGCGCTTCGCCTTCGTCGTCACCAGCGGTGATCGCTTCCGGAATGTCCGGGAAGGTGACAAGAAAGGTGTTGTTCGTGTCGAGTTCCAGGTTGACTGGATAGGACAGCATGGTATTGGTTTCTCCAAGGAACATTGCGACCTCGCTCATTTCAATCCGAGTTGTTTCTTAATCTTCTCCGCGATTCCCTTACCAATTTCCTTACTGCCGTGATCCGGGATCGTGGACCTCTTGCCATTGAGCGACGCGCGCAGATGGCTTCCTTTGCCCGGCGCGATACACACGCCCTGCTCGCGAAGCCACCTCTTGAACTCACTGAATTTCATAACCTCTCCCACCATTGCGGAGAGATCAAAATACAACATACATGTTATATCGCGCTAAGCGAAAAATGCAGCTTTTTTGTTGTATTTTGTAGTTGCGAACAAGCAGCCTCTCCCCGCCAGCACGAGCCGTCGCCGCGCCCCCATCCCCCGCCCTGCTAAAATCGAAAATCCGCTTTTTCACAACCTGAAGCAATTCCCTCCGGGCCGCGCCTTTATGTCAGCACCGATTTCCGCCACTGCACCCGTCGCGTCCGCCGCTTCCAGCGGCCGCCGCCAGATCCTCGTCACGTCCGCGCTGCCTTATGCGAACGGTCAGATTCACATCGGCCATATGGTCGAGTACATTCAGACGGATATCTGGGTTCGGACGCTGCGAATGCATGGCCACGAGGTCTGCTACGTCGGCGCCGACGACACCCACGGCACGCCCATCATGCTGCGCGCCGAGAAGGAAGGCATCACGCCGAAGCAGCTAATCGAGCGCGTCTGGAAAGAGCACAAGCGCGATTTCGACAGCTTCGGCATCTCGTTCGACAACTACTATTCGACCGATGCCGACGAAAATCGCGTCCTCTGCAATTCGATCTACACCGCGCTCAAGCAAGCCGGCCTGATCGAGGCGCGCGACATCGAGCAAGCCTACGATCCGGTCAAGGAAATGTTCCTGCCGGACCGCTTCATCAAGGGCGAATGCCCGAAATGCGGCGCGAAGGACCAGTACGGCGACAACTGCGAAGTCTGCGGCTCGACCTACCAGCCGACCGAACTCGTCAACCCGTATTCGGTCGTGTCGGGCGCGACGCCCATCCGCAAGACCTCGACGCACTACTTCTTCCGCCTCTCCGATCCGCGCTGCGAAGACTTCCTGCGCGGCTGGGTCGGCGGGCTCGCGCAGCCGGAAGCGACGAACAAGATGCGCGAATGGCTCGGCGACAAGGGCGACGCCAAACTCGCCGACTGGGACATTTCCCGCGACGCGCCCTACTTCGGCTTCGAAATTCCCGGCGCGCCGGGCAAGTATTTCTACGTCTGGGTCGATGCCCCCGTCGGCTATTACGCGAGCTTCCGCAACCTGGCCGATCGCACCGGCATCGATTTCGATGCGTGGGTCAAGCCCGGTTCGACCGCCGAGCAGTATCACTTCATCGGCAAGGACATCCTGTATTTCCACACGCTGTTCTGGCCCGCGATGCTCGAATTCTCCGGCCATCGCACGCCGACCAACGTGTTCGCGCACGGCTTCCTGACCGTCGACGGCGCGAAGATGTCGAAGTCGCGCGGCACGTTCATCACCGCGCAAAGCGTGATCGACACCGGGCTCAACCCGGAGTGGCTGCGCTACTACTTCGCGGCGAAGCTCAATAGCACGATGGAAGACATCGACCTGAACCTCGAGGACTTCCAGGCGCGCGTGAACAGCGATCTCGTCGGCAAGTACGTGAACATCGCGAGCCGCGCGGCGGGCTTCCTCATCAAGCGATTCGACGGCCGCGTGCTGGACAGCGCGATGCAGCATCCGCTGATCGCGCAACTGCGCGGCGCGATTGCCCAGATCGCGGGCTTCTACGAATCGCGCGAATACGGCCGCGCGTTGCGCACGACCATGGAACTCGCCGATGCCGTCAACCACTACGTCGATTCCGCGAAGCCGTGGGAACAGGCGAAAGACCCGGCGAACGCGGACGCGCTGCACGAAACCTGCAGCGTGAGTCTGGAAGCGTTCCGCCTTCTGTCGCTCGCGCTGAAGCCCGTGTTGCCGAAGCTGATCGAATCGGTCGAAGCGTTCCTGGGCATCGCGCCGCTCGTCTGGGCCGATGCGGACAAGCCGCTGTCGTCGGCGAACGCGATCAACGCGTACAAGCATCTGACGACGCGCGTCGATCCGAAGCAGATCGAGGCGTTGCTGGCCGCGAATCGCGAATCGCTGCAACCGGCGACGGAAGCCGCCGCCACTGCGCCGAAGGCTGCCGCCAAGAAGGAAGCGAAGCAGGAAGAATCCGGCGTCATTTCCATCGACGACTTCGCGAAGGTCGATTTGCGGATCGCGAAGATCGTCGATTGCAAGGCGGTCGAAGGCTCCGACAAGCTCCTGCAACTGACGCTCGACGTCGGCGAAGAAAAGACGCGCAACGTGTTCTCGGGCATCAAATCGGCGTATCAGCCGCAGGATCTGATCGGCAAGCTGACGGTCATGGTCGCGAACCTCGCGCCGCGCAAGATGAAGTTCGGCATGTCGGAAGGCATGGTGCTCGCCGCTTCCTCTGCCGACGAGAAGGCCGAGCCGGGCCTTTACATCCTCGAACCGCATAGCGGCGCGAAGCCGGGCATGCGCGTGAAGTAAGGCGCATCGGCTAAAAAGCAAAAAGGGCACGCGAAGTTTGCGTGCCCTTTTGTTTTGCTCAAGCGCCCTTACTCCCCGGACGAATCCGATTCCAGCGCCGACGAAGCCCCGAGCGGCGCCGACACGCCCGACGCGCCCGATGCCGCCGATGGCTGCTCCGCCGATCGCGGCGACGACGACATCGACAGCAAGCGCGCCCACGAATTGAAGCGCCGCGTGTACGACAGGTCGAGGCCCTGATACGTGCCGCCATACGCCGTCACCGACCAGAATCGCGACAGCGCGAGCGTGGCCTTCACGGCGTTCTGCGCCGACTGCAAGCCCTGCTCGTAGCCGAGCACGAGACGTTCGTTGATCGCTTTCGACAGCAGCACCACTTGCGGATCGGTCAGCCCGACTTCGCTCGATCCGACCGTCAGTTCATCGAGCCCCACCGTCTGCGCGATCTTCGCGCCGCCGCGGCTGCCGAGCAGCGCGAGCGCGCTCGTCATCGCGCTCTGCTGGCCGACGTTGTTGCCCTGATCGGTGCCGTGGCCGAAGAGCAGCCACGAGAGCTTTTCGTTGTCCGGCACGTTCGGCTCGGAAATCAGCTTCGCGACCGGCGACTGCACCGTGCCCGTCACCTGCACGCCCGCTTCGATTTCCTGATTGCGCCGCATCGCGAGAATATTGATGCCGGGATTCGCCACCGGCCCGTTGAACGTGAAGAAGCCGTTCTCGATACCGAGCTTGCGCCCGAACGCCGTGTACGTGGAACCCGGCGTCACGCGCACGTTGCCGACCGCGCGCAGCGGCATGTTCGGCGCGCTCGTCGCGGTGATGGTGCCCGCGAGCCCGAGGTCCGCGCCCGCGCCCTTGAAGCGGAAGCGCTGTCCCAGATCGATATCGATGTTCGCGCGCGGCGTGAACGGCCCGACGGGCTTCTCGGTCGCGGCGACCATCTGCTTGCCGTTCTCGCCCTTCACGGTGCCGTCCGGGCGCACGATCACGACGTCGTCGCCGAGCGCGGGCGCGGAGCTTTCGGGCAGGTCGAAGAGCCCGTGATCGACGGTGAACTTGCCGTTGATCGCCATGCCGCCCTGCAAGCCCGCGTTCGCGATGCTCGCGCTGCCCGACAGCATCAGCTGCCGGTCCGGCGAAGCGAAGAGTTCGAGCTTGTCCGCGATGATGCTCGCCGTCAGATCCGGCTCCTGCTGGTCGAGCCGCACCTTGCCCGTCGCGCGCAGCGTGCCGCTCGCGCCGTGAAACTCGACTTGCCGGAAATCGACGAGATTCTCCGACAGCGCAATGCGAATGATGCCGTCCTTCAACTGCACGCCCTGATCGACGACCGTCGCGGATATGTTGTCGCCCGTCAGCGATCCGGACAGGCTCGGCTTCGCGACGATGCCCGCGATCGTCAGCTTCATCGCGAGCTTGCCGCCGAGCAGATAGTTCGCGCCGAGCAGGCCGCCGGTGGTGCGCAATTCCGGCACGTTCGCGTCGATGGCGCCCGAAAGCGGCGCTTCGTCGGCCACGGTGAGCATGCCGTCGCGCGGGACGAGCGTCGTGTGCACGTTCGCGTCGATCACGCCGATGCGGCTCGCTTTCGCGTGCAGCGTCGCGTTGAGCCGGTCGCCGCCCGTGAAATCCGCGCGCGCGACGATTTCCGAGATGCCGAGCGCCGCGACGCCGCGCGTGCCGTCGATGGTCACGTCGCCGCCGCGCCGCTTGATCTGCGCGTAGCCCGTGGCTGTCGCGCCGAGCGAGAAATTCCAGTCGCCGTCGAAGATCAGGTCCGTGCGTATCGACGATTCCTCGCCCGTCATCTCGCGCCGCACTTCGAGCAGGCGCGGCACCGAGAGATTCGTGAGCGTACCCGCCGACTGAATGCGCCCGCCTTCGAGCGCGAACGATTTGAGATCGAGCGCCGCGCCTTCCGCGACGAGCCGCGTCGCGCCGAGCACGATGCGCTTCGGCCCGTAACTCACCGCGAGCGGCGACTCCAGATTCACCGACGGCGTGCCCTTGTTCGTGAGCTTCGTGATGACGCCGTCCCAGTGCGGGCCGTCGGCGGCGTCGGTGAACTTGCCGTTCGCGCCGAGCGTGAGATTCACCGGCTGGCCCTGCACCTTGCCCGTCGTGGTCAACGCGAGCGTGTGCTGCATGCGCGTGCCGTTGAGATTCGCGTCGAGCGTGGCGATTTCGACGCCCGATGCACGCGCATCGCGTGCCTTCAGCGTGAACACGAGCGCGCCGTTCGCGCCGTCGCGGATATCGGCGTGGCCTTCCGCGTGACCGAGCCGGTTCGCGCCGAACACGACGCCATCGGCCTGATAATTCGCCGCGACATTCGGATGCGCGAGCGAGCCGGTCAGGTCGCCGTCCGCCTTCACCGTCCCGGCCAGTCCGAAACCGAGGCGCTCCAGTTGCGGCGCATCGATCCGGAAGCGCAGCCGGTCGCCGGGCGCGCCGAAACTGCCGTTCAGATCGACATCGTTGCCCGCCACCGAGAGCTTCGCCGTGCTCGGCAAAATGCGCGCGCCCGCGATCTGCACGGTGCCCGCGCCGGTGAGCGGCAGGTTGTCGTACGTGCTGTCGTCGAGCTTGAACGTGGCCTTGGCCGTGAGCGTCGGCGCGAGCATGCCCGACGCGGCGAGCGTGCCGTTCACGCGCGCCTCGATCACGCGCGGTGGCGCGGCCGTCTTCTTCGCCGCCGGCTTTTGCGTGACCTTCGGCGCGATCAGTTGCTGCTGCAACAACAGCGGATTGAATTCGACGAACTTCGCTTTGACGTCGTAGCTCGAATGGACGTCCTTTTTCAGCGCGCCGCTCGCCTCCACGCGCCCCTTGCCGACGGTCAGCTTCACGTCGTCGAGCGTGGTCTGCTTCGCGTCCAGCCTGACCTTCGCCTGCGCGCGGATGGCCGCTTTCGGATCGTTCAGATCGACGGTCACGGCTTGCGAATCGCCCGCGAGCACAACGCTCACCGGCCCCGCGAAGTCCGTCGCGCGCACGCTCGGTTCGATCGCGTTGAGATCGAGCTTCGCCACCTTCAGGTCGAAGCGCCCCTTGCCGCCCGCGAGCGACCCGCCGCCCGTGATCGTCGCGTTCTTCAGGAGCCGCACGTTCAGGTCCGCGATGGTCTGCGCGGACGCGTCGAGCCGCACGTTCGCGCGGGCGTCGATGAGCGGCAGCAGTTTCTTGTCGATGGAACCGGGCTTCGCGTTCACGATCGACACCGGCCCGCTCACGGCGAACGCCTTCCCGCCCGCAACCGGCTTCACTTCGGCGCGCACGGCGAGGTCGGCGGCGGGCGCGCCCGCGCTGAACGCCTGCGGATTGATGTGATCCGCGGTCACGATGGCGAGCTTGAGCGGCACGTCGGCGAACGGCGTGGCTTCGACGTGCGCCTGGCCGGCGAGCTTCAGGCCGCTGGCATCGACGTCCGCGACCAAATCTTCAAGCGATCCCGACAAGCGCGCGCTCACCTGCACGGTCTCGTCGTTGACCTTGCCCGCATAGGTCGCGTCGCCGGAAAGCGGGAACGGGCGCGCGCCGCCGTCGAGTTTCGCGGCGGCCGTCACGGAGCCGAACGGCGTCGTGAGCCGCTCCACATTGGCTTCGTGATGCTGGCCGTCGCTGCGTCCGTTGAAGACGAGACCGGAGAATTCGGTCGTCGTCGCGCCTTCGTGCAGCCGCAGCTTCGCGACGCGCAGATCGCGCACGGCGAGCTGAATCGGCAGCCGCAGGTCGTTCGGCAACTCGGTTTTCTTGCTCGGCTCGTTCGATGGCGCGATGCGCGCGTCGATCGTCCCGACATGCAGATAGTCGATGGTGAAGCGCAGCGGATCGCGCGTGAGCGCCCAGCGGCCCGAGACGCTGTCCACCGCGATGTCCGTGCCCTTGCCGTCCTTCCAGCGGACGTCGCGCAGTTGCAGGCCGGTGGCGATCGCGCCGCCGTCGAGCTTGCCGGAGAGCTTCCCGCCGAGCAGCGACGTCGCCGCGTCCCAGGCGAAACGCGTGCCGCGATCCGTCGTCAGCGCGAAGAAAACGGTCCCGAGCGCCAGCGCCACGATCAGCACGACGACGAGCACGAGCGCGCCCATCCAGCGCAGAAAGCGCCGCCCGCCGCGCTTGCGTGGCGGCGTCTTCGGCGCGTCGCCGTTGCCGTTGCCGCCGTTCGCGTGGGCGTCGCCGTTGCCGCCGTTCGCCTGATTGACTGGATCCGTCATGCTTCGTTAGTCGAAATTCGTCGATGCATCGCTCAGAAAGCAATGCCGAGCGTCAGATACGGCTTGATGCTCTTGTTCTTGAGTCCATACGCGACATCCACGTTGACCGGCCCGACCGGACTGCGCCACCGCGCGCCGACGCCCACGCCCGGCTGAAACACGCGCTCGCCCCAGGTATCCGTCGCCGTGCCGATGTCGAAGAACACCGCGCCGCCCCAATCGTGCGTGAACCAGTGTTGATACTCGCTGCTGCCCGTCACCATGTACTTCGTCGGCAGAATGGAGCCGGAAACGTTGTGGCCGATGCCCAGATAGCTGTAGCCGCGCACCGAATTCGCGCCGCCCGCGCGGAACAGCAGCGACGCCGGCACGCCGCTCGACGGCCCGCTCGTGAACACGCCGCCGAACTCCGCGCGAAACACGAGCAGATCGCTCCTGCCGAGCGACAGGTATTGCTGCATGTTGGTGTAGAGGCGCGCGAAAGTCTGGTCGGTCAGCACGTTCTTCACCGCGAAACTTGCCTCGGCGCGAATCACGTTGCCGCGGCGCGGGAACAGCGGATCGTCGACGTCGCGGCGAATCCACGTCCACGCAGGCACGAGCGCGCGCGCCCTCGACGGATTCGGCTCGTTCTGCGTCAGGCGGTCGTCGTAGAACGTCAGCGAGTACGTCGTGTCGATGTTCTGCGTCGAACGCGAACGCTGCACGCCGACGCGCGCGCTGTAGATGTTCGTGTCGGAAACGTCGGTGATCGTGTAGGAACCGAAGACCGCGTTGACCCAGCCGCGCGAATCCGGCGGCATGGCGAGCTGCACGCGGCCGTACTGCTGCGTCTGGTCGAGCCGGCCGGAGATGGTGAACGGATACGCCGCGCCGAACGTGTTCAGATAACTGTAGGCGCCCTGCACGTGGAAGCCCGTGTCCGTCGCGTAGCCGACGCCATAACGCACGCTGTGATACGGATACTCGCTGACCTTGATGTGCAGCGGCGTTTCGTTCGGCTTTTCGACGTCGTTGGCCACGTCGATCGCGACGCTCGCGTAATACGGCGTGTTCTGCACTTGCCGCTGGAGTTCGTTCACGCGCGCGACGTCGTAGATTTCGCCTTCGTTGATCGGATTCACGTTCTCGATGATCTTCTGCGGATACCGCTTCGTGCCGCTGATATCGAGCTTGCCGAAGGTGAAGGTCGGGCCGCTGTCGAACGTGACGGAGAGATCCGCGATATGCGTGCGCGGATTGATGCGCGCCTGCGAGCGCACGATGCGCGCGCCGAGATAGCGCCGCGCTTGCAGCGCCTTCAGCGCGGCGCTTTTCGCGCCGTCCCAGGCGTCCTGCGTGAAGGGATCGCCCTCGTGGGCCGAGAAAGCGAAACGCGCGGCGTTTTCCTGCGTGCGGTCTTCCGTCGTCACCGCGCCCGTGAATTTCAGATTGACGGACGCGATTGTCGTCTGCGGGCCGGGATCGACGCTCACCTTGACGGAGCGCTTGCCGTCGACGGTCGTGACGTCCGTGCGCACGACCGGCGTGAAAAATCCCTCGGTCGCGACGAGATCGCGCACGTCTTTCGGCGCGGCCGTGACGAGGAACTGGAACTGGTCGTCGCTGACGTCGTCGCGCTTGGCGAAACGCGAGAGTTCGAGGTGATCTTTCAGCAGCTTCTTGATGCTGCGCGGCGCGTCGATGTCCACGTCGTATTTCGCGAAGGCGGGCGTCGCCATCGTGAGCGTCGCGAGCGCGGTGAACGCAATGCGCGCGGTCAACGCCGAAAACGGGCGATGGCCGGCGGCCGGCGCGAGCGGCTTCATCGTGCGCCGGCGGGCGGCGAGGCCGCGGACCGCACACAGCAAATCAAACGAACGCCCCGCCAAACGCGACCTCCGGCATCGGAAAAAAATGGATTGAAAGGCGAAGCGGATCCGCCATGCGACGTTTTTCGTGCGATGAGCGCAGCACGGCGCGCGAGCGCTATTTCACCACACCGCTACGTCCGGGCGACGTAAAAATACGGCATAGGCGCCTTTCGCCGTGCGCCGTTGGACGGCTCGCGCCGCGCCCGGTTCCCCGCGTTTTCGCACGCGCATGCGCGATTCAGGCGCCGCGCGAGGCGTCCGATATGCCCGATGCCGCCGATGCTTGCGGTAAAATTCCGGCGAACCTGCGGCCGCGTCGCCGAAATCGCCTGCCGAATTCGCCTGCCGAGCGCACTGCCGCCATCCAACGAACCGCATCGAACCCACGGAAGCCGGATCATGTATCAGTCGGACATCACCCAGTTCATCAATCAGTTGAAAGCGCAGAAGCCGTCGCTGGAAGACGAACAGCGCCGCGGACGCGCGCTCCTGTGGGACAAGCAGCCGATCGACCTCGACGAGCGCGACCGTCAGCAGACTTCGCGCGTGAAGCAGACGCCTTACGTCTACTACCAGAACTTCTGAACGTGAGCGCCGGCCACGAGCCGAAACCGTCGCGCGACGTGGCGCTCGCCGCGCCCGCGACCGATTCGACGCCCGACACCATCGACGGCGTCGCGTTCGCGCATCTCTACGGCGAGCCGCTCTGGAAGCTGCCGACCGACCTGTACATTCCGCCCGACGCGCTCGAAGTCTTTCTCGAAGCGTTCGAAGGCCCGCTCGACCTCTTGCTGTATCTCATCCGCAAGCAGAATTTCAACGTGCTCGACATTCCGATGGCGGATGTCACCGCGCAATATCTCGGCTATGTCGATCAGATTCGCCAGTCGAATCTGGAACTCGCGTCGGAATATCTGCTGATGGCGGCCATGCTGATCGAGATCAAGTCGCGCATGCTGCTGCCGGTCAAGAAGGCCGACACCGGCGAGGACGCCGAAGATCCGCGCGCCGAACTCGTGCGGCGCCTGCTCGAATACGAGCAGATGAAACTCGCGGCGCAGCGCATCGACCAGTTGCCGCAGTTGGGCCGCGACTTCCTGCGCGCGGACGTCTACATCGAACAGTCGACGGAACAGCGCTTCCCCGACGTCGACATGAACGACCTGCGCGCCGCCTGGGCCGACGTCATCAAGCGCGCGAAGCTCGTGCAGCATCACAAGATTTCGCGCGAGGAGCTTTCCGTGCGCGAGCACATGAGCGTGATCCTGCGCCGCCTGCAGAACGCGCGCTTCATGGAATTCACCGAACTCTTCGATACCTCGCGCGGCGTGCCGGTCGTCGTGGTGAACTTCATCGCCATGCTCGAGCTGTCGCGCGAATCGCTGATCGAAATCACGCAGGCGGAGCCTTATGCGCCCATCTACGTGAGACTGGCGTACTCTCCCGCCTAGAAGCCGCCCTTTCCTTACCTTTCCCTTGGAGCGGCCGGTCTGCCGCCGCCCGCCAGGAGACACCCGCTCGATGAAAGTCATCAGCTCCATTCACGAACTGCGCGATCAGCTGCGCGGTCAGAACCGCACCGCCTTCGTTCCGACGATGGGCAACCTGCACGAAGGCCATCTCTCGCTGATGCGCCTCGCGCGCCAGCACGGCGATCCCGTCGTCGCGAGCATCTTCGTCAACCGGCTGCAATTCGGCCCGAACGAAGACTTCGACAAATACCCGCGCACGCTGCTGGACGACATCGAAAAGCTGCAGCAAGAGAACGTCTACGTGCTCTTCGCGCCGACCGAAAGCGACATGTATCCGGAGCCGCAGCAGTATCGCGTGCATCCGCCGCACAATCTCGGCGACATTCTCGAAGGCGAATTCCGCCCCGGTTTTTTTCACGGTGTGTGCACGGTCGTGATGAAGCTGATGTCGTGCGTGCAGCCGCGCGTCGCGGTGTTCGGCAAGAAGGATTACCAGCAGTTGATGATCGTGCGGCAGATGTGCCACCAGTTCGCGCTGCCGACAGAAATCGTCGCCGCCGAAACCGTGCGTGACGAGGACGGGCTCGCGCTGTCGTCACGCAATCGCTTTTTGTCGGCGGAAGAGCGCGCGGAAGCGCCGCAACTCGCGCTGCAACTGAATCGCGTGCGGGAGAGCGTCTTGTCGGGCAATCGCGATATCGCCGCGCTGGAGCGCGACGCGATGAACGCGCTTGCCGAACGCGGCTGGAAACCCGACTACATCAGCGTGCGCAAGCGCGTCGACCTGCTCACGCCGGGCGAAGCGGATGCGAACGCGCCGCTCGTCGTGCTCGCCGCGGCGAAGCTCGGCGCGACGCGCCTCATCGACAATCTGGAAATCTGAAGGAAGCCGGCAACATGCAACGCACCATGCTCAAATCGAAGATTCATCGCGCGACGGTCACGCACTGCGAGCTGCATTACGAAGGCTCGTGCGCCATCGACGAGGATCTGCTCGAAGCGGCGAATCTGCTGGAAAACGAGCAGATCGACATCTGGAACGTGAACAACGGCGAGCGGCTGACGACGTACGCGATCAAGGGCGAGCGCGGCAGCGGCATGATCTCGCTGAACGGATCGGCGGCGCGCCGCGCGCAACTGGGCGATCTCGTGATCATCGCGGCGTTCGCGCAGGTCGACGAGAACGAGATCAAGGCCGGCTGGAAGCCGAATCTCGTGTTCGTGGACGGCGAGAACCGCATCAAGGGCAGCCGCGATCACGTTCCGACGCAGAACTGGACGTAATCTCCTGAGCTTTGCTCCGGGTTTTGCTCCGGGTTTTGCTCTTCACGAGGCCGGCACATCCGTCATGGACCGCCGGCCTTGTTACTTTTTCTCCGCCCATTCGATGATCGGCTGCCACTGCTCCAGATCTTTCTCGACGCGGCTTTTGGCGACATCCCACAACGTGAGACCGTGCGCGGCGAGCTGCACGTAATTCTGCGTGTCGCGCAGAAAGCCGAGCACCGGCAGGTCGAGCCCTTCGACGAACCGATGCAACTGGTCCGCCGATCGCGTGCGCGCGTCCACCCGCATGCCGACGACGCCGATCTGGATCGCGCCCTTGCGCACCGCCTTCTCCTTCGCGAGCTTCGCAAGGAAGTCCTGCGTCGCGAGGATGTCGAACATGGACGGCTGCAGCGGCACGATGACCTTGTCGGCAAGTTGCAGCGCGAGCGCGAGCCGGTTGCCGTGAACGCCGGCCGGAGTATCGACGATGGCTTTTTCCAGACCTTTGGGCGGCTTCGCGGGGGCATCGACATCGACGCTCCACTCCTCGATTTTCGGCAGCGTGTCGACGCGCAGCGCGAGCCACGCGTGCGCGGAACGCTGTTTGTCGAGGTCGGCGAGCGCGACCCATTCGCCGTTCGCCGCGAAATAGCCTGCGAGATTGGTTGCGAGCGTGCTCTTGCCGACGCCGCCCTTCGGATTTGCCACCACGATCACGGTCATGAAAGGTCCTGTAGTTAGGCCGGCGCGCGTTTATCCCGGAACGGCGCGCACGGTTTCGTCGTTATAGAACGGATACATGATTCGAGCCGTTGATATTATCGGCAAAAGTCGCGCGCGGCACGCTGGCCGAATGGCTAACGCTCGCGCGGTGCCGCTCACCCTTCGAGGAATCACGCCCATGCCGCTTCGCCCCGATGTCACGCTCGAATATCTGCGCAACCGCCAGAAAGGCCGCCTGCCCGATTTGCTGGGCATCCAGGTCGTGTCGCTCGATGAAGGCGCGCTCACCGGCGAACTCGTGATCCGGCCGGAACTGCTCGCGCCGAACGGCTTTCTGCATGCGGCGACCGTCGTCGGACTGGCGGATACGTGCTGCGGATATGCGTGCATCGCGCATCTGCCGGACAAGGCGCAGAACTTCACGACGCTCGAACTCAAGAGCAATCACGTTTCGACGGCGCGCGACGGGAAGATCGTCGCGAAGGCGAGCGCCGTGCATTTGGGGCGCAGCACGCACGTGTGGGACGCGACCGTGACGAACGGCGACGGCAAGCTGATCGCGATGTTTCGGTGTACGCAGATGATTCTGTATTAGAACAACACCGAGACCGCAAACGCGGGATGGAAGGAAGCGTTCAACGAGGACGTCGGTGGCTACGGAGTTGAACGCCCAGTAGTCTCAGAGCTATCCCTTGCGACGTTCAATCCATCCGAACGCGAACCGGAAACCTAGACCCTCGAGATTGCGCGCTGCCTGCCGAAAGGAAACAAGGCTGAAAAAGGGAAGGCTGTCCCTTTTCGCTTTTGTTATTACGGCATAGACGACTGTGAAATCGCTGCGCTTAAATTCAGCCTGCGATTGTGGGATAACACCTTCAAACCCTGCCTTCCCGCTAGCTTGTTGCTCAATACTGATTCTCTCGTTCACAAGGTCACGACAGCATGCTTCGTTCGCCAGCACTTGCGCCGAAACCGTACCTTGATTAAACAAGTGACTCAGTTTCGACGATGAGACCTCGTCCTTGACATGAATTAGGTGACGTTGACGTGTCAGTATGTCACAAATCTCGATGGGGGACCGTGCGCCGGCCGGCTTGATCAATTTTCGGTCCAAACAAATCAAATCGGAATCAGTATGGGCGATACGCTCGTTGTATTCACATTCCTGTTCATCTTCTTCAGCAAACGGCAGGGGAAACTGGGAAGCCCTTTCGAAAAATTCCCTTACTTCATTCGCCAGATCAGCATCGACCTTATACCAGCGCCCACTAGATAAAACATAGCGCAAACCCATATATTGAGTTTCAAACACGACACAATCTCGGAGCTTCCACTTTCCTGCGGTTTGGTTTCTTCGATCATCGACCTCACAGACGGTGATCTTAACAAGGTCCTCAGCCGAAAATTCACGCCCCCTAGCGTTCAAATCTTCGACGAACGAATCAATGTCGAGATCTTGATGAATCCGCAGACTGCGAAAACCTGTGTAAGCGATCTTTGCAAGTTTCTCAGGATCGTAGATGACAGGAAAGGCCAAGTATAATGAATCCGTCGAACCGACCGCCTGCGCTTTTCTGAACGCTTGGACGAGTTTGTCATTGAGAACATCGATGATGCTTTGATTACGCTCGTGCCGTATCTGATCGACCCAAGCGAAGGACTCTTTATAGTCGAGCCTTTGATAGACATCTAAAACTTCAGCGCAGACAGCAGGAAGTTCGTCGATCGCGAGGGATCTCGTCAATGTTAAGCTGTCTGTGCCTGCGACGTTCGAGCCGAATTCGGCATTTTTCGGAACGCCGGCAAGGCCCCGAACCAGATCGCGCTCTACGTCAATGTCAAAGGCCGTTTGGTCCGAACCGCGACTTGTTTGAGTCCGACGCGATATCGTATTTTCGTCCGGCGTTCTGACGTCAGCGCTTCTCAGTCGTTCGGGATCTACGGAATTCAATACTACGCGCAAGCCAAAATCTTGCTCGACAGCATCAATGTTAAGCTTTGTGTGTCCCATGCCAAAAGACAAGGCAAACCATCGACCGGCGGATGAGACGAAAACAAGTCCATACGCACTCGCGTTGAAGATAGCTTGCCTCTCTTCTTTCGGAAGTTTCAAAAACTCCACCCACTTGGGCGTTTGCCTTCCTAATGTTCCAGAGATCAAATAGGCACTTTCAAATCGTCCCCAACGCTTCAACTCAATACCATCTTTGACTGCAGTATTGGGCGAGAAACCCAAACGCAACAATCAAATACAAAGTTTTTGATTGACTTTACTCAAGCATCGCCCCTTAAGCAGCAGTAAGTCTAGATTTTTATATTCCGATCGGATCACGATCTCAACTAATATACGAGCAGTAGCCTACTGCCGTCGAGCCATTAGTCGAAAGATTAGGAATAAGGCACGAGACGATTCGTCGCGCTCAACTGCCGCTTAGCTTGAGGTCTGCGTCAATAAATTCGCAGCTTATCGAGGTGAGGTCAGTAAAAAAGAGTTTCTAACTGCGTGAGATTCATTGAATTCCCAAACACATCCGCCAGCCGATCCAGCGACGCCTCGCGCAGCGCCGGATAATCGAGCGGCGCGGCGCCCTGCACGCCCGCCCATGCGAGCAGCGCTGCGCACGCTTCGGGCGTATCGAAGACGCCGTGCAGATACGTCGCGGCGATTTGCCCGTCGTCCGATATCGCGCCGTCGACTCGCCCCGACTCCAGCGCGACAAAAGGCCGATCCAGCGCCGCGCCGCTCGTGCGCCCCATGTGAATCTCGTAGCCGCGCACGGCCGCCGATGTCCCGCCGATCATCAACCGCCCGCTCACGTTCTCCAGTTGCTTGCTTGGCGTCAGCACGGTCGTGAGATCGAGCAGGCCGAGCCCATCGACACGCCCCGCCGCGCCTTCGACGCCATCCGGATCGTCGATCCCGCGTCCCAGCATCTGCATGCCGCCGCAGATGCCGAGCACCTTGCCGCCGTATCGCAGATGCCGTTCTATCGCGCGATCCCAGCCGTTTTCGCGCAGCCACGCGAGGTCGCGCTGCACGCTCTTCGATCCCGGCAGCACGATCAGATCCGCCGGCGGCGGCGCGACGCCCGCGCGCACGTAGTCGAACTCCACTTGCGGATGCGCCCGCAGCGGATCGAAATCCGTGTGATTGCTGATGCGCGGCAGCGCCGGCACGATCACCTTCAGCGCCGCCCGCTCGCCCCGCGAATGCGCGATGCCCGGCAGCATGTCCTCGGCGTCCAGCGTCAAGCCATGCAGGTACGGCAGCACGCCGAACACCGGCTTGCCCGTCTGCGCTTCGAGCCAGTCGAGGCCCGGCTTCAGCAGCGAAATATCGCCGCGAAAACGATTGATCACGAAGCCCTTCACGCGCGCGCGCTCGCTCTCCGAAAGACACGCGAGCGTGCCGACGAGATGCGCGAACACGCCGCCGCGATCGATATCCGCGACGAGCACGACCGGGCAATCGACATGTTCCGCGAAGCCCATGTTGGCGATATCGCCGTCGCGCAGATTGATTTCGGCGGGACTGCCCGCGCCTTCGACGATCACCGCATCGAACCCGGCGCGCAACCGCGCATAGGACGCGAGCACGGCGTCGAACGCGGTGCGCTTGTACGCGTGATAGGCGCGCGCGTCGAGATTCGCGTGCGCGTGGCCGTGGATGATGACCTGCGCGCCGCGATCGCTCGTCGGCTTGAGCAGGACCGGATTGAAGTCGATGCGCGCCGGCACGCCCGCCGCGATCGCCTGAAGCGCCTGCGCGCGGCCGATCTCGCCGCCGTCGATCGTCACCGCGCTGTTCAGCGCCATGTTCTGCGGCTTGAACGGCGCGACCTTCACGCCGCTTCGCCGCGCGAGACGGCACAGGCCCGCGACGAGCGTGCTCTTGCCGGCATCGGACGTGGCGCCCTGAATCATCAGCGTGCCGCGAGGCTTGAATTGCATCGGGAAGTTCCTCGGAAGCGCAGCCCGCTATCTTATCCCGCCGCTACAATATTGCGATGACCTCGAACGCCCTTTCGCGCGACCTCACTTTCATCCTCGGCGGCGCCCGCTCGGGCAAGAGCGCCTACGCCGAGCGCCTTGCCGGCGAAAGCGGCCTGCCCGTCACGTACATCGCGACCGCGCGCATCGGCGATAGCGAATTCGCGGAGCGCGTGAAGCATCATCGCGAGCGGCGGCCCGCGCACTGGACGCTCGTCGAAGCGCCGCTCGATCTCGCGCTCGCGCTGCGCGACGCCGACGCCCAAGGACACTGCGTGCTGATCGATTGCCTCACGCTGTGGCTCGCCAATCTGCTCTGCCCGCCCGATGCCGCGCCCGACGCACCGCCATCCGTTCCTCACGCCGCTTTCGATGCCTTCGACCGCGCATTGGCCGATGTGCGCAGCAAGGTCATCGTCGTGAGCAACGAGATCGGTCTGGGCGTGGTGCCGCTCGGCTCGGTGACGCGCCTTTACGTCGATGAACTCGGCCGTCTGAATCAGCGCGTCGCGGCCGCGAGCACGCGCGCCGTGCTGATGGCTGCGGGCCTGCCGCTCGCGCTCAAGGGCTGACGCGATGCTCCTGCTCTCCGTCTATGCGATGGCGCTGCTCGCGGTGCTCGGCGTGATCGTCGATCGCGTGTTCGGCGAGCCGCGCACGCGGCATCCGCTCGTCGCCTTCGGCAAGCTCGCGGCGAAGATCGAGTCGCGCATGAACACGGGGCATCGCGCGCGGCCGGCGGGAATCGCCGCGTGGTTCGTCGCGGTCGCGCCGCCGGTTCTCATCGCGTGGATGCTCGTCAGCGTGCTGCCGTTCACGTACGCGTGCCTCGTGCACGTGCTGCTGCTGTGGTTCGCGCTCGGCGCAAAGAGCTTGCGCGAACACATCGCGCCGATTGCCCGCGCGCTCAGTTTCGGCGATATCGACGGCGCGCGCGTGCTGACGTCGCGCATCGTGTCGCGCGATACGTCGCATGCCGATGAGAACGCGCTCTCGCGCGCGGCGGTCGAATCGGCGCTGGAGAACGGCAACGATGCGATCTTCGGCGCGCTCTTCTGGTTCGCGGTCGCGGGCGGTCCGGGCGCGCTCGCGTTTCGCCTGGCCAACACGCTCGACGCGATGTGGGGTTATCGCACGCCGCGCTATCTGCGCTTCGGCTGGGCGGCGGCGCGCTTCGACGACGTGCTCAACTTCGTTCCCGCGCGGCTCACGGCGGCGACCTACGCGCTCACGGGCGACACGCGCATGGCGTGGCACTGCTGGCGCACGCAGGCGCGCTCGTGGGACAGCCCGAACGCGGGCCCGGTGATGGCCTCGGGCGCGGGCAGTCTGAACGTGCTGATCGGCGGCGCGGCGGTGTATCACGGCGTGCTCGAAGCGCGGCCGACGCTCGGCGCCGGGCACGACGCCGCGCCGCGCGATGTGGTGGCGGCGCTGCGGCTCGTCGACCGGTCGATGATGCTGTGGCTCGCGGTGCTGCTCGTGCTGGCGGTTTTCAGCGTGACGACGAACGCGTGAATCGCTCTCGCGCGCTTCGGGTTCATCGCAACGCTATCGCTTCCCGTAACCTTTTGTGCAATCAGGAATGGCTGACTCGATCCCCCACGGCGGCAATCTCCGCGAAGCCGCACGCCGCTACGCAATTCCGCTCGACGACTGGCTCGACCTCTCGACGGGCATCAATCCGCGCGGCTATCCGGTGCCGCCCGTTCCGCCCGATGTCTGGCGCCGTCTGCCCGAAGACGACGACGGCCTCGCCGATTGCGCCGCCCGCTATTACGGCGCGCCGCACGCGCTGCCGGTTGCCGGCTCGCAAGCGGCAATCCGCGCGTTGCCGTTGCTGCTGAAGCGCGGCATCGCGGGCATTGCGCCGTTGACGTACGGCGAATATGCGCCGGCGTTCGCGCGCGCGGGGCATGCCATCGAACCGCTCGACATCGCATGCGCCGACTTGCCCGCCGCGCTGAATCACGTGATCGTCGCGAACCCGAACAATCCGACCGCCGATCGCCTTTCGCGCGATACCTTGCTGCGCTGGCACGCGCAACTCGCATCGCGTGGCGGCACGCTGATCGTCGATGAAGCCTTCGCCGACACCGATCCCGCCGCGTCGCTCGCAGCGGAGACGGCGTGCGACGGCCTCGTCGTGCTGCGCTCGGCCGGCAAGTTCTTCGGGCTGGCGGGCATTCGCGCGGGCTTCGTGCTCGCCGCGCCCGCGTTGACCGATGCCTTGCGCGATGCGCTCGGCGCGTGGACCGTCGGCGGCCCGGCGCGGCACGCGGTGATGTCAGCGTTCGCCGATCACGCGTGGCAGCACGAAACGCGCGATCGTCTGCAGCGCGACGGCGCGCGTTTGGCCGAACTCATCGCGCGTCATGGCTTCGACGTCCGCGCGACGCCGCTTTTCGCATGGACGCCCACGCCGCGCGCGCCGTCTTTGCAACACGAACTCGCGGCGCGCGGCATCTGGACGCGTCTCTTCGATAAGCCGGGAATGACGACGAGCCTGCGCATCGGCTTGCCGGGAAGCGAAGGCGAATGGGCGCGACTCGAACGCGCGATCGCGGAGATTTGCGCATGACGTTGCGCTCGATGCTCTTCATGTTCATCGCCGTGTTTATCGCGACGCACGCCCAAGCCGCCCTCACCGTCACCGACGACACCGGCGCGCAAGTCACGCTTCCCGCTAATGCCAAGCGCGTCGTGAGCCTCGCGCCGCACGTCACCGAACTGCTCTTCGCGGCGGGCGGCGGCGCGCGCATCGTCGGCACGGTGAGCTATAGCGATTATCCGAAAGCGGCGCAATCGATACCCCGCGTCGGCGACAACAAGGCGCTCGATCTCGAACGCATCGTCGCGCTGCATCCGGATCTGATCGTCGTGTGGCGGCACGGCAATGCCGCGCGTCAGATGGACCGGCTCGCCGCGCTCGGCATTCCGCTTTACTACAGCGAGCCGACGCATCTCGACGATATCGCCGCGAGCATCGACAAGCTCGGCGTGCTGCTCGGCACCGAGGACACGGCGCGCGCGGCATCGTCGGCATTCACGCGCGACATCGCGCAACTGCGTGCGAAGTACGCGCGCCTCGCTCCGGTGCGCGTGTTCTATCAGGTCTGGGACGATCCGCTCATGACGCTCAATCGCGACAACGTGTTCAGCGAAGTCATCGGCGTGTGCGGCGGCGTGAACGTGTTCGCGGCGCAAGCGCCGCGCGTGCCGACAATATCGACGGAAGCCGTGCTCGCGGCGAATCCCGAAGCGATCGTCACCGCGACGCCCGGCGCGACGAAGCCGGATCGCTCGTTGCCGGCGTTGGATCGCTGGAAGCAATGGCCGTCGATCACGGCGGTGGCGCGCGGGAACCTGTTCGGCATCGATGGCGATGTCATCAATCGTCCGACGCCGCGTATCGCGATTGGAGCAGCGGACTTGTGCCGCGATCTGGATATTGCACGCGGGCGACGGTGAAGAATTAATCAGGATGCCTAAGCATTCCATCGAACGATTTTCCATCCCGCAGACGATCGCCGAAGCCACACGATAGCCCCAAAATCGAGCGTCCATTGCAGCACGCTCGCGCGATCGATGCGCAGCACATGCGCCGCGAGCACGCGCATCACGCCTGCATGCGCGATGACGTGCATCGCGTCTGAAGCATCGGCGGATGCATCGTCGAACCATGCAATCACGCGCTCGCCGAACTGCGCGAGACTCTCGCCGCCATGCGGACGCGCATGTTCGATATCCGCAGCCCACGCATCGATGAGCGCGCGATCGATGTCATTCCACGCGCAGCCTTCCCACGCGCCGAAGTGCATCTCGGACAGCCGCGTATCGATGCGAGCGGAACCGAGCGCCTCTGCAAGCGACGCGCATCGGCGAAGCGGGCTCGCATGCCATCCATCGACGCAATCGGGCACGTTCAGCGCGCGCATCCGTTCTGTCAACTCACCCGCCGATTCGTACGCGTCGCGCAACAGAGGCGCATCGGTCTGGCCGTAGCAGACGCCGGCATCGATCGCGACCGCCGGATGCCGTATCAGTACGAGATCCATGCGAGTCCCACGAGGTAGATCGCGAGTTCGAACACTTGCTGCGCGCAGCCGAGGCAATCGCCCGTATAACCGCCGATGCGCCGCACGAAGTATCGCCCGGCGATGAAGCGCATGGCCGCGAGAACGACGACCGTCACGCACGCGAAGCGCCAGCCGAACCACCAGAGCCACGGCAAGCCGAAAACCATCGCGAGCGCGAACGACATCATGCTCATCTTCTGCGCGACCGGCTTCGCCTTGCCTTCGGCGCGCACGTAATCGAGCGTGACGAGATAGCTGATCGCGCACGCGCGGCTCGCGGCGTGGGCGGCGATCATGAGCGATGCGGCGCGCATCGGCGGCAGCGCGGCGAGCGTCTGCCACTTGAGCGCCAGCGCGATCACGAGCGCGATCGCCCCGAATGCGCCGATGCGCGAATCGTGCATGATGCGCAGCACGTCGTCGCGCGTGTAGCCGCCGCCGAAGGCATCGGCGCAATCGGCGAGGCCGTCTTCGTGGAACGCGCCCGTGAGCGCGAGCGTGGCGGTCATCGAGAGCAGCACGGCCACGCCCGCCGGAAACACGCGCAACGCCGCGAGATAGACGAGCGCCGCGACGCCGCCGACCATCGCGCCGACGAGCGGAAAATAGCGCGCCGCCGCGTTCAGATATTCGCGCTCGAAGCCGACCCAGCGCGGCACCGGCACGCGCGTGAAGTAGCCGAGCGCGGTGAAGAAATAGCGCAGCTCGTCGAGCGGACGGCTCATGCTTGTGCGTCGTTCTTGTTCGAAACGCCCGCCGAATCGAAGCTCGCCATCTCGTCGACGAACGCGACAGCCGCGCGCAGAATCGGCAACGCGAGCGCCGCGCCCGTGCCTTCGCCGAGCCGCAAGTCGAGTTGCAGAAGCGGCGCGGCGTTGAAATGCGCGAGCATGCGCGCGTGCCCCGCTTCGTTCGATGCATGCGCGAACACGCAATAATCCAGCACGTCCGGCGCGATCTTCGACGCCACGAGCAACGCCGATGTCGCGATGAAGCCATCGACGAGAATGGTCATGCGCGCCTCGGCCGCCGCGAGATACGCGCCCGTCATCATCGCTATTTCGAAGCCGCCGAACGTGGCGAGCGTGTCGATGGCATCGCCGTTCGATGGATGCGCAGCCAGCGCGCGGCGCAGCACGTCGCGTTTATGCGCGAGACCGCGATCGTCGAGACCGGTGCCGCGTCCGACGCAATCGTCGATCGGCAATGCGCACAGCCGGCTCATCAGGCACGCCGCCGCCGACGTATTCGCGATCCCCATTTCGCCGAAGCCGATCACGTTCGTGCCGAGCGACGCATGATGCCGCACGCGCGCCGCGCCACGCGCGATGCCTTCGTGCGCCGTGTCGCGCGACATCGCCGGTTCGTGCGCGAAGTTGCGCGTGCCGAGGCCGAGCGACAATCGTTCGCATCCCTTATCAATCGAAATAGGCGATGCGACGCCCGCATCCACGACTTCGAGCGTCATGCCGACAGAGCGCGAAAGCGCGTTGATCGCCGCGCCGCCCGCCAGAAAATTCGCGACCATCTGCGCGGTCACTTCCTGCGGATACGGACTCACTCCTTCCGCCGCGATACCGTGATCGCCCGCGAACACGATCATCGCGGGACGCTCGATGCGCGGCTTCGTCGTGCGTTGAATCAGGCCCATGTGCAGCGCGAGCGATTCGAGCCGCCCGAGGCTGCCGGGCGGCTTCGTCTTCATGTCGATGATGCGGCGCAGCTCCGCTTCGAGCGTGCGGTCGAGCGCGCGGGGCATCGGAATGGCGTGGGACATCGGCGTTCCTCGGTCAGTGACGGTGAATCGACGGCACGAGCGCTTCATGCGCGCCATCGCGAATCAGTACGAGCGGATAGCCGAACGCGGCGCTCGCACGCTCGGGCGTCAGCACATCCGCAACGGGGCCGGCATGCGTGCCGCCCTGGCCGTCGAGCAAAAGCGCATGCGTGGCGAAGCGGCGCGCGAGATTCATATCGTGACACGAGAGCACGACGGCGCGCCGTTCATCGCGCGCGGATTTGACGAGCGCGTTCAGGCAATCGATCTGATGATGCAGGTCCAGATGCGCGAGCGGTTCGTCGAGCAGCAGCAGCGGCGCGTTTTGACACAGCACCGCCGCGAGCGCGACGCGTTGGCGTTCGCCGCCCGAGAGCGTCAACACGTCGCGCGATGCGAACGCGGCGAGGCCGAGCGCATCGAGTGCGGCGTGCGCGGCGGCGCGGTCGTCGTCGCTTTCCCAGCCCCAGCCGGTGAGATACGGAAAGCGGTTGAGCAGCACGGTGTCGAGCACGGTCGCGCTGAAGACGTCGTGCGTGCTTTGCGGCATCAGCGCGCGGCGGCGTGCGAGATCAGCGGCGCGCCAGGCGGAAAGCGCGCGGCCATCGAGCGATACGGAACCCGACGCAGGTTTCGCGAGGCCCGCGAGCACGCCGATGAGCGTCGTCTTGCCCGCGCCGTTCGGCCCGGCGATGCACCACACGTCGCCCGCCGCGATGGTCGCGCTCAAGGCCCGCACCAGAGTGCGATCGCCGGCGCGCAACGAGAGATTGTCGATATGAAGCGTGTTCATCGCGGCCGGCGCAGCAGCATCCAGAGGAACATCGGCACGCCGACGAGCGCCGTCACGACGCCCACCGGCAATTGTCCCGGCGCGATGACCGTGCGCGCGGCGAGATCGGCGCTCATCACGGCGAGGCCGCCCGCGAGCGGCGCGGCGGGCACGAGCATGCGCTGGTCGTTGCCGAACGCGAGCCGCAAGAGATGCGGCACGACGAGCCCGACGAAGCCGATGGTTCCCGCCGTCGTCACCGCAGCCGCCGCCGCGATCGACGCCACGAGATACACGCGCAGCCGCAACCGTTCGACGGGCACGCCGAGCGCACGCGCGGTGGCATCGCCGCGCAGCAGCACGTTCAATTGCGGCGCGGCGGGCGCGATGACGGCAAGCGCGACGGCGAGCGCGATCATCGCGGGCCACGGCGTCGCCGCGCCGTTGAGGTCGCCGGTGAGCCAGAAGAGCATGCCGCGCAGCCGGTTCTCCGGCGTGACGCTGAGAATCAGCGTGATGAGCGCGCCCCACCCCGCCGCGATCACGACCCCCGTGAGCAAAAGCCGTGGCGATGCGTCCTGTTCGCCGTGCCAAAGATGCGTGCGCGCGAGTCCGAGCACCAGCACGATCGACAAAAACGCGCCCGCGCACGCGGCGATATCCACGCCCCACCAGGGCATCGACGCGAGCATCGCGGTGAGCGCGAACGTGGCCGCGCCGCCGGACACGCCGAGCACGTACGGTTCGGCCAGCGGATTGCGCAGCAGCACTTGCAGCAGCGCGCCCGCGAGTGCGAGCAGCGCACCCGATGCGAAGCCCGCCAGCGCGCGCGGCAATCGCAGCGTGAGCACGATTTCATCGGCGATATCGGGCGTGGCGGCGCGCGCGTGCAGCAGCGCGGCGATTGCACGCGGCATCGGCAGATTCACACTGCCGAGCGCGAGCGACGCCGCGAGCACGACGAACGCCGCCGCGCCGAGCGCGAGCCAGATGAGCGCGGCGCGGCTGGCGGTCATCGCCTTGGGATGACGCCGCGCGTCAGACGCCACGCTCACGACGGATTGAAGCCCAGCGTGATGTACGCGCCGCGCCGGGGCGTGTTGTACGAGTACGCAAGTTCATAGTTCCGGTCGAACAGATTGTCGATGCGCGCGCTCAGCCACCACGACTTCGTGATGTCGTAGCGCGCGGACAGATTCACCACGCCGTAGCCCGCGAGCGTCGAATCGTAATCGCTGCGCGCGCCGCTCACGATCCACTCGCCGCCCACGCGCCATCGTCCGAAAGAACGATGCGCCGACAGCGTGGCGAAGCGCCGCGCGCGTCGCGTCAGGTCTTCGTGATTCGTCTCGTCGACGGGATTCTGGAACGTCACGCCCGCGCGCACATCCGTGGCGCCGACATGCCCCGCCCACGATCCCTCGACGCCCTGCACCTTCGCGCGCCCCACGTTCTGCGCGATATAGAAGCCGCTGCCGTCCGATACGTAATCGATCAGATTCGAATAGCGCGTCTGGAACGCGGTCACGCGCAGCACGCCCACTTTGCCCGATGCGTATTGCAGCGCGGCCTCGACCGAATGGCTGCGCTCCGGCTGAATCGACGGATTGCCGCTGAACGGATAGTAGAGGTCGTCGAAGCTCGGCGCGCGGAACGACGCCGAGTAGCTCGCGCTCGCGCGCCAGTGCGCGTCGAAGTTATAGGCGTAGCCCAGATAGTAGCTGTTCGCGCCGCCGAAATCCGAGTACTGGTCGTGACGCACGTTCGCCTGCACGTCGCTCGCGCCGAAGCGGCCCACGTAGCCCGCGAACACCGAGTTCACATGACGATCCGGCGCGCTGAGTTGATCCGAATCGAGCGATTGATCCAGGTGCTCGTAGCCGAACAGCAGCTTGTGCGCGTCCGTGATTTTGAAGTCGTTCTGCCAGAGATACTGATGATTCTCGGAGTTGAAGCGGCTCGTATAGACGCCGTTCTGCTCGATGTTCGCGCGGTCCTGTCCCTGCGCGATCGTGAAGTGCGTGGTCCAGCGGTCCGTCAGCTTGCCGTTCGCGAACACCGACGCCGAGCGCACGCGATCGTGCGCATTGTTGATGTCGGTCGGCGAGCCGTAGGGATCGTCGAAACTGTCGACGCCGTTCGATTGCAGAAAGCGCACGCCCGCGTCCCACTTGTCGGTGAACTTGTGGCGCAGCGTCGCCGCGACGCTTTCGTTCAGATAGCCGTTTGCGTTCGGATTCGCGCCGGGCGCGAGCGCCGGATCGATTGACGAGAAGCCGTCGGTCTTTTCGCGCGACACGTTCAGGCTGAACGTGGTGCGGCCATCGGCATCGAGCGCGCCGTCCACGCCCGCCGATTGCCGCTGCGTGTGATAGCTGCCGTATTCCGCTTCGAAGTGAAAGCGCGGCGGATGCGCGTCGCCCTCTTTCGTGAATATCTGAACGACGCCGCCGATCGCATTCGACCCGTACAGCGCCGACACGTTGCCGTTCACGACCTCGACGCGATCGGTCTGATCGAGCATCAGTTGCGACAACTGCGCCGCCCCGAGCGATACCGATTCGACGCGCACGCCATCGATCAGAACGAGCGATTGCGACGACGCCGCGCCGCGTATGAACACGCCCGAGTTCGATCCCGGCCCGCCGTTGCGCGTGATTTGCACGCCGGGCGCGAGCGCGATGAGACCGAGCACGTCGTCGGCGTTGGTGTCGGCAATGTCCTGCTCGTCGAAGAGCGAGGTCTGCGGGAGGGAATCGGCGAGCGGCTGCGCGCTGCGTGTCGCGGTCACGACGACGGGCGTGAGAACCTGTTCGGTGGTATCGGCGCGTGCAGGCTGCGCGAGCACATTGAGGGCGGCGCAAACGGCGGCGCAGACGGCGCGACGTTCGATGCCGGACGAAGGCAAGACCATGCGTGAAGAATTCCGGTTCGGGGCTGGCGCGTGCCCCGCTCCCCGCGAGGTCTGTGCGCGACGCGCGCGCCGCATCGTACGATTCCTGACTCGTTCGACGACATCGGCGTGCTGGACGATTGGCCGGTATCCGGGCTGGCGACGCTTCGTCCCGCCTTCCCGCGCATGGCGCGCAGTGGCGTCGACACGTTTCTTGCAGACGGCATCTGCGATAAAAAATCACGCGATGCGCCGCGAAAAACGCGCGAGGGACGACTTGCAACTTGCGTTGCGGTCGCTTACCGTTGCGGGGGCAGCACAGGTTGGCGCGCCCCGGTCATGCGCCGGAACGTCGCTCCCTGTTTCCCGTTTGACTGCATCCGCGAGAGAAGCGGACGCGAGCACCAAAAGTGCCGCAAGTGTAGGAGCGGGCATCGGGGCAGTCAAGAACGCGCGCCGGGCATCGCGACCATCATCGCCGCGCCTCGCTCGCTCATTCCACACACAAATACATCGCGATGCACGCATGATCCGGGGATGTTACGTCTCGAAACGAGACAATTATCGGAAGCTGCATTGAACCGCGCTAAAATGCCAGGTCTTTAGAGGACGCAGCACATGCTCAACGAACTCGAATCACTGTCAGGAAACATCGGCCGGCTGATCCAGATCAGCGAGCGCCATAATCAGGCGCGTCTCGCGCTCGAAGCGCAAATCGAAGCATTGCGCGCAGACTTCGCCGGCGCCCAGGCCGAACTCGTGCAGGTGCGAGGCGAACGCGACGCGCTGCAAGCCGAGCGCGATTCGCTCTCCGCGAAGATCGACGACGCGCAAGTGCGCTTGAACGCGATCCTCGAAAAGCTGCCGCGCGCGAAAGCGCATCATGCCGAAAGCGACAATCAGCTCGACCTTCTCAACGCCGAATCGCAAGCTTCGGGCGAAGCGCAGCATGAACATGCGCACGCGGAAGAGATGCACGGCGAACATCATCAGGGAGAGAAGGCGTGACGACCAAGCAGATCGAAGTATCCATTCTCGGACAGCCGTATCGCCTTGCGTGCTCGCCTGAAACGGAAGCCGCGTTGCGCGAGGCCGTGGCCCGCGTCGATGCCGAAATGAACAAGATTCGCAATGCAAGCAGCGTGCGCGGCACGGATCGCATCGCGGTCATGGCTGCCCTTTCGCTGGCGTCCGAATTGCTCAAGCTGCAGGACAGCGTGCGTCACGGCGAAGCGTTCCCCGCCGAAGAAATCCGCCGCACGGTTCACTCGATGAACCAGCAGCTCGGCGCGGTCATCGCGCAATACGAAGTGCAAAACGGCGTGCAAAACGACATGCAATAAGCACCGATGCGCCGGCCTAATCGGCATGTTGGTGTCAATCAAAAAAAGATACCGGCGCGAGGCCCGCGAGGGGCTGCATAAGACAAATGATTGGTGTAGAGTGATGTTTCCCTGCCTGGTGCGCCAAGGTCATATATTCCTTGAACCAATGTCACATTGGCACGGTTGCGGAACCTTGTAACACGGGCGCGCGCGTCACTCTGTCTGATGTACCCGAAGTGTTGCTTACCGCGACCAATCTTGAACCCAGGTTCAGGATGCCGGCCTAGCGGCTGAGGCGGGGACCTTATTCAAACGGCACAAGCGGCACAAACGGCATCGGTTTATCCGGTGCCGTTTTCATTTTCACCGTCGATTCTCTTCACGCTCCCCTCATGCGCTACTGGCTGATGAAGTCCGAACCGGACGAAGCGAGCATCGATCATCTCGCGCACGCGCCGAAGAAAACGCTGCCGTGGACCGGCGTGCGCAACTATCAGGCGCGCAACTTCATGCGCGACGCCATGCAGGTCGGCGACGGCGTGCTGTTCTATCACTCGAGCTGTCCCGAGCCGGGTATCGCGGGCATCGCGAAGGTCGCATCGACGGCTTATCCCGATCCCACGCAGTTCGACGCGAAGAGTCCCTACTTCGATCCCAAGTCCACGCACGAAACGCCGCGCTGGCTGCTCGTCGATGTGAGCTTCGTCAAGAAAACGCCGCTCATTTCGCTCGCCGAACTGCGCGCGCACGAAGAACTCGCCGACATGCAAGTGCTCGCGCGCGGCAACCGGCTGTCGATCACGCCCGTCACCGAAGCGCAGTGGCGCTTCATTACCGAACGTCTCGCCGGGAAATAGGAACTAAGCGCACGGTTGGACCGCCTAAACGCCGTCGCGAAACGCGCGACGCTCAAGCGTTGGAGTCCTTCGATGATGAACAAGAAAACCGCCGCCGCCCTCGCGCTCGCGCTCGCGATGTCGAGCGCCGCGCTCACCTTTTCGGCCACGGCCGTCGCGCAGACGGTCATCGCCAATCCGCAGCCTTCGGGCGTGCTCTCGCTGTCGGCGCAAGCGAGCGCGCAAGTGCCGCAGGATGTCGTCACCATCACGCTCTTCTACGAGCAGGAAGCCGCCGATCCCTCGTCGCTCACCGCGACGCTCAATCAGCGCGCCGAAGCCGCGTTGCGCGAAGCGAAGGGCGTCGATGGCGTGACCGCGAAGAGCGGCGCGTTCAGCGTGTATCCGTCGACGGATCGCGACGGCAAGATATCCGCGTGGCGCGGACGCACGGAAGTCGTGCTCGAATCGCACGACTTCGCGGCGGCATCGAAGCTCGCGGGCAAGATGAGTTCGTCGATGCAGGTCGGCAACGTCACGTTCTCGCTGTCGCCCGAAGCGCAGCGCGCCGCCGCGCAAAAGCTCTCGACGCAGGCCATCGATTCGTTCCGCAAGCAGGCGCAGGCGGCATCGCAGGCATTCGGCTATAGCGGCTTCACGATCCGTGAAGTGAACGTCGGCCAGAGCGGCGCGGCGCCGCGTCCGGTCATGATGATGCAGGCGCGCGGCATGTCCGCCGATGCGAAGATGGCCGCGCCGATGGCGCTCGAAGCCGGCACGACGACGGTGACCGTCGACGTGTCCGGTTCGGTGCAGATGGCGCGTTGAGACTGCGCGAGCGTTGAATCAGGCGGCGTTGGCCGGCACGCGCCGATGCCGCTTGTACGCCCACACCATCATGACGATGCCCGCGATGATCATCGGCAGCGAAAGCCATTGGCCCATCGAAAGGCCGAGCGCGAGCAGGCCGAGATAATCGTCCGGCTCGCGCGCGAATTCCACCGTGAAGCGCGCGAGTCCATAGCCGATCAGGAATAGCGCGGAGACTGCGCCCATCGGACGCGGCTTGCGCGAGAACGTCCAGATCACGATGAACAGCACGATGCCTTCCAGCGCGATCTCGTACAACTGCGACGGATGGCGCGGCAGCATCTGATAGCGCTGGAAAATCTCCGTCAGATGCCACTTCGCGTCGAGCTGCGGATTCTTCGCGAGCCACACGGCGTCGTCGTTCGTCGAATGCTGGAAGAGCATGGCCCACGGCGCGCTCGGGTCCGTCACGCGGCCCCACAATTCGCCGTTGATGAAGTTGCCGAGCCGCCCTGCCGCGAGCCCGAGCGGCACCATCGGCGCGACGAAATCCGTGACTTGCAGCCACGTGCGCCGGCGCTGATACGCGAACAGCACCATCGCGAGCGTCACGCCGAGAAAGCCGCCGTGAAACGACATCCCGCCTTCCCACACCTTGAAGATATCGAGCGGATGCGTCGCGTAATAGCTCGCCTTGTAGAAGACCACATAGCCGATTCGGCCGCCGAGAATCGTGCCGAGCACGCCGTAGAACAGCATGTCGTCGATGTCCTTGGCGTTCCAGCCTTGCGCGGCGACATACGGCAGCCGCAGCCGCAATCGGCCGATGACGATGGCCGAGATGAACGCGACCAGATACATGAGCCCGTACCACCGCACGGCGAGCGGTCCGAGATGAATGGCGACGGGATCGAAATTGGGGTGGATGAGCATCGTTGAATGTTCGAAGAGCGAAGTCAGGCACGAATCATAAAGCAGAGACGGCTGCGGCCCGCGCGCGCACGATCTCGATGAACCCGGCAAGCACCGGGCTCACCTCCGCCGCGCGCCACACGAGCCCCGTTTCGACGACGGGCGCATCCGCGACCGGGCGCAACGGACGATACACCACGCCCGTGCGCCGCAGATGACGCAGCGACTGCGGCACGAGCGCCACGCCCATGCCCGCGGACACGAGGCTCACGATGGTCTGCATCTGGATCGCCTCTTGCCCGATGCGCGGCGTCAGGCCCGCCGCGCCGTAGCAGCCCATAATGATGTCATATAAGCCCGGCGCGAGACGCCTCGGAAACACGACGAGCGGCGCGGCGGCCACTTCGCGCAGATCGACGGGCGTGTCTGCCCATTCGGCCGTGCCCTGCTGCAATTGTTCCGCCGCTTCCGCCGACATCGCGACGACGAGCGGCTCCCGCGCGATCGCGAGATACGACAGCGACATCGCGTGGCGCGGCGGCAGCGGCGGAATGACGAGGCCCGCGTCGATGCGTCCGGCGACGAGTTCCTCGATCTGCACGTCGCTCGTCGCCTCGGTCAGTTGCAGCCGCACGCCCGGATAGCGCGCGCCGAAATCGCGCAGCAGCGCGGGCAAGAGCCCGTAGTCCGCCGTGGACACGAACGCGAGCGACAGCACGCCCGCCTCCCCGCGCGCGAGCGACTGCGCGAGCGGACGCAGGGCATCGGCGGACGCGAGCAGGCGGCGCACTTCCGGCAGCAAGTCCTTGCCGACGGGCGTCAGTTCGACCGTGCGCTTGGTCCGCGCGAACAACGCCACGCCGAGCGCGTCTTCCAGCGCGCGGATTGCTTGCGAGAGAGGCGGCTGCGTCATCGCGAGACGCGCGGCGGCGCGGCCGAAGTGCATCTCTTCGGCGACCGTCACGAAGTAACGCAACAAACGCAGCTCGATGGGCGGATTCCGTTCATCCATTGATATATTTCGCGACCTAATATGCCTTGAATAATATATTGGACAGACACAAGCCGACGCTGCATTCTTCCGCCACTAGACAAAAAAATCTTCAAGGAGCCCCCAAATGGCCTTCAATCGCCGCTCGAAAAACATTACGCAGGGCGTTGCGCGCTCGCCCAACCGTTCGATGTACTACGCCCTCGGCTACAAGGAGGAAGACTTCGACAAGCCGATGATCGGCATCGCGAACGGGCATTCGACCATCACGCCGTGCAACGCGGGCTTGCAGCGTCTCGCCGATGCCGCCATCGCCGCGATCAGGCAGTCCGACGCGAACCCGCAGATTTTCGGCACGCCGACCATCTCCGACGGCATGTCGATGGGCACCGAAGGCATGAAGTACTCGCTCGTGTCGCGCGAAGTGATCGCGGACTGTATCGAGACCGCCGTGCAGGGCCAGTGGATGGACGGCGTGGTCGTGATCGGCGGCTGCGACAAGAACATGCCGGGCGGCATGATCGGCCTCGCGCGCATGAACGTGCCGGGCATCTACGTGTACGGCGGCACCATCCGTCCGGGCAACTGGAAGGGCAAGGACCTGACCATCGTGTCGTCGTTCGAGGCGGTCGGCGAATTCACGGCGGGCCGCATGTCGGAAGAGGACTTCAAGGGCGTCGAGAAGAACGCGTGCCCGTCCACCGGCTCGTGCGGCGGCATGTACACGGCCAACACGATGAGTTCGTCATTCGAGGCGCTCGGCATGTCGCTCTTGTATTCGTCGACGATGGCGAACCCCGACGACGAAAAGGTCGACTCGTCCGCCGAATCGGCGCGCGTGCTGGTCGAAGCGGTCAAGAAGGACCTGAAACCGCGCGACATCATCACGAAGAAGTCGATTGAAAACGCGGTCGCGCTGATCATGGCGACGGGCGGCTCGACCAACGCCGTGCTGCACTATCTGGCGATCGCGCACGCGGCGGAAGTGGAATGGAGCATCGACGACTTCGAGCGCATGCGCAAGAAAGTGCCGGTGATTTGCGACCTGAAGCCGTCGGGCCAATACGTCGCAACCGACCTGCACAAGGCCGGCGGCATTCCGCAAGTGATGAAGATTCTCCTCGACGCGGGCCTTTTGCACGGCGATTGCATGACGATCACCGGCCGCACGCTCGCGGAAGAACTGAAGGACGTGCCGAGCAAGCCGCGCGCGGATCAGAAGGTGATTTTCCCGATCGAGCAGGCGCTCTACAAGCAAGGCCACTTGGCGATCCTGCGAGGCAACCTCGCGGAAGACGGCGCGGTCGCGAAGATCACGGGCCTGAAGAATCCGGTCATCACCGGCCCGGCGCGCGTGTTCGACGACGAGCAGAGCGCGATGGAAGCCATTCTCGCCGACAAGATCAAGGCGGGCGATGTGGTCGTGCTGCGTTACCTCGGCCCGCAAGGCGGCCCCGGCATGCCGGAGATGCTCGCGCCGACGTCGGCGATCATCGGCAAGGGCCTGGGCGAATCGGTCGGTCTCATCACCGACGGGCGTTTCTCGGGCGGCACGTGGGGCATGGTGGTCGGCCACGTCGCGCCGGAAGCGTTCGCGGGCGGGACCATCGGCCTCGTGCAGGAAGGCGATTCGATCACCATCGACGCGCACAAGCTGCTGCTGCAACTGAACGTGGACGATGCCGAGATCGCGCGCCGTCGCGCCGCGTGGAAGAAACCGGCTCCGCGATACACGCGCGGCGTGCTGGCGAAGTACGCGACGCTCGCGCTGCCGGCGAATCGCGGGGCGGTGACGGGTTGAGCGGCGTCGCGCGTATCAACGCGTAACAACGCGTAGTCGCAGGTAAAAACAAAGGGGCGCTGAATGCGCCCCTTTGTCGTTTCCGCCTGCTATCGACGATTGCGAAGCCCGCCGCGCTCAACCCTCCCGCTGCCGGCGCAACTCCTCCTCCACCGCCACGCTCACCCATTCGCGCATGTGCGCTTCGAGCGCGAGCGACACTTCGCGCGTGATGTCCTGCACGAGCTTCGCCGAATGCGCGCGCAGCACGTCCTGACAGCGCGCTTCGATCAGCGCGCGCGCGTCGCCGCTCAGAAACTGCGTGACGCGCCCCTGCATGCGTTCCGCGATGAGCTGCGCCTCGTACGCGACCGCCGCCGCGCGCGCGTACTCCGGCTTGCCGGGCACGACGACATCGGTGAGAACGGGAATGGAAGGATCGAAGGATTCGGGCGTGTTCGGGGTATCGGTCATGATGTCCGGCTGCTCGTGAGTGGTCGCCATGCGCCGATGCTACCCGCGCGCACGGCCGCCCACTGTTCGTTCAGCCGCCTTGCTTGTGCGTTTCGATGGCGTAGCCGCGATCGCGATAGAAGCGGAAGCGCTCGCGCCCGGCGGCGAGTTCGTCGCCCTCGTTGCCGACGATCTCGATCAGCCGCTCGAAGCGCGCGAATTGCGCGGGCACCGGCGCGCCCAGATTCACGAGCACCTGATGATGCGGCACGCCGTCGAGATCCGACGCGAGCACCACCGGCGTGTCCTGCGCGAGCGGGCTTTTCGCCATGCAGTGCGGCACGAATTCGAGCGGCGCGAAGGTCCACAACTGCTCGTCGAAGGCGGCGAGGCGCGCGGGCTCCGCGAGCACGACGAGCGCCCGCCCGCTCGCATACGCCTTGCGCGCGAGGCGGCAGGCGTAGGCGAGCGGATCGCCGACATTCGTATGGAAGTCGATGCGCGTCACGGCCGGCTCACTGCCCCGCGCGATCGATCAGGAACTGCGACAGCAGCGGCACCGGCCGTCCGGTCGCGCCCTTCGCCGCGCCGCTCTTCCACGCGGTCCCGGCGATGTCGAGGTGCGCCCACGGATAGTTCTGCGCGAAACGCGACAAGAAGCACGCCGCCGTCACGCTGCCCGCCGGCCGCCCGCCGATGTTCGCCACATCCGCGAAATTCGACTTGAGCTGATCCTGATACTCGTCGTCGAGCGGCAGGCGCCACGCCGGATCGACTGCTTCGCGCGACGCGTCGAGCAATTCGCCCGCGAGCGCGTCGTCCTTCGAGAAGAGGCCCGTGTTGTGATGACCGAGCGCGATGATGCACGCGCCCGTGAGCGTCGCGATATCGACGACGGCGGCCGGCTTGAAACGTTCCGCGTAAGTCAGCGCGTCGCAGAGAATGAGGCGGCCTTCGGCGTCGGTGTTGAGCACTTCGATGGTCGTGCCGTTCATCGCCGTGATGATGTCGCCCGGCTTGACCGCGTTGCCCGCGGGCATGTTCTCGCAGGTCGGCACGACGCCGATCACGTTCAGCTTGAGGCCCATTTCCGCGACGGCGCGCATGGTGCCGAACACGGAACCCGCGCCGCACATGTCGTACTTCATCTCGTCCATCGACTCGCCGGGCTTGATGGAGATGCCGCCCGAATCGAACGTGATGCCCTTGCCGACGAGCACGATCGGCGCATTCGACGCATTCGACGCGCTCTTGCCGCGCGTCTTCACCGCTTCGCCCGCGCCCTGGTAGTGCATGACGATGAACTGCGGCGGCTGCACCGATCCCTTCGCGACCGACAGGAACGAACCCATGTTCAGCGCTTCGATCTGCTTCTGTCCGAGCACCTCGACCTTGAGCTTCCAGTCGCGGCCGAGCTTCTTCGCGGTCTGGCCGAGATAAGTCGGCGTGCAGATATTCGGCGGCAGATTGCCGAGATCGCGCGTGAGGTCCATACCGTTCGCGATCGCGACAGCCTGCTTCACGGCGACGCGCGCGGTCTTCTCGTCGGCGGTATCGATGCTGAAGACAATCTTCTTGAGCGACGCCGCGCCGTTGTCCGGCTTGCTCTTCATCTGCGTGAACTTGTACGTGAGTTCGCGCAGCGCGAGAACGGCGGCACGCACGGCCCAGTCGCCGGTGCGTTCGAGAATCGGCAATTGCGCGAGCGTGAACGTCGCTTGCGCGATCTTCGTGCCGAGAATCACGCGCCATGCCGCGCGCACGGCTTCGCCATAAGCTTTCTGATTGAAGGCGTCCTGCTTGCCGAGCCCGACGAGCAGCACGCGCGCCGCGCCGATGCCGGTCACTTCGGGAACCATCAGCGTGGTGCCTGCGCGGCCGCTCATGTCGCCCGCCTTCACGACGCGCGAAATGAGCCCTTTCGTCGCGACATCCATGACGCGTGCGGCGCCCGTGAGCGTCTGTGCTTCGAACACGCCGAGCACGACGACATCGGCTTTCCCGGTGAGGAAACCATTTGCCTCGCCTTTGCTCCAATCACAGGCTTTTATGCTAAAGTCCATCGCGCTTATCCTCGGTAAAATCTGGGCTGAAGGATGAAAGCCGCAATTATCCGCTATTTTTACCGCGGCGGTCACAGGCTCGCGGCGCGAGGGAACGAAGCGCTGCTCTCAGCGTCTCTCATACGTTAGTCCGCATAGCCGCCGCCGGCCTCAAGCAAAATTCAATGATCTTCGAACGCTCCCTGCAGCGCGAACTCGCGTACACGGCCGGCGCCGTGTTCATGGTGCTGCTCACGATCATGCTGACGACGATGATGATCCGCATCGTCGGCTTCGCGGCGTCGGGCCAGGTCGACCCGCGCGATGTCGTCGTACTGATCGGACTCACCGTCATCGGCTATCTGGCCGTCATGCTGATCGTCACGCTCTTCGTCTCCATTCTCTTCGTGCTCACGCGCTGGTATCGGGATTCGGAGATGGTGGTATGGCTCGCCTCGGGCGTCAGCCAGACGCAGCTCATCAAGCCGGTCGCCGTGTTCGCCACGCCGATCATCATTCTCATCGTCTTCTTCGCGTTCGTCGGCTGGCCGTGGTCGAATCAGCAAAGCAAGCTCATCAAGGCGCGGTTTCAGCAGCGCGATGAAGTGTCGCTGCTGGCGCCGGGGCAGTTCCGCGAATCGCCGTCGAGCCATCGCGTGTTCTTCATCGAGAAGATGTCGCCGGATCAGGGGCACGTCGAGAACGTGTTCGTCACGAGCACGGAAGGCGGCAAGGTCAACGTGATCGTCTCGAAGAACGGACACACCGAAACGCGCGCGGACGGCGACCGCTTCATCGTGCTGGAAAACGGCCGCCGTTACGACGGCGAGCCCGGCCAGCCCAACTTCCGGATCATGGAATTCGAGCGTTACGGCGTGAAGATTCTGAACCACCAGGTGGTCAACACGCCATCGACGACGGGCATCTCCACGCCCGATCTCCTCGCCGATCCGACCAAGCAGAACCTCGCCGAATTCGCCTGGCGCATGGGGCTGCCGCTCATCGCCATCAATCTGATGCTGCTCGCCATTCCGCTTTCGTACCAGAATCCGCGCCGCAGCCGGACCATCAATCTCGTGATGGCCGTGCTGATCTATCTCACGTACTCGAACCTGCTGAACGTGGTGCAGTCGTGGATCGAGCAAGGCAAGCTTTCGTTCGGCGTGGGCATCGCGGGGCTGCATATTCTGGTGAGCGCGCTCGTCGCGTTCATCTTCTGGCTGCGCGTGCGCAACCGGCCGCTCTTCACGCGCGCGACGTTCACGCGCACGAAGGGAGCGTGACGCAATGCGCATCTACGAACGATACTTCGCGCGCCAGATCTATCTCGCGTTCATCTTCATCCTGTTCGCGTTCTCGGGCCTGTTCTTCTTCTTCGACCTGATCAACGAACTGAACACGGTCGGGCACGGCAACTATAAGTTCACGCTCGCGGTGCTGCGCGTCGCGCTGCAGACGCCCTCGCGCTTCTACGAGATCATTCCCGTCGCCGCGCTCATCTCCGCGATCTACGTGTTCGCGCAGATGGCGGCGGCGTCGGAATTCACCATCTTTCGCGTGTCGGGCCTGTCCACCGGCACCGCGCTGCGCTCGCTGCTGAAGATCGGCGTGCCTATCGTGCTGGTGACGTACATCATCGGCGAAGTGGTCGGACCGTATGCGGACCAGTTGTCCGAGCGCGTGCGGCTGGAGGCGCTGGGATCGTCGGTGTCGTCGAATTTTCAGTCGGGCGTGTGGGTAAAGGACACGCTCAACGCGAAGGAAAACGGCGAGCAGGTGACTCGCTTCGTCAACGTGGGAACGCTCAATCCCGACACGACGATCGCGAACGTGCGCATCTACGAATTCGATTCGAAGTTCCGGCTGTCGAACGTGCGCATCGCGCAAAGCGGCGTGTTTCAGCCGCCCGGCCACTGGAAGCTGACGGGCGTGACCGAAACGCAATTGATCGACGCCGCGCCGCAAGCCGCCAATCCCGGCGATGCGCTCAATCCGGTGTATCGCGCGAAAGAGACAACGCTGCCTGAATATTCGCTGCGCTCGGAACTGACGCCGCAGATTCTGTCGGTGCTGCTGGTGTCGCCGGACCGGATGTCGATGTTCAACCTGTTCCGCTATATCCAGCACTTGACGGAGAATCATCAGGACACGCAGCGGTATCAGATCGCGTTCTGGCGCAAGATTCTGTATCCGTTCGCGGTGCTCGTGATGCTGGTGCTGTCGCTGCCGTTCGCGTATCTGCATACGCGCGCGGGCGTCGTCGGCGTGAAGGTGTTCGGCGGCATCATGATCGGCATGAGCTTCCAGTTGTTCAACACGCTGTTCTCGCACATCGGCACGCTGAATACGTGGCCCGCGCCGATCACGGCGGCGGCGCCCGCCCTCGCCTATCTGGCAATCGGCTTGCTGGGCCTGAAGTGGGTGGAGCGGCACTGAGTCTTTCCGGAGCACGCGATGGGCAAGCACGGCATCATCCTCTTCGGTCATGGCGCGCGCGATCCGCGCTGGGCCGAGCCGTTCGAGCGGCTGGCCGCGAAGCTGCGCGCCACGCGCGGCGATCCGGTTTCGCTCGCGTTCCTCGAATTGATGACGCCGGATCTGCCGGACGCGGTCGCCGCGCAAGTAGCCGATGGTTGCGAGGCGATCACGGTCGTGCCGGTGTTCTTCGGGCAAGGCGGGCACGTGCGGCGGGACTTGCCGCAGATCGTGGAGCGGTGCCGGGCGGTGAATCCGGGTGTCGCGATTCATTGCGCGACGGCGGTCGGCGAGGATGAAGCCGTGCTCGATGCAGTCGCGGGGTACTGTTTGAGGCAGGTTTAGGGGCTGACGTTAGCCGTTCGGCCGACTTTCGGGGCCGCGAAACGCTCGCGCTCGACGCGTCGACCGGGCTGCGCGCCGGCGATGCGCTTCATCTCGCGACTGCTCTCGATTGCAAGGCCAAGGCGATGGCGACACTCGACACCGTGCTCGCGCGAAATTCGAAGCAGCAGCGGTTGAGGGCCATTGCCTTCCAGAGCTAAACCTTCGGGCTTTCACGCCAAGCCTCAACCTCCAGGCCCCGATGCGCTCGAAGCCCCCTTCCCCCGTAACTGCCAGAACAACGGCCTGTCGAACGGCGTCCACGCCGGCACGCGCACGCCTGCAACATTGAGCGCGTCACGCGTCCACTGATTGCACGTCGAAAACGCGGAATAGTTGCCGTGCGCTTCGTAAAAGGCGTCGTGGTCGTCGTAGTGATGGGCCGGCACGCTCGTGGACTTTCCGCTGGCATCCAGCCGCAGGCTGTGCGTCACATGCGCCGCCAGACGCCCGTACGCGGCGTGAGAGATCGTCACCGGCAGCGCATCTTCCGACGCGCTGCGCGGCGCTGCCGTGAACTCGACGTGCAGCACCGTGCCGTCGAGTCCCGCGAGCGCGTGAAACGCCGTTGACGCGCGCAGATCCTTCCATTCCGGCGTATTCAGAAAGAACTCGCGATCGCCCCAGCCGACTTCGATCATGTCGTAACGGTCCGACGCCGCGGGCGCGCGCGTATCGGCGGGGGAGAAGTATCGCGTCCAGTCGACGCCCGCCGTGTTGCGCGGCATCAGAAGCGCAGTATGGACGCCGTTGGTGGTCAGCCAGATGGTCACGCCGCGATCGGGCGCGACGGCTTGCCAGTCGCGATTGACCGGCAGCACAGCCGCGACGAGCGCGGCCAGCGCGTAGGCCAGCAGCGAGCAAAGCAGAACGGCCAGCGCGCGCGCCGCGCATTGCATCGCACTCCGGAATATACGGCTCGAAACCATGCGCATTCGACTGCTACCTTCCCGCGAAAAAGACGCGGGAGCTTACCGCCGCGCAGGATCGCCACGCAAGAAAAAAGCGCGTCACGACTGGACGCGCTTTTTCATTTTTCACAAACCCGGTTCGGGTCAAGCCGCCGCCTGCATCCCCTTCAGATGCACCCGCGGCTTCACCGCCGACGCGCGTTCCCGAAACGCCTCTCCGATCATCAAGAGGCTCGGCTGCGACGGATCGAGCCATTCCTGCGCACAGCCGAGCGCCATCTGCGCGAGCGTCAGCGTCAGCGTGCGCTCGCGCGGCGTGCTGCACGCCTCGACGATCGCCACCGGCGTCGAACCGGGACGGCCCGCGTCGATGAGCTGCTGCGCGATATCCGGCGCACTGTCGCGGCCCATGTAGAACACGAGCGAATCCGCCTTCGCCTGCTCGCGGATGTCGTCGCTATCGGCGGCGCGGCTATGTGTCGCCAGCGCCACGCTGCGCGACACGCCGCGCAGCGTCAGCGAACGCCTGAGCGTCGCCGCGCTCGCGAGCGCCGCCGTGATGCCCGGCACCACGTCGTACTCGATGCCCGCCGCTTCCAGCGCGCGCATTTCCTCGTCGGCGCGGCCGAAAAGCATCGGATCGCCGCCCTTCAGACGCACGACGACGCCATGCTCGCGCGCCGCATCGACGATCTGCTTGTTGATGAAATGCTGGGCCGTCGATCGCTGCCCGCAACGCTTGCCGACCGCGATCTTCTTCGCGTTGGGCGCGTAGTCGAGCATCGCCGGTTCGATCAGCGCGTCGTGCAGCACGACATCCGCCTGTTCGAGCAGGCGCATGCCGCGCACGGTGATGAGATCCGCCGCACCCGGCCCCGCTCCGATCAGATAGACCTTGCCCATATCATTCGTCCGTCGATTAGCCTGCGATTGCGCGAATCATGCCGGCCGCGACCGTGTGATGCGTCGCCTCGTCGATCAGCACGAACGCGCCGGTGCCCTGATGCGTGTCGTATGCATCGGCGACGATCGGCTTTTGCAGCGTCAGCGCCACGCGGCCAATGTCGTTCATCGCGAGCGTCGTGCGATCCACCGAATGCGACAGCGTATGCACGTCGAGCACCTGCTTCACCGCGCCGATGCGCGCGAACACCGTGTTCGTCGTCTGCTTCAGCAGATACTTGCGCTGCGGCGACAGCGGCTCTTCGTCGAACCAGCAGAGATCGGCTTCGAGCTTCTTCGCCGGATCGACCGTCGCGGCGGCCGGCACGAACGTATCGCCGCGCGACACGTCGACGTCTTCGGTCAGGCGAATGGTCACCGTCTGGCCCGCGAACGCGCGATCCACCGGCGCGACGCCGCCCGGCACCGGCGCGATGATTTCCGCGACCGTCGCCTGCCGATTCGCCGGCAGCACGGTGATCGCATCGCCGACGCGCACTTCGCCCGCCTCGACGCGGCCCATGTAGCCGCGGAAGTCGTCGGCCTGCGAGCCGTCCTGACGCGCGACCCATTGCACCGGGAAACGCAGCGCCTGATCGTTCGGCTGCGCGACCGGCAGCGATTCGAGCAGATCCAGCAGCGGTTCGCCCGCGTACCACGGCATGCGCTCGCTCGCGGTCACGATGTTGTCGCCCTTCAGCGCCGACACCGGCACGAAACGCACGTTGTCGAGGCCGAGCTGACGCGCGAGCGCGACATACGCATCGCGGATTTCGTTGAAGCGCGCCTCGCTGTAATCGACGAGATCCATCTTGTTGATCGCGACGATCGCGTGCTGCAGGCCGAGCAGCTTGACGATCGCGCTATGGCGCTTCGTCTGCGGCAGCAATTGCGCGACGCCGTTCTCAAACGTGACGCGCGTCGCGTCGACGAGAATGATCGCGGCATGCGCCGTCGATGCGCCCGTCACCATGTTGCGCGTGTACTGCTCGTGGCCCGGCGTATCGGCGATGATGAACTTGCGCTTCGCGGTCGCGAAATAGCGATACGCGACGTCGATGGTGATGCCCTGCTCGCGCTCGGCCTCCAGCCCGTCGGTGAGCAGCGACAGATCGATTTCATCGCCGACGGTGCGCTTGTTCTTCGCGCGCGAAATCGCCGAGAGTTGATCCGACAACACAGCCTTGCTGTCGTACAGCAGGCGGCCGATCAGCGTGCTCTTGCCGTCGTCGACGGAGCCCGCCGTGATGAAGCGCAGCACGCCCAGGTCTTCAGCTTGATAGATGCTCATGATTCGTTGGTTCCTTGGGCGTTGCTTAGAAATAGCCTTGCTTCTTGCGCTGCTCCATCGCGGCTTCGGATGCCTGATCGTCCATGCGCGTCGCGCCGCGTTCCGTGATTTCCGTCACGGCCGTTTCCGCGATGATCTTCTCGACGTCGTCGGCATCGCTCGCGACCGGGCACGTGCAACTGATGTCGCCGACCGTGCGGAAGCGCACCTGCGCAATCTCCGGCGTTTCGCCTTCGCGCACGGGCGTGAGCGGCGTGACGGGCACGAGCAGCCCATTGCGGCGCACGATCTCGCGGTCATGCGCGTAGTAGATCGACGGCAGTTCGAGCTTCTCGCGCGCGATGTATTGCCACACGTCGAGTTCGGTCCAGTTCGAGATCGGGAACACGCGCAGATGCTCGCCGTTGTGCAGACGCGCGTTGTAGATGCTCCACAGTTCCGGGCGCTGCGCCTTCGGGTCCCACTGGCCGAATTCGTCGCGGAACGAGAAGATGCGCTCCTTCGCGCGCGCCTTCTCTTCGTCGCGGCGCGCACCGCCGATCATCGCCGTGTAGCCGTGTTCCTCGATGGTTTCGAGCAGTGTCACCGCTTGCGCGGCGTTGCGCGAATCCGTCTCGCGACGCAGGCGCACGGTGCCCTTCTTGATCGAATCTTCCACGTGACCGACGACCAGTTCCGCGCCGATTTCCGCCGCGCGGCGATCGCGGAAGTCGATCACTTCGTCGAAGTTGTGGCCGGTATCGATGTGAACCAGCGGGAACGGCAACTGCGTCTTGCGGCCCGCGCCGAGACCGAAGGCCTTGAGCGCGAGATGCAGCACGACGACCGAATCCTTGCCGCCCGAAAACAGCAGCGCGGGCTTGCTGCATTCCGCGACGAGCTCGCGCAGGATGTGGATCGACTCGGCTTCGAGCCAGTCGAGATGGTCCATCCGCGTTGCCCGGTTGACGATCGGGGTCGTGACGTTGGGGTCGAGCGTCGTGCTCATATTCGTCGATCCTTTTATGGCGGCGTCTTTCGGACACCGCGTTCGGTAACAGGGTTTGCTGCGGCGTCTCTGCGCCTTGGTGTCTTTAAGTCTCTTAGATCGCCGAGCTTGGCGCTTCTTCCACGATCTTGATGCTGCTGATGTTCGTGATGTGCAGGCCGCATTCCTTCGTATCGCGCGATTCCCACCACCAGCGGCCCGCGCGGCTGTCTTCGCCGGGGCGCACCGCGCGCGTGCACGGCTCGCAGCCGATGCTCGGATAACCGCGCGCATGCAGCGGATTCACGGGCACGTCGAACGCCTTCAGGTAATCCCAGACATCGGCTTCGGTCCAGTCCGCGAGCGGATTGAACTTCGCGATGCCGCGCGGCGCGTCGTGCTCTTCCTCGTGCAGCTCGGCGCGCGTCACGGACTGCTCGCGGCGCTGGCCCGTGACCCACGCGGAGACATCCGACAATGCGCGATTCAGCGGCTCGACCTTGCGGATATGACAGCAACTCTTGCGCAGATCGATGCTCTCGTAGAACGCGTTCAGGCCATGATCGCGAACGTAGGCATCGACGGCATCGGCTTGCGGATGAAACTGTTCGATGTCGTAGCCGTAGCGCGCTTTCACAGTGTCGAGCATGCCGAGCGTTTCCGCGTGCAGGCGGTCCGTGTTCAGCGAAAAGATGCCGATCCCGACCCCGCGCGAAAGAATGGCGTGCGTGAGCACCATGTCTTCCGCGGCGAGGCTGCTGGCTAGCTTGACGCGCTCGTGGCGCGCTGCGATCGAATCGAGCAGCGCATCGAGACGTTCAACCTTGGCTTGCAGTTCTGGCGTCATGCCTTCAGGCTCCGAGCGTGGCGAGCACCGCGGCGCGGCGGCGGAACAGCGGTTCGGGGTTGTCGTTCGCGCCCTGATACAGCTCGCTGAACTCGTTGAACGCGTTGAGCGCGTCGTTGATGTCCTTGTCCGCGCGCACGGCGAATGCGTCGAAGCCGCAGCGGTAGTGGAAGAACACCTGGTCGCGCAGCACGTCGCCGATGGCGCGCAGTTCGCCCGTCCACTGATAACGCTCGCGCAGCAGACGGCCGATGGAGAAGCCGCGGCCATCGCGGAACACCGGGAAATCGACCGCGATCACCGCGATCTTGCCGAAATCCGGCGCAAGATCGGCGGGTTCGTCGTCGGGCGCGAGCCACACGCCGAGTTCGTCCTTCGAGCGCGATGCAACGAGCGCGTCCTTGTGTTCCTTCCAAAGCGCGAACGGCACGATCACCTTGCCGGCGGGCAACGCATCGATGGCCGGAAGCGCGCCGTCTTCGGCTGCGCGGACCACGGTGAAATCGTCTTCCACGATGGCGCGGTTCTTGATAATCAACGTCATCTTCAAATCCTCAAGCGTGAGCCTGGCGCGATGCGTACACGCGCTCCTTGAACGGCGCGATGCCGAGGCGGTTGAACGTCTCGATGAAGCGCTCGCCTTCGATGCGGTTCTCGACGAACGTGTCGATCACGCTCGTGACGACGTCCGGCATTTCGTGCGCCGAGAACGACGGGCCGATGACCTTGCCGAGATGCGCGCCGGTCGCGCCCGAGCTTTGCTCGCCGCCGAGCGTCACCTGATACCACTCCGAGCCGTCCTTATCGACGCCCAGCACGCCGATGTTGCCGACGTGGTGATGACCGCACGCGTTCATGCAGCCCGAGATGTTGATCGACAGGTCGCCCAGGTCGTAGACGTAATCGGCGTCGTCGAAGCGCTGCTGGATGGCTTGCGCGATCGGGATCGACTTCGCATTCGCGAGCGAGCAGAAATCGCCGCCGGGGCACGAAATGATGTCCGTCAGCAAGCCGATGTTCGCCGTCGCGAAACCGACCGCCTTCGCGCGTTCCCACACGCTGAAGAGATCGCGCTTCTTCACGTTCGCGAGAATCAGGTTCTGCTCGTGCGACACGCGGATTTCGCCGAAAGAGAACGCGTCGGCGAGATCGGCGACGTCGTCCATCTGCTTGTCGGTGGCGTCGCCGGGCGCGATGCCCGTCGGTTTGAGCGAGAGCGTCACCGCCGCATAACCCGCAACCTTGTGCGGACGCACGTTGCGCTCGACCCAGCGCGCGAACGCCTTGTTCTCGATCAGATGCGTCTCATACGAAGCATCGGTGTCCGGCAGCTTTTCATAGACGGGCGGCGCGAAAAACTTCGACACGCGCTCGACCTCTTCCTGCGTGAGCGTCGACGGGCCGTCCTTCAGATGCAGCCATTCTTCCTCGACCTGCTTCGAGAATTTCTCCGCCGACAGCGCCTTCACCAGAATCTTGATGCGCGCCTTGTACATGTTGTCGCGGCGGCCGTAGCGGTTGTACACGCGCAGCACGGCTTCGCAATAGGTCAGCAGATGCTGCCACGGCAAGTCTTCCTTGATGATCGCGCCGATGATCGGCGTGCGGCCCAGCCCGCCGCCCGCGAGAATGCTCGCGACGATTTCGCCCTGCGCGTTCTTCTTCAGATAGACGCCCAAGTCGTGAATCTGCACCGCCGCGCGATCTTCCGCCGATCCGCACACCGCGATCTTGAACTTGCGCGGCAGCCAGGCGAACTCGGGGTGGAACGTCGACCATTGACGCAGAATTTCGGCCCACGGACGCGGATCGACTTCCTCGTCAGGCGCGACGCCCGCGAACTGGTCCGCCGTGATGTTGCGGATGCAGTTGCCCGACGTCTGGATGGCGTGCATCTGCACCGAAGCCAGCTTGCGCAGGATTTCCGGCGTTTCCTCGAGCTCGACCCAGTTGAACTGAATGTTCGTGCGCGTCGAGAAGTGGCCGTAGCCGCGGTCGTGCTCGCGCGCGATCGTCGCCAGCATGCGGAGCTGGTCGCTGCGCAGGTTGCCGTAAGGAATCGCGATGCGATGCATGTACGCGTGGCGCTGCATGTACAGGCCGTTCTGCAGCCGCAGCGGACGAAATTCCTCTTCGCTCAACTCGCCCGACAGACGCCGGCGAACCTGATCGGCGTACTGTGCGACTCGCTCGTCGACGATTCGCTGGTCGACCTGATCGTATTGGTACATTCGGGGACCCCAAGTTTTTGTTTAAGTGCCGGCGTCCCAGATCACGCCGCGCAGATAACCATTGATTCGCCGCAGCGCTCACCGTTCAGATCGAACGATCATTTGCTAATGACGAAAACAGCTATGGATATTGGAAAAATTGGACTGATAGTAATAAACCTGCTATATATTGCAAACGACTGAAAAATTACTTTGATATGCAATCAGGTAATAACGAAGGGTTCTAAATGAATTTGCATCAGTTCCGCTTCGTGCGCGAGGCCGTGCGGCAGAACTTCAACCTGACGGAAGCAGCGAAGGCACTGTATACATCGCAGCCGGGCGTGTCCAAGGCGATCATCGAACTGGAGGACGAGCTCGGCGTCGAGATCTTCACGCGTCACGGCAAGCGCGTGCGTTCGCTCACCGAGCCGGGGCGCATCATTCTCGCCTCGGTCGAGAAGATCCTGCAGGAAGTGGAAAGTCTGAAGCGCGTCGGCAAGGACTACGCGGCCCAGGATCAGGGCAACCTCGTCATCGCCGCCACGCATACGCAGGCGCGCTACTCGCTGCCGGCGGCCATCGCCGAGTTCAAGAAGCGCTTTCCGAAGGTGCATCTTTCGATCCTGCAAGGCAGCCCGACGCAGGTCGCGGAAATGGTCATCCACGATCAGGCGGACATCGCCATCGCGACGGAAGCCATCGCCAATTACAAGGAACTCGTGTCGCTGCCCTGCTTCCAGTGGCAGCACCTCGCGGTCATGCTGCCCGATCATCCGCTGCTGGAGCGCAAGCTTCTCACGCTCGACGATCTCGTGCAGTACCCGCTCATCACCTACGATGCCGCGTTCGCCGGCCGCACCAAGATCAATCAGGCGTTCGCGCTGCGCTCGCTGACGCCGGATATCGTGCTCGAAGCCATCGACGCGGACGTCATCAAGACGTACGTCGAACTCGGGCTGGGCGTCGGGATCATGGCGGATATCGCGTTCAATCCGGAACGCGACCGTCACTTGCGCGCGATGCCCGTCGGCCATCTCTTCGGCAGCAACGTCACGCGGCTCGCGCTCAAGCAAGGCGCCTATCTGCGCAGCTATGTGTACACGCTCGTCGAGCTGCTGTCGCCGTCGATGAACCGCAAGCTGATCGAACAGGCGCTTTCCGGCGAGCACGAGAGCTACGAGTTGTAAGCGCGGCGCCGCCACGCTGTCCACAAAAAATACGAACCTCCCTGGAGACCTTTCCCATGACGTTGTCGAAGATCACGCGCCGGTTCGCCGCCGGCGCCGCCCTGACTTTGCTGGCCGCCGCCGCGCATGCGCAGATCAAGGTGGGCGTGGACCTGTCGAGCACGGGCCCGGCCGCCGCGATCGGCATCACGAGCAAGAACGCGATGCTGATGTGGCCGAAGACCATCGCCGGGCAGGACGCGCAGTACATCATTCTCGACGACGGCTCGGACCCCGGCGCGGCCGTGCGCAATATCCGCAAGCTGATGACCGAGGACAAGGTCGATGTGATCGTCGGTCCGAACATCACGCCGGCGGCGCTCGCGGCGCTCGATCCGGTCGCCGAATATCAGACGCCGATGATCACGCTGATCGGATCGGCGTCCGTCGTCGAGCCGCAGGAAGGCAAGAAGGTCTGGGCGTTCAAGATGGCGCAGACCGACCGCGCGATGGCCGACGTGATGACGCGTTACATGGCCAATCACGGCGTGAAGACGGTGGGGTTCATCGGCTTCGCGGACAGTTACGGCGATAGCTGGCTCAGCGAATTCACGAAGTTCGCGGACTTGCGGCATATCAAGATTGTCGCGAGCGAGCGCTTCAACCGGACCGACGCGAGCGTCACCGGGCAGATTCTCAAGCTGATGGCCGCGAAGCCCGACGCGGTGCTGATCGCGGGCGCGGGCACGCCGACGGTGCTGCCGCAGCGCACGCTCGTCGAGCGCGGTTTCAAGGGCGCGATCTACCAGACGCACGGCATCGCGACGCCGGAGTTCATCAAGCTCGGCGGCAAGGATGTGGAAGGCACGCTCTTCCCGACGCAGCCGGTGGTCGTCGCGCGCACCCTGCCGGCGGATCATCCGTCGAAGAAGGCGGCGCTCGCGTTCGTGAACGCCTATGAGGATAAATACGGCAAAGGCTCGGTGACGCAGTTCGCCGGCGATGCGGCGGGCGTGTATCCGCGCCTGCAGGATGCCGTGTCGCGCGCGCTCAAGGCCGGCAAGCCGGGAACGAAGGAATTTCGCGTCGCGCTGCGCTCGGAGCTGGAGCGCGCTCATGAACTGGTGGTGCCGAACGGCGTCGTGAACACGAGCGCAAGCGATCACGTCGGGCTCGATCAGCGCGCGAGCGTGATGGGCGTCGTCAAAAACGGCGCGTTCACGTATCTCAGCCAGTGATTCTGGATTCAGTCCCGGCTGCTTGCTCCGCGCGGGGTTTTCGGTCATAATCGCCGACTCGATTAGGCGTTGCGTTTCTTCGCTTTGGCCTCTTCGAGCAAGACAGCGTGCCCAGGTGGTGAAATTGGTAGACGCAGGGGACTCAAAATCCCCCGCCGCAAGGCGTGCCGGTTCGATTCCGGCCCTGGGCACCAAGGATTCAAGGCAAAAAGCCGCTCTCGAAAGAGAGCGGCTTTTTGCGTTTTGGGGCGTGGGGCTTGGGATTGGCGGCGGCGTTGGAAAGCGCGGTGGTTTCAGTGCTTCGCGGCGTGCTGTTTCTCTCTTTCGATCCTTCGCCGGAATTGCCAGTCGACGATTCTCGGCGTGCAAAACTGGCCGAAGACGCACATCACGACAAGCGGCCAGTATTCGCGGAAAAATCCCATCACGAATTCCAGCATGTCACCTCCTTATCCTTGCAGACAGTCAAATAAACGGATAGTCCGTAGTACGCCGAAGCTTCGATCAAGGGATGCAAAGGCAGCAAAGCTCTGACATCCTCATTGAAGGAAGCGATGAGCAGATATAACCATAAGAGCACCCCGCCCAGCGAGGCGAATATTCCCAAACTTGCGATAAATATCGCGCGCTCAAGACGCTGCCCTAGTTGCCAGAATACCGGGCCGTGAAGCAGCTCCGTTGGAAGCGCGGCGAGCGCCATGTTGATGCTGATGCCGGAAGCCACCAATGAAATCGGAAAGAATTCGTTCGCTCCGGGCTGCTTGAGCGCGACTCGCACAATGTATTCGATGACGCCCATGAAGAGCGGCAGCGGATAGGCGAGATGCTGACTCGTTGGCCGGAGCCGGATTGCGGTCATCGTTGTGTCCCTGTCGTGCTTTGATCAGCACAACTGTCGCGCGCAGGCCGTGAGTCGTGAAGTCGGCCGTTCGGCTAACGTCGTCAGCACGCGCCTCTACGTTTTCCTTACACGATCATTGCCTGAAATGTGCGCAATCGCGTAGAGCCGGTCCGGTTTTCGTCGAGAGAATGGGTCGATCCGCGTAAGAGAGTCTCCGTCCCGGCGCAGTTGCACGCACGCTCGTCCACTTTGCTGGCGGATTTCTCGGTTCCGTGACTTCGGTTGGAGCGCCGCGCAACCTGACTCAAGAGGCACCGATGATGCAATCCGAATATTCGCTGTCGCTCGATGCGGTCATCTGCCGCCGTTGCAACGCGGTGTCGCCCGCGGTCAACGATACCTGTCCGTCGTGCGGGGCCGATCGTCAGGGCGCGATCTTCACGAGCGTCACCGTCCAGGACGCCGCCGCCGCGCCGGTCGAGGATCCGCGCGATTTCGTCGATTTGCGCGACACCGGCTGGCTCACGCGGCTCGCGCGCCGGAAAATGGTGACGTCGTATCCGAGCCTCGTGGAACCCGGCGATGCGCTCGCGTCGCCCGAACGCAAGCCCGCGCGCAAGGGCCTCGCCGTGCTCGTGGGCGGCGTGGTCGCCGGAATCGCGGCGGGCGGCTATTTCTATGCGCAGATGGACACCGCGTCCGCTCCGCCACCGTCCGTCACCGTGGCGGGCGCAATCGGCAACGGCGCGTCGATGCCGCGAGATCACGGCGACGCGGACAGGCCCGCGCTGGACCGGCGTCGCAGTGATGACGCGGCTGCGCAGGCAGATCGTCGGGGCGGGCTACTGGTTGCGTCGGCGTCGGCTTCGGCCGGCACGGCGGTCACGCGTCCGGCGAGCATGCCCGCGACGGCGGCAATTGTGACGGCCGCGCCGCCTGTGCCTTCCTCGAAGCCCATCGCTGAGATTCGCGTTCCGGCGATGGCGAACGAATCGCCCAAAACACGCGACGCATCCAGACGAGCCGTCGCCGACGCGATCGATCTCGCCGCGAAACGCGATGCCGCGCCGCCGAACACCGCGACGGGCGCGGTCGTTTCGCAATCGGCAAGCGGCGTCGCGCCGCAAAGTGCGCAGTCGGCGGCGTCGGTCGCATCCGCACGCCCAGCAAGCGGAGGCGGGCGGGCCATGGCGAACGCCACTATGGCGGACGCCACGCCCGCGACATCGACGCTTGCAGGCAGCGCGTCTTCCGCCACCGGAGGTGCGCATGCCGCATCGCCGCTTGCGAGCAGTGGCACGGCCACGAAGACCGTTACGGCATCGACGCCGCCCACCGCCGCTTCCGCAACCGTTCCGACGCTGGCGAATCGAAGCACGATCATCGCGTCGCAAACCGTGCCGGCAGTGCAAGCGACCGCTCCGACGCAAACCGCTTCGCGCGCGACAAGCGCCGCCACTGCGGATTCATCGCCCGCCGCGCCGAAATCCGCGAACCCTCCCACGCAAACCGCATCGCGCGCAACCATCCCCGCCACTGCGGAATCATTGCCCGCCGCGCCGAAATCCGCGAACCCTCCCACGCAAACCGCATCGCGCGCGACAAGCGCCGCCAACGCGGATTCATCGCCCGCCGCGCCGAAATCCGCGAACCCTCCCACGCAAATCGCATCGCGCGCAAGCATCCCCGCCACTGCAGGTTCACCACCCGCCGCGCCGAAAATCGTGATGAAAGACGCGCCGAAGCCCACGACGACCGCCGCCCCGCAAACCGTCGCCAGAGCAGATCAGCCGACGCAAGAACGCCCTCGCAAGCCGGACACGGACAAGTCCGCCGCCGCCCCCACGCAGGAAGCACCCTCGCCGGCAGAGGCGCGCACCATCGCGGCGGTCCAGCAAGCGCTCGCGACCCGCGATCTCGCCACTGCTCGCCGCCACCTGCGCGTCTTGACGGCGACGCAATCGCGCAGTCCGCAAACCCAGCAGCTCGCCGCCGACGTCTCCCGCCAGGAACGCGCGCGCGACAGCGCAATGGCCAGCGCCCGCTCGTGCGCGGCGAACCACGAGCCGGCATGCGCGGTACGCAACGCGCGCCGCGCCGTCGCGCTCGATCCGCGCAACGCGCAAGCGCAAGCCACCCTCAAGCACGCGATGACCGTCCAGGCCGACGCCAACACCGCCTATTTCCGCCAGGCGAGCGCTTTGCCCGCGCCGGCGGTCCCGTCGATGACCTTCGACGGTCGCTGGAGCGTTGCCGGCAAGAGCGCGTCGGCGTCAGGCGGCCGAAGCGACGCGTCGGGCGCGTACACGCTCTTCGGCTGGGGCGTGCCGACGGTATCGAAGGGACGGGGCGACGCGCATTGACGCGACGGCGCGCCACGAGTGGGAGCCGCAAGTCACGCATCCGGCCTTGCTAGAATGCGGCTCCAACTCCCTCCTCTCCGATGGACCTCGAAACCCTCCTCTTCTCCCAAGGCTTCGGGTCGCGCCGCCAGTGCCGCGGGATCGTCGCCGAAGGGCGCGTGCGCGTCGGCGGCGACGTATGCACCGATCCGCGCGCCGACGTTCCCATCGCGACATCGCCCGATTTCGACGTCGACGGCCGCGCGTGGACGTATCGCGAAAAGGCGTACATCGCGCTAAACAAGCCTGCGGGCTACGAATGTTCGCGCGATCCGCAGCACCACCTGAGCGTGTTTCATCTGCTGCCGCCGCAGCTCGTCGAGCGCGGCGTGCAGCCGGTCGGACGGCTCGATCAGGATACGACCGGCCTCCTTCTTTTCTCCGACGACGGCGCGTTCGTCCACGCCTTCACCTCGCCGAAGCGCAAGGTGCCGAAGGTCTATCTGGCGACGCTGCGGCATCCGATCGACGACGCGCAGCTCGCGAGTCTCCGCGAAGGCGTCCTTCTGCACGGCGAATCGAAGCCGACGGCCGCGCTCGCCGCCCATCGGCGCGACGAACGGCTGCTCGAACTCACCGTGCTCGAAGGCAAGTATCACCAGGTCAAGCGGATGGTCGCGGCGGCGGGCAATCGCGTAGAGCAGTTGCATCGGGAGCGCGTGGGCGGTTATGCGCTGCCGGCATCGCTCGAAGAAGGCGAATGGCGCTGGCTCGATCCAGCCGATCTCGCCGCACTCCGCGCCAAGGACGAAGCCAGCGCCTGAAGCCTGCGCGAACGACGCCACGCCAGCATCCATTTGCAAATCCGTAGAACTCCCGACGCTCGCCCGCTGCGCCGCAGCATGCCTTCCGGTTCCGCCGCTCATATACTCGTATTACGGAACCAGAATGACTAGAACAAAGGCAGGAGGAATCATGGCTTCCCACATGAGCGTCGCGCTGATTGCTTTCGTCGCGTTGTGCGCGGTCCTGATCGGGGTATTGGGCGTCGTCATGCACGTGCGTCACCGGTACTCGCCGAACCTGATCGGCGCATTGATCGGCGCGTTGATGTGCTTCGTGCTGCTCGAAACGATTCCCGCGCTGATCTAGTCCCGCGCCACTACGTCGCTACGTCGCTCGCGTGGCGTGTGCGCGCAGGAAATCGTCGACGGTCGGATAGCGCAGCGCGTATCCCAGTTCGCGCTTGAGACGCGCGTTGCGAAGCCGTCGCGATTCGCGCATGAACGACAGCGTGATCGGTTCGAGCCGCGTCTTTGCTTCCTCGCGCGTGATGCGCGGCACGCGCGGCAATCGATACGCGTCGGCCACGCGATCGAAATAATCGGCCATGCGCAGGTCCGTGTCGTCCGATGCGTTGATCACGCGCTGCGGCCGTCCCCGCGCGAGCGCACGCACGATGATGGCGGCGAGATCGTCGGCGTGAATGTGATTCGTGTAGACGTCGTCGCGTTCGACGAGCGCGGGCATCGCCCGTTCGATGCGCGCGAGCGGCAGACGGTTCTCCGCGTAAATGCCGGGAATGCGCACGATCGACACGCGCCATCCGCTTTCCACGCCCGCCGCGCGCAACTGCTTCTCCGCCGATACGCGCCGCAGCGCGCGCTCGTTTTCGGGCCGCGCGGGCCGCGTTTCGTCGATGATCGCGCCGCCGCAATCGCCATAAACGCCCGTCGTGCTCGCATACACGAAGCGCAAGGGCGCGCGGCGCGATGCGGCTCCGGATACGGCTCTAATAGGCCCCTCGGGTACAATGAACGACGGACCACGGCGCACCGGATGCGCGCCACGCGCAACAGAACGACGAGGCGCGCGCAATGCTGCAAGCAAGGCGCGCGTGCGGCGGTCGATGTCGCCGTCGCGCGCCGGCGGCGCGAGATGCAGCACGTGCCGCGCGATGCCCGCGAGCCTCGCGAGACGCTTGCGTGCATCGAGATCGCCGGGAATCGGCAACGCGCCCGCCGCGCGCAGTTCGGCTGCGCGTTCGGGATGATGCGTGAGCGCGATCACGCGCGGCGCCGCGGCGCGCGCCTGAAAGAGCGGCAACGTGCGCAGCCCGACATCGCCGCATCCGACGATCAGCACGCGCGCGCGGCGCAGTTTTCGAGTGGCGATCATGCGAGGCATTGTATCCGCCGCCCGTTTCACGCGTTTGGCCGCGAACACGCGGCATCGACAGACACATTCACACCATCGCACGAAATTTTTCTATGGCATTCAACGTAACGCTCCGGCAAAGCGGCCGGCAGTTTCAGGTGGAACCCGACGAACCGGTCCTGACCGCGGCGCTGCGCCAGGGCATCGGCCTGCCGTACGGCTGCAAGAACGGCGCTTGCGGCTCCTGCAAGGGCTCGGTCGTCGAAGGCGAAATCGAGCAGGCGCCGCATTCGTCGTCGGCGCTCTCCAACGATGAAAAGACGCGCGGCATGGCGCTCTTCTGCTGCGCGACCGCGCAGAGCGATTTGACCATCGACGTGCGCGAAGTGGCGGGCGTCGGCGACGTGCAGGTCAAGAAGCTGCCTTGCCGCGTCAACGCGCTCGAGCGCCGCGCGGACGATGTCATCGAACTGAAGCTGCAGTTGCCCGCCAACGAGCGCCTGCAGTATCTCGCGGGGCAGTACATCGAATTCATTCTGAAGGACGGCAAGCGCCGCAGCTATTCGATGGCGAGCCCGCCGCATCACGAAGGCCCGCTCGAACTGCACGTGCGCCACATGCCGGGCGGCACGTTCACGGACCACGTGTTCGGCGCGATGAAGGAGCGCGACATCCTGCGCTTCGAAGGTCCGCTCGGCACGTTCTTCCTGCGCGACGAATCCGAGAAGCCTATCGTGCTGCTCGCGTCGGGCACGGGCTTCGCGCCGATCAAGGCGATCATCGAGCATGCGGTGTTCAAGAACCTGAATCGCCCGATGACGCTTTACTGGGGCGGCCGCCGCAAGAAAGACCTGTACATGATGGAACTCGCCGAGCAATGGGCGAAGGAAGTGCCGAACTTCACGTTCGTCCCGGTGCTTTCCGAACCCGATGCAAGCGACAGCTGGCATGGCCGCACGGGTTTCGTTCATCGCGCGGTCATCGAGGATCTGCCGGATTTGAGCGCGTATCAGGTCTATGCGTGCGGCGCGCCGGTGATGGTGGAATCGGCGCAGCGCGATTTCACGCTGCATCATCGTCTCCCGGAGGACGAGTTCTACGCGGACTCGTTCACGAGCGCAGCCGACCTCGCGCATCCGGTCTGATCGCTCGATGCAGGCAAGCCGTCCGCGCGCGGGAAATTCGCGCGGGCGGTTTACATGCACGAACTTCATAACGTATCCTTCGCGAATGAACTCGATCCTGAACGCACTTCGACGCCGCCGCTCGCCGCTTCCCTAGGGATGCCGCTGGCTCGTCAAGCATTCGCGCTCGTCATGGTTCGGTCACACTGAAGCGCAGAGAATGAAGCCACGGAAACACCGTGGCTTTTGTTTTTTGCGCGCCGCATTTTCTTTTCGTCATCGCCTCGTGGAGCCCGCTGTCATGAATTTCAATGAGTACCCTGTCGATTCGCTGATGTACATCACGAACCGTCCCGAGATCGTGTTCACGCACGGCAAGGGATCGTGGCTCTACGACAATACCGGCAAACGCTATCTCGACTTCATTCAGGGCTGGGCGGTCAATTCGCTCGGTCATTGCAACGACGGCATGATCGAAGCGATGGACAAGCAGGCGCGCACGCTGATCAATCCGTCGCCCGCGTTCTATAACGGCCCGATGGCGCAGCTTGCCGGTCTGCTCACGAAGCACAGTTGCTTCGACAAGGTGTTCTTCGCGAACAGCGGCGCGGAGGCCAACGAAGGCGCGATCAAGCTCGCGCGCAAGTGGGGCCGCAAGTTCCGCAATGGCGCGTACGAGATCATCACGTTCGATCACAGCTTCCACGGCCGCACGCTCGCGACGATGTCCGCGAGCGGCAAGGCGGGCTGGGACACGATCTACGCGCCGCAAGTGCCGGGCTTCCCGAAGGCGGATCTGAACGATATCGCGTCCGTCGCGAAACTCATCAACGAGAAGACCGTCGCGGTGATGCTGGAGCCGATTCAGGGCGAAGGCGGCGTGATTCCCGCGACGCGCGAATTCATGCAGCAATTGCGCGCGCTGACGAAGCAGCACAATCTGCTCTTGATCGTCGATGAAGTGCAGAGCGGCTGCGGCCGCGCGGGGACGTTGTTCGCGTATGAGCTGTCGGGTATCGAGCCGGACATCATGACGCTCGGCAAGGGCATCGGCGGTGGCGTGCCGCTGGCCGCGCTGCTGTCGACGGCGGAGGTCGCGTGCTTCGAGGCGGGCGATCAGGGCGGCACGTACAACGGCAATCCGTTGATGACGGCGGTCGGCTATTCGGTGATTTCGCAGCTCACGGCGCCGGGCTTTCTCGAAGGCGTGCGCGAGCGCGGCGAGTATTTGCGCAGCGAACTGCTGAAGCTGTCGGACGAGCGCGGGTTCAAGGGCGAGCGTGGCGAGGGTTTGCTGCGCGCGTTGCTGCTCGATAGCGACAAGGGACCGCAGATCGTCGAGAAGGCGCGACTGATGCAGCCGGACGGTTTGCTGCTGAACGCGGCGCGGCCGAATCTGCTGCGCTTCATGCCGGCGCTCAATGTCACGAAGGACGAGATCGACCAGATGATGTCGATGCTGCGTTCGGTGCTCGATACGCTGTGATCGTTCGGACTTTCGAGCTACGCGATCGCGATGCCGTGATCGCGTTGTGGCGCGACGTGTTTCCCGAGTATGCGGATGCGTCGAGGCCGCAGCGCGATCCGGCGTTGTCGATCGACAATAAGCTTGCTACTCAGCCTGAGTTGTTCTTCGTCGGCGTGATCGACGATGCCGTCGTGGGGACCGTCATGTGTGGGTATGACGGGCATCGTGGATGGGTGTATTCACTTGCCGTGAGGGCTTCGGTTCGGCGGATGGGCTTTGGGCGCACGTTGATGCTTCATGCTGAAGCGGCGCTTGCTCGGCTCGGATGCCCTAAGGTTAATTTGCAGGTGCTTTCTGTTCGTCGCGAGTTGGTTTCGTTCTACGAACGGATGGGGTATCGGGTTGATGATGTCGTCAGTCTTGGGAAGCGGCTTTAGGCTTTTTTTCTCTCTGTCGTTGAACCTGTATTCGCGTCGGTCTATTAGCACGCCCCTCCCCGGGGCGGGGGTCACTTTCTTTGCTGCTGCAAAGAAAGTAACCAAAGAAAGCAGCTTTTCTGGCCCAAAGCACATTAAGCGTGAACACTCCGTAGAACCAGATTGGCACTCAGCTTGAAACAGCCCTGAATCACCTTCCACGCCCACCGAGCGCCACCCCATGCGAGCCCCCGGGCTCGTCAACACCATCGCGCAGTAACGCTCACACAAAGTCAAAAGACTCCACCCCGCAACCGCAAACGACGCGTCACAAATAACACTACGAACCAAACTCTTCCGATTGATGGCGCAATGAGTAGGTCTCGGTGGAATTTCCCCTTTCGAGTGGCGCGGTGCAAACCGACGGTTTTGTCGAGCCCGGGGGCTCGCATGGGGTGGCGCTCAGTGGGCGCGGAAGGTGATTCAAGGCTGTGTCAAGCTGAGTGCCAACGTGTTTCTACGAAGTGCAACATCAAAAACGAAGTGCGGGCGAAAAAGCTGCTTTCTTTGGTTACTTTCTTTGCAGCAGCAAAGAAAGTGACCCCCGCCCCGGGGAGGGGCGTGCTAATAGACCGACACGAATAACCGGAGCAACGCCCAAACCCCGCGCATCAGCGAAAAAATCACTCTCCGAGATAGGCAGCCCGAACCTTGGGATCATCGAGCATGACCTTGGCGTCGCCGGACATAGTGACGGTCCCCGAGTCCATGACATACCCGCGATTAGCGGCCTGCAGCGCGAGCCGCGCGTTCTGCTCGACGAGCAGCACCGTCAGCCCTTCCTTCGAGATCTCGCGAACCACTTCGAAAATCTTCTCGACCATGATCGGCGAGAGACCCATCGATGGCTCATCGAGCAACAACAGCTTCGGTCGCGACAACAAAGCCCGCGCCATCGCGAGCATCTGTTGCTCGCCGCCGGAAAGCGTCCCGGCATACTGCGACGCACGCTCCTTCAGACGCGGAAAGAAGCCGAACATGCGCTCGGTATCCTTCTGAATGCCGTCGCTATCGTTACGCAGATACGCGCCCATCTGCATATTCTCGAGAATCGACATGCGCGCGAAGATGCCGCGCCCTTCCGGCACCATCGCCAGGCCGCGCTTCAAGAGCTCGTGCGTCGGCACGCCCTTGATCGACTGCCCCATGTACTCGATATCGCCGCCCGAATAGGGCTTCAAACCGGTGATGGCCTTCATCGTCGTGGTCTTGCCCGCGCCGTTCGCGCCGATCAGCGTGACGAGTTCGCCCTGCCCGACTTCCAGATCGACACCCTTCACCGCCTGGATGCCGCCGTAATTCACCTGCAGACCCTTGACCTTCAACATCGCGTTCGTGGTCGCCATTTAGTGCACCCCCGCACCCAGATATGCCTCGATCACCTTCGGATCCTTCTGCACGTCCTGCGGCAGACCCTCGGCGATCACCTTGCCGTAATCGAGCACCGTCATGCGGTTGCACAATCCCATCACGAGTTTCACGTCGTGTTCGATCAACAGAATCGTCCTGCCGTCCGCGCGAATCTTGTCCAAAAGACGCGTCAGCTCGACCTTCTCCGTCGCGTTCATGCCGGCCGCGGGTTCGTCGAGCGCAAGCAGCTTCGGATCCGTCGCCAATGCACGCGCAATCTCCAGCCGGCGCTGATGCCCGTACGACAGATTGCGCGACGTGTAATCCGCGTACTGCAGCACGCCGACATACTCCAGCAGCTCCAGTGCGCGCTCCTTGATCTCGCGCTCTTCGCGGCGTTCCGCCGGCGTCTGCAACACCGCGCCGATCAGCCCGTGCTTCGTGCGCACGTGGCGTCCGACCATCACGTTTTCCAGCGCCGTCATGCCGCCGAAGAGACGAATGTTCTGGAACGTGCGCGCGATGCCCGCCTTCGCCACCTGATACACGGCGGTCGGCGTGTAGGCTTCGCCGTCGAGCTTGAAGACGCCCGAATCCGGCGTGTACAGGCCCGTGATCACGTTGAAGAACGTGGTCTTGCCGGCGCCGTTCGGGCCGATCAGACCGTAAATCTCGCCTTCCTTGATTTCGAGGCGCACATCCGAGAGCGCCTGCAAGCCGCCGAAACGCTTGTTCACGCCCTGCACGGACAATCGAGTACGTTTGTCGCTCATTTCCTTATCCCCCGCTTAGGCGCGCACCGGCTTCTTGCCGCCACGCTTCGCGATCTTCGCGATCTTGTCTTCGTGTTTCGCGGCGGGCCACAGGCCTTCCGAGCGATACAGCATGATCAGCACCATCGCCAGACCGTAAAGCAACTGGCGGATGACTTCGGTATCCACGATCTGATGGCCGAAGATGGCGTTTTGCAGCGGACCCATCGTCGAGCGCAGGAACTCGGGGAACACGGCGAGCAGCACCGCGCCGAGAATCACGCCGGGAATGTGGCCCATGCCGCCCAGCACCACGCACGCCAGCACGACGATCGATTCCCAGAACGTGAACGATTCCGGCGACACGAAGCCCTGGAACGTGCCGAACATCGCGCCGGACAGACCTCCGAACGACGCGCCCATCGCGAATGCCAGCAGTTTCACGTTGCGCGTGTTGATGCCCATCGCCTTCGCGGCGATTTCGTCTTCGCGGATCGCGGCCCATGCACGGCCGATACGCGAATGCTGCAGACGCGTACACACCCAGATCACGAGCAGCGCGCCCAGCACGAACAGGTAGTAATACATGTACACGGACGGGAACTTCATGCCGAAGAACTCGTGCGTCTGCGACAGATTGAAGCCCGCCACCGACACCGGATCGATGCCCGTGATGCCCTTCGGACCGTTCGTGATGTTGACCGGACGATCGAGGTTGTTCATGAAGATCCGGACGATTTCACCGAAGCCGAGCGTCACGATCGCGAGATAGTCGCCGCGCAGACGAAGCGTCGGCGCGCCGAGCAGCACGCCGAACGTGGCGGCGAGCGCCATCGCGATCGGCACGATGATGAGGAACGGCACGTGCAGGCCGCCGGGCGCGAGGTGCGCGATCCACTCGAACTGCGACGTCAGTTGCGGCGACGACAGCAGCGCCGCCGTGTACGCGCCGACCGCGTAGAACGCGATGTAGCCCAGGTCGAGCAGGCCGGCGAAGCCGACCACGACGTTGAGGCCCAGCGCCAGCATCACGTAGAGCATCGCGAAGTCGAGCACGCGCACCCAGTAGTTGCCGCCGGCCGCGCCGATCACCATCGGCGCCGCGATCACGAACACGGCGGTGAGAATGCCGACGACGAGCGTTTTCGTCGTGTTCTTCTCGGGGATGAGCGTCGTCGACGGCTCAATCGGTTGAATCGAAGTCATTTTTCTGAGCTCCTCACACGAGTCTTTAAGCGCGGTCCGCGACACGTTCGCCGAGTAGACCCGACGGACGGAACACGAGCACGATGATCAGCACGATGAAGGCGAACACGTCCTGGTAGTTACTGCCGAAGACGCCGCCCGTCAGGTTGCCGATATACCCGGCGCCCAACTGCTCGATCAGCCCGAGAAGCACGCCGCCGACCATCGCGCCGCCCAGGTTGCCGATACCGCCCAGCACCGCGGCCGTGAATGCCTTCAGGCCGGGGATGAAGCCCATGTAGAAGTGCGCGTTGCCGTATTCCGACGCAATCATCACGCCGGCAAGCGCCGCGAGCGCCGAGCCGATCATGAAGGTCGCCGAGATCACGAAGTTCGGATTCACGCCCATCAGCGACGCGACGCCGGGGTTTTCCGCGATCGCGCGCATCGCGCGGCCGAGCTTGGTCTTGTGCACGAGCAGCAGAAGTCCCGCCATCACGAGGAACGCGACCACGATGATCACGATTTCCGTCATGGAGATGACCGCGCCCGGACGCGTTTCGTCGGCGGCGATCACGTTGATCGGATCGGTCGGCAGAAGCTGCGGGAACGCGAGCGGATTGCGGCCCCAGATCATCATCGCGATGGTCTGCAGCAGAATCGACACGCCGATGGCGGTAATGAGCGGCGCGAGACGCGGCGCTTTACGCAGTGGCCGGTAAGCGACCTTTTCGATGGTGTACCCGACGACCGCGCAGACGACCGCCGCGATGACGAGGGCGATCGTCAGCATGATCGGCCCGGGCATCGAAGGAAAGTGGTTTTGCATGACGCCGATTGCGGAGAGCGCGACCATCGCGCCCACCATCAGCACGTCGCCGTGCGCGAAGTTGATGATGCCGAGAATCCCGTACACCATCGTGTACCCCAGCGCGATGATGGCGTAGACGCTGCCAAGCACCAGACCGTTGATGATCTGCTGGATGAAAATATCCATTTAAAGCTCCTTAGCCCCGTGCGACCGGATCACGCCTTTATCACCGGCCGATAAACCGGTGTGAAGCGAAATCTGGAGCAGCACTGCGCGTACTTTTGAAAAAAACCGGTAAGGGTTAAACGCCTGCCGTTCCGCCCGCCGCCGGATAGGTGCGGGCATCCGCCAGACGGATACGAAACGGCGCTGTCGGTTAGACGCCGCAAGACCTGCAAACGCCTGTTGCTACTGCTTCACGACGTCGAGCACGTCCTTCTTGTTGTCCTTGAAGTCGTAAAGCGTGATGGTGCCTGCCTTCAAATCGCCTTTGTCGTCAAACGCGATATGCCCCGTCAGACCATTGAAATCCGTCGTGGCCATCGCCGCGAGCACCTTGCCCGCTTCGATGGAATTGGCGCGCTTCATTGCATCGACGATCACGTACATCGCGTCATACGTGAACGGCGCGTAAATCTGCACCGGCGTGTGGAAACGGGCCTCGTACTTCTGCGCAAAGTCCGCGCCCTTGTCCATCTTCGAGAGCGCGGGCCCCGCTTCGGAACAGACGACGTTCTGCACGGCATCGCCCGCAAGCTGCGGCAACTCCTGCGTGCAGACGCCGTCGCCCGCCAGGATCTTCGCCTTGACGCCGAGCGCCGCCGCTTCCTTCGCGAACGGGCCGCCCGTCACATCCATGCCGCCGTACATGACGACGTCGGGCTGCACGCGCTTGATCTTGGTGAGGATCGCCTTGAAATTACGCGCCTTCTCGGTTGTCGACTCGCGCGCGGCGATCTTTACCCCGCCCGCCTGTATCGCCTTCGCGAATTCGTCGGCGAGGCCGCGGCCGTAGGCGCTGGCGTCATCGACGATCACGACCTTGCGCGCATGCAGCGTCTTCATCGCGTAGCCGGCCAGCACGGGGCCCTGCTGCGCGTCGGTGGCCACGACGCGGAACGTCGTCTTGTAACCTTGCTTCGTGTATTGCGGGTTCGTCGTCGAGGGCGAAATCTCGGCGATGCCCGCATCGCTATAAATTTTCGACGCCGGTATCGACACGCCCGAATTCATATGGCCGATCACCGCGACCACATGATGATCGACGAGCCGCTGCGCGGCTTCTTCGCCGGTGCGCGAATCGGCTGCGTCGTCCTGGCTGTCGAGTTCGAGGCGAATGGATCGGCCGTCGATCGTCAGGCCCTGACTGCTGATCTCTTCCAGCGCGAGCCGCGCGCCGTTCTCGTTATCCTTTCCAAGATGCGCCTGCGTGCCGGTGAGCGGCGCGACGTGACCAATCCTGACGACCGTTGCCTCGCTCGCGGGCGCAGGCGCAGCCGCCGGCGCGACCGCGGCGCTCGCCGCCGACGCTGCCCCGCTCGCTCCGCCCTCGTCCTTCTTGCCGCATGCCGTTGCCATTGCAACCGCAGCCGCGATGGACACGGCGTGAGCAAACTTGAATCGCATCAGATAGATCTCCTGCGCCTTTCAAAACCGTTACCAAAGTCCCGGGGGACTCAGGACGCGCGAATTGTAACGCCAAATATGAGACGAGCAATATTCTTGCGTGGCGGGGTTTTCCAGCATTGCAACCCTCATTTTCAGCGGGTTTTGGCGCAACAGCGCAACCGGGTTGCGATCCTTCGTTGTGCAGCAGTTGCACCACTTCGGGAGTGGGCCTAAATGGAGCGAACGTTGCACGTCATTCCGATGCCCCGCTTCGGTGCATTCGACGATTCGGGCGGCGAACTGTTCCACATCGGCGGACGAAAAAAAAGCGCCCGGAGGCGCTTTTGGAGGAGTTCGTCTAAATCACTGCGGCAAGGACAATCCGCGCGGAAGCGGAAAGGAGATCGTCTCTTCGATGCCTTCCAGCGAGCGCACGCTGCGCACGCCCAGCTCGCGCAATCGTTCGATGACCGCCTGCGCCAGCACTTCCGGCGCCGATGCGCCCGCCGTCACGCCGATGCGCTTCTTGTCCGCGACCCACGCCGGATCGATCTGCGACGGCGAATCCACCATATAGGCGGGAATGCCGCTGCGCTCGGCCACTTCGCGCAGCCGGCTCGAATTCGAGCTGTTCGGGCTGCCGACCACGATCACGACATCGCACTGCGGCGCGAGGAACTTGACCGCGTCCTGGCGATTCTGCGTCGCGTAGCAGATGTCCTGCTTCTTCGGCTCCTTCACGCCGGGATACTTCGCCTTCAGCGCATCAATGATGGCGGAGGCGTCGTCGACGGAAAGCGTCGTCTGCGTGACATAGGCGATGCGGTTCGGATCGCGCAGATCGAGCTTTTGCACGTCCGCGATGTCTTCCACGAGATGCATGCCCTCGCCCGACTGCCCCATTGTGCCTTCCACTTCAGGATGGCCCTTGTGTCCGATCATGACGATATCGAAGCCTTCCTGGCGCATTTTCGCGACTTCCATATGCACCTTCGTGACGAGCGGGCACGTGGCGTCGAACACGCGCAGCCCGCGCGTTTCCGCTTCGGCGCGCACCGCCTTCGAGACGCCGTGCGCGCTGAAGATCAGCGTGCTGCCTTCGGGCACGTCCGAGAGTTCTTCGATGAAGATCGCGCCTTTCTTGCGCAGATCCGCAACGACATACGCGTTATGGACGATCTCGTGGCGCACGTAGATGGGCGCGCCGAACAGTTTGATGGCCCGCTCGACGATCTCGATCGCGCGATCGACGCCCGCGCAGAACCCGCGCGGCTGCGCGAGCAGGATTTCGAGGTCGGTGTCGATATCGGTGAGGCTTTCAGTCAGGCTCATGGCTACAGAATTCCGATGATTTTCACTTCGAAGGCCAGCGCCTGGCCGGCGAGCGGGTGATTGAAATCGAAGAGCGCGGACGTCTCGCCCACTTCCTTGAGCACGCCCGCATAGCGCCCGCCGTTGGGCGCGTTGAATTCGACGAGATCGCCCGGAGAAAAATCCTCGCCGATCATGCTGTTTTCGCGCAGCGTCGCCATCGACACGCGCTGCACCAGTTCCGGATTGCGCGGCCCGAACGCCTGCTCCGGCGTTAGCTGAAAGGTCGAATGGTGGCCGACCTTCAGCCCGAGCAAAATGTCTTCGAGCGGCGGCGCAAGCTGGCCCGCGCCGAGCAGAAGGGTCGCGGGCTTGTCGGTGAACGTGTTGACGATGTCGGCACCATCGGCCAATGCAAGCCGGTAATGAAGCGTGACATGGGAACCGGGTTTCACCTCGGAAATATCGATGATGCTCATGAGTATTGGATGTGGCGATTCAGTAACGAGCGCGGCGGGCGCCGGGCCAGCGGCGGCTCGTCGGCACGAAGCTGCGAACCGCGTGGCGCAGGGTGAGAGCGTGCGCCAAAACCGCTATTGTAAGACAGAGTTGCAAAGCGCCGCGTCCGGCGCGTGCGTCGTTCGTGCGGCGCGCCTCGCTTCGGCAACGGCACGGAGCACGCGATGACGGCCTGCCTGCCCCTGCTTGCGCCCGTCGTGGAAGACCACGCGCCGCTCCTGTCGATCCCGCAGTGGGACGAAGCCGACCGGCCGCGCGAGCGCCTGCTCAAGGCCGGGCCGGCCACGCTTTCCGACGCCGAATTGCTCGCGCTGTTCCTTCGCACCGGCGTGACAGGCCGGACCGCCGTGGATGTCGCCCGCGCGCTGCTGCGGCGATTCGGCTCGCTGCGCGCGGTGCTGGACGCATCCGCATCCGAATTGCAGGACGAGCGCGGCGTCGGCGAGGCGCGCGCGGCGACGCTACTCGCTGTATCGGAGCTATGCCGGCGCGCGCTCGCGGAAAAGGCGCGCGACCGGATGCTGCTGAACTCGCCGGGCGCGGTCGAAGACTTTCTGCGGCTGAAGATCGGCACGCGGCCGAACGAAGTGTTCGTCTGCATCTATCTGGACGCGCGTCATCAGTTGCTGGATATCTGCGAGGAGGCGCACGGGTCGCTCACGCGCGTGGCCGTGTACCCGCGCGAGATCGTGAAGCGGGCGCTCGCGGTCAACGCGGCGGGGCTGATCGTCGCGCATAATCATCCTTCCGGCGGCGTCGATCCGAGCGCCAGCGACCGCAAGCTCACGCGCACGCTGCAGGACGCGCTCGGTCTGATCGACGTGAAACTGCTCGATCATATGGTCGTCGCGTCAAATGACATTTTTTCGTTCGCCCGCGAAGGCTGGCTCTGAAACGTTCGGCGCGCGGACAACACGGCGTCGGAAAACTTGATAACACACTGTTTTTCCTGCTAGAATCCTCGTTTCGTTTTTTCAACCCGCCTAATCTGACCAACGCAGTCCTCATTGGCATAACCGTGCTGCCAAGTCCCCGATCGGCAAATCGGGCGATTAGAGGCATCGCATGAAGGAAGCCCCTTCATTCGAGCGTTCGACTCAGACTCAACGTGTATTAGGAGTGTCACCATGGCACGCGTATGCCAAGTAACTGGGAAAGGCCCGATGTCGGGCAACAACGTTTCCCACGCAAACAACAAGACCAAGCGTCGTTTCCTGCCGAACCTGCAGAACCGCCGTTTCTTCGTTGAAAGCGAAAACCGCTGGGTCCGTCTGCGCGTCTCGAACGCCGGTCTGCGCCTGATCGACAAGAACGGTATTGACGCCGTGCTCGCAGACCTGCGCGCACGCGGTGAAATCTAAGGAGCACGCACATGGCCAAAGGCGCACGCGACAAGATCAAGCTGGAATCGACCGCAGGCACGGGTCACTTCTACACGACGACCAAGAACAAGCGCAACATGCCGGAAAAGATGCTGATCAAGAAGTTCGATCCCGTCGTCCGCAAGCATGTTGACTACAAGGAAACCAAGATCAAGTAAATTCCGGTCGGTTCTTTCCGCCGCATGACGACAGGACAGAACCAGCACCGCACTTGATATTGAGTGCCTGAACGAAGACAGCAGAAAGCCCCGCCAACGCGGGGCTTTTTGTTTTTCCGGCCGGGAATTGTCCGGATTCACAGGCGTGTCACGCGCCCGTGCGCCGGTTTTCGTTGTTTCCGCTGCGTCCCGCGCGTTATGCTTGCCGGCTACGCAGGCATCGAACCGGAGACACGGCAGCATGAATTTCGACGTAGCAATCGTGGGAAGCGGCCTCGCGGGCCTGAGCGTGGCGCTGAATCTGGCCGAGACGCGCCGCGTGGCGATCATCGCGAAGCGCGCGGTCAGCGAAGGCGCGAGCGACTGGGCGCAGGGCGGCATCGCGGCGGTGCTGGATTCGGCCGACAGCATCGACAATCACGTTGCCGATACGCTCGTCGCCGGCGGCGGATTGTGCGACGAAGCCGCGACGCGCTTCATCGTCGAAAACGGGCGCGCGGCGATCGAATGGCTGATCGAAGCAGGCGTGCCCTTCACGCGCGACGTCTCCGCCGAACTCGGCTTCCATCTGACGCGCGAAGGCGGCCATAGTCATCGCCGGATCATTCACGCGGCGGACGCGACCGGCCACGCCGTCGTCACCACGCTCAACGAGCGCGTGCGCAATCACCCGAACATCACCGTTCTCGAAGATCACTACGCGATCGATCTGATCACGTCCGACCGGCTCGGCTTGCCCGGTCATCGCTGTCACGGGCTGTATGCGCTCGATCTGGAAAGCGGCCGAACCGTGACGATCCAGGCGCCGCACACCGTCCTCGCGACGGGCGGCGCGGGCAAGGTCTATCTCTACACGACGAATCCGGACACCGCGACCGGCGACGGCATCGCGATGGCGTGGCGCGCGGGCTGCCGCGTGTCGAACATGGAGTTCATCCAGTTCCATCCGACGTGCCTCTTTCACCCTTACGCGAAGTCGTTCCTCATTTCGGAAGCGGTGCGCGGCGAAGGCGGCCTCCTGCGTCTGCCCGACGGCACGCGCTTCATGCCGGAGCACGACGAACGCGCCGAACTCGCGCCCCGCGATATCGTCGCGCGGGCGATCGATTTCGAGATCAAGAAGCGCGGCATCGACTGCGTGTATCTCGATATCAGCCACCAGCCGCGCGCGTTCCTCGAAGAGCATTTCCCGACGATCCTCGCGCGTTGCCGCGAATTCGGCATCGATATCGCGAAGGAGCCGATTCCCGTCGTGCCCGCCGCGCATTACACCTGCGGCGGCGTCGTCACGGATCTCGCCGGGCGCACGGATCGGCCCGGACTGTACGCGGTCGGCGAAACCGCGTGCACAGGCTTGCACGGCGCGAACCGGCTCGCGAGCAATTCGCTGCTGGAATGCATCGTGATCGGGCGCGCGGCAGCGGAAGCGATTGAAGCCGATGGCTTTTCCTCGGGCTGCCACGCCGAGTTGCCCGACTGGGACGAGAGCCGCGTCTCCGATCCGGACGAGGAAGTCGTCGTCGCCCATAACTGGGACGAGTTGCGGCGGCTCATGTGGAACTACGTCGGCATCGTGCGAACGGACAAGCGGCTCGCGCGCGCGCAGCATCGCATCGCCCTTTTGCGCGACGAAATCCACGAGTACTACGCGAATTTCAAAGTAAGCCGCGATCTGCTGGAACTGCGCAATCTCGTCGATGTGGCTTCGCTGATCGTCGAAAGCGCGTGCACGCGGCGCGAAAGCCGCGGCCTCCACTTCAGCCGCGACTGGCCGCAGACTTTGCCGAAGGCGCTGCCGACCGTGCTGATGCCGCCCGCCAAGCGGCGGCGCGGCGTCTGACGGCCGGGCTTACAGGATACGCATGGAGAAATCGGTGGCGCGCACGTCCTTCGTGAGTGCGCCGATGGAAATGCGGTCGACGCCCGTTTCCGCGATCGCCCGCACCGTCTCGAAATTCACGCCGCCCGACACTTCGAGCAACGCGCGGCCGGCGGCGATGCGCACGGCGTCGCGCATCGCGTCGAGCGCGAAGTTGTCGAGCAGGATCGATTCCGCGCGATGCGCCAGCGCCGTCTCGAGCTGCGCGAGCGTCTCCACTTCGATCTGAATCGGCACGCCGGCATTCAGGGCGAGCGCCGCATCCATCGCCGCGCCCACGCCGCCCGCCGCCGCGATGTGGTTTTCCTTGATCAGAATGCCGTCGTACAGCGCGAGCCGCTGATTCGCGCCGCCGCCCACGCGCACCGCGTACTTCTGCGCGAGCCGCAGGCCGGGAAGCGTCTTGCGCGTATCGAGGATGCGCGCGCGCGTGCCTTCGATGGCATCGACATAACGGCGCGTCGCGCTCGCCACGCCCGAAAGCAGTTGCAGAAAGTTGAGGCCGTTGCGCTCGGCGGTCAGCAGCGAACGCGCCGGGCCGTGCAGCAGCACGACGGGCGAATCCGCCGCCATGCGCTGCCCTTCGCGATACTGCCATTCGATCTCGATGGACGGATCGACGCGCCGCATCACTTCGACGAACCACGGCACGCCGCACAGCACCGCTTCCTCGCGCACGAGGATGCGCGCGGTGCGCCGCGAATCGGCGGGAACGAGACGGCCGGTGACATCGCCGCTGCCGATGTCTTCGGCGAGCGCATCCGCGACATTGCGGGCGAGCGCCGCGTCGAAGGCTTCGCCGTATTGCGCGCGGACTTCTTCGAGAATCGACATCAGGCGGCTCCGACATTCGAAAACAGCGCGGCGTCGCGGGCGAGATCGCCGCTCGTCTGCACGCGCTTCTTGTGGCGCGCGGCGAAATCGAGCATCCGGTCGATGGGCACGCGCGCCCGCTCGCCGATGGCCGCATCGACGTGAATCTCGTTGTGGCCGCGTTCGAGCACGTCGGCGAGATTCGCGAGGCCGTTCATCGCCATCCACGGACAATGCGCGCAGCTCTTGCACGTCGCGCTGTTGCCGGCGGTCGGCGCCGCGATGAACGTCTTGGCCGGCGCGGCGAGCCGCATCTTGTGCAGAATGCCGAGGTCGGTCGCGACGATGAAGCGCTGCGCATCCAGCCGCACGGCGGCGTCGATGAGCTGCGTCGTGGAACCGACGACATCCGCGAGCCCCACGACCGCTTCCGGCGATTCCGGATGGACGAGAATCTTCGCGTCCGGATATTCGGCGCGCAGCAAATCCAGTTCGATACCCTTGAATTCGTCATGCACGAGACACGAACCCTGCCACAGCAGCATGTCCGCGCCGGTCTTTTTTTGGATGTAGCCGCCGAGATGCCGGTCCGGCGCCCACAGAATCTTTTCGCCGCGCGCATGCAGATCCGCGACGATTTCCAGCCCGATCGACGACGTCACCATCCAGTCCGCGCGCGCCTTCACTGCGGCGCTCGTGTTCGCGTACACGACGACGGTGCGGTCGGGATGGGCATCGCAGAAAGCGGAGAATTCGTCGGCTGGGCAGCCGAGATCGAGCGAGCAGGTCGCGTCGAGGTCGGGCATCAGCACGCGCTTGCCCGGGCTCAGAATCTTGGACGTCTCGCCCATGAAGCGCACGCCCGCCACGACCAGCGTCTTCGCGGCGTGGTCGCGGCCAAAGCGCGCCATTTCGAGCGAATCGGCCACGCAGCCGCCGGTTTCGTCGGCGAGTTCCTGCAATTCGGCATCGACGTAATAGTGCGCTACCAGCACCGCCTCTTCGCGCCGCAAGAGTGCGCGAATGCGCTCCTTCAATGCGCGCTTCTCTTCCGGCGACGGCGCGTTCGGCACTCTCGCCCACGCCTCGCCCACTCCACACGTCAGGCCATGCGGCCGGTCGTATTCGACGCTTTTGATCGCTTCCATGTCTCCTGTCCCTGCCCTTCGAACAAAACCAACGCGGAAATTCGTCGCCAAAAAACAAAGACCCCGCCAGAGCGGGGTCTTGTGACGTCTTTGAATCTTAGCGGATATCGCTTACAAAGCGTAGCGGCGCAGACGCAGCGCGAAGTCCTGCAACGCCTTGATGCCGCTCTGCTCCGCGCGATGGCACCAGTCCTGCAACTGCGCCAGCAACTGCTCGCGCGACGCGTTCGAACGGTCCCACATTGCCGACAGATCCTTGCGCAGCTCGATATACGTGCGCAGTTTCTGGTTGTCCGAGAACAGTTCCGGCAACTGCTTGCGCTGCGGTTCGTTCAGGCCGTCTTCCTCCTTGTGGAACCACTTGCGCGCGCCGCGCATCAGCTGATACTTCTCGCGCGCGCCGGCTTCCTTCAGCTTGGCCAGCTCCTGCGCGTAGGCGTGCTTCAGCGCCTTGCCGTAGCGCGCCATCACTTCGTAGCGGTTCGCCAGCACGGCCTGCAGCGTGTCGTGATCGACGACTGCCTTGCTTTCCGACAGACGCGGCGTGGGCGCGAGCTTCTTCACCTTCGCGAGGCCGATCGCCGACAGAATGCGGATGTACAGCCAGCCGATGTCGAACTCGTACCACTTGCTCGACAGCTTCGCCGACGTGGCGTACGTGTGGTGATTGTTATGCAGTTCTTCGCCGCCGATCAGGATGCCGAGCGGGAAGATGTTCGTGCTCGCATCGGCGGAATTGAAGTTGCGGTAGCCCCAGAAGTGCGCGAGACCGTTGACGACGCCCGCCGCCCAGAACGGAATCCAGATCATCTGCACGGCCCACACCGACAGCCCGACGATGCCGAACAGCGCGACGTCGATCACCATCATCACGCTGATGCCGAGAATCGGATAGCGCGTGTAGACGTTGCGCTCCATCCAGTCGTTCGGCGTGCCGTGACTGAAGCGGCGCAGCGTTTCTTCGTTCTTCGCTTCCGCGCGATAGAGTTCCGCGCCTTCGAGCAGCACTTTCCAGATGCCGCGCGTCTGCGGGCTGTGCGGATCTTCTTCGGTCTCGCACTTGGCGTGGTGCTTGCGATGGATGGCCGCCCACTGGCCGGTCAGCATGCCCGTGGTCATCCACAGCCAGAAGCGGAAGAAATGGCTTGCGATCGGATGCAGGTCCAGCGCGCGATGCGCCTGGCAGCGATGCAGATAGATGGTGACGCCGGCGATGGTGACGTGCGTCACTGCCAGCGTGAACAGCAGAATCTGCCACCAAGAAAAGTCGAGCAATCCGTTGGCGAGAAATTCAAGGGAAGAATTCAGCAAGGCGATTTACCTGTGTAGCTGTGAAATTCGGAAAAAATGGCCGGTCAAAACTGATTCGAAATACGTTGCGGCCAGCTTGTCGGGCACGTGAAAGGTGTGCGCGCGGGTTCGATCGCATTCTACTGCAGTCGTTCCAAGTCTTTGTCGTAAAGGTGAATTTTTTTGGATACTTCCTAAACGAGAAAAATCTCACGCGTCGCTTTCTGGCTGTTTCCTTTCGAAAACGGAAGGAATGACGCACGCGCGACGGCTTACGAGGCGTTGCGCGCCGCTCAGGCGGCGTCGCCGGGGCGCGGGTCGGCATTTCGTACCGAATCGGGCGCCGCGCCATGAAGGATTCTGACTTCGCGCTGCGCGTACGGAATCTCGATTCCGTTCTCGGAGAATAGCCGCCACACGCGCCGGTTGACTTGCGACTTAACGCCGCCGGTTCCCTTCGCCGCGTCCTCGATCCAGAAGCTCAGTTCGAGGTTGATGCCGTCCGCGCCGAAGCTCGCCAGAAGCGCGGCGGGCGCGGGATCCTGCAGCACGCGCTCGACGCCCTGTGTGGCTTCGACGAGCAGTTGCATCGCGCGTTCCACGTCGCACTTATAGCTGACCTGCACGGCGACCTTTGCGTTCCCGCGCGTCAGGTACGACGAATGATTCTGCACGACATCGGTGATGAGCTTTTCGTTCGGAATCAGCGTTTCGATGCCGTCGAGCCCGCGCACCACCGTGTAGCGCGTGCGGATCTGCGTGACGGTGCCCTGCGATCCCGCGACGTTGATCATGTCGCCGAGGCGCAGCGACCGGTCGAGCAGAATGATGAAGCCCGACACGTAATTGCTCGCGATCTTCTGCAAGCCGAAGCCGAGCCCCACGCCGAGCGCGCCGCCGAATACGCCGAGCACCGTGATGTCGATGCCGACAATCGACAGGCTCACGAGAATCGCCGCGAGAATCATCAGCGCCCGCGAGACGCGCGCGAGCACGACCTTGAGGTTGGCGTCGAGCGAGCGGGCGCGCATCAGGCGGTCGTCGATGAGCGCGCCGGCCCACATCGCCACGATCAGCGTCACGCAGACCCACAGCACGCCCGACGCGAGCGACAGAAGTGTCATGTGCGCGTTGGCGATGTTGAAACGCACGCTCGCCATCCAGCGCACGACGTCGTCCTGAATGCCCATGACGGTGAGAAGCATCGCGAGCCAGACGATCACCGTGACGAGCTTTTCGAAGAGAAAAAGCAGCGCATGCGCTTCGTGTTCCGCGCCGCCGCTGCCGCTCGTGCGGAACACGCGGCGCACCGCGTAGAACATCATGTAGATCACGGTGATGCCGCACAGCGGCACCAGCGCGAGCCGCAGCAGCGCCGTGTGGATGAACGGCGCGAGCGCCAGTTGCGCGACGGCCACGAACACCATGCCGAGCAGCGGAAACAGCGCCTTGTTGAGGCTTTCCGCGCCGAAGCGCACGGCTTCGAAGCGGGACTGGCGGCGCGCGTCGAGCTTCTTGCGCAGCACGCGCGCGCACCACCAGGCGACGGCGAGCAGCCCGAGGAGCGCGCCGACCTGCCAGAGCACTTCGGGCTCGCCGAAATCGCGGAAAAGACGCTCCGACAGATGCGTCAGAAAGCGATTCTGCATCGGCGTGCGCGGTTACGCGTTCTCGTCAGCCGGCTTTTCGCCCTTCGCTTCCGGCACGCGTTCGAGCACGGCGGCGAAAAAGCCGTCGGTGCCGTGCTTGTGCGGCCAGAGCGACAGATAATCGCCGGTATCGAGATCGATACGTTGCTCGGCGAGCACATCGCGCGCGGGCACGACGCGGAAGTTCGGATGCGTCTCCAGAAACTGCGCGACGACGTCTTCGTTTTCCGCCTGGAGCATGCTGCACGTCGCGTAAACGAGACGGCCGCCGGTTTTCACGAGACGCGCGGCGCTCGTGAGAATCGACAACTGCTTGGGCGTGAGTTCCGCGACCGTCGCGGGCGATTGCCGCCACTTGAGGTCAGGATTGCGGCGCAGCGTGCCGAGGCCGGAACACGGGGCATCGACGAGCACGCGGTCGATCTTGCCCGCGAGGCGCTTGATCTTAGCGTCGTGCTCGCTGTCGATGAGCACCGGATTCACGTTCGACAAACCGCTGCGCGCGAGACGCGGCTTCAGCTTCGCGAGCCGGCGATCGGAGACGTCGAAGGCATAGAGACGGCCCGTGGAGCGCATCATCGCGCCGAGCGCCAGCGTCTTGCCGCCCGCGCCCGCGCAGAAGTCGACGATCATCTCGCCACGGCGCGGCGCCATCAGCGAGCACAGAAGCTGGCTACCCTCGTCCTGCACTTCGATCCAGCCTTCCTGGAACGGCGCGAGGCGCGTGAGCGCGGGCTTGCCTTCCACGCGGATGCCGAACGGCGCGAACGGCATTTCGCCCGCGTCGATGCCCGCTTCCACGAGCGCCTTCAGCGCCGCTTCGCGCGTCGCCTTGATCGGGTTCGCGCGCAGGTCGAGCGGCGCCGGATAGTTCAGCGCGGCCGCGAGTTGCGCGAGTTCCTCGGGCGGGAAGCGCTTGCCCATCGCCTCGTAAATCCACTGCGGCAGGTTCGTGCGCACGCGCACCGGCAGGCTCGCCGGATCGATCTTCGACACTTGCGCGAGCCATTGATATTCGTCCGCGGACACGTGCGGCTTGAGCGCCGAGAGACCGGCGGTCTGCATCAGCCCGAGCAGCGCGAGACGGCGCGCCTGGTTGCCGCTGCCGCTTTCCGCCAGATGCGAGAACTCCATCTTCCGGCGCAGCACGGCGAACACCGCCTCGGCGATCACGCCGCGCTCGCCGTGGCCGAGCTTCGGATGCGCGCGGAAAAAGCGGCTCGTCGCGGCATCGGCGGGACCGGCGAAGCGCAGCACGTCCGCCAGCAGCGTTTCGGTTTGACCAATCAGAAATCCATGCAGCCTCATGCGCCCTCCCCGGCAATGTCGGCAAAGAGCCATTGCGGCTCAGACGGCGTGAGGGCGACACGTTCGCCCTCGATAGTTAAACGCCCTTCGATAAACCAGCGCACCGCGCGCGGGTAAATGGTGTGTTCGACAGCGAGCACGCGCGCCGCGAGCGCGGCGGCATCGTCGCCGGCGATGACCGGCACCGCGCCCTGCGCGACGATCGGCCCGTGATCCAGCGTGGGCGTCACGAAATGGACGCTCGCGCCATGCACGCGCACGCCGGCGTCGAGCGCCTGCTGATGCGTGCGCAAGCCCGGAAAACACGGCAACAGCGACGGATGCACATTCAGCATGCGGCCCGCGTAACGTTCGACGAACGCGTCTGTCAGCACGCGCATGAAGCCTGCCAGCACGACGAGATCGGGTTCGAAGCGATCGATTTCGCGGGCGAGCGCCGCGTCGAATGCTTCGCGGCCGTCGAACGCGCGATGATCGACCACCGCGGTTTCGATGCCGTTCGCGGCCGCGAAACCGAGTCCGGCGGCATCGGGCCGATTGGAAACGACTGCCGCGACGCGCGCCGGCCAGCCGTCACGCGCACACGCGCGCACGACGGCCTCCATGTTGCTCCCGCGTCCGGAAATCAGAATAACGATTTTTTTCATCCGCCGATTTTATCATTCGGCGGCGGCGAAAATCGTGCCAAAGGGCAGCAAGCTCGCGCGAAGCCCGCCGCCGCGCGCCATCCGGACGCCCGCCCGGCCGGGCGCGCCCGTCGCCGCGTGCGAGCGTTTATAATCGAACGCTTTGCAGCATCAGCCCTCCCACCGACCAACGCCTATCGTGAGAGTCTTTCGCGGCCTCCCCAATGCCGAAAGCCGCGCGCCCTGCGCACTGACCATCGGCAATTTCGATGGTGTCCACCGCGGCCACCAGGCGCTGCTCGCGCGCGTGCGCGCCGCCGCCGACGCGCGCGGGCTGCCGGTCTGCGTCATGACTTTCGAGCCGCATCCGCGCGAGTTCTTCAATCCGGCGGGCGCGCCGCCGCGCATCGCCATGTTGCGCGACAAGCTCGAAGCGCTGCGCACGAACGGCGTGGATCGCGTGGTGGTCGAGCATTTCAATCACACGTTCGCGAGCCAGTCGCCGGATACGTTCGTGAAGAACGTCATCGTGGACGGCCTGCACGCGCGCTGGGTCATGGTCGGCGACGACTTCTGCTACGGCGCGAAGCGCGCGGGCAATTTCGATTCGCTGAAAGCCGCCGGCGAGAAGTACGGCTTCGAAGTCGAGCAGATGGCCACGGTCGCGCATCCGAACGGCGCGCGCATTTCGTCGTCGTCGGTGCGGGCGTCGCTCGTCGCGGGCGACCTCGACGCCGCGCATGTCGCGCTCGGGCGTCCGTACGTGATCAGCGGTCATGTCGTGCACGGCGCGAAGCTCGGCCGCGATCTCGGCTTTCCCACGCTCAACCTGCCGATCGCGCACAAGCGGCCGGCGGCGTCGGGCATTTTCGTCGTGCGCGTGCACGGTCTCGCCGACGAACCGCTGCCCGCCGTCGCGAGTCTCGGGCTGCGTCCGACCGTCGACGATTCCGGCCGCGTGCTCCTCGAAGTCTTCGTGCTCGACTGGCACGGCGACGCGTACGGCAAGCTCGTGCGCGTCGAGTTCCTGAAGAAGCTGCGCGACGAGGAAAAGTACGTGGACCTCGAAACGCTGTCCGCCGCCATCGCGAAGGATGTCGACGACACGCGCGCCTATTTCGGCCTGCCGCCCGCGAGCAACGCCGGCAGCCGCGCCACGGGCTTCGCCATTTCGGCCACCGACCGAATTAGGTGAGCGCGCGGTGCCGCTTTGAGAAAAGCGCATCGCCCGCTGCCCCGCCTTCGAATCATCGCGCGTAGTTTGCAAGCGCCGTCTCACCGAATTCACTGAGTCACTCATGAGCGACAAGAAAGAGAAAGCCTCCTCGAAGTATCCGGTCAACCTGCTCGATACGCCCTTCCCCATGCGCGGCGACTTGCCGAAGCGCGAGCCGTCGTGGGTCAAGGAATGGCAGGACAACAAGATCTACGAGAAGATCCGCGCCGCCTCGAAGGGCCGCAAGAAGTTCATCCTGCACGACGGCCCGCCGTATGCGAACGGCGACATCCACCTGGGCCACGCCGTCAACAAGATCCTGAAGGACATGATCGTCAAGGCGCGCAATCTCGCGGGCTTCGACGCCGTCTACGTGCCCGGCTGGGACTGCCACGGCATGCCGATCGAGATCCAGATCGAAAAGCAGTTCGGCAAGTCGCTGCCCGCCGCCGAAGTGATGCAGAAGGCGCGCGCGTACGCGAGCGAGCAGATCGAAAAGCAGAAGGTCGGCTTCCGCCGGCTCGGCGTGCTCGGCGACTGGGACAATCCGTACAAGACGATGAACTTCGTCAACGAGGCCGGCGAAATCCGCGCGCTCGGCAAGATCATGGAAAAGGGCTACGTGTTTCGTGGCCTGAAGCCGGTGAACTGGTGCTTCGATTGCGGCTCGGCGCTGGCCGAGGCGGAAGTCGAGTACAAGGACAAGACCGATCCGACCATCGACGTGTTGTTCGCGTTCGCCGAACCGGAAAAGACCGCGCAGGCGTTCGGCCTGCCCGCGCTGCCGAAGACCGAGGGCGGCATCGTCATCTGGACGACGACGCCCTGGACGATTCCCGCGAACCAGGCGCTCAACGTGCATCCGGAGATCGTGTACGCGCTCGTCGATACGCCGCGCGGCTTGCTGATCCTCGCGCAGGAGCGCGTGGAAGCGTGCCTGCAGAACTACGGCCTGCCGGGCGAGATCATCGCGACGACGACCGGCGAGAAGCTCGCCAACCTGCGCTTCCATCATCCGCTCGCGGCGGCGCATCCGGGCTACAAGCGCACGTCGCCGGTCTATCTCGGCGATTACGTGACGACCGAAAGCGGCACGGGCGTCGTGCACTCGTCGCCGGCGTATGGCGTGGAAGACTTCGTGTCGTGCAAGGCGCACGGCATGGCGGATTCGGACATCATCAATCCGGTGATGGGCGATGGCCGCTATATCGAATCGCTGCCGCTCTTCGGCGGGCTGTCGATCTGGAAGGCGAATCCGCAGATCGTCGAGGCGCTCGGTGGCGCCGGATCGCTGCTCAAGACCGAAAAGTACACGCACAGCTACATGCACTGCTGGCGCCACAAGTCGCCGATCATCTATCGCGCGACGTCGCAATGGTTCGCGGGCATGGACGTGAAGCCGGCGGACGGCGGCAAGACGCTGCGCGAAACGGCGCTGGAAGGCGTCGAGAACACGGCGTTCTATCCGTCGTGGGGCAAGCAGCGTCTGTACAGCATGATCGCGAATCGCCCGGACTGGACGCTCTCGCGTCAGCGCCAATGGGGCGTGCCGATGGCGTTCTTCGTGCACAAGGAAACCGGCGAGCTGCATCCGCGCACGCTCGAATTGCTGGAGGAAGTGGCGAAGCGCGTGGAGCAAGGCGGCATCGAAACGTGGCAATCGCTCGATCCGCGCGAATTGATCGGCGACGACGCCAACATGTACGAAAAGAACCGCGACACGCTCGACGTGTGGTTCGATTCCGGCACGACGCACTGGCACGTGCTGCGCGGCTCGCACAAGGACGAGCTGCAGTTCCCGGCCGATTTGTATCTCGAAGGCTCGGACCAGCATCGCGGCTGGTTCCATTCGTCGCTGCTTACGGCATCGATGCTCGACGGCCGCCCGCCCTACGACGCGCTGCTCACGCACGGCTTCACCGTCGATGGCGAAGGCCGCAAGATGTCGAAGTCGCTCGGTAACGGCGTCGATCCGCACGAAGTGGCGAACCGCCTCGGCGCGGAAATCATCCGCTTGTGGATCGCATCGACGGATTATTCCGGCGAGCTTGCCATCTCCGAGGAAATTTTGAAGCGCGTGACGGAGACGTATCGCCGGATTCGCAACACGCTGCGCTTCCTGCTCGCGAACCTGTCGGATTTCGACTTCGACAAGAATGCCGTGCCGGTTCAGGACTGGCTCGAAATCGACCGCTACGCGATCGCGCTCACGCGCAATCTGCAGGACGACGCCCTCGCGCATTACGAGAAGTACGAGTTCCATCCGGTCGTCGCGAAGCTCGCCACGTTCTGTTCGGAAGACCTGGGCGGCTTCTATCTCGACGTGCTGAAGGACCGTCTCTACACGATGAAGCCGGATTCGCGCGAGCGCCGCAGCGCGCAGACCGCGCTGTATTACATCGCGCACGGTCTGCTGCGGCTCGTCGCGCCGTATCTGTCGTTCACGGCGGAAGAGGCGTACAAGGTGCTGAAGCCCGGTCAGGACACCATCTTCACCGAAGTCTTCGCGACGTATCCGGACATCGCCGACGGCGGCGAGCTGCTCGACAAGTGGACGCTCATCCGTAGCGCGCGCGGCGACGTGACGAAGGCGCTGGAAGAAGCGCGCACGGCGAACCAGATCGGCTCGTCGCTGCAGGCGGAAGTCGTCGTGCGGGCGAGCGGCGCGCGTCATGACGCGTTGTCCAGTCTCGGCGATGCGCTGCGCTTCGTGCTGATCACGTCATCGGCGAAAGTCGAGCACGTGGCGAGCGAAGCGGAAGAAGGCGTCGACGTGACGGCATCGAGCTATCTGAAGTGCGAGCGCTGCTGGCACTACTGCGCGGACGTCGGCTCGCACGCGGAGCATCCGGGCCTGTGCGGCCGCTGCTTCTCCAATCTCTTCGGCGCTGGTGAAACACGAGGCGCAGCATAATGGCAACCAGGACGATGGCGAAACAAACTTCCTCGAGTGGATCGCTCGCGCCGTGGCTGGGCGTCGCGCTGATCGTGATTCTGTTCGACCAGTTGACGAAGATCGCGGTGCAGAAGGTGTTCGCGTATGGCGAGCCGCATGCGCTCGCGCCGTTCTTCAACCTGCTGCTCGTCTATAACCGCGGCGCGGCGTTCAGCTTCCTCGCGGCGGCGGGCGGCTGGCAGCGCTGGGCGTTCACGGCGCTGGGCGTCGTGGCGGCGGCGGTCATTTGCTATCTGCTCAAGAAGAATGCGACGCAGCGGCTCTTCTGCACGGCGCTCGCGCTCATCATGGGCGGCGCGATCGGCAACGTGATCGACCGGCTCGCTTACGGCCACGTGATCGACTTCCTCGACTTTCACGTGAACGCGTGGCACTGGCCCGCGTTCAATCTCGCCGATACCGCGATCACCATCGGCGCAGTGCTCTTGATCTTCGACGAACTGCGGCGCGTGCGCGGATCGCGATGATGTTCACGGCGCGGCTCCTTTTCGGGAGCCGCGCTTCTTTGCGACGGAGGCAAGTTGGAACTCGCTGGCAAACATCTCGTATTGGGGCTGACGGGCGGCATCGCGTGCTACAAGATCGCGGAGCTGACGCGTCTGCTCGTGAAGGCCGGCGCGACCGTGCAGATCGTGATGACCGAAGCGGCCACGCAGTTCATCACGCCCGTCACCATGCAGGCGCTGTCGGGCCGACCGGTGTACGTCTCGCAATGGGATGCGCGCATGCCGAACAACATGGCGCACATCGATTTGTCGCGCGAGGCGGATGCCATCGTCATCGCGCCCGCGTCCACCGACTTCATCGCGAAGCTCGCGCACGGCATGTGCGACGACCTGCTCTCCACGCTCTGCGTCGCGCGCGACTGCCCGCTGCTCGTCGTCCCGGCGATGAATCGCCAGATGTGGCAAAACCCGGCGACGCAGCGCAACGTCGCGCAAGTACGCGATGACGGCATCGAAGTGCTCGGGCCGGATTCCGGCTCGCAGGCGTGCGGCGAAGTCGGCGATGGCCGCATGCTGGAGCCGTCGGTCACGTTCGAAGCCATTTGCGCGTTCTTCCAGCCGAAGATCCTGCGCGGCCAGCGCGTGCTGATCACCGCCGGTCCCACGTTCGAGCCGCTCGATCCGGTGCGCGGCATCACGAATCGCTCGTCGGGCAAGATGGGCTTCGCGCTCGCGCGCGCGGCGGCGCAGGCGGGCGCGGACGTGCATCTCGTCGCCGGGCCGGTATCGCTGGCGACGCCGTGGGGCGTGTATCGCGAGGACGTGCAGACGGCGCAGCAAATGCACGACGCCGTCATGGAAGCCACGTCGGATGCAGACATCTTCATTGCGGTGGCGGCGGTGGCGGACTGGCGCGTGGATCACGCGAGCGCGCAGAAGATCAAGAAGACGCCGGGCCAGCCGCTGCCGACGTTCGATTTCGTCGAAAATCCGGACATTCTCGCCTCGGTGGCGAAGCTGCCGAATCCGCCGTACTGCGTAGGTTTCGCGGCCGAAAGCGGCGACCTCGAATTGCACGGCGAAGAGAAGCGCAAGCGCAAGAACGTGCCGCTTCTGATCGGCAATCTCGGTCCGCTCACCTTCGGCCGCGACGACAACGAAGTCGTGCTGTTCGAAGCATCGGGCACGACGCCGTTGCCGCGCGCCGACAAGCAGAGCCTCGCGCGCACGCTGATCGCGGAAATCGCCAAACGCGCGCCGCGCGGCGGCGGCATGCTCTTCTCCTGAATCCATGACGAAGCTATCCGTTCTCGATCAAACGCCGGTCATCCACGGCCACACGGTCGCGGATGCCATCGCGGCCACGCTCGATCTCGCACAACTCGCCGACGATCTCGGCTACACGCGCTACTGGTGCGCGGAGCATCACGGCTTGCATGGCGTGTCGAATCCGTGTCCGGAAGTGATGCTCGCGCGCATCGGCAGCCTGACGACGCGCATCCGCATCGGCTCGGGCGGCGTCATGCTGCCGTACTACTCGCCGTTCAAGGTCGCCGAGCAATTCCTGATGCTCGAAGCGCTGTTTCCGAATCGCGTCGATCTGGGCGTCGGGCGCGCGCCGGGCGGCGACATGCGCACCGCGCAGGCGGTCGCGTCGGGTTCGTACAATCGCGGCGATATTTTTCCACAGCAAGTCGCCGAACTGATCGCGCTCTTCGACGGCAACGTCCCCGACGATTCGCTCGCCAAAGGCGTGCTGCTGCAACCGCGGATCGATACGCGCCCCGAACTGTGGATGCTCGGATCGAGCGATTTCGGCGGCCTGCTCGCGGCGCAACTCGGCATTCGCTATGCGTTCGCGCATTTCATCAACGCGCAGTACGGGCATCGCGTGGCCGAGGCGTATCGCGAGCGCTTCACCGCCGGCCATGAAGCGAAGCCGTATCTCGCGGCAGCCGTGTTCGTGATCTGCGCCGATACCGACGAAGAAGCCGAAGCGCTGGAAAAGGCCGTCGATCTGCGACGCGTGCAGATGGCGTACGGCCTCAATCAGCCGATTCCGTCCATCGCACAAGGCGCCGCGCAGCAATATGGCGAGCGCGAACGCGCGGTCATCGCGCATGAGAAAGCGCGCAGCATCATCGGCACGCCGGAACGCGTGACCGAGGAACTGCACGCATTGCAGGAACGATTCAACGCCGACGAACTGATCGTGCTGACAGTCGCCGGCAGCTACGCCGCACGCACGCGGTCCTATCAACTTCTCGCCGACGCCTTCGCGCTCGGCGCCCAAGCCTGAACCATGAAACTCGACGTCAAGATTCTCGACGCGCGCATGCGCGACTTCATGCCCGCCTACGCGACGCCCGGCAGCGCGGGACTCGACCTGCGCGCGTGTCTGGATGCACCGCTCGTCATCGAGCCGCATCAGACGGTGCTCGTGCCGACCGGCCTCGCCATTCACCTCGCCGATCCCGGCTACGCTGCGCTCATCCTGCCGCGCTCGGGCCTCGGCCATAAGCACGGCATCGTGCTCGGCAATCTCGTCGGGCTGATCGATTCGGATTATCAAGGCCAGTTGATGGTCTCGACGTGGAATCGCAGCGATATCGCGTTCACGCTCAATCCGATGGAGCGGCTCGCGCAACTCGTGATCGTGCCGGTCGTGCAGGCGGCGTTCAATATCGTCGACGACTTCGAAGCGAGCGAGCGCGGCGCGGGCGGCTTCGGCAGCACGGGCAAGCACTGAGCTTCTTTTTCGTTCCGCCTTCACGCGCAGTCAGCCGACAGGCTTCCTTTCAGGTGCGTAATTGACTGCGTATTTTTTACAGTTCCGACTAAATCACCAATAGAAGCCTGACCTATACTGACTAGGATTTAATCCATGCCTCTCAGTACAGGCAGGTTCTTAATAAATAGTCAGGAGACCAAAATGAACGGAAAAACTTTTAGGAAATTATTCGCCGGCTTCTTATATTTCGTTGTCCTTTTTTTTAATGTTGCACATGCGATCACGCCCTCCGGCAGTTGGACCCTCGCGAACGATTCCTCAAACAGCAAAGACTATTTCATGCGAATCGACGTCGATCCTGGCGAGAAATACAGCGCCAGCGGGTTCGCACCTTCCAGCGTGTACTGGGCGGAGTATGTGCAGTTCAACGGTAATTTCGGCGGCTACCTGGGACTTCAGCGCGGCGACGGGGCGAAGCTCGCGCTGGTCTCGATCTGGAGCGGTCTCGACGCCAAGGCAGGTGTCCTGCCAGTCAAGCCCTGTAACGAAAACGGGCCTTGTGTCAGCGTCGGCGGACCTTATGACTGGAAGGTCGGCCATCAATATCGCTTTCGCGTGGAACTCAGCCCGAGAACCCCGTCAGACGCTCAGGGCAACTGGTGGCAGATCACGCTGGCGGATCTGACCACCGGCACCATCGACATTCTTGGCGAACTCAAAACGCCCAAGTCGGGTGGCTTGACCCGGTCGAACGGCGTTTTCCTCGAATACTTCTGGGGCCCGTACCAGTGCAACACGCTGAGGCACGCGAAGGCCACGGAAGCCTCGCCGCGCGGAAACTACGGCCAGGCGACCGCCCTTTCTTATTCGAATGGCGACTCCTACGGGGACCCCGATGTTTGCCCGTCCACCTCGACCTTGTACGGAATGACCCCGCAGGACTTCGGTTCGTCGTCGAAAGTCGACGGCAACAACACGATCACGCTGCTGGGCAACAACTATCGCGGCATCTTCAATTGGGGAGCGTTCTCGACCCAGGCCAAGGCCGGGATGATGTACGTCGCGAATACATCGGACGACTATCCCTACATTTACCGAGCCGTGCACGATGGCGCGTACTGGTATTTCCCGGCAGCCGGCGCCAACAACGCGGACTGGAAATCGGTCGGAACGGGTTATCCGATCATCAACGATCTGTTCTTCCGCAATCAGCGCCTGTATGAGTGGAGCGAGCGAGGTGCTTCGTACGTGAAGATCGGCGATTATTTCGTCTACACGAATCCCTACGTTGGCGGCGAGGTGGAGTTCTTCAAGCTGGCGAAAGCCGGAGCTGGGTATTATCCGACGGACCGCACCAGCAACGCCTATTGGACCTACGTGGGCCGTTACCCGCGCAAGAACGAAGCGGTTCCGACCATGCCTGTGCACACCTGGAACGAAGATCCGAACAGAAACGGCAGAAAGGGATCGCTCTATGTGTACCCGGGCAATCCCACGATGTATTTCATCAAGAAAACCGACGGCCAATACTGGTACTTCCCGACGACTCCTAGCGACAATGACTGGTGGCAGTTTGTCGGTTACCACAGCTAGACAGGCGAGTAGCGGATAAAAAAACGGCGCGGTCGAAACCGCGCCGTTTTTCATTCGTGCTGCCGAAACATCAATCCACTTCGATCGCTTCCGGATTCGGATTGCGCGGCGGAGCCGAGTTCTCGTCGAACGTGAGCTGCACCTTGTCGTCCGCATCGACGTCCACGGTCACGCGGCCGCCGTTGAGCAGCTTGCCGAAGAGAAGCTCGTCGGCGAGTGCGCGGCGAATCGTGTCCTGAATCAGACGCTGCATCGGACGCGCGCCCATCAGCGGATCGAAACCGTGCTTCGCGAGATGCTTGCGCAGCGCGTCGGTGAAGACGGCATCGACCTTCTTCTCGTGCAGCTGATCTTCCAGTTGCATGAGGAACTTGTCGACCACGCGCAGGATGATTTCCTCGTCCAGAGAGCGGAAGCTGATGATCGCGTCCAGACGGTTGCGGAACTCCGGCGTGAACATGCGCTTGATGTCGGCCATTTCATCGCCCGATTCGCGCCGCGACGTGAAGCCGATCACCGCCTTGCCCATCGCCTCGGCGCCCGCGTTCGTCGTCATGATGATGATGACGTTGCGGAAATCCGCCTTGCGGCCATTGTTGTCCGTCAGCGTGCCGTGATCCATTACCTGCAGCAGCACGTTGTAGATGTCCGGATGCGCCTTCTCGATTTCGTCCAGAAGCAGCACGCAATGCGGCTTCTTCGTGACGGCCTCGGTCAGCAAACCGCCCTGATCGAACCCGACATAACCCGGCGGCGCGCCGATCAGCCGGCTGACCGCATGACGCTCCATGTACTCGGACATGTCGAAGCGCAGCAGTTCGATGCCCAGCGTGAACGCCAGTTGCTTCGCCACTTCGGTCTTGCCGACGCCCGTCGGCCCCGAGAACAGGAACGCGCCGATCGGCTTGTCCGTCTTGCCGAGGCCCGCGCGCGCCATCTTGATCGATGCCGACAGCGCATCGATGGCCGGGTCTTGCCCGAACACGACGGCCTTCAGATCGCGATCCAACGTCTGCAGCTTGCTGCGGTCGTCCTGCGACACGCTTTGCGCCGGCACGCGCGCGATCTTCGAAATGATCTCTTCGATCTCGCTCTTGCCGATGGTCTTCTTCTGCTTCGACTTCGGCAGAATGCGCTGCGCCGCGCCCGCTTCGTCGATCACGTCGATGGCCTTGTCCGGCAAATGACGATCCGTGATGAAGCGCGCCGACAGTTCAGCCGCCGCCGACAGCGCACCCGACGAGTACTTCACGCCGTGATGCTCTTCGAAGCGCGACTTGAGGCCACGCAGAATGGCGACCGTCTGCTCGACGGACGGCTCGGTGACATCGACCTTCTGGAAGCGCCGCGAGAGCGCCGCGTCCTTCTCGAAGATGCCGCGATATTCGGTGAACGTCGTCGCGCCGATACACTTCAACTGCCCCGACGACAGCGCCGGCTTCAGCAGATTCGACGCGTCGAGCGTGCCGCCCGATGCCGCGCCCGCGCCGATCAGCGTGTGAATTTCGTCGATGAACAGAATGGCGTGCGGACGCTCCTTCAGTTCCTTCAGCACCGTCTTGAGACGCTGCTCGAAGTCGCCGCGATACTTCGTGCCCGCGAGCAACGCGCCCATGTCGAGCGAGTAGACCTGCGCATCCGCGAGGATGTCCGGCACTTCGCCGCGCGTGATGCGCCAGGCGAGACCTTCGGCGATCGCCGTCTTGCCCACGCCCGCTTCGCCCACGAGCAGCGGATTGTTCTTGCGGCGGCGGCAGAGCACCTGCACCACGCGCTCGACTTCGAGCTCGCGGCCGATCAGCGGATCGATCTTGCCGTCCTTCGCTTGCTGATTCAGGTTCTGCGTGAACTGCGCGAGCGGCGTTTCCTTCTGAGCGGCGGCGTCTTCCGATTCCGGATTCGCTTCGCTGTTCGCCTTCGCGGCATCGCCGCTGTTCGTCTTCGCGATGCCATGCGAAATGAAATTCACGACATCGAGCCGCGTCACGCCCTGCTGCTGCAGGTAGTAGACCGCGTGCGAGTCCTTCTCGCCGAAGATCGCGACGAGCACGTTCGCGCCCGTCACTTCCTTCTTCCCGTTCGACGTCGACTGCACATGCATGATCGCGCGCTGAATCACACGCTGGAAACCAAGCGTCGGCTGAGTATCGACGTCGTCCGTGCCGGGCACGGTCGGCGTGTTGTCATGAATGAAATTGCGCAGGTTCTGACGCAAATCTTCGATGTTTGCTGCGCAGGCGCGCAACACCTCAGCGGCGGTCGGATTGTCCAACAAGGCCAGTAAAAGATGCTCGACCGTAATGAACTCGTGCCGCGCCTGACGTGCTTCCATAAACGCCATGTGCAGACTGACTTCCAGTTCCTGGGCAATCATGCTTCCTCCATCACGCACTGCAGCGGATGCCCCGCCTGCCGTGCATGGCTAACGACTTGCTCAACTTTGGTCGACGCAATGTCCCGCGTGTAGACCCCACAAACTCCCCTGCCCTCGCGATGAACCTTCAGCATGATCTGCGTCGCAGTCTCACGATCCTTATTGAAGTATTCCTGCACGATCATCACGACGAATTCCATCGGCGTGAAGTCGTCATTCAGCAGCACCACCTTGTACATCGACGGCTTCTTGAGCTTCTGCTCCTGCCGCTCGAGTACCGTGCCATCCTGCTTGTTGGGATTAATCGCCATACACCCATTCTAAACAACACGGGCGCTGTCGCAATTGCCGCTCCAGCACCGGCCAAACGACCGGAAAGGGTTACTGAAACGCGCGTTACGCAGCTACCGTCCATCGAATCCTGCCGGCGCCCAACGGTTCGGCGCGGCCCGCTTGCTTCTCGTCGAATCCAGTATCGCACAGCTTCAAAAAAAACAAACCGCAACACCGTGGCGGGCTGCCGGGCGTATCACACAAGTGAGTCGATTATGCGACTTTTCAAGATGACTTGCTTGGACGGAGGCGCACACGCAAAGCAGGAATTACCCTACGAATGTGATCTCTGCAACGAGCATAAGCTCTATCCTAAAAAAATCTTGACACTCGATTTAAGAGATTCAACAATCAAACTGGCACTTTTTTCCGGGGGCCTCCGGGCAAAAATGGCCGAGGTGAGCTAGTGAGGAGGAGCGGTTGGCTTGAGGGGTGAGCCGTCGAGCTTTTCGAACGTGCTCGGGTTGCGACGAGAGTTAGAGGGGAAGTACGAATGTCTACTGGTACGGTCAAGTGGTTCAACGACGCGAAAGGCTACGGATTCATCACGCCCGATGAAGGCGGCGAGGATCTGTTCGCACATTTCTCGGCGATTCAAATGAACGGTTTCAAGACGCTCAAGGAAGGCCAGAAGGTTTCTTTCGAGATCGTCCAGGGACCGAAGGGCAAACAGGCATCGAACATCCAGGACGCTGCCTGACCGGTCGGTTGCATTTTTGCCTCGTGAAACCCGGCCATCGTGCCGGGTTTTTTTTCGTCCCCCATTTTCACGCATGAACGGCAACGCGGCGACCCTCGTCGGCAAAATTAAAAAACCCCGAAAGACCGGAGTCCATCGGGGTTATTCAATATCGGGAAATATGCGTGATGGCAAGCGAGGCGCGAGCGCTCACATATTCTCGATCATCACGTCGCCGAACGCCGAGCACGACACCTGCGTCGCGCCTTCCATGAGCCGGGCGAAGTCATAAGTGACGCGTTTCGACAAAATCGACCGCTCCATCGACGCGATGATGCGATCCGCCGCTTCCGTCCAGCCGAGATGGCGCAGCATCATTTCGGCGGACAGAATTTCGGAGCCGGGATTCACATAATCCTTGCCGGCATATTTCGGGGCCGTGCCGTGCGTCGCTTCGAACATTGCAACGGAATCCGACATGTTCGCGCCCGGCGCAATGCCGATGCCGCCCACCTGCGCCGCGAGCGCGTCCGAAATGTAGTCGCCGTTCAGGTTCAGCGTGGCGATGACGTCGTATTCGGCGGGGCGCAGCAGGATTTGCTGCAGGAAGGCGTCGGCGATCACGTCCTTCACGACCACTTCCGCGCCCGTCTTCGGATGCTTCACCTTCATCCACGGACCGCCGTCGATCAGTTCCGCGCCGAACTCCTTCTGCGCGAGCGCGTAGCCGTAGTCGCGGAACGCGCCTTCGGTGAACTTCATGATGTTGCCCTTGTGCACGAGCGTCACCGACCGGCGATTGTTGTCGAGCGCATATTGAATGGCCTTGCGCACGAGCCGCTCCGTGCCTTCGCGCGACACCGGCTTGATGCCCAATCCCGACGACTCCGGAAAGCGGATCTTCTTCACGCCCATTTCATCGCGCAGGAATTCGATGACCTTCTTCGCTTCGGGAGAACCGGCCGGCCACTCGATGCCCGCGTAGATGTCCTCCGAGTTCTCGCGGAAGATGACCATGTCGATCTTCTCCGGCTCGCGCACCGGCGACGGCACGCCCTTGAAGTACTGCACCGGGCGCAGGCACACATACAGATCGAGCTGCTGGCGAAGCGCGACGTTCAGCGAACGGATGCCGCCGCCGACCGGCGTGGTCAGCGGACCCTTGATCGACACGATGTATTCCTTCACCACATCGAGCGTTTCGTCCGGCAGCCAGACGTCCGGACCGTAGACGCGCGTCGCCTTCTCGCCCGCGAAGATCTCCATCCAGTGGATCTTGCGCTTGCCGCCGTAGGCCTTCTCGACCGCCGCATCGACCACCTTGATCATGACGGGCGTGATGTCGACGCCCGTGCCGTCGCCCTCGATATACGGGATGATTGGCTGATCCGGGACGTTGAGCGAGAAATCCGCGTTGACGGTGATTTTTCCACCGTCCGCCGGTACCTTGATGTGCTGATACGGCATGGTCGACTCCAGAGAAGGTCGAGCTCTAATGGCTCTATTGGCGCTAACGAAAGCTGACCGGATCGCGCGAAGACGGATAAGCGTCGGCCCGCGGGGATGGCCAGGACATCATTCTAACCATGCCCCGCGTGCCGGCCAGGGCCCTCGATCCAGCGAAAACGGTTCGCGAATCATTATGCATTAAGATGCCGCTCCAACCTTCCCCGCTTCCCGATGCCGCTCATCGCTCTCAACAAACCCTTCGGCACGATCTGCCAGTTCTCGGCGCATGAGACGCGCGCCTCGCTCGGCGACTGGGTGAAGACGCCGGGCGTCTATCCCGCGGGCCGTCTCGACGCCGACAGCGAAGGGCTGCTGCTCCTCACCGACGACGGCGCGCTGCAGGCGCGCATTGCCGAACCGCGTCACAAGCTCGTCAAGCGCTATTGGGCGCAAGTCGAAGGCGCGCCCGGCGAAGACACGCTCGCGCGTCTCGCGAAAGGCGTCGATCTCGGCGATTTCGTGACGCGTCCGTGCAGCACGCTGTTCATCGCCGATGAACAGACCGAGGCGCTATGGCCGCGCAATCCGCCGATCCGCTATCGCGCCGCGATTCCGACGACGTGGATCGAACTCGCGATCACCGAAGGCAAGAACCGGCAGGTCAGGCGCATGACCGCCGCCGTCGGTTTTCCGACGCTGCGGCTCGTGCGCGTCGCGATCGGCGCGCTCGATATCTTCGCGCTCGGTCTCGCGCCCGGCGAGACGGTCGAAGTGCCGGACCGTGCGCCGTGGCAGCGTGCTCGATGAACCATTGCATCACATTCGCCGATGCGATTTTCGCGGTGCCGTTTCATGTCGACGACATCCAAATATGCAAGGCCGCTTGCACTGCGAACGTTTTTTTCATCCGCTGCGCGATTCTCTGAAAAAACGCGTCAACCGACCGTTTGCACGATGCGTTAAGCGCCACAGATGCCGTGCAAAAGCTATCCGGCATGAGCGAATTAGCCTTTCGATGACCTGTGTGCTCCAGGCTATTTGAAAGGAAAAGCGTTCACAGCCATATCGACTTCTTTTGTCGATAAGACTGTCAACCGAAAGGTGGATGGCTCGTTTACCGACATGACTCATTGACCGGGTCGTTGGTTAATCAACTCAAGCTGAGGATTCACAAATGAACAAACTGATCGCTGCTCTCGTCGCTGGCCTGTTCGCAACGGCTGCATTCGCACAAGCTTCGGCTCCGGAAGCTGCTGCTCCGGCCGCTGCTTCGGCTGCTGCTCCGGCGAAGGCACACAAGTCGTCGAAGAAGCACGCACACAAGGCTTCGCACAAGAAGTCGCACAAGGCTGCCGCTTCGGCACCGGAAGCCGCTTCCGCAGCTCAGTAAGTTCGTTGTAAGAGGCGGTAAAGCGAAGTCAATAACGAGCATTACCGCCGCTTGCTGCGTTAAAAGGCAGATCGCTGAAAGGCATCTGCCTTTTTGTTTTTGTATTCCGCTTCGCGCTTCGAGTAACATGCGCGGGCCTGCCGGTTATCCGGCAAATCCGCAATCCCTCGTTTTCAAAGGAGCATCGTGTGAATCCGCTGTTGCTTTCTCTTCGCGCCTTGCGCTTCCGGTTTTCATCGCCTGAATCTTTCACGCGTTCGCGCATGATCGGCGCCGCGCGCGCCTTGTTCATCGCGATGCTGCTGCCGCTCGCATCCGTTCCGCTTGCCGAGGCGCAGACCATGCCGCCCGGCGCGAAACAGCCGTCCGAATTTCCGCGCGCGAAGCTCACCGCCGGCATGTACGTGATCGATGCCGCCGTCGCCGCGAACGACGCGGATCGCGAACAGGGGCTCATGTATCGCACGCAGCTCGCCGCGAACGAAGGCATGCTCTTCGTGTTCAACGAGAACGCCGTGCACTGCTTCTGGATGAAGAACACGCTGATCCCGCTGTCGATCGCGTTCATCCGCGCGGACGGCACGATCACCGATATCGACGAGATGCAGGCCGAAACCGAGAACAACCACTGCCCGCGCAACAACGGCGCCTACGCGCTGGAGATGAGCAAGGGCTGGTTCGCGGCGAAGGGCATCAAGCCGGGCGTGAAGATCAAGGGATTGCCGGGCGCTCAGTAATTGGTCAATGAGCGGGCAATGAACCGTTGCCGGTGCAATCGACAAAGGCGCGTCCTCCGACGCGCTTTTTTTTCGTCCGCGCGCGCCGTGCGATGCCGGTTTCAGCGCGTCGGCGCGACCTGGCAAGATTCCTGCAAAGAGACTGCCGACGCGCTATCCTGAAAAGGTTGGCGCGATGCCGCCGCGACGTTCGGCGGCGGCCGCGTGGCGACGCGCATCACCTGCGCCGCGCCGCCATGACATCTTCCACAGGAGGTTCACGTGCCCCGCAAGACCCCCATCGAGCGCTATCGGAATATCGGGATCAGCGCTCACATCGATGCCGGCAAAACGACGACTACCGAGCGCATCCTTTTCTACACCGGCGTGACCCACAAGATCGGCGAGGTCCACGACGGCGCGGCCACGATGGACTGGATGGAGCAGGAGCAGGAGCGCGGCATCACGATCACGTCGGCCGCCACGACCGCGTTCTGGAAAGGCATGGCCGGCAATTATCCGGAGCACCGGATCAACATCATCGATACGCCGGGACACGTCGATTTCACGATCGAAGTCGAGCGCTCCATGCGCGTGCTCGACGGCGCGTGCATGGTCTACGACTCCGTCGGCGGCGTGCAGCCGCAGTCCGAAACCGTGTGGCGCCAGGCGAACAAGTACAAGGTGCCGCGCATTGCGTTCGTCAACAAGATGGACCGCGTCGGCGCGGACTTTTTCCGCGTGCAGCGGCAGATCGGCGAGCGCCTGAAGGGCGTCGCGGTGCCGATCCAGATTCCGATCGGCGCGGAAGAGCATTTTCAGGGCGTGGTCGATCTCGTGAAGATGAAGGCGATCGTCTGGGACGACGAAAGCCAGGGCATCAAGTTCACCTACGAGGACATCCCCGACAATCTGAAGGACGTCGCGCACGAATGGCGCGAGAAGATGGTCGAGGCCGCCGCCGAGGCGAGCGAAGAGTTGCTCGAAAAGTACCTCGAAGATCACGAAAGCCTGACCGAGGACGAGATCAAGGCGGCGATCCGCAAGCGCACGATCGCGAACGAAATCGTGCCGATGCTCTGCGGCAGCGCGTTCAAGAACAAGGGCGTGCAGGCGATGCTCGACGCGGTGATCGACTATCTGCCCTCGCCCGTCGATGTCCCCGCGATTCTCGGCCACACCGAGGACGATCAGGAAGCCGAGCGTCATCCGAGCGACGACGAGCCGTTCTCCGCGCTCGCCTTCAAGATCATGACCGATCCGTTCGTCGGCCAGTTGATCTTCTTCCGCGTGTACTCGGGCGTCGTGAATTCGGGCGATACCGTCTACAACCCGGTGAAGAGCAAGAAGGAACGGCTCGGCCGCATCCTGCAGATGCACGCGAACGAGCGCAAGGAAATCAAGGAAGTGCGCGCGGGCGATATCGCGGCGGCGGTCGGCCTGAAGGAAGCGACGACCGGCGACACGCTCTGCGATCCCGACAAGATCATCATTCTCGAACGCATGATCTTCCCGGAGCCGGTGATTTCGCAGGCCGTCGAGCCGAAGACGAAGGCGGACCAGGAAAAGATGGGCATCGCGCTGAATCGTCTCGCACAGGAAGATCCGTCGTTTCGCGTCGCGACCGACGAGGAATCCGGCCAGACGATCATCTCCGGCATGGGCGAACTGCACCTCGAAATTCTCGTCGACCGGATGAAGCGCGAGTTCGGCGTCGAGGCGACGGTCGGCAAACCGCAGGTCGCGTACCGCGAGACGGTGCGCAACAAGGTCGAAGGCGTCGAGGGCAAGTTCGTCAAGCAGTCGGGCGGGCGCGGCCAGTACGGTCACGCGGTCATCACGCTGGAACCGGATCCGGGCAAGGGCTATGAATTCGTCGATGCCATCAAGGGCGGCGTGATTCCGCGCGAGTTCATTCCGGCGGTCGACAAGGGTATTCAGGAAACGCTGAAAGCGGGCGTGCTGGCGGGCTACCCGGTCGTTGATACGAAAGTGACGCTGACGTTCGGCTCCTATCACGATGTCGATTCGAACGAAAACGCGTTCCGCATGGCCGGATCGATGGCCTTCAAGGAAGCGATGCGCCGCGCGAAGCCGGTGCTGCTCGAACCGACGATGGCCGTCGAAGTGGAAACGCCCGAGGAATTCATGGGCAACGTGATGGGCGATCTGTCCAGCCGGCGCGGCATCGTGCAGGGCATGGAGGACATCGCGGGCGGCGGCGGGAAGATCGTGCGCGCCGAGGTGCCGCTTGCCGAAATGTTCGGCTACTCGACGTCGCTTCGCTCGCTGACGCAGGGCCGCGCGACCTACACGATGGAGTTCAAGCACTACGCGGAAACGCCGAACAACGTGTCGGAAGCGATCATCAACTCGAAAGGGAAATGACGCGCGCGTACCGTTGCCGGATACGCGTGTAATATCGGAAGTCCGTTGCTCGCCCGTGCTGGTGGCGGCAACGGACTTTTTTCGTCCACGGGCCGAACCATGAGCGACGCACATCATATCGACTGGCGCGAGAACGGCGTCAGGGTCATCAAGGGCGATCAGCTCGACACCAACACGCCGCAGACGCCGGGCATGCACCGCGCGGCGGCCATCAACGCGGCGCGCGTCGGGGCGCAGAAAATCTGGGCGGGCACGGTCACCATTCATCCGAACGCGAAGACCGGCGCGCACCATCACGGCGCGCTCGAAAGCGTGATCTACATCGTGCGCGGACAGGCGCGCATGCGCTGGGGCGAGCAGCTGGAATTCACCGCCGAAGCCGGTCCGGGCGATTTCATCTTCGTGCCGCCTTACGTGCCGCATCAGGAAATCAACGCGAGCACCGACGAACCGCTGCAATGCGTGCTCGTGCGCAGCGACAACGAAGCGGTCGTGGTGAATCTGAATATCGACGCGGTCGAAGAACCCGAGGATGTGTATTGGGTCGATCCTATTCACAAAGACCCGCACAAAGATCCGCACGATCATTAAAAGCCGCAGCGGGAAAAAACCCGCATGCGGCGCGTTCCTTGCTCCCGCGCCCTGACGCGCGACGCGGGGCCTTGCCTGACGATTACGCCGGACAACTACTACACGGAACGACAACGATGACAAAGAAATCGACCGACGCGCATCAGATCGACCTCGCGCGCACGCACGCGGGCGAACTCGGCAATCACGCGATCGACGAATTCAAGGCCGGCCGGCTCACGCGGCGCGAACTGCTGCGGCATGCGGGCGTGCTCGGCATCGCGCTTTCGGCGGGCGGACTCTTCGGCATGCCGGCGGCGCGCGCGCAGGGCGCGGGCAAGCCGGGCGGCACCATCCGCGTGGCGCACATGACGCCGGCCGGCGCGGTCGATCCGCTCACCGTCACGGACGCCGCCGGTCTCGTGCTCATCAACCAGACGGGCGAATTCCTGATCGACGACGACAGCGAAACGCTCACGCTACGGCCGGCGCTCGCGCTGTCGTGGTCGTCGAATGCAAAGGGCGATGTCTGGACGTTCAAGCTGCGCCCGAACGTGAAATTCCACGACGGCCAGCCGATGACCGCGAAAGACGTCGCCGCGACCTTCAACCGTCTCGCCGATCCGGGCGCGGGGTCGGCGGCGCTCTCGGTGCTGAAGGGCGTGCTCTCGAAAGATTCGGCGAAAGCCACCGACGATCACACCGTCGAATTCCATCTGGATGCGCCGAACGGCAATTTCCCCTACTACGTTTCGTCCGACAACTACAACGCGGTGATCCTGCCCGCGAACTTCAGCGGCTCGTACGAGAAGTCGTTCATGGGCACGGGCGCGTTCAAGCTCGAAAAGTACACGCCAAAGGTCGGCGCGTCGTTCGTGCGCAACCCCGACTACTGGGGCGACAAGGCGCTGCCCGAGCGCGTCAACTTCTCGTTCTATGCGGACCATCAGGCGCAGCTTCTCGCGATGCAAGGCCGCCAGGCCGACGTGATGGGCGACTTCACCGTGCAGGGCGGCGTCTCGCTGCTGTCGAATCCGCAGTTCAAGGTGCTGGGCGCGAAGTCCAGCTCGCATCGGCAGATTCACATGCGATGCGACACCGGCGCGTTCAAGGACAAGCGCGTGCGTCAGGCGCTCGCGCTCTCGATCAATCGCGAAGTCATCGTGAAGGGGCTGTTTCGCGGGCGCGCGGTCGTCGGCAACGACAGTCCGTTCGCGCCCGTGTTTCCGTCGAGCGATCTTTCCGTGCCGCAGCGAAAGATCGACATCGCCAAGGCCAAGCAGTTGATGAGCGAAGCGGGCGTGGCGAACGGCTTCGACGTCACGCTCACGACCGAAAAGTACATGGAGATTCCCGATCTCGCGGTCGTCGTGCAGAACGCGGCGAAGGCGATCGGCATTCGCATCACACTGAAAGTGGAAAGCCAGGACCTGTATTACGGCTCGGGCACGTTCGGCAAGTCGGACTGGCTGGATTCGCCGCTCGGCATCACGGATTACGGGCATCGCGGCGTGCCGAACGTGTTCCTCAACGCGCCGCTCACGAGCAGCGGAACGTGGAACGCGGCGCACTTCAAGAATCCGCAGTACGACAAGCTCGTCGCGGACTTCGTCGCGGCGCTCGATGTCGCTTCGCAGAAGAAACTCTCCGCGCAAATCCAGCGCCTTCTGCTCGACGAAACGCCCGTCGTCATTCCGTACTTCTACGACCAGTTGATCGTCACGCGCTCGAATGTCTCCGGCGTGCGCTTCAACGCGATCTCGCAGATGTGGTTCGACCGCGCGACGGTATCGGCATAAATGAGCACGATCACGCCGACGGCGCACGTCGCCGACTTCGCCAAACTGAAACGCATCGTGCGCTTTGTCGGCGTGCGCGTGCTGCTCGCGCTCGTCACGCTGTGGCTTCTTTCGATGATCGTCTTCGCCGGCGGCCAGCTGCTTCCCGGCGATGTCGGCCGCGCGATCCTCGGTCCGCTCGCCGATGCGCGCGCGGTCGCGGCGCTCAATCATCAGTTGGGCGTCGACAGGCCGCTTCTCACGCAATACATCGGCTGGATCACGCATTTCGTGCGCGGCGACATGGGCGAGTCCTACGCGTTCCGCGCGCCGGTCGCGCCGTTCATCGGCGGCGCGCTGTGGAGTTCGGCGAAGCTCGGCGCGCTCGCGTTCGTGGTCGTGGTGCCGCTCGGCATCGCGGGCGGCGTGTATGCGGCGCTGCACGCGGGGCGCTTCGTCGATCGCGTCATCAGCATCGGCGGATTGACGGCGACGGTCGTGCCGGAATTCGTCTCGTCGATCGTGCTGATTTTGATCTTCGGCGTGTGGCTGCAATGGCTGCCGATCGAAGCCACCGCGCCCGCGAACGCCGGCGTGCTCGTGCAGCTCGAACATCTGATCCTGCCGGTGCTGCCGCTCGTCTTCGTGTTCTTCGGCTATATCGCGCGGATGGCGCGCGCGGGCACCGTCGAAGCGCTCGACGCCGACTACACGCGCACCGCCATCCTCAAGGGCTTGCCGCGCCGCGTCGTGATCTTCCGCCATGTGCTGCGCAACGCGCTCCTGCCGACCGTGACCGTCGCCGCGACGCAGCTCGGCTACATGATCGGCGGGCTCGTCGTCGTGGAGACGCTGTTTCACTATCAGGGCATCGGCTCGCTCATCTACAACGCCGCGAAGGCCAAGGATTTTCCGATGCTCGAAGCCGGCGTGCTGACCATCGGCGTGATCTACACGGCGGCGAATCTGATTGCCGATGCGCTCTATGTCGTGCTGAATCCGCGACTGCGCACCGGAGGTTCGCGATGAGCACCGCGACCGCTTCCGCCCCGAAACCGCGCCGCTTCGAAGCGCTCGGCGCGCTCCTGCGCTCCGGCACGTTCGACTTCGGCGTGCTGATCCTGCTGTTCTGGGTCGCGTGCGCGCTCTTCGGCCACTGGTTCGTGCCGGTCGATCCGTACGCGTCCGACCCGCTCAACTCGCTCGCGCCGCCTACCGCCGATCACTGGTTCGGCACGGACCAGCTCGGCCGCGACGTCTTCGCGCGCGTGATCGTCGGCTCGCGCGACATCCTCACCATCGCGCCGCTCGCGACGCTCATCGGCACGGCGGCGGGCACGGCCATCGGGCTGATCGTCGGCTACTTCGGCGGCTGGGTCGATGCGGTCATCGGCCGGATCACCGATGCGCTGCTCGCATTGCCGCTCGTGATCGTCGCGCTGCTCGCGCTCGCGGCGGTCGGCGCGAGCAACGCGACCGTGATTCTCGTGATCGGCCTGACCTTCGCGCCGATCACCGCGCGCACCGTGCGCGCCGCCGTGCTCGGCGAGCGCCATCTCGATTACGTGCTCGCGGCGCAGCTTCGCGGCGAGAACGCGTTCTACATCATGTTCGCGGAGATTTTGCCGAACGTGCTGCCGCCGATCGTCGTCGAGGCGACGGTGCGGCTCGGCTATGCGATCTTCGCGGTCGCGACGCTCTCGTTTCTCGGCTTCGGCATTCAGCCGCCGTCCGCCGACTGGGGCCTCGCGCTGTCCGAGAGCTACACGCTGATGGCGGGCGGCGCGTGGTGGACCGTCGTGTTCGACGCCGCCGCGATCGCGTCGCTGGTGGTCGCCGTCAATCTCGTCGCGGATGCCGTTCAGGGAGTGCTCGACCGATGAACGGACCGCCGCCATCCACATTTCCCGCGTTCGGCGCGGCCAAGGGCGATCAGGCCGACGCGCTCGCGGTCGTCGGCCTGACCGTCGCGTACCGCTCGCGCGGGTCCGAGCGCGAAGTGCTGCAGGACGTCACGCTGCGCGTGCGGCGCGGCGAAGCGTACGGGCTCGTCGGCGAATCGGGCTGCGGCAAGTCGACGGCCGCGCTCGCGATGCTGCGCTACCTGCCGCGCAACGGACGCGTGAAGGCGGGCCGCATCACCATCGGCGGCCGCGATGTCGCCGCGCTCCCCGCCGACGCGCTGCGCGATCTGCGCGCGAACGCCGTATCGATGGTCTATCAGGATCCCGGCCGCGCGCTGAATCCGTCGCTGACCATCGCGCGGCAGGTGTCCGAAGCGTTCGAAGCGGCGGGCGTGTCGGCGAACGAAGCGCTCTCCCGCACCGCCGACATGCTGCGCCGCGTGCGGATCGCATCGCCGGAACGCGTGATGGACAGCTATCCGCATCAGTTGTCGGGCGGCATGCAGCAGCGCGTGGTCATCGCGATGGCGCTCGCGTGCAATCCCGAGCTACTGATTCTCGACGAACCCACGACCGGCCTCGACGCCACCGTCGAAGCCGAAGTGCTCGATCTGATCGCGCAGTTGCGCGCGGAGACGGGCACGGCGGTGCTTTTCATCAGCCACAACCTCGCGGTGATCGGGCGCATGTGCGACCGCGTCGGCGTGCTGTACGCGGGCAAGCTCGTGGAAGAAGGCGCGACCGCCGATGTCTTCGCGAAGCCGCGTCATCCGTACACGGTCGGCCTGCTGCGATGCCTGCCGACGCGTGGCCGCAGCAAGGCGCACGGCCGTCTCGACACCATTCCGGGTTCGCTGCCGCTGCCGGGATCGGTGGCGCAGGGCTGCATCTTCGCGCCGCGCTGCAAGCTCGCCGACGAGCGATGCCTGAAGGACGCGCCGCCGCCGTATCGCGTGGCGTCGCTGCACGGCGACCAGATGGCGCGCTGCCATTACCACGAGCGCGCGCACACCTTGCCGCGATCGACGGCCGAAGCGCCCGCGCCCGTCGAATGCGGCGGCGGCGATCCGGCGTTCGCGTTGTCCGCGCGCAATCTCTCGAAAACCTTCCGCGTCGGCGATGAAGACGTGCGCGCCGTCCACGATGTCTCGCTCGATCTCGTGCAGGGCGAAACGCTCGGCTTGGTCGGCGAATCGGGCAGCGGCAAGACGACGCTCGCGAAACTGCTGCTCGGCCTCGTCGAGCCGGACAAGGGCGCGACGCTCGAACTGGACGGCAAGAATCTGCCCGAGCGCGTCACGCGGCGCAGCGGCGAGCAGGTGAAGTCGCTGCAGATCGTGTTCCAGAATCCCGATTCGGCGCTGAATCGCGCGCATTCGGTGCGGCGGCTGATCGCGCGGTCGCTCTCGAAGCTCGCGGCGCTGCGCGGCGAAGCGAAGGAAGCGCGGCTGCATGCGCTGACCGAAGCCGTGCGCTTGCCGGAGCGCTATCTCGGCTCGCGCACGCGGCAGTTGTCGGGCGGGCTGAAGCAGCGTGTGGCGATTGCGCGGGCGTTCGCGGGCGATCCGCGCGTCGTCGTCTGCGACGAACCCACGTCCGCGCTCGATGTCTCCGTGCAGGCCGCGATCCTCAATCTGCTCGCCGATCTCCAGCGCGAGCGATGCGTGAGCTACGTGTTCATCTCGCACGATCTGAACGTGGTGCGCTATCTGTCGGATCGCATCGCGGTGCTGTATCTCGGGCGCATCATGGAGATCGGCCGCGCCGCCGATGTTTTCGACGGCCCGCAGCATCCGTACACCGAAGCGTTGCTTTCGTCGGCGCCGTCGCTCGACGAAGCGCACGCAGCGAGCGCGCGCATCCGGCTGTCGGGCGACTTGCCGAGCGCGGCGAATCCGCCGTCGGGCTGCGTGTTCCATACGCGATGCCCGCGCAAGATCGGCGACATCTGCGAACGCGAAGCGCCGCCCTGTCGCGACGCGGGCAACGGCCACGCGATTCATTGCCACATTCCCGTCGATGAATTGCGCGCGCTGCAATCGCAGGAAAAGGCGGCCTAGCTTGCCTGAAACGACGCATGCCGGAACCAAAGAAGCGCTCGCGCCTCTCATCGAAACCACAACAATGAGGACGCACCCGATGAAACTCGCTCTCTCGCTCGCCGCTTCGCTTGCCGCTTCACTTGCCGCTTCGTTCACGCTTTGCGCCGCCGCCGCCGCCCACGCTCAGTCGACGCCCGCGCCCGGCGCATCCGATCCGTCCTTCTCAGCGTGGTCGCTCGCGCAGCAATGCGGCCAGAAGAGCGACAACGCCGCGCAAGGCCAATGCGTGGGCGCGGTGCGCGGCATCGTGCGCGGCTATCAATACGGCGTGCTGTTCCTGTCGCAGCGCGCGTCGCTGGCGGATGCCGACACGAAGCGCGTTTCGCTGTGCCTGACGAACACGCCGGTGTCGTCGATCGTCGATGACTTCCTCGCCGACGCGAAGCAGGTCAACGAAGCCGATCTGCGCCGCACGCCGGCGGAAGTCGCGGTGCTCGGCTCCGTGCACGCGCATCACGCGTGCTCGTGAGCGGCTTCGGCGCTTAAAGCATCTCCAGCCCGCGCTTTCTCGTCGGCGGCTTGAACTGCCGATCGATATCGGCGCGTTCTTCCGCCGACAAGCGGATGTCGAGCGCCGCGCGATTCTCCCGCACGTGGGCGACATCCGCGGCCTTCGGTATCGCGAAGACGCCGGGCTGCTGGAGCACCCACGCGAGCGCCACCTGAAACGCCGACACGCCGCGCGCCGACGCGATTGCTTCCAGCGCGCCGCCGCGCGGCAGACGCGCGTGATCGACCGGGCTATATGCCATCGCGGGCAGCCGATGTTCGCGCAGCCACGGCAACAAATCGAACTCGGAGCCGCGTCGCGCGACGTTGTACAGAATCTGATCGGTCGCGCAGGCATCGCCGCCATCGAGTGCGAAGAGTTCTTCCATGTCGTCCGTATCGAAATTGCTGACGCCCCAATGGCGGATCTTGCCGTCGCGTTTCAGCTTTTCGAAGCCCGCGACCACGCCCTGCAAGTCTTCGCCGCCGCGCCAGTGCAGCAAGTAAAGATCGATGCGATCGGTCGCCAGCCGCTTCAGGCTTCGCTCGCACGCGGCCTGCACGCCGCGCTCGCTGCCGTTGTGCGGATACACCTTGCTGACGATGAAAATGTCGTCGCGCACATCGCCGAGCGCCTCCGCGATGAGCTGCTCGCTCTTGCCGTCGCCGTACATTTCGGCGGTATCGATGAGCGTCATTCCTAGTTCGACGCCTTCACGCAGCGCGGCGATTTCCGCCTTGCGCGCGTTCGGGCGCTCGCCCATTTCCCAGGTGCCTTGACCGAGCTTCGGAATCGCTTCGCCGTCCGGTAGTTGAACGGTGGAATCGGTGTTCGCCATGAAAAGCCTCCTTGTTCGCTCGCCGATTATGGCGCAAGGAGCAATATCGAACCTTCATACCAGCCCGACGATGAGCGGCCCGAGCAGCGTCAGCAACACGTTCGCGAGCGCATACGTGACGGCGAACGCGGCCGTCGGCACCGGGCTTTCCGCGCGGTCCAGCACGCCGCCGAACGCGGGATTCGCGCTGCGCGAGCCCGAGAGCGCGCCGGCGAACACCGCCGCGTTGTCGTAGCGCAGGACGTAGCGGCCGAAGAGCATCGTCAAAAGAAGCGGAAACAGCGTCACGAACACGCCGAGCAGAAAGAGCGTGAGGCCGCTTTGCTTCACGGTGACGACGGCCTGCAAGCCCGAATTCAGTCCGACGACCGCGACGAACGCCGCGAGCCCGAAGTCCTTCAGCAATTGCGACGCGGCGGGCGGCATGACGCCGTACATCGGATGCTTGCCGCGCATCCAGCCGAATACGAGGCCCGCGAGCAGGCAGCCGCCGCCCGAGCCGAGCGTCACCGGAATGCCGCCCACGCGCACGACCACGAGCCCGATCAGCAGCCCGATCACGATGCCCACGCCCATGTAGATGAAGTCGGTCTTGTTGGAGTACGGCAGCTCGTAGCCCGCGGCTTCGACCGCGCGCTTCGTGTCCTGCGGCGAGCCGTAGAACGTGATGACGTCGCCGTGTTCGAGGCGCGTTTCGGGCAGCACCGGCAGCGGCATCCCCGCGCGCGTGATGTCCTGCACGTAGACGCCGTGCCGCACGCCTCGATCGACGCTCGCGCGCACCGCACGCATCGTCCAGTGATTCATGCCGCGCATCGCGAACACGCCCTGCCGCTTCTGCATGACGATGCTCACGCCGTTCGTATCCGCGACTTCCTCGCCGAGCTGCCCCGCCGCGCCGGCCATCACGTCGCGCCGTCCGACCACGAGCACGAAATCGCCCGGCGCGAGCGCCATGTCCGGCTGCGGCTCGATCGCGTGGCCCGCGCGCCGGATGCGCTCGATGGTGATCGCGTCCTGCTCGCGCGTTTCGATATCCCCGACCGTGCGGCCCGCGACGTCCGCCGTCACGCGATACGTCCGCCCGACGAGCGACGGCAGCGCCGATATCTGCCCCGCGCCCGGTCCGCCCGCGCCGCCGCCCGCGAGCGACTTTTCCGCTTCGATCGACGCTTCTTTGAGCCCCTGCCCCATGAACTTCGGCAGCACGTTCACGCACACGATGATCGCGCCGAGCGAGCCGAACACGTAGGTCACCGCATACGCGATCGCGACATCGGCCTGCAGCGCCTTCGTCTCGTCGGCGGACAGCCCGAGCCGCGCGATGGCGTCGCCCGCCGTGCCGATGATCGCCGATTGCGTCAGCGCGCCGCCCGCGAGACCGGCGGCGAGCCCCTTGTTCAGCCCGAACGCCTTCGCGCAGACGATCACCGTGACGAGCGCGGTGACGGCGAGAAACACGGCCATCGCGATCTCGCGCAATGTCCTTCTATTCAGCGAGTTGAAGAACTGCGGCCCCGAGTCGTAGCCGACCGCGTAGATGAACACGGCGAACATCACGGACTTCACGCCGTTGTCGATCTGCACGCCGACCTGGCTCACGACGACCGCCGCGAGCAGCGACCCGCCGACGCCGCCCAGCTGAAACTTCCCGAAATTGATCTGGCCGATCAGATAACCCGCCGCCAGCGACAGAAAGAGCGCCGTCTCCGGTGACTTCTGAAACACGTGATGGAGCCATTCCATGGCGTCCTCGCAGGTAGCGGCCGAATCGCTCAGCCGAGCTTGCTCACGAGCCCGACGACGAGCGGGCCGAGCAGCGGCAGCAACACGTTCGAAATGGCGTAGGTGATCGTGTAGCCGATGACAGGCGTCGAATTTCCGGTGACGCCGACGAGCGCGCTGATCGCCGGCGTGCTGCACTGCTGGCCGGCGATCGCGCCGAGCAGCATCGGCACTTCGAGCTTGAGCAGCATGCGTCCGATGAAGAGCGACGCGATCGCCGGCCCGAGCGTGATGACGATGCCCGCAACCGGCAGCGCGATGCCGAATTCGCGGACGAGCCGCACCGCATCGGCGCCCGCCGACAGGCCGACCGCCGCGATGAACGTGCACAGGCCGAAGTCCTTCAGGATCTGCGCCGCCGCCGACGGCATCGATCCGACCAGCGGATAGCGCGAGCGGATCCAGCCGAACACGAGGCCCGCGAGCAGACAGCCGCCGCCCGTGCCGAGCGACAACTCGATGCCGCCCATATGCGCCGACAATCGCCCGATGGCGATGCCCACCAGCACGCCGATGCCGAGAAACACGAAGTCCGTCTTCTGCGTCGCGGGGATCACGTAGCCGAGTTTCGCCGCGCCGCGCGTCACGTCTTCCTTGTTGCCGACGAGCGTGAGCACGTCGCCGCGATTCACCCGCGTGCCGGGCAGCGCGGGAATGGTGCTGTCGAGGCGCGTGACGGCGGCGACGTACACGCCGCGCCCATCGGCGGGATTCGCGCGGGCGCGCGCCTGCGCGAGCGTGAGTCCGTGCATCGCGCGGTTCGTGAGCATCACGTCGAGCTTTTCGACGTAGACGTCCGCCCCGCCGTTGCCGAACACTTCTTCGCCGATGAACGGAATCGCTTCCACCAGCGCCTCGCGCCGCCCCGCGATCACGATCCGGTCGCCCGCCTTGAGCGCCGTGGCCGGCTGCGCCTTCAGCACCGAGCGATCGCGGATCACGCGCTGCACGCTCAGGTTGTGCCCGAAGCGCTTCTCCAGTTCGCCGATGCCGATGCCCGCAGCCCGCGTCACTTCCAGCTCGCGCGCGGCGAGCGGCGAGACGGCGGGCGTCTGCCCTTCGGCGAGCGCGCCGTCGCCGCCGAGCTGACGCCAGACGCGCTCGGCTTCGTCGCGCAGATTGACCCGCAGAAGGATCGGCGCGACCTGGCTCGCGAACAGCACGATCGCCACGAGCCCGAACAGATAGCTCACGCTGTACGCCGTCACGATGTTCGCCTGCAGCCGCGCGATCTCCGCCGCAGGCAGGCCGAGCCGCGCCACGGCTTCCGACGCGGTGCCGATCACCGCCGATTCGGTCGCGCCGCCCGCGAGCAGTCCGGCGGCGGTGCCGGCATCGAGCCTGAGCGCCGCCGCGATGCCGAGCACGAGCGCGACCACGACGACGACCTCGACAAGCGACAGCGCGCCGTAGCGCCATCCGCGCCCGATGTTGGCGAAGAACTGCGGCCCGCCGGTGAAGCCGAGGGCGAAGATGAAAAGCGCAAACGCGATGTTCTTGAGATCCGGCGAAACGCGCGCGCCGCTTTGTCCGAGAAGCAGCGCGACGATAAGCGTGCCGCAAACGCCGCCGAGTTGAATCGGCCCGAACTTCAGCGATCCGATAAAAAAGCCGATTGCCAGGCTGGCAAATAGTGCTATTTCCGGCTGTGCCGCGAGCAGATGCCAAAGCATGGTGACGCCCCCTATCGATTCCCCATTATGGCGCGCAATAACGCGCACGCTGAAATGCTAGTGAGCCACCACTTCTATCTCATCACCTTGAATCGTTTTTGTTCACCGTCGATATAGCACTTATCGCCCGTGGTAAAGCAATAGCACTTTACGCCCCTAATTCAAAGAATCAGGAGCGTCTAATTAAGCGGATTAACCATTAATCGAACGAGCGCTTTGATCTGATGTTAAGCATTTAGGAAACGCTTTTAGTCATGCAAACCATACCGTCAAAGCCAAAAATTCCTCTACATTTCTGCCTCTTATGAGATAAAACCACGCATAAGAGCCGTTTCAGGTGATACAGCAACCCCATTCGGCAAGTATTCCCACACGTTGATGATTTGTTATTCTGATATTGCAAAATCTTCAAGGTGTCAATATTATGCGTGTAAGCATCTCAAAAAGTGGGCGTTCCACCCGGGGCCGTGCGACGCCCACATTCAACGCGGCACAACCTGAGAGGGCAACACAATGAATCAAATCCATGCAATGCGCGTCTTTGTTCGCGTCGCGGACACGGAGAGTTTTCGGCGTGCCGCACAGCAACTCGACGTTTCAAATGCGCTTGTCACGCGTGCAATTGCGATGCTCGAAGCGCACCTTAGAACCCGGTTGATTAACAGGACGACTCGCAATCTCTCTTTGACTGAAGCCGGCACGCGTTATTTGGAGGGCTGCCGCGCATTACTCGAAGAACTGGATCATCTCGAATCCGCAGTCACGCATACCGAAGGCGAACCGAGCGGGACGCTGCGCGTGGTGGCGTCGAGCGCATTGTCGCTGCTCACGCTGACGCCGCTCATCGACGGTTTTCGCAAGCTGTATCCGAAGGTGAACGTGCGCCTGACGCTGGCCGAACGTCACGTCGATCTTGTCGAAGACGGTTACGACGTCGGCATCGTCGCCGCGTTCATGGTGACGAGCACGGCGCTCGTCGAGCGGCCCATCGGCGTGAATGCGCTGATACCGGTCGCGACGCCCGAGTTCGTGGCCGAATACGGCATGCCCGCCGCGCCGTCCGACTTGCAGACGATGCCCTCCGTCGGGCTGCCGAACGACATACGCAGTTCGTCGTGGCACTTCCGACATCGACACGGCCCATCGGAACAGGTGACGCTGACGCCCGTCTACTCGGTCAACAGCGCGCTGATGGTCCGGCTCGCGACGCTGCGCGGCATGGGCTTTTCGGTGCTGCCCGAAGGCATCGTGGCGAACGACCTCAACGACGGCACGCTGGTGCGTCTCCTGCCCGACTATTCCGTCGACGATCCGGAGATGAAGCTGTCGATCGTCTATCCGGGGCGTCAGTATCTGCCCGCGAAGACGCGCTTTTTCATCGACTATGCGCTGGAAAAGCTCACCAAGGAGATCAACACCGGCGCGAGCAAGCCGGACGAGATCTTCCGCCAGCCGCCGACCGGCTTTCAGCCCGCCGCTGCCAATGGCGGCGCCGTTGCCGGCGCGGTGAGGACGCACTGACGCCCGCGTGCGGCTCGCGCGGCTCGCCATCAGGCCGCACTCACGAGCCGCACGAAGCCGCGTCAGATCTCGCCGTATTCCGCGCTCGACTCGCCGGGCGCGGCGCACATCGCGCGCAGCAGATCGGCTTCGCGCTCGTGCACTTCCACCGGCATGCACAGCGCGCCCGCGTGCGCCAGATATCGCGCGCGATGCTGCCCGTTGCGAAACGCGACGACCCCCTCGCGATGCACGCCCAAAAGCCCCAGCAGCCCGCCCGAGCGCCGCACGGTAATGGTCACGTACGGCATCTCCGGCACGCGCGGATTATCGGGATCGAGAAACTCGCGGATGCCGCGGACCTTGCCCGCGTGCCAGTCATCGACGGCCTTGAGCACGTAATCCGTGTCGTCGCGGTCGGCGCATTGCAGGAGCTTCCTCACGTCGACGAGCACAACCTGATGGCGCGAACCGGCATTGGCGAATACCCGCTTCAGGCGCACGAAGTCGTACTGCGGGTGACTTCTCAGCCTGACGATCCAGACTGCTTCCGCCGCGATCGGCGCAACCATCGTGTCCATGTTCAGCACCAGAAATACTGGATAACGGCGCGCGTCAGATCGACTGAACCGCGCGAAACGATGCGCATCCATTAGCACATCGATAAAACAAACTTTTACACCGTAGCCGCTCTTCGTGAAAGCGGCATGACGGGCATGTCACGTGCTTTGTTGCCTCAATTGGACACTTCGAGGAGCAACGTGCAGGCAACAGAGCGAGCACGACGAATCGTGGACACTTCTTCCGATCTCATCGTCGCGCGTCCCGAAGGCTTGTATTGCCCGCCGGGCGGCTTTTATATCGATCCGTGGCGGCCGGTCGAGCGCGCGGTCATCACGCATGCGCACGCGGATCACGCGCGCTTCGGTCATGCGCGCTATCTCGCGGCCGAAGCCGGCGTGAGCGTGCTCCTGTCGCGGCTGCCGGGCATCGACGTGCAGGGCTTGCCTTATGGCGAAACCATCGACGTGAACGGCGTGCGCGTCTCGCTGCATCCGGCGGGGCATGTGCTCGGCTCGGCGCAAGTGCGCGTGGAGCACGGCGGGCGCGTGTGGGTCGCATCGGGCGATTACAAGGTCGAGCCCGATCCGACCTGCGCGCCGTTCGAGCCCGTGCGCTGCGATACGTTCATCACCGAATCGACGTTCGGCCTGCCGATCTATCGATGGGAGCCGTCGCAAGCCGTGTTCGACGGCATCGACTCATGGTGGCGGCACAACGCGAGCCAGGGCCGCGCGTCGGTGCTCTTCTGCTATTCGTTCGGCAAGGCGCAGCGTCTGCTCGCGGGCATCGACGCGGGCATCGGGCCGATCTTCTGTCACGGCGCGGTGGAACCGCTCAATCGCGCGTATCGCGAGGCGGGCGTCGCGCTGCCGGACACGCGGCTCGTGAGCGAGATCGCCGCGCGCGACAAGGCCGCGTTCAAGGGCGCGCTGATCGTCGCGCCGCCTTCCGCGCAAGGCAGCACGTGGATGCGCCGCTTCGGCGATTACAGCGACGCCTTCGCCTCCGGCTGGATGCGCCTGCGCGGGACGCGGCGCCGCAAGGGCGTGGATCGCGGCTTCGTGCTGTCGGATCACGCGGACTGGCCGGGCCTGCAACTGGCGATCGGCGCGACGGGCGCGGAACGCGTGATCGTCACGCACGGCCAGATCGATTCGATGGTGCGATGGCTCTGTGAACAAGGCCTCGACGCGGGCGCGTTCAAGACCGAATACGGCGACGACGCGATCGAAGCCGATACCGTGACCGATGCCGCCGCAAGCGAGCCTTCCGCGGAGACGCCATCGCCATGAGACGCTTCGCGACGCTCTACGCCGCGCTCGACGCGACGACATCGACCAATGAAAAGCTCGAAGCGCTGATCACGTATTTTTCGGACGCGGAACCGGAAGACGCGGCGTGGGCGTCGTATTTCCTCGCGGGCGGCAAGCCGCGCCAGTCGGTGCCGACGCGCCTCATGATCGAATTCGCCCGCGAGCGCGCGGGCTTGCCGGAGTGGCTTTTCGAGGAGTCGTATCAGGCGGTCGGCGATCTCGCGGAAACCATCGCGCATGTGCTGCCGCCGCCCGAGCGCGAATCGGAACTGGGACTCGCGCAATGGATCGAGGATCGCGTGCTGACGCTGCGCGGTGCGAATCCGGACGAGTTGCGCGAGCGGCTCCTCGGCTACTGGAACGAACTGAACTGGAGCGAGCGGTTTCTGCTCACGAAGCTGATCGGCGGCGGCTTTCGCGTGGGCGTCGCGCGGCAACTGGTGGTGCGCGCGCTCGCGGAGGTGGCGGGCGTCGATCACAAGCGCATCGCGCAACGCATGGTCGGCTGGACCGATTCGCGGCAGGCGCCGAGCGCCGCGCGCTATCTGCGGCTCATCGCGCCCGCAGCCGAAGGCGATGACGTCGATACCCCGCACGAAAGCGATATCGGCTTGCCGTATCCGTTTTTTCTCTCGCATCAGTTGCAGGCCGATCCGGCGACGCTCGGCGCGCCTTCCGACTGGATCGCCGAATGGAAGTGGGACGGCATTCGCGCGCAACTGGTCAAGCGCGGCGGCCGCGTGTGGATCTGGTCGCGCGGCGAGGACCTGCTGACCGAGCGCTTTCCGGAACTCGCGTCGCTGGGCGCGGCGCTGCCGGACGGCACCGTGATCGACGGCGAGATTCTCGCGTGGGAACCGGGCGCGACGATGCCGTTGCCGTTCGCGCGCCTTCAGCCGCGCATCACGCGCAAGTCGCTGACGAAGAAAGTGCTCGCCGATTCTCCCGCCGCGCTGCTCGCCTACGATCTGCTCGAAGCGGATGGCCGCGATCTGCGCACCGAGCCGCTGCATGCGCGCCGCGCGATGCTCGATGCGCTCGCGAGCGATCTTGCCGTCGATCTGCTGCGCGTGTCGCCGGTGGTCGAGGCATCGGACTGGGCGGCGCTCGCCGCGTTGCGCGAGGAAAGCCGCGCGCGCGGCGTCGAAGGGTTGATGCTGAAGGAGCGCGCGTCGATGTACGGCGTCGGCCGCACGAAGGCGTCGGGCACGTGGTGGAAGTGGAAGATCGATCCGTATTCCGTCGATGCCGTCCTGCTCTACGCGCAGCCCGGCCACGGACGGCGCGCGAGTCTCTACACTGATTTCACGTTCGCCGTCTGGGACGAAGCCGACGGCGTGCGCACGCTCGTCCCGTTCGCGAAGGCGTACTCCGGCCTCACCGACGAAGAAATGCGCAAGGTCGATGCCATCGTGCGCAAGACGACCGTCGAAAAATTCGGGCCGGTGCGCAGCCTCACGCCGACGCTCGTGTTCGAGATCGGCTTCGAGGGCATTCAGGCGAGTCCGCGGCACAAGTCGGGCATCGCGGTGCGCTTTCCGCGCATGCTGCGCTGGCGCACGGACAAGTCGATAGAAGATGCCGACACGCTCGATCTGCTCAAAGGATTCCTGAACGAGGCGACGGCATGAGCGCCGCCGACGAAGCCGACGAAGCGAACGAAGCCAGCGAGCAGGACATCGCGAGCCGCGCACGACGCCGCGCGCCCCGCCCGCGCCGCATCCCGCGCACGCAGGCCGCGCAAGCGAAACTCGATGCCGCCGCCGAGCTGTTCAAGCCCGCGCCTTTCGTCTACGACCCGATCGAGGCCGCGAAGCCGATGCCCGATCGCATCGCGCGATGGTTCGGCGAACGCGGCTGGCAGCCGTTTCCGTTTCAGCGCGAGGTCTGGCGCGAAGTCGAACGCGGCGCGAGCGGCCTCCTTCACGCGACGACCGGCGCGGGCAAGACGTGGGCGATCTGGCTCGGCGCGCTGGCCGCATTCGCGGGACCGCCGAAGCCGAAGCGCAGCAAGCGAACCGCCAACGCCGACGCCGACGCCGACGCAAGCGCGGACAACGCCCCGCTCCCCGCACCGCTGACCGTCCTCTGGATCACGCCGATGCGCGCGCTCGCCGCCGATACCGCCCGCGCGCTGCAAACCGCCGTCACCGCGCTGTCCGTGCCGTGGACCGTCGGCTTGCGCACCGGCGATACATCGTCGACGGAACGCGCACGGCAAAACCGCCGCATGCCGTCCGCGCTCGTCACCACGCCCGAAAGCCTCACGCTGATGCTCACGCGCGCGAACGCCCGCGAGGAGCTATCGCATGTGCGGCTCGTCGTCATCGACGAATGGCACGAACTGCTCGGCAACAAGCGCGGCACGCAGACGCAACTGGCGCTCGCCCGCCTTGCCCGCTGGCGACCCGAACTGCAGGTGTGGGGCTTGTCCGCGACGCTCGGCAATCTCGCGCTCGCGCACGACGCGCTGTTGCATTCCGTGGCGACGCCGCGTGTCGTCGTGCGCGGCGCGCAGCCGAAAACGCTCGTCGTCGATACGCTGATTCCCGACACCATCGAGCGCTTTCCGTGGGGCGGGCATCTCGGCGTGCGCCAGGTCGGGCCGGTCGCCGATGAGATCGAGCACGCGCAAAGCTCGCTCGTTTTCACGAACACGCGCTCGCAGTCGGAAATCTGGTATCGCGCGCTGCTCGACTTGCGGCCCGAGTGGGCGGGATTGATCGCGCTGCATCACGGTTCGCTCGACAAGGAAGTGCGCGACTGGGTCGAACTCGGGCTGAAAAACGGGCAACTGAAGGCGGTGGTGTGTACGTCGAGTCTCGATCTCGGCGTCGATTTTCTGCCGGTGGACCGCGTGTTCCAGATCGGCTCGCCGAAGGGCGTCGCGCGTCTCATGCAGCGCGCCGGACGATCCGGCCACGCGCCGGGCCGCGTGTCGCGCGTGACGATCGTGCCGACGCACGCGCTCGAACTCGTCGAAGCGGCGGCGGCGCGCTGGGCGATCGAAGAGCATCGCATCGAAGGGCGCGACATGCCGCTAAAGCCGCTCGACGTGCTCGTGCAGCATCTCGTGACGGTGGCGATCGGCGGCGGTTTCACGGCCTCCGACATGCTCGGCGAAGTGCGCACGGCGTACGCGTATCGCGATCTGACGCAGGCGGAATTCGACTGGGCGCTCGCGTTCGTCGAGCGCGGCGGCGCGTCGCTTTCGGCGTATCCGGACTATCACCGCGTCGTCGCGGGCGATGACGGCGTGTATCGCGTGCCGCGCGAAGACCTCGTGCGACGGCATCGGAACAACGTCGGGACGATCGTCGCGAACGCGGCCATCAACGTCGCGTACATGACGGGCGGACGCATCGGCGCGATGGAGGAATCGTTCGTTTCGCGTCTGAAACCGGGCGATGTCTTCACGTTCGGCGGCCGCGCGCTCGAACTCGTCCGCGTGCGCGACATGACCGCTTACGTGAAGCGCGCGACCTCATCGCGCGGCGCGATGCCGCAATGGGCGGGCAGCAAGATGCCGCTGTCGTCGGAACTGGCGGAAGCGGCGCTCGTGATGCTCGCGCGCGCGAACGACGGCATCTACGACGAGCCCGAAATGCAGGCCGTCAGGCCGCTGCTCGATTTGCAGGCGAAGTGGTCCGCGCTGCCGGGGCCGGGCGTGCTGGTCGTCGAGGCGGTGCGTTCGCGCGAAGGGCATCACTTTTTCTGCTATCCGTTCGCGGGACGCATGGCGCATATCGGGCTGGGATCGCTGATCGGCTGGCGCGTGGCGCGCGATCAGCCGAGCACGTTTTCCATTTCGATGAACGATTACGGCTTCGAACTCCTGTCGGCCAAGCCGTTCGACTGGGAAACGCTGATCGCCGACGGCCTCTTCTCGCCCGAAAATCTGGAGCACGACATTCTCGCGAGCCTGAACGCGTCGGAACTGTCGGCGCGGCGGTTTCGCGAGATCGCGCGCGTGTCGGGGCTCATCTATCAGGGTCATCCGGGGCAGCAGAAAAGCGCGCGCCAGTTGCAGGCGTCGAGCGGGCTTTTCTACGAAGTGTTCCGCAAGCACGATCGCGACAATCTGCTGCTCGCCCAGGCCGATCAGGAAGTGATGCTGCAAGAGCTGGAAATGCGTCGTCTGCGCGATGCGCTCGTGCGCATGAGCGAAAGCCGGCTCGCGTTCACGCATCCGAAGAAGCCGACGCCTTTCGCGTTTCCGCTGATCGTCGCGCGGCTGCGGGAGAAGGTGAGCACGGAGAAGCTGTCGGATCGCGTCGAGCGCATGCTCGCGGATCTGGAGAAAGCGGCGGGCGTGTAAGCGGCCAGTTTCACATTCCATCGAAAGACTTCCGGTCGAATGCGCGGCTACGCTGCTGCGCGTTTCGCGCGCCAACGCGCGAGCGCATCCATCACGACCCAACCCACTCCAGCATGAAAACACGAACCGTCCTCGCACTTGCGTTCCTCGTCGCTGCATCCACGGCCTGCGCCAGCGATCCGCGCGTACTGGATCAGCATCCGTTCGAAGAAGCATCGGCGACGCCGCCGGGCAAGATGCTCATCGTCGTCGATAGCAAAGCGCTGGCCGACCCGCGCGTGCGCGACGAAATCGAGGCGTACACGACGGGAATGGCCGCGGCCGTGCAAGACGCGCTCGCGCCGATTCCCGCGCAGTTCCTCGATATCACCGCGACCGCGACGAGCCGTCCGGCCGGCGGCAAGCTGCTGGAATTGCGCCCGAGCCATCTCATCCGCCTCGTGCCGGCAGGAGCCGGCTCGGTGAACGGACTGCCCGTCAGCTACACTTGGACGCTCGAACTGGCCGACGTGTCGATCACCCGATTCCCGGCCGCCTACGGAAGACCCTCCGGCACCAGCGTCAAGACCATCCCGACCTACGAAATCCGCGCCGAAGGCGACGCGTGCTTTTCCACCGTGCGGCACGCGAAGGAATGCGGCGCGGCAATGGGCAAGGTGCTCGGCGAAACGCTGCGCGCGGCGCCGGGCCTGCATCTGCAACCCAACTCCTGACGATGGCAGTAGAAGCACTGACAATCGACGTGAACGGCCGCGCGCTGCTGCTTTCGGCGGAACGCGCGGCATTCGATCCGCTGGAAAAAGCGCTTTTCATCGCCGATGCCCACTTCGGCAAGGACGCCGTGTTTCGCGCGCGCGGCATTCCGGTGCCGGCGGGCGCGACCGGCGAAAACCTCGCGCGCCTCGATGCGCTGATCGCGACGCATCGGCCCGAGTCGGTCGTCTTTCTCGGCGACTTGCTGCACGCGCGCGAATCCCACGCCGACGAAACCCTCGCCGCACTCGATGCCTGGCGCGGCAGGCACGCCGCGCTCCGGCTCGTGCTCGTCGAAGGCAATCACGACCGGCACGCGGGCGAGTTGCCGGCGCGCTTTGGCGTCGAGCTGGTGAAGGAGCCGTATCGGCTGGGGCCGTGGGCGCTTTGCCATCATCCGCAACTGGTGGACGACGCCTACGCGCTCGCCGGACACGAGCATCCGGTGTATCGGCTCGCGACGCGCATCGAGAGCGTGCGGCTGCCGTGCTTTCGCCTCGGCGCGCGCGCGGGCGTGCTGCCGGCGTTCGGCGCGTTCACGGGCGGCTTCGAAGTCAACGACGACGTGCGCCGCGCGCGCGAAGCGGTGTACGTGGTCGCGGGCGAACGCGTGTTCGGCGTGCGCGTTTGAGCGGTCGAACTTCGCTCAGTGATACGTCTTCGTCGATGCCTGCAGCTTCGAGAGCGCGCCGCGTTCGAGCTTGTACCAGCCGAGCGATGTCTGCATCACGACTTCATCGCCTTGCCAGAACACGCGCTGCACCGTCATGCGCTTGCCGGAGCGCTGCACGAGCGGCGGATTGCGGCGGAAGTCGTAGAGCACCGGGCCGACATCGGTCTGCATCAGCGAGCGCGTGAGCGCGCCGTTGGCGTCGGCTTCGTCGAAATGGGCGAGGCGGCGCGCGTCGAAACGGTCGAACGCCTGTGTGCCGAGCATCGCGGCAAAGCCGGATTCGTCGCGCAGGAAGTACACCGTGCCCGCTTTCGTGGCGATGGGGCCGGATGCGTCGCTCTGCGCGTGGGCGTTGTGCAGGCAACTGGCGAAAAGCACGGCGCACGCGATTCCCGCGCGCAGACGGTTGGTGATTGAAGACATGTCTGTTCAGTAATTGCTGTGTTTTTCCAACACCCGCGCCGCGCAATGATCCGCGCGCGCGGGCGCTCTATGCGAAACGCCCGCCGCATGGCGCGTTCCGGCGCGATGAAATTCGTGCGCGGCGGGCGTCGATGAAAAAAAAGTCCGCTCATCATCCGGCATTGTCCGGACCGGCGGATGTCAGGGTTTCCACCAGCATCAAAATTGACCTTTCGGTAGAATTCGAGCCTTCGTTGCGTCCGAATTCGCCGACGCGCCACTCTGCCCGCCGCCCGCCATGCCCTTGCCTCTCCTAGCTCTTGCGATTGCCGCGTTCGGCATCGGCACGACCGAATTCGTCATCATGGGCCTTCTGCCCAACGTCGCGCGCGATCTCGCCGTGTCGATTCCCGCCGCCGGCATGCTCGTGTCCGGCTACGCGCTGGGCGTGACCGTCGGCGCGCCGATTCTCGCCGTCGTCACCGCGAAAATGCCGCGCAAGAAAGCGCTGATGGGGCTGATCGGCGTGTTCATCGTCGGCAATACGCTGTGCGCGCTCGCGCCGAATTACTGGGTGCTGATGGGCGCGCGCATCGTCACGGCGTTCTGTCACGGCGCGTTTTTCGGGATCGGCTCGGTGGTCGCCGCCGATCTCGTCGCGCCGAACCGCCGCGCGCAAGCCATCGCGCTGATGTTCACCGGTCTCACGCTCGCGAACGTGCTCGGCGTGCCGCTCGGCACCGCGCTCGGTCAGGCTGCCGGATGGCGCGCGACCTTCTGGGTCGTCACGCTGATCGGCATTGCGGCGGCGGGCGCGCTCGCCGTGTGCCTGCCGAAGCACATCGAGATGCGCGAAACCAGCATCCTGCGCGAATTCGACGTGCTCAAGAATCCGCAAGTGCTGATGGTGCTGGGCATTAGCGTGCTGGCGTCGGCGAGTCTCTTTTCGGTGTTCACGTATATCACGCCGATCCTCGAGGACGTCACGGGCTTTTCGCCGCACGCGGTCACGTATGTGCTGCTCTTGTTCGGTCTCGGGCTGACGGTCGGCAGCACGCTCGGCGGCAAGCTCGCGGACTGGAAGCTGTTGCGCTCGCTGCTGTCGTTCCTGGCGTCGATCGTCGTGATTCTCACGATCTTCGCCGCGACGATGCACGAGCCCGTTGCCGCGATGGTCACCATTTTCCTGTGGGGCGTGCTCGCGTTCGCGATCGTGCCGCCGCTGCAGATCCTGATCGTGAACCGCGCGAGCGATGCCCCGAACCTCGCCTCGACGCTCAATCAGGGCGCGTTCAACCTCGGCAACGCGACGGGCGCGTGGCTCGGCGGCTGCGCGATCAGCGCCGGTGCGCCGCTGACGTCGCTGCCGTGGGTCGGCGTGTCGATGGCGTGCGGCGCGCTCGCGCTCACGCTGCTCTCGGCGACGCTCGACAAGCGCGCGCGGCGGCTTGCCATCGGGCAGGCGGCCTGATTTCCGCGCCGGATGGCATCGTTCGGGAATGAAGGCCGTTCTCTCGCGTGATTTTCTGGCGCTGATCCTGAGCGTCGCGGTCGTCGGCCTGGGGTTGGGCGCGACGCTGCCGCTTACCGCGCTTGCACTCACGCAGGCGGGCCGCGGCACCGACATCGTCGGCCTGATGACGGCGATGCAGGCCGGCGGCGGCCTCGTCATCGCGCCGTTCGCGAGCCGGATCGCGGCGCGCGCCGGGGCACGCGAGACGATTATCGGCACGGTGATCGTCGCGGCGCTCGCGACCATCGCGATGCAGTTTTCCATCGATCTGTGGCTGTGGGCCGTGCTGCGCTTCCTGTGCGGCGCGGCGCTGATGCTGCTGTTCACCATCGGCGAAGCGTGGGTCACGCAGCTCGCCGACGATTCGACGCGCGGCCGCGTCGTCGCCATCTACGCGACCAACTTCACGCTGTTCCAGATGGCGGGGCCGGTGCTCGTGAGCGTGATCGGCGGCTGGCAATCGACGCGCTTCGCCGTCTGCGGCGCGATCTTTCTGCTGGCGCTGCCCGCGCTCGCGACGATCCGCGTGTCGCCGCATGCGCTCGAATCCTCGGGCGATGGCGATGGCGATGGCGCGCACGGCGACTGGCGGCGCGTGCTGCCGCGCATGCCGGCGCTCGTGGTCGGCACGGGATTCTTCGCGCTTTTCGACACGCTCGCGCTTTCGCTGATGCCGCTCTTCGCGATGTCGCATGGCGTGAGCGCGGAAGTCGGCGTGCTGTTCGCATCGGCGATCCTGCTCGGCGACACGACGATGCAGTTTCCCATCGGCTGGCTCGCGGATCGCGTCGGGCGCGCGAAGGTGCATGCGGGCGCGGGCGTGGTGGTGGTCGCGCTGCTGCCGATGCTGCCGTGGGCGGTCGCGTATCCGTGGCTATGCTGGCCGCTGCTCTTCGTGATCGGCGCGGCGGCGGGCAGCATCTATACGCTGTCGATCGTCGCGTGCGGCGAGCGCTTTCGCGGCGCGATGCTGGTGTCGGCGACGGCGATCGTCGGCGCGTCGTGGAGCGCGGCGAGCTTCGGCGGGCCGATCGTCGCGGGAACGCTGATGCGGCGAGTCGGCGCCGATGCGTTGATCGGCGTGCTGGTGGTAGCGGCCGCGTTGTTTCTCGTGGCCGTCTGGTGCGAGCGGCGCGTCGGCGGGGGAATCGGGCAATCAGATGCCGCCGGCGACTGAACGCTGACGCCGCGCCTCACCCCCGCGCCGGCAATATCCGCCCGACGCACTCCCCAAACCCCACGCGATACCCCTCCCCCTGGCACCATCCGCGCAGCGTGATCTCATCGCCGTCCTGAAGAAACGCGCGCTCGCCGCCCTCTTCCAGCTTGATCGGACGCTGCCCGTTCCACGTGCTCTCCAGCAGACTGCCGCACGAATCCGGCGTCGGTCCGCTGATCGTGCCCGAGCCCATCAGATCGCCGACGCGCGTATTGCAGCCGCTCACCGTGTGATGCGCGAGCTGCTGCGCCATCGACCAGTACATCAGGCTGAAGTTGGTGCGCGAAATCGTCGTCGGTTTCGATGCGCCTTCCGCGCGCAAATCCACTTGCAGCGCGATATCGAACGCATGATCGCCCGCATGACGCAAATACGGCAACGGCTGCGGTTCCTGCGCGGGCGTCGCGGTGCGGAACGGTTCGAGCGCATCGAGCGTGACGATCCACGGCGAAATCGTCGTCGCGAAACCCTTCGAATTGAACGGCCCGAGCGGCACGTATTCCCATTGCTGGATGTCGCGCGCGCTCCAGTCGTTCAGCAGCACCATGCCGAAGATATGCGCCTCGGCTTCCTCGCACGCAATCGGCTCGCCGAGCGCATTGCCGCGCCCGATGATGAAGCCCGTCTCCAACTCGATATCCAGCTTGCGGCACGCGCCGAAAACCGGCCGATCCTCGTTCGGCAGTTTGATCTGGCCGTTCGGGCGACGCACCGGCGTGCCGCTCACCACCACCGACGACGCCCGTCCGTTGTAGCCGACCGGCAGCTCCGACCAGTTCGGCAGGAGTGCGTTCTTCGGATCGCGGAACATGGAGCCGACGTTCGTCGCATGTTCCTTCGACGAGTAGAAGTCCGTGTAGCCCGGAATCTCGACGGGCAAGTGCATCGTCGCGTCCTTGCGCGGGACGAGCGCGCGGCGGCGCAGCGCGGCATCGTCGCGTAACGTCGGCGTGTCCTTCGCGAGCAGTCCGGAAAGCGCGATGCGCACCGCGCGCCACGCGTCGCGTCCGAGCGCGATGAAGTCGTTCAGGCGCGGCGCGGCGAAGGTGCCGTGCGCATCGATGAGGCCGGCGTCTTCCAGCACGGCCAGATCGGCGATCCAGTCGCCGATCGCCACGCCCGCACGCGGACGTTCATTCACGGCATCGCTGAACACGCCGAACGGCAGGTTCTGAATCGGAAAGTCGCTCGCCGGATCGTTCGCGGAATCGATCCAGCTCTTGAGCGTGGGGGCGAGCGTCGCCTTCAGCGCGTCGTTCATCGTTGCTCCGGATTGAAGTGTTTCGTGAGGCCTTGCCAGCACTCGTAATAGTTGGCCTGCAGTTGCGCGGTTTCGAGCGCGAACTGCGTCGGCTTGATGAGCGTGCGCGTTTCGAACATGAATGCGAGCGTGTCGCCGACTTTCGCGGGCTTCGAGGTATCGCTCTTCGATGCCTTCTCGAACGTCTCCGCGTCCGGCCCATGACCCGACATGCAGTTGTGCAGGCTCGCGCCGCCGGGCAGGAAGCCTTCGGCTTTCGCGTCGTACACGCCGTGCACGAGGCCCATGAACTCGCTCGCCACGTTCCGGTGAAACCACGGCGGGCGGAACGTGTCCTCGGCGGCGAGCCAGCGCGGCGGGAAGATCACGAAGTCGATCGAATCGACGCCCGGCGTATCGCTCGGGGATTGCAGCACGAGAAAGATCGACGGATCCGGATGGTCGTAGCTGATCGAACCGATGGTGTTGAAGTGGCGCAGATCGTACTTGTACGGCGCGTAGTTGCCGTGCCACGCGACGACGTCGAGCGGCGAATGGCCGATATCCGCGCGCCACAACGCGCCGTTCAGCTTCGTCACGAGTTCGAACCGGCCTTCGCGGTCCTCGTAAGCGGCGTGCGGCGTGAGGAAATCGCGCGGATTCGCCAGGCCGTTCGAACCGATCGGCCCGAGATCCGGCAGTTGCAGCAGCGCGCCGAAGTTCTCGCACACATAGCCGCGCGCTTCGCCATCCGGCAGCGCCACGGAAAAGCGCACGCCGCGCGGAATGACCGCGATCTCGAACGGCGCGACATCGAGCTTGCCCATCTCGGTCGCGATCGACAGGCGTCCTTGCTGCGGCACGATCAGCAGTTCGCCGTCGGAATCGTAGAAGAAGCGGTCCTGCATCGAACGGTTCGCGGCGTACAGATGAATCGCGCAGCCCGACATCGATTCCGCCGCGCCGTTGCCGGCCATCGTCACCCAGCCGTCGATGAAATCGGCCGGCGCGGCGGGCATCGGCAGCGGATCCCAGCGTAGCTGATTCGGCGGCGTCGGCGGCGTATCGGCGAAATTCGCGACGAGCTTCGCGCGCAGCGTGTCGCCGGTCATGCGCGTGAACGGCTTGTGCACCGCCGCCGGCCGGATGCGATACAGCCACGACCGCCGGTTGTGCGCGCGCGGCGCGGTGAACGCGGTGCCGGAAAGCTGCTCGGCGTACAGGCCATAGGCCGCGCGCTGCGGCGAATTGCGCCCGAGCGGGAGCGCGCCCGGCAGCGCTTCGGTGGCGAAATCGTTGGCGAAGCCGGATTGATACTGACGGCTCGCGTCGGTGTGCGTTTCGAAATGGGACATCGCTTCGGTCCTCGACAAGGCGTGATTCACGAATGTTAAACCGATTACGTTTAGTGAAAATAGATCGTAAACCCTGATTCGACGCCGCGCGCCGCGCACATCAATATGTCGATTTGGTGGAAGGCGTCCGGCTGCGCGCTGATACCATCGACATCACAACTCCAACGATCCCCGCTTACACCCGTCATTCCATGATCGCCCCGTCCTTGCCAGAACTCGTCGCCCGGGCTGCGGAACATCCGTTCCTCGGCGCGCATATCGTCCTGGGCGAAGGCGAGCGCGCGCAGCAGGCTATCGCGCATTACCGCGATCTGACCGTGGCGAGCGCGTATGAACCGATCTTCGATGTCGGCACGCACAGCTTTCCGCAAACGCTCTCCGCATCGCCGGAAAGCGCCGAGCGTTTCGGCGACGAACTGGGCTTGCAGGCGCTGACGCTGATCGAAGGCGACATTCCGCGCGATCCCTTCGCGCATCTCGACGACGACCGCGAACTGGTCGCGCTCGACCGGTTATCGCGCGCGCTGCATGCGTTCAATTTCTTCGGGCGGCAGCGCGCGGGCCTGCTCTTTCTGCGCGTGCACGAGCGGCTGCTGAAAAGCGTGAAGTACGATCACGGGCTGCACTTTTCGTCGGTGCTGCTGGAGTTCGGGATCAATCCGTCGCGCGTGGTGATCGAACTGCCGGCGGCGGCCGTCGCGCACAAGACGTTTCTCGGCTATCTGACGAAGAGCTATCAGCACTACGGCTTCAAGGTGGCGGGGAATCTGCCCAACGCGGGGCAGATCATGGCGGTGTCGGAAATGGCGCGGCTCGATTTCATCAAGATGGATGCAGCCGCCGCGCTGCGCGATTCCGTGGTGAAGCATCTCGTCGGCTACGCGCATCGGCTGAAGATTCCGCTGATCTTCTGCAATGTGTCGGACGAAGCGCAGTTCAACGCGCTGCAACAGTTCGACGTGCACTTCGTCCAGGGCCCGGTGTTCGATGCCCACGCGGGCGCTGCCCGCTGATTCCTACTTCGCGCGCGGCCGACCGGCATCCGGCGTGGCGCGTTCGACCTTCATGTTGTGCCTGAGCACGAACGCGACGCCTTCCAGCACGTCGTCCATTCGCGTCTGCGCTGCGTCCTCGTTTGCGTGTTCCTTTGCGGTCTATCTTGTCATGGCGAAACCGCATGCACCTTCCGCCGATCCGCGCCGCGCTCGCTATCCGGGTATTTCCCGATCGGCCCGTGCGCATCGAATGGTGCGCTGCAGCGCGCGTCGTAAGCCGCCGCCCGCCAAGCCCAGCGCGGCGCATCGCCTCCGAATCGCACCGCATCGCAACGATCAGGCGCCTTGCGCGTACCTTGACTTTCGCGATAGCGAATACGATCATTCGACCACCAACAGAGCAAATGTTCACTTAGCCGTCCGCGCAGAACGGACGCCACAGCCATCAAGGGAAGAGACGATATGAGCACCCAAGCTAACGTTGAGAAGGCGAGCGCCAACGTGATCCTGCACATCGGCGCGGGATCGTTTCATCGCGCGCATCAGGCGTGGTATCTGCACCGGCTGATCGAATCCGGCGATGCGTCGTGGTCGCTGGCCGTCGGCAATATTCGCGGCGACATGAACGCCGTGCTCGACGCGCTCGCGGCGCAAGACGGCGCTTACACGCTCGAAACCGTCACGCCGCAGGGCGAGCGCGAATACGAAACGGTGCGGTCCATCAAAAAGGTCGTGCCGTGGTCCGCCGATCTGGGCGAACTGATCGCGACGGGCGCGGACCCGCAGACGAAGATCGTCTCCTTCACCGTCACGGAAGGCGGCTATTACCTCGACGAGCACGACAAGCTCGACACGTCCAACGCCGATCTCGCCGCCGACCTCAAGGGCGCGAAGACCACGATCTACGGCGCGCTCGCGGCCATTCTCGATGCGCGCATGAAGAACGGCGCGGGCAAGGTCTCGCTGCAAAACTGCGACAACCTGCGCAGCAACGGCGACCGCTTCAAGGCGGGCATGCTCGAATTCCTGCAACTGCGCGGCGAAACGGCGCTGCGCGACTGGATGATCGCGAGCACGTCGTGCCCGAACGCGATGGTCGATCGCATCACGCCGCGCCCGACGCCCGATGTCGCGGAGCGCGTGAAGGCCGCGACCGGCTTCGACGACCAGGCCCCGGTGATGGGCGAAAAGTTCATCCAGTGGGTGATCGAGGACAACTTCATCGCGGGGCGGCCGGCGTGGGAGAAAGTCGGCGCGGAGATGGTCGAATCGGTGCATCCGTACGAGGAAGCGAAGATTCGCATTCTGAACGCGAGCCACAGCTGCATCGCGTGGGCGGGGACGCTCGTCGGCCTGCAATACATTCACGAAGGCACGCAGGACATGGAAATCCGCGCGCTGGCGGAAGCCTATGTCACCGAGGACGTGATTCCGTGCCTCACGCCGAGCCCGATCGATCTCGCGAAATATCGCGACGTGGTGCTCGACCGCTTCAGCAATCCGTATATCAAGGATACGAACCAGCGCGTCGCGGCGGACGGCTTCTCGAAGCTGCCGGGTTTCATCGCGCCGACGCTGTCGGAATGCTTCGCGCGCAACGTCGATCCGGACGCGACCGCCGTTCTGCCCGCGCTCTTCTTCCGCTTTCTCGAACGCTGGCACGAGAACAAGCTGCCGTATGCGTATCAGGACGGTGTGATGGAACCGGCCGTCGCGCATGGCTATTTCACATCGGACGATCCGGTCAAGGCGTTCGTCGCCGACAAGCTGCTGTGGGGCAGCATGGCGCAGACCGAGCACCTCGAACGCGTGATGCGCACGGCGATCGCGCGTGTGGATGCGTGGCTCGCGAATCGTCCGTAGCCAGAACGTCGTTGCGCGCCGCTCCGGTGTTGTGCCCATGGCGCGGCGCCGCGCACGGCGTTACATTTCCTGTTTCCGCCGGACGAGTCCCGGCCATGACCCAAGGCACCCTTCATGTACTTAGGCATCGACCTCGGCACCTCCGAAGTTAAAGTGCTGCTGCTCGCGAGCGACGGCAGCGTCGTCGGCACGGCGGGCACGCCGTTCACCGTCTCGCGCCCGAAGCCGCGCTGGTCCGAGCAGAATCCGCTCGACTGGTGGGAAGGCACGCGCGCCGCGCTCTTCAAGCTGCGCGAGCAATATCCGTCGGAGTTCGCGCAGGTGCGCGGCATCGGCCTGTCGGGGCAGATGCACGGCGCGGTGCTGCTCGATTCGACGGATCGCGTGCTGCGTCCCGCGATCCTGTGGAACGACATGCGCAGCGACAAGGAGTGCGCCGAGTTATACGAACGTGCGCCTCATTTGCACGAGATCGCTGGCAATCTGGCGATGCCCGGCTTCACCGCGCCCAAGCTGCTCTGGGTGCGGCACAACGAGCCGGCCATCTTCGCGCAGACGGCGTGCGTGCTGTTGCCGAAGGATTATTTGCGGATGCATCTGACGGGCACGAAGGTGTCGGATCCATCGGATGCGGCGGGCACGCTCTGGCTCGACGTCGCGCGGCGCGACTGGTCGGACGAGCTGCTCGAAGCGTGCGGGATGTCGCGTCAGCAGATGCCGGCGCTGGCCGAAGGCAGCGAGCCTTCGGGCACGCTGTTGCCGTCGGTTGCGCGCGAGTTGGGTTTGGGCGATGACGTGATCGTCGCGGCGGGCGGCGGCGACAATGCCGCGAGTGCGGTGGGCATCGGCGCCACGGAGCCGGGCGACGGCTTTCTGTCGCTCGGGACATCGGGCGTGCTGTGCGTGGTCGGCGATCGTTTCCGGCCGAATCCGGCGTCGGCGGTGCATGCGTTCTGCCATGCGATTCCGGACAGATGGCATCAGATGAGCGTGGTGTTGTCGGCGGCGAGTTGCCTGCGCTGGGTGTGCAAGCTGACGTCGACCGACGAGCCGACGCTGCTCGCTGAAATCGAGGCGCTGCCGCGCGAGGCTTTATCGACGGCGCCGTTGTTCTTGCCGTATCTGAGCGGCGAGCGCACGCCGCACAACGATCCTTACGCGCAGGGGGTCTTCTTCGGCATGACGCATGCGACCGATCGTGCGTTGCTCGGTTATTCGGTGCTCGAAGGCGTGACGCTCGCGCTCACGGACGGCTTCGATGCGCTGCAGTCGGCGGGAACGCAGACGCGGGCTTTGTCGATGCTGGGCGGCGGCGCTCGCAGCGCGTACTGGGGGCAGATGTTCGCCGATGCTTTCGATACGCCGACGCGGACGCACGGCGGTGGGGAGACCGGAGCGGCGCTCGGGGCTGCACGGTTGGGATGGCTTGCCGCTGGGGGCGATCCTGCGGTCGTGCTTGCTAAGCCTGCTATCAAGCAGGAGTTCTCGCCGGATAGCGAGAGGCATCGGGTGTTGCGCCAACGGCTCAAAGGATTCCGCGAGTTGTATCAGCACGTACGGCCGTTGTTCGATGTTTCGCGGCCAAGGCTGGTTTGATATCGTTTGCACGATGGACTTGGGGTTGGGCTTGCGGTTTTGAGTTTTTCGCGTCGGTCTATTAGGCTGCCCCTCCCCGGGGCGGGGGTCACTTTCTTTGCTGCTGCAAAGAAAGTAACCAAAGAAAGCAGCTTTCTCGGCCCGAAGCACTGACTATCGGGCCACTCCGTAGACCCACGCTGGCACTCAGCTTGACACAACCTTGAATCACCTTCCGCGCCCGCCGAGCGCCACCCCATGCGAGCCCCCGGGCTCGACAAAACCGTCTGAGCACAAGGCGCAACACTAAAAAACGGAACCTGCTGCGGAACACCACCGTCACCGGCCGATTTAACGATACACGGTGTGCGAACATGCTCAGGACCGCGTACATTGTTGGGGAGTCATGGCTGCGTGGTGCGTGGTGCCCCGATGGTTTTGTCGAGCCCGGGGGCTCGCATGGGGTGGCGCTCAGTGGGCGCGGAAGGTGTTCAAGGTTGATTCAAGCTGAGTGCCAATCTTGTTCTACGGAGTGATCACACAGTCAGTGCATCGGGCCAGAAAAGCTGCTTTCTTTGGTTACTTTCTTTGCAGCAGCAAAGAAAGTGACCCCCGCCCCGGGGAGGGGCGTGCTAATAGACCGACACGAACATAAAGCACCCCCAAACCGCGCAGCAAAAAAAAAACCCGTCCGCTCCGAAGGAAACAAGCGCAAAAAAAATCGACGAAAAAAAGTGCCGAAATCAAACGAAAAGCTCGACTTGGCAACCCGCGCAGCGTGGCTGTACTACGTCGCCGGCAATACGCAAAACGAGATCGCCGAGAAGCTGCAAATCTCGCGTCCCGTCGCGCAACGGCTGGTGGCCTTCGCCGTGGAAAAGAACCTGATCCGCGTGCGAGTCGACCATCGCATCGCCGATTGCCTGTCGCTCGCCCAACAACTCTGCGACCGCTACGGCCTCGCACTGTGCGAAGTCGTGCCCATCGACGGCGACACCACCGAGCAAGTCGACCGCAAGCTCGCCGTCGCAGGCGCCCAAGTCATGGAACGCTATCTCGCCAGCGACAAACCCATCGTCGTCTCTATCGGCAGCGGACGCACGCTCAAGGCCGTCGTCGCGCAAATCGGACAGATCGACCGGCCACAGCATCGCTTCGTGTCCATGGTCGGCGCCATCGCGCAGGACGGATCGTCCAATCGCTACGACGTCGCCCAGCAACTCTCGGAAAAAACCGGCGGCAAGCACTTCATGCTGCCCGCGCCGCTCATGGCCGACAGCGAAGCCGAACGCGCGCAATGGGTCAATCACCGGCTCTACCGCATCGTCGATGAACTCGCGCAGAAAGCCGATGTCGCGTTCGTCGGCATCGGCAACGTGGGCATCAACTGCCCGCTGCACGAAGACGGCTTCATCACACGCAGCGAAGTCGAAGAAATGATGCACGGCGGCGCCGTCGCCGAATGGCTCGGACTGCCGATCGACGCGCAAGGCAAACGCGTCGTGTCGAAAACCGGCGCGCGCGTCACGAGCCTCAAGCTCGATTCGCCGCCGAAGCGGCCGACCATCGGCTTCGCAGGCGGCCAACGCAAGCGCGACGCATTGATCGCCGCGCTGAAAGGTCAATGGCTGTCCGGTCTCGTCACCGACGAACTGTGCGCGCGCGCCGCGCTCGAAGCCTGACGCGCCCGACGCGGCCGGCGTTCAGAACGCGATTTCCGCTTCGACCGCCTGCCCCACTTCCAGCGCGATGCCCTCGCCGTTCACGACCACCGCGTTCTTGCCGAACGTCAGCGCGCCGTCATGCTGCTCGCTCGCGCGATACGTGCTCATCGTGTCGAGCGGCTCGTGCGGCCACGCGGGATTCGGCGCGCCGGTGCGCTGATCGATCGTCGGCACCGGGCAGCGCGTGCAGAGCTTGACGAGCCTGAGCGCGACATCGCCGCTCGTCGCGCGAATCCGCATGTCGCCGACATAATCCTCCTCGAACGCATCCAGCCCGCCGATCACCAGATTCGGACGAAACCGGTCCGCCGCGATCGCCGGCGCGCCCTTTTGCGCGAGCCGCGCGTTCAGATCGTCGAGCGATGCCTGGCCGACCACCAGCAGCGGGAAACCATCGGCGAAGCGCGTGTGCGTGCGCAGCGGCGCGGTCCATTTCTCGTCGACATCGCGGCGCATTTCCGGCGCGAACCGCGCGAGCTTCGCCGGCACGCCCAGAAAGTCGCTGAACCATTGCGATGCCTCGCGGCCCGTGTAGAGCGCATCCACGGTGTCGCGCCATACCGTCGCGCGCATGCGTTCCGCGCCCGTCAACGCGCGCGCGTCGAGCGGCGTGCGCAGCGCCGGCATGCCGGGCGCGCGGATCGCGAGATCGCCGCCGTCGAACGCGGTCTCGATCAACGCCATGCGCGGATGCGTGCGCTGCGTGATCATGCCGCCCGTGGCGTCGGTGACCATCCAGTTGCGATCGTATTCGAGGCCGGTTTCGAGCAGCATCGCGCGCTGCAGGGCGATGCCCGCGCAAGACTTGATCGGATAGACGAAGAGTTCGTGGATGACGTGCATGGGCGTGTCGATGGATTGGCGGGCCGGACGAACCGCGATTATCGCGCCAATCGACACGCTATGAGCACGACACGCCCGGCGGCATCGACGAGGTGAGAAAGGAAGCGGCACGTCGCGCGTAGCCCGTGCCGCGTTGCGACCTCAGGCGCGCGCCGCCTGCGTCACCACTTCGGGATGCTCCGTCAGATACGCCTGCACCGCGTTGCGCCGATACGCCTGCCCTTCCGCATCGAACATATGGCAGTGATCCGGCTCGCTGCCGAGCCTCAGCTTCTGGCCGCGCGCGTGCTTTTCCAGCGGCGGAATGCGCGAGATGAGGCCATCGGGCGCGACGGGCGTTTCCGCGTAGAGATAGGCGGCGTCGCCGAGCGTTTCCACCGTCATCGTCGATACTGAAACGCCATACTCGCTCGATGCCTCCACCGGCTGCAAATGCTCCGGCCGGATGCCGACGGTCACCGCATCGCCCGGCTTCGCGTTGCCCGGCAGCACGCCGACGAGCTGCGTTTCGCCGGTCGCATACTTGACGAGCACGCCGCCGTCGCGAATCTGCGCGACCGTGCCGGACAGGAAGTTCATCTTCGGCGAGCCGATGAAACCCGCGACGAACTTGTTCGCCGGCGCGTGATACAGCATGTTCGGCGTGCCGACCTGCTCCACATTGCCCGCCGACAACACGACGATCTTGTCCGCGAGCGTCATTGCTTCGACCTGATCGTGCGTGACGTAGATCATCGTCGTCTTGAGGTCGTCGTGCAGGCGCGCGAATTCGAGGCGCATCTTCACGCGCAATGCGGCGTCGAGATTGGAGAGCGGTTCGTCGAAGAGAAAGACCTTCGGCTTGCGCGTGATCGCGCGGCCGATCGCGACGCGCTGACGCTGCCCGCCCGACAACTGCTTCGGCTTGCGATCCAGCAGATGATCGATGTGCAGGATCTTCGCGGCGTTCTTCACGGCGGCGTCGATGGCGGGCTTCTTCTCGCCCGCGAGCTTGAGGCCGAAGGCCATGTTGTCGTAGAGCGTCATGTGCGGATAGAGCGCATACGACTGAAAGACCATCGCGATGCCGCGCTTGGCGGGCGGCAATTCGTTCACGCGCGTGCCGTCGATCATCAGCTCGCCGCCGCTGATGTCTTCGAGACCCGCGATCATGCGCATCAGCGTGGACTTGCCGCAGCCCGACGGTCCGACGAACACGACGAACTCGCCGTCGTCGATATCGAGGTTGACGCTCTTCATCACCTCGGTGTCTTCGTATCGCTTGTTGATGTTGCGTAGGGTCAGGCTAGCCATGATGTGTCTCCATGCATCGATGCATTCTTTAGGTCACGCACGCGCGCTACTTCGCCTCGAACGTCGCGTGTTGCAGCCAGTGATCGACGAGCGCGGGCAAGCGCGCCATGTCGTCGAACACGATCTCGGCGCCCGCGCGTTCGAGCGCGCCGATCTGTCCTTCCGTCGCGTGTCCGCCGCCGATGAAGCCGAGCACCGGCATGCCCGCCGCCTTCGCCGCCGTCACGCCCGTCACGCTGTCTTCCACGACGAGGCAGCGCAGCGGATCGACGCGCATCGCGCGCGCCGCCGCCAGATACACGTCCGGCGCGGGCTTCGGATTCGCCACCATGTCCGCGCAAAAACGCCGGTTCTCGAAGAAGCGCACGAGGCCCGTGCGCTGCAGCACCGCATCGACGTACGACGAAAAGCTGTTGCTCGCGCACGCCTTCGTGAGCGGCACGGCAGCCAGCGCCGCCTCGATGCCCGCCACCGGCTGCGCCTGCACCGCCGCCGCTTCGACCGACGTGCGGATCGCGCCGACCTGTTCCTGCGTGAGCGTGCGATTCACGGTATCGGCCGCGCTCGCGAGCACGGCTTCGATGCGCAAGCCGAGCAGCGGCATCACGACCGGTTCGACATCGACGCCCGGCCACAGCGCCTGCAACTCGGTGACGAGCATCCGCGCTGCTACCGCTTCGCTGTCGATGAGCACGCCGTCGCAATCGCAGATCATCAGACGATCTTCGAGATTGGCCGCTTGAAATGAACTTGATGTCACGAGCCCGCCCTCACTTGACCGCGCCGAACGTGAGACCGCGCACCAGCTGCTTCTGCGAGAGCCAGCCGACGATCAGGATCGGCGCGACCGCCAGCAGCGAAGCCGCCGACAGCTTGGCCCAGAACAAGCCTTCCGGACTCGAATACGACGCGATGAACACGGTCAGCGGCGCCGCGTTCGAACTCGACAGATTGATGCTCCAGAACGCCTCGTTCCACGAAAGGATGATGAGCAGCAGTCCCGTCGATGCGAGACCGGGCAGCGCCATCGGCATCAGCAGATAGACGATCTCCTGCCACGTCGTCGCGCCGTCGATGCGCCCTGCTTCGAGAATGTCCTTCGGCACTTCGTTGAAGTACGTGAAGGCCATCCACACGGCGATCGGCAGATTGATGAGCGTGTACACGATGACGAGACCGCTCACCGTATCGAGCAGGCCCGCGTTCTTCCACAGCAGATAGATCGGCACCAGCACGCCGACCGACGGCATCATCTTCGTGGAGAGCATCCACAGCAGCAGCTTCTGCGTCTTTCGCGTCGGGAAGAAGGCCATCGCGTAGGCGCACGGCACCGCGAGAATCAGGCAGATGACCGTGACGCCCACGGAGATCAGCACCGAATTCCACGCGAAGCCGAAGTAGTTGCTGCGCGCGAACACTTCGCGAAAGCTCTCGAGCGTCGGCGTGAAGATGAGCGACGACGAATACGCCTGCTGCTCCGTCTTGAACGCGGTGATCGTCATCCAGAAGATCGGGAAAAACAGCAGGATCGAGACGATCCACGCGACGATGCCGGGCACGATGTTCTTCGCATGGCCGAGCGCGGTGGTCCGCGGACGGACGTTGACCGATTGCGTGCTCATGACTCGTACTCCCCTTTGAGGTTCTTCGCGAGCATTCTCACGAGGAAGAACGCAACGACGTTCGCCAGAATGACCGCGAGAATGCCGCCCGCCGATGCGAGGCCGACGTCGAACTGCTGCAGGCCGAGCGCGTAGATCAGGTACGACAGGTTCGTGGTCGCGGTGCCGGGACCGCCGCCGGTCGTCGTATAGATTTCAGCGAAGATCGAGAGCAGGAAGATGGTTTCCATCATCACGACGACGGCAATCGCGCGCTTCAGGTGCGGCAGCGTGATGAAGAAGAACATCGAGAACGGACCCGCGCCGTCGATGCGCGCCGCTTCCTTCTGCTCCTGATCGAGCGACTGAATCGCGGTGAACAGGATGAGGAACGCGAACGGCAGCCATTGCCACGCGACGATCACGATGACCGCGAAGAGCGGAAATTCGGCGAACCAGTCGATCGGCTGCATGCCGAGCGTTCGCATCAGCGAAGCGACGAGGCCGTACACCGGATGCAGGATCATGTTCTTCCAGATGAGCGCGGAGACCGTCGGCATCACGAAGAACGGAGCGATCACGAGCAGACGCGCGATGCCTTGACCGATGAACTTGCGGTCGAACAGCACGGCGAGCAGCACGCCGCCGATGACGGTGATCGCGAGCACCGATCCGATCAGCGTCAGCGTGTGGCCGATGGACGGCCCGAACGCGGGATCGGTGACGAGGAACTGAAAGTTGTCGAAGCCCGCGAATCCTTTGACATCGGGATTGAGCAGGTTGTAGCGCGAGAACGAGAACCAGATCGTCATCGCGAGCGGAATGGCCATCCACAGAAAGAGCAGTCCGCTCGATGGCGTGATCAGCCATCGCACCGACTTCGCGCGCCGCTTGTCGCGCTCGGCGGCGGATTCCTGCATGGGATGATCGGTGATGGGGGGATTCAGTTGACTCATCGTGTCACCTCTCGATGATGATGCCGGCGGGCCGCATCAGACGACGCGGCCCGCGTACCGCGGAAGATTTACTTCTGATAGCCGGCCTGCTTCACCGCGCGATCCGCTGCGGCATTGGCTGCCTTCAGCGCGTTGTCGACGCTCGTCTGACCCGCGACGACGCCCGCGATCGACTGCCCGACCACCGTGCCGAACGACTGGAACTCCGGAATGCCGACGAACTGGATGCCGCTATACGGCACCTTGTGCAGCGTCGCGTCGTTCGGGTCCGCGGTTTCGATCGCCTTCAGCACGAAGTCGCCGAACGGCGCGGCCTGCTTGTACTCGGGGCGCGCGTACGTCGACTTGCGCGTGCCCGGCGGCACCGACGCCCAGCCTTCGTCCTTGCCGACCATCTCGATGTATTCCTTCGACGTCGCCCACGCGGCGAACTTCTTCGCGGCGTCCTGCTGCTTCGACGTCTTCGGGATCGCGAGCGACCACGACCACAGCCAGTGCGAGCCCTTCGGCGTGACGGCGACCGGCGCGGCCGCGAAGCCGATCTTGTCCGACACCTGCGATTGCGACTTGTTGTAGAGCATGCCCGCCGCGACGGTGGCATCGATCCACATCGCGCACTTGCCGGAGGACATCAGCGTGAGGTTCTCGTTGAAGCCGTTCGAGCTGGCTCCCGGCGGGCCGTCGTTCTTCAAGAGATCGGCGTAGAACGACACCGCCTTGTGCCACTCGGGCGAATCGAGCTGCGCCTGCCACTTCTCGTTGAACCATTCGCCGCCGAACGTGTTCACCACCGTCGACACGAACGCCATGTTCTCGCCCCAGCCCGCCTTGCCGCGCAGACAGATGCCGTACTGGCCCTTCGACTTGTCGGTGAGCTTGTCGGCGAACTGCTTGATCTGGTCGTAGGTCGGCTGGTCGGGCATCTTCAGGCCGGCGGCCTGGAAGAGATCCTTGCGGTAATACGTCATCGAGCTTTCGACGTAGAACGGCAGCGCGTAGAGCTGGCCGTTGTACGAGAGGCCGTCGCGCGCGGTCTTCACGACATCGTCGAGATCGTAGTTCGCGGGCAGGCCCGCCATCGGCGAGAGCCAGCCGCGCTTGCCCCACTGCGGCGCTTCATACGTGCCGATGGTCAGCACGTCGAACTGGCCGCTGTTCGTGGTGATGTCGGTCGTCGCGCGCTGGCGCAGCACGTTTTCTTCGAGGATCACCCATTTCAGCTGGATGTCGGGATTGGCCTTCTCGAACGCGGGCGAGAGCTTTTTCAGCTCGATCATGTCCGGGTTGTTCAGCGTGGCGATGGTGATGGTCGTCGCGGCCTGCGCCGAGAGCGGCACGAAAACCGAGGCCGCGAGCGCCGCGGACATCGCCGATAGCGACAGCAATGCGCTGCTGGAACGCCGCGCGCGCGGCTGTGCGGGAACGATGCGTTGGGTGCGTTTCATTGGGTTCGTCTCCTTTTTCGTTAGCACGGGCGCAGCGGATGGTCCTTTCGGACCGCCTGTCTGCTTGTGTCGATGCGCGATCGGATCGCGCGGGTTATCGTTCCGCGACGCCGTTTCAATATAGACGGTGCGCCCGATGCTGCAAGGCGCACGCGCGCGGTCAGCTCATCCAGTTGCCGCCGTCGACGTTGATCGTCTGCGCGGTGATGTAATCGGAGTCGGCGGAGGCCAGAAAGAGCGCCGCGCCGGTCAGATCGGCCGGCACGCCCATGCGGCCGAGCGGCACTTCCTCGCCGACGAGGCGTTTCTTTTCGCCGAGCGGCCGGTTTTCGTAGCGCGCGAAGAGCGCATCGACCTGTTCCCACATCGGCGTATCGACGACGCCCGGCGCGATGCCGTTCACGTTGATGCGCTCTTTCGCGAGCGCGAGCGCCGCCGATTGCGTGTAGCTGATGACCGCCGCCTTGGTCGCGCAGTAATGCGAGACGAGCGCCTCGCCGCGCCGCCCCGCCTGCGACGACATGTTGATGATCTTGCCGCCGCGCCCTTGTTCCACCATGCGTTTGGCGACCGCCTGCATCAGGAAGAACATGCCCTTGACGTTGACCGCGAACAGCCGGTCGTAGACGTCCCAGGATTCGTCGAGGATCGGGCGCATGTCGAAGAGCGCCGCGTTGTTGAACAGGATATCGACGCCGCCGAAGCGTTCGACGGCGCGCGCCACGATGCGCTCGATGTCTTCGCGGCGCGTGACGTCGGCTTTGAGCGCGAGCACGCGGGCGGATGCGTCGACGATGTCGGCATAGCGCGCGGCCATGTCGTGCTCGTCCTTGACGTCGACGATGACGAGCTTCGCGCCTTCGTCGAGATAGCGCCGCGCGACCGCCTCGCCGATCCCGCTCGCGGCGCCTGTGATGACCGCGACCTTGTCTTTCAGTCTCACCGATGTCTCCGGATTTTTGCTGTCCAGCGATGCGAGCGAACGCTCTGCCGCCGAACAATTGCTCTCTGTGTGATCGAATGATCGGTGCTCGAACGAGCGATGTCAAGGTGGGGAAGTACGGTTTCGATGCTGCGGCGCGGAAGGTTATCGATCGAGGAACGTCGGTCTTTCTAGGAGCTGTCGTGTTGACGGACTCCTTCCTATGCTTGAATAGTATCGGTTCTATCGATCGCTCTTATGAGACATTTGGCCAGTGCCGAAAATGAATTCACGAGTTAAAGACCGGCATTTGAAGTGCGCATTGACACTGACGTCCCTTCTCGCACTTGCCCTGCCGCTTCTGTCCTCTGCGACATGCACTCGGCCGATGGAACGAGCGTTTCTACTTCAAGACGGTCTGGCGACTGATCGCAGGACTCATCTAACGTGGATCCGATGCGCAATCGGCATGCACTGGGATACGCAGCGGCAGCAATGCATTGGCCGACCGACCGGCCTGAGGCAAGATCAAGCTCGCAAGGCGGCAACACAAGCTGGTCCGGGGTGGCATGTCCCGACAGCGTATGAACTCAGCACGCTTCGCGTCGATTCGTGTGTAGGCCCGAAGATCGATGCAAAGGTATTTCCGAACGTGGCGTCGTCTGAATTCGGAGAAGGCGCTAATTTCTGGACCTCGACTGAAGCCCTGCCGGGAACCTTTTATTTCGTCAACTTCGCAGACGGTTCTGTGGACTTTCATAGCGCAGGCTTTTTCTTATCAACGATATTGGTCCGCAATGCGCCGGGAGATCGATGAGTGTTGTGGGTTTGAAATCATCGTACTTTCCCAAGTAATCGGTACTGGCATCACGAGTCTTGGAGACAGCGCCTTTGGCTACATCGTCGAAGGTGGTGAAGGACTAATTTGCCATAGAGCGACCGCGCCGGGACGGAAAGATTCGCGACCAGGCAAGCGCGACCCGCTATGTGGACTGCAATCCCGCCGCGGCGTGCCACATTGAACGTCAAAGACGCGGTGCGGTGGCTCCGAAGACGCCGATGACCGGAATTTCTTCCCGGCATTTACTGCGTGAACAGATCAACATGAAGCATCCGTTGGGTCGGCTCGGCTTATCTGATCGACCGGGACGGTTTAGTCGTTTGATGAGTGGGAGCTTCGTTTGGAGAAGAGGACGCCCAGCCATTTCATCACGATTGATGGCCGATCCGTCCTATATCCAACATGCGTTTGGTCTCTCCGATGAAGAGGTCGTGTGGCAATGGGTAGATAACCAATATTCGCAGGTCTTCGCGGGCGAGACGTATCTGCGAACGGAGCCGTCGATCGACCCGTCGAGCCTTACGCGTTGGAGGAAGCGCATGGGCGAAGCCGGGGTCGAAGAATTGTTGACCGAAAAGATCGAGGCAGCCAAGCGCGCGGGCGTAATCGAAGTCTTGAGCCCGAAGCAGGTAATCGTCAATCACGACGATGTTGGAAAAAAGCGTTGGCCAACCCAACCGATTCGCGTCTTTCGAGCGGTGTCGTGAACATCTCGTGAAGGCTGCGGCCCGTCATGTTGTGAAATTACGGCAGAACCACAATCGCGTAACACCACAGTCAGTGAGCTCAAACAGCCGTTCCGCACATGCCGAGCACTACAAGCACGCGAAGAAGGCGCTACGCACGTTGCGCTCGCGGGCGGGCTGCGTGATGCGTGACGTCGAACGCCAATTCGCCTCGGTCAGCGAAAGCAGCCAAAGCCGTTGCAAGACTTGATTGGTAGCAAGACACATTCTGTAGCAAAAGCCTAAGAACGAAGTGGACGCGCTCCACGCTCCTTCTTACGAGTTGGGCTTGAAAGTGTCGATCACGACGATCCATAAAGAAGAAGGCCTCGTCGTCGGCGTTCGTTCGATGCCGGAAAATCTCTACGACGGCCACACGCTGGCCGCGGCCTTAGAGCAGGCGGCGATCTCAAGCGATCTGAGGTCGGCGGTCGCCATCGCTGATCGCGGCTACACCGAGTGACTACCGACGGCGTGAAGATCATCGCCCGGATTCGCGGTGCGGTATCACGCGCGGTCCACGAGCCAGCACCCGAAAGCGCAGCGCCGTCGAGGCGGCCATTGGCCACTCGAAGGCGGATGGCAAGCACGATGAAATTGGCTCAAAGGCAGCTTTGTTCTTAACGCTTTACTCAAAGGTTCACTTGCAGCGCCCCTTCCTCCTGAGGGAAACGGCACGCGCGCAAAAGGATCATCCAGGCTCGACTAGCCAGTTTCAAACGGAAAAGGCAAGTCCCGATCCGGCTAGTTCCCCCTTTTCGCCGCGTCTTAAACGGAAATATACGACTGCTATCACGGCCCATTCGCTGCTCAATCTCAGACGAAACACTATTACTCCAGCTACGAGCCTATTTACGGGAGGCTCTTATTTCTCAACCACGCCGCATCGACTGCAAGTGCCATCTTTCAAATTAACAGCATTGATATCGATCCATCCAGCACTTGAACAGTGCTATTTTCCGCAAAACTATACGCAGTTATTTATCGCACGCAAGACTAACTTTAACTTATGTGATCGCAGCTTCCGCTCTTTCATATCAATCTTAAAAATAAGACGCCTCACATTAAAATCACTAGTGCTAGTCGACACAAAAGTTTTCATTCAAAAACAGCAAAACAGACCTAAAACTATGCTTTAATTTTTCAACAATAATGCGTCCCTGCGACGGTTTAGGAAAACAACCGCCAAGTTCTTCGCTCACCGAATGGAGCATTGCGTGCTCCGTCGCGCCAGTGAAGAAACTCAGGGCCGATAAATGACTGACAAGTCACGGCATTGATATAGCACCTATTTCAGATAGCAGGAAGCGCTTAGGCAGGCACCGCGAAAGAAAATCCAAGAGCATTTCCCTAATACATCTAAACCAGCCATAGAAACTGCAGGAATCGACATGACATTTTCCTTCGTTGCCACGCCTAATGCAGCGCGCCCACTCACTGCTTCATTAGCCCCCTTGCAAAGTCGGGGAGAGATACTCGAGCTGTCGGGCTGGCAGCTTTGGCTGAAGTCATGGGGCCGTACCAGGATCACGGAAATCCTGCATGTCGAGAACAGTCGGACGCACGTCTTAATTGGTGCGCCAACGAACATAGAAGAATTGCGTTCTCTCGCGACCTTGGCGACCGCCGAAGCCTTGTCCGCAAGCAGCGTTCACATTCTGGTTATTCTCCGTGAAGCCTTTGGCGACGCAGTGCTTTCCCTCGTCGAAGGACCGTTCACCGTTCTAACTTTCGGACCCCGTGGCAAGCTCACGGTCGTTACGGATGCGCTGGGCTTGCAACCCGTACATACGGTTCGCGGTCGCTGTCTGTGGATTAGCTCGGAACTGAAAAACATTGGCCTGTGTGGGCCCGGTGAGTTCAAGTTCATGCTCGAAGAAGATGTGGTAGCGCACGACAACCGCCCCGATAGTTTTCTTCCAATCAGCAACGCGGAACGTATTCGCCCAGGATCAATCTGCTCGTTTTCATTCGATGGCCGTGGTCACTCGGTGGTCAATTGCTCGCAATACGTGACATTCAGGTTGGCGATCCCGCAGCGAATCAAACGTGAACAAGCCCGCCTCGCGACCTACTCGCTGTTATCGGCTTCGATCAGGAACGTCGCCGACGTTAAGGACTCGATTTCAATTCCGCTCTCTGGTGGCTTAGATTCAAGTTTGGTGACCGCCCTCGCGGCACAATGCCGCGCGGACATTAAGACCTTCGCTATTGGAACAGAGGTGAGCAATGAATTCGAATTTGCGCAAACCGTCGCGCACCACGTGAGGACGGCCCATCACGATTTGACTTTCGGCGACGATGCGATTCTGCAGGGCGCGCACGAAGCGATTTTCTACAATGAAATTTTCGACGGGCTATCGGCTGAAATTCAGGCGAGCCTTTTATGCCTCTATCGTTCACTTGAGGGCACCGGTGGCCGAATCGTGACCGGATATGGATCAGACCTTCTTTTTGGCGGGGTGCTACGGCCAGGCAGCGCACCAAACGATGCGAATGCCGAATTGTGGAGGCAGATCTACCGGACCCGTTGGACTGGCGAGTTCTCGCAATTTGGTGCGAATCGCTACGGTTTCGAAGTGCATCATCCATTTTGGACTCCGCGTCTCATGGGATTCGCTCTAAGCCTCGCACCCGAAATGAAAGTTTCTGTGGACGAGGTGAAGGTAATGCTTCGCGAATGCGCAGCTGAGAATGCGCTGCTTCCAGAAGAGATCGTCTGGCGGCGTAAGATTGGCATTCACGAAGGCTCGTCCGTCAACAGCATCTTCGCATCACACATCGGCGTTGCACCCGGCGATTATGCCGCGAAAACAAGATACACATACGCGAAGTTTCGGGCATACATGTCTGCCGAAGACGCGCCCGACGCTGGAGATAATGTCTGAAACAGGAACCAAGAGGAAATTTATGTCGCTAGTTGTAGAAACGGATATCAGAAGTGTTCGCGTCCTCACGCTAAATCATGCAAGCCGAATGAACCCCTTCAGCGAGGAGTTAGAGGAAAGCATAAAGGTAGCGCTCGCGCGAGCTAACAGCGATTCCTCAGTGACCGCTATCGTATTGAGCGGCGGAGCTGATCGTTCGTTTAGCGCCGGCGGCGATTTCAATGAAGTCAAAATGATGAAAGGCGGAAAGGAAGTTGATCGCTGGATTGATAGAATCATCGATCTTTACACAAGCGTTCTATTAGTCGATAAGCCTACTGTAGCGGCGATCGACGGGTACGCTATAGGCATGGGATTTCAGTTCGCTTTGATGTTCGACTGGCGGCAAGCCGCAACATCAGCGGAGTTTCGCATGCCGGAGTTGCGACATGGAATCGGCTGCTCAGTGGGTGCCGCGATTCTGCGACACGCGGTTGGTTACACTGTCATGCAAGAGATTGTCCTCGCTTGCGAATCGATTCCCGCAGAAAAAGCTGTAGCCTATGGCATCGCAAATCGCTTGTCGGCACCGGGGCGATTAATGACCGACGCAATTGAACGTGCTGAGGACTTGGCTACTTACCCAACGGCGCCATACCGGGCCACTAAACGGACGATCGTCGAAAGCATGCGCGATGTATTGCTGAAGTCAGCCGACGCCTCCAAACGGGTGCATAAGGAGGCTTTCTCCACGCGTAGTCCACACGGTCATTTCGCCCGCGTGCTGAAGGAATCGGATCCAATCGGACACGCACGATGAAGGTTCAGAATTTCACCTCCCTTCCGCTCGTTGACGAGTCAGCCATGCCAAAAGGCTTTAGAACGTTTGTTGCATCAGCAGGAATCAAAGATGACTCGCGCGATGTGGCGGTGGCGTATTCCGATGTGCCATGCGCAGTGGCGGGCGTCTACACGCGCAATCACTTCGCGAGTCCGGCGGTCTTGGCATCTCGCAAACAACTAGCCAACGGCGCGGCGCGTGCACTTTTGGTCATTTCGAAAAATGCCAATGTGGCAACGGGACGCCCGGGCGCGGCGGATGTCGACGTGCTGATCAACCGATTGTCGGACCAACTCGGCATTTCACCTTCCGAAGTGCAAACCGCTGCGACTGGTGTTATCGGCCGGCGGCTGCCCGTAGAGCGGATCTTACGAGCGCTTCCCTGCGGGAAAGAATGGATGGACAGTCCAGCGAACTTTCGGTCCGTCGCCGAAGCGATAAAGACTACCGATACGAAATCCAAAGCTGTAAGCATCCGCGTGGGTGATAGCGTCCTTATTGGGATAGCGAAAGGCGTCGGTATGATCGAGCCCGACATGGCCACTCTTCTCGTCTATTTCTTCACTGACGCACGAATCGAACAATCGCAGTTACAGTCCATGCTCCTCTCGGTGGTCGATAAGACTTTTAACTGCATTACGGTCGACTCGGATACATCCACCAGCGATAGCTGTGTGATTTTTGCGAACGGTCTGGCGGGCGCGGTAGACCGGCAAGCCTTCGCCGATGCGCTTCTCGACGTGGCGTCGCACCTTGCGACTCTGGTCATGAGCGATGGTGAAGGCGTAACAAAGGTTTTCCAGGTCATCGTCGACCACGCGGAATCCGACGTAGTCGCCAAGGCTGTCGCAAAGTCGATCGCAAATTCTCCGCTCGTGAAGACAGCCATCCATGGCCACGATCCCAACTGGGGCAGAGTCGCAATGGCGATCGGAAAGTGCGATAGGCGCTACCGCATTGAGCCCGAACGCGTCCGAATCTCCATTTGCGGCATCAAAGTCTATCCCGAGATCGACGAAAAATGCGTGCACCTCCTTGAGGATGCGATGCGTCGCTCGTCCAACCTGGAGATCGCGGTTGACCTTTGCGTCGCGGCCGGACGTGCCGAGGTGATAGGTTGCGATCTTTCTCCTGGATATGTTGAGTTGAACAGCCATTACACCACCTAGCATGATTGTTCGATTGTCGTCGTAGCCCCCCCCGATCCTCTTATTGAGGTTTTCTTCAACGCCTTCATTTAGTAAGGAGCACGAATTGGATACACGAGTACGACTGTACGAAACAGAATCGCTGTTGCCCTCTGGATTCGGAACGATGATGTACCGCGACGCCTTCATGGGGGCCGCCCCTGCTGAAATAAAAGACATTCTGAAGCTTAAAGGGTTCGCCGTTATCCGTGGCCTTGACTTCACGAAAGAGGATTTCCTAAAGCTGTATTCATCCTACGGTAACGTAGTCGCTTACGTGAACGAACGTGAGAAGGTAGGCTATGGTTATCGCGACACTCTCGAGCTTGATGGCGACCAGAAAAAAATCGTCACTGGGCGTGGCCAACTTCCTTACCACGCGGATGGCGGCCTGCTACTAAGTCAGGTAGATCTGGTCTTTCTCTACGGGGCTCGCATTAAGAACATGAAATATCGGGGCGGTACTTTGGTCACTGATCACGTGCTCGCTTGCGCGGAAATGCCAAATCATCTTCGCGAAGTACTTGAGACCGAAACGTTTGAAGTCCGCGTCACCGAGCGCGGATATTACGTTGACGTTTCTCCCGAGGGCTGGTTCAAGGTGCCGGTCTTCACGGATCTCGGATGGGTGCGAAAAATGCTCCTTTATTTTCCATTCGATGATGGTCAACGCCCCAGTTGGGAACCGCGCATCGTCGGGTTCACCCCATATGAAACTAAGAAGTTCTTCTCGGAATTATCCGCCTTCTTCAAGAATCCGCGCTACACCTACACGCACTACTGGCGCGAAGGTGACCTTCTCATTGTGGACAACAGGCGTACCATCCACGAGCGCGAAGAGTTCAACGATCCCGCGATCGAGCGGATTTTGTGGCGGGGCCAAACAGCCGATACCGCAAGTAGCGGACCAATCCGCGATGTCGGACTTGGCTGATCGACTGAGGTTCATGTCGATGTTGATCGTGTAGCCGCTCGCAGCGTTTCACCCATATGAAACGCTGCGTTCACTATCCTATCCAAGCATACTCAGTCATGCGCCTTTACCGCAATCGTATCAAATCGATGTGCGCTTGCTGAGCTAACGCGGATTATCTGAAGATGGCAGTGGGAGGCGTCAGTTTGATGAACAATCTAATGTCAATTGGAGTACCGTATTCGACAGTCATGCAACTGACTCTCGATGGTGCTACCGCAAGCAATTACTTGGACATGCAGGCACGGCAAAAGGCAGTCACTGCAATTCGCGCAGCTGGACACGATCCAGCGATCTCAGCGTTGGTTGTCTTAGGTCCCTCTGGAGCGGCCTTTTGCGGAGGAGGCGACGCTACGGAGATAGCTCGGATTCGGAGTGAAGCCGACGTTGACGTATGGCTGGACAGTATTGTCGAGCTTTATTTGGCCCTGCTTCACTGCCCAAAACCGGTTGTTGCGGCTATAAAAGGTCAGGCGAGAGGGCAGGGCTTGCAGCTCGCATTGCTCTGCGATGTACGCGTGGCTGCCTACGGAGCTCATTTCGCCGAACCAGAACTAACACAAGGCGTTGGTTGCGCCGTCGGCGCGACCATTTTGCGTCAGTTCGTCTCTTATGGCATCGCTACGGAGATGGTATATGGTTGCAGAGAGGTCGGAGCGATAACCGCACTGGAATATAACTTGATTAACTCTGCGGTTCGTGAGCAGGAACTTATGCCCCTTGCACTGCACTGGGCGCAACGCCTCGCTACCTATTCAGCAGGAGCCTTTGCGCATACGAAACGCGTCATCGCTCGAAATATGGAGATGGAACTGATCTCGTGCCTTCCTGCCGCCCGGACGATGCACAAGCAGCTGTTCGTAACCGGCAAAGGTTTCGGAACTGCTCAATCGGCACAGTGACTGCCAGTTCGCATGCGTTGCTCGAAGGGCTCAATCTCGGCGCCTAACTAAGTACCGGTTCGTTGGCTCTTTTCCTGATCGTAGGAGCATATCGTAAGTAAGGGCTTGTTAATCAGGCGCAGGTAGAAAATTGGTTAATCTACGTGCACAAGGGAACTTCTCATGCACTGCAAAAAAGCGCCGCTGATCTCAATCGTATATGCCCTCTCGTCGATCGTAGTAAGCGCTTCTGCCTTTTCAGGGACGACGCGCAACGTCGAGACGATTCAATCCGCTCATCCTTCCTACTTCGCCAAGGTATCGAATGGGCAACTCGTTTCAATCGCTCTTCAGCCTCAGGCATTACCGCTCGATATGAATCCGTCGAACTCGATCCGATCCGAAACGGGCGACTTCAAGCCCGCGCGTTATGCATTTCCCGGTGCCCGCGTGCCGAAATCCGTGTTGACGCGCCTGACCGATCTTTACCGCTACGACCGTCGGCGCGACGTTCCCATCGTTTCTTCGGGCGGCGACTGGGTTATCGCGGAATATTTTCGAGCCGGCTCGCACGTGCCCTCTGCACGGTTCCAGTTGCTTGGCAAACAGGTGCAGCGGCAGGAACGGCTCGATCGAACTGGAAAGGCAGTAGAAGTCATCGTAGTCGGTTGGGCGCGAGCCGTTTCTACCGAGGACGATGACACGACAGACGCGACGGCGCTCGGTGACCATCCGGCATGGATACGCGTGTTCAAGACGTCGCGTGCCGGGAAGAGAACGCTCGTCGCGTTGGCGTGGCGCAAGAAGCGCTTCATGGCCGCGCCCGATAAATATGATGCACCAGGCGACGGCGATCTCATATTCGGATTACCGAACGGTGAGGCCAAATGGCCAACCAAGGAAGCGTTCTTCAAGGCAGAGCACATCGACCTGGACGCGACGAGTCTCGCGGGGACTGCTGCTTCGGCCGCTGGCGCCAACCCGCTGCGTTGACAATGCGTGCTTTTCGTCGTCGCTTGTCCGCAGCAAGAGTGCCGCTCTGCCTTGCGACGATTCCCTTACTCGCGACTCCGGGCCCGTTCGCTTCAGAGCCGAGCCATTCTGCGCAGCTAGTTGATCGGCCTGCGTATCAAGCTCACCACAACTATGTCGATAGGCGAGGCGATGCGTTCGAGTACGCCAAGGTTCCGGTGGACGGCGCCGATTCCGAATCGCGTGTCCTAGTGTGGCTTCTGAAAGTTCGTCAGGGCAATCAGCCTGTTGTTCGCTACCAGGACGGTACAAGCAGTGGAACGCTCGCTTGCTATGACGACTGTCAGTTCGTGTCAGGCGCCACGATGATCGAGGGGAAACTTACGCACACCGGTCGCATCCGCGTGACGAACGATCCTTTGATCTTCGCGATCATGCAGGACGCCCGCGCGGGCTATTTGTTCAAACGCTGACGCCGATACCCACGCGCTTCTCAAGCGAATTTCGCTGATGCAACTTCCGTTGATACGTTATATCATCGCGAAACCATCATATCGAAGGACGCCGCGCACTCGCGGCGGCGACGACATGCCATCCGTCGAAATCATGCTTTCCCGTGCCGAGGCGCTCGCCGACGAGCGCGGCCTCGCCCTCACGCCGCTGCGCCGGCACGTCTACGAACTCGTGCTGAAGGCGCACAAGCCCATCGGCGCGTACGACCTCATCGACGCCATGGAACCCAAGCGCGGCGCGCGCGTGCCGCCGACCACCGTTTATCGCGCGCTCGATTTCCTCGTCGAAAACGGGCTCGTGCATCGCATCGAATCGAAGAACGCGTTCGTCGCGTGCTGCGACGCCGGCAAGCCGCACGAAAGCCAGTTCCTCATCTGCGACGAATGCGGCGCGACGCTCGAAATCCAGGGCCGCGAACTCGCGTCGTCGCTCTCCGCGAGCCCGCCCGCGCACGGCTTTCAGTTGCGCCATCAGGTCGTCGAACTGAGCGGGCTGTGCAGCGATTGCCAGTTCAAGCATCGCGGGGAACACGGCGCATGAGATCTCGCATCGACATAAGGAAAACCATGAAACTCGCGCATGTCCTGACGTGCATCGCCGCTGCGTTCGCCTTTTGCCAGCCTGCCCTCGCGCAAACATCGGCGCAGACTTCGGCGCAAGCCACGCGCGTGCCCGTCGTCGCGGCGGAGAATTTTTATGGCGATGTGATCCGCCAGCTCGGCGGCGATCGCGTGACGGTGACGAGCATCCTCAACAATCCGGACGAAGACCCGCATCTGTTCGAAGCCAGCCCGAAGACCGCGCGCGCGCTTCAGCACGCGGCGCTCGTCGTCTATAACGGCGCCAACTACGATCCGTGGATGGACAAGCTCCTCGGCGCGACGAAGAGCGACGGCAAGCGCACCGTGATCGTCGCGGCGCAACTGACGGGCAAGAAGCCCGGCGACAATCCGCATCTCTGGTACGACCCGCCGACGATGCCCGCCGTCGCGAAAGCGGTGAGCGCTTATTTGTCGAGCGCGGACCCGGCGCACAAGAGCGATTACGATGCGCGCCTCGCCACGTTCCTTCAGGCGCTGAAGCCCATCGACGCGCGCATCGCGGTGATGAAATCGCATTACAAGGGCGTGCCCGTGACCGCGACGGAGCCGGTGTTCGGCTATATGGCCGACGCCATCGGTTTCGAGATGCGCAACACGCGCTTCCAGACCGCGCAGATGAACGAGACGGAGCCGAGCCCCGCCGACATCGCTGCCTTCGAGAAAGACTTGCGCGAACGCCGCGTTCACGTGCTCATATACAACAGCCAGGCGACGGGCGCGCTCACGCGGCGTCTGCTCGATGTCGCGAAGGATTCGCATGTGCCGAGCATCAGCGTGACGGAGACGCTGCCCGCCGGCAAGACGTATCAGCAATGGATGCAGTCGCAACTCGACGCGCTCGCGGGCGCACTGCAAGGATGGCAACGATGACGCACGCGCCGCAACCCGCGCTCGAAGTCGATCGCGTGACGCTGGAACTCGGCGGCCGCGCGATCCTGAACGATGCGAGCTTCACCGTGAACACGGGCGAATTCATCGGCGTGCTCGGGCCGAACGGCGCGGGCAAGACCACGCTGATGCGCGCGCTGCTCGGCCTCGTGCCCGTCGCGTCCGGCGCGATCCGCGTGAACGGCGAAGCGGTGGTGCGCGGCAACGCATCCATCGGCTATATGCCGCAGATTCGCAGCGGACTCGCGGGCCGGCGCGTGCTGGGCCGCGATTTCGTCGCGATGGCGGCGGACGGGCATCGCTGGGGCTTGCCGCATCGCAATGCCCGAATTCGCGCGGACGTCGAACGCGTGCTCGATCTCGTCGGCGCGCGGCAACTGGCGGCGCGGCCGCTCTCGGAGCTATCGGGCGGCGAGCGTCAGCGGCTTCTGCTCGCGCAATGTCTGCTCGGCAATCCGCGTCTGTTGCTGCTGGACGAACCGCTCATCAGCCTCGATCCGCGTCATCAGACGGGCGTGGTCGAACTCGTGCGGCGCGTACAGCGCGAACTCAATATCACCGTGCTGTTTTCGGCGCACGAGCTGAATCCGCTTCTGAATTCGCTCGATCGCGTGCTGTATCTCGGCAACGGGCGCGCGGCGCTCGGCACCGTCGACGAAGTCATCACGAAGCCCGTGCTCTCGCGTCTCTACGGCTCGCCGATCGACGTGATGCGCGTGAACGGCCGCATCTTCGTGATGTCGGGCGACGTCGAGATCGACAAGCTCGACCACGCGCACGAGGAAGGCGGCGAGCACGAACACGAGCATGAACACGATCACGGCCATGCGCGCAGTCACGGCCACAGCCACAGCCACGTCAAATAGAAAGCACAATGTTCGAATACGACTTCATGGTGAATGCATTCGCGGCGTCGGGGATCGTCGCGGTGCTGTCGGGGATCGTCGGCTATTTTCTCGTGATGCGCGGACAGACGTTCGCGGGCCACGCGCTATCGCACGTCGGCTTCACCGGCGCGACGGGCGCGGTGCTGCTCGGCATGCCGCCGATCTGGGGAATGGTCGGCTTCACGCTCGCGGCGGGCGTCGGCATGGGCGCGCTCGGCGAAAAGCTATCGGGCCGCGATGTCGCCATCGGCGTGATTCTTTCGCTATCGCTCGGCTTCGGTCTGCTGTTTCTGCACTTCTTCACCGCCTACGCGACGCAGGCCACCGCGCTGCTCTTCGGCAACGTGCTCGGCGTGAATCACGCAACGCTCGTGTTGCTCGCGGGACTCGCGGCGGTGAGTCTCGTCGCGCTCGGCGTCATCATGCGGCCGCTGCTGTTCGCGTCGCTGCAGCCGGAACTGGCCGAGGCGAAAGGCGTATCGCTGCGGCTCGTGTCGGTGCTGTTTCTCGCGATCACGGCGCTCGCGGTGGCGGCATGCACGCAGATCGTCGGCGTGCTGCTCGTGTTCGCGCTGATGGTCGGTCCGGCCGCCGCCGCGCAGAACGTGACGACGCGCTTATCGGCGGGATTGATGCTCGCGGCGCTGTTCGCGCTCGCGCAGGCGTGGATCGGCTTGACGCTCGCCTATTACACCGACTGGCCGACGAGCTTCTGGATCACGATGCTCGCGGCGGTGGTGTATGCGGGAAGTTTGCTGGGAAGGCGCGGGCATTGATCGTCGCGATGCCGGCGCGTGCACGCGGCACGGCCGGCATCGCCACATGCTTAACACACGCTTATCGCAAGAGCACGCGCGCGTGATGCGCGATATGGTCCGCGACGAACGTCGAGATAAAGAAGTACCCGTGGTCGTAGCCTTCGTGCCGGCGCACGGTCACATCATGTCCCGCTTCGCGCGCATTGCGCTCGAACACATCGGGATAAAGCTGCTCGGCGAGGAACTGATCCGCCAGACCCTGATCGATCAGAATCCCGCCTTCGACGCGCGATGCGGTCTTCACGAGTTCGCTGGCATCGTACTGAGCCCATGCCGAACGATCGTCGCCGAGATAGCCGGTGAACGCCTTGACGCCCCACGGACACATCGACGGCGCCGCGATCGGCGCGAACGCCGACACGCTCCGATAGATATCCGGATTGCGCAACGCGAGCACGAGCGCGCCGTGCCCGCCCATCGAATGCCCGAAGATGCCGAGCCGGTCTTCGCGCACCGGCAATTCCGCCAGCACCGCTTCGCGCAAATCCTGCGTCACGTACGAATACATGCGATACCGCTCGCTCCACGGCTCGCGCGTCGCATCGACATAAAAGCCCGCGCCCACGCCGAAGTCCCACGCGTCTTTCTCGCCGGGAATATCGGCGCCGCGCGGACTCGTATCCGGTGCGATCAGCGCGATGCCGTGCTCCGCCGCGTAACGCTGCGCGCCCGCCTTGATCGGGAACGTCTCCTCGGTGCACGTGAGGCCCGCGAGATAGAACAGCGCCGGCACCTTGCCCGACGCCGCCTGCGCGGGCAGGAAGACGGAGAAGCGCATGGGCAGGCCGATCGACTTCGAATCATGCCGATAGATGCGCTGCACGCCATCGAAACAACGATGCTCCTCGATGAGTTCGAGCATGGCGTTCTCCTTCGCTCAATAAATGACGACGGAACGGATCGACTCGCCCTTCTTCATCAGGTCGAAGCCGTCGTTGATCTGGTCGAGCTTCAGATGATGCGTGATGAGATCGTCGATATTGATCTTGCCTTCCATGTACCAGTCGACGATCTTCGGCACATCCGTGCGCCCGCGCGCGCCGCCGAACGCCGAGCCTTTCCATTCGCGGCCCGTGACGAGCTGGAACGGACGCGTGCTGATCTCCTCGCCCGCCGCCGCCACGCCGATGATGAACGACTGCCCCCAGCCCTTGTGCGTGCATTCGAGCGCCTGACGCATCAGCTTCACATTGCCGACGCATTCGAACGAATAGTCCGCGCCGCCATCGGTCAACTGCACGATGTGATCGACGACGTTCTCCACTTCGTTCGGGTTGATGAAGTGCGTCATGCCGAACTTCTTCGCGAGTTCCACGCGGCCCGGATTGATATCGACGCCGATGATCTTGTCCGCGCCGACCATCTTCGCGCCCTGAATCACGTTCAGTCCGATGCCGCCCAGCCCGAACACGACGACATTCGCGCCCGCTTCCACCTTCGCCGAATACACGACCGCGCCGACGCCCGTCGTCACGCCGCAGCCGATGTAGCAGATCTTGTCGAACGGCGCGTCTTCACGCACCTTCGCGACGGCGATCTCCGGCACGACGATGTAGTTCGAAAACGTCGACGTGCCCATGTAGTGAAAGAGCGGCTTGCCGTCGAGCGAAAAGCGCGAGGTCGCATCAGGCATGAGGCCCTTGCCTTGCGTCGCGCGAATCTTCTGGCAGAGATTCGTCTTGCGCGACAGGCAGAACTTGCACTCGCGGCATTCCGGCGTGTAGAGCGGAATCACGTGATCGCCCTTCTTCAGCGTGCCGACGCCCGGACCGACATCGACGATCACGCCCGCGCCTTCGTGGCCGAGAATCGCCGGGAAAATGCCTTCGGGGTCCGCGCCCGACAGCGTGTAGTAGTCGGTGTGGCAGATGCCCGTCGCTTTCACTTCGATCAGCACTTCGCCGGCGCGCGGGCCTTCGAGATCGACTTCCTCGATGGTGAGCGGCTGACCGGCTTTCCATGCGATTGCGGCTTTTGTCTTCATCGTCCAGTTCCTCGGTTTCTTCGGATTGATGGTGTCAGCGAATGATATTCAGGACTTCGTAGCAAGCGCCCATCGTGTGATAGTCGGTCTTGCCCGCGGGGCTTTTCTCGTCGCTGTACTGGCGGTTGTCGCGCGTCAGAATGCGATACCACGCGCCGTATTTGTGATCGACGAAATGCGCCCAGCTATAGGTCCACAGGCGGTCGTAGTCGTTCCAGTAGCGCGCGGCGGCTTCCGTGTCGCCTTCGCGCTGCATGCGATCCGCGAGCAACGCCGCCGCCGCGAGCGATTCCGCCTGCACCCAGAAATACTTGTCTTCGTCGTAGAACTTGCCTTCCGTGTCGAAGCCGTAGACCATGCCGCCGTGCTCGCCGTCCCACGATAATTCCAGCGCGCGGTCGAACAGTTCGCGCGCGCGTTGCAGATGCCACGCGTCCGGCCGATGCCGGTCGAGAATCAGCAGCAGCTTGGCCCATTCGGTCTGATGCCCCGGCTGAAAGCCCCACGGCCTGAAGATGTTGCTGCGATCGCCCTTGTTGTAGTCCCAGTCGATGGACCAGTCCGGCTTGTAGTGCTCCCACACGAGGCCGCCCGCGAGCGACGCCTGACGGTTCACCATGTTGTCGGCTAGGAGCGCGGCGCGGTCGAGATACCGCGCTTCGCCGGTCGCTTCGAACGCGGCGAGAAACGCTTCGCACGCGTGCATGTTCGCGTTCTGCCCGCGATAGTCGGAGACGTTCCAGTCCGCGCTCGCTTCGTCCTTGTAAAGGCCGTGCGCCGCGTCCCAGAAGTGCGTTTCCATCACGTGCCACGTTTCGTCGAGATACGCGCGCGCTTCGTCGAAACCCGCTTCGAGCGCCTTCGCATACGCGAGCACGACGAACGCGAGGCCGTAGCAATGGTTGGTCGCATCCGTCACGTCGCGGCCTTCGAGCGTCCACGCATAGCCGCCCGTCTGCGGATTGCGATGAACCTCCCGCAAATAATCGATGCCATGCCGCACGCCGCCGCGATACTCGTCGAGACCGTAGTGCTTGTAGGCCATCGCATAGTTGAACACGAAGCGCGTGCTCGACACGAGATGGCGCGACTTGCGGTCGTAGATCGTGCCGTCGTTCTTGTAGAAGTGATAGAAGCCGCCTGCGGGGTCCATGCAGTGCGGGTGATAGAAGATCATCGTGCGCAGCGCGTGGTCCAGCAGGAACTGGCGCGAGCGGAAGTCGGGTTGCGTCGGGGCGGAAGCGGACATAGCGGAATGTCGATGTTGTTGTGATGCGCCGGACGATGCCGTGCGCGATGGACGTGACGAACGTGACGAAACATGAAGGACGTGCTGCGGAGCCCAAAGTGTAAGGGCTATCGCGCGCGGCGTCAGAACCAGCCTTCGACGCGTCCGTACAGGTCGATGAAACGCGCGTGCCTTCGTTGGAGCGCGGCGTCGCCTCGCGGTGCGGCCACGCGCGTCGCAGCCGGCGCGAGCGATGCGAGTTCGCTCGTCCGCCAATGCCCCGCCGCGATGCCGCCGAGCATCGCCGCGCCGCGCGCCGCCGCGTTCGGGCAATCGACGGCGTTCAGCTCGACATCGAGCGCATCGGCGAGCAATTGACGCCAGCGCGCATCGATCGATCCGCCGCCCGCGAGTCGCATCGCGGTCAACGGCGTGCCGCTCGTCCGGATCGCGTCGAGACCCGCACGCAATGCGAATGCCACGCCTTCGAACGCGGCGCGCATCATCGAGCCGCGCGTGTCGTCGAGGCCGAGTCCGAGCCATCCGCCGCGCGCCGCCGGGTTCATCCACGGCGAGCGTTCGCCGCTCAAGTACGGCAGGAAGGTGACGGAGGCGCTCGCGCCGGCGGCGAAGGCGTCGTCGTAGGCGGCGGGCCACGTCGCATAGCCGAGCCAGCCGCGCACCGCTTCGAGCGCCACGCCGACGTTCTGCATCGCGGCCATGCGATACCACGTGTCCGTCGCCGCGCGATACGCATGCAGGCCGCGCACGGACGGCGGCGCGTCTTCGCACATCACGACGATCTGGCCGCCGCTGCCTGTGGTGAGCAGCGCGTCGCCGTCCGCGTGCAGGCCGCTGCCGAGCGCGGCGCAAGGCGTATCGCCCGCGCCGGCGGCCATCGGAACGCCCGCGCGCAAGCCGAGTTCCGCAGCCGCCTGCGCCGACAACGCGCCGCCTTCTCCATGCGATGCCGCGACCGGCGCGAACCAATCGCGCGGCAAGCCGAGCCTGTCGATGAGCGCGTCGTCCCACGCGCCCGAAGGATGCGCGAGCGCCGTCGCGCAGGCATCGGATGAATCGGTGACGAACGCGCCGCCCAGACGCACGCGCAGCCAGTCCTTCGGCTGCAACGCCCATCGCATTTCGGCGGCCACCGCGCGTTCGTTCATCGAGAGCCAGCGCAAGAGCGGTCCGGCCATGCCCGGCGCGACCGGATTCGGCTGCGGCTCGGGCCATGCATCGAGCAAGGCGCGCGCGCGCGTGTCGGGCCAGAGCATCGCGGGACGCAACGCGCGGCCATCGGCGGCGGTCGGAACCACGCCGTGCATCTGCCCAGAAAAACCGATCGCGCTCACCGCTTGCCGTTCGCCCGACGGCAAACGCGCGGCGGCATCGACGAGCGCGGCGTGCCACGCATCGGCGGACGTTTCGGCCCAGCCGGGATGCGCGCTCGTCACCGCATACGCCGCGCTCGACGATGCGACCTCGCGCGCGGCTTCATCGACGATGGCGAGCTTGATCGAACCGGTGCCGAGATCGATGCCAAGAAAACGCATGAAATGACTTCTCCGTGTCGTGTGAAAACGCGTCAGGGAAAACGCTCGATTCGCGGGTTAACCCCGCCGTCGCGCGCAACAGGCGAAAAATGGACTATACGGTCCGCGTGATGAACATCATAACGATGCCCGCAATGACGCGGCCTTTCTTCACACGACATGAATCGCCGTGCGTGCGTCAAACCCCTTGCTGCAAAGGCTTCGACGCCATCTTGCCGCATGCCGCGCGGGTTTTTCATATCGGCATGCGAACGCGTCGTATAGCGTCGCGTGGTCTTGTTAGGGCTTTTTGACGCACTTACCTTGGAGGCCATTCAAGTGGAAAGGCTTTTCAAGGAGAGAGACATGGCATCGAGTACGAGCAGCGCGAACGCGCATGCAAAGGTTCATCCGTGCGACGAGCGGCTGCCCACCGGCCAACTTCTGACGCTGGGCATCCAGCACGTCCTCGTGATGTACGCGGGCGCCGTCGCGGTGCCGCTGATTCTCGGCGCGGCGATGCATCTCACCAAGGATCAGGTCGCGTTCCTCATCAGCGCCGATCTGTTTTCATGCGGCGTCGCGACGCTCATCCAGACGCTCGGCCTGTGGATCTTCGGCATTCGCCTGCCCGTGATCATGGGCTGCACGTTCGCCGCCGTCGGACCGATGGTCGCCATCGGCACGAATCCGTCGCTCGGCATTCTCGATGTCTTCGGCGCGACCATCGCGGCGGGCGTGATCGGCATCTTTCTCGCGCCGATGATCGGCAAGCTGCTGCGCTTCTTCCCGCCGGTCGTGGTCGGCACGGTGATCGCGGTGATCGGCCTCTCGCTGATGGGCGTGGGCATCAACTGGGCGGCGGGCGGCGTCGGCAATCCGGACTACGGCAATCCGGTTTATCTGCTGCTGTCGCTCGTCGTGCTGTCGCTCATTCTGCTCATCAACAAGTTCGCGCGCGGCTTCATCGCGAATATCTCGGTGCTGCTCGGCATCGTCGCGGGCTTCGTCATTGCCGCGATGCTCGGCCGCGTCAGCATGGACGGCGTCGCGCATGCGCCGTGGGTCGGCATCGTGATGCCGTTCCACTTCGGCCTGCCGCACTTCGATGCGCTCTCCGTCGCGACGATGGTCATCGTCATGTTCGTGACGTTCATCGAATCGACGGGCATGTTCCTCGCGGTCGGCGATCTCGTCGAGCGTCCGGTCGATCAGAAAGCGCTCGTGCGCGGCCTGCGCGTCGACGGTCTCGGCACGCTGATCGGCGGCGTGTTCAACTCGTTCCCGCATACGTCGTTTTCGCAGAACGTCGGCTTGATCGGCGTGACGGGCGTGAAGAGCCGCTTCGTCTGCGCGACGGGCGGCGTGATTCTCGTGCTGCTCGGCCTCTTTCCGAAGATGGCGCAGGTGGTCGCGTCGGTGCCGCCGTTCGTGCTGGGCGGCGCGGGCATCGTGATGTTCGGGATGGTCGCGGCGAACGGCATCAAGGTGCTGTCGAAGGTGGACTTCGCGAAGAATCACCACAACCTGTTCATCGTCGCGGTGAGCGTGGGACTCGGGCTCGTGCCGGTGGTCGCGCCGAAGTTCTTCTCGCAACTGCCGCACGCGCTCGAACCGATTCTTCACAGCGGCATTCTGCTGGCGTCGGTGTCGGCGGTGCTGCTGAACATCGTGTTCAACGGCGTGCGCAAGGAGCGCGAGGCGCGATGCGACATCCGCCAGGCCGGACATGAGTTCGACGGCACCGCGCGGGCGTCGGAAGCGCAATAAGGAAGTGTTGGCGGGTGTGCTTGCCTTGAGCGCCGCGGTGTGAGCCGCGGCGCTTTTTTCTTGACGTCAGGATGCCGCGTCGGCCGCGCGCGGAGAATCGCCGGTGCGCTCGATCCATCCGCCGCCGAGCGCCTGATACAGCGTCACCAGATTCGCGAGCCGCTGTGTGCGCGCGACGATCAGCGACTGCTGCGCGGCGTACAAGTCCTGCTGCGCGGTCAGCACGCCCAGATAGCTGTCGACGCCTTGCCGGTAACGCATCGTCGACAAATCCAGCCGACGTTGCTGCGCGGCCGTGTCGCGTTCGAGCGCCTGAATTTGCTGATCGTAGGTGCCGCGCGCGGCGAGACCATCGGCGACATCGCGGAAAGCCGACTGAATCGCCTTCTCGTACTGCGCGATCCGGATGTTCTTCTGGACGTTCGCGAGATCGAGATTCGCCTGATTCTCGCCGCCTTCGAAGATCGGCAGCGTGATCGTCGGCGCGAAGCTCCATGCAGCCGAACCCGCCTTGAAGAGACCGCCGAGCGTCGGACTCAGCGTGCCGAAGCTGCCCGTCAGCGAAATGCGCGGGAAGAACGCCGCCCGCGCCGCGCCGATATTCGCGTTCGCGGCGAGCAGGTTCTGCTCGGCTTCCATGATGTCCGGGCGACGCGTCAGCAGATCGGACGGCAAGCCCGCCGGGATATCGGTGAGGAAGTGCTGGTCGTTCAGCGGCATGCCGGCGGGCAGATCGCCGGGCATCGGCTCGCCGAGCAACAGCACGAGCGCATTGACCGCCTGCGCCCGCGCACGCTGCTGCGCCTGATAGCTCGCGCTGGCGTTCTCGACCACCGTCTGCGATTGACTCAAGTCGAGTTCGGAAGCCGCGCCGTTGTCGAACTGCAGCTTGACGATGTCGTACGACGCGCGCGCCGTCCTGAGCGTGCTTTCGGTGACGCGCAACAGATCATCGGCCTGAAGCACTTGCAGATACTGCGACGCCACTTGCGATATCAGCGAAATCTCGAACGCTTTACGCGCGTACGCCGTCGAAAAATACTGCGCGAGCGCCTGATCCTTGAGACTCTGCACGCGCCCGAACAAGTCGATTTCCCACGACGCATTCAGCCCCACGGAATACGTGTTCGAAATCGTCTTGTCGAAGAACGACAAGCCTCGCGGCGTGCGCTGCTTCGACTGATCCGCTTGTGCCGAGATCGCCGGAAACAGCTCCGAACGCACGATCCGATACTGCGCCTGCGCCGCCTGAATGTTCAGCACCGACACGCGCAAATCGCGATTGTTTTTCAACGCGATATCGATGAGCCGCTGCAGCCGCGCATCGACGAAAAACGCGCGCCAGCCGATATCCGCCGCCGCCACGCCTTCCGCGCTGCGCGCGCTCGGCGCCACGTTCGGCTGCGCCGCATACACGCCGCCTGCCGGAAAACTCGCCGATACCGGCGCGGCGGGCCGCTCGTACGCCGGTTCCAATGTGCAGCCTGTGGCCAGAACCGCGACCGCAGCCGCGATCAAAGAAGTCTTGAGCATGTCAATGTCTCTGCTTGCCTGAGCCGTCGCGCGCGCCGGAACGCTGCCGCTCGTAATCCGCGATCGCGGCTTCCGTGTCTTCCTTGTCGCCGCCGAAGCGCGCGCGGACCACGACGAAGAACATCGGCACCATGAAGATGGCGAAGAAGGTCGCGGAGAGCATCCCGCCGATCACGCCCGTCCCGATCGCATGCTGGCTCGCCGATCCCGCGCCGTTGCTGATCGCGAGCGGCAACGTGCCGAGAATGAATGCGAGCGACGTCATCAGAATCGGACGCAGACGCAGGCGCGCCGCTTCGAGCGCAGCCGCGACCGGTCCCATGCCGTGTCCGAGCTGCAACTCGCGCGCGAACTCGACGATCAGAATGGCGTTCTTCGCCGACAAGCCGACCGTCGTCAGCAAGCCGACCTGGAAGAACACGTCGTTTTCGAGTCCGCGCAAGGTCACGGCGAGCAACGCGCCGATCACGCCGAGCGGCACGACCATGATCACGGAGAACGGAATCGACCAGCTCTCGTAGAGCGCCGCGAGACACAGGAACACGACGAGGATCGAGATGCCGTAGAGAACCGGCGCTTGCGAGCCGGACTGGAGTTGCTGAAGCGACAAGCCCGTCCATTCATACCCGATGCCCGCCGGTAGCTTCGCGGCCAGCGCTTCGATGGCCTGCATCGCCTGGCCGGTGGATTTGCCGGGAGCCGCCGCGCCCTGAATTTCGATCGACGACATGCCGTTGTAGCGTTCCAGCTTCGGCGAGCCGTTGCGCCACTCGCCCGTCGCGAACGCGGAGAACGGCACCATGCCGCCCGACGCATTGCGCACGAACCAGCCGTCGATGTTCTCGGGCGACATGCGGAACGGCGCGTCGCCTTGCAGGTAGACCTTCTTGATGCGGTTGTCGGTATCGAGGAAGTTGTTCACGTACATCGACGCCCACGCCGCCGAGAAGGTCTGATCGATCGCGGATGCCGGCACACCCAGCGCCAGCGCCTTTTCCCGGTCGATGTTCACCTTGAACTGCGGCGTGTCGTTGAGGCCGTTCGGACGCACCTGCGCAAGCGACGGATCGCTCGCCGCCATGCCGAGCAACTGGTTGCGCGCGGCCATCAGCGCGTCGTGACCGAGGCCCGCGCGATCCTGCAATTCGAAGTCGAAGCCCGCCGCCGTGCCGAGTTCGGGAATGGACGGCGGATTCACCGGGAAGACCATCGCGTTGCGATAACCCGCGAAGCGCCCGAACGTGCGGCCCACGAGCGCCTGCACCTTCGCGTCCGCGCGCTGACGCTGCGCGTAGTCCTTCAGGCGCACGAACACGAGGCCCGAGTTCTGCCCGCGTCCCGCGAAGCTGAAGCCGTTCACCGTGAACACGGACTCGACGACCGCGCTCTCCTGCTTCAGCAAGTAGGCGGCGACATCGTCGAGCGCGCGCTGCGTGGTTTCCTGCGTCGATCCGGCCGGACCGGCGACGAGGATGAACATCGTGCCCTGATCTTCGTCGGGCAGAAACGCCTTCGGCAGCTTCGTGAACAGCAGCCCGACCACCGCGATGATCGCGAGATAAATGACGAGCCAGCGTCCCGAGCGGCGGATGACGTGCGTCACGCCCGTGTGGTACGTGTCGCGGCTCTTGTCGAACGTGCGATTGAACCAGCCGAAGAAGCCGGTCGACTTCTGCGCGTGGCCCTTCGGCAGCGGCTTCAGGATGGTCGCGCACATGGCGGGCGTGAGGACCATCGCGGTGAAGACGGAGAGGACCATCGCGGAAACGATGGTGAGCGAGAACTGGCGATAGATCACGCCGACCGATCCGCCCGAGAACGCCACCGGCACGAACACCGCCGACAGCACGAGCGCCACGCCGATCAGCGCGCCGGTGATCTGGCTCATCGCCTTGCGCGTGGCTTCGCGCGGCGGCAGGCCTTCTTCGCTCATCACGCGCTCGACGTTTTCCACGACGACGATCGCATCGTCCACGAGCAAACCGATGGCGAGCACGATGCCGAACATCGACAGCGTGTTGATCGAGAAGCCGAGCGCGGACATGATCGAGAACGTGCCGAGCAGCACGACCGGCACGGCGATGGTCGGGATCAGCGTCGCGCGGATGTTCTGCAGGAACAGATACATCACGAGGAACACGAGCACGATCGCTTCGCACAAGGTCTTGATCACGTCCGAAATGGACTGGCGCACGAACGGCGTGGTGTCGTACGGATACTTCACGACGAGCCCGTGCGGGAAGTACTTCGACAACTCGTCGATCTTCTTGCGCACGCGCTCGGCCGTGGCGAGCGCATTCGCGCCGGTCGCGAGACTCACGCCGAAGCCCGCGGCCGGATGCCCGTTGTAATGCGTCTCGAAGTTGTAGTTCTCGCCGCCCAGCTCCACGCGCGCGACGTCCTTCACGCGCACCTGCGAACCGTCCGCGTCGACCTTCAGGAGCACGTCGCCGAACTGCTGGGGCGTGCGCAGGAGCGTCGCTTCGGTGATGGTGGCCTGCATCGCCTGGCCGGGCGTCGCGGGCGTGCCGCCGAGCTGGCCGCCCGCGACCTGCACGTTCTGCGCTTGCAAGGCCTGCTGCACGTCGCCGGGCATGAGGCCGTACTTCATCAGCTTGTTCGGATCGAGCCAGATGCGCATGGCGTACTGCGTGCCGAACAGGTTGACCGTGCCGACGCCGTCGAGACGGCTGATCTGTTCCTGCACGTGCGACGCCACGTAGTTCGCGAGGTCGTTGCGGTTCATGCTGCCGTCTTCGGACACGAACGCGAGCACGACGAGGAAGCTGTTGCTCGCCTTCGACACGCTCAGGCCGAGCTGCTGCACCACTTGCGGCAGGCTGGGCGTGGCGAGCTGCAGCTTGTTCTGCACCTGAACCTGCGCGATGTCGGGATTCGTGCCCGCCGCGAACGTCAGCGTGACGGTCGCGGTGCCCGAATCGTCCGAACTCGACGACAGATACATCAAGTGGTCGAGCCCGCTCATCTGCTGCTCGATCACCTGAGTGACGGTGTTTTCGACCGTTTGCGCGGACGCGCCGGGGAACATCGCGGTGATCTGGACGGACGGCGGCGCGACGGTCGGATATTGCGCGACCGGCAACGTCGATACCGACGCGAGGCCCGCGAGCATCAGGATGATGGCGATCACCCACGCGAAGATCGGGCGATCGATGAAAAATTTGGCCATTGAGCGTGCCTCCGTCCTTATGCGCCGGAAGCGCCGGAAGCGGCCGAAGCTGCGAAAGCGGCCGAAGCGGCGGAAGCGGAAGCAGCCGGCGCGGCCTTCACGACCATCCCCGGCCGAACCTTGTCCGTGCCTTCGACGATCACGCGATCGCCCGCCTGCACGCCGCTCTCGACGATCCAGTTCTGCCCCGCGGTGCCCGATGTCACGAGCGGACGCGGCGCGACCTTGCTGTCCTTGTCGACGATCATCGCGATGGCAGTGCCTTTCTGATCGTGCGTGACGCCCGCGACCGGCACGAGCAGCGCGTGCTCATTGACGCCCTCGGCGATGCGCGCGCGCACGAACATGCCCGGCAACAGCACGCGGTCGCGGTTCGGGAACACCGCGCGCACGGTGACGGAGCCGGTCGAGCGGTCCACGGTCACGTCGCTGAACTGGAGCTTGCCTTTCTCGGGATAGACACGGCCGTCTTCGAGAATCAGCGTGACTTCGGCGGCGTTCGGACCGGCGCTCGCGAGCCGCCCTTCCTGCATCTGACGACGCAGCTTGAGGCCGTCGAGACTCGATTGCGTGAGATCGACGTACATCGGGTCGAGCTGCTGAACGGTCGCCATCAGCGTGGCCTGGCTCGCCTGCACATACGCGCCCGGCGTGACCTGCGATATGCCGATCTGGCCGGTGACGGGCGATGTCACATCCGTATAGCCGACGTCGATCTGCGCCGTGCGCAGCGCAGCCTTCGCCGCAGCCACTTCCGCCGCCGCCTGGCCCTGCGCGGCGACCGCGTTGTCGTAGTCCTGCTTGCTGACCGCGTTCGCGGCGACGAGCACCTTGTATCGCTCGGCCTGAGCCGATGTCGACACGAGATTCGCTTGGGCTTTCGCGAGCGACGCTTTCGCGCTGTCGAGTTGCGCGAGATACGGCGCGGGATCGATCTTGTAGAGGCGCTGGCCGGCCTTCACGAGCGCGCCTTCGGTGAATTCGCGCCGCTGCACGATGCCGTCGACACGTGCGCGGACTTGCGCATCGACGAACGCGCTGGTGCGCCCCGGCAATTCGCTCGTCACGGGCACCGCGACGGGCGCGAGCGTGACGACGCCGACTTCGGGCGTGGGCGGCGTCATCGGCGGATGCTTGTCCCCGCAGGCGGCCACGAGCATGGCGGCGGTCGTAGCCGTCACGACACGGATGAGTCGGTTTGGAATCCTTTCGAAGCGCATGAAGCGAGGACCTCTTTGATGACTGGAAAATGGAAGATGCGCGCGCCCGCCATTGGGAACGCGAATGCCCGCGTGCGCGGACATCGATCGATGCACCTGGGTGCCGAATGCGGAAAAGCGCGTTGAGTGACGGCTGTCTGCCGCGCTGACAGACGAAGCGGCGCGGCCTTGAACTGCCGGATGCCTGGATGCCCGAATGCCCGAATGCCCGAATGCTCCAATGGGCGGCTACGCGGCCGTCTCAGGCGACGCGATTATAGGTAGCGCCTTTTATGAGGATCGCTAATAGATGCGCGGATTCAACGAAATTTGACGAGGTCGAACCAAATTTGTCGAAGCCTCGGCGGAACGGGCGAAAAAAAGCCCGGCGCGATGGCCGGGCTGTGACGCTGATACTGACTTACTGACGACGGGCAATCATCCCGCTGCCGCAGCCGACGATGCCGCCTGCGGCGCGCTGGCCGATCCGACATCGGCGGGCGCGTCGGCGGGGCGCGGCGCGTCGCCGGTGTGCTCGATCCATCCGCCGCCCAGCGCCTGATACAGCGTCACCAGGTTCGCGAGCCGCTGCGTGCGCGCGGTGATCAGCGTCTGCTGGACCGAATACAAATCCTGCTGCGCGGTCAGCACGCCGAGATAGCTGTCGACGCCTTGCCGGTAACGCATCGTCGACAAATCCAGACGACGCTGCTGCGCGGCGGTGTCGCGTTCGAGCGCCTGAATCTGCTGATCGTAGGTGCCGCGCGCGGCGAGACCGTCGGCGACCTCGCGGAAAGCCGACTGAATCGCCTTCTCGTACTGCGAAATCTGGATGTTCTTCTGGATGTTCGCCAGATCGAGATTCGCCTGATTCTGGCCGCCCTGGAAAATCGGCAGCGTGATCGTCGGCGCGAAGCTCCATGCGGCCGAACCCGGCTTGAACAAGCCGCCGAGCGTCGGGCTGAGCGTGCCGAAGCTGCCCGTCAGCGAAATGGTCGGGAAGAACGCCGCGCGCGCCGCGCCGATATTCGCGTTCGCCGCGCGCAGATTCTGCTCCGCTTCCATGATGTCGGGACGGCGCGTCAGCAAGTCGGACGGCAAGCCCGCGGGAATGTCCGTGAGGAAGTCCTGCTCGTTCAGCGGCATGCCGGTCGGCAAATCGTCGGGCATCGGCTCGCCGAGCAACAGCACGAGCGCGTTGACCGCCTGCGCCCGCGCGCGCTGCTGCGCCTGATAGTTCGCCGCCGCGTTTTCGACCACGGTCTGCGACTGGCTCAAATCCAGCTCGGACGCCGTGCCGTTGTCGAACTGCAGCTTGACGATGTCGTACGATTCGCGCGCCGTCTTAAGCGTCGACTCGGTGACCGTCAGCAGATCGTCCGCCTGCAGCACTTGCAGATATTGCGCCGCCACTTGCGAAATCAGCGAAATCTCGAACGCCTTGCGTGCATACGCCGTCGAGAAATACTGCGCGAGCGCCTGATCCTTCAGGCTCTGCACGCGCCCGAACAAGTCGATTTCCCACGACGCGTTCAGCCCCACGGAATACGTGTTCGAGATCGTCTGGTCGAAGAACGACAGATTTCGCGGCGTGCGCTGCTTCGACTGATCGGCTCGCGCCGAGATCGTCGGGAACAGCTCGGAACGCACGATCCGGTACTGCGCCTGCGCCGCCTGAATGTTCAGCACCGACGTGCGCAGATCGCGATTGTTGGCGAGCGCGATATCGATGAGCCGCTGCAGCCGCGTATCGACGAAAAACTCGCGCCAGCCGATATCCGCGCCCGCGACGTCCTTCGCGCTGCGCGCGCCCGCGTCCGCCGCGCCCGGCTGCGTCGCGTAGACGCCGCCGGTCGGGAACGTCTGCGACACGGGCGCGGCCGGACGCTCGTACTTCGGCTCCATCGTGCAGCCTGTGGCCAGAACCGCGATGGCCGCCGCAATCAAAGAAAGTCTACGCATTTCAGTGTCCTTCGTTGCCATCGCGCGGATGCTGCTGTTCAGGATGATGCTGCTCGTAGTGTTCGAGCGCGACTTCCGGATTTTCCTTCTCGCCGCTGAACTGCGCGCGGATCACGACGAAGAACATCGGCACCATGAAGATCGCGAGGAAGGTCGCGGTCAGCATCCCGCCGATCACGCCCGTGCCGATCGCGTGCTGGCTCGCCGATCCCGCGCCGTTGCTGATCGCGAGCGGCATCACGCCGAGCACGAACGCGAGCGACGTCATCAGAATCGGGCGCAAGCGCAGGCGTGCCGCTTCCATCGCCGCTTCGATCGGCCCCATCTTCTCCGATATCTGCAACTCCCGCGCGAACTCGACGATCAGAATCGCGTTCTTCGCCGACAAGCCGACGGTCGTCAGAAGACCGACCTGGAAGAACACGTCGTTCTCCAGTCCGCGCAAGGTCACGGCGAGCAGCGCGCCGATCACGCCGAGCGGCACCACCATGATGACCGAGAACGGAATCGACCAGCTTTCATACAGCGCCGCGAGACACAGGAACACGACGAGGATCGAGATGCCGTAGAGAATCGGCGCCTGCGAACCGGACTGGATTTCCTGATACGACAAGCCCGTCCATTCGTAGCCGATCCCCGCCGGCAGCTTCGCCGCGAGCGCTTCCATGGCCTGCATCGCCTGGCCGGTGGACTTGCCGGGAGAGGCCGCGCCCTGGATTTCGACCGACGAGATGCCGTTGTAGCGTTCGAGCTTCGGCGAACCGTAGGTCCATTCGCCGGTCGCGAACGAGGAGAACGGCACCATCCCGCCCGCCGTGTTGCGCACGTACCAGTCGCTCAGGTTCTCGGGCGTCATACGGAACGGCGCGTCGGCCTGCAGGTACACCTTCTTGATCCGGCTGTCGGTATCGAGGAAGTTGTTCACATACGCCGATGCCCACGCGATGGAGAACGTCTGGTCCACCGCCGATGCCGTCACGCCCAGCGCCAGCGCCTTTTCGCGGTCGATGTTGACCTTGAACTGCGGCGTGTCGTTGAGGCCGTTCGGACGCACCTGCGCGAGCGACGGATCCTTCGCGGCCATGCCGAGCAACTGGTTGCGCGCGTTCATCAGCGCATCGTGGCCCACGCCCGCGCGATCCTGCAGCTCGAAGTCGAAGCCCGCTGCCGTGCCGAGTTCCGGAATCGACGGCGGATTGACCGGGAACACCACCGCGTTCTTGTAGCCGGAGAAGCGCCCGAACAGCCTGCCGACGAGCGCCTGCACCTTCTGGTCGCCCTTCTGACGCTGCGAGTAGTCCTTCATCCGCACGAAGACGAGACCCGCGTTCTGGCCGCGGCCCGCGAAGCTGAAGCCGTTGACCGTGAACGTCGATTCGACGATCGCCTTTTCGTCGTTCAGCAGATAGTCGGACACGTCTTTCAGCGCGCGCGCCGTGGTTTCCTGCGTCGAGCCGGCCGGGGTCTGCACGAGCACGAACATCGTGCCCTGGTCTTCATCCGGCAGGAACGACTTCGGCAGCTTCACGAACAGCAAGCCGACCGCGACGATCACCACGAGATAGATCAGAAGCCAGCGTCCCGAACGCTTGATCACGTGATAGACGCCCGAGTGATACTTGTCGCGGCTCTTGTCGAACGTGCGGTTGAACCAGCCGAAGAAGCCCTTCTTCGCTTCGTGATGGCCCTGCGGAATCGGCTTCAGGATGGTCGCGCACAGCGCGGGCGTCAAAATCAGCGCGGTGAGCACGGACAGCACCATCGCGGAGACGATCGTCAGCGAGAACTGGCGATAGATCGCGCCGACCGATCCGCCCGACATCGCCACCGGCACGAACACCGCCGACAGCACGAGCGCCACGCCCACCAGCGCGCCGGTGATCTGGCCCATCGCCTTGCGGGTCGCCTCGCGTGGCGGCAAGCCTTCTTCGGCCATCACCCGCTCGACGTTCTCCACGACCACGATCGCATCGTCCACCAGCAAGCCGATCGCGAGCACGAGACCGAACATCGATAGCGTGTTGATCGAGAAGCCGACCGCCGCCATGATCGCGAACGTGCCGAGCAGCACGACCGGCACCGCGATGGTCGGAATCAGCGTGGCCCGCAGGTTCTGCAGGAACAGATACATCACGAGGAACACGAGCACGATGCCTTCGATCAGCGTCTTGACCACGTCCTCGATCGACAGGCGCACGAACGGCGTCGTGTCGTACGGATACTTCACGACGAGCCCGTTCGGGAAGTACTTCGACAACTCGTCGATCTTCTGGCGCACGGCCTTCGCGGTCGCGAGCGCGTTCGCGCCCGTCGCGAGCTGAATACCGAAGCCCGCCGCCGGCTGGCCGCTGTACTTCGTGTCGAAGTTGTAGTTTTCGCCGCCCAGCTCGATGCGCGCCACGTCCTTCAGCCGCACCTGCGAGCCATCCTGATTCACCTTCAGCAGGATGTTGCCGAACTGCTCGGGCGTGGACAGCAGCGTCGCCTCGGTGATGGTCGCCTGCAGCATCTGCCCCGGCACCGAAGGCGTGCCGCCGAGCGAGCCGCCCGCGACCTGCACGTTCTGCGTTTGCAGCGCCGCCTGCACATCGACCGGCGTGAGGCCGAAGTTGGTCAGCTTGTTCGCGTCGAGCCAGATGCGCATCGCGTATTGCGAGCCGAACAGCGTGACCGTGCCGACGCCGTCGAGACGGCTGACCGGATCCTGAATGTGCGACGCCACGTAGTTCGCGAGGTCGTACTTCGACATGCTGCCGTCCTGCGACACGAACGCGAGCACGAGCAGGAAGCTGTTGCTCGACTTCGTGACCTTGGTGCCGAGCTGCTGCACGACCTGCGGCAGAAGCGGCGTCGCGAGCTGCAGCTTGTTCTGCACCTGCACCTGCGCGATGTCCGGATTCGTGCCCGGCGCGAACGTCAGCGTGATGGTCGCGGTGCCGGAGTCATCGGACGTGGACGACAGATACAGCAAGTGGTCGAGACCGCTCATCTGCTGCTCGATCACCTGCGTCACGGTGTTTTCGACCGTTTTCGCCGATGCGCCCGGGTACGTCGCGCTGATCTGGACGCCCGGCGGCGCGATGGTCGGATACTGCGCGACCGGCAGCGTGAAGATGGCCGCGATACCCGCGAGCATCAGGACGATGGCGATCACCCACGCGAAAATCGGGCGATCGATAAAGAACTTTGCCATGAGGCGGGCTCCTGGTTTTACGCGCCCGAGGCAGCAGATGCGGGTTGCGCGCTCGATGCGGGTTGCGCGGCTTGCGCGTCGCTCGCCTGCGAGGCATCCCCGGCTGCGGCCGGCAGTTGCGCGGGCACTGCCTTGACTTCGGCGCCCGGACGAACCTTGTCGACGCCTTGCACGATCACGCGGTCGCCCGCCTTGAGGCCGCTATCCACGACCCAGTTCTGGCCGTAGGTGCCGGACGTCACGAGCTGGCGCAGCGCCACCTTGTTGTCCGGACCGACGACGAGCGCCGTCGGCGTGCCCTTCTGGTCATGCGTGATGCCGATCTGCGGCACGACGAGCGCGTTCGGGTTCACGCCTTCGTCGATGCGCGCGCGCACGAACATGCCCGGCAGCAGCACGCGGTCCTTGTTCTGGAAAATCGCGCGCACGGTGACGGAGCCGGTAGTCTGATCGACGGTGACGTCCGTGAACTGCAGCTTGCCCTTCTCCGAATAGACGCGGCCGTCTTCCAGCACCAGCGACACCTTCGCGGCGTTCGGGCCGCTCGTCTGGAGCCGGCCTTCCTGAATCTGGCGACGCAGCTTGAGACCGTCGAGGCTCGACTGCGTGAGATCGACGTAAGTGGGATCGAGCTGCTGCACGGTGACCATCAGCGTCGCCTGGCTCGCCTGCACGTACGCGCCCGGCGTGACCTGCGAGATGCCGACCTGGCCCGTCACCGGCGACACGACATCGGTATAGCCGAGGTTGATCTGCGCGGTATCGACGGCGGCCTTGCCTGCCGCGACGTCCGCCGCGGCCTGGCCTTGCGAGGCGACGGCGTTGTCGTAGTCCTGCTTGCTGACGGCGTTCGCGGCCACCAGCACCTTGTAGCGATTCGCCTGCGCGGTCGTCGATGCGAGGTTCGCCTGCGCCTTCGCCAGCGAAGCCTTCGCGTTGTTCAACTGCGCGATGTAGGGCGCCGGATCGATCTTGTAGAGCCGCTGACCCGCCTTGACGATGCTGCCTTCGGTGAATTCGCGGCGCAGCACGACGCCGTCGACACGCGCCCGCACCTGCGCGACGAGGTACGCGCTCGTGCGGCCCGGCAGTTCGGTCGTGACCGGCACGGCGGTCGGCTGCAGCGTCACGACGCCGACTTCGGGCGTCTGCGGCGGCGGTGCCGATTGTTTTTGTCCGCATGCCGCGAGCAGCATGGCAGCCGTTGCGGCACTGACGAGTTGATAGGGAACCCTTTCGAAGCGCATGGAGCGACCTCTGTTCGTGACTGGTAGCGAAAAAAAACGCGTGCATCTCAAAAGTGAGATGCAACTCGTCGCTTAAATGCCGACGTGCGCATCTGTGAGCCGCGGCGCGCGTCCTGATTGCGAATGGACACTCGCGCCGCGAGCGAATCTGAACATCGATGGTGACGAAATTTGACCTGTAAGCGACTTGCAGGGTCTTGACGTCGTGTGGGGTGGTATTATAAATACATTCACGAATGAATGTAAAAATCTGCTACAGCGCGGATTACGGACGTAACAAACGTTCCTCGCGCTCGGCTTGACAAGCCCGATCGCTCCTTATCAATCCCCTTTCGCACTACCCGCGGCGACCCCGCCGCCCGCGGCGCGCCGTCATCACGAACATGGTCAGACGAACCAAGGAAGAAGCGCTGGAGACGCGCAACCGCATTCTGGACGCCGCCGAGCGCGTTTTTTATGAAAAGGGCGTATCGCGGACGTCGCTGGCGGATATCGCGCAGGCGGCGGGCGTGACGCGCGGCGCGATCTACTGGCATTTCGCGAACAAGGGCGATCTCTTCAACGCGATGTTCGAGCGCAGCCTGCTGCCGCTCGACGAACTCATCGAAGCGACGCTCGACGGCAAGGAGCCGGACCCGCTCGCGCATATCCGCGAAATCTTCGTCTGGTGCATGCGCAACATCACCGCCGACGAGCAGCGCCGCCGCGTGTTCGACATCCTGTTTCTGAAATGCGAGTTCGTCGAGGAGATGGGACCGGTACGCGAGCGCCATCAGAACAACATGCGCGACGGCATGGAACGCATCGAGCGGGCGCTGCGCAACGCCATCGAGAAACATCAACTGCCGGCCGCGCTCGATACGCGCCGCGCCACCACGCTGCTGCACGCACTTTTCACCGGCATCCTGCACGACTCGCTGATGCTGCCCGACAGCGTCGATCCGGCGCACGATTCCGAAGCGCTCATCGACGCCTGTTTCGATGCGCTGCGCACGAGTCCCGCGCTGCTGACGACGGCGCGCTGAACGTTCCATCCGCGCCTTCAACGCTCGCCGGATCGCGCGCGCTGATTCGATGCGTAGATGTTGTCGCGCGCGGGCGGCTCGCCGCTTTCGAGCGCCGCGATCCATTCGTCCGTGGTGAGCACGGCCGCGAAGCGCGACTGCATGACGACCGTGAACACGCGATGGATTTCCTCCGCGCTCGCCCGGCCCGCGCGATTTTCGTAGGGCACGGAGCCGGTCGCATCGACGAGAAATTCCACCGACAAGCCCGCGTGGACCGCGTGACGCACGGTGGAATCGTCGCAATTGTGGGTCATGTAGCCGGCGATCACGATGGTGTCGATGTCATGCGCGGCAAGCCATTCGGCGAGATCCGTTCCGGCGAACGCGCTCGGCAGCGCCTTTTCGACGTAATGCGCCCGCTCGCGCGACGCGACGGATTCGTGCAGTTCCGCCATCGCCGAGCCGCGCGCGAAGATCGGCGCGGTGGCGGGCGCGAAGTTCTGCACGACGATGATCGGCACGCCGTGCGCGTCGGCGGCGTCCATCGCGCGGCCGATATTGGCGAGCGACACGTTCACATCGGGATATTCGATCGGCAGATTGCCGGTGACGTATTCGTTCTGCACGTCGATGACGATCAGGGCGCGGCGCGGCATGGCGGTCCTCGTTAAGGTTGAACGAGAGACTGTAGCGCTGATCGCCCGCTATTGCAGTCCCGAGCGCTGCGCCACGAACACGAATATCGCGATGCAGACGAGCATCGCCGCCCACGCCCAGGCGGGCAATCCGAACGGATGCGAATCGTGCCGATGATCCCGCTCGCGATGCCCGAACACGTGCCCGCCCAGCCGATGCCGCAGCACGCCGCTCGCGGCGGCGTCGCCGGATGCGTGATGCATCGCGCGCGCCGTCGATCCCGTGCGACGCGAGAACGCCGCCGACATCGCGCCGGGCCGCAGAAATACGTGGCGGCGCGTGCGCTCGCCCGCCGCGCGCATCGACGGCAAGCCGTGCTTCGCGCGCACGACTTCGCATAATTCGGCGAAGAAGTCGTCGGCGCCTTCGCGCAGCGCATTCTCGATTTGGCGCGGCGGCAAGCCGGCGAGCGGGCCGGTGACCGTCGCCCAGACGGTGTAGTCGATCCACGTGGCGTCGCCGTCGTCGTCGGGATTGAGCGCGACCGCGATCTGCCCGCGCAACGAGCCGACGCCCTCGCCGCGCGCCTTGAAGCTCAGCGTGGCGGCGTAGGCGGCAGATTCCGCGTGATCGTGCGACGGCGCGCTCGCGCCCTGGCGCGTCTGCCCCGCCGGATGCGCGCGCACGTCGTAACGCGCCCTGAGCGCGCCGAGCGGCACGACGAGCGTGAGCGCGTATTCGCCCGCCGGCGTGCGCGTGAACGATTCGCAATTGTCGAGGCTCGCCCGCAACAGCGCGAGATCGCCGAGCGCCTCCCGGACATGCGCCGGGTCGAGCGGCACGCGCAACGCTTCCGTGACTTCCATCCGGGCCTCCGGGACCAGAACGCCTTTCGCTTGTCGTTTCGCTTGTTTTTGGCACGCCGGGCGACGCGCGTCTGTGCGGCGGCTCGCTAAGAAGTCTCGTCGATGCGATCCACCCGCGACGCGTAGAACGCCAGATAGCCCTTGATCTGCATCACGGCATCGAACGGGCTTTCATAGCTCCAGACGGCGTTTTCGACCGGACCGTCCTCGGTCAGCAGATGGTAGTAGGTGGCGTCGCCCTTGAACGGGCAATGCGACGTGTGGATCGAGCGTTCGAGCCGCGCCATGTTGACGTCGGCGCGCGGAAAATAGTGAACGTTCTCGTGCCCCGTTTCGGTGAGCGTCAGCGACGCGTGCGTATCGGCGTACGTGACGCCCTGGTGGATCACGCGGCAGCGCCGGGCGTTCGGCGCAATCTCGATGCGGTGCGTCGCGTGCCCGTCGTTCAGATCCGTGCTCATCGTGCTGTCCTCCGCGCTGCGGTTCAGAGAATCGCGAGGCGCGGCCGCGCGCCCCGTCCACAAAAAAGCCACGAGCTGGCTGACGTCGGCTCGTGGCTTGATTATGAGACAAAACGCCCGTCGCGAGGGGCGGCAGTTCTGATGCGCGGATCACCGCGTCATTGAATGTTCCAGTGGAACGCCGCCTTCGCCTTGCCCGGACCGGACACGCTGACGGCCTGCTTCTTTTCCTGGTCCTTGTACTTCGCGTAGACCGTATAGCTGCCCGGCGGCAGCTTGACGAGCATGTACGGACCCATCGATTCCGTGTTCAGCACTTCCCCGCCCTTTCCGCCGACGATGCGCACGCGCACGCCCGACAGATAATCGGCGGTCGGCCCGGTGAAGCGCAGCGACAGCGGCCAGTGCGCCTGTTCGCGTATCAACGCGTGCGATTCGTCGAGGCCGACGCCGCCCGACGTGTACGACACGTCGCCTTGCTGCTCGATCTGCGGCAGGCCGCCGCCGTTGCTGTTGCCCGCGCTGCCGGTGTCGCTCGTGCCGGCGCTCGCGGGGTTCGCTCCGCTCGCGCCGCCCGCCGTCTGTGCCCATGCGCCGCTCGCAAGACCCGCCGAGAGCGCCGTTGCCAAGAGCGTCGCCGCCAGCTTTCCCGTTGTGCTCGTCATCGTCATCGTTGTTCGCTCCTTTTTCGATGCCGCCGCGCGTCGAGCGCCGGCAGCGTCACGCCCGATGCGCAGCGTTCGCGCGATTGGGCACCGTCCGGCGTTCAAGCATGCCGCGTGCCCGGAGCCAACGCGCGCGCTTCAGCCGAGATCCACCGGCACGAAGATCTGCGCGTCGTCACGCTGGATCAGGAGCGCGATGCTGTCGCCGGCGTGCGAGACCATCGTCTTCAGTTGCTGCACCGACGTCACCGGCTGGCCGTTGACCGCGAGGATCACATCGCCCGCCTGGATGCCCGCGCTCGCCGCCGCGCCGTTCGACTGCTGCACGACGAGCCCGCGCGACAGCGATCCCGACTGCTTCTCCTCGGGCGTGAGCGGCCGGACCGCGACGCCGAGCCGCGCATCCTGCGCCGCGCCGCCGGCGTCGCCGTTCACGTTGGCGCTCGCGGTCTTCGTGTCCTTGAGCGCGCCGATCGTCACGTTGATGTCCTTCGTGCTCTTGTCGCGCCAGACCTGCACCTTCGCCGAACTGCCCGGCGCGAGTCCCGCGACCTGCGACGGCAGCGAAGTCGAATCCGTCACCGGCACGCCGTTGAGCGCGACGATCACATCGCCCGGCTGGAGACCGGCCTTCGCGGCGGGTCCGCCCGGCTCGACCGAACTCACGAGCGCGCCCTGCGGCGAAGTCATGCCGAAGGAATTGGCGAGCGTCTGGTTCATCCCCTGCACCGTCACGCCGATGCGACCGCGATCCACATGGCCCGTCTTGATGAGCGCGTCCTTGACCTTGATCGCCTCGTTGATCGGGATCGCGAACGACAGCCCCTGGAAGCCGCCCGTCTGCGAGTAGATCATCGAGTTGATACCGATGACTTCGCCCTGCAGGTTGAAGAGCGGCCCGCCCGAGTTGCCCGGATTCACCGGCACGTCGGTCTGGATGAACGGCGTGTAGTTCTCGTTCGGCAGCGCGCGCGACTTCGCGCTGATGATGCCCGAGGTCACCGTGTTGTCGAAGCCATACGGCGAGCCGATCGCCACGACCCACTGGCCGACCTTGCTGCCGTTCGGATCGCCGATCTTGACCGTCGGCAGATTCTTGGCTTCGATCTTCAGCACGGCGACATCCGACTGCTTGTCGGAGCCGATGACCTTCGCGCGGTACTCGCGCTTGTCCGTGAGCTTGACGGTGACGACGTTCGCGTTATCGACGACATGCGCGTTCGTCAGAATGTAGCCGTCGCTGCTCACGATGAAGCCCGAGCCCAGCCCTTCGCTCGGACGATCCGCGCCCGGGCCGCCATCGCCGCCGCCGAAACCGGGGACGTTGCCGTAGAAGCGCTTGAAGAACTGATAGAAAGGATCGTCGGGATCCATCGGCAACTGGTTGGCGCCGCCGCGTCGCGCGGACGTCTGCTTCACGACATGCTTCGCGCTGATGTTCACCACGGCCGGGCCGTACGTCTCGACGAGGCCGGAGAAGTCCGGAATGCCCGTCTTGGCGGCGGCTTCGGCAGGCATCATCGCGGCTTGCGCGGGCGCGATGACCTGCGGCGCGGGAACGTTGTTATGACCGGCGACATAGCCCGCCGACAAGGCCACGGCAACGGCGGCTGCGACGGCGCTGCGGGTGAGAATCTTCGCTTTCATCGTGTGCTCCAGATAACGTGTGCGCTTGAGTAGAGCAGGCTCTACGGATGAAGCAAGATTACGGGGCGTCGCTTAAAACTTTCTTAAAAGCCGCGCGAAAGCGATAGGAAAAGGGCGGCTGCCCTTTCGGATAGCCGCCCTTCGCTTTGCTGCCTTCCTGACGACAGGATCAGAACTCGTAGCCGACCTGACCGCGCACGCCTGCATCGCCATGCGGCGTGACCGATGCCGCCGCGTTCACGAGCCAGTGGCTGTCTTCCGAGCGATACGTGCCGCCCAGACCGATCGCGGTATAGCCGCGATAGTTCGCCACGCCCGCCGCGACGACCGTGCGGCCCGGCTGCATCGGCGTGAGGTTCGGCATGGCCATCGCGGCGGCGACACCCGAGAACGCCTCGCGCGCAACCGTGTTGACGTTGTTCTGCACTGCGTTCAACTGGTTCATGTTGGCCGCGTCCGTTCCGGCGACGCCCGCCGCGACGTTCGTCACGCGGCGTTCGTTGCCCGCGGAGCCGACCGACACCGTGTTGTCCTGCGACGCCACCGAGTGATCGCCGAGCGCAACGGAGTTCGCCGCCGTCGCCTGCGCGCCGTTGCCGATGGCCGTCGAGTTCGCGCCCGTCGCGGTGGCGGGCGTATCGTTGGCCTGCGACGCCACGACCGAGCTGCCGCCGATCGAAATGTTCTGCACGCGCTGGTTCAGGGCATCGACCTGGACGTTGGTTGCGTAGAGCTGCGAACCGTTGACCGCGTCGGTGCTGGTCGCGCTGAGCGAACCCGCCGCCACGCCCGTCAACTGGCGCGCGCCGCTCGTGCCGGTGATGTCGACGACGGTGCCGTCGGTGTCCTTCGCCACCGTGATGGTGCGCGTCGTCTGGTCCTGCTGGACGAGGCCGATCGTGCCGTTGTTGATCGCGTTGGTCAGGTTGGCGACGCCCGCCCCGGCCTGCGCGACGCGGCTATCGAGATTCGTGATCGCGTCGCCGACGTTGTTCACGGCCTGGCCGTTGACCGTGTAGGTCGGCGCGGAAATGGTTCCGTCGGGATTCACGGCCGCGCCGCCGCCGAGCGCCTGCGCCGTCGAACTCGATACGGCGTAGAGCTGCGATCCGTTGACGGCTTGCTGGCTCGTTGCGTTGACCGCGCCATTGGCGACGCTTTCGAGGACGCGCGCGCCTTGCGTGCCCTTGAAGTCGACGACGGTGCCGTCGGTGTCCGCGCCGACGTTGATGTTGCGCGTCGTCGGGTCTTGCTTGACGAGGCCGATCGCGCCGGTCAGCGCGTTGATGGCGTTCGTGTTGTCCGTGACTTGCTGGTTGGTGGCGTAGAGCTGGGAGCCGTTGACTGCTTGCTTGCTGCTGTCCGATAGCTGGCCGGGAGCGAGGCCATCGATCGTGTTATTGGCCATATCCACGGCGCCTTTCATCTGGATGCCGCTGGTGGCCTGAATGGTGACCGAGCCGTTGCTGAGGCTGATTTGATCTTGCGGGTTTGTACCATCGCTCGTGATATGCACGAAGTTCGTTGTGCCGGTGCTGCATCCGTTTGTTGATGGCAGTCCAGTTGCCGGCCCCGTGTAGGTGTATGCGCTGCTGAACCCCGACGTATCGCACAACGTGATCTGCGGAGACCCAGCCAGCGCCGCCGTACTTCCCATCATCACGACGACTGCCGCGACGATTATTTTCAAGCGGCCTGCGACCATCGATCGCAAATCATTACGGCCATATTTTCTGAGCACACGCCTCGCGTTGTTCATTACGCCATCTCCTTTTGGAAAACGTGAAACGGCGTAGGTTATTCAGCGATCCAAATCAAACGTACGCGATTAATCCGAAACTCATAGGCAACAGTAACTTCTCGGATTTTTACCCCAATACCAATAGACATGCGGCAATCGGTTCGACGAAACAGCGGCTTTTGACTCGCATTTAAATTGTCTGACGCCATCGAATCGCATTCCTTATATTCGATTCGACAAGTTTCAAATCGAGCGGACGCAGTTAATCCCTGCATCGCGCAGAGAAAGCCTTCCTTTCTTATTCCTTACCGACCGGTTTCAAGCGAATCACGCGACTCAAAGCCGAACGGTCACCTTCAACCCGCCCGCCGCCGATTCCGCCAGTTCGACGCTCGCCCCATGCTGATCCGCGATGCGCTTCACGATCGCGAGCCCCAGCCCGCTCCCCGCGACATCGGTACGCGCGCGATGCGCGCCTTCGCCCACGCGATAGAACCGGTCGAACACGCGCTCGCGCTCTTCCGCCGGAATGCCCGGCCCCGTGTCCGCGATTTCCACGACCGGATGCCCGTCGTGCAGCTTGAGGCAGACGTCCACCCGTCCGCCCTTCGGCGTGTATTTCGTGGCGTTGTCGATGAGATTGTTGAACATCACGCGCAACGAATCCGGATCGCCGATGACCGTCGCCGCCTCGCTCGCCTCGATGCCCAGATCCACGCCGCGCTCCTCGGCCACGAGCACGTAGGCGCGCACGCAGTCGTCGAGCAGCGCGCGCAGATCGACGGCCTTCGCGACCGCCTTGCCATCCGGTTCCGACCGCGCGAGCGCGAGCAATTGCTCCGCGAGCCGCGTGGCGCGCGCGATGCCTTCGTTCAGATCGGACAGCGCCTCGCGCCGCGTCGCGTCGTCCTGTGCGCGTCCGACGAGCTGCGCCTGGATCTTCACGGCGGCGAGCGGCGTGCGCAATTCGTGCGCGGCATCGGCGACGAAGGCTTTTTGCGTGTCGAGCGCAGTCGACAGCCGCGAAAGCAGCGCGTTCAGCGCCCGCACGAGCGGCCGCACTTCCTGCGGCAAACGCTGATCGGACAGCGGATCGAGCGCCTCCGGATGCCGCGTGTCGAGCGCGCGCGCGACGCGCTGCAACGGCGCGAGCCCTTGCCCGACGATCAGCCAGATCGCGAGCCCGAGCAGCGGCAAGAGCAGCACGAGCGGCCACAGCGTGCGCCACGCGACGCCCGCCGCCACGCGATTGCGGATCGACAGCGGCTGCGCGAGCTGCACGACGTTATCGCCGACGATCGCGCTGTACACGCGCCATTCGCCGCGCGCGGTCATTTCCGTGGAGAAGCCGAGTTCGGCATGCGGCGCGAGCGGCACGCGCGGATGCGAGTAGTACATCAGCACGCCGTTGCGATTCCATATCTGGATGACGACGCCTTCGTCGCTCTCGCTGCGCGAGGTCAGCACCGACGAAAACGGTTCCGACGGCAGCGCCGCCGCGATTTGCTGAAGCTGGTAATCGAAGAGTTCGTTGGCTTCGGCGAGCGCCTGCCGGTAGATGAGCCATCCGGCGAAGCCCACGCCGACGATCACGAGCGCGAGCAGCCAAATAAGCAATTGGCGGCGGATCGACCGCATCAGGCGTCCTTCGCGACCATGTAGCCGAGGCCGCGCACGTTGCGGATGAGGTCGGCGCCGAGCTTCTTTCTCAGCGAATGGATATACACCTCGACGGTGTTGCTGCCGATTTCCTCGCCCCAGCCGTAGATTTTTTCTTCGAGCTGGCTCTTCGACAGCACCGCGCCGGGCCGCGCCATCAGCGCTTCGAGCAGCGCGAATTCGCGCGCCGACAACGCGACGGGCGCACCCGCGAGCGTCACCTGATGGCCGACGGGATCGAGCGTCAGGTTGCCGTGGCGCACGAGCGATTCGCCGCGTCCCGCGTGACGGCGGATCAGCGCGCGCATGCGGGCGCCGAGTTCGTCGAGATCGAAGGGCTTGACGAGATAATCGTCCGCGCCGGCGTCGAGGCCCTTCACGCGATCCGCGATGGCATCGCGCGCGGTCACGATCAGCACCGGCAGCGCATTCGCGCGGGCGCGCAGCGTCTTCAGCACGTCGAGGCCGTCGCGCTTGGGCAGGCCGAGATCGAGCAGCATCAGGTCGTACGCTTCGCCGGACACCGCCGTGAGCGCGGCCTCGCCGTCCTGCACCCAATCGACCGCGAAGCCGTCCGCGCGCAGCGCCTTGCGCACGCCCTCGGCGATCATCCGGTCATCTTCGACTAACAGGATACGCATGGCATCGTGTATGAATGGTTAGGACATGGGATCCGGTCCATTTTAGCCGCGCGGCCACGCGGCAGGCTTAAACCGGACTTAACCGCGCGGCGCGTTCCGGCGATCCGGCGATCCGTACGATTCCCGCAAGCCAGCTTGTCTACAATAGCCGCTTCGCCCGCGGCGGCCCCGGCCCGGCATCGCGGTGCAGTCCAGAACTCATTCCAAGAACGCAAGCTCGTATGCTGGTTTTTTCTCCGCTGTTCAGTTCCGTTTCCGCGCGTCTTTCGACGTTCGCGCTCGCCACGGCGCTCGCCTGCGCCGCCCTCTCCCATGCACCGGATGCGCAAGCGCGCGGCGGCACGCGCTCCGAGTCGCAGAAGCACGCACCGGAGCGCGCGGCTTTCGGCGGCGCGAAGTCGAAGAAGGCGGCCAAGCCTGCGCGCGTCGTGGCGCCGGCCGGACCGCTGCCGGCATCGGTCATGACGGCGCTCGCGCGTGCGCACGTGCCGCTTTCGTCGATGAGCGTGGTCGTGCAGCGCATCGGCGCGCCGACGCCGCTCGTGTCGATCAACGCCGAACGCCCGATGCTTCCCGCCTCGACGATGAAGCTCGTCACCACGTACTCCGCGCTCTCGATGCTCGGGCCGGACTATCGCTGGAAAACGACCGCTTACGCCGACGGCGACGTCGACACGCAAGGCACGCTGCACGGCAATCTGTACATTCAGGGCACCGGCGACCCGAAGCTCGTGCCCGAGGAATTGATCGACCTCGTCGACCAGATCCGCAAGAGCGGCATCACCGGCATCGACGGCGCGCTCGTGCTCGACAAGCGCTATTTCGACGCCTCCACGCGCGATCTTCCCGCCTTCGACAACGACGACGCCGCGCCCTACAACGTCGGTCCCGATCCGCTGCTGTACGCGTTCAAGTCGCTCTCGTTCACGCTGACGCCGAACCCGGACGGGCAGGTGTCGATCGACGTGTTGCCGCAACTCGCGCAATTGCAGATCGACAACGAACTGCGCGTGACGCGCGGCGCATGCGCGGGCACGCTGCCGGCTGCGTCGCCGAGCGTGGCGCAGACGCAGGGCGGCTTCGTGCAGGCGTCGTTCATCGGCGACTATCCGCTGCGCTGCGGCGCGCGCACGATCAACGTCGCAGCGCTCGATCACTCGACGTTCTTCGCGGGCGGCTTCCTCGCGTTGTGGAAGCAGGCGGGCGGCACGTTCCAGGGCGCGACGCGCGAAGGCCCGACGCCTTCCGGCGCGCGGCTCGTCGGCACGCATCGCAGCCCGGTGCTGTCGGACATCGTGCGCGACATCAACAAGTACAGCAACAACGTGATGGCGCGCAACCTGTTCCTGACCGTCGGCGCGGCGCAACTGAAACCGCCCGCGACGACCGCGAAATCCGCGCAGGCCATCCAGACGTTCCTGCGCCGCAGTGCCCTGCCGATGAACGGCCTGTCGCTCGACAACGGCTCGGGGCTTTCGCGCGACGAAACCATCGCGGCGGCATCGCTCGCCGATCTTCTACAGGCGGCGAACGCGAGTCCGGTCGCGCAGGTGTTCGTCGAATCGCTGCCGATCGCGGGCGTCGACGGCACCATGCGCAACCGTCTCGCCAACGCGGGCGCGGGCGGCAACGCGCACATCAAGACCGGCACGCTGCGCGACGTGCGCGCGATCGCGGGCTATGTCGGCGCGGCGGACGGGCAAAGCTATGTCGTCGTGAGCTTCATCAACGATCCGCGCGCCGAAGCGGCCCGCGCCGCCCACGATGCGCTCCTCGAATGGGTCTACGAAGGCGCGGGCACGGCGGCGCGCGAACAGTAAGCGCGAGGGTGAGGGCGAGCCTGAGCGCGTGCGGTCGAGCACGGCGGCGCGCGGGCGGCAATCGAGCAAAACCCGCGTTGTGGGCACGAACCGCGTGCCCGCGACCGAAGATTTCTTCTACCGCGCCGCGCCCGATAAGGCGCGCGCGCCGTGTACGCTGTCGAACGCGGCGGTCGCGAATGCATCGCGTCGCTCGACATTCGCACCGCTTGCGGCACAATTCGATGCAGCAGCACACGCGACGCCCCGACGCGCCGCGAAACAAATAGAAAACACCGAAGAACGGAGACGAGGTCCATGAAGAAGCATCGCTCGACGCGCGCCGCCCTGGTGCGCCACGCCCGCATCGCCACTGCCAGCGCGGCGTTCGCGCTGCTCGCCGCATGCGGCGGCGGTTCAGACAACAACAATTCGACGCCGGCCGGCGGCATCAAGCTGCAAGTCGTTTCGTTCGGCGACAGTCTTTCGGATGTCGGCACGTATTCGCCCGTGGCCGCGGCCAACTTCGGCGGCGGACGCTTCACGACGAATCCCGGACAAGTGTGGGTGCAGAACATCGCGCAGTATTACGGCGACACGCTCACCCCGGCGATGACCGGCGGCTTCGGCTCGCCGCCCGTCGCGCAATCCGGCCTGGGCTACGCGCAGGGCGGCGCGCTGGTGACGAGTCCGATCGGCATCAACCACGTATCGACCGATCCGGCGAACTACGCGGGCGCGCTGACGGTGCCGGTCGTCACGCAGGTGCAGAACTATCTGACCGCGCACGGCAGCTTCAATTCGAACCAGCTCGTCATCATCAACGGCGGCGCGAACGACATCCTGTACAACTTCCAGCAGGCGGTGGCCGGCGCGATCACGCCCGCGCAGGCGAGCGCGGCGATCGGCAAGGCGGCGATCGATCTGACGGGCATCATCGGCACGATCGTGCAGCATGGCGCGACGCACGTGCTGGTGTCGAATGTGCCGGACATCGGAACGACGCCGCAGGGTTTGATGAGTTCGGCCGCGAATCGCGCGCTGCTCACGCAGGCATCGGCGGGCTTCAATCAGGTGCTGGCTGGCGCGCTGACGCAGGCGGGATTGATGTCGAAGGTCATTTATTTCGACGTGGTGCCGCTCCTGGCCAACGTGACCGCGAATTACGGGCAGTACGGCTTTGCGGTGTCGAACACCGGGACGGCGTGCAATCTTCAGGCGATGGCGACGGCGGCCGCGAAGTTCGGCGAGCCGAATCCGAGTGCGTTCGCCACGTCGCTGTTCTGCTCGCCGCAGACGTTGACGGTCGCCGGCGCGGATCAGACGTATATGTATGCGGACACCGTGCATCCGACGACGCATCTGCACGCGGTCTGGGCGCAGGCGACGGAGCAGTTGATCGCGAAGACGGGGTTGGGGAAGTAAGGTCGAACGTAGCCGCTGGAATTTGAAAAGCCCCGCTTCAGCGGGGCTTTTTGCGTCTGCGGCATGCGAGCGCGAGCCGATCAGCCCTCGCCCTCGAACGCCGCCGCCGCCCGTCCCAGCCGATCGTTCACCGCGATCCACTCCACCGATTCCGGCAGCTTCTCGACGAGAATCCGCTCGACATCCGCGCGATCCAGCGCCCGCAGCAATCCATAAAGCGCCCGCGCGTAACCCTGCGGATCTTCCGGCGCGGCGATGAAATGCACATGCGGCGCGCGCGCCCATTCGCCCGCGCTTGACGCCCGCGCCACCAGCGCGATCTTCTTGCCGCCGGCGGCATGACGCGCGGCAAGCATCGGCTCGATCGATGCGAACGGCAGCAACGCGAGCGGCGTGCGCGGCGCGTAATGCGCCTTCAGCGTGCCCGATGCGCGCGGCGCGGTGGCATCGCTGCCATCGGGCAGACGCGGCGCTTGCCCGATCACATCCGCGATCTCCTGCGGACTCACATGCCCCGGGCGCAGCAACGCCGGAAAGCCGCGCGATAAATCCAGAATCGTCGATTCGATGCCCACGTCCGCCGCGCCGCCATCGAGCACATGCACCGCGCCGCCGAATTCATCGCGGACATGCTGCGCCGTGGTCGGGCTCACATGACCGAACCGGTTCGCCGACGGCCCCGCCACGCCGCCCTGCCTGCCAGTGCCCAGCCGGCGCGCATGAAACGCCGACAGCAGCTGCTGCGCGACCGGATGCGAAGGACAACGAATGCCCACCGAATCCTGCCCGCCGCTCACCGCCGCCGGAATATGCGATGCGCGCTTGAGAATGAGCGTGAGCGGCCCGGGCCAGAACGCATCGATGAGCTTCTGCGCGTCGGCGGGCAACTCGCGCACCCAGTAGCCGGGATCGGCTTCGGGCGCGAGATGCACGATCACCGGATGATTCGCCGGCCGTCCCTTCGCCGCGTAAATGCGCGCGATCGCCTCGGGATTCTCGGCATCGCCGCCCAGGCCATACACCGTTTCGGTCGGGAACGCGACGAGTTCGCCCGCATCGAGCAGGGCCGCGGCCTCGTCGATCTGCGCGGCGCTCGGATAAATGATGGTCATCGCTTCTACTGCTTAAAAACTCAATCCAGCGGAATGTGCAGCATGCGCGCACAGTCGCGCGCCGCCGTGCGCGCTTCCTCGAGCGTCGCCGCCGTGAAATTGATGTGGCCCATCTTGCGGCCCGGACGCGCTTCTTCCTTGCCATACAGATGCAGCCGCGCCGACGGCATCGCCGCGACCTCGATCCAAGCGGGCGCGCGCGCCTTGTCCTTTTGCGGGCCGTCGAACCAGATATCGCCGAGCAGATTCAGCATCGCGGCCGGCGAATGCTGGCGCGTGTCGCCGAGCGGCATGCCGGTCATCGTGCGGACTTGCTGCTCGAACTGGCTGGTGGCGCAGGCATCGACCGTATAGTGGCCGGAATTGTGCGGGCGCGGCGCCATTTCGTTCGCGATGAGCGAGCCGTCTTCCAGCACGAAAAATTCGACGCACAGCACGCCCACGTAGCCCAGCTTCGCCGCGATGGTCAGCGCCGCGTCCTGCGCCTGCGCGACGAGCGCAGCGGACGCATCCGGCGCGGGCACGATGGTCTTCGCGAGAATGCCGTTGACGTGCGTGTTCTGCGCGAGCGGGAACACGGCCGACTTGCCGTCGCCGCCGCGCGCGATCAGCACCGACACTTCGTACTTCAGCGGCATGCGCTTTTCCAGCACGCACGGCACGCCCGACAGCGACGCATACGCGGTCCGCACTTCCTGCACGTTGCGCACGCTCAACTGCCCCTTGCCGTCGTAGCCGAGGCGCGCGGTCTTGAGAATGCCAGGCAGCACGGCGGCGATTTCGTCGTCGGGAAGCGCGGCGAGCGCCTCGGGCGATTCGATCACCACGTGCGGCGCGACCGGCACGCCCGCCTGCGCGATGAAGCGCTTCTCCGCGACGCGATCCTGCGCAATCGCCACGCAACTCGCGGCGGGGCTGACGAACGTGCAGCCGGCGAGCAATTCGAGGCTCGCGGCGGGCACGTTCTCGAATTCCGTCGATACCGCCGCGCACAGCCGGCCGAGTTCGGTGAGCGCGGCTTTGTCGTCGTAGGCGGCGCGGATATGGCGATCCGCGACGGCGCCCGCCGGGCTCGTGTCATCGGGATCGAGGACGGCGACGCGATAGCCCATCGACTGCGCGGCGAAGCAGAACATGCGGCCGAGCTGGCCGCCGCCGACCATGCCGAGCCACGCGCCCGGCAGGATGGGAGAGATTGGGGAAGATTGTGGATTCATCGATGCGTGCGTGTGTCGGAGAAAGCCGGATCAAAGCGGCGGCAGCGCCATGTCGCGCGCCGCCTGGTTCTGCTTCACGCGGAAGGCGGCGAGCGCGTCGGCGAAACGCGCATCGGTGACGCTCAAAATGGATACCGCGAACAGCGCCGCGTTCGCCGCGCCCGCCTCGCCGATCGCGAATGTCGCGACGGGCACGCCCTTCGGCATCTGCACGATCGAATGCAGCGAATCGACGCCCTTCAGATACTTGCTCGCCACCGGCACGCCCAGCACCGGCACCGTGGTCTTGGCCGCCAGCATGCCCGGCAGATGCGCCGCGCCGCCCGCGCCCGCGATGATCGCCCGCACGCCGCGTTCGCGCGCGCGCTCGGCGTAGTCGAACATCTCGTCGGGCATGCGGTGCGCGGACACGACCTTCGCCTCGTACGGCACGCCGAATTCCTGCAGGATCGCGACCGCGTTCTTCATCACGTCCCAGTCGGAACTGGAACCCATCAGCACGCCGACGAGCGGCGCGTCGTGCGCGTGCGCTCCGGTCTGTACTTCGCTCATTTCGCTGCTTTCCTTGTGCTTTCTATCGAACGCGCGCGTGTCGCCCAACGGACGAAAACGCGCGATGCCAACTTACGCGAGCGTCTGCCCCGTCAGGCGTTGCAGCGCTTCCTGATACTTTTCCGATGTCTTCGCGATCACGTCGTCCGGCAGCTTCGGCGCGGGCGGCTCCTTCTTCCACGGCTGCGTTTCGAGCCAGTCGCGCACGAACTGCTTGTCGAACGACGGCGGATTCGTGCCGACCTGATAGCCGTCGGCGGGCCAAAAGCGCGACGAATCGGCGGTGAGCACTTCGTCCATCAAATACAGCTCGCCCTTGTTGTCGAGGCCGAATTCGAACTTCGTATCCGCGATGATGATGCCGCGCGTCGCCGCGTACTCGGCGGCTTCCTTGTACAACTGGATGGAGATGCGGCGGATCGTGGCCGACAGCTCCGTGCCGATGCGGCGCTCCATGTCATCGTAGGTGATGTTTTCGTCGTGATGGCCCATTTCGGCCTTCGCCGCCGGCGTGAAGATCGGCTCGGGCAGCTTCTGCGCGTTTTGCAGGCCCGGCGGCAGTTCCACGCCGCAGACCGCGCCCGTCGCCTGATAGTCCTTCCAGCCGCTGCCCGCGAGATAACCGCGCACCACGGCTTCGACGAGAATCGGCTCCAGGCGCTTCACGACGACCGCGCGGCCCTTCACCTGCTCGATTTCGTCCGGCGCGACGACGGTCGAAGGATCGATGCCCGTGTTGTGGTTCGGCACGATATGGCCGAGCTTGTCGAACCAGAAGTCGGCCATCTGGTTCAGCACGCGGCCCTTGTTCGGAATCGGCTCGCCCATGACGACATCGAATGCGGAAAGGCGGTCGGTGGTCACGATGAGGAGCTTGTCCTGACCGACGGCGTAGTTGTCGCGGACCTTGCCACGGCCCAGCAGCGGCAGCGATTTGATCGTGGATTCGTAGAGCGTGGACATCGTCATGTACCGAAAGGGCTGAAATGGTGAACGCCGCGCCTGGCCTGCGAGCGCGGAGAGGGAAAAAGCGAACGGGCTCCGAACCCGGAACCCGTTGATTTTACTTTACAAATCGAGCTTGATTTGCGGCAGCGTTATTTCACGATCTGCGCAAGCTCACCGGACTTGTATTTCTCGGCGATCTTGTCGAGCGGAATCGGCTTGATCTTGCCGGCCATGCCCTCGCAGCCGAACTGCATGTAGCGCTGGCGGCAGATTTCCTTCGCGGCGTCGCGCGCGGGCTTCAGGTAATCGCGCGGATCGAATTTCGACGGATTCTGGAACATATAACGGCGGATCGCGCCGGTGATCGCGAGCCGCAAGTCGGTGTCGATGTTCACCTTGCGCACGCCGTGCTTGATGCCTTCCTGAATCTCTTCGACGGGCACGCCGTAGGTTTCCTTCATGTCGCCGCCGAATTCGCGGATTTCCGCGAGCAACTCCTGCGGCACCGACGACGAACCGTGCATCACGAGGTGCGTGTTCGGAATGCGCTGATGGATTTCCTTGATGCGATCGATCGCGAGGATATCGCCCGTCGGCTTCTTCGAGAACTTGTACGCACCGTGCGACGTGCCGATGGCGATCGCGAGCGCATCGCACTGCGTTTGCTTCACGAAGTCGGCGGCCTGTTCGACGTCGGTGAGCAATTGCTCGCGCGTCATCGTGCCATCGGCGCCGTGGCCGTCTTCCTTGTCGCCCTTCATCGTTTCCAGCGAGCCGAGCACGCCCAGCTCCGCTTCGACGGTGACGCCGATCGAATGCGAAAACTCGACGACCTGCTTCGACACCGCGACGTTGTACTCGTACGACGCGACGGTCTTGCCGTCGGCTTCGAGCGAGCCGTCCATCATCACGCTGGTGAAGCCCGAGCGGATCGCGGCCATGCACACGGCCGGCGACTGGCCGTGATCCTGATGCATCACGACCGGAATATGCGGATACGACTCGACCGCCGCTTCGATCAGATGACGCAGGAACGCTTCGCCCGCGTACTTACGCGCGCCCGCCGACGCCTGCATGATGACGGGCGCGTTGACTTCGTGCGCCGCCGCCATGATCGCCTGCACCTGTTCGAGATTGTTCACGTTGAATGCCGGGAGGCCGTAGCCGTGTTCGGCTGCGTGATCCAGCAATTGACGCATTGATACGAGAGGCATTGTGGTGAAACTCCATAAGTGAAACGAATTCTTCAGCGCGCGAACTCGCTCTCGGGCGGTTTTCGGCTTCGTCGTCTTGCGCGCTTGATGGAGCGAGCGCGGCGGCTGGGACCGCGCCCGTTCCGGACGTGCGACAAATCGCGCGGCGTTTGACCGCGCAGCGTTCTCAAAAACGCTTAGAAATGATCGCCGACGCGCACGATCTTCAGCGTGTTGGTGCCGCCCGCCTGGCCCATCGGCTCGCCGACGGTGAGCACGACCATGTCGCCGCGCGCCGCGTAGCCTTTCGAGACGACCACTTCGAGCGCCTGATTGAGCGCGGTGTCGCGGTCCATGTTGGTGTCGAGATGCAGCGGCGTGACGTTGCGATACAGCGACATCGTGCGTTCGCTGCCGACGCGCGGCGTCAGCGCGAAGATCGGCACGTGCGACCAGTGGCGCGACATCCACAGCGCGGTGGAGCCGGATTCCGTCAACGCGACCACGGCCTTCGCGCCGAGATGGAACGCCGTGAAGAGCGCGCCCATCGCGATGGACTGGTCGATGCGCGTGAACGTGCGGTCCAGGAAATCGCGGTCCAGTTGCGACTCTTCGGACTTCTCCGCTTCGACGCATATAGCCGCCATCGTCTCGATGGTCGTGACCGGATACTTGCCCGCGGCCGTTTCGGCGGAGAGCATGACGGCGTCGGTGCCGTCGAGCACGGCGTTCGCCACGTCCGACACTTCCGCGCGCGTCGGCACGGGCGCGTGGATCATCGATTCCATCATCTGCGTGGCGGTGATCACGAGCTTGTTCGACTCGCGCGCCATGCGGATCATGCGCTTTTGCAGCGCCGGCACCGCCGCGTTGCCCACTTCCACCGCCAGATCGCCGCGCGCGACCATGATGCCGTCGGACGCGTCGAGAATGCCTTGCAGCGCGGGAATGGCTTCGGCGCGCTCGATCTTCGCGATCATCTTCGGCTTGATGCCGTACGGCGCGCCCGCGATGTTCGCGAGTTGGCGCGCCATTTCCATGTCCGTCGCGTTCTTCGGGAACGACACCGCGACGAAGTCCGCGCCGAGCGACATCGCCGTCTTGATGTCCTCCATGTCCTTCTCGGTCAGCGCGGGAGCCGTAAGCCCGCCGCCCTGCCGGTTGATGCCCTTGTTGTTCGACAGCTCGCCGCCGACCTTCACGACCGTGTGAATTTCCTCGCCGATCACGCGCGTCACGTCGAGCACGATCAGGCCGTCGTTCAGCAGCAGCGTGTCGCCTGCGCGCAGATCGCGCGGCAGATCCTTGTAGTCGAGGCCGACGCGGTCGTTGTTCCCGAGTTCGCAATTCGCGTCGAGGACGAACGTGTTGCCCGCGACGAGCATCGTCTTGTTGTTCTCGAACTTGCCGACGCGGATTTTCGGGCCTTGCAGGTCCGCCATGATCGCGACCTCGCGGCCCACGTGGCGCGCCGCCTCGCGCACCCATTCGGCGCGCTGGCGATGGTCGTCGGCGGTGCCGTGCGAGAAGTTGAAGCGAACGACGTCGAGCCCGGCCTGCATCATTTGAAGCAGGATGTCGGGATTGCTCGAAGCCGGGCCGATGGTGGCGACAATCTTGGTGGCGCGATGCATGGAATTCCTCGTCTCAGTGGGACCGCCCGTAACAGCGCTGCGAGCACGTTGCGCCAACGGCGATGTATTGCTGACCGGTTGCGCGCGCGCGCCGGTTCGTGCCGGCGTCGCTTTATCGATTTCTTGTGTGGCAAGGGCGGCCACGCCGCCGATGATGACCGGAGGCGTCGGCGGCAACGCCGCTTCGTCCTCCGCTTCTTCCGCTTTCGCTTCTTTTTCCGACGGCGCCGGCTCGTCCGGCCGCGCCGCCTCGGCGATCACGAGGACCGCTTCGGCGGCGGCGTCGAGTTCGCCGCGTTCGTCGTTCACATCGGTTTGCGCGCCGCCGGCTGCTTGCGCGCCCTGCTTTCCTGCTTTCGCCGGTTGGTTTCGGGCGGCCAACGCCTCAAGCCCCGGCGCGGGATTCGAGCACTTCCACCGCGGGCAGCGTCTTGCCTTCCAGGAATTCGAGGAACGCGCCGCCGCCGGTCGAGATGTAGCTGACCTTGTCGTGGATGTTGTATTTCGCGATGGCCGCGAGCGTGTCGCCGCCGCCTGCGATCGAAAACGCCGACGAATTGGCGATGGCCTGCGCGAGCGTCTTCGTGCCGTTGCCGAACTGGTCGAATTCGAACACGCCGACCGGGCCGTTCCACACGATGGTGCCGGCCGTCGCGAGTTGCGCGGCGAGCGCCTTCGCGGTGTCCGGGCCGATGTCGAGGATCATGTCGTCGTCGGCGACATCGGCGACGGGCTTCGTTTCCGCCTTCGCGGTCGCGGCGAATTCCTTCGCGGTCACGACATCGCTCGGAATCGGCACCGATGCGCCGCGTGCGCGCGCCGCCTCGATGATTTCCTTCGCCTCGCCGACGAGATCCGCTTCCGCGAGCGACTTGCCGATCTTCAAGCCGGACGCGAGCATGAACGTGTTCGCGATGCCGCCGCCGACGATCAGCTGATCCACCTTCTCCGCGAGCGACTTCAGAATGGTCAGCTTGGTCGACACCTTCGATCCGGCGACGATGGCCACGAGCGGGCGCTTCGGGTTGCCGAGCGCCTTGCCGAGCGCGTCGAGTTCGGCGGCGAGCAGCGGGCCCGCGCACGCGACGGGCGCGTACTTCGCGATGCCGTGCGTCGTGGCTTCGGCGCGATGCGCGGTGCCGAACGCGTCGTTCACGTAGATGTCGCAGAGCTTCGCCATTTTCTGCGCGAGCGCGTCGTCGTTCTTCTTCTCGCCCTTGTTGCAGCGGCAGTTTTCCAGCAGCACGACGTTGCCCGGCTGGACCTGAACGCCATCGACCCAGTCGGCGACGAGCGGCACGTCGCGGCCCAGCAGTTCCGACAGGCGCTTCGCGACGGGCGCGAGCGAGTCTTCCGGCTTGAACTGGCCTTCGGTCGGGCGGCCCAGGTGGGACGTGACCATCACGGCGGCGCCGGCGTCGAGCGCGGCCTTGATCGCCGGGACGGAGGCGCGCACGCGCGTGTCTTCGGTGATGTTGCCGGCGTCGTCCTGCGGCACGTTGAGGTCCGCGCGGATGAACACGCGCTTGCCAGAGACTTTGCCTTCGGATATCAGATCGGTGAAACGCAGTACTTTCGTCATGGGAGTCAACGTTAGTCAGAAAAGCGGTTCGGGCGAAGAAGCGGCTATGGCCGGCTGCTTCGTTGGATTGTCGGCGGGGACCGGACGACAGAATCTGAATCCGAGCCCCGCGCGTGCATCAATCTGGGGGCGAAGGCCGCGCGCGAGGAACGGGCGCACGGCGGACATGCTGGAGGGGGAAGCGGGATGGCAGGCGGCGAAAAGGCGCGTGAGCGCGGATCGCATGAGCGCACGGGACCGGCGGTCTTGCCGGAGGCGGCGAGCTGCGGAACCGATGCGCGGTGACTGCCGGACTCACTTTCGACCTCGCTCTGCGACAGGAAAGACCGTCATTTTAACCGATAGCCCCGCCCGCTTTTAGCGTCGAATGCTTGATGATGCGTATTTGGCGCATCCGCCGATTTCTCACGCGACGAGCCTGAGCAGCGTGAACGCGATCATGCCGACGGCGATCGTGCCCATCATGCCGCGCCGCCACAGGAAATACGCGAGCCCGGCGAGCGACGCCCACATCGCGTGATTCGACAGCGCGACCGAAAAGCCCGCGGACGTTTCCAGCACGTCCGGCACGACCACAGCCGCGAGCGCCGCCGCCGGCGCGTAGCGCAGCACGCGCTGGATGCGCGGCGGCAGCACCGCGCGCTCGCCGCCGATCAGGAAGAAAGCGCGCGTCACCGCCGTCACGATGCCCATGCCGAGAATGGCGAGCCAGATCTGGAGTGTGGTCATCGGGCGGGCTTGATGGTGTCGGATTCGGCGGCAGCGTCCGTCGATGCCGGTTTCGACGGCAACGGCGACGGCGACGCCACGGGCCGCGCGCGATCCGCGATCACGTCCGCCAGCGTGCCGGCCAGCAGCGCCGCCAGCACCGCGAGCGGCAGGCCGAGGCGATACGGCAGATCGAAGGTAAGCAGCGCCACCACGCTCGCGACGGCGACGGCGGCAAGCGTCGAGCGCGTCGCGATGGCCGAGACGATGATCGGGATCAGCGCGAGCGTGCCCGCGAGTTCGAGTCCCCAGTTCGCCGGAATCAGGCTCGCGAGCAGAATCCCCGCCACCGACGACACCTGCCACCAGAACCAGCAAACGAGCGCGAGTCCCCAGAAGAACGCTTCCTTGCCGTCGCGTTCGCCGGGCGCGAAATTCCGCCTCGAAAACATCAGATAAATGATGTCGCCGTTGAAGTAGCCAATGAGCATGCGCCGCCACATCGGCAAATAGGCGAAATGCGGCGCGAGTCCGGCGCTAAACACCACGAAACGCAGATTGACCATCGCGGCCGTCAGGAGCACGGTCCAGAGCGGCAGTTTCGCGGCGAAAAGCGGCAGCACCGCGAGTTGCGACGACCCCGCGTAGACCGCGAACGACATGCCGAACGCCTGCGGCAGGGTGAGCACGGACTTGCTCATGGCGATGCCGGTGACGAGACCCCAGGAGAACGTCGCGAGAATGGCGGGAGAGAAGGTGCGGACGCCTTCGAGAAATGCGCGGCGATTCGTGTCGGACAGCCGGTGGAGCATGGACGGATGCGAGGCCAATGTAATGCGATGCCGATGCCTTCGCGCGAAGCCGCCCGATGCGGCCGAAGCAAAAGCACGAGAGAAGCGTGATGAAGCGAAATACGGCGGATCACCGCCCGTCCTGCCTGGATGGCGCGCGGACCGGAGAAACCGGACGCGTCATTCAGAATCGCGGTGAAAGGCAAATTATAGCGTCGCGAAAAGCGCTTTTAGCTCGGTTCAATTGTGAAAAGAAGCTAAAATGGCGGTCTTTCACCGCCTTCCCCGCGATTGCGCTTTTGCCGCGCTTTCCGTTATCGGCGGGCACGGATTCATCGAAATCACTGAACGAGAAAGCTAGGAGAAGCGTATGTCAATGGCCGACCGCGACGGCAAGATCTGGATGGATGGCAAGCTGATCGACTGGCGAGACGCCAACATCCACGTCCTGACGCACACGCTGCATTACGGCATGGGCGTATTCGAGGGCGTGCGCGCATACAAGACCGCGAGCGGCACGGCCATCTTCCGCCTGCAGGAGCACACCAAGCGTCTGCTCAACTCGGCCAAGATCTTCCAGATGGACGTTCCGTTCGACCACGCCACGCTCGAAGCCGCGCAACTCGAAGTCGTGCGCGAGAACAAGCTGGAATCCTGCTACATCCGACCGATCATCTGGGTCGGCTCCGAAAAGCTCGGCGTGTCCGCGAAGGGCAACACCATCCACGTGGCCATCGCCGCGTGGCCGTGGGGCGCGTATCTCGGCGAAGACGGCCTCGCGAAGGGCATCCGCGTGAAGACGTCGTCGTTCACGCGCCATCACGTGAACGTGTCGATGGTCCGCGCGAAGGCGTCGGGCTGGTACGTGAACTCCATCCTCGCGAATCAGGAAGCCGTGACCGACGGCTACGACGAAGCCCTGCTGCTCGACGTCGACGGCTACGTGTCCGAAGGCTCCGGCGAGAACTTCTTCCTCGTGAACAACGGCAAGCTGTACACGCCGGACCTGTCGTCGTGCCTCGACGGCATCACGCGCGACACGGTGCTCACGCTGGCGCGCGACTTCGGCATCCCCGTGATCGAGAAACGCATCACGCGCGACGAGGTCTATACCTGCGACGAAGCGTTCTTCACCGGCACCGCCGCCGAAGTGACGCCCATCCGCGAACTCGACAACCGCACCATCGGCGCGGGCAAGCGCGGCCCCATCACGGAGAAGCTGCAAAGCGCATTCTTCGACGTGGTCGGCGGCAAGAACGAGAAGTACGCGAGCTGGCTCGCGAAAGTGTGATGCCGCGGCGGCCCGCGCCGCCCGCTTGCCGCATGCAATGAACGACATTGAAAAGAGAGTGCAATGAGCGACCTGAAGGAAATGCCGCTGGTTGAATTGTCGGCAAAGGACATCCCCGCGTTCTGCCCGAACCCGAAGATGCAACGCTGGAGCACGCATCCGCGCGTGTTTCTGGACGTGTCGCACGGCGAAGCGCGCTGCCCGTACTGCGGCACGCGCTACAAGCTGAAGGACGGCGAAGTCATCAAGGGCCATTGAACGCCCGTTGACCCGAGCCGGACCGAATGACCGAGCGTCTTCGCTGACCGAAGCGCGCGGGTTTTCGTTCGGCTCGGCTGCATGGCATCGGCATGACATGGCACGGCCGGAAGATGCGGCCGCCCCACATACCAACAAGACACCTGCGCCTCGCCGCTCGATTGCGGGGAGCCGCGACTATTTTGAGATCGGATAACGAACGATGCGCCGTGCGCTGGTTATAGCACCGAACTGGATCGGTGACGCATTGATGGCGCAGCCGCTCTTTACGCTTCTGAAGAAGCTGCATCCGCGCATCGCGATCGATGCCGTCGCGCCCTCGTGGGTCGCGCCCGTGCTCGAACGCATGCCGGAAATCCACGACGTCTACGCCACCGACCTCGCCCACGGCAAGCTGCAGTTGCTGCGCCGCTGGCAGCTCGCGAGCGACTTGCGCGATGTCGGCTACGACGCCGCCTACGTGCTGCCGAACTCGATGAAATCCGCGCTGCTGCCGTGGATGGCGGGCATCCGGCTGCGCATCGGCTACAAGGGCGAGAGCCGCTACGGTCTCTTGAACGTGCGCCATGCGAATCCGCCGAAGACGGAGCGTCCGCCGATGACCGCGCACTACGCCGCCCTCGCCTACGCGCCGGGCGCGAAGCTGCCGTTCATCGACAAATTCGCGCAAGCCCACGACGCCCAGACAACCGACGCGCCGCTTCTGCCCGTGCCGCGCCTCGAATCCGATCCGAACGAAGCCGCGCGCGTCTCGGCGCGCTTCAATCTCGATACGCGCGCGCCGCTCGTCGTGTTCTGTCCCGGCGCGGAGTACGGTCCCGCCAAGCGCTGGCCGCCGGAGCACTTCGCGTCGCTTGCGCAGTTCGTCGCGCAGTCGTTTCCTTATGCGCGCATCGTCGCGCTCGGATCGAACAAGGATTCGGCCGCCGCGCAAGCCATCGCGGAGCGCGCGCCGAACGTGCGCAATCTGTGCGGGCAGACATCGCTCGGGGAAGCGTGCGCGCTGATCGCGCGGGCGAGCGCCGTCGTGACCAACGACTCGGGGCTGATGCACGTCGCGGCGGCGCTGAAACGCCCGCTCGTCGCGGTCTACGGCTCGACCGATCCGCGCCATACGCCGCCCTTGTCCGACCTCGCAAAGGTACAATGGCTTCATCTTGATTGCAGTCCGTGCTTTGCCCGCGAGTGTCCGCTCGGCCATCTGAATTGCCTTCGCGAGCTTTCCGCCGAACAGGTCTTTGCCGATTTGCGCGGCATGCTGCTCGCGCATCGTTGAAGCGTCACGCCGCTGGAACGACCGTCTTCTTGCGGGCGCGGACACGCGAATGTCTCCCGAATCGTGTCTGATCGGGGACATGCCTTGAACCATGACCGATGCGGCACGTCACCGTCACCCGGCGTGCCGCAACGAATGCCAGAGACCCACGCGCCATGCCACGTTTCGCCCGCCTATTCGAAGCCGCCGCCGACACGCTCAACGCCTACTATCAGGCCGTCGCGGACAACAGCATCGATGCCGTGATGTCGCTTTGGATCGACGAGGAATTCGCCACCTGCATCTGCGCGAACGGCACGCATCTGCATGGACTGGAGGACATCCGCACGGGACTCGCCAGGCAGTTCGAAGCGGAGGCGATCACCATCGAGCCGCTCGATATCCGCGTGTACGACAGCCTCGGCACCGTGGTGTATGCCATCGCGGAAGCGCATCAGCCGGCGGGCACGGTCGCGCCGCGCATGATTTTCACGACTTACGTGATGGTCCACGAGCGCGGCGAATGGCGCATCGCGCATATTCACGCGAGCGAAATGCCTGCGGAAGCCGCCGGCCAGTTCGCGGCGAAGCTGCGTCACGGGCAGGGACCGCTGCACTGAAAGCAGAAGCATGGAGGAAGGCGTTTGCGGGAGAGGACCATGAAGCGCGATCCGTTGTTGCAACACGATTCGTCGTTCGTGGATGAAACGCCGGCCGTGGCGCATGCGCTCGAACACGCGCTCGACGCTTCGGTTTCCCGCTGGCTCTACAGCGCGCCGCGCTGGCTGCCGACGGCTCACGCGCAGACCATCGTTCCCGCGCTTTTCGGGCGCAAGCCTGCGGTGCGCTATCGCCGCGAGCGATGGGACACGCCGGACGGCGATTTCATCGAACTCGACTGGCTCGCGCACGCATCAACCGATGTCGCCCCGACCGCCCCGCTCCTCGTTCTCTTTCACGGCCTCGAAGGCAGTTCCGACTCGCACTATGCCCGCGCGATGATGGCCGCCGCCGAAGCGCGCGGCTGGCACGGCGTCGTGCCGCACTTTCGAAGCTGCAGCGGGCCGCTGAATCTGTTGCCGCGCTTCTATCACCTCGCGGACAGCGCGGAAGTCGACTGGATCCTGCGCCGTCTGCGCGAGCAGCACGCCGGACCGATCGTCGCGGCGGGCGTCTCGCTCGGCGGCAACGTGCTCTTGCGCTGGCTGTGCGAGCGCGGCACGGATGCATCGATCATCCACGCGGCCGCCGCGATCTCCGCGCCGCTCGACGTCCACGCGGGCGGCCACGCGATCTCGCAGGGCTTCGGCATGGTCTACACGCGCAGCTTCCTCAAGTCGCTGAAGAAGAAGGCGCTCGCGAAGCTCGTCCAGTATCCCGGCCTGTACGATCGCCACGCCGTGCTCGCCGCGCGCACGCTGTACGAATTCGACAACGTCGTCACCGCGCCGCTGCACGGTTTTCGCGATACGAACCACTACTGGTCGGCTGCGACGACGCGCGCGCATCTCACGCGCATCGAAGTGCCGGCGCTCGTCCTGAACGCGCGCAACGATCCGTTCCTGCCCGAGTCCGCGCTGCCGTCGCAGGCGGACGTGTCGGCGCGCGTGACGCTCGATCAGCCGAACCACGGCGGACACGTCGGCTTCATGACGGGGCCGTTTCCGGGGCGCATCGACTGGCTGTCGCAGCGCGTCGCCGGCTATCTGGAGCATTTCCTTCCTCGCGGATGAATCATGGATGAAATCGTCAAGCAGGCGCTCGCCAAATGGCCCAACGTTCCGCACTGCACGGGCTGGCTGCTGCTCGACCGGCGCGGCCAGTGGCGCATGCGCGACGAAGCGGCGCAAGCGGCCGGCGCGCTCGGCGACGCGATCCGGCATGACGCGCTGATCGGCTTCATCAACCGCAATTACGAGCGCGACGCCGACGGCCAGTGGTTCTTTCAGAACGGGCCGCAGCGCGTGTATGTGGAACTGGCTTATACGCCGTGGATCGTGCGGCTTTCGCTTGCGGACGGCGCGCTGCGCCTGACGGACCAGACCGGCGCGGCGTTCGAGCCGGCGCACGCGTGGCTCGACGACGAAGGCGGCCTGCTCTTTTCCGACGATGCAGCGCCTGCGCGCATCGCCGCGCTGCATGATCACGACATCGGTTTATTCTCGGATCACGCGAGCTTCGATCCTCCCGCGCACGCCGGCGTTTTTCACTGGCGCGATGCCGTCGATTTGCCGGTGCAGCCAATCGCGCGCGCGGACATCGAGCAACGCTTCGGGTTCGTCGCGAGCCCGGTCGCGCGGGCGGCGGCGAAGCGCTGATGCGTCAGCCCTTCCGGTCCTGATCGCGCTCTTCCTTGTAGCGCGTCTCGAAATCGCGCAGACGCGCCGAAATGGTCGATAGATCGTAGAAGCTCGCGCTCTTCACATCGCGCGCTTCCTTCAACTGGCGGATCGCGGACGGCCACGCGCCGTCGAGCGCGAATTTCTCGGCCATCGCCTGATGCTGACGCAACGGATCGTTCAGACCCGCGCTCGCCTGCGCGAGATAGAGCCACCAGTCGGGGCGCGCGGGCTCGGCGCGCGTTTCGCGGCGCGCGAGCGTCTGCGCGTCGGCGTAGCGATGTGCGCCGATCAGTGCCTGAAGATGCATGTCGATGGCCGCGTGCGAGTCCGGCCAGCGCGTTTGCGCGATGTCGGCGAGGCGGATGGCGTCGTCGTAGCGGCCCGCGCGGCGCGCAATGTCGGCGGCGAGGACGTCGAGGCTCGGGGTGCTGCGGGCGGCGGCTGTCGGCGCGGGCTGCGTCGGGCGAGCGTTGACGCGGATCGGCGGAAGGGTGATTTCGGTGCTTGCCGATCTGGGCGTCGGCGTGGCGTTGGCCGCGTTCAGTGCGTCGTGGGCACTGCTGCTGAAGAGGGAATTGGTCGGTAGCGCTGGGCGCTCGATGATGTCTGCGGCGGATCGTGCGGCGTTGGCGGATGCCATCGCGAGACCGGCGTTGCTCTTGGCGGGCAGCCGATACAGGCCATCGCCGTTCGACGATGACATCGCGAGGCTGGCGTTTTTCGCGCCGGGTAGCCGGTCGGAGCGATCGGCGTTTTGAGCGTCGGCTGGCGTCGTGTTCCTGGAAAGCGTCGCGCCGTTCGACGACGGTATCGCGAGGCCGTCGCTTCTCGCGCCAGGCCGACCCGAACCCGCGACGTCCGCGCCGACGCCCGCATCGGCACTCGCGCCCGCGCTTTTCGCCGCCACCCCCGCCTCCGCCTCCCGCCGCGCCTCCATCGCCGCCGTGGCTTCGCTCGCCTGCTCGCCTTCGAAAACCCGCCGCGCCTTCGCGAGCGCATCGTTGGCGGCGTCGTAATCGCCCATCAGCGATCGCGCGAGCGCAATGCCATACCAGTTCGCCGCCGGATTGACCGCCGTCTGATCGTCGATTTCGGATTTCAGGCGGCTCGCCACTTCGCGATAATCGCTCGCGTAATTCACCTGCAGCACGCGAGCGCGGGCGCGCACGAACGCATATTCCGCCGACTGCCTCGGCTGCCGGTACGGCACGCGCCGAGCGCGATCCTCCATGTCGGCGATGCGCTCGGTCGTCAGCGGATGCGTGCGCACGTAGGCCGGCACGCCGTTATCGGCCATCGACGCGCGATCGAGCCGCGCAAAGAACGCCGTCATCGCGTACGGATCGTAGCCGGCGGCGGCCAGCATCTGAAAGCCGACGCGGTCCGCCTCGTGTTCCGCCGCCCGCGAAAAGCGCAATTGATTGTCGACGGCGAACGCCTGCCCGCCCATCGCGATGCCCATGCCGAGATCGCCGCTTCGCGTCATCACGCCGGCGAGCAGACCGGCGAGCATCGCCGCGAGCGCCGCGTAGCTGCTCTTTTCCTGCGTGCCGAGCATCCGCGCGATGTGCCGCTGCAACACGTGTCCCATCTCGTGCCCGACGACCGACGCCAATTCGGACTCCGTCTGCGTCGCGGAAATCAGCCCCGTGTTCACGCCGATGAACCCGCCGGGCATCGAAAACGCGTTGATCTGCGGATCGCGGACGGCGAACAGCTCGAAGTCCGGGCGATAGCCGCCGAGATATTGCGTGGCGGCGGCGGCCGACAATCTCGACGCGACGGAATCGAGGTAGTCGCGCATGAGCCAGTCGTCGAGATAGTCGGGATCGGCGCGGACTTCGCGCATCATTCGCGCGCCGACCTTGCGCTCGGCCTGCGGCGAGAGCGTGCCGCCGGAGCCGTCGCCGAGGTCCGGAAGTTGCACCGATGAAAGCGGCGCGCGCAGGTTGGCCATCGCGCCCGGCCGATTGGCGAAGCGGCTTTCCGCGCCGCCATAGACACCGAACACGCCGTCCGCGACGCTGCCTGCGCTGGCGTCGGCTTGCGGTGTCGTCGTCGGCGTCGGGGCTGGCGTCGTCGCGGCAGCGCTCGCGCCCGTCTGCGCGAGCGCGACGGACGGCACGGCCTGACTCAGACACAACGCGAGGACGAGCGCGCGGCTCGGACGATTCAGATGCATGTCGCACAGCCGGCTGGACGCGACCCGCCGGCTCGGTGAGGAAAACGCGCTTATCGTATCAAGTGTTCGGTGCCCGGCGATGCGGTGCGCCGCGTCGGATTCGTGGAAAACCGCGCCGGATCACGCTGGTATGATAGGCGCCCGCTCAAAGGAGGACGCGATGTCCGGACTCACACATTTCGATGCCGCCGGCGAGGCGCACATGGTCGACGTCGGCGACAAGGGCGAGACGCGGCGCATTGCGGTGGCGCGCGGCTCGATCGCGATGCTCGAAGGCACACTCGCGCTGATCCGCGAAGGCCGCGCCAAGAAAGGCGACGTGCTCGGCGTGGCGCGCATCGCCGCGATCCAGGGTGCGAAGCGCACCGCCGATCTCATTCCGCTGTGCCATCCGCTTGCGCTGACGCGCGTGGCGGTGGATTTTTCCATCGACGACACCCTGCCCGGCGTGCATTGCGAAGTGCGCGTGGAAACGGTCGGGCGCACGGGCGTGGAGATGGAAGCGCTGACCGCCGTGCAGGTCGGGCTGCTGACGATCTACGACATGTGCAAGGCCGTCGATCGCGGGATGACCATCACCAACGTGCGCGTGATGGAAAAGCATGGCGGGAAGTCGGGGGATTGGGTGGCGAGCGCCTAACGCAGCGCCCCCGCACGCATCATTCGTCGCCGTCGCTGTCGCTATCGTCGTCGCCGGACTGCGGCTGCGCGCCAGCGGACGCCCCATACAGCTTCATCAACTCCGTCTTGAACGAAGCCAGCGGCGCGCCGATTTCATCGATCGAGCGATACACCGACTCCAGTTGCGCCGGCCAGTCCTTGAGCTGCGTCGAGAAAATCTTGAGGCGCGCGATGGTATCCAGCGCTTCTTTCCGCTGCCCCGCCAGCGCCTGCAGCACCGCGTAGCGCCGCAGCACCGTCTCGCCGGGCAAGAGCGCGATGGCCTGCCGATGCGCCGCCAGCTTCGCCTCGAGGTTCTGCGCGTTCATCGGCAGCAACGTGGCCGCGCCATATTCGCCCCACGCGCCGAACAGGAACGACGGATCGTCGCGATACTGTTCCGCCGGCCGCGAACCGTAATACAGCACTTCGGCGCGGTTGTAGTCGCGCATCGTCGGATAGAGCGCGATCAGGCCGCCCGCGACGAGCACGACATACACGCCATACGACAGCGGCCGCGCGACGAGCCGCATCGGACGCGTTTCGAGCAGGCCGATGACGAGCATCGCCGGCATCAGAAAGAACATGTACTGCTGCGGATACTCGACGAGCGCGTGCATCACCAGCACGCCCAACAGCGAGAGCCCGAAAATGCGCGCGGGCGTATGCGGCGCGCGCAGCACGCGAATGAGCCACAGCACGATGCCCACGACCAGCACGCCCATGCCCAGCAGCCCCGTCTTCGCCAGCAGATCGATGAAGATATCGTGCGCGTTGTTCGCAATCTCGACGCCGCCCAGTTCACGCACGAGATCGAACTGATAGCGCGGAAACTCGCCCCAGCCGACGCCCAGAATCGGATGCGTCTTGAACATCGTCCAGCCGTACTTCCACAGCGCGAGACGCGGCGCGATCTGGTTGGCGTCCTGCATGCGCTCCGCCGCCGATTGCGCCAGGTCGAGCTGGAAGCGCACGTTGGCCCAGCGCACGCCCGCGTTCACCGCGACGAACAGCACGCCGAGCGCGACAGGAATGAGCCACGCGCGCATGTCGCGCCGGCCGTTGCGCGCGGGCGCGTCGAGGTCGTCGGCGGCGTTCGGGCGTCCTTGCGCGAACGCCATCCACCATCCCGCGACGACGATCACCGCCGTCTGCAACCAGGGACCGCGCGATACCGTGAGCGCCAGCCCGAACGACAACACCGCCGACACCACGACCCACACGGCGACCGGCAAGCGACGCGTTTGCACCAGATACAGCGCACCCGCCAGCGCGAATGCGATGACCGTCGCGAGGTGATTCGCCTGCGCCATGTTGCCGAACATCCGCCGCTCGGTCGCGACGTTGTACGCCACGACGAAGGGCGCGAACTTCACTTCGGCATGGAACATCTGCACCGTCTGGCAGAACACCGCGAACAGTCCGCCCGCGATCAGCGCCGCCGCGCCGATGCGCAGCGCCTTCTCCGACAGCCCCGCCCGCGCGAGTCCGAAGCCCGTATGCACCGCGACGAACGACGCGAGCAGATACGCGCCGCCGAGCCAGTTCATCGACGGCTGCGCGACCGGCAGCAACACCGTCTGCGCGACGAGCACGAGGCCGAACAGCAGCGGCATCAACGCGACGACCGGCGATGCGAACGGAACGCGCGGCTCGGACAAGGGCACGAGCAGCGCAACGGTCGCACCGAGCGCCAGATAAAGCGCGAGCGCGGTGTACTCGGCGTAGAAGGTCGGTATCGGATACGTGTGGTTGACGACGCCGAACGGAATCGTCAACGCGGCACACAGAAAGGCAAAACAGAGATAGCGCGCGTACTGGGTGGTGTGCGAAGGCATGAGGGGCTGGGAACGTCGTTAACCGGCGCACTATACAAAACTTTGCCTCCCCTGTGCGCCGCGCGGCCGGAAATGCCACGAATTCAACCGTTTCTCCGCCTTCGATGCAACGCGCGGCGGCGCGTGATGATCCGCCGCCGCGCTCATCACCTCGACAGCGCGAACCGATGCTCAGGCGCGGCACTCGGGCGGCGCGAGCTTGGCCGATAGCGTCGGCGCGTCCACAGGCGACGGCCCCGCGCCCGGCGCCGGCAGCGACGACGCCGCCTTGCCGCCCGCGAAGCATTCCCACGTGATCGTGCCCGCCTGTACCGTGCCTCGCGCAAGCGCGATGCGCGCCGTCGGCGTATCGGCGTTATCGGGCGCGGAAGGCACGAGCACGAGCGTGTTCGATCCCGCCGGCGCGACGCGCGTCGAATAGGCGATCGTGATCTGGCCGGTGTCGCTGTCGACGTGGATCGACTCGACGTTGCGCGTGCCCGGCGGCGATGCATACCCGCTCGACAGATCCCCGCCGCTCGCCGCGTTCTCCGCTACCGCGAGCCGCGCCGATGCCGCGAGCGACATGCCTTCGCCCACGCGGCTGCGCGCCAGATAGTCCTGATACGCGGGAATCGCGTACGCCGCGACCACGCCGACGATCGCCAGCACGATCATCAATTCGATCAGGGTGAAGCCGTGCGCCGCCGCGTGCGCGCGCTTCATCCACATTTGCCACCCGCGCCGTTCGCGCGGGACCATGAAGTTCGTAACCATGCTCGACATTGCTGCTCCCAGAAAGACAAAAAGCGCCGGCTGCGTATGCAGACCGGACGCTTCGATCGTATTCAGGGAGCGGGCGCGGCGGCAGTCGGCCATTCGGCTAACGCTGCGCGTCACGTGTCGGCCGTGGCGCCCTTTCCATGAGACAGCGTGTGGCGCTTCATCAACATGCCGGCGGCGATCACGAGCAGCGCGCCCCCGACGCGCGCCGCATAGCCGGCAACGTCCGTGTTGAGCGCGGGCCAGCGGTCGATGAACGGATCGTCGATGATGAGCCCGCCCGCGATCCATCCGAGCAGCCCCGCGCCCAGCAACACCACGACGGGAAAGCGGTCCAGCAGCTTGAGCACCAGCGTGCTGCCCCACACGATGAGCGGAATGCTCACCACAAGCCCGAAGATCACGAGCGTCAGGCGATGCTGCGGATCGGCGGCCTCGGCCGCGCCCGCAATGGCGATGACGTTATCGAGACTCATGACCGCATCGGCGACGATGATCGTCTTCACCGCCGCCCACAGCTTGTCGGACGAACTGATGTTGTGCGCGTCGTGGCCCGGCTGCATCAGCTTCACGCCGATCCACAAAAGCAGCAGTCCGCCGACGAACTTCAAAAACGGTACATCCAGCAGGACGACGGCGAACGCGATCAGCGCGACGCGCAAGAGGATCGCGCCGAGCGTGCCGAGCACGATGCCGCGCTTTCTTTGCGTGACCGGCAGATCGCGGCACGCGAGCGCGATCACGACGGCGTTATCGCCGCCGAGCAAGATGTCGATGACGATGATCTGGACGACGGCGCCCCAATGGAGCGTGGAAAAGAACTCGAGCATGGCAAAAACCGTGACCGGAATAAAAAAAGCGGGGAAGCCGACGCTCCCCCGCTTTCATTTTCCGGCTGTGACGAAAGGATCCAGTAAGAGTACCAAACCCTGACGGCTTCTGCCGAACTTCCCTTAGATCACCGACTTCAGAAGACGTCCCATTTCCGACGGGTTCTTCGTGACCTTGATGCCGCACGCGTCCATGATTTCGAGCTTCGCGTCAGCCGTGTCCGCGCCGCCGGAAATCAGCGCGCCTGCGTGGCCCATGCGCTTGCCCGGAGGCGCCGTCACGCCCGCGATGAAACCGACGACCGGCTTCTTCATGTTGTCCTTGATCCAGTAAGCGGCGTTCGCTTCGTCCGGACCGCCGATCTCGCCGATCATGATGACGGCGTCCGTTTCCGGATCGTCGTTGAACATCTTCATCACGTCGATGTGCTTGAGACCGTTGATCGGGTCGCCGCCGATACCCACCGCCGACGACTGGCCGAGACCCAGCGCCGTCAGTTGGCCGACCGCTTCGTACGTCAGCGTGCCCGAACGCGACACCACGCCAATGCGGCCCTTGCGATGAATGTGGCCCGGCATGATGCCGATCTTCAGCTCGTCCGGCGTGATCGTGCCAGGGCAGTTCGGTCCGAGCAGCAGCGTCTTGCGGTTTTCGCGGCGCATGCGGTCCTTGATCTCGAGCATGTCGCGAACCGGAATGCCTTCCGTGATGCAGATCGCGAGATCGAGATCGGCTTCGACGGCTTCCCAGATCGCGGCGGCAGCGCCCGCGGGCGGCACGTAGATCACCGAAACGGTCGCGCCGGTTTCAGCCTTCGCTTCCTTGACGGACGCGTAGATGGGAATGCCTTCGAAGTCTTCGCCGGCGCGCTTCGGGTTCACGCCCGCGACGTACGCTTCGCGGCCGTTCGCGTATTCGCGGCAGGCGCGCGTGTGGAACTGGCCGGTCTTGCCGGTGATGCCCTGCGTGATGACCTTCGTGTCTTTGTTGATCAGAATCGACATGTAGTGACCTCTGTTCGTTTGGCGTCGCTCAAGCAGATGCTTTGCGCCGCCATTCGTATCTGGTGGAACGCTCTCTTAGGCTCGGTAAGCGAACGCGCTTACTTGCCTTCGGCTGCCGCGACGACCTTCTGCGCGGCTTCTTCCATGCTGTCCGCCGAGATGATCGGCAGGCCCGAGTCAGCCAGCATCTTCTTGCCGAGGTCTTCGTTCGTGCCCTTCATGCGCACGACGAGCGGCACCTTCAGGTCCACGGCCTTCGACGCCGCGATCACGCCTTCCGCGATCACGTCGCAACGCATGATGCCGCCGAAGATGTTGACGAGAATCGCCTTCAGGTTCGGGTTCTTCAGCATCAGCTTGAACGCTTCGGTGACCTTCTCGGTCGTCGCGCCGCCGCCGACGTCCAGGAAGTTGGCCGGCTCGCCGCCGAACAGCTTGATGGTGTCCATCGTCGCCATCGCGAGGCCTGCGCCGTTCACGAGACAGCCGATGTTGCCGTCGAGCGAGATGTAAGCGAGGTCGAACTTCGACGCTTCGACTTCAGCCGGATCTTCTTCGTCCAGATCGCGATACGCGACGATTTCCGGATGACGGAAGAGCGCGTTCGAATCGAAGTTGAACTTGGCGTCGAGCGCGATCACCTTGCCGTCGCCGGTCACGATCAGCGGGTTGATTTCCGCGAGCGATGCGTCGGTTTCGAAGAACGCCTTGTACAGGCCTTGAAGGATCGCGCGCGCCTGCGGGATCGATGCGTCGGGAATGCCGATCTTGCGTGCGAGGTCATCGGCGTCCGCGTCTTGCAGGCCGGTCGACGGCTCGACGGCGAACTTGTGCAGCAGTTCCGGCGTCTTTTCCGCGACTTCTTCGATGTCCATGCCGCCTTCGCTCGACGCCATCACGACGATCTTCTGCGAAACGCGATCCAGCACGAGGCCGACGTACAGTTCCTTCTTGATGTCCGCGCCTTCTTCGATCAGCAGGCGGTTGACCTTCTGGCCTTCCGGGCCGGTCTGGTGCGTGACGAGCTGCATGCCGAGGATCTGGTTCGCGTATTCGCGGACCTGGTCGATCGACTTCGCGACCTTCACGCCGCCGCCCTTACCGCGGCCGCCGGCGTGGATCTGCGCCTTGACGACCCAAACCGGGCCGCCCAGCTCTTCTGCGGCCTTGACCGCATCTTCCACCGAGAACACGGGTTTGCCGCGCGGGACCGCGACGCCGAACTTCCGCAGGATTTCCTTACCCTGGTACTCGTGAATCTTCATGCGTGATTCCTTCAGTCTGAGAGTTGGAGTGAACTTCGATTTCGAATTGCCTGAACCGCAATTGCCTTGGATTCTTGTTTGATTGCCGGCCGCTCGCGCACGGGTGTGACGAGCGTGTTATGTGTCCGGGGTTTCCCGTTCCGCGGCGCGTGCGTTGTCGTGTGCGTTCTCGTGTACGTCGGCGCGGCGGGACGGCTCGTAGCCGAACCAGCGCGGATAGTACTCGCGCACGGCCGGGCCGTCGAAACGCAATGCGTGACAGCCGCCGAGTTCGAACGGCGGCTGGTTCCGGTGCGCGGCCGGATTGGCGTTTTCCTGTGCGAAGGGGTCGGACATGTCGTCGGACCAGACATCGCCGAAAAATGCCTGCATGGCCGCGGTCGGCAAGACGGCGCACAACTCGGTGAGATGCGTGCAGCCGGCCGTGCCGCGCAAGCGGGCGCGGGCTTCGCGGCGGAAATTGCGCAACAGATTGAGCCCGATGAGCGCGCGATAAGCTGAATTGGATTCGGCGCAGAGACCGCCATACGGCGCCCAGTCCGACGAAGCTTCGGCTTCGACGATGTTGAGCTTGCGGTCGATGGTGATGCGCAGCCAGAGTTCATGGATCGGCAGGCCTTTCGGCCGGACGCCCGCCGCGAGCGGAAGGTCGCGGGGCTTCTCATCGGTTAGACAGGCTTCGATGTCCCACAGGCCGTCTTCCCGTTCGAACGCTTCCAGGCGAATCGCGCGACGATGGCGCAACTGTCGGGAAACGGGCGGAGAAAGAGGCATGGAGGCGAAACCGGAACGGGAAAACCGTTGAATTTTAGCATAGCGGGTATTTCGGGCCGCGCATGCGACTGAGGATTCGCCGCTGGCCGATTTGACGCGTTCACGCGCGTCGCGGGGCATGCCGGTGAGCGGCTCAGTCGTCGATGAATTCGTCCGCGCAGTCTTCGTCGCCGCCTTTGAGAATCTTCCCGATGGTGCTGCCGGAAAAACCACGCGCGGCAAGGAAGCGCGCCTGTTTCGCGCGCTCGGCGGCCGTCTCGGGCAGCACGCCGTATTTCTTTTGCCAGACCGCCTGGGCGCGCGCCGTTTCCGTCTGCGCGAGCTTCCCGGCTGTTTCGCCGATGAGCGCGTCGCCGACCGCATGCCGCTTCAGTTCGCTGATGATGCGGCTGCCGCCCATGAGCGCCGCCCGCCGATGCACCACGCTTTCGACGAAGCGCTCGTTGGACAGCCAGCCCTCGCGTTCGAGACCGTCGAGCAGAGTTTCGAGCGAATTGGCTTCTTCGACGTACGGCCGCAGCTTGCGCGACAACTCCGCGCGGCTGTATTCGCGGCGCGAAAGGTAGCCCAACGCGCGGCCTTTGAGCGAGTGCTGCGGGCGTCGCGGATTGTTGGTGTCGGTGGTTTTGCGCTGGCGCTGGCTCGAGCGGCTGTAGACGGAGTCCGGGTCAGCTTCCGGCGTGTCGAGTGGAACGCACTGCTCGAAAGGATCGGCGTCTTCGAACGAGGCGTCGCCCGAGGAGCGTTGCGGTTGTTGTCGATTGCTCGGCGCTTTGCGTTGACGCCGAGCCGGACGGCTGCGGACGGAATCGCTCTGCGCTTCAGGCGAGCTGGATGGCGCGCATTGTTCGAATGGCTCGAAGGGATCGGCTTCGTGGAATGAATCGTCGATACGAGCGGTGCCGGGCGTTGACGGCGTTTCCGAACGCGGCTGGCTGGCGATTCGCGCGGTGGCTTGCTGCAAAAGCGTGCGCGCCCGATCGAGCCGTGCAGCGCGATCCGGTTCGACGGCTTGCGTCGGAGCGTGATCCGCTTGCCGACGCGCGATCGGTTGAGCACCCTGCATGCGACGCTCTTTGCGGGCCGGCGACTGCTGCTGTAGCGGCGATGGCTCGACGCCACCGATTTGCCCCGCGTCCGAAAGCGCGCCGCCCTCGTCCGCCGCCTTAAAAGCGCGACGCGCCGGCGCGAATGACTTCGCGTCGGCGCGTGATTGACTGCTTTTGCGAAACCCGCCGCGCCGGGGCGATGCGTCCCGACGCTCGCTGCTCCGCTCGTAGCGGTCGACGGCCTCCGCGCCTTGCTCCGGCTGACCGACTTCGCGCGCATCATCGTCCTCGCGCGAACGGTCCGAATCGCCCGCGCGGCACCGCCCGAAATCAGCGTTGCCTGCCTTCGATCCGAACCGGCGCTTGAGCATCGGCGATATCGGGTGATTATCGGACGCTTATTCGTCGTCCGACACGGCTGCGCCCGTGGCCACAGCATCAGCCAGCGCAGCCACACCCAGCGATTCGCGGATCTTGTTTTCGATCTCGCGCGCAATGTCAGGATTCTCGCGCAGGAATTCGCGCGCGTTGTCCTTGCCCTGACCGATGCGATCGCCCTTGTAGCTGTACCAGGCGCCTGCCTTGTCCACCAGCTTCGCTTGCACGCCGAGGTCGATGATCTCGCCCTGACGCGAAATGCCTTCGCCGTACAGAATGTCGAAGATGGCTTCGCGGAACGGCGGCGACACCTTGTTCTTCACCACCTTCACGCGCGTTTCGTTGCCGATCACTTCGTCGTTCTTCTTGATCGAACCGATACGGCGAATGTCCAGGCGCACCGACGAATAGAACTTCAGCGCGTTACCGCCCGTGGTGGTTTCGGGGTTGCCGAACATCACGCCGATCTTCATGCGGATCTGGTTGATGAAGATCACGAGGCAGTTCGTGCGCTTGATCGTGCCGGTGAGCTTGCGCAGCGCCTGCGACATGAGACGCGCTTGCAGGCCGGGCAGCGAGTCGCCCATTTCGCCTTCGATTTCCGCCTTCGGCACGAGCGCCGCGACCGAGTCGATGACGATCATGTCGATGGAACCGGAGCGCACCAGCGCGTCCGCGATTTCCAGCGCCTGCTCGCCCGTGTCCGGCTGCGAGATCAGCAGTTCCGGCACGTTCACGCCGAGCTTGCCCGCGTATTGGACGTCGAGCGCGTGCTCCGCGTCGATGAACGCCGCCGTGCCGCCGAGTTTCTGCATCTCGGCAATCACTTGCAGCGTGAGCGTGGTCTTGCCCGACGATTCCGGACCGTAGATTTCCACCACGCGGCCGCGCGGCAAACCGCCGACGCCGAGCGCGATGTCCAGTCCGAGCGAGCCGGTGGAGACCACCTGAATGTCTTCGACCGCCTCACCTGCGCCGAGCCGCATGATCGACCCTTTGCCGAATTGCTTTTCGATCTGCGAAAGCGCGGCGGCCAACGCCTTGCTCTTCTCCGCAGTCATTCCAGCCGGGCCTTTCTTGCTTTCTTCCATGAATCGTCCTTTGCTATGATGAACGGCGTCTGAGACGCGTGCGCGCAGGCTCGAAGTGGCACTCCGCTCCGCTTTTCGCACTAACGCAGACACTGTATAAAAAAACAGTAGTTTTTGCAAGCCCGATCGTTGCGGCGTGGTATTTTTCCACTTCGCGCGAACCGTGCAAAAACCGCAAAACACCCTGGAGACCGCCGCGCCGGGCGAAATGCGGTGCCGGCAATGCGATGCGCCCCGCGCATCAGGCACACGACGATGCGAATCCTCATTGCCGAAGACGACAGCATACTCGCGGACGGTCTCGTTCGATCACTCCGCCAATCGGGATACGCCGTTGACCATGTCAAGCATGGCGTCGAGGCCGACACCGCCCTCTCGCTGCAATCCTTCGACCTGCTCATCCTCGATCTCGGCCTGCCGCTCATGTCCGGGCTCGAAGTGCTGCGCCGCCTGCGCGCGCGCAATTCGCAGATGCCCGTGCTGATCCTGACCGCCGCCGACAGCGTCGACGAGCGCGTGAAGGGCCTCGATCTCGGCGCGGACGACTATATGGCCAAGCCCTTCGCGCTCAACGAACTCGAAGCGCGCGTGCGGGCGCTGACCCGGCGCGGCGCGGGCGGCGGACCGACGGTCGTCCGGCACGGATCGCTGTCGTTCGATCAGGTCGGGCGCATCGCGCATATCGCGGATCAGGTCATCGACCTGTCGGCGCGCGAACTCGGCGTGCTCGAAGTGCTGCTGCAGCGCATCGGGCGGCTCGTGTCGAAGGAGCAGCTCGTCAATCATCTGTGCGAGTGGGGCGAAGAGGTCAGCAACAACGCGATCGAAGTCTACGTGCATCGGCTGCGCAAGAAGATCGAGCCGAGCGGCGCGCGGATCATCACCGTGCGCGGACTCGGCTATACGCTCGAGAAGGTCGCGAGCGCGCCGGACGCGAAAGCATCGGCCGCGCCGGCGGGCGATCCGGCTTCCGCCAGTCATCACTAAAGCCAAGCCGCGCATGGCGTCGCCCGTTTCCACCGAGCGCTCCGGCGCGCCGCCATCGCCTGCAACGGCGGCAGCGTCCGCAACCGACCCGGCCGCCGACTCCGACGCCCAGCGCGACGCCCGCTACGCGAATCCGTTCGCGCCGCCCGAGGAGCTGGAGCCGGACACGCAGGCGCACCCGCGCTCGCTCTTCGGCGAGATTCTCGACTGGATGCTCGCGCCGCTGCTGCTGCTCTGGCCGATGAGCATCGCGGTGACGTATCTCGTCGCGAAGTCGATCGCGAACGGGCCGTTCGACCGCGCGCTCGAAGCCGACGCCTACGTGCTCGCGCGCCAGATCCAGCCGGTCAACGGCGTGGCGGAATTGCGGCTGCCCGATGCCACGCGCGATTTCCTGCGCGCCGACAACGTCGACAGCGTGTTTTTCCAGGTGCTCGGCACGCGCGGCGAACTCGTCGGCGGCGACCGCGACATGCCGCTGCCGCACGAGGACGACCGGCCGCAGCCGGGCATCGTCGAATTTCGGGACGACGTGCTGCGCGGCAACGACATTCGCGTGGCGTATACGACCGTCGATTTGCCGGGACTCGCGCCGGGACGCGATCCCGGAAGCACGCAGCCGGTGCTCGTGCAGGTCGCCGAGACGCTCGACAAGCGCAGCCAGCTCGCCAACGACATCATCAAGGGCGTGATCCTGCCGCAGTTCGTGATCCTGCCGCTCGCGATCGTGCTCGTGTGGTTCGGGCTTTCGCGCGGGCTCGCGCCGCTGCATGCGTTGCAGTCGAACATGCGCACGCGCCGCCCCGACGATCTCTCGCCGCTCGAAGCGGGCCGCGCGCCGCCGGAAATCGCGCCGCTCGTCACGTCGTTCAACGATCTGCTCACGCGGCTCGAACAGAACATGGAGTTTCAGAAGCGCTTTATCGCCGATGCCGCGCATCAGATGAAAACGCCGCTCGCCGGGCTGCGCATGCAGGCGGAGTTCGCGCTGCGTCAGGACGTATCGACGGAAGTGCAGCGCTCGCTCGAACAGATCGCGACGAGTTCGGAGCACGCGGCGCGGCTCGTCACGCAGTTGCTCGCGCTGGCGCGTGCGGAGAATCGCGCGACGGGGCAGATTTTTTCGTGCGTCGAACTGACGGCGCTCGCGCGGCTCGCCGTGCGCGACTGGGTGCAGGCGGCGCTCGCGAAGCGCATGGACATCGGCTTTGAAGAGCCGCCGTTTCCCGTCGAAGTGGAAGGCAACGTGGTGATGCTGCGGGAGATGCTGTCGAATCTGATCGACAACGCGATCCGCTACACGCCGCCCGGCGGACGCATCACCGTGCGCGTTCGGACCGACGAGCACGACCTCGATCTCGTGCATCTCGAAGTCGAAGACACCGGCCTCGGCATTCCGCCGGCCGAGCGGGAGCGCGTGGTCGAGCGGTTCTATCGCATTCTCGGGCGCGAGGGCGACGGCAGCGGACTGGGTCTCGCCATCGTCAAGGAGATCGCGGCGATGCACGGCGGCACGCTTTCCATCGAGGATCACGTCTATCAGGAATCGCCGCGCCTCGCCGGGACACTCGTGCGCGTCAGCCTACAGCGGGTTTTTCCTGCCAAGGACAAACCCTGAGCGCTCTCACCGCGCGACACTCGCTTCCCGGGCAGAAGCGCGACGATGCGCGCTAATTGAGACGCGTTCTTCGCGATTGCACGCACATTCGCTCGATTTCACCGTTAGCCACGCTTTTACCCGATGCTTCTCCGCGTCAGAACGCCGTAAGTTTTCGTTCCAATAATCTTTGCACCGGCGCCGCCGCGCGCTTCGGATGGAATCGAACATCACACGCAATCAACAGGAGACGATTCATGGCTACGATCGAAGGGCGCGTTTCACACGCGCCGATGACGGCGGAGGAGAAGAAAGTCATCTTCGCTTCGTCGCTCGGGACGGTGTTCGAGTGGTACGACTTCTATCTCGCCGGGTCGCTGGCGATCTACATCAGCAAGACGTTCTTCTCGGGCGTCAATCCGACGGCCGGCTTCATCTTCACGCTGCTCGGCTTCGCGGCGGGCTTCGCGGTGCGCCCGTTCGGCGCGATCGTGTTCGGGCGGCTCGGCGACATGGTCGGGCGCAAGTACACGTTCCTCGTGACGATCGTCATCATGGGCCTGTCGACGTTCCTGATCGGCTTCCTGCCCGGTTACGCGACGATCGGCATCGCGGCGCCGGTCATCTTCATCGCGATGCGGCTGCTGCAGGGCCTCGCGCTCGGCGGCGAGTATGGCGGCGCGGCGACGTACGTCGCGGAGCACGCGCCATCGAACAAGCGCGGCGCATGGACCGCGTGGATTCAGACCACCGCGACGCTCGGCCTCTTCATCTCGCTGATCGTGATTCTCGCGGTCCGCACGATCACCGGCGAAGAACAATTCGGCGCGTGGGCGTGGCGCATTCCGTTCCTCGTCTCGATTCTGTTGCTCGCCGTTTCCGTGTGGATTCGCATGAAGCTGCATGAGTCGCCGGTGTTCGAGCGCATCAAGGCCGAGGGCAAGACGTCGAAGGCGCCGCTCACGGAAGCGTTCGGCGAGTGGAAGAACCTGAAGATCGTGCTGCTCGCGCTCTTCGGTCTGACGGCGGGCCAGGCGGTCGTGTGGTACACGGGCCAGTTCTACTCGCTCTTCTTCCTCACGCAGACGCTCAAGGTCGACGGCACCAGCGCGAACATCATGGTCGCGGTGGCGCTGCTCATCGGCACGCCGTTCTTCGTGTTCTTCGGGTCGCTGTCGGACCGCATCGGGCGCAAGCCGATCATCATGGCGGGCTGCCTGATCGCCGCGCTCTCGTTCTTCCCGCTGTTCAAGGCGCTCGCGCACTACACGAATCCGACGCTCGAAAGCGCGACGCAGAAGTCGCCGATCGTCGTCATCGCGAATCCGGACGAGTGCTCGTTCCAGTTCAATCCGGTGGGCACGTCGAAATTCACGACGTCGTGCGATATCGCGAAGGGCGCGTTGTCGAAGGCCGGCCTCAACTATGAAAACGTCGCCGCGCCGGCGGGCACGCTTGCGCAGATCAAGGTCGGCGAGACCGTGGTGAACACGTACGACGGCAAGGCCGCCGACGCGAAGGCGCAGGGCGCGGCGTTCGACAAGACGCTCGCGGGCACGCTGAAGAGCGCGGGCTATCCGGCGAAGGCGGATCCGGCGCTCATCAACTGGCCGATGGCGATCGTGATTCTGACGATCCTCGTGATCTTCGTGACGATGGTCTACGGCCCGATCGCCGCGATGCTGGTGGAAATGTTCCCGGCGCGCATTCGCTATACGTCGATGTCGTTGCCGTATCACATCGGCAATGGCTGGTTCGGCGGCTTCCTGCCGGCCACCGCGTTCGCGATCGTCGCGGCCAAGGGCGATATCTACTCGGGGCTGTGGTATCCGATCGTGATCGCGCTCGCGACGTTCGTGATCGGCATGCTGTTCGTGAAGGACACGCGCAAGTCGAACGTGTATCACGAGGATTGAGGCTCGTGTTTCGCGCCCCTTGCGCGGGTTGTTAACAAATTACGTGCAAGGGGTTGACAGGCGTTCCCGGCCCCACCATAATCTCGTTTTCTTTCGGCGAATTAGCTCAGTCGGTTAGAGCGACGGAATCATAATCCGCAGGTCCGGGGTTCGAATCCCTGATTCGCCACCAGCTTCAAGAAAAAGCCGCTGTTCCGCAAGGACAGCGGCTTTTTTGTATTTGCGCCGAGCGCGACGCACATACGACGTCCGAGACTGGTAAATCACGTTCGCCACCGTACATTCATACCATTGCTTTCAACCGATACTACGCCTGCGCACCGGGGAATCAGCAGTAGCGCAAGGAGAGACCAAAAACACGAAGGGCGGCGCTCGACCGAGCCGTGGGTAAAGAATGGGCGTGATTTCAGCGCAGGTCTTTGCCAACGTCCCGGCGAGTAGCAAGGCGAATCAAGCCATCGCCCCGACAAAGAAGCTCAAAAGCCGGCATTCGCCGGCTTTTTCTTTTGCACGCGCGGCCAGCGCTTCTATCAGCGATACCGCGCAAACACCGTTCGAGCACACTCACCGCACCATCGACGCTGCGCCGCATCCAGCCGGGCGTTGAAGACATGTCCGTACGCGCATTGCCAGCTAAGCGGCGTCGTCGCATTCAGATAACCCTGCGATAGCAAAATCCCCCCGCGCACTTCGGCCAACGCGCGCGCCCGGTCCGTTTCGAGTTCACGCCGATACCCCGCGCAGTTCATGCAACGGATGTTCTGTGCAACATCCAGCGATGCGTCCCAGCTATGACCGCCGGCGCATTCCCATCGCGCGGACGATTCGTCGTTCGCTTCCCGCGATGCCCGCTCGCGAAAGCGCCAGGCCTCGTCCATCAGTGCGAGGTGTCTCTTGCAGTCGTGTTTATCGCTCATTGCATCAACGCCTCAAACCTCGCTTGCGCTCAGTGCCGCCCGCCGCCTTCCGCCTCCGAACGCGACGTCGTCACCACAGTGCCGTCCGGCCCGAAGTGCGCATTGAACATGGCGTCGCGATTGACGCCGTCCTCGAGCCAGTGCCAGCTCCACACGTGCTCCTGCTTCAACCGATATTCCGCCACGGTTGTCGGCTTTCCGAGCAGCCTGCGCACTTCGTCCTCGGTCATGCCCGGCCGCACCTTCGCGAAATTCTCCGCCGTCAGCACCTGCGTCACCGAGACGAAGAGGCCGTCCGGATCGAGATCCACCATGTACGTATTCGTGCCCGCCGGACCGCGCGGATATTCGAGCCGCTTCGATCCGTCCGTGAACGTGCGCTCCCGCTCCGGCTCGCCCATCTGGCTGCGAATCTGCGCCTCGGTCGTGACGCCCGGCTTCAGATCCTTCAGCAAGAGCGTGTCCGGCTTCACCGAATTGAAGAACGAACTGAGCTTGTTCATCGCTTCCCCGCTCTGCTGCTGATCGCAACCGGCAAGCATCGACACCGCCGCGATCGCGGCAAACATGACTTTCTTCATTTGACTTCCCTCGCGCGACTCAACCGCCCGCGCCGAGCAGCGGCACGGGATCGACGGCGGCGCCAGCCTTTCTCACTTCGAAATGCAGCACCGGCGATCCGCCCGGCCCCGTGCCCATATCCGCGATAGTCGCGCCCTGCTTGACGTTGTCGCCCTCGCGGACGAGCAGCTTCTCGTTGTACGCGTACGCGGTCAGATAATCGTTGCCATGCCGCACGATGATCATGCGCCCGTACGACCGCAAGCCGCTGCCCGCATAGACCACCTTCCCCGATGCCGCCGCCTTCACCGGCTGGCCGACTTTCCCGGCGATGTCGATACCCTTGCTCCCGCTCGCGCCGAACTTGCGCACGACCTCGCCCTTCGCGGGCCAGGCGAACGTGCCCTTCGCGACGTGCGCCGGTTCCTCTGCGCGCTTCTCAGCCGGCGCTTCGGCAGCCTGCTTGCCCGGCGCGGCCGGAAGCAACGGCGGCATTTCCTTCGCACCGTTGGAAGCAGCAGCCGAAGTCGAAGCCGAACCGGACGTCGACGCGCCCGGCGGCACGACTCGCAGCACTTGCCCGACGTTGACCTGCTTGCTCTCCGGCAGCGTGTTCCAGGCAGCGAGATCGGCGGGCTTCTGTTTGTAGAGCCGCGCGATGCCATAGAGCGTGTCGCCCGGCTTCACGCGATAAAACCCCGCCGCGACCGGCGTCGACACCGTCGGTGCGAGCGGCGCCGTCGCAACGGGCGCACCGCTCGGCGTGCTCGACAGCACGGGCGGCGTGCCCGACACCGAGTTCTCGACGATCGGCGCGGGCGTTCTCGGCGTCGACGTACATCCCGTCAGCCCCGCCACCGTTGCCATGCCTGCCGCGAGTCCCAAGCCCGCGATGACCGCTCGACTGTGCGGCCCAAAAAGTCCTTTTTGCATCGACTTCAACTTTCCCATGCTTTGTCTTGATGTCTTGCAACGCTCTTCAATCGTCCCGCGTGCGCCGTTCGGCGAGCACACGGTCAAGCCTGCAACGCGCAAACCGCGCGCCTTCAGCCGCGCCTCGCTTCTTTAGAACAAATACCCGCCAGCATAAAACATTGCGAAGCCAATTCGCCAAAGGACACCAAACGAGACACTTTTCAGCAAGACCCGCGCCTCATTCGGAATTCTAAATTTCCGACGAACCCATCCGCCCTGCGCCGACTGCGGCCATTTGGCTTACGCCGCGCTTCCGTCGCAGCGATCTGCCGAAGCGCCGCGAAAGCTGCGCATAGGCCGATCGGCCAATGCCGCGCGGCATCGACAATCCTTGACACTTTGCGCATCTTTCGCACCGCACTTTCGGCTAAATTCATCCAACTCGAAAGCAGGACCTTCCTGCCGTCCTGCTCACCCCTCACTTCCTGGAGTTAGCGCATGGAACTCATGCATCACGGCATCCTTCTCGGTCTGATCATCGGCGGCGTCGCCGGATGGCTCGCCGGCCTCATCATGAACGGCACGGGCTTCGGCGTTATCGTCGATATTCTCGTCGGCATCGTCGGCGGCGTGGTGGGCAACTGGCTGTTCACGAAGATCGGCATCTCGCTCGGCGGCGGCCTGCTCGGCACCTTGCTGACGGCGGTCATCGGCGCGGTCGTGCTGCTCTTCATCATTCGCCTCTTCAAGCGCGGATAGAGCGCATCGACTTTGCAACGGGCCGCTTCATCGAACCGGCCCGTTGCATAAAGAAGCGTCAAACCTTCGAGCGGCCGCGGCTCATTTTCCACAGCGCGCCCAATGCGACCGGCACGATTGCCGCGCCGATACCCACCAGCACGATCACGTTCAGATATTGCCGGATGAACGGAATGTTGCCGAAGAAGTAGCCGAGCAGCACGAGCAACAGCACCCAGACTGCCGCGCCGAGCACGTTGAAGAGTTGGAAGCGCGTCGCGTTCATCGCCGATGCGCCCGCGACGAACGGCGCGAACGTGCGCACCACCGGCACGAAACGCGCGATCACGATGGTCTTGCCGCCGTGCCGTTCGTAGAAGTTGTGCGTCTTTTGAAGCGCGGCGCGGTCGAGAAAGCGTTCGAGCACAGGAATATTCGTGTCGAACACTTTCGGACCGATGGCCCGCCCGATCCAGTAATTCACCGTGTTGCCCGCGACAGCCGCGATCAGCAAGAGCACGATCAGCGCGCCCAGATCCATCTCGTGCGTGGCGGCAAACGCGCCGCCGATGAACAGCAGCGAATCGCCCGGCAGAAACGGGAAAACGACCAGCCCGGTTTCGCAAAACACGATAAGAAACAGGACCGCATACACCCACGCGCCGTAGACGTTGATGAAGTCGCCGAGCGACTTGTCGATGTGAAGGATGAGTCCCAGGAAATGCAGCAGCGTGTCCAAAAGCGTTCCTCGAATTGATTGGTTACCGGCAGATGACAAAGTGTGCCGGCAGCGAGCGATGGGGTCGCGCCATGATACCGAAGTGGCCGGCTGCGTCCGTTAAAAAGCGAGCATCCAGCGCCATCTCGCGGCCCGCTGGCGCACCGGAGCGCGCCCGGTGAGCCGGTTGCGAATCGTTATAATCTGCCCATGGCCGACTTCAACGAACCTTCCGACAGCGCTTCGGCAGCCGCTTTGACCGTGGATCGCGCGCCCCGTTCGCGCGCCATTGCGCCTTTGCCCGACCAGCTCATCAGCCAGATCGCCGCCGGCGAAGTGGTCGAGCGGCCTGCATCGGTGGTCAAGGAACTGCTGGAGAATGCGCTCGATGCCGGCGCGCGCACGTTGCGCATCACGCTCGATGAAGGCGGCGTGAAACGCATCGTGATCGCCGACGACGGCTGCGGCATTCCGCCGAACGAACTTCCGCTCGCGCTGATGCGTCACGCGACGAGCAAGATCCGTTCGCTCGCCGATCTCGAAGCCGTCGCCACGCTCGGGTTTCGCGGCGAGGCGATCGCGTCGATCGCATCGGTGGCCGAGATGTTCATCACGAGCCGCACGGAAAGCTGCCCGCACGCCACGCGCATCGACGCGCAGACGGGCGCCATCACGCCTGCTGCGGGTACGGTCGGCACGACGATGGAAGTCCGCGAGCTGTATTTCAGCACGCCGGCGCGCCGCAAATTTCTGAAGAGCGAGCAGACCGAGCTCGGCCATTGCCTCGACGTGATTCGGCGCATGGCGCTCGCGCGGCCGGACGTCGCGATTTCGGTGATGCATAACGGCAAGGCGATCGAGCACTGGAACGCGAGCGATCCGCAGACGCGCGTCGCAAAGATTCTGGGCGAAGTCTTCGAGACGTCGCATCTGCCGCTCGACGAACGCGCCGGACCGCTCGCCGTCTACGGATGCGCGGGCCTGCCGACCGCGAGCCGCGGCCGCGCCGATCAGCAATATTTCTTCGTGAACGGCCGCTTCGTGCGTGACAAGCTGCTCACGCACGCCGTGCGCGCCGCGTATGAAGACGTGCTGCACGGCAATCGCTATCCCGCTTACGTGCTGTTTCTCGACTTGCCGCCGGAATCGGTGGATGTGAACGTGCATCCGTCGAAAATCGAAGTGCGTTTCCGCGATTCCCGCTCGATCCATCAGTACGTGTTCCATGCCGTTCAGCGTGCGCTGGCGCGGCACGCGGGCGCGTCGCCGGAAACGACGTCGGGCGGCCACGCGGCGCAACTCACGCCGACTGGCGAGTCGTCGTTCAGCGCGAAGCCGTTCGCGAGCGCGCCGGACGCGTTGCAATTGAAGAGCGAAAACGGCACGACCTGGATGCGCCAGTCGCGCATGACGCAAGGCACGTTGCCGGTCGCGCAGCCGCTCGCGCTTTATGACGCGCTGTTCGGGCGAAAGGACGCGAGCGCGGCGACTGCGACGACGCCCGCGTCGGAAGCCTGGGCCAGCGACGTTGCGCCCGTGTACGCCGCCACGCCCGTTTCGGACGATCAGCCGCTCGGCTTCGCCGTCGGTCAGATTCACGGCATTTACGTGCTCGCGCAGAACGCGCGCGGACTCGTGATCGTCGACATGCACGCGGCGCACGAGCGCATTCTCTACGAGCAGTTCAAGCACGCGCTGACCGATCGCGAGATCGCGGTGCAGCCGCTCTTGATTCCGGTATCGATGACGGCGGATGCGGTGGAAATCGGCATCGTCGATGAAGAGCGCGAGACGCTCGATGCGCTCGGCTTCGATCTGGCGGTGCTGTCGCCGACATCCATCGCGATCCGTGCGGTGCCTGCGCTCTTGAAGGACGCGGATTTGCAAGCGCTCGCGCGCGCCGTGCTCGCGGATCTTCACGCGTATGGCGGATCGCGCGTGCTCACCGAGCGTCAGCATGAGTTGCTCGGCACGCTCGCGTGTCATCACGCGGTGCGCGCGAATCGGCGGCTCACGCTCGATGAAATGAACGCGCTTTTGCGCCAGATGGAAGCCACCGAGCGCGCCGATCAGTGCAATCACGGCCGCCCGACGTGGTATCAGCTCACGCTCGCGGACCTCGACCGCCTTTTCATGCGCGGACAATGAGTGTCCAGTCGATAGCCTGTCTGCTCGGCCCGACGGCGTCCGGGAAAACCGCTGCCGCGCTTGCGTTCGCGGCGGCGTCGAGCCGGCCGGTCGAGATCATCAGCGTGGATTCGGCGCTGGTTTATCGCGAGATGGACATCGGCACCGCGAAGCCCAGCGCGCAAGAGCGCGCGGCGGCGGCGCATCATTTGATCGACATCATCGATCCGGCCGAGTCGTATTCCGCCGCGCAGTTTCGTGCGGACGCGCTGCGGCTCGTGGGCGAGATCATCGCGCGGGGACACGTGCCGCTTCTCGTCGGCGGGACGATGCTCTATTACAAGGCGCTCACGCAGGGCCTGAACGATTTGCCGACCGCCGACGCCGACATCCGCGCCGCGCTCGATGCCGACGCCGCGCGCGAAGGCTGGCCGGCGCTGCATGCGCGGCTTGCATCAGTCGATTCTGAAACGGCTGCGCGTCTCGCGCCGAACGATTCGCAGCGCATCCAGCGCGCGCTCGAGATTTTCATGCTGAGCGGCCAGCCGATGTCCGCGCTGCTTGCCGCGCCGCGCGCATCGGGCGATGAAACGCCGTATCGTTTCGTGCCGATTGCGCTGGAGCCGTCGGATCGCGCGGTGCTGCACGCGCGTATCGCGGCGCGCTTCGATGCGATGCTGGCGAGCGGATTCATCGACGAAGTGAAGCGCTTGCGTGCGCGCGGCGACCTCGATTTGTCGATGCCGTCGATGCGTTGCGTGGGCTATCGGCAAGCGTGGGAGTATCTGGATGGCGCGACGCGCTACGACGAAATGCGCGACAAGGGCATTTTCGCGACGCGGCAGTTGTGCAAGCGGCAGTTGACGTGGCTGCGGGGAATGCCGGAGCGGGTTATCGTCGATTGTTGTGCGCCGGATGCGATCCGGCGGGTGGTCGATGTGGTGCTTGGAGCCGCACAGGGCTCGGGCTTCGGTTCTGGTTCTGGCTCTGATTCTCGGTGAACTTGTTTTCGCGTCGGTCTATTTGCTCGCCCCTCCCCGGGGCGGGGGTCACTTTCTTTGCTGCTGCAAAGAAAGTAACCAAAGAAAGCAGCTTTTCGCCCGCAGTCGAGAATCAGGAGCACTCCGTAGAACCAGATTGGCACTCAGCTTATAAACAGCCTTGAATCACCTTCCGCGCCCGCTGAGCGCCACGCCACGCGAGCCCCCGGGCTCGACAAAACCACACGGACACAACGCCCCACGCGAACAAAATACTCAACGGCCAACAACGACAAGCCTCGCGACTTGACGGAAACGCGAGCGCTCCCCTCGCACCGCGCGACAAAAGATTCGGCTTTCGCGTTGAGGATATTTTCCAGTGACGCGTTGCGCCCCACTGGTGTTAACGAGCCGAGGGGCTCGGAGGACGTGGCGCTCAGTGGGCGCGGAAGGTGATTCAGGGTTGTTTCAAGCTGAGTGCCAACGTTTTTCTACGGAGTGGCCCGACAGTCAGTGCTTCGGGCCAAGAAGCTGCTTTCTTTGGTTACTTTCTTTGCAGCAGCAAAGAAAGTGACCCCCGCCCCGGGGAGGGGCGTGCTAATAGACCGACGCGAAAACAAGTTCAACAACAAAAAAGAAGCCTTCGCAGGCCCGATGCCAAAAGGGCCCTCAAACGACGACCGTTTGCGCCTCCCCTTGGCGACTCTCCCTCACGACGCCAATCTTCCAAACCTGCTCGCCAGCAGCAGACAACAGTCCGATCGCCGCATCGGCGTCCTCGGCCGCGACGATCACCGCCATCCCGATCCCGCAATTGAACACGCGATGCATCTCCGCATCCGCCACGCCGCCGTGCTTCTGCAGCCACGCGAACAGCGGCGGCAGCGGCCACGCGCGATGATCCAGCTCCGCCGTCAGCCCCTCGCGCAGCACGCGCGGAATATTCTCGACAAGCCCGCCGCCCGTGATATGCGCCATGCCCTTCACCGTGACGCTCTGCATCGCGGAAAGCAGCGGCTTCACGTAAATGCGCGTCGGCGCCATCAGCGCGTCGGCAAGCGAACGGCCGTCGAAGTCCGCGTCCAGATCCGGATTCGCGCGCTCGATAATCTTGCGCACCAGCGAATAACCATTCGAATGAATGCCGCTCGACGCCAAGCCCAGCACCACATCGCCCGGAGCGATCGTGCTGCCGTCGATGATCTTGCTCTTCTCCACCGCGCCCACCGCGAAGCCCGCGAGGTCGTATTCGCCGTCCGGATACATGCCCGGCATTTCCGCCGTCTCGCCGCCGATCAGCGCGCAACCCGCATACTCGCAACCCTGCGCGATGCCCTTCACGACGTCCGCCGCCGTATCGACATCCAGCTTGCCGCACGCGAAATAATCCAGGAAAAAGAGCGGCTCGGCGCCCTGCACGAGAATGTCGTTCACGCTCATCGCGACGAGATCCTGGCCGACCGTGTCATGCCGGTTCAGCGTGAAAGCGAGACGCAGCTTGGTGCCGACGCCGTCCGTGCCCGACACGAGCACCGGCTCCTTATACTTCTTCGGCACTTCGAAAAGCGCGCCGAATCCGCCGATACCGCCCAGCACGCCGTCGCGCATAGTCTTCTTGGCAAACGGCTTGATACGGTCGACGAGCGCATCGCCCGCGTCGATGTCCACGCCCGCATCGCGATAGGACAGACCTTGGGCGTCAGAGGCGGATTTCGGTTGATTCATGGGGGGAGAGCAAGAAGGTCGGTAAAATGCGATTTTACCCGATGATGACCCGGCGACGATCGGCCGGCTGGTTTTCCGGCAGCGCGGCGGCGCCCTTTTCGAGATCGCGCCTGTCGCGCGACGCGCCACGCCGAAATCCGCGAACGAATACGGCGAACGGCCGCGCGCGCATCGGCGCCGCGCGCCACCGCTATTTCGAGAAAACGCCAGCTCATTCGATCCCGCCCGACGACATCCATTCCCCCGTGCAACGCCAACTGACGCTCGACCTCGGCACGCCGCCGCCCGCCACCTTCGACAATTTTCACGCCGCCAGCAACGACGAACTGGTCACGCGGCTGCGCGCACTCGAAGGCGCGCTCGCGGCCGGCCCGGTCGCGGATCGCTCGTTCTATGTGTGGGGCGAGCCGGGCAGCGGGCGCAGTCATCTGCTGCACGCGCTCGTCTACGAAGCGAGCGGCCGCGCGCGCTATCTCAGCCCGCAAAGCGCGCTGAACGCGTTCGGCTTCGACCCGGAAGTCGCGCTGTACGCCGTCGACGACTGCGACCGCCTTTCCGCCCCGCAGCAGATCGCGCTCTTCAATCTCTTCAACGAAGTGCGCGCGCATCCGACGAGCGCGCTCGTCGCCACCGGCAACGCCGCGCCGATGACGCTCGCCGTGCGCGAAGACCTGCGCACGCGGCTCGGCTGGGGCCTCGTGTTCCATCTGCTGCCGCTCTCCGACGAAGCGAAGGCATCGGTGCTGAAGCACGCGGCGCGCGAGCGCGGCATCGTGCTGGCGGAAGACGTTCCGGCTTATCTGCTCACGCATTTTCGACGCGACATGCCGAGCCTGATGGCGCTTTTCGACGACCTCGACCGCTTCTCGCTCGAACAGAAACGCGCGGTCACGCGCTCGCTTCTTCGCACGATGCTCGCGCAAACCGGGCGCGTGCCGCCGCTCGTCGCGGTTGCGCCGGAATCGCCGCAGGCATCGCCGGATGACGGCCCGAACGCGTCGCCGGACGACACCGACGCCACGCCCGCCGCGCCGGACAACGACCCCAGCCGCTTCAAGTAGAATGCGTCCCCATGAACCTCGCCCTTTTTGATCTCGATCACACGCTTCTCCCCACCGACAGCGACCACGAATGGGGCCGCTTCATGGTGAAGCTCGGCATCGTCGATCCGACCGAATTCGCGCGTCAGAACGACGCCTTCTACGCCGATTACAAAGCCGGCGTGCTCGACATCAACGCGTATCTGCACGCCATGCTCGCGCCGCTTTCGAAATATTCCCGCGAACAGCTCGCCGACTGGCACGCGCAGTTCATGCACGAGGTCATCAATCCGCATATCGTGCCGGCCGCGGTCACGCTCGTGCGCGAGCATCAGGACAATGGCGATCTCTGCTGCCTCGTGACCGCGACGAACGCGTTCATCACCGCGCCGATCGCGGAAGCCTTCGGCATCGAAACGCTGATCGCGTGCGAAGTGGAAACCGTCGACGATCATCCGCACGGCGCGCTCACCGGCCGGCCGCGCGGCACGCCGAGTTATCGCGAAGGCAAGATCGTGCGCGTCGAGGAATGGCTCGCGTCGCTCGGCAAGAAGATCGGCGACTTCAAGCACAGCTATTTCTATAGCGATTCCCACAACGACATTCCGCTGCTCGAGCGCGTCACCGACCCGATCGCCACGAATCCCGACGACACCCTGCGCGCGCACGCGCATGCCAAAGGCTGGCGCATCCTGAACCTCTTCGATACACGTGATTAAAAAACTCATCCGCAAGCTGTTCGGACAAGAGAGCGCCGAATCCCAGGAAAGCGCTTCGAACGACACGGCAACCGCATCGGCAGAAGCGAAACCCGCCCGCAAAACCGTTCGCGTTCCGCGCAAGAAGGCCGCAGCGCCCGTCAGGCGCGACCCGAGCGTGCCGGTGATCCTGTCGTCGGAGATTCACGGCATCGATCCGTCGCTGATCTCGAAGAACGCGGTGCGCGTCACCGAAGGCCTGCAGCAGGCCGGGCATCGCGCGTTCATCGTCGGCGGCGCGGTGCGCGACCTGTTGCTCGGCGTCGCGCCGAAGGATTTCGACGTCGCCACCGACGGCACGCCCGACGAAGTGCAGCGCCTCTTCCGGCGTGCGCGCATCATCGGACGGCGCTTTCAGATCGTGCACGTGCAGTTCGGGCAGGAGATCATCGAGACATCGACGTTCCGCGCGCTGATGGACGCGCCGCCCGAGCCGTCGGCGGAACCGCCGCGGCGCCTGAAGCGCGGCGAGTTGGACGGCCGCACGCACGCCGTCGATGCATCCGGCCGCGTGCTGCGCGACAACGTCTGGGGCGAGCAGCACGAAGACGCCACGCGCCGCGATTTCACGATCAACGCGATGTATTACGATCCGGCCACGCAAACGGTGCTGGACTATCACGACGGCATGGCCGACATCCGCGCGCGTCTCTTGCGCATGATCGGCGATCCGGCCACGCGTTATCGCGAAGATCCGGTGCGGATGCTGCGCGTCGTGCGTTTCGCCGCGAAGCTCGGCTTCGAGATCGACGAAGCCACGCGCGCGCCGATCAAGGAACTCGCGGACCTCATGAACAACGTGCCGGCCGCGCGTCTCTTCGACGAGATGCTGAAGCTGCTGTTGTCCGGCCACGCGCTCGCTTGCCTCACGCGGCTGCGTCAGGAAGGGCTGCATCACGGCGTGCTGCCTTTGCTCGATGTCGTGCTCGAACAGCCGCACGGCGAGAAATTCGTCACGCTCGCGCTCACGAGCACGGATGAACGCGTGCGCGCGGGCAAGCCCGTTTCGCCGAGCTTTCTCTTCGCGACGCTGCTCTGGCACGACGTGCAGACGCGCTGGCAGAAGTACACGGCGGCGGGTGAATATCCGGTGCCGGCGCTGCATCGCGCGATGGACGATGTCCTCGAAATGCAGACCGAGAAGCTCGCCATCCACAAGCGCTATTCGGCGGACATGCGCGAAATCTGGGGCTTGCAGCATCGGCTGGAAAAGCGCGGCCGCAGCGCGCTGAAGCTGCTGGAACACCAAAGATTCCGCGCGGGTTATGATTTCCTGCTGCTGCGTTGCGAATCGGGCGAACTCGACGCGGAAGTCGGACAATGGTGGACCGACTTCGTGGACGGCGACCACGCCGGGCGCGAAGCCCTGCTCACGCAAGGCGGCAAGGAGCGCAGCGCGCCGAAGAAGCGCCGCCGTCGCAGCAATGCGAAGCGCAAGGCCACCGAGACTGGCGAACAAGGCGTCGTGAGCGAATCGCGGGAATCGGACGAAAGCAGTGTCGAACGAACCAGCGGAAAGGGCGAAGGCGCGGACAACGAGTAAAGCCGGTTTTCGCTACAGTAGCGGATAAAGGTTTGCACCCGGGCGTGCCCGGGTCTCACCGGCCTGTCGCCCAAGACCTACCCGTAGGACTACTGCCATGACGATTGCATATCTGGGCCTCGGAGCGAATCTCGGCGATGCGCGCCAGACCTTGAAAGACGCAGTCGTGTGTCTCGCGCAGCAGCACACGATCACCGTGCTCGCGAAATCGAGCCTGTATCGCACCGCGCCGATCGATTCTTCCGGCGACGATTACTTCAATTGCGTCGTCAAGCTCGAAACGACGCTTCCCGCACGCGCGCTCTTGCGCCTGTGTCATGTGATCGAAGAACAATTCGGGCGCGAGCGGCCGTATCGCAATGCACCGCGCACGCTCGACCTCGATATCCTGCTGTACGGCGCATCGAGCGTCGATGAAATGGATCTCGTCGTGCCGCATCCGCGCATGACGGAGCGCGCGTTCGTGCTCGTGCCGCTCGTCGAACTCGAACCCGATCTCATCATTCCGCAACGCGGCCGCGCCGATGCGTTCGTCGCGGCGGTCGCCGATCAGCGCATCGAACGCGTCGCGACCTGCCAGTGCCTGCTGCTCGGCGGCCAGCCGCGCGACGCCGACGCATCCGATGCCGCCGGCGCTTCCCCAGCTTCCAACTCACCTACTTGCCGATGAGCGTTCCGCCACTCACCGTCACCGCGCCGCAACTGCGGCCGCCGCACCGCTATATCGCCATCGAAGGGCCGATCGGCGTCGGCAAGACCACGCTCGCGACGCTGCTCGCCGAACGCTGGTCGATGCGCACGCTGTTCGAACGCCCGCAGGAGAATCCATTTCTCGAACGCTTTTATCGCGATACCACGCGGCATGCGCTGCCCACGCAACTGAGCTTCGCATTGCAGCGCGTCGCGCAGACGCGGGAAGTCGCGGACATGCTCACGTCGAATACGCCGCTGATCGCGGACTTCATCACGCAGAAGAGCGAACTCTTCGCGCGCCTCACGCTGCCCGACGACGAGTTCCAGCTTTACCGCGACATCGCCTCGCGCATCGAGGCGAGCGCACCCGCGCCGGATCTCGTCGTGTATTTGCAGGCGAGCCCGGAAGTGCTGTTTTCGCGCATCCAGAAACGCGCGCTGCCGATGGAGCTGCAAATCTCCGATTCGTATTTGCGCGCGCTGACCGATGCTTATAACGACTTCTTCTATCACTATGACGCGACGCCGCTGCTCACGGTGAACGCGGAGCATTTGAATCCGGTGGCATCGGAAGAAGATCTGGCGCTGCTCATCGAGCGCATCGAGACCATGCGCGGGCGCAAGGAATTCTTTGTCAAAGGCGTGTCGGCCTGAGCTTCGTGCTCGATGCCCGCGCCATCTCCAGTGAAATCATCATGACGTATTTGCAGGAAACGAGCCGTTCGACGATCACCGTACCCAAGCTGCAAGCCATGCGCGAGGCGGGCGAGCGCATCGCGATGCTCACGTGCTACGACGCCAGCTTCGCGGCGCTGCTGGATCGCGCGGGCGTCGACGTGATGCTGATCGGCGATTCGCTCGGCAACGTGCTGCAAGGACACGGCACGACGCTGCCCGTCACGCTCGATGACATCGCATATCACACGGCGTCGGTCGCGCGCGGCAGCAAGAGCGCGCTGATCGTCGCGGACATGCCGTTCGGCACGATCGGATCGCGCGAAGAAGCGTATGCGAACGCGGTCAAGCTGATGCGCGCCGGCGCGCAGATGGTCAAGATCGAAGGCGGCGAGTGGCTCGCGGAAACGGTGCGCTTTCTCGTCGAGCGCTCCATTCCGGTGTGCGGGCATGTCGGGCTCACGCCGCAGTCGGTGCATGCGTTCGGCGGCTTCAAGGTGCAAGGCAAGACCGACGCCGCCGCCGAGCAAATGCGCCGCGACGCGCTCGCGCTGCAGGAAGCGGGCGCGCAACTGCTCGTGATCGAAGCGGTGCCGACGCTGCTCGCACGCGATGTCACCGCGAAGCTCGCGATTCCGACCATCGGCATCGGCGCGGGGATCGACTGTTCGGGCCAGGTGCTCGTCTTGCACGACATGCTGGGCATTTTCCCCGGCAAGCGTCCGCGCTTCGTGAAGGATTTCATGCAGGGCCAGCCGAGCATTTTCGCGGCCGTCGAAGCGTATGTGCGCGCGGTGAAGGACGGCAGTTTTCCCGGTCCCGAGCACACGTTTTGATCGCTAGTCAGGCCGGCGCGCGGTGCAGCCGGTCTGCGTTTTCTCGTACAGACCGGACTGGCGAGGTTCTTGCACACTAGGCGTCGAACGTACCCGAAGCGAGACCGACCATGTGGCACACCCTTCCCGATGAATATGTCCGCGCGCAGCTTGCCGTCGGCGCGTTCGTCGCGTTCGGCGTGGCGCGGGTGATCGCCGCGGTGCTCGGGGCGCAGCACGGATGGCGCATATCGGCGGTGACGCGCGCGTTCATCGTGCTGTCGGCGGTGTTCTGCTTGCCGCAATTGCTCGATGCGCTCGTCGCGGCGGATTCGTATCGCGCGTTCGTGGAGTTGCAGGGCAAGGCGGCGGGATGCGCGCTGGCCTTGTTCTGCGCGCCGATCGTCAGTCACCGGCTGGGGTACGAGTAGCCGCCAAGCAAAATCTCCGCGTCACCCGCCCGCGGCAAACCCCGGCACGCTGTGCGACAGCACCGACGCCGCCACGAACACCGCCACCATCAGCACGGCTTCGATACGCATCACGTTGATGACCGTGTGCGCGTCCATCGTCGATGCCGTGCGTTGCAGGCGCGGTAACGCCGACCAGCGATTGAGCGCGCCCAACGCGAGCGCCGCCGCGATCAGCGCGCTCTTCACGAGCAACGCCCTGCCCCAGCCGCTTCCCGTCAGCACGGCAGCCGATCCGCCCGTCCCGCGCCACGCGTTGAACGCGCCCGTCGCGATGACGAACACGACCGCGATCGTCGCCGCATGCGACATGCGCCCGACGATGCGCATCAACGAAGCCCGCGCCACCGACGATTCGAGCGCCGGCAACACCGCCGCCGCGCCCGCGATGACCACGCCGCCCCACACGCCCGTCGCGAGCAGATGCAGCGTCTGGACGACTTCGGCCAGCGAGAACGCGCCGGCATCGGCGGCATGGCCGATCGCCGCCTTGCCCGCCGACGCGATCAGCGCGCCGAGCGCGGCGATCGCCATGCGTGCGGCGCTCAAGCGTCCGCTCGTCGCGGCGGCAATCGCGATCACGACGCCGCCCGCCAACGCCACCGCCCAGCCGATGCCCGCATGCGTGGCCGTCGCGACGAGCCAGAGCGACGCGCCTGCATCGGAAATGGGCGAGCCGCTCATCGCCGCCGACTGAAGCCAGAGCGACGCGAAGTTGCCCGCGACGAAAACCGCCGCCGACGCCGCGCCGAACCGCGCCGCGCGCCTGAACCCGCCGCGCGCGGGCGACACCGGCGCGAACGCCTGTTCGCCGCCGAGCCACGCATTGAGGAGCAACGCGCCGAGCGTGCAGGCGAACGCGACATCGGCGAGCGCGGCGAAGAAGACCTGAAGCAGCCAGAGCGGATCGTCGCTCATGAAACGGCGTCCGGCGCGGCGTGAACGGGAATTGCTGATTCTGGCTGCGAGCAAGTCATGGAGAAATGTGTGAAGTCGGGCCCGCGCAGTCTAAACGAACCCGTCCGCCAGGGATGCCGGATCGCGACGAATGCGCCTTGAACGTCGCCGCGCGCCTTCCTAAGCTTCGCAAGCAACACGAAGGCAAAAAGGCCGACCGCGGGCGCCACGCCGTCCAACTGTTGTCGATAAGTGCTGAATTCAACGCAATGTCAAAGTTCTTGTCTGTCGCGCGGCATTTTGTCGCGATTCCGCCGCAGCGGGCCCGAAAAGTTGTGTCAAATAGTCACCATCAGGCATCGATGATAGAATTCCGCGTCGCATCAGAGGCTCGTCGAGCCACTGTGGCCGTGGTCCGCCACCCTCCGCCACCATCCGCGTGGCCGTGGTTCGCCACCTTCGCACCGAGCCGCACGAAGCTCGGCAGGTCCCCGAATTTCATGGAGTGTCGCGTGTTTTCAAGACGCATCTTTCGTCCGCTGCTCGCCCTGGCAATGATCGGCAGCGCTGGCGTTCTCAGCGCGGGTCAAGCGCAAGCCCAGGCGCAAAATCAGCCGATCGCTCCCGACTCGATGGCAGCGCGCGTGCAAGGCTGCACCGCATGTCACGGTGTTCACGGCGAAGGCACGGACAACGACTATTTCCCGCGTCTTGCCGGCAAGCCCGCCGATTACCTCTACAACCAGCTTCAGAATTTCCGCGAAGGCCGGCGCAAGTATCCGCCGATGAACTACCTCGTCACGTATCTCTCGGACGACTACCTTCATCAGATCGCGGGTTACTTCTCGCAGCAGCGTCCTCCGTATCCGGCGCCGGCCAAGACGAACGTCTCGTCGACGACGCTCGCGCGCGGCTCGCAGATCGTGCTGAACGGCGATGCGTCGAAGAACATTCCCGCCTGCGCGGCGTGCCACGGCAAGGGCCTGACCGGCATGCAGCCGGCTATCCCCGGTCTCGTCGGCCTGCATTCGGACTACATCAGCGCGCAGCTCGGCGCATGGAAGTCGGGCACGCGTCACGCCAAGGCGCCTGACTGCATGCAGCAAATCGCCACGCGCCTGTCCGACGACGACGTGACCGCCGTCGCCGCATGGCTCTCCACGCAAACCGCACCCGCCAACCCGGTGCCCGCGCCCGCTGGCTCGTCGAAGATGCCGCTCACGTGCGGCAGCGAACCGCAATAAGGCGTCTGGAGCGACAACACAATGAAACGCAAGTCCCTGTTCGCACTTTCCTCGGCTGTCGTGGTGGCAGCCGTCGCAGCCGGCGCCGTCCTCTGGTCGGGCGGCGACAATCTCCATTCGGGCGGCGCCGTCGCGGCGACGCCTGCCGACAAGGCCGCGCTCGTCAAGCAAGGCGAGTATCTGGCCCGCGCGGGCGACTGTATCGCCTGCCACACGGTGCGCGGCGGCAAGCAGTTCGCGGGCGGCCTGCCGATGGCCACGCCGTTCGGCACCATGTTCACGCCGAACATCACGCCGGACGACAAGTACGGCATCGGCAAATGGACGTCGGACGACTTCTATCGCGCGATGCACACCGGCCGCTCGAAGGACGGCAGCCTGCTGTATCCCGGCTTCCCGTTCACGAGCTACACGAAGGTCACGCGCGCCGATTCGGACGCGATCTACGCGTATCTGCGCTCGGTCGCGCCGGTCTCGGAACCGAGCCGTCCGCATGAATTGCGCTTCCCGTTCAACAACCGCAACCTGCTGATCGGCTGGCGCACGCTGTTCTTCTCGGAAGGCGAGTACAAGCCGGATCCGACCAAGTCGGTGGAATGGAATCGCGGCGCGTACCTCGTCGAAGGCCTCGGCCACTGCGGCATGTGCCACACGTCGATCAACGCGATGGGCGGCCCGGTCAACTCGGCGGCATTCGCCGGCGGCCTGATCCCGCTGCAGAACTGGTATGCACCGTCGCTCACGTCGAACAAGGAAGCCGGCCTCGGCGACTGGGACATCAAGGACATCAACGACCTCCTGAAGACCGGCGTGTCGCAGCGCGGCGCGGTGTTCGGCCCGATGGCGGAAGTGGTGCACAACAGCCTGCAGTACATGACCGACGCGGATATCAACGCGATGTCGACGTATCTCAAGTCGATCCCGCAGAAGAAGGAAGCGCCGGAATCGCTGCAACTGGAAACGTCCGAGAAGTTCGGCGGCGAGCTGCTGACGATGGGCAAGAAGGTCTACACCGAGAACTGCGCGAAGTGCCACGCGGAGAACGGTCTGGGCAAGCCGCCGGCTTACCCGCCGCTCGCGAACAACCAGTCGATCCAGATGCCGTCGGCCGTCAACCCGATCCGCATGACGCTCAACGGCGGCTATCCGCCGAGCACGGAAGGCAACCCGATGCCGCACGGCATGCCGCCGTTCGCGCAGTCGCTGTCGGATACGGAAGTGGCGGCGGTCGTGACGTACATCCGTATGTCGTGGGGCAACCACGGCACGCCGGTGTCGCCGCAGCAGGTGAGCAATCTGCGTTCGGCGCCGCTCGACTGACGTCTTCGCCAGACAGCGTACAATACGCACAGGGCGCAGCCTTATGTCGGGGCTGCGCCCTTTGTCTTTTGGTGGATCGGTCATGCATGCAGGGGAACGTTTCAACAGCATCAGCCATTTGATCGGCGCGATTTTGTCGATAGCGGGACTCGCGGCCCTCGTCACGATGGGCGCGGTCGAACGCGACGCGTACAAGGTCGTCAGCTTCGCCGTGTACGGCGCGATGCTTTGCGCGCTTTACCTGATCTCGACGTTCTATCACTGCGCGCGCAGCCCGCGGCTGAAGGCGGTCCTCCAGAAGTGCGATCACTCGGCCATTTATCTGCTGATAGCGGGCAGCTACACACCGTTTACACTGGTGACCTTGCGCGGCCCGTGGGGCTGGTCCCTCTTCGGCGTGAGCTGGGGACTCGCCGTTCTCGGCATCACGCAGGAACTGACGCTCGGGCGAAGAACCCGCAGCGTTTCGATGGTGCTCTACGTGTTGATGGGCTGGCTCGCGCTCGTAGCCGTCCATCCGCTCGTGACGACGCTGCCGGTCGCCGGCACCGCATGGCTTCTGGCGGGCGGCGTCATTTATACCGCCGGCATCTGGTTTTTCATCAACGACGAGCGCATCCGGCACGGCCACGGCATCTGGCATCTGTTCGTGCTGGCGGGCAGTCTGTGTCAGTTCGTGAGCGTCGCGCGCTATGTCGCGTGAGCCGTGAACCTGTCGCACATCACGCATCGTGACGATTGCGATGCAACTTACACCCAGCTAACGTGTCTTGATTACGGGTCGAAACATGCGGCACCGCCAGCGGTCGATGACCGGGGTCATGGCCTGCCGCCCGACTTTTTCCGAGCGTCGCCCATGCGCTCAGCCGGCTGAACCCGGTTCGCCGCTGCATTGGATCGCGTGCGCGCCGTTCGCCATAACGATTTGAATATTCCTATATGTCTTTTGATTCACTTGGACTGTCTGAACCCCTCCTTCGCGCCGTCAACGAACTAGGCTATACCAACCCGACTCCGATTCAGCTTCAGGCGATTCCGGCCGTCCTCAAGGGCGGCGACCTGCTGGCCGGCGCACAGACCGGCACCGGCAAGACCGCCGGCTTCACCTTGCCGATCCTGCAACGTCTCTCGCAGCTCCCGTCCGCCTCGGGCAGCGCGAAGCGTCCGGTGCGCGCGCTGATTCTCACGCCGACGCGCGAGCTCGCCGCGCAGGTCGAAGAAAGCGTGCGCGCGTACGGCAAGTACCTGAAGCTGCGCTCGACGGTGATGTTCGGCGGCGTCGGCATCAATCCGCAAATCGATGCGCTGCGCCGTGGCGTGGATATCGTCGTGGCAACGCCGGGCCGCTTGCTCGATCACATGCAGCAGAAGACCATCGACGTTTCGCAACTCGAAATTCTCGTGCTCGACGAAGCCGACCGCATGCTCGACATGGGCTTCATCCACGACATCAAGCGCGTGCTCGCGCGGCTGCCGGAGAAGCGCCAGAACCTGCTGTTCTCGGCCACGTTCTCCGACGAAATCAAAGCGCTCGCCGACAGCCTGCTCGATTCGCCCGCGCTGATCGAAGTCGCGCGCCGCAACACGACGGCCGAGCGCATCGAGCAAAAGATTCATCCGGTCGATCGCGACCGCAAGCGTGAAATGCTCACGCACCTCATTCGCCAGCACAACTGGTTTCAGGTGCTCGTGTTCACGCGCACGAAGCACGGCGCGAACCGTCTCGCGGAGCAATTGACGAAGGACGGCATCAGCGCGCTCGCCATTCACGGCAACAAGAGCCAGTCGGCGCGCACGCGGGCGCTCGCCGAGTTCAAGGATCAGACCTTGCAGGTGCTGGTGGCGACGGATATCGCGGCGCGCGGCATCGATATCGACCAGTTGCCGCACGTCGTCAACTTCGATCTGCCGAACGTGCCGGAAGATTACGTGCATCGCATCGGCCGCACGGGGCGCGCGGGCGCGGAAGGCGAAGCGGTGTCGCTCGTTTGCGTCGACGAACTGCAGTTGCTGAAAGACATCGAGCGGCTCATCAAGCGTCCGATTCCGCAGGAAGTGATTCCGGGCTTCGAACCCGATCCGAACGCGAAGCCCGAGCCGATCCAGCGCCGCAGCCAGGGACGCGGCGCACCGCGTGACGGCGAGCGGCGCGAAGGCGGTCGTGGGAACGGGGCATCGCAGGGGCAAGGGCAAGGGCGTGGCGCGAAGCCGGCCAACGGCGGCGGCAACAGCGGCCAGGGACAGCGTGAGAACCGCGCGCCCCGCGATGGACGCAGCGCGAGCAAGCCGGCAAACGCGGCGAAGCCGAACAGTGGCGTCAGCGCGAAGCCGGCGCCTCGCCGCGCCGAGACAACGAACGCCAGCCACGCGCCGAATCCGCGCGCGAAGGCGGGCAATCCCGGCGCGCTGCTCGGCGGCAAGCCGCGTAGCGACAACGGCGGCGGCCGACGCGATGGCATGCGCTCCGGGGATCGTGGTCGCTAATTAACGCAGGTTGTCGACGAGCCGCTGTCGCAGCGGCTCGTCGTGTTTGAATTCGCGCGATGACGTTCGCCTCGACGAATGCGCCCGCGCATCAAGCGGCGGCGCTCGCTGCCCGCGTCAACCACTCGATTTGCTCGCGCCAGCGGGCAAGCACGTTCTCGGCATCCGTCAATTCGAACGCGATGCCGCCGGTCAATCGCGCGTAGGCCACGCGCTGAATCTCCCCGCTTTCGATCGAGCCGACGAAGCACGCGAGCGGCACGCCGTCCAGCGGCACGCGCCGCGCGTCCAGTTGCACTTGATGGAACGCTTCGTCGAAAACGAAGGCGAGCGTCGCGCGTCCGCTCGAAACAATCGCCTGCGCGGTACGCGACGACGGCCACAGCGCGAAGCAGAGCGTCCGCGCGTCCGGCGCGAGCAATTCGCCCGCGCTCAATAGCGCGGTGCGGATGCGCCCGGCGCTATCGACGGCACAGAGCGACGCAGTGAAACCGTGCGGCGCACCGGTGAGCGTGCCGTCGAACAGCGCGCGCAGGTTGGGCGGCCATTCGTCGAAGACCGCCTGCGATGCACGAGACTCGCTCATGCGGTCAGAGTTGTGCGATGCATCGTCCGACATCGGCTCAGCTCACCGGAAGAACAACTGCGTGATCTTGGCGAGCGGATAATGTACGCCCGGCTGGATGCGCGCCGGCAGATCGAGCGGTTTGAGCAGCATCTTGATGCACTGGTCCGCCGACAGATTGCGCCGCACGAGCGCATTCACGCTCGCGAACAGTTCTCGGTTGTAGCTCGAATCCTTCACGCGCTCCGGGTAACGCACCGCGAACACATGCCGCAGCGCAATCTCCGAATCCTCGCTCTTGAGTTCCATCACGCGGCGAATGAGCGCGCCCAGCACCGCGACGCGTCCATTGCCTTCGATCTTGTTCCACTTCTTGAAGAAGCGGAAAAAGTGCTTGTAGTGCCGCACTTCGTCCGTGCGAATGTGATCGGTGATTTCCTTGAGCACCGGCTCGTCGGAACATTCGTTGATCGCCCGATAAAGCGTGGCCGTTCCCGTCTCGATGACGCAGCGCGCCACCATTTCCAGCGCGCGCTTCTTTTCGAACTGTTCGTAAGAGCAGGTCAGCGAATATTCAGCGAAGAAGTTCTTGAAGGCCGTGTCCCAGTCGAATTCCGGCCAGACGTGATTGATGTACGTCTTCAGCGCCCGGCCGTGCTGCATTTCCTCGGGCTCCCACTCGTCGTTGAGCCAGGCGGAGACTTCGGGATCGTCGCGGAAATAGGTGCTGAGATTGCTCGTATAGAGATCCGTCCCGCTCTCGATGAACGAGCAGGCGCAGAGCAACAAAAGAAGATGTTCATTGGATGCCGCCTTCTGACGATCGATTCGAGTGAGATCGATGTCTTCGATGCGCCACGGCATGACGTGAGTGCTGTCGGTGTGCATATATCGCGCTCCCTGGCTGGACTGAACGCGCCACCGGCCATGGAAAGACGGCCGAGGTTCAGGCGACGCCGCGAACATTTCGTCCGGGCGTCCTGGAATCAAAAATTAGCGGCTTATGCTTTTGCATCTTAGCCGTCCTGCAATGAACTTGCAGACATGGGGACAGACTCACGCCGCGCGGCACGGTTCCGCGTGCGCGTTGCTATGCATCAAATTTCCACGACTGTTCGGACGACGGCCAGATCGGCCAACAACAGCAGGAAGCGTGCCGACGGCTTCGGTCGCCAAAAGCAAAAGGCGGCCGGAGCCGCCTTTGCCGATAAACCGCTGCCTGCGTGCAGCGTCAGGCCGCGCGCCTCGCGCCACCGCGCATGCGCCACGCGACGATCGCAAGCGAGACGCCCGACAACACCGCCGCCAGCAGCACGTAGTAGCTCGGCGCGAGCTTGTCGCCGGTCACGTGGATGAAGGCTTCGACGATCGTCGGCGCGAATCCGCCGAAGAGCGTGACGCCGAGCGCATAGCCGATCGACAAGCCCGTGGAGCGCACGCGCGTCGGGAAGATTTCGGACATCAGCGCGGGCATCGGTCCCGAGTACGCTGCCTTGAGAATGCCCGCCACCGCCTGCAGCACGACCAGCGACATCACCGTGGGAGACGCCTGAAGCCACGCGAACATCGGATAGATGGAAAGGCCCATCACGATAGACGTGCCGAGCATGATGCGGATGCGTCCGAGCTTGTCCGAGAGCGCGCCCATGATCGGCGAGAAGATGAACTGCAAGGTGCCGTTCAGCACGACGACAGCAAACGACGCCGTCGCGGGCAGATGCAACTGCTTGACGGCATACATCGGCATGTAAAGCTGCAGGACGTACACGCCGACCGTCGACTGCGCCACGATGCCGACCGCCAGCAACAGGTTGACCCACTGATTCGAGAACGAAACGCCCGGCGCCGGCGTCGTCTTCGCGGGACGGGTGGCGAGGAACTCGGGCGTTTCATCCAGATGCGAGCGGATGTAGTACCCGACCGGCCCGATCAGCAGCCCGAAAACGAACGGAATGCGCCAGCCCCAGCTTTCCAGTTGCGGCGGCGGCAACCAGGCGGTGAGAATCGAACCGAACGCCGCAGCCATGATCGCGGCGAGACCTTGGCTCGCGAACTGCCAACTGGCGTAATAGCCACGCCGCGCGTCGCTGTGCTCGACCATGAAGGCGGTCGCGCTGCCGAATTCCCCGCCGACCGCGAAACCCTGAATCAGCCGCGCGAGCAGGATGAGGAGCGGCGCGGCGATGCCGATGTGCCGATACGACGGCATCACCGCCATCGTGAGCGTGCCGATCATCATCATGAGAATGGCGAGCGTCAGCGCGGCCTTGCGTCCCTTTCGATCGCCGTAGATGCCGAGCACGATTGCCCCGAGCGGACGCATGAGGAACGAGATGCCGAACGTGCCGATGGCGAGCATCGTCGAAAGCCACTCGTCGTGCGACGGGAAGAAAGCCTTCGCGATGGTCGCCGCAAAGTAGCCGTAAACGAGGAAATCGAACCACTCGAGCGCATTGCCGACGGACGACGAAAAAACGATGCGACGGACCATCGCCTTCGAAAGCGGCGCGGACGGCGTGGTCGTAGTCGCCGCTGCTGCCGCGTCGCCTGAGACTGTCGGCCGATACGCCGGTTGATTGAGGGTGTCTCCGTGCTTCATGTCGTGGTCTCGGTCCGTATCCGTTAGGCAGGCGTGCGCCGCCGTTCGACTGCGTCGGAGCAGTCGAAGGCGAATATTGGTGAAGTGAGATGGCGAACCGCGCGAGGGCGCGGCGCACCGAAACGCTTTAGAAGCCGGCGGCCAGACCGTCGCGCCGGCTATCGCTCGCGGCGACGTAACCGCGCTCGGGGTCGTTGCGATCCAGCTTCCAGATGTACTGGCCGGAGCCGAAATCCATGTACGGATCGTCGATGGACTTGATCGTATGACCGAGGCCTTCGAGCGCGCGTGCCGTCTCGAGATCGAGCGTCGCCTCGATATCGATGGTGAAGTCGCGATTGACCTTCCAGCGCGGCGCATCGCAGGCGGCCTGCGGCTGCTGGCCGTAGTCCATCATGCGCACGATGGATTGAAGATGCCCTTGCGGCTGCATATCGCCGCCCATCACGCCGAAGCTCATGACGGCGTCGCGGCGGCCGTCCACTTCCTGCGTGACGAACGCGGGAATGATGGTGTGGAACGGGCGCTTGCCGCCTTCCACCACGTTCGCGGATTTCGGGTGCATCGAGAAACCGCAGCCGCGATTCTGCAGCGAGATGCCGCTGTCCGGCACCACGACACCCGAACCGAAACCCATGTAATTCGACTGAATAAAGCTGACCATCATGCCGCGCTCGTCCGCGACCGACATATAGATGGTGCCGCCCGCCTTCGGCATGCCGAAGTCGAACTGCGTGGCCTTCGACGGATCGATGAGCTTGGCGCGCTCCGCGAGGTACGCGTCGTCGAGCATTTGCTCCGGCGTCACGTCCATGGAGCGCGGGTCCGCGACATAGCGATAAACGTCCGCGAACGCGAGCTTCATCGCCTCGATCTGCAGATGCTGCGATTCGATGCGATCGACGGTCAGCGCGCGGACATCGAACTTGTCGAGAATGCCGAGCGCGATCAGCGCCGCGATGCCCTGCCCGTTCGGCGGAATTTCGTGCACCGTGTAGCCGCGATAATCCTTGCTGATCGGCTCGACCCAATCCGCGCGGTAGTTGCGCAGATCGTCGAGCGTCATGGCCGCGCCGCCTTCGCGCGCGAAAGCCGCGATGCGCTCGGCGATCTCGCCTTCATAGAACGCGCGCGGACCCTGCTCGGCCAGCTTGCGCAAGGTCTTCGCGTGGCCCGGCATGCGCACGAGTTCGCTGACTTCGGGCGCGCGTCCGCGCGGCATGAAGACATCCGCGAAGCCTGGGAAATCCTTCAGTTCCGGCACAGCCGCTGCCCACTTGTAAGCGACGATGCTGGCCACCGCGTGCCCGCGCTCCGCGATCTCGATCGCCGGCTCCATCAGATCGGCAAACGGCAGCGAGCCGAACTTCGCATGCAACGCTTCCCAGCCCGCGATGACGCCCGGCACGGTCACGGTGTCCCAGCCACGCTTAGGCTGGCGGGCAAGGCCGTTTTCTTCCCCATACTTGCGACGGAAATAGTCGACGTTCCACGCCGCTGGCGACACACCCGATGCATTCAGCCCATGCAGCTTGCTGCCGTCCCAGACCAGCGCGAAGGCGTCGCCGCCCAGTCCGCACGACACCGGTTCGACGACGGTAATAGCCGCCGCTGCCGCGATGGCCGCATCGACGGCATTGCCGCCTTTCCAGAGCATGCGCAAGCCGGCTTGGGCGGCAAGCGGGTGCGACGTCGAAACGATGTTCCGGGCGAATACCGGCAGGCGCGGCGTGGGATACGGGTTTTGCCAGTTGAAGCGAGTCATGAATGAATTCCGAATTACTAGCTGACTGGCCGGTTATGGAACCGCCAGGCAATGCAATTAGTTGATCGCACAAAAGAAGCATCTTGCAACGTCCGCGCAGCCTTGAACAAATTCATTTATTGTATAAATTAATGAAACGGCGGTATGAATGCATTGCTATCCGCTTTTATGTGCAGTGCGGCATGAACTTCAAGTCGATTCTTCGAATCGCCCGGTGCGCCGAACCGCTTTCGCGCACCCCAAAAGTCAAAGCCAAAATTTTGGTCTGGACGTTTGGCACTCCTCAGACGCTTGCCTACAATCCCAATTCCCGGCATTCGCAAAGCACGAGCCAGCGAGTCTGCCCGGCAATTGCAGTTTCTCGTACCACGCTTCGACGCAAGAAGACCCGGCCTCAAGGCCGGTGGCCAGGCTGTCGGTCGTCATGGAGAACACAATGCTGAGTCCGCATGAATTTGCCACGCTGCTATTGGTTCAGGAAGCGCCCAATCAGGTCGATATGGAACGCGAAGAACTCGACGCACTGCTCGAACGCCAACTCGTGCAGCTTGAAAATCTCGCGTCCGGACGTCAACAATGGCGCCTCACCGCAACCGGCGATTCAACCATCAAGGCATTCAAGCGGTTCTCGTAGCAGTTCGCCGGGCGCGGTTCAAATGCCGCGCCCATGGATTTCCTTCGCGTCTCACCACGCCCGCAAGGTCGGGTCTACCGCAGCACGCCAACTCAGCGCGCGCGCACGCTCGCCCAGAATGAATGTCGCCCATGCGCGCTGCGATTCCGGCCCCGGATTCGCCACATACGCGCGATGCCGCTCCGCGATGCCGGCCTGAAACGCGCAAAACTGCTCTTTCGACAAGCCGCCTCGCCGCTGAGCCACATGAGCGTCGACAAGGGCCGAATAAACGGACTGCGCGTCGGCACCGTAGTCCGTCTGAGCCGTTCCACACATCTCCTGCAGCGCGCTGAACAACGGCTCGCCGAAAGATCCTTCGAGACCCGGCGTCGAGACGCAGCCCGCCAGCGCCGCCACGCTCAGCACGGCCAACGCACCCTGCGCAATCCACTTTGGCATTGCATTCACCCTTGGCTTGATTCGAGCCGCCAGTATCGGACGATCGACGCGTCGCTGCTACTCGGCCAGATGGCATAGGCAAATTCACGCGCCCGCGAAACCCGGGATTCGGCTTATGCCATTCGGCCAGGTTGTCCGCGCCTCGCGTGTCCGATAGATTGCGCATGCGGACTTCGCACGCCATCGCCCCGGGCGCCGGTGTCCGCTCAACCTCGGAGATGACCATGCAGGATCAAATCGTCCTTGCGCTCGATCAGGGCACGACCAGCTCGCGCGCCATGCTGTTCGACAGGAACGGCAACGTCGTGTCCGTCGCGCAGAAGGAGTTTCAGCAGATCTATCCGCAGCCGGGTTGGGTCGAGCACGATCCGCAGGAAATCTGGTCGACGCAGGCGGGCGTCGCGGCCGAAGCGGTCACGCGGGCGGGCCTGAACGCGTCGTCGATTGCGGCGGTGGGCATCACGAATCAGCGCGAGACGACCATCGTGTGGGATCGCGAAACCGGCAGGCCGGTGTACAACGCGATCGTCTGGCAGGACCGTCGCACGGCAGCCCTGTGCGACGAACTGAAGGCGCGCGGCCTCGAACCCATGGTCCGTGCAAAGACCGGCTTGCCCATCGACGCCTATTTCTCCGCGACCAAAATCCGCTGGATTCTGGACAACGTCGAAGGTGCGCGCGCGAAGGCGAATCAGGGGCGGCTCGCTTTCGGCACGGTCGATAGCTGGCTCGTGTGGAACTTCACGCGGCGCGGCATGCATATCACCGACATCACCAACGCGTCGCGCACGATGCTTTTCGACATTCACGCGCGGCGCTGGGACGACGAGCTGCTCGACGCGTTCGACATTCCTCGCAGCATGTTGCCCGAGGTGCGGGCTTCATCGGAGATATATGGCACGACGCACGGCAGCGTGCTCGCCGCCGAAGTGCCGATTGCCTCGATCGCCGGAGACCAGCACGCCGCGCTGTTCGGGCAAATGTGCACCGAGAGCGGCACGGTGAAAAACACCTACGGCACGGGCTGCTTCCTTGTGATGAACACGGGCGAGAAGCCGATCGAGTCGCGCAACAACCTCGTGACGACGATCGCCTGGCAGATCGGCGACAGCGTGAACTATGCGCTCGAGGGCAGCATTTTCATCGCGGGGGCGGTCGTGCAATGGCTGCGCGACGGACTCGGGCTGATCCGCCGCGCGAGTGATATTGAAACGCTCGCGCGCGGCGTGCCGCATTCCGACGGCGTCTATCTCGTGCCCGCCTTTGCCGGTCTCGGCGCGCCGCACTGGAACGCGCGCGCACGCGGCACGCTGTTCGGCGTCACGCGCGGGACCACGTCGAGCCATATCGCGCGGGCGGCGCTCGATTCGATCGCGTATCAATCTTTGGATGTGCTCCGGGCGATGGAAGCGGACTCGGGCATGCCCATCGCGCAATTGCGCGTGGACGGCGGCGCCTGCGCGAACGACCTGCTGATGCAGTTTCAGGCCGACGTGCTCGGCGTGGATGTGGTGCGTCCGCGCGTCGCCGAGACTACGGCGCTCGGCGCAGCTTATCTCGCGGGCCTGGCAGTCGGGTACTGGAAGGATGTCGGCGAACTGAAGGCACAGTGGCAACTGGATCGGCAATTTGCGCCGTCCATGCCGGCATCGGAAGTCAAAGCGAATCTTGCCGGGTGGCGGCGTGCGGTCAATGCGGCGAAGGCGTGGGCCGATGCGTAATCGCATGCTTCCAGACAGGGCCGTCATGGCGCGCTACGCGCCGCCCTGCTCCAACGTCATGATTTGCGAGCAGGGCTATAATATCGGGCTAAATTACAAGCAAAAGCGGTGCAGTTTGCTGCAAAAAACCGCGCGTCCTCTTCAATTCTTTTTTTACGCCCCCAGGTTAACCACTGCGACCGGCGACCCATTCATGACCAAGAAAGTATATGTAAAGACCTTCGGCTGCCAGATGAACGAGTACGACTCCGACAAGATGGTCGACGTGCTCGGCGCAGCAGAAGGACTCGTCAAGACCGACACCCCCGAAGACGCGGACGTCATTCTGTTCAACACCTGTTCCGTGCGCGAAAAGGCGCAGGAAAAAGTGTTCTCGGACCTCGGCCGCGTGCGCGAACTGAAAGAAGCGAATCCGAACCTGCTGATTGGCGTCGGCGGTTGCGTCGCAAGCCAGGAAGGCGCGTCGATCGTCTCTCGCGCACCTTACGTCGACCTCGTGTTCGGCCCGCAGACGCTGCATCGACTGCCGGACATGATCGACAAGCGGCGCTCGACCGGCCGCCCGCAAGTGGACATCACGTTCCCGGAAATCGAGAAGTTTGATCACTTGCCGCCGGCGCGCGTCGAAGGCCCGAGCGCGTTCGTTTCGATCATGGAAGGTTGCAGCAAGTACTGCAGCTATTGCGTCGTGCCTTATACGCGCGGCGAGGAAGTGTCGCGCCCGCTCGACGACGTGCTCACCGAAGTCGCCGGCCTCGCCGATCAGGGCGTGCGCGAAGTCACGCTGCTCGGCCAGAACGTCAACGCCTATCGCGGCGCGCTCACTGCCGGGTCGCACGAGATCGCGGATTTCGCGACGCTCATCGAGTACGTCGCGGACGTGCCGGGCATCGAACGCATTCGTTATACGACTTCGCACCCGAAGGAATTCACGCAGCGTCTCATCGACACCTACGCGAAGGTGCCGAAGCTCGTCTCGCATTTGCATTTGCCGGTACAGCACGGCTCGGACCGCATCCTGATGGCAATGAAGCGCGGCTACACCGTGCTGGAATATAAGTCGGTCATTCGCCGTCTGCGCGCCATTCGCCCGGATTTGTCCCTGTCGACGGATTTCATTGTCGGATTCCCCGGCGAGACCGAGGACGATTTCGCGAAGATGATGGCGCTCGTCGACGAGATGAGCTACGACACGAGTTTCTCGTTCATCTACAGTCCGCGTCCGGGCACGCCCGCTGCGAATCTGCACGACGACACGCCACGCGAAGTCAAGCTGAAGCGTCTGCAGCACCTGCAGGCAACGATCGAGGAAAACGTCGTGAGAATCAGCAATTCGATGGTCGGCTCGGTGCAGCGCATTCTCGTCGAAGGGCCGTCGCGCAAGGATCCGAGCGAACTCGCGGGCCGCACCGCGAACAATCGCGTCGTGAATTTCCCGGCGCCGATCGCGTCGCACGCGCGGCTCATCGGCCAGATGATCGATGTCGAGATCAATCACGCGTATCCGCATTCGCTGCGCGGCGCGCTCGTGCTCGCACCGGAAACGGCCGCGCCGGAGCTGGCCAATTAATCGAACGTGACCGGAAAGGACCCCCACCCCGCCTTGAAGAACGCTCCTCAGCAGCATCTCGAATTCACCGCCCCGCGCGAGGACAACGCGCGGCTCGCCAACCTCTGCGGCCCGCTCGACGAGAACCTGCGCCAGATCGAACAGGCGCTCGATGTCACCTTGTCGCGGCGCGGTCACAAGATTTCGATTCGCGGCCGTGGCGCAAAAGTGGCGCTCGCCGCGCTCGAGAACTTCTACAACCGCGCGCGCGACCCCATTTCCGTCGACGACATCCAGCTCGCGCTGGTCGAAGCGCGCCACGCCACGCGTCTCGCAAGGGAAGCGCAGCAGAACGGCGAGGACGATGTCCCGGTCGATCCGCGTTTTCGCGGCGACCCGGATCATCCGTTCGACGAGCCAAGCGCCACGATGGATCTCGGCGAAGACGAGGACCACGGCCCGAAGCTGTACACGCGCCGTGCCGATCTGCGCGGCAGAACGCCTGCGCAGCGCGAATATCTCCGGCAGATCGTGGCGCATGACGTGACGTTCGGCATCGGGCCGGCGGGCACGGGCAAGACGTATCTGGCGGTCGCGTGCGCGGTCGATGCGCTCGAGCGCGATCAGGTCAAGCGCATCGTGCTGACGCGTCCGGCCGTCGAAGCGGGCGAGCGGCTCGGTTTTCTGCCGGGCGATCTGGCGCAAAAAGTCGATCCGTACCTGCGTCCGCTGTACGACGCGCTCTACGATCTCCTCGGTTTCGACAAGACCGCGAAGATGTTCGAGCGCCAGATGATCGAGATCGCGCCGCTCGCGTACATGCGCGGCCGCACGCTGAATCACGCGTTCATCATCCTGGACGAGGCGCAGAACACCACGCCCGAACAGATGAAGATGTTCCTGACGCGCATCGGCTTCGGCTCGAAAGCGGTCGTGACGGGCGACACCACGCAGGTCGACTTGCCGCGCGGCCACAAGAGCGGCTTGATCGAAGCGCAGCATGTGCTGTCGGAAGTGCGCGGCATCGCGATGACGCGTTTCTCGTCGGCGGACGTGGTGCGACATCCGCTCGTGGCGCGCATCGTCGAGGCTTACGACGCGCAGTCGCAGAAAGACGCCGCCATCGCCGAAGCGGCGCGCGCCGCGCAGCAGTCACAGAAATCGGAATGATGCCGCGCTTCACCCTCACGCTCACCCTGCAGTTTCCCGCCGCAAGAGTGTTTCCGTCGCACAAGGCCATGCTGCCGCGCGCGACGGTCGCGCACTGGATCAAGGCGTCCCTGTTCGCGGACGCCGAACTGACCGTGCGCTTCGTCGACGAGGAAGAAGGCCGCATGCTGAATCGCACGTATCGTCAGAAGGATTACGCGACGAACGTGCTGACTTTCGCGTACGCGGAGTCGGAGGAAGATCCCGTCGCGGGCGATCTGATTCTTTGCTGTCCCGTCGTCGAACGCGAGGCCGCCGAACAGGGCAAGCCGCTCGCCGCGCATTACGCGCATCTGATCGTCCACGGCACGCTGCACGCGCAGGGCTACGATCACGAGGTCGAAAGCGAGGCGGAAGAGATGGAATCGATCGAGACGGATATCATGAAGGCTCTGGGTTTCTCCGATCCTTACGTCCCGCTGACCTGAGTCTGACCTGAGTCCTCAGCCAGCCGATTCGCTGCTTCCAACGCGCCGTGAACGACAAAACGCCCGAGCCCACATCCGATCCCGACATCACCCCGCACGATCCGGCGCCGCCGTGCCCGGACTATCCGCCCGCGCTCGAAGAAACGGCGCTTCTGACCGACGAAGAACTCGCGGCCTCGCGCGAGGCGGCCCTCGCGCATTGGGACGGGCAGTCGGACTTGTGGCTTTTCGGCTATGGGTCGCTCATCTGGAACCCCGGATTGCCGACGCTCGAAGCCGTGCGCGGCAAGGTGCACGGCTATCATCGCGGACTCTATCTCTGGTCGCGGGTGAATCGCGGAACGCCTGAGCAGCCGGGCCTCGTGCTCGCACTCGATCGCGGCGGCTCCTGCACCGGCATGGCGTTCCGGCTCGGCGGCACGGAGGCGACGGAGCATCTCGACGTGCTGTGGCGGCGGGAAATGTCGATGGCGTCGTACCGGCCCGCGTGGCTGCCTTGCACGCTCGCGGACGGACGGCGCGTCGAGGCGCTTGCGTTCGTCATGCGCCGCGATGCGACGTCGTACACCGGCAAGCTCGCCGATCCGGTCATCCGCACGGTGTTCGGCTGCGCGAGCGGCCGATATGGCACCACGCTCGATTACGTCAGCCGCACGGTGGAAGCGCTGCGCGAAAGCGGCATGCCGGACCGCGCGCTGGAGGCGCTGCTGCGGCGGTGCCATAAAAATGCGGGCGGGCGCGAATAGTCGGCCCTTGTCCGAATGGCTAACGCTGCGCCGTGGACACGGTTTTCGCACATTTTTCGGCTAGGATGTTCGAACCATCCGATGCGCGCGCCGCACCACCCAGGCCGCGATTTGCCTTGGTGTATGCTTAACTTTCCGTTAATTCGCGCCCGGGACGTCCCGGGCGCTCCGCTATGAACGAACCCTATCCCAGTCGACGACATTCCGACAAACCAGCCGAAAAGCGATCGCTGCTCGAACGCCTGACCGACTTCATCTCGCACGAACCCGAGTCGCGCGACGAGCTTCTCGAAGTGCTTCAGGACGCCCACGAGCGCAACCTGCTCGACGCCGATTCGCTCTCCATGATCGAAGGCGTCTTTCAGGTGTCCGATCTCTGCGCGCGCGACATCATGATTCCGCGCGCCCAGATGGACGCCATCAATATCGCGGAAACGCCCGCCGAATTCATTCCCTTCGTGCTGGAAAAGGCGCACTCGCGCTACCCGGTGTACGAAGGCAATCGCGACAACATTATCGGCGTGCTGCTCGCCAAAGACCTGCTGCGCTACTACGCCGAAGAAGAGTTCGACGTGCGCGGCATGCTGCGCCCCGCCGTGTTCATTCCGGAGTCCAAGCGCCTGAATGTGCTGCTGCACGACTTCCGGGTGAACCGCAATCACATTGCCATCGTCGTCGATGAATACGGCGGCGTCGCGGGCCTCATCACCATCGAGGACGTACTGGAGCAAATCGTCGGCGATATCGAGGACGAATACGACTTCGACGAGGAAGCCGGCAACATCATCGCGTCGCCGGACGGAAAGTTTCGCGTGCGCGCGCTGACGGGCATCGAACAGTTCAACGAGCAGTTCGGCACCGATTTCTCGGACGAAGAAGTCGATACCATCGGCGGACTGGTCACGCATCGGTTCGGACGCGTGCCGCATCGTGGCGAGAAGGTTCGCATCGACGATTTCGCCTTCGAAATTCTGCGCGGCGATGCCCGGCAGATTCACGTCCTCCTGGTTCGGCGCGTGCCGAATCTCGCGCAACAGCCTCACACCGGCGACGACGAGGGCGAATTGCGCGACTGACCGCGCGGCGTGGCGCAGTTCGTCGCCACGCATAGCGTCAACGCACTGCCCTTCGACCTAGCCCATCCCCGCATTCAATGGCCGATTCATCGTTTCGCATGTTCCCGTGGCGACGCAACGCAGAGACCGCGTCGATCACGCCCCGCGCGCTTCCCTTCTGGCATTACCTCGTCGCAGCCGTGCTCGGCGCGGCGAACACGCTTTCGTTCGCGCCGACGCCGCACGGCGGATGGCTCGAACTCGTCATCTTCGCGCTGTTCTTCGCGTGGCTCTCGCGCACGAGCGGCTGGAAAAGCGCGGCGCTGACGGGCTGGGCGTTCGGCTTCGGCAATTTCGTGACGGGCGTCTGGTGGCTCTACGTCAGCATGCACTTCTATGGCGGCATGGCCGCGCCGCTCGCAGCGGCCGCGGTCGCGCTGTTCTCGCTCTATCTCGCCGTGTATCCGGCGGCATCGAGCGTGGTCTGGTCGCTGGTCGCGGGACGCGCGCGCTTCGGCGATGAAGACAGGCTCACCGCCCGCGACATCGACGCATCCCCGGTCTACGCCCCGACCTGGCACGGCGCATTCGCGTTCGCGAGCGCGTGGGCGCTCGGCGAATGGCTGCGCGGACTCGTGTTCACCGGCTTTCCGTGGCTCGCGAGCGGCTATGCGCAAGTCGACGGCCCGCTCGCCGGATACGGCGCAATTGCCGGTGTGTACGGCGTCGGCTGGGTGCTGGCGCTGGTCGCGGCGCTCATCGTGCAGGCGCTTTTCCATCTGCGGCGAACGGGGCGCGGCGCGCGCGCGCTGATGCCGGCCGCGATCGCGCTCGTGCTGATCGTCGCGGGCCTGCTGCTGTCGCTCATTAAATGGACGACGCCCGCCAACGCGCCGCTCGACGTGCGCCTTCTGCAAGGCAACGTCAAACAGGAGATGAAGTTCGAGCAGGCGGGCGTGGATGAATCGCTGGCGCTGTACAAGCGGCTCATCACCGAAAAGCCCGCCGATCTCATCGTCACGCCGGAGACTGCGCTGCCGGTGCTCGCGGCGCAAGTGCCGCCCGATTTCGCGGCTGCCATGCGCGGTTTCGCGGACCATACGAACTCGTCGATCCTCTTCGGCGCGATCGGCGTGACCGTGCTTCCCGACGGGCGCGTGACCGATTTCACCAATAGTCTCTTCGGCATCACGCCGGGCGTGAACGACGTTTATCGCTACGACAAGCATCATCTCGTGCCGTTCGGCGAATTCGTGCCGCTCGGTTTCCACTGGTTCGTGAACCTGATGGGCATTCCGCTCGGCGATCTCGCGCGCGGACCCATCGCTCAGAAAGCGTTCTTCGTGCACAACCAGCCGATCGCCGTCGATATCTGCTACGAGGACATTTTCGGCGAAGAGATCGCGCGCACCATTCGCGAGCAGCAAACGCCCGCGGGCGTGCTCGTCAATTCGACGAACCTCGCGTGGTTCGGCAACACCATCGCGCTCGACCAGCATTTGCAGATCGCGCGCATGCGTTCGATCGAAACCGGCCGGCCGATGCTGCGCGCGACGAACACCGGCATGACGGCGGTGATCGCGGCCAACGGCGATGTCGTCTCGAAGCTGCCGACCTTCACGACCGGCGTGCTCGAAGCGCGCGTGCAAGGCACGTCCGGGCGCACGCCGTATGTGACGAGCGGCAATATCACGGTGATCGCCGTGTCGCTGCTGTTGCTGGCGTTCGGATTTGCGTTCGCGCCGGCGGCAAAACGCAAGCGCGTCGAACGCGTGTAACGAAGCGCGGGCGCGCATCGCGCGATGCAACGGCGCGCCCGGCACGTCCCAAAAAGTCCCGCCCACTCCGCGTTCCAGCTAAAATTCAAGGTTTTAGCACTTCAGCCGAGCCTCGGAGCCGCGCCGCCGACACACCATCGGCGACGCCGCCCGGTCCGCATCCAAGGCAATCATGCTCACCTTTCAGCAAATCATCCTGACGCTGCAGTCCTACTGGAACGACAAGGGCTGCGCGCTTCTCCAGCCGATCGACATGGAAGTCGGCGCGGGCACGTCGCACGTCCACACGTTCCTGCGCGCAATCGGCCCCGAGCCGTGGCGCGCCGCCTACGTCCAGCCGTCGCGCCGCCCGAAAGACGGCCGCTACGGCGAGAATCCGAACCGGCTGCAGCATTACTACCAGTATCAGGTCGTGCTGAAGCCCGCGCCTGAAAACATCCTCGATCTGTACCTCGGCTCGCTCGAAGCGCTCGGTTTCGATCTGAAGCAAAACGACGTGCGCTTCGTCGAGGACGACTGGGAAAATCCGACGCTCGGCGCGTGGGGTCTCGGCTGGGAAGTGTGGCTGAACGGCATGGAAGTCACGCAGTTCACGTACTTCCAGCAAGTGGGCGGCATCGACTGCAAGCCGGTGCTCGGCGAAATCACCTACGGTCTCGAACGCCTCGCGATGTATCTGCAAAAGGTCGAGAACGTCTACGACCTCATCTGGACCGAGTGGGAAGAAGACGGCCCGAACGGCCGTGAACTGCGCCGCCTCACGTATGGCGACGTCTATCACCAGAACGAAGTCGAGCAGTCCACGTACAACTTCGAGCACGCGAACGTCGATCTCCTGTTCACGTTCTTCAACAGCTACGAAGCCGAAGCCAAGAAGATGATCGACGCGAAGCTCGCGCTGCCCGCGTACGAACTCGTGCTGAAGGCCGGCCACACGTTCAATCTGCTCGACGCGCGCGGCGCGATTTCCGTGACGGAACGCGCGGCGTATATCGGGCGCATCCGGGCGCTGTCGCGTCTCGTCGCGCAGGCTTATTACGAATCCCGCGAAGCCCTCGGTTTCCCGATGCTCGGCAATCCCGTGCGCGGCGCGGCCGAACTCATCACCGACCAGCAGGAAGCCGCGCGGCCCGCATGGGCGCCGCCGCTGAAGGTCGAAAGCACTCCCGGCAACATCGATCAGGCTTGACGAGGCAAGACAGAACAATGACGCAATCCAATCACGCTTCTCTGCTCGTCGAGCTGCTCACCGAAGAACTGCCGCCGAAAGCGCTCGCGCGTCTCGGCACTGCATTCGCCGAAGGCATCGTCGAGCGCCTGGCTGCGCGCGATCTGATCGACGGCGCGGCATCGTTCGAAAAATACGCGACGCCCCGCCGCCTCGCCGTGCTCATCCGCAATGTGCGCGACGTCGCGCCGGAAAAGCAGGTGCGCGAAAAGGTGCTGCCGGTTTCCGTCGCGCTCGATAAAGAAGGCAATCCCACGCCGCCGCTCGCGAAGAAGCTCGCGGCGCTCGGCTTCCCCGACTTCCCGCTCGCCGAACTCGAACGCGCGCAGGACGGCAAGGCCGAAGCGTTCTTCCTGCGCTATGCCGCGCCCGGCGCCACGCTCGCGGACGGCCTGCAAGCCGCGCTCGACGAAACGCTCGGCAAGCTGCCGATTCCGAAGGTCATGACCTACCAGCGCCCGGACGGCACCAACGTGCAGTTCGTGCGTCCGGTGCAGCGCCTCGTCGCGCTCCATGGCGGCAACGTGGTGCCGGTGAGCGCGCTCGGCGTCGATGCGGGCGATACGACCATCGGCCATCGATTCATGTCGGAAGGCTTCGTGCCGATTTCGCACGCCGACGACTACGCGGAAACGCTGCGCACGAAGGCGCACGTCGTCGCGAATTTCGACGATCGCCGCGAATCCATCCGCACGCAGTTGCAGGCGTTCGCGGGCGAGGATCGCGTCGTGATGCCGGAAGCGCTGCTCGACGAAGTGAACGCGCTCGTCGAATGGCCGGTCGTGTATCAGTGCCGCTTCGACGAGGAATTCCTGCAAGTGCCGCAGGAATGCCTGATCCTCACGATGCAGACGAACCAGAAGTATTTCGCGCTCACCGATCAGAACGGCAAGCTGCGCTCGCGCTTTCTGATCGTGTCGAACATCGATACGCAGACGCCCGCCGAGATCGTCGAAGGCAACGAGCGCGTGGTGCGCCCGCGCCTCGCCGACGCCAAGTTCTTCTTCACGCAGGACAAGAAGAAGCGGCTGGAGGAGCGCGTGCCGCTGCTCGCGAACGTCGTGTATCACAACAAGCTCGGTTCGACGCTGCAGCGCGTCGAGCGTCTCGAAGCGCTCGCGGGCGAGATCGCGCCGATGGTCGGCGTCGATGCCGCGCTCACGCGCCGCGCCGCGCGTCTCGCGAAGGCGGACTTGTTGACCGACATGGTCGGCGAATTCCCCGAGCTGCAGGGCACGATGGGCACGTATTACGCGCGCCACGACGGCGAGCCGGAAGAAGTCGCGCTCGCGTGCTCGGAGCACTATCAGCCGCGTTTCTCGGGCGATGAAACGCCGTCCACGGGCGTCGGCTGCGCGGTGGCGCTCGCCGACAAGCTGGAAACGATCGTCGGCATCTGGGGCATCGGCCTCGCGCCGACGGGCGAGAAAGATCCGTTCGCGCTGCGCCGTCACGCGCTCGGCGTGCTGCGCATCCTGCTCGAAAAGAAGCTGCCGGTGGATCTGCGCGATCTCGTCGCCGCCGCCCAGCGCCAGTTCGCCGGCATGCCGCAAGTCGCGGATTCGACCGAAGCCGTCTACGCGTTCTTCCTCGACCGTCTGCGCGGCCTGCTGCGTGAGCGCGGTTTCGAAGCGAACGATATCGAAGCCGTGCTGAGCCTGAATCCCACGCGCCTCGACGACATCGTCGCGCGTCTCGACGCCGTGCGCGAGTTCGCGTCGCTGCCCGAGGCGGCATCGCTGGCGGCGGCGAACAAGCGCATCTCGAACATCCTGAAGAAGTCGGAGCAAGGCGCGCCGTCGTCGGTGAATCCGGAATTGCTCGTCGAAGCGGCCGAGAAGAATCTGTACGCGCAGATTGAGAGCGTGACGCCGCGCGTGCAAAGCCAGCTCGCCGCGCGCAACTACACGGAAGCGCTGACCGCGCTCGCCGCGTTGCGCGAAAGCGTGGACACGTTCTTCAACGACGTGATGGTGAATGCCGAAGATCCGGCGTTGCGCAACAACCGTCTCGCGCTGCTGAACGCGCTGCATCAGCAGATGAACTGCGTGGCCGACATCTCCAAGCTGGCGGCGTAAAACATGAACAGACGATTGGTCATCCTCGATCGCGACGGCGTCATCAACGTCGATTCGGACGCGTTCATCAAGTCGCCGGAAGAATGGGTCGCCATTCCCGGCAGTCTCGAAGCCATCGCGCGGCTGAACCAGGCGGGATATCGCGTGGCGATCGCGTCGAACCAGTCGGGCATTGGGCGCGGTCTCTTCGACATGGCCGCGCTCAACGCGATGCATCAGAAGATGAATCGCGCGGCGGCGGCCGTCGGCGGGCGTATCGACGCGATCTTCTTCTGCCCGCACACGGCGGAAGATCAATGCGATTGCCGCAAGCCGAAGCCGGGCATGCTGCAGCAGATCATCGACCGTTTCGAGATCGATCCGGAAGATACGCCCGTCGTCGGCGATTCCTTGCGTGATCTTCAGTCCGGCGCGGCGCTCGGCTTTCCGGTTCATCTCGTGCTGACCGGCAAGGGCGAAAAGACGCTCGCGGAAGGCAAGCTGCCCGAAGGCACGCTGGTTCACAAGGATCTGCGCGCGTTCGCGCTCGACTTTCTCGCACGGCATCACGACTGATCGCCGGCCCCGCCACGTATCGCCGAGACTTCATGCGCTTCATCCGTTCGTTGCTGTTGATGCTGTACTTCGTCGTGTACACGGTGCCGTACGCGACCGCCTGCTTCATCGCGTTTCCGTTCATGCGCGCCGACAAGCGCTACTGGATGGCGGCCGGCTGGTGCAAGTCGACGATCGTCGTGCTGCGTCATCTCGTGGGCATCCGCTACAGGATCGAGGGCATGGAGAATCTGCCCGACGGCCCCGCCGTGCTGCTCTCGAAGCATCAGTCCGCATGGGAAACGCTGGCCTTTCCCGCGCTGATGCCGCGCCCGCTCTGCTACGTTTTCAAGCGCGAACTGCTCTATGTGCCGTTCTTCGGCTGGGCGCTCGGGCTGTTGAAGATGGTTCATATCGACCGCAAGCAAGGGCGTGACGCGTTCGTGTCGGTCACGCGCCAGGGCCGCGCGCGCATGGACGAAGGCGCGTGGGTCATCATGTTCCCCGAAGGCACGCGCACGCGCGTCGGCGCGCAGGGCAAGTACAAGACGGGCGGCGCGCGCTTCGCGGTCGCGACGGGCGCGCCGGTCGTGCCCATCGCGCATAACGCCGGGCACGTGTGGCCGCGCAATTCGTTCATCAAGTATCCGGGTATAGTCACGGTGTCGATCGGCAAGCCTATCGATACCGCCGGACTCTCGCCTGAAGAAGTGAATGTGCGCGTCGAAAGCTGGATCGAAACGGAGATGCGCCGGATCGATCCGCTCGCTTACGCCACGCCGAATGCGCAGCCGGAACGGGCGGGCGCTGCGGGCGCGGGCCGCTGACGCGGCCTCGCCTCCGACGCTTCAAGCCGGTCGAGCCGCGTGCCTTACTCGTTCCTCTCGTCATTTCTGCGCCGTGAGCGCAAAGCCGAGCCGATGCAGAAGCCTCCCTCGCGACAGCGCCCCGCCGTCGCGCTCGATTCCCTGCAGCTCGATCTGCCCTTCGAGCATGCGCCCGCCACCGCGCCCGCTCCCGCGCCGGCGTCGTTACGCGGCGATGTTCCGCCCGTCGACGTTCCGAAGCCCGCGCCGCTTCCCGACGGCGTGCGCCAGCGCCGCATGCTGCTCGGCGCGCGGGCGCTCGATTATCGGCTGAAGCGCTCGGCGCGGCGCACCATCGGCTTTTGCATCGACGCAACCGGGCTCACGATCACCGCGCCGCGCTGGGTGACGATCGCGGACATCGAGAACGCCATCGGCGACAAGCAAAGCTGGATCTTTCGCAAGCTCGCCGAATGGCAGACGCGCGTCGAACAGCGTGCGCTGCCGCGTATCGAGTGGCAGGACGGCGCGCAGTTTCCGTTTCTCGGCAAGACCATCCGCGTGTCGCTGAATCCGTCCGCGAGCACACTTTCCTTCGATGCCGAAACCGGCGTGCTCGCGCTCGCCCTGCCCGCGCTCGCGGATGCGCAGCAGATCAAGGATCGCGTGCAAGGCTGGCTGCAGAGCGAGGCGAAGCGCATCTTCGGCGAGCGGCTCGCGGTGTATGCGCTCAAGCTGGGCGCGGAGTATCGCGCGTACGCGCTTTCGTCGGCGGCGACGCGCTGGGGCAGTTGTTCGAGCGACGGCAAGATTCGCCTCAACTGGCGGCTCATTCACTTTCCGCTGTCGATCATCGATTACGTCGTCGCGCACGAACTCGCGCATCTTCGTGAGATGAATCACAGTCCGCGCTTCTGGAAGACGGTCGAATCCATCTTTCCGGAGTTTCGCGAGGCGCGGCATACGCTCAAGCATCATCCGCCGGATCTGCTGCCTGCCCTGTGAGCGCGGCCGGGCGGCGAGCGCGCGATTTCATCGAACGGTACAATTTCGCACAAACCCGCAATTCCGGCCGAGCGCGATCCGTCGAGAAACCGCGCCGCCGTCAACACACAGGAAACCCATCATGCGACTCCTCCACACGATGCTGCGCGTCGGCGACCTGCAGCGTTCCATCGACTTTTACACGCGCATTCTCGGCATGAAGGTGCTGCGCCAGAGCGAGAACACCGAGTACAAGTACACGCTGGCGTTCGTCGGTTACGGCGACGAGAGCGAAAACAGCGTGCTCGAACTCACCTACAACTGGGGCGTCGAGAAGTACGAGATGGGCACGGCGTACGGCCATATCGCGCTGGAAGTGGACAGCGCCGCCGACGCGTGCGAGCGCATTCGTCAGGCAGGCGGCAAGGTCACGCGCGAAGCCGGCCCGGTGAAGGGCGGCAAGACGGTGATCGCGTTCGTCGAAGATCCGGACGGCTACAAGGTGGAACTGATCGAAAAGCATTCCTGATCGATCGCCGATACACCGGCCAAGCGCGCAGGCGATTCAATCGCCGCGCGCTTTTTTTCGCCCGCGGCGTCAACCTTCGATGCGCGCACGCGTCACGCCGAGCAGCGCCGACATCGCGCGACGGGCGGCGTCGGCATCGCGCGCGACGATCGCTTCGAACACCGCCGTGTGTTCCGCCTGCGACGCGTTGAACATTTCGGCGCGCTTCGCGTTCAATTGCAACTGCCCTTCCAGCGTCTGCCCGATCAGCGCGCCCAGCGGCACGAGCAACTCGTTGCTGCATGCGCCGAGCACGCACAGATGGAACTGAAGGTCGGCGCGCACCCATTCCTCGACGTTCTGCGCCCTCACCATCGAGCAATGCGCCTGCGTCAGCAAATCGAGCGTCGCCGCTTCGTGATTCTCCGCCGCGAGAGCCGCGGCGTAGGGCTCGATCATCTCGCGCATTTCCTGGAGCTTGAGCGCGAACTGCATGGGCGGGGCGACGCGCGAATACCAGAGGAGCATGTCGGCGTCGAGCAGATTCCATGCGTTCCTGGACCGCACGCGCGTGCCGACTTTCGGACGCGATTCGATCAGCCCCTTCGATGTCAACGTGCGCAGCGCCTCGCGCAGCACGGTGCGGCTCACGCCGAAGTGCGTCATCAACTCCGCTTCGCGCGGCAGCGGCGAGGCCGGTGGAAAGTCGCCGCGCAAAATGGCCATGCCCAGTTCGTGCGCCACGCGGCTATGTAGATCGCGATAAATGGTGAACTCCTCGTCGTGCTAAAGGGACGGGCGCGATTATCGGATATCTGACTCGCCGGTCGAACGCTGCTCCGAGTCAAATAATACTATTAATAGGACGGAAGCCCGGCTTTTTGCTAACATGAGAGCCCCTCGGTAGGAGACACGCAATGAAAATCACGAAACTCGAAACGTTCATCGTTCCGCCGCGCTGGTGCTTCCTCAAGATCGAAACCGACGAAGGCATCACGGGCTGGGGCGAGCCGGTCGTCGAAGGACGCGCGCACACGGTCGCCGCCGCCGTCGACGAACTGGCCGACTATCTGATCGGAAAAGATCCGCGCCATATCGAAGACCTGTGGCAAGTGATGTATCGCTCGGGCTTTTATCGCGGCGGGCCTATCGGCATGAGCGCGATCGCGGGCGTCGATCAGGCGCTGTGGGACATTCTCGGCAAGCATCACGGCGTGCCGATCCACGCGCTGCTCGGCGGCCAGGTGCGCGACAAGATCAAGGTGTATTCGTGGATCGGCGGCGACCGTCCGAGCGATGTCGCGAACAACGCGCGCGCCGTCGTCGAACGCGGCTTCAAGGCCGTGAAGATGAACGGCTCCGAAGAGCTGCAGATGATCGACACGTTCGACAAGGTGCAGGGCGTGATCGACAACGTGCGCGCGGTGCGCGAGGCCGTCGGGCCGAACGTGGGCATCGGCGTGGATTTTCATGGGCGCGTGCACAAGCCGATGGCGAAGGTGCTCGCGCGGGAACTCGATCCGTACAAGCTGATGTTCATCGAAGAGCCGGTGCTCTCGGAAAACGTCGAGGCGTTGCGCGATATCGTCAATCAGACGAGCACGCCGATCGCGCTCGGCGAGCGCCTCTATTCGCGCTGGGACTTCAAGCACATTCTGGCGGGCGGTTACGTTGACATCATTCAGCCGGACGCATCGCATGCGGGCGGGCTGACCGAATGCCGCAAGATCGCGTCGATGGCCGAAGCCTACGACGTCGCGCTCGCGCTGCATTGCCCGCTCGGCCCGATCGCGCTCGCCACGTGCCTGCAGATCGATGCCGTCAGCTACAACGCGTTCATCCAGGAACAGAGCTTAGGCATTCACTACAACAAGGGCAACGACCTGCTCGACTACATCAAGAATCCGGAAGTCTTCAAGTACGACGACGGCATGGTGTCGATTCCGCAAGGGCCGGGGCTCGGCATCGAAGTGAACGAGGAGAAGGTGCGCGAGATGGCGAAGATCGGGCACCGCTGGCGCAATCCGGTGTGGCGTCACGCGGACGGAAGCGTGGCGGAGTGGTGATGCGCTCGATCTAGCGCCTGAGACGGGCTTTGACCGCGCCGCGCAGCGCATTGCTGATGAGCACGTCTTCGGCGCGGTCCAGATCGGCGGGCATCAGCGCGCGTTCCTCTGCGCCGAGTTCTTCGATCAATACCGCGCGCATCACGCCCGGCAGCACGCCGGCGTCGATGGGCGGCGTCCACCACTTGCCGTCCAGCTTGACGAACACGCTCGAACGGCCGCCTTCGGTGAGTTCGCCGCGCTCGTTGGTGAAGAGCATGTCGAACGCGCCCGCGGCTTCGGCCGCTTTCCACGCGCGATCGTAGTCGGCGCGGCGCGTCGTCTTGTGGCGAAGCAGCACGTCGCGCGACGACTGCGCCGCGAAGCCGTGATCCGACGCGAGCATCACATTCACCGTATCCGATGACAACGGCGCGAGTGGCGCGCTCGTCATCGCGATGCGTCCGCGCTTGTCGAGCGCGATGCGCAAGCGATACGCCTTTCCCGCATCGAAGCTCGCGCAGTGCCGCGCGACTTCGGCATCGAGTTCGCGCTCGTCGAACGCGAAGCCGAGATACGCCGCGCTCTGCGCGAGGCGCGCCACGTGCCGCGCGTAATGGCGCACGTGTTCGTCGCGCGTGGCGTAGGTTGTCTCGAACAGTTCGAAGCCGGGGTCCGCGCCGGTCAGGAAGCGCGCCTTCAGAAGACACTCCTCGTACTCGCTTTCGGCGATGCTATCCAGCACGATGCCCGCGCCGATGCCGAGCACGCCGCGCTCACCGGCAGCGTCGATGACCAGCGTGCGAATCGCGACCGAGAGACAGAAGTCGCCGCTTGCATCGAGCCAGCCGATCGCGCCGGTATACAGCCCGCGCGGCGTGCTTTCGATTTCATCGATGAGTTGCATCGTGCGGTACTTCGGCGCGCCGGTGATCGACCCGCACGGAAACAGCGCGCGCATGATCGCGGCGAACGGCGTGCCCGGCACGACGCGCGCCTCCACCGTCGATGTCATCTGCCACACGGATGCATACGGCTCGACGGAAAAGAGCGCGGGCACGTGCACCGACCCCGTGACGGCCACGCGCGAAATGTCGTTGCGCAGCAAGTCGACGATCATCACGTTTTCCGCGCGATTCTTGGGATCGTCGTGCAGCGCGGCGGGATCGGTGTCGCGCGGCGCGGTGCCTTTCATCGGCCGGGCGCGCAACACGTCGCCATGCTTCTCGATGAAAAGCTCCGGCGAGCACGACACCACCGCCCGCCCGTCCGGCAACGCGATCAACGCGCCGTACCGCACCGGCTGGCGCTCGCGCAACCGCCGATACAGCGCGAGCGGCGTGCCGAAGACATCGAACGCGAGCCGGTACGTGAAGTTGATCTGATACGACTCGCCTTCGACCAACGCCTCGTGCACGGCGGCGATGGCGGCGTCGAACGCGTCGCGCGTGATGCCCGGCTCGATGCCCGCCACGCCCGCGACCTCGTCCGAACCGGGCGACGACGCGAGCCAGGCGGTCGCTTCGTCGCGGGACAACATCGCGCACGAGCGAAACATCAGCACGCGCAACGCATGGTCGCCGCCGCGCCCGATTGCGCCGAACTGCAGGTTGCGCCCGAATTCGTAATCCGCGACGACGACCGCGTGCAGTCCATCCCGCAAATCGCGTTCGATCGCCGCGCACACCGCTTCGAGCGCGCGCCCGTCCTCGCAGACGTGCTCGTGCGAGAAGTCCGCGTACAAACGACTCGACCGCCTTTCGGCGGTCGCGTCGCAATCGTCGAGCAGCGCGAACACCGCGCTGCGTGCTTCGATCTTCATGGCCATGCTCGCATGATGCGTCACTGCCTGGTCGACAGCGCGCGTCAGTCGAAGAAACTCTTCACGCGATCGAACCAGCTCTTGCTTTGCGGACTATGCCGCGCGCCGCCTTCCGACAGCGACTTCTCGAACTGCTTGAGCAAGTCGCGCTGCTGCTCGGTGAGCTTGACCGGCGTTTCCACCTGCACGTGCACGTAGAGATCGCCCGCGATGCTCGACCGCAATCCCTTGATGCCCTTGCCGCGCAGACGGAACGTCTTGCCCGACTGCGTGCCTTCCGGCACCGTGAAGCTCGCGCGGCCCGCGAGCGTCGGCACTTCGATTTCGCCGCCGAGCGCTGCCGTCGTGAACGGAATCGGCATCTGGCAGTGCAGGTCGTCGCCGTCGCGCTCGAACACCGCGTGCTGCTTGATGTGGATCTCCACATACAAGTCGCCGTTCGGCCCGCCGTTGATGCCCGGCTCGCCGTTGCCCGCCGAGCGGATGCGCATGCCGTCGTCGATGCCCGCCGGAATCTTCACTTCCAGCGTCTTCGTTTCCTTCACCTTGCCCGCGCCGTGGCAGTTGGTGCAAGGCTCGGGAACATACGTGCCGCTGCCGTGACACTTCGGACACGTCTGCTGGATGCTGAAAAAGCCCTGCGACATCCGCACCTGGCCCTGGCCGTGACACGTCGGGCAGGTTTCCGGCTTGGTGCCCGGCTTCGCGCCCGAACCATGACAGACATTGCAGTTGCTCCAACTCGGCACGCGGATTTGCGTGTCGTAGCCGTGCGCGGCCTGTTCGAGCGTGATCTCCATGCTGTAGCGAAGATCCGCGCCGCGATACACCTGCGGGCCGCCGCGTCCGCCGCGCGCACCCGCGCCCGCCGTCTGTCCGAAGATATCGCCGAAGATGTCGCCGAACGCATCGGCGAATCCGCCGAAGCCTTGCGCGCCCGCCCCTGCCATGTTCGGATCGACGCCCGCGTGACCGTACTGGTCGTACGCGGCACGCTTCTGCTGGTCGGAGAGCATTTCGTAGGCTTCCTTGGCCTCCTTGAAATTCTCTTCCGCCTTCTTGTTGTCCGGATTGCGGTCAGGGTGATACTTCATCGCGAGCTTGCGATACGCCTTCTTGATCTCGTCGTCGCTCGCGTTCTTTGCGACGCCCAGAACGTCGTAGTAATCCCGTTTCGCCATGTCGGTTCCATGCCGCCGCGCTTGGCCGCGACGGTTCCTGTCAGATGCCTCGGATCAGATGATCCGCGCGTAACCTCTGACGCCCTGCCCGGCTCGACTTCCGCTGAGAGCAAGACGCCCCAAAAAAACAACGTGCCCGGGGAGCCGAAAAGCTCGCCAGGCGCGTTCCACGTCAGACGCTCGACGCGTCCCGGTCCTGTTCGCGCCGTGTACCGCGCGAAAGACCGCGGGCGCGTGAACGTTGCCATCCACGCGCCCTGCGGCTTAGTCCTTCTTCACTTCCTTGAAGTCGGCGTCGACGACATCGTCATGCTGCTGGCTCGCACCAGCCGATGCCGCTTCCGCGCCGGCCGCACCCGCTGCCGCACCGGCCGCGCCCTGCTGCGCCTGCATGTCGGCGTACATCTTCTCGCCGAGCTTCTGCGAAGCCTGAGCCAGCGCCTCGACCTTCGCTTCGATCGTGGCCTTGTCGCTCGACGAGTTCTTCAACGCGTCTTCGAGTTCCTTCAGCGCGGCTTCGATCTTTTCCTTTTCCGAAGCGTCGACCTTGTCGCCGTACTCCGCGACCGCCTTCTTCGTGCTGTGGACCAGCGCGTCGCCCTGGTTGCGGGCATCCGCGAGTTCGCGCAGCTTGTGATCTTCCTCGGCGTTGGCTTCGGCGTCCTTCACCATCTTGTCGATTTCCGCGTCCGTCAGACCCGAGTTCGCCTTGATGGTGATCTTGTTTTCCTTGCCCGTCGCCTTGTCCTTCGCGCCGACGTGCAGAATGCCGTTCGCGTCGATGTCGAAGGTCACTTCGATCTGCGGCACGCCGCGCGGTGCGGGCGGAATGCCTTCGAGGTTGAATTCGCCGAGCAGCTTGTTGCCCGCGGCCATTTCACGCTCGCCCTGGAACACCTTGATCGTCACGGCCGACTGGCTGTCGTCCGCCGTCGAATACACTTGCGCGTGCTTCGTCGGGATCGTGGTGTTCTTGTTGATCATCTTCGTCATCACGCCGCCGAGCGTCTCGATGCCGAGCGACAGAGGCGTCACGTCGAGCAGCAGAACGTCCTTGCGGTCGCCCGACAGAACCTGACCCTGAATCGCAGCGCCAACCGCCACGGCTTCGTCCGGGTTCACGTCACGGCGCGGTTCCTTGCCGAAGAATTCCTTCACCTTTTCCTGCACCTTCGGCATGCGCGTCATGCCGCCGACGAGGATCACGTCGTCGATTTCGCCGACCTTCACGCCCGCGTCCTTGATCGCGATGCGGCACGGTTCGATCGTGCGTTCGATCAGTTCTTCCACGAGCGCTTCGAGCTTGGCGCGGGTGAACTTGAGGTTCAAGTGCTTCGGACCGGTCGCGTCCGCCGTGATGTACGGCAGGTTGATGTCGGTCTGAGCCGTGGACGACAGTTCGATCTTCGCCTTTTCAGCGGCTTCCTTCAGGCGTTGCAGCGCGAGCACGTCCTTGGAGAGGTCGACGCCCTGCTCCTTCTTGAACTCGCCGATGATGTAATCGATGATGCGCTGGTCGAAGTCTTCACCGCCCAGGAACGTGTCGCCGTTCGTCGAGAGCACTTCGAACTGCATTTCGCCGTCCACATCCGCGATTTCGATGATCGAGATGTCGAACGTGCCGCCGCCCAGGTCGAACACGGCGATCTTGCGGTCGCCCTTTTCGGCCTTGTCGAGACCGAACGCGAGCGCGGCTGCCGTCGGCTCGTTGATGATGCGCTTCACTTCCAGACCGGCGATGCGGCCCGCGTCCTTGGTTGCCTGACGCTGGCTGTCGTTGAAGTACGCCGGAACCGTGATGACGGCTTCCGTCACCGGCTCGCCGAGGTAGTCTTCAGCGGTCTTCTTCATCTTGCGCAGCACTTCGGCCGAAACCTGCGACGGCGCGAGGTTCTTGCCATGCGCTTCGACCCAGGCGTCGCCGTTGTCGTGACGCACGATCTTGTAGGGCATCAGGTTGATGTCCTTCTGCACTTCCTTTTCGTCGAAACGGCGGCCGATCAGGCGCTTCACCGCGTACAGCGTGTTCCGCGGGTTCGTGACCGACTGACGCTTCGCGGGCGCGCCGACCAGAATCTCGTTGTCGTCCAGATACGCAATGATCGACGGCGTGGTGCGCGCGCCTTCCGAGTTCTCGATGACCTTGACCTGATTGCCTTCCATCAGCGCCACGCACGAGTTCGTGGTGCCGAGGTCGATGCCAATGATTTTGCCCATTTTTTATACTCTCCTAGCTTTGATCGCTTTGGCGCTGCGGCCGGAACACGCCGGCTTTTGCGGCCGATTTACCGGGCCGAACGCCCAAAATTCATACCTGTACGCAAGATAGGAGCGCCGATTTCGTTTTCAAGACCCTGAATGCGATGCGGTCTATAACTTTTTCGGTTGTCCCGATGCGCCGATCTTCTCCCGCGCCGCCTTCACGGCCGCTTCGAACTGCGCGATGCCGTGCCAGCCGGTCGCGCGGCCGAGCCGCTTGCCGCGGTGAAAGAAGAACCACGTCGGCACGCCGTGCAGCAGGAAGCGGCGGCCGAGTTCGCGATGCTCGTACACATTGCTGTGAAACCACGTCAGCCCGAGCGCGCGTATTGCGTCGGGCTGCGCGAGCATCGCTTTCTTCGCGATTTCGCAGTTGAAGCAGTCGATGCCCCAGAAGAACACCACGGCCAGTTCGTCCCCGGCGGAGGCCAGGCCGGCGTCGAAGCCGGCGGCGTCGAGTTCCTGCATTCCGAAGACGGAAAAAGCGGTGGAATCGACCGGGATCTGGCCCATGGCCGTCTTACTTCGGTGCGGCGACGGTGACGAGCGCCGGGCGCAACACGCGGTCGGCAATGATGTAGCCCTTCTGCAGCACGGCGACGACCGTGTTCGGCTCCTGCTCCGCCGGCACCATCGAGATGGCCTGATGGCGATGCGGATCGAATTTCTCGCCGACCGGGTTGAGCGCCGTGACGCGGCCCTTTTCCAGCGCGCCGGTCAACTGGCGCAGCGTCAGTTCAACGCCCTCGCGCACTTTGACGACATCGCTCGACTGGTCGGCGAGCGCGGCTTCCAGGCTGTCGAGCACCGGCAGCAGGTTTTCCGCGAAATTTTCGATGGCGAACTTGTGCGCCTTCGACACGTCTTCCTGGCTGCGGCGGCGCACATTTTCCGTTTCCGCCTTCGCGCGCAGAAATTCTTCCTGCAGCGCGGCCACCTTGGCCTGCGCTTCGGCGAGCGCGGCTTCGGTTTCGTTCGAAGCGGCTTGCGGTGTGGCGTCCGCGACTGCCTGCGCATTCGGCGCGGCCTGCGTGGTTGCCTGAGTCGGGTCGGCGGCCTGGCGCGCGGTTTCGTCGGCGGGCGTCGGGTTCTGGCTCGCTGAATTCTCTTGCGTGTTTTCCATGTCGCTGAATGTTATTGCTGTGAGTGAATTGGATGAGAAGCGCGGCCAGGCGTGAGACTGTCCGCACTTCGTCGCACTAGCGGCTGAATTTGGGGCACCGGCAACATTTTCAAGCCTTTGTCCGACGAATTTTGTGCGCCGGATATCAGAGCGCGCACGGCCGAAACGCGCCGTAACGCAGGGCGGCGAGAAAGAGTTTGAGCGAACGAACGGCGTCGCCTACACTTCGAACAGGCATCGCAGGAAGCACGTTTACCCTAATCCTACGAATGCTTCAAACCGCTTACGCCTCGCCCGTTTCCTGACCTTGTCCGGTCGTCCGACCGCTCAGCCCGCTTGCCGGGGGTACCATGAAACTGACCTTTGCCATTGCGGTGGTCGCCCTGGTACTCGTCGCCGGAACGACCACCATCTGCATGTCCGGTGCACTGACCGCCCGTACCATCGAGTACGGCGGCGTCCATGCGACGGTCGAAGAATTTTTCAATCCGAACCTGAAAATTTGTCGATGACACGGCGATCGCGCTTGGTCGGCCTGCCCTGCATGCCGGCCGCCGGCTCGCGATACGTCTTGCGGCGCTCCGCTTCCGCGAGCCGCTTCGCGCGGCCTTCCTCCGTTTCCGCGTAGAGCGTCTGCGCGACCGGCGCGGGGCCGCGCACGTCGCACACGCCGAGCACTTCAACCTGCCAGACGATCCGCTCGATATCGATCTCGACCATATCGCCCACGCGCACGTCCTTCGACGGCTTCACGTTCGCGCCGCCGATCTTCACGCGGCCTTTCTCCACCGCGTCGCTGGCGAGCGAGCGCGTCTTAAAGAAGCGCGCCGCCCACAGCCATTTATCGATGCGCAAACGCGCGCCGGGTTCCGTCGAAATCTGGTAGTTCATGCGTGAATCTCTTGCGTTCGACCGCGTTCAGGCGGCAACCGTCGCGGGTTGCGCGGCCTGTACCGGCCAACCTTGCAGATGTTGTGCCGCGATTTCGCCCAGCGCCTTGATCCACGCGGGCGATGCATTCAGGCAAGGAATGCGGTGAAACTGCTTGCCGCCCGCCTTCAGGAATTCGTCGCGCACTTCGATGCCGATTTCCTCGATCGTCTCCAGACAGTCCGCCGTGAAGCCGGGGCAGAACACGTCCACGCGCGCGACGCCGCCCGCGCCCAGTTCCGCGAGCGTCGGCGCGGTGTACGGCTGCAGCCATTCGGCGCGGCCGAAGCGCGACTGGAACGTCACGCGGCATTCGACCGGCGTGAGCCCGAGCGCCGCCGAGAGCAGCGAGCCGGTTAACTGACATTGATCGTGATACGGGTCGCCCAGGTCCATCGTGCGTTTCGGCACGCCGTGGAAGCTGAGCACGAGTTTGTCGCCGGCGGCGAAATCAGGCTGGTCGTGCACGCGCCAATACTCGCGAACCTGCTCGGCGAGCGCCGCGATATACGCCGGATGATCGGCATAGTGACGAATCGTGCGGATTTCCGGCTGATTGCGCACGCGCTTGAGCGCGGTGAAGGCGTCGTCGAAAGCGGTCGCGGTCGTCGACGACGAATACTGCGGATACATCGGCACCAGAAGAACGCGCTCGGCGCCTTCCAGCTTCAGTCGATTCAGCATGGCGCCGATGCCCGGCGTGCCGTAACGCATCGCGTAATCGACGATCACCTGATAGTCGTTCACCGCGAAAAGCCGCCGCAATGCTTCGACCTGCTTTTCCGTATGGACACGCAACGGCGAGCCTTCCGGCAGCCAGACCTGCGCATACTTTTTCGCCGATGCCCGCCCGCGAAACGGCAAGATCACGCCGCGCAAAATGACTTGCCAGATGAACGACGGAATCTCGACGACGCGCGGGTCCGACAGAAACTGCGCCAGATACTTGCGCACGGCTCGCGGCGTGGGCGCGTCCGGCGTGCCGAGATTGATCAGCAGCACCGCGACGCGATGTGAAGCGCTGGGCTGCGAAGGCAACTCGAGGTCGAAACGCATAGGGCAGGACGGCCAGAAGGCATCGAAAGGTATCGAAAGGTGAAGGCCATTATAGCGGCGCGTTTGCGCGCGCATCATTGGCCGAACGGCCTAGTGGCGGCGCGCCCGGCCGCGCGGCAAGAGCCGCGTTACTGCTGGCTGAGCGACATCGACAACAGCCGCGCGGTGATATCCACAATGGGAATCACGCGGTTGTACGCCATGCGCGTCGGGCCGATCACGCCGAGCGTGCCGACAATCTTGCCGTTCACTTCGTACGGCGCGGTCACCACGCTCATCTCTTCTATCGGCACGAGATTCGATTCCCCGCCGATGAAGATCTGCACGCCCTGTGCGTGGCTCGACACATCCAGCAATTGCAGGAGGCTCGTCTTTTGATCGAACAAGTCGAAGAGTTTGCGCAGCCGCGCCATGTCGGAGGACAGGTCCGCCACTTCGAGCAGGTTGCGCTCGCCGGAAATCAGCACCGTTTCGCCGGGGTCGGCTTCGGCCGTGCTCGCGACGACAGCGGCTTGCATCAGCGCGGTCATGTCGCCGCGCAACTGGTCGATTTCCTCGCGCAGGCGGCGGCGCACTTCGTCGAACGACAGGCCCGCAAAATGCGCGTTGATGTAATTGGAGGCTTCCGTGAGCTGCGAAGGCGAGTAGTCGCGCTGCGTGGCCATCATGCGGTTTTGCACGTCGCCCTCGGGCGTCACGATGATCAGCAGAATGCGTTTGTCCGACAACCGCATGAATTCGATCTGCTTGAACATGTGGCTGCGGCGCGGCGTGAGGATCACGCCCGCGAACGACGACAGGCTCGACAGCACGCTCGCCGCCGCCGCGACGATCTTCTGCGGCTCCTCGCCCTGAAGACGCGTCTTGACCGCGGTGGTCATCGCTTCGTCCTGCGGCGCTTCCACGGTCAGCATGGTATCGACGAAGAGCCGGTAGCCGCGCGGCGTGGGAATGCGGCCCGCCGACGTATGCGGACTCGCGACGAGGCCGAGGTCTTCGAGGTCCGACATCACGTTGCGGATGGTCGCCGGACTGAGTTCGAGGCCGGAGTGCCGTGATAACGTGCGCGAACCGACCGGCTGACCTTCGGCGATGTAGCGCTCGATCAACGTTTTGAGGAGGGTTTGTGCACGTGGGTCTAGCATGGGCAAATTTTAGCGCAACGTATCGGGGCGCGGCGACCGCGCCGCCGTGGTGAAACCGCTGGCTGAACCGCTCGTGAGCCGTTCAATGTCTGCTCCATTCTAGCGAGAAACGAAGGACGCGCCGACGTCGCGACATGACGCCTGTCGCCGCGCGCCGTCCCGGTTCTTTTCGCCTTCCACCTATGGTGTAATGCCGGCATGGAAATTGGCCAATTCAAGACCGTCGCCCTCGTCGGGCGAACCAACACGCCCGGCATCGAGGCGCCGCTGACATCGCTCGCGGAGCACATTGCGAACCAGGGCTTCGACGTCGTGTTCGAAGAAGGGACGGCGAAGGATGTCGGCGTGACGCAGTATCCGGCGTTGTCGATCGCGGCAATCGGTGCGCGCGCGGACGTCGCGGTCGTGCTCGGCGGCGACGGCACCATGCTCGGCGTGGGTCGTCAGCTTGCGCCATACAAGACGCCGCTCATCGGCGTGAATCATGGGCGGCTCGGGTTCATCACCGACATCCCGCTCAGCGAGATGCGCGAGCGCGTGCCGCAGATGCTCGCCGGCCAGTTCGAACGCGAGGAGCGCACGCTGCTCGAAGCGCGCATCGTGCGAAACGACAAGCCGATCTATCACGCGCTCGCATTCAATGACGTGGTGGTGAATCGCAGCGGCTTTTCCGGCATGGCCGAATTGCGCGTGTCCGTGGACGGGCACTTCATGTACAACCAGCGCTCGGACGGGCTGATCGTCGCCACGCCGACGGGTTCGACCGCGTATGCGCTGTCGTCCGCGGGGCCTATTCTTCATCCGCAACTGCAGGGCTTCGTGCTCGTGCCGATTGCGCCGCATTCGCTGTCGAACCGGCCGATCGTGCTGCCCGACGATTCGAAGGTCACCATCCAGATCATCGGCGGGCGCGACGTGAACGTGAATTTCGACATGCAGTCGTTCACCGCCGTCGAACTGAACGACGCCATCGAAGTGCGCCGCTCGCGCCATACCGTGCCGGTGCTTCATCCGGTCGGCTACAGCAGCTACGCCACGCTGCGCAAGAAACTGCACTGGAACGAGCATCCCTCGCAGGACTCGTCCCTCTGACGCAACCTCGCCGAACTCTCATCCCGAAGCATCCATGCTCCGTCATCTCTCCATTCGAGACTTCGTTATCGTTGCCGCGCTCGACATCGAATTCGATTCGGGCTTCACGGTCTTTTCGGGTGAAACCGGCGCGGGCAAGTCGATCCTCATCGACGCCCTCGCGCTCACGCTCGGCGCGCGTGCCGACGCGAGCGTCGTGCGATCCGGCGAAGCGCGCGCGGACATCACCGCCGAATTCGGCACGCACGAACAAGCGCTTCGCTGGCTCGAAGAACATGCGCTCACGCAGGACGGCGACACGGTCATGCTGCGCCGCGTGATCGATTCGAGCGGACGCTCGCGCGCGTTCATCAACGGCACGCCGGCGACGCTCGCGCAGTTGCGCGAAGTGGGCGAAATGCTCGTCGACATTCACGGCCAGCACGCGCATCAGTTATTGATGCGTCCCGATGCGCAACGCGAACTCTTCGACACGCACGCCGGCTTAACCGATACCGCCGGCGCCGTGAATCGTGCGTGGCGCGCGTATCGCGAGGCGCAGCAGGCCGTCGATGCCGCGCAGAGCCGCGACCGCGAGCTGCAACTCGAACGCGAGCGTCTCGCGTGGCAATTGAGCGAATTCGACAAGCTCGCGCCGCAGCCGGGCGAGTGGGAGGAAGTGAGCGCGGAGCATCATCGGCTGTCGCATTCGGCGAGTCTGATCGACGGCGTGCAGAACGCGCTCGGTGCGCTTTCCGAATCCGACGAAGCGATGATTTCGCAACTCGGCGCAATCATCTCCAAACTGCGCAGCCTCGCCGATATCGATCCCGCCTTGAACGACGTGCTCGCCTCGCTCGAACCCGCCGAGATCCAGTTGCAGGAAGCGGCGTATTCCCTGTCGCATTACGCGCAGCGCCTCGAACTCGATCCGGACCGGCTCGCGCAAGTCGAACGGCGGATGGATCAGTTGCATTCCACCGCGCGCAAGTTCCGCCTTCAGCCGGAGACGCTGCCGGAAGAGCACGAGGCGCGCCGCCGCCAGCTCGCGGAACTCGACGCCGCCGCCGATCTCGACGCGCTCAACGCCGCCGCCGACCGCGCGAAGGAAGCGTATCTCGCGGAAGCGAAAGTGCTCTCGAAGACGCGCGCGAAGGCCGCGAAGGCGCTGTCGAAAGCGGTCACCGAAGGCATGCAGGAATTGTCGATGGCGGGCGGCAGCTTCGAAGTCGCGCTCGTGCCGCTCGCGGAAGGCGGCGCGAACGGGCTGGAGCAGGTCGAATTCCGCGTCGCCGGTCACGCGGGCGTCGCGCTGCGGCCGCTCGCGAAAGTCGCGTCGGGCGGCGAGCTTGCGCGTATCAGCCTGGCGCTGGCGGTCATCGCGAGCACGGCCAGCCCAACGCCTACGCTGATCTTCGACGAAGTGGACACGGGCATCGGCGGGGGCGTGGCGGAAGTCGTCGGGCGGCTGCTGCATCAGCTCGGGCGCGACCGTCAGGTGTTGTGCGTCACGCATTTGCCGCAAGTGGCCGCGCGCGGCGATCAGCACTTTCAAGTGGCGAAATCGTCCGACGATGCGGGCGGCACTGTCAGCACCGTCACGCCGCTCGACAAGGCAAGGCGCATCGAGGAAGTCGCGCGGATGCTCGGCGGCATCGAGATCACGGCGACCACGCGCAAGCACGCGAAGGAAATGCTGGCGGCGTGAGGCGGCGAGCGGCGGGGCGATCGGCGCAGCCGCTTCTCGCCCCTTGCTTCTCGCCCCTCAACTCCCGTCCGCGAACACCCGTCTCCACAGCCCCGTCACCGCTTCGCGCTCGCCGCGAACGACATCCGGATCAACGCGCGCCTTCTCCATTCCATCGAGCCTGAGCGTGTGCTGCAGCTTCCGGTAATGCCGGTACGCCGCGCCGATCACGTCGGCGTCATCGTCTGAAATGAGTCCGCTCTTCGCGGCGAGTTTGAGCAGCGTGATATTGCCCGCGTTGCGCAGAAACTCGCGATGCGTCCGCGCGTGCAGCAGCACCCAGTACTGCACGATGAACTCGATATCCACCATGCCGCCGCGATCGTGCTTCAGGTCGAACAGTTCCGTGCGATTCGGATGCCCCGCCCGCACGCGCTCCCGCATCGCGACGATCTCGCGTGCGAGCGCCGCCGCATCGCGCTCGGTGACGAGCACGTCCGCGCGGATCGCTTCGAACTGCGCGCCGATCTCGGCATCGCCCGCGCTGTAACGCGCCCGCGACAACGCCTGATGTTCCCAGACCCACGCGGTGTTGGCCGCGTCGCCCTCGCGCATCTGATAGCGGCGGAACGAATCGAGGCTCGTCACGAGAAAGCCGGACTCGCCGTTCGGCCGCAGCCGCAAGTCCACGTCGAAGAGCGTGCCCGCGCCCGTCGCCGCCGTGAGCCACGTGATGAGACGGCGCGCGAACATCGCGTAGATGTCGGCGGCGGCGTCGTCGGGGTCCTCGTAGAGAAAGATCAGATCGAGGTCCGACGCGTAGCCCAGTTCCTTGCCGCCGAGCTTCCCGTACGCGATGACCGAAAAGCGCGGCGTCTCGCGATGCCGCTTCGGGAACTGCTGCCACACGGTCTGCACGGTCACGTCGAGCACGGCGTCCGCAAGCTCGGACAACAGATCGCTCACGCGCTCGACGCTCAGGCGCCCGGCCAGATCGATCAGCAGAATGCGGAACACTTCGGCCTGATGCGCGTGCCGCAGCAAATCCATCTGATGCTCGGCGTCCTCGGCGGCGACGAGGCGCGCGAGCAGCGAACGCTTGAATTCGGCCCAGTCGAACGGACTCGCGATGGCTTCGTCGTCGAGCAATTCGTCGAGCAATTGCGGATGACGAATGAGATAGCCCGCCGCCCAGCGCGAGCCCGACAGCACCGACAGCACGCGGTCGAGCGCCGCCGGATACTCCGTCAGCAGCGCGAGATACGCGCCGCGCTTCGCCGTGGCTTCGAGCAGGTCGAAGAGACGCGCGATGGTGTCGCCGCGGCGCGCGGCATCGATCGACTGCACGGCTTCGAGCGCCCGCTGCGCGACGATGTCGAAACGTTCGCGGCTGCGTTCGGGCAGGCCCGCGTAGCGCGACGAGTTCCACACGCCCGTCAGCCGCGCGAGCACCGGCGACGGGTCCGCGAAGCCGAGTTCGGTGAGGCGCGCGGCGAGTTCGTCCTGCGCGGAATCGTCGGCGAGCGCGCTGCTCCAGATCCACGACGCGGCGGAATCGTCGGCCACGCCGCAGCCTTTTTCGCCGCTCACCTTGTCGGCGAAGATCGCGTCGAACTGCTGCTCGACGAATTCGCGATGCGCGTCCAGCCTGGTCATCAGCGCCGCGTAGTCCGCGAAGCCGAGCGACGACGCGAGCAGCGCGCGTTCGTCATCGGCGACGGGCATCGCGTGCGTCTGCGCGTCGTTGCGATATTGCAGCCGATGCTCCACCGTCCTCAGAAACCGGTACGCGTCGGTGAGCGCGTCGCACACGGCCGCCGAAATGAGCCCGTGCGACGCCGCGCGCTTCAGCACGGCGAGCGTCGGTCGAATGCGGAAATCCGCCGCCTGTCCGCCGCGAATCAGCTGAAACACTTGCGCGCTGAATTCGATTTCGCGGATGCCGCCGCGCCCGAGCTTGATGTCGTCGGCCTTGTCGGGGCGCATGGACGCGCGCCGCCGCGCTTCCTGCCGAATCTGCTGATGCAGCGAGCGAATGGCCGCGATCACGCCGTAATCGAGATAGCGGCGATAGATGAACGGCGTCGCGATGGCGTCGAGCTGCTTCGCGAGCCGTTGCGCGGAATCGCTCTCGCGCTCGGACACGAGCCGCGCCTTGATCCACGCATAGCGTTCCCACTCGCGGCCCTGCACGTAGAAATATTCTTCGAGCATGCCGAGGCTGCACACGAGCGGACCGGAATCGCCGTTCGGGCGCAGCCGCATGTCGACGCGAAACACGTAGCCGTCCTGCGTCATTTCCGCGAGCGCGCCGATGAGCCGCCGCCCGAGCCGTGTGAAGAATTCCTGCGTGGTCAGCGCCGAGCGTTTGCCGCCCGCCGTTTCGCCGTCTTCTTCATAGACGAAGATCAGATCGATATCCGACGACGCATTCAGTTCGCGCCCGCCGAGCTTCCCCATGCCGACGACGCCGAGCGTGAGCCGCTCGCCGTCCGGTCCGCGCGGCTCGCCGAAGAGCGTCTCCATATCCGCCGACAGCACCGCGAGCGCGCGCTGAATGGTGACTTCGGCGAGATCGGTCATCGCGCCAGTGACTTCGGCGACATCGGCGGCGCCGGACAGATCGCGCTCCATCACCGTGCAGAACACTTCCGTTCGCAAGCGGCGCAGCGCGGTCTTGAGCGCGGCTTCGTCGAGCGCGCCGCTTTCGCCGCAACGCGCGCAGAGTTCGTCGAGACGCGCTTCGATCCATTCGCGCGTGACGGGCGTTCGCGCCCATTGCGCGACATACGATGCAAGCTCGGGACGCGCCGCGTACGCGCGCGACGCATAGTTGGAATAGCCGGAACTGCGCAGGATCACGTCGGTCATGAATGCTTAGGCTCGCTCGTTGCTTTTGGGTTTGCTTCGGGCTTGGCCCGCGCCGATGCGTCTTCCCGGCGCGTCAGGCCGCACCGTCCGCGAGGCTTGCCGGACGCGGCTTTGCGGGCTTTTTCGAGTGCGCGCGCGAAGCCGTCCACGACATACCCTGTGTTACATTGCAGCGTCAAACACGCAAAACTACCATATCGCCGATCAGCCGCAGCATGTCCGACAGCAGACGATCCGTCGACCCGACCGAAGTTGGACAAGCAAAGCCCAGCGGCAACGCCGAGCGCGTACTGTCGCGCGTCCTCAAAGTCATGCTCGTGGTTGCCGCAGTGCTGTATTTCGCGGTCGCGGGCATCTATCTCGGCTTGCGTTATGCGGTGCTGCCGCAGATCGATTCGTTCAGGCCAAAGATTGAACAGGCCGTCTCGTCGCGCATTCACGCGCAACTTCGTCTAGGCAGATTGTCCGCGCGATGGAGCGGCATGCAGCCGACCATCGACATCGACAATTTGCGCATCGACGCCGCCGACGGCTCGCCGGGACTCGCGGTGCCGCACGCGAGCGCGAGCATCGCGTGGCGCTCGCTGCTCGAATTGAAGCCGAAGCTCGCGGATCTCACCGTCGATGGTCCGGATGTCATCGTCGCGCGCAATGCGAAAGGCGAAGTGACGGTCGCGGGCGTGCCGATTCCGACGCATCGCACGGGATCGAACGCGTTCACGACGTGGCTGCTCGACCAGCAACGGATCGTGCTGCGCGGCGGCACGCTGCGCTGGCGCGACGCCGAACGCGACGCGCCGGAGATCGCGTTCAAGCGGCTGCGGCTCGCGATTCTCAACGACGGCGTGCGTCACCGGCTCGCGCTGAACGCTCCCGCCGATGGCGACGTCCTGCACGGCCCGCTCGATTTTCGCGCGGACTTTCGTCATGAGCCGTTCACCACGATGGGCGCGCCCGCGAACTGGACCGGCCGCCTGTATTTGTCCACGGGCCCCGTCGATCTGCCGATGCTCGCGCGCTACGTGAAGATGCCGTTCGCCGTCTACGATGGCCGCATCGAAAACCGCATCTGGCTGAACTTCGCGCGCGGCCAGTTGCAGACCGCGAACGGCGATCTCACGGGCGGCAGGATCGCGCTGCGCGTGCGCGCGACGCAGCCGCGTCTCGACTTGCCGGTGGCGCGCTTCGCGTGGACCGTCGACAAGAAGGACACCACGTACACGCTGAATCTTTCCGACGTACGCGCCGAACTCGGCCAGCCCGCGCTCGACGACGGCACGCCGGTCGCGCGTCTCCTGACCATGCAGACGCTGACGGGCACGTATCGGCCGCCATCGGTGAACAAGGGGCTCTTGTTTCGCATCGCGGGCGATCAGGTCGATCTCGGCATCCTCGCGGAATTCGCGCGCACGCTGCCGCTGCCGTCGCGCGTGCTGAACGAACTCGTGCGCTTCAATCCGCGCGGGCAGATTGCGAACTACACGATCTACACCGAACGCGCCGCGCCGAAGAACGAAGAAGAAGTGAAGCGCCAGCGCGAGAAAGGCGACGCCAAGATCGAGCATTACGCGTTCAAGGCCGAGCTGCAGGGCATCAGCGTGCAGGCGCAGGAGCCGCCGCCGGGACTCACGATCAACAACCATCCGCGCGCGGGCGTGCCGGGCATCGAGAACCTGTGGGGCGTCGTGGATGCGAACGAGGCGCAGGGCCGCATCGACATCGACACGAAAAAAGCGGCCGTGACGATTCCCGGCGCTTTCGACGATCCGCGCCTCACCTTCGATTCGCTGCAAGGCCGCGCGACGTGGACCGTCGCGGACGCCATCGCGCCGGGCGAACTGCGCCGCGCGTTCACCATTCATCTCGATACGCTGCGCGTCAAGAACGCCGACGCAGAAGGCGAAGTCACCGCCGCGTACTGGAATCAGGGCCACGGGCGCGGCAATCTGGACCTGAAAGCGAAGGTCGATTATCTGAAGGCGACGCGTCTCGTGCGTTATCTGCCGACGAGCCTCAACGAACGCGTGCGCGTGTATCTCGGACACGCGCTGCAGGCGGGCATCGCGCGAAACGGCACGCTGGAGATTCACGGCGACCTCACGCGTTTCCCGTACGCGAAAGCGCCGGACGCGGGCATTTTCCGGATCGAGGCGCCGTTCACCGGCGGCAAGTTCGATCCGACGCCGTTCCCGCCGCGCACGATGCGCAATGGTCTGCCGAACTTCTGGCCGGCGTTCGAGGGCATCGACGGCACGTTCAGGCTCGCGCAGAACAAGCTCGGCTTCGATATCCATCGCGGGCATTACAAGGGCGTCGCGGTATCGCGCGTGACGGGGCGGATCGACGATACGGGCAATCGCGAATCGAAACTGTGGATCGACGGCGACGCGCGCGGGCCGCTCGCCGACATGCTCGATTACGTCGACAACAGTTCGCTCGGCCTGATGGCAAAGCACGGCACGCGCAAGCTCGACGCGAAGGGCAACGCGGCACTCGCGCTCACGCTCGGCATTCCGCGCTATCGGCCGCCGCCGCCCGCGTTGCCGCTGCGCACGGACTACAAAGGGTCGCTGACTTTCCTCGACAACGAAGTGGCGTACGCGAACTTGCCGCCGCTCTCGCATGTCCGCGGCCGCGCGAACTTCGCGGCGAACACCGTCAAGGTCGATTCGCTCACCGCGCAACTGCTCGGCGGCGACGTGCGCGCGACCGGCGGCGTGCAGCCGGGCGGCAACTACGCGTTCGACGTGACCGGGCGCATCGGCACGGATGCGGCGCAGCGTTTCGACGGGCGCATCACGCCGCAAGTAGCGGCGCTGCTGAAGCGCATCGACGGCGCGGCGCCCTACGAATTGCGCCTGCGCGGCGCGAAGAACGCGCTGCCGAACGTGCAGGCGAATGCGGACTTGAGCGGCGTCGGCATCGATCTGCCCGCGCCGTTCGGCAAGGCGAAGGGCGCGCCGATGCCCTTCTCGCTCAGCTTCCAGCCCGCACCCGGCGCGTCGAATCTGCACGACGCGCAACTCGTCTTCGGCCCGCTCGCGGCGCATTACGTGTTGCAGCAGATCGGGCGCGCGCAGGTCAAGGTCGATCCGCAGAACGCCGCCGAGCCGATGAACATGCGCGCGCAGCTTCGGGCCGTGCGCGGCGCGATCGCGCTGAACAAGCCCGCCGATCTGCCCGCCGAAGGCGTCGCCGCCACGGCGGATATCGCCACGCTCGACGCCGATGCATGGCGCAAGGTCATCGCCGAACTCAACGCGAGCGCCGCGCCGCTCGAACCGGCCGCCGACGTCGCCCGCCCGCCGATGAGCGAAAGCGTCCGCCAGTTCATCCCGACGCGCGCCGACGTGCACATCGGCACGCTCACGCTGCTCGATCGCCGCTGGGACAACCTCGCGGTGAACGCGGCGCAGACGTCGAACAAGTGGCAGGCGAACATCGCGTCGGATCAGGTGACGGGCAGCGTCGCGTTCACGCCCGGCGCCGTGAAGGGCGGCCCCGGCGCGTTGCAGGCGCGGCTCGACAAGGTCGTGATTCCCGACAAGGCGACGAACGCGCCCGCCGAAAAGATCGCGAGCCGGCCGCCGCGCAACATGCCGTCGATCGACTTGATCGTGAACGAACTGGTGTTTCGCGGACACGGCCTGGGCAGGCTCGAAGTCGATGCGCACAACGAAGTCATCGCCGACGAGCCGATCTGGACGCTCGACAAGCTCGAACTCGCGAATCCCGACGCGAAGCTCACCGCGAACGCGACGTGGCGCACGCTGCCTTCGGCCACGAACGTCACCGACGACGACCGCGCGCCGCGCCGCACGTCGCTCGGCTTCGCGCTCGATGTCGTCAACGGCGGACAGTTCCTCGACCGCTTCGGCCTGCCGCACACCGTGAACGGCGGCGCGGGCACGATCTCCGGCCACGCGGCGTGGAACGGCAGCCCGGCCGCCGTCGATGTGAATACGCTCGACGGCAAGGTCTCCGTCGATCTGCGCCACGGGCAGATTCTGCGCGCGCCCGGCGCGGCGAAGTGGCTCGGCATTTTCAGCCTGCGCAGTCTCGCCAATCTGCTGACGCTGCATTTCGAGGATGTCGTCGGCAAGGGATTGCCGTTCGAGAAGATCACGGGCAACGCGCGCATCGACAGCGGCATCAGCCGGACCGACGATCTGGTGATGGTGACGTCGCCGGCGCGCGTGCAGATGCAAGGCAGCGTCGACCTGCCGAAGGAAACGCAAGATTTGCGCGTGAAGGTGATTCCGACCGTCGGCGCGGGCGCGGTGGCGATCGGCGCGGCGGTGATCAATCCGCTGCTCGGCTTAGGCGCGCTCGCCGCCGATCTCGCGCTCTCGAAGTCGATCCAGAAAGCGTTCGCAATGGACTATTCCATCACCGGATCGTGGACGAAACCCGTCGTCCAGCGTCTGCATGGCGATCAGGGTAAGATCGAATCACCCGCGGCCGTGGCGACTCCGTCAGCCGCTCAATAATTGCGGAGCAGCTCAACGTTCCGGCCTTGTTCCGCTTCCCAACCGGCACCAGAACATGAACGAACAATCGAGCGAAAGCGCGGCGCAGCCGTTTCACGTCGCCGCGCTGCAAATGGTCAGCACGCCCGATCGCGACCGCAATCTCGCCGAAGCCGGACGGCTCATCGGCGAGGCCGCGCGAGGCGGCGCGCAACTCGTGCTGCTGCCCGAATACTTCTGCTTCATGGGCTTCAAGGACACGGACAAGCTCGGCATCCGCGAGACGCCCGGCGACGGTCCCATTCAGCAATTTCTCGCCGATGCCGCGCGCGAGCATCGCGTATGGGTGATCGGCGGGACGCTGCCGCTGAAATCGCCGGAAGCGTCGCGCGTACTGAATACGACGCTCGTCTTCGATCCTTCCGGCCGCCAAGCCGCGCGCTACGACAAGATTCATCTGTTCAATTACGAAAAGGGCGAGGAATCGTTCGACGAAGCGCGCACCATCTGCCCCGGCAGCGAAGTGCGGACGTTCGATGCGCCGTTCGGGCGCGTCGGACTTTCCGTCTGCTATGACCTGCGCTTTCCGGAGCTGTATCGGAAAATGGGCGATTGCGCGCTGATCGTCGTGCCGTCCGCGTTCACGTACACCACCGGCCAAGCGCACTGGGAAACGCTGCTCAAGGCGCGCGCGATCGAAAACCAGTGCTACGTGCTCGCCGCCGCGCAAGGCGGCAAGCACGAGAACGGCCGGCGCACATGGGGACACAGCGTGCTGATCGATCCGTGGGGCGAAGTCGTCGCCGTGCGCGAGGAAGGCGCGGGCGTCGTCGCGGGAACGGTCGATCCGGCGCGCATCGCCGAGGTGCGGCAGAGCTTGCCGGCGTACCGGCATCGCGTGATCGGCTGAAATCCGCCACGACGCCCCGTATCCCGATAATCAGCATTTCGACGGACTTGAAGACGCGCGTTTTCCCCTGCACATGGCTTCACTGACGCCGGACAGTAGAATAGTCCGACAGCACTTCGAGTCCGAAGCGGACTCGATCACGAACACGCGCAATCACGCCAATCACGCAATAGGCACCGCATGAACATCATCGAACCCGGCATTCGCAACCTCGTCACGGCGAAGGACGTCTTGCTGACGCCCTACGGCCTCGACGAAGGGCTCATCACGCGTACGCTCGCGGAAATCTTCACGCACCGCGTCGATTACGCCGACCTCTATTTCCAGTCCACGCGCAGCGAAGCGTGGAGTCTCGAAGAAGGCATCGTCAAATCGGGCAGCTTCAGCATCGATCAGGGCGTCGGCGTGCGCGCCGTCTCGGGCGAGCGCACGGCTTTCGCCTATTCCGACGATCTTTCGCCCGACTCCATCCGCCAGGCCGCGCTCGCCACGCGCGCGATCGCCAAGGCGGGCGGCGGCAAGCACAAGGTCAAGCCGGCCAGCACGCTCACGGGCGTGTCGGGCCGCGATCTCTACCTGCCCGCCGATCCGCTGCATTCGCTCGATGCGAACGCGAAGGTGAAGCTGCTGGAGCGCGTCGAACAGATGGCGCGCAGCCGCGATCCGCGCATCGTGCAGGTGATGGCGGGCCTCGCGGGCGAATACGACGTGGTGCTCGTCGCGCGCAGCGACGGCGCGCTCGCGGCGGACGTGCGACCGCTCGTGCGCGTTTCGGTGACGGTGATCGCCGAACAGAACGGCCGGCGCGAGATCGGCACGGGCGGCGGCGGCGGACGCTTCGACTACGGCTATTTCACCGACGACGTGCTGAACAAGTATTGCGACGACGCCGTGCACGCGGCGCTCGTGAATCTCGAAGCGCGCCCTGCTCCGGCCGGCGCGATGACCGTCGTGCTCGGGCCGGGCTGGCCGGGCGTGCTGCTGCACGAGGCGGTCGGACACGGACTCGAGGGCGATTTCAACCGCAAGGGATCGTCGGCGTTCGCGGGGCGCATCGGCGAGCAGGTGGCGGCGAAGGGCGTGACGGTCGTGGATGACGGCACGCTGCCGAATCGGCGCGGCTCGCTCAATATCGACGATGAAGGCAACCCGACGCAGTGCACGACGCTGATCGAGGACGGCATCCTGAAGGGCTACATTCAGGATTCGCTGAACGCGCGCCTGATGAAGATGCCGGTGACGGGCAACGCGCGCCGCGAATCCTACGCCGCGCTGCCGATGCCGCGCATGACGAACACGTACATGCTCAACGGCGACAAGGATCCGCAGGAGATTCTCGCGTCGGTGAAGAACGGCTTGTACGCGGTGAATTTCGGCGGCGGCCAGGTGGATATCACCAACGGCAAGTTCGTGTTCTCGGCGTCCGAGGCGTACATGATCGAGAACGGCAAGATCACGTATCCGGTGAAGGGCGCGACGCTGATCGGCAGCGGGCCGGAATCGCTCAAATACGTGACGATGATCGGCAACGATATGTCGCTGGATAGCGGCGTCGGCGTGTGCGGCAAGGAAGGCCAGAGCGTGCCGGTGGGTGTCGGCCAGCCGACGTTGCGCATCGAGAAGATGACGGTGGGCGGCACGGTTTGATTTTTTATGCGGCTTTTCCGCATCGAACGCGTTTGTTTGCGGCTTGGCCGCGCCGCTCGATGCGGATTGCCCGCGTTTTGCAGCGCGACGGGTTGTCAGCGCCGCGTGTTTGAGGTTATAAAGGCAGTCACAACTTTTTTCGACGTCCGATCCGACTCATCATGTCCGCCAAGTTTTATTTTTATTTCTTTTGGCATCTCAGGCCGCTGGCGGATCGAGAGGGTGAGTCGTACGCAGGTTGAAAAAACCGAATCCCGAGAAACCGCCAGCGAGTCTGGCGGTTTTTTTTCGCCCTTCATTCTTTGCTTAGAACACTGTTGTTGGAGAACCGAAATGCCCCCGCACAATACCGATGACGTTCGTATCCGTGAGTTGAAAGAGCTTGTACCGCCCGCGCATCTGATCCGCGAATTTCCGTGCACGGAGCCGGTGTCCGATCTCATTTTCAACGCGCGGCAGTCGATGCATCGCATTTTGCACGGCATGGACGACCGGCTGATCGTGATCGTCGGGCCGTGCTCGATTCACGATCCCAAGGCGGCGATGGAATATGCCGGGCGGCTGATCGAGCAGCGCAAGCGGTTCGCGGGGGAACTGGAAATCGTGATGCGGGTTTATTTCGAAAAGCCGCGCACGACGGTGGGCTGGAAGGGGCTGATCAACGATCCGTATATGGATAACAGCTTCAAGATCAACGATGGTTTGCGCGCCGCGCGGGAATTGCTCATGCATATCAATGAGCTTGGTCTTCCCGCCGGAACGGAATATCTGGATATGATCAGCCCGCAATATATCGCCGATCTTATTTCCTGGGGCGCGATTGGCGCGCGGACGACTGAGTCGCAGGTTCATCGGGAACTGGCTTCCGGGCTTTCTTGTCCGGTTGGGTTCAAGAATGGCACCGATGGGAATGTCAAAATCGCCGTCGATGCGATCAAGGCTGCGTCGCAGCCGCATCACTTCTTGTCCGTGACCAAGGGCGGGCATTCGGCGATTGTTTCTACCGCGGGGAATGAGGATTGCCACATCATTTTGCGCGGCGGCAAAGCGCCGAATTACGATGCCGCTTCGGTCGATGCGGCTTGTAGCGATATCGGCAAGGCGGGATTGGCCGCGCGCTTAATGATCGATGCGAGTCATGCTAATAGCTCGAAGAAGCATGAGAATCAGATTCCCGTTTGTGCGGATATCGGACGGCAATTGGCGGCTGGGGATGAGCGGATCGTCGGGGTCATGGTGGAGTCGCATTTGGTCGCGGGACGGCAGGATTTGAAGGAAGGCTGTGAGCTTACGTACGGTCAAAGCGTTACTGACGCTTGTATCGGGTGGGATGAAAGCGTCGGCGTTCTCGAAGGGCTCGCGGCGGCGGTGAAGCAGCGGCGAATTGTGAGGGGTGGGGGGAACTGATTCTGGATAAGTGGAATCTCTACCCATATATCGAGTTCCCCAGTCAAACCTGCTTACCGTTCACTTAACGCCACTTGGAGCAATCAAAGAGAAAATCGTTCATGGACGTCAAAGCGTCGATTTCGCCGCTTAGATAGGTGTAGCGATGGTCATAAAAGCTCTTTCTGACACTCGTATCGAGGCTGCGACGGTTGCAACGGTCCTGAATCGGGTTGGCCTGCATCGTGAACCGTACTTCCGCCTCGACGTGATCTGAGAATGCTCGACTAGCCTTCTGGAAATGACCGATAGCTGAGAACGCTGATTGTCCGCGCGCAGCCAACGCGCGCATCGCCTCGTTCTCCCGGTCGAGAATCGTTGCGTAGAATCGTTGAATCTTACGTGCGTCGCGAACGGTGGTGCGGACCACCGATCGCGGCTCTCCCGGATGCAATACCTGCTCGACGAGTTCCTGAAGGGCAGTTGCAAACACTGTCGCGCTACCAAGCAGCACGTCGATCTGCTGCAACGTTACATTACTGAAATCCGCCTCGTGGGCAACGATATGGCGGACGACAAAAATCTTCTCAATATCAGCGAGCACCGCCGGAACGTTCGAGATCGGAAAACGCACGGGGCGCATAGCAAACGACTCAAAGCTCATTCCACGGCGACCGCGCTCGTCTTGGAGGTCTTCGCTGGATAGGTAATCGTCATCGGGTTCAACGAACGGCTGGATGTCAGACAGCCACCTTGCCAGAGATTTCGAATGCCCATCGCCATTCAGCAGTTTCTCCAGATGCGACGCTATATGAGACAGGTTGCTAACTGGCAAGAGATGCGCCACTAGATTACCAAACGTTATCTCACCATCACTTAGCGCCTTCGTCAGTTGAAGATCAAACTCTAAGCACTTCTTGAACTGGTCTAATCTATCAACATAAGGGGCGCCGTGGTCGATTAATCTCTCAATCGCATTACGCACCGAAACTTCGATGCAACCTGCTAGCCCGACCATTGTCAGTGAGTTAACAATCGAACTATCGCCATGGCATTCCAGCATCCAGTCGAGGTCCTGCAATTCACTTCTGCCTGGCAGGTATCTACCCGAAGAGCGCGATTTTTTCTCGAGTATCTCTCTTAAGCGGTTTCTTTCTTTCATTGCTTATAACGCGTTAAAACTAAACGTTTCCGTTACTGCTGGAAGTAAACAATTATGAATTACGATATACGCCTCCACAACACATCCCCTCCCCCATCCGCCCGATTCACCACCCTCGCCACCACAAACAACAAATCCGACAACCGATTCACATACCGCCTGGGAGCCTCATTGACCGCATCGGTTTCGATACGCCCTAACGCCACAATCGCCCGCTCCGCTCTCCGGCAAATCGTCCGCGAAACATGCGCCAACGCCGCCGCCCTCGATCCCCCCGGCAAAATAAACTCCTTGAGCGGCGGCAAATTAGCGTTGTACTCCGCCAGCCACCCATCCAGCCGTTCCAGATGCGAATCCGAAATCATCGAATACCCGGGAATCGACAATTCCCCGCCTAAATCGAATAAATCATTTTGAATCTGCGTCAGCGCATCGCGAATCTCGGGCGGTAATGGCTCGCACAATAAAACGCCCAGCGAGGAATTCAATTCATCCACATCCCCGATCGACGCGACGCGCGCATCGTCTTTCGAAACGCGGCGGCCATCGCCGAGACCGGTGGTGCCATCGTCGCCGGTGCGCGTGGCGATCTTGCTCAGGCGGTGTCCCATCATTGCTCCTCGATTTATCAAAGCGCCAAAATCAGCCGCCCCATTATAGGCACGCCCCTCCGGCCGATTCTTCCAGCGCGTAGAATGAAGCAACCTTTCGCCGCCGCACGCAGAGCCGCGCAAGCGCCCGCGCGACATCGGCGGAAACCGCACAATAAGCCGCAAGAAAAGCCCCGGAGACATCCCGTGAATCATCCCGCCGAACACACCGCCATCCAGCAAGCGCGCCGCCCGTTTCCCGCCGCGCTCCTCGACTCGCTGAAAGAACAATTCGGCGATCGCGTTTCGACCTCGCAAGCCGTGCGCGAACATCACGGCCGCGACGAATCGCCGTTCGATCCGCAACTGCCCGACGCCGTCGTCTTCGCGCGCAGCACCGAGGACGTGCAAGCCATCGTGCGCCTGTGCGCGCAGCACGACGTGCCGATCATCCCCTACGGCAACGGATCGTCGCTCGAAGGGCATTTGCTCGCGGTGCAAGGCGGCGTCTCGATCGACCTGTCGGAAATGAACAAGGTCATCTCGATCAACGCCGAAGACCTCACCGCCACCGTCGAACCCGGCATCTCGCGCAAGCAACTGAACGAAGCGCTGAAAGACACCGGCCTCTTCTTCCCGATCGATCCCGGCGCGGACGCCAGCATCGGCGGCATGTCCGCGACGCGCGCCTCCGGCACCAACGCCGTGCGCTACGGCTCGATGCGCGAAAACGTGCTCGCGCTGACCGTCGTGCTCGCCGACGGCCGCGTCATCAAGACCGGCACGCGCGCGCGCAAATCGTCGGCGGGCTACGACCTCACGCGGCTCTTCGTCGGCTCCGAAGGCACGCTCGGCGTCATCACCGAAGTGACCGTGCGCCTTTATCCGCAGCCCGAAGCGATTTCGGCGGCCGTCTGCGCATTCCCGTCGATGGGCGACGCCGTGCGCGCCGTCATCGAAACCATTCAGATGGGCGTGCCGATTGCGCGCGTCGAATTCGTCGATACGCTCGCCGTGCGCGCGATCAATCGCCATTCGAACCTCACGCTGCGCGAATCGCCGATGCTGTTCTTCGAATTCCACGGCACCGAAGCGGGCGTCAAGGAGCAGGCCGAGACCGTGCAGGACATCACCGCGCAGAACGGCGGCACCGACTTCGACTGGGCGACGCGCCCCGAAGACCGCAGCCGCCTCTGGAACGCCCGCCACAACGCCTATTTCGCGATGCTGCAACTGAAGCCCGGCTGCCGCGCCGTCACCACCGACGTCTGCGTGCCGATTTCGCGGCTCGCGGAATGCGTCGTCGAGACGGAGAAGGATCTGCTCGGCTCGTGGCTGCCGTGTCCGATCGTCGGTCATGTCGGCGACGGAAACTTCCACGTCGCCATGCTGCTCGATCCCGCGAAGCCCGAGGAACTGGAAGAGGCGGAGCGTCTGAACCGGCGCATCGTGGAGCGCGCGCTCGAAGCGGGTGGCACCTGCACGGGCGAGCACGGCGTCGGGCTGCACAAGATGGGCTTCATGATCGACGAGCACGGCGAGGACGCCATCGGCGTCATGCGTTCCATCAAACAGGCGCTCGATCCGAAGAACATGATGAATCCGGGCAAGATCTTCAGCTTCACGCACTAGGCATCGGAAGCGCGCCGGATGGACGCAGAAGCCACGCGCGCGCAACATCGTCATTGAACAAGCGCCAGCATCAGGACAGGCGCCGGGAGGAGACATGAACGCACCGGACGAACTCAAGCCGCCGCTTTCGCCGGCGGTATCGCCAAATCTGCCGCACGAGATTTCCCCCGCGCTGACCGAGGAGCAACTGGCCGAGCGTCAGCGCGAAGTCGTTCAGGCGCTGATGGCCGTGCTGCCCACGCATTGCCTCTTGTTCCGCGACGAAGACACGTCCGTCTACGAATGCGACGGCCTCGCCGCTTACCGGCGTCTGCCGCTCGCGGTCGCGCTGCCGGAAACGGAGGCGCAGGTTCAGCGCGTCGTGCAGATCTGCGCGCGGCTCGCGGTGCCCATCGTTCCGCGCGGCGCGGGCACCGGGCTGTCGGGCGGCGCGATGCCCATTCGTCACGGCATCGTGCTGTCGCTCGCGCGCTTCCGGAAGATCGTCGAAGTCGATCCCTACGCGCGCACGGCCACCGTGCAGCCCGGCGTGCGCAATCTCGCGATCTCCGAAGCCGCCGCGCCCTACGGTCTTTACTACGCGCCCGATCCGTCGTCGCAGATCGCGTGCACCATCGGCGGCAACGTCTCCGAGAATTCGGGCGGCGTCCACTGCCTGAAATACGGCCTCACGGTGCACAACGTGCTGCGCGTGCGCGCGGTGACGATGGACGGCGACATCGTCGAATTCGGCTCGCTCGGCCCCGACGCGCCGGGGCTCGATCTGCTCGCGGTGCTCATCGGCAGCGAAGGCATGTTCGCCATCGTCACCGAAGTCACAGTCAAGCTGATCCCGAAGCCGCAGACCGCGCAAGTCATCATGGCGAGCTTCGACGACGTGGTGAAAGGCGGCAACGCGGTCGCGGCGATCATCGCGGCGGGCATCATCCCGGCCGGTCTCGAAATGATGGACAAGCCCGCGACGCGCGCCGTCGAGGAGTTCGTCAACGCGGGCTACGATCTGGACGCCGCCGCCATCCTGCTCTGCGAATCCGACGGCACCTACGACGAAGTCACCGAGGAAATCGTCCGCATGACCGCCGTGCTGCGCGAACACGGCGCGACGCGCATCCAGATTTCGCGTTCGGAAACGGAGCGCCTCAAGTTCTGGTCCGGGCGCAAGAACGCGTTCCCCGCCGCCGGCCGCATATCGCCCGACTACTACTGCATGGACGGCACCGTGCCGCGACGCGCCATCGGGCCGCTGCTCGCGCGCATCGAAGAGATGGAGAAGAAGTACGCGCTGCGCTGCATCAACGTGTTCCATGCCGGCGACGGCAACATGCATCCGCTGATCCTGTTCAACGGCAACGATCTCGACGAATGGCATCGCGCGGAAGCGTTCGGCTCGGACATTCTCGAATGCTGCGTGGAACTGGGCGGAACGGTGACGGGCGAGCATGGCGTCGGCATCGAAAAAATCAATTCGATGTGCGTGCAATTCTCGCCCGAAGAACGCGATGCGTTTCACGCGGTGAAGCGCGCGTTCGATCCGCCCGGGCTGCTCAATCCGGACAAGGGCATTCCCACGCGCGCGCGTTGCGCCGAGTACGGGAAGATGCACATTCGCGGCGGGCTGCTGCCGCATCCGGAACTGCCGCGTTTCTAGCGGCGCGGCGCGTTCCGCTATCCACGTTTGTCCGGGTATGGCTGCGTTAAGCGGCCGGTACAATCGACCGGACAGGCGGCACCGCCACTACAGCAGTCGAAACGAAGAGCGGGACATCCATGGAACAGGACGACATCGTCGCCGGCTGGTCGGAGCGGATCGCCCGGGCCACCGAGGCCGGCACGCCGCTGCGCATCCGCGGCGGCGGGACGAAGGACTGGTACGGCCAGACGCTCCAGGGTGAGATTCTCGACACGCGCGTGCATCGCGGCATCGTCGCGTACGACCCGGCGGAGCTCGTCATCACCGCGAAAAGCGGAACACCGCTTGCTGAAATCGAAGCCGCGCTGCGCGCGCACGGGCAGATGCTGCCCTTCGAGCCGCCGCACTTCGGCCGCAACGCGACGCTCGGCGGCTGCATCGCGGCAGGCATCGCCGGACCGCGCCGCGCGTGGACCGGCGCGCCGCGCGATTTCGTGCTCGGCGCGGTCATCATGAACGGACGCGGACAAGTGCTGCACTTCGGCGGGCAAGTGGTGAAGAACGTCGCGGGCTACGATGTTTCGCGGCTGCTCGCGGGATCGCTCGGCACGCTCGGCCTGATCCTCGAATTGTCGATCAAGGTGCTGCCGCGCCCGGTCGCCGAAGCCACGCTCAAGTTCGACATGCACGCCACCGACGGCGTGCGCAAGCTCAACGAATGGGGCGGCCATCCGTTGCCGATCACCGGCAGCGCGTGGCGCGACGGCACGCTCGCGCTGCGTCTCGCGGGCGCGGAAGCCGCCGTGAAAACCGCGCGCAACACGCTCGGCGGCGAAGTGGTCGATGCCGTCGAAGCCGATCGCTTCTGGATCGCCATGCGCGAGCAGACGGACCCGTTCTTCGCCGTCATCGAACCGCGCTCGGCGCTGTGGCGGCTCGCGCTGCCGTCGATCGCGGAGCCGCTGCATCTGCCGGGCGCGCAACTGATGGAATGGGGCGGCGCGCAACGCTGGTGGATCACCGATACCGATCCGCAGACCGTTCGCATCAGCGCGAAACAGGCGGGCGGCCACGCGACGATCTTCCGCGCAGGTTCCGCCTACGATCGCAACGCGGGCGTGTTCACGCCGCTGCCGGCGCCGCTGATGAAGATTCATCGCGGGCTGAAGGCGGTGTTCGATCCGGCGCGCGTGTTCAATCGCGCACGTTTGTATCCCGACTTCTAGGCGCATCGATGCAAACCAATCTCGCCGATTTCATCCGCGGCACGGCCGATGGCGACGAAGCCGACGCCATCCTGCGCAAATGCGTTCACTGCGGTTTCTGCACGGCGACGTGCCCGACGTATCAGTTGCTCGGCGACGAACTCGACGGACCGCGCGGGCGCATCTATCTGATGAAGCAGATGTTCGAAGGCGCGCCGGTGACGCGCAGCACGCAGACGCATCTGGACCGCTGCCTCACGTGCCGCAATTGCGAGAGCACGTGTCCGTCGGGCGTGCAGTACGGCAAGCTCGTCGAGATCGGGCGCAAGCACGTCGAAGAAAAAGTCGAACGCCCGATGCGCCAGCGCCTGCAACGGCGTCTTCTTGCAAGCTTCCTGCCGAACAGCACGCTCTTCACGCCCGCGATGAAACTCGGGCAGCAGTTTCGCGGCGTCCTGCCGCGCAAGCTGCGCGCGAAGATTCCGGTCGCCGAAAAGCCGCTCGCCCCGCCGACACGCAAGCACGCGCGCAAGATGCTGATGCTTGCCGGTTGCGTGCAGCCCGCGATGATGCCGAACGTGAACATCGCGACGGCGCGCGTGTTCGATGCGCTCGGCATCGAGATCGTGACCGCGCCCGACGCCGGCTGCTGCGGCGCGATCCGCCTGCATCTCGGCTACAACGGCGACGCGCTCGACGACATGCGCAACAACATCGACGCATGGTGGCCGTACGTGGAGAGCGGCGTCGAGGCGATCGTGATGAACGCGTCCGGCTGCGGCGCGACCGTGAAGGAATACGCGCACCTGTTGCGCGACGATCCGATGTACGCGGAAAAAGCGCGGCGCATCGTCGACCTGACGCGCGATCTCGCCGAAATCCTGCCGGTCTTCGAGGAAGAACTGGTCGCGATCGCGCGGCGGCGCGGCGTGCATACCGTCGCGTTTCATCCGCCGTGCACGCTTCAGCACGGGCAGCAGATTCGCGGGCGCGTCGAGCATTTGCTGACCTCGCTCGGCATCGAAGTGCGCCTGCCCGCGGACAGCCACATTTGCTGCGGATCGGCGGGAACGTATTCGGTCTTACAGCCGAAGCTCTCGTACGCGCTGCGCAACCAGAAGCTCGACCGGCTCGAAAAGACCGAGCCGCAGATGATCGTGTCGGCGAACGTGGGTTGCATCGCGCATCTGCAAAGCGGCACGTCCACGCCCGTCACGCACTGGATTCAACTGCTGGAGCATCTGCTGTACGGTTGACGCCGCTTCGTATAATGAGTGCTCGACCGCCCTTAAGCCTTGAAGCATGTCCATCGCTCAACATCTCGAAGAAGTCCGGCAACGCATCGCGGAAGCAGCGAAAAGCGCATCGCGCGATCCGGCGTCGGTCAGGCTGCTCGCCGTCTCCAAAACCTTTCCCGCCGACGATGTCCGCGCCGCCTTCGACGCGGGCCAGCGCGCGTTCGGCGAGAACTACGTGCAGGAAGGCGTGGCGAAGATCGCGGCGCTCGCGGATCTGCGCGGCGAGATCGAATGGCATTTCATCGGGCCGCTGCAATCGAACAAGACGAAGCTCGTCGCCGAGCAGTTCGACTGGGTGCATTCCATCGACCGGCTGAAGATCGCCGAGCGGCTGTCGGCGCAGCGTCCCGAAGGCGCGGCGGCGCTCAACGTCTGCGTGCAGGTGAACGTGAGCGGCGAGACATCGAAGAGCGGCGTGGAACCGGCCGATGCCGCCGCGCTCGCGCATGCAATCGCCGCGCTTCCGGGCTTGCGTTTGCGCGGCCTGATGGCGATTCCCGAACCCGCCGGCACGCTCGACGCCCAGCGCACGCCGCACGCGCGCCTGCGCGACCTGATGAACACGTTGCGCGCCGACGGCCTCGATCTCGACACGCTCTCGATGGGCATGTCCGCCGACCTCGAAGCCGCCGTGCTCGAAGGCGCGACGATGGTGCGCATCGGCACCGCCATCTTCGGCGCGCGCGACTACACGAACTGAACACTCACCTTCTGGCTCAATCATGAAAATCGCATTCATCGGCGGCGGCAACATGGCCGCGGCGCTCATCGGCGGTCTCGTCAAACGCGGCGTCGCGCCGGCAGACATCCATGCCATCGACATCAACGACGAAGCGCGCGCGCGCACCGCGAAGGAATTCGGCGTGTCGACGGGCGCGGCCATCGACGCGACGCTCGCCAGCTTCGACGCCATCGTGCTCGCGGTGAAGCCGCAAGTGCTGAAGAGCGTCGCCGAGGCGCTCGCGCCGCATCTGTCGCGGCAGACCATCATCAGCATCGCGGCGGGCATCCGCGCGACGGATTTGTCGCGCTGGCTCAACGGCTACGCGCAGATCGTGCGGACGATGCCGAACACGCCCGCGCTCATCGGCATGGGCGTGACGGGGCTGGCCGCGCTGCCGGGCGTGAGCGACGCGGCGAAGGCGCTGGCATCGCAAGTTCTGGAAGCGGTCGGCACGACCGTCTGGTTCGACGACGAAGCGAAGCTCGACGCCGTCACCGCCATTTCCGGCAGCGGCCCGGCGTACGTGTTCTATTTCATCGAAGCGATGCAGGAAGCGGCGCGCGCGCTCGGCATGGACGAGGAACAGGGCCGCGCGCTGGCCGTGGCGACGTTCACCGGCGCGGCGCAACTCGCGGCGCAATCCGGCGAGCCGGCGAGCGTGCTGCGCGAGCGCGTGACGTCGAAGGGCGGCACGACGGCGGCGGCGTTGTCGTCGTTCGAAGCAAGCGGCGTGAAGGACGCGATCGTGCGCGGCGCGCTCGCGGCTGAAGCGCGCGCGAAGGAAATGGGCGACGAACTGGGCGGCGTGTGATGCGTTTGATGCGTGGCTGCGTGCGCGGCGGCTAGCGTCCGCGCACGCCGCGATTACGCGGCGAGCGCGTAGTGCAGCGCGATTCCCGCGAACAACATGCCGCCGAGCCAGTTGTTATGCCTGAACGCGGCGAAACACGCCATGCGCTCTCGGCCGCGGATCAGCACGTAGTGATACGCCGCGCAGCCCGCCGCCGCGAGCCAGCCGAGCCAGTACGGCCAGCCGAACTTGAGCGCGATGCCGATGCCCGCGTACACCGCGAGCGTCGCGGCGTAGCAGAGCATGACGGCGAGCACGTCGTATCGGCCGAAGGTGAGCGCCGATGTGCGGATGCCGATCTTGATGTCGTCGTCGCGATCGACCATCGCGTATTCGGTGTCGTAGGCAACGGACCAGCAGACGTTCGCGGCGAGCATGATCCACGCGAGCATCGGCACATGATTCTGGACGGCGGCGAATGCCATTGGAATGCCGAAACCGAACGCGATGCCGAGATACGCCTGCGGAATCGCGAAGAATCGCTTCGTGAACGGATACGTGCCCGCGACGAAGAGCGCGAACACCGAAAGCTCTTTCGTCAGCGTGTTGAGCGGCAAGATGAGCAGGAACGCCACCAGCGAGAGCGCCGCCGCGAGCGCAACCGCTTCCCACGCCTTGATCTTGCCCGACGTGATCGGCCGCTCGGCGGTGCGCTTCACGTAGCGGTCGAAGTCGCGGTCGGCGTAATCGTTGATCGCGCAGCCCGCCGAGCGCATGAGGATCGTGCCGACCGCGAAGATGACGAGCAGCATGATCGGCGGACGGCCATCGGAGGCAATCCACAGCGCGTTGAGCGTCGGCCACAAAAGCAGCAGGCTGCCGATGGGCTTGTCGAGGCGCACGAGGCGCATATAGAGCGGAAGACGGGCGAGCATGGACGGCGGCGAAAAGGCGATGGGCTATTTTAGACCAGGCTCGCGAGCGCACGCCTTTGCGCATCGCGCATCGCCCAAAAGCAAAAAACCCGTGCGGTGAATGGCACGGGTTCTTGTCGAAACGAAGCGAACGCTGCTTTACGCGAGCATCGAACGCAGCATCCACGCGGTCTTTTCGTGCGTCTGCATGCGCTGCGTGAGCAGGTCGGCGGTCGGTTCGTCGTTCGCGGCTTCCGTCGACGGGAAAATTTCGCGCGCCGTGCGCACCACCGCTTCCTGGCCTTCGACCAGTTGGCGGATCATGTCTTCGGCGTTCGGCACGCCGTCCGCTTCGGGAATCGACGACAGCTTCGCGAATTCGCGATAGCTGCCCGGCGCATGCACGCCCAGCGCGCGGATGCGTTCCGCGATGGAATCGACAGCCGTCGCGAGTTCCGTGTACTGCGTCTCGAACATCAGATGCAGCGTGTTGAACATCGGACCGGTGACGTTCCAGTGGAAGTTGTGGGTCTTCAGATACAGCGTGTACGTGTCCGCCAGCAGCCGCGACAGGCCTTCGGCGATGCGTTTGCGATCTTTGTCGTTGATGCCGATGTTGACGGCAGGTGCGATGCCTTTTTTCGCCATGATGACTCCGTGAGAAGAGTGATATGAACCTGATGCGCGCCGCGCCGGACTTCCATTGCAGGCTGCGATCGTTCCGTCGCGCGGCGTTTCGAGCGTCCGACAGTTTAGCCTAGAAACGCGCGTACTTCTTTGGTCAGCAAGGCGCGAAAGCGTTGCTTCGCGCGTCTCGCGGACGCATGCACGCGCGCATCCATGCATGTCACGCGAAGACGCCCGCGCTCGCGACGACGAGTCCATAGCCCGCCGCGACGATGCCGAACGCGAGCGCCACGCGTGCGCCGCGCGAGGCCTGAAGGCTCGTCGTTTCGATGTGATCGACCGCCTCGCAGATGATGTTCAATGCCTGAGCCATGATCTTTCTCCTTCGTTGATTCGTCGCAGCCGCTTAGCGGTGAGGTTTGCGTCAGACGGCTGCCGTGTCGTTCTCGTCGATCTCGTCGATCGCGACGCGCTGCCCGAGTGCCGCGAGCGCATCGGCGACGCCTTGCGCGTAGGCCGGATCGGCGCGATGGAAATGCTGCAATTGACGCGCGACGATCTCATCAGGCACGCCGTGAATGTGCCGCGCGATATTGCCGTAGAGCCGCTCGCGCTGTGCATCGTCGAACAGGCGAAAGAGCGCGCCCGGCTGGCTGTAGTAGTCGCCGTCCTCGCGATGATCGTAGCGGTCCACCGCGCCCGCATCGAGCAGCGGCTCGTTGACGCTCGCGTCCTGCGCGAATTCGCCGAAGCGGTTCGGCTCGTAGTTCACGGTGCCGCCGAGATTGCCGTCGACGCGCATCGCGCCATCGCGATGAAACGGATTCGCCATCGGCGCGCGCGACGCGTTCACCGGAATCTGATGGTGATTGATGCCGAGCCGATAACGCTGCGTGTCGCCATACGAGAACAGACGCCCCTGCAACAGCCGGTCCGGCGAGAAGCCGATGCCCGGCACCACGTTCGCCGGCGTGAACGCCGCCTGCTCCACTTCGGCGAAATAGTTTTGCGCGTTGCGGTTCAGTTCGATCACGCCGACATCGATCAGCGGAAAGTCGCCATGCGGCCACACCTTCGTGATGTCGAACGGATTGATGCGGTACTGCGCGGCTTGCGTTTCCGTCATCACCTGGATGCGGAAATTCCAGCGCGGAAAGTTGCCGCGATCGATGTTCTCGACGAGATCGCGCTGCGCGCTTTCGCGATCATTCGCGATGACGGCGGCGGCTTGCGCATCCGTGTAATTCTCGAGCGGCTGCTGCGACTTGAAATGGAACTTCACGTAAGCGCGCTCGTTGTCCGCGTTGATGAACGAGAACGTGTGCGAACCGAAGCCATGCATCTGCCGATAATTCTTCGGAATGCCGCGGTCGCTCATCAAAATGGTCACCTGATGCAGCGATTCCGGATGACGCGACCAGAAATCCCACGCCGCGACGTTGCTGCGCAGGTTCGTGTACGGATCGCGCTTTTGCGTGTGGATGAAGTCGGGAAACTTCAGCGGATCGCGGATGAAGAACACCGGCGTGTTGTTGCCGACCACGTCCCAGTTGCCCTCTTCCGTGTAGAACTTGATGGAGAAGCCGCGCACGTCGCGTTCGGCATCGGCGGCGCCGCGCTCGCCCGCGACCGTCGAAAAGCGCATGAAGATGGGCGTTTCCTTGCCGATCGCCGAGAAGAGTTTAGCCTTCGTGTAGCGCGAGATGTCGTGCGTCACGCGAAACGTGCCGAACGCGCCCGATCCTTTCGCGTGCACGCGGCGCTCGGGAATCACTTCGCGGTCGAAGTGCGCGAGCTTCTCGACGAGCCAGAAGTCCTGCAGCGTGACGGGGCCGCGCGGACCGGCGGTCTGCGAGTTCTGGTTGTCCCCGACGGGTGCGCCGGCAGCGGTCGTGAGTCGTTGGGTCGTCATCGTGATACTCCTGGTTTGTGTTCGCTTGGGATGAGGGATGCGTCGCTCACGCGGTGCGGGCGAAATCGGCCAGAACGTGAAGCGCGACGCCGCGCAGTTCGGACCACATGGTCGGGACGCGCGGTTGTGACGGGTGCGGGGTCATCGCTTCTCTCCTGGCTGACTTTGGAGGAAGCATATCGAAACCTATCGAATAATTGAATTCGATTAATTTTATCTATTCGATAGGTGGACTAGGCGCGGCGAGCGCTGGCGGCGCGCAGCTTCGTGCGCTGCGCGCCTCGAGCTGCGCGCGAGGGCGTCACTGGACAGGATCGTCGCCGAAACGGTTCGAGCCGAGCGTACCGCGCGTGCATACCCATACGAGCAGAATCAGACCGACCACCGGAATCAGCGAGACGAACATCCACCAGCCGGAACGGTCGGTATCGTGCAGGCGGCGGGCACAGACTGCGAGTGACGGCAAGAAGGTTCCAAGTCCGATAATCACCTGCAATCCGATTACCAGACCGGTCATGTGTTCGCCGCCGGAAACACCCAGCAGCACGATCCCGATATTCAGAAGTGCGATCAACAGGTTGTAATACCAGTATTCAGCGCGGCGAGCGCGACCGTCAAAGGTGGCGTACTTGGAAAAGGCCGAACGAATGGCCTGCGAGAAATTCATGTGGATCTCCGTGGTAATGGCGCCGACATCACACTTGGGCCGGCTAACCACGGGCGATTCTAGGTTCGGACGAAAAGCAGAAATAGTACTCAGCGGCGCCAATGACCAAAAGCCACAAACCCGATCGCAAATATCGGAAGCGTCCGCTAAACGCGGACGCGGCTTTATGAATAGTCCTAATGGGCCTGTCGAGGCAGCGCGTAATAAACGGCTTCGCTAAAAAGCGTAAAACCGAATATCAATTTACCGCCACCGGAATATCCAGCTTCTTCACGCCCGGCAAATCGCATGCGGCGATGGCATCGCTGATGGCATCGATCGCGGGCATCCGCGTGAAGCTCTTGCGCCACGCGAGCACCACGCGACGGTCCGGCACGGGATCGTCGAACGGAACGTAGCTGAGCAATCCGGCATCGATGCCCGCCGCTTTCGGCTTCACTTCCATCACCGACATGCGCGGCAGCACCGTAATCCCGACGCCGCTCGCCACCATATGCCGAATCGTTTCCAGCGACGATCCTTCGAACGTCTTCTGAATGCCGTCCGCATTCTGCGAAAAGCGCATCAACTCCGGACACACGCCCAATACGTGATCGCGGAAGCAATGGCCGCTGCCGAGCAGCAGCATGGTTTCCTGCTTGAGATCGTCCGCGTCGATCTTGCTGCGGTTTTCCCACGCGTGACCCGAAGGCATCGCGACGACGAACGGCTCGTCGTACAGCGCGCGCACCATCAGCCCGGTTTCGGGAAACGGCAGCGCCATGATCGCGACATCGATTTCGCCTTGCTTCAACAACTCGATCAGCTTGAGCGTGTAGTTTTCCTGAAGCATCAGCGGCATCTGCGGGACCGATTTGATCATCTGCTTGACGAGCGTCGGCAGCAGATAAGGCCCGATCGTGTAGATGACGCCCAGCCGCAGCGGGCCGACCAGCGGGTCCTTGCCCTGCTTCGCGATTTCCTTGATGGCGAGCGTCTGTTCGAGCACGCGCTGCGCCTGCGTGACGATCTGCTCGCCGATCGGCGTGACGCTGACTTCGCTCGTGCCGCGCTCGAAGATCTGCACGTTGAGCTCGTCTTCGAGTTTCTTGATTGCCACCGACAGCGTCGGCTGGCTGACGAAGCACGCCTCGGCGGCGCGGCCGAAGTGCCGCTCGCGCGCAACCGCGACGATGTACTTCAATTCAGTAAGCGTCATTGGGGGCCAATGAAAGACTTGGATTCAATAGGTTGAAGTTATACACCTCTGCACGCCGGTTCGACAACCAAAGTTGTAGCGGCGCGCGCGGCGTCGTGTCGTACCCGCTGCACGTTGCGGTAATCAATAGGGACAGACAAGAACGAATCTAGTTCGTCGCCTAAGCCTTCAGATAATGCTCACGCGCGCCGAGCCAGCGCGCGAGATGCCGCGTGACCGCATCCGGAAACGCATTTAGCATCTGCTCCGCGGCCTCGCGCGCGGGTTCGATCAACCAGCCGTCGTTTTCGAGACTGGCGAAGCGCAGCATCGCTTCGCCCGATTGCCGCGCGCCGAGAAACTCGCCGGGACCGCGAATTTCCAGATCGCGCCGGGCGATTTCGAAGCCGTCGGTGGTTTCGCGCATCGTTTGGAGCCGGGCGCGCGCCGTCTGCGAAAGCGGATTCGAGTACATCAGCACGCACACGGAAGCCGCGCTGCCCCGCCCCACGCGCCCGCGCAACTGATGCAGCTGCGCGAGCCCGAAGCGCTCCGCGTGCTCGATCACCATCAGCGACGCGTTCGGCACATCGACGCCGACTTCGATCACCGTCGTCGCGACGAGCAATTGCACTTCGTTGCGCGCGAAGGCGTCCATCACCGCGGCTTTTTCGGCGGGCGCGAGCCGGCCATGAACCAGGCCGACGCGCAATTCCGGCAGCGCTGCGACGAGCGTCTCGTAAGTCTCGACGGCCGTTTGCAGTTGCAGCGTTTCGCTCTCCTCGATCAGCGGACAAACCCAATAGACTTGCCGCCCCGTCAGCGCCGCCTCGCGCACGCGGCCGATGATCTCGTCGCGGCGGCCATCCGACACGACCTTCGTGAGAATCGGCGTGCGGCCCGGCGGCAGTTCGTCGATGGTCGATACGTCGAGATCCGCGTAGTAGGTCATGGCGAGCGTGCGGGGAATCGGCGTGGCGGACATCATCAGTTGATGCGGCTGGAAGTCGTGCCGGCCGTCCGCCGCGTTCTGCGCCTTCGCGCGCAACGCCAGCCGCTGCGCGACGCCGAAGCGATGCTGCTCGTCCACGATCACGAGCCCGAGGCGCGCGAATTCCACCGCGTCCTGAATGATCGCGTGCGTGCCGATCACGAGTTGCGCGGTGCCGAGCGCCGCCGCTTCGTTGGCCGCGCGCTTCTCCTTCGCCTTGAGACTGCCCGCGAGCCACGCGACGGTGACGCCGAGCGGCTCCAGCCAGCCGCGCAGCTTGCGCGCGTGCTGCTCCGCGAGGATTTCGGTCGGCGCCATGAGCGCGGCCTGATAACCGGCGTCGATGGCCTGCGCCGCCGCCAGCGCCGCGACGATGGTCTTGCCGCTGCCGACATCGCCTTGCAGGAGACGCTGCATAGGATGCGCGAGCGTCAGTTCGCCCGCGATTTCCGCGCACACGCGCTCCTGCGCGCCGGTCAGCCGAAACGGCAGCGCGCGCAGCAGGCGCACGACGAGCGAAGCGGCGTCGTCGGCGGCACGGCGCGGCATCGCGGGCGCGGCGCGGGTGCGTCGCTCGGCATGCGCGCGCTTGAGCGACAACTGCTGCGCGAGCAGTTCCTCGAACTTGATGCGCGTCCACGCGGGATGCGTGCCGTCGATGAGCGCGGTCTCGTCCGAATCCGCGCGCGGATGATGCAGCGTCTTCACGGCGTCGAAGAGGCCCGGCACGTCGAGCGGCGCGAGATGCGCCCGCGCGATCGGCTCGGGCAGCAGTTCCGGCAACGACACGCGGGCGAGCGCGTTGTCGATCGCCTTGCGCAAATAGGCCTGCGAGATGCCCGCCGTCGCCGGATAAACGGGCGTGAGCGCCTGCGGCAGCGGCGTGTCTTCATCCACAGGACGCAAGGCCGGATGCACCATTTCCAGCCCGAAGAACCCGCCGCGCACGTCGCCGCGCACGCGCAGCCGCGTGCCGATGGCCATTTGCTTGACCTGCGACCCGTAGAAGTTGAGAAAGCGCAGCGTGAGTTCGTCGCCGGCGTCGTCGTGAATCTTGACCAGCAACTGGCGTCGCGGACGGTAGGCAATCTCATTGTCGAAAACGATGCCTTCGGTCTGCCCGTTGTCGCCGGGAATGAGTTCGGCAATCGGCGTAAGCGAGGTTTCGTCCTCGTAGCGCATCGGCAGATGCAGCACGAGGTCGATGTCCGACTTGAGGCCGAGCCTCGCGAGCTTGTCCGCCGTCTTGACGACGGGCTTCGGCTTTTCCTCCGCTTTCGCCTTCTTGCGCGCGGGCGCGGCGGCGGCGCGCGGCGCCTCGCTTGCGGCACCCGGCTCGGCGGTCAGCGGATCGGTCGAGGCGGCCACGCGGCGGTCGGACAGGGGCATCTAATCTCTTCGCAAGTACAATATGAGGTTTGTCGGCGCGTTTCATGCTGTTTTAGCTTGTTTGCGCCTTCGTTCGTGCGACTTCCAGCCATGTTCACGCTTTCCGATTTCGATTTTAATCTGCCGCCCGAGTTGATCGCGCAGAGCGCGCTCGCCGAGCGCAGCGCGAGCCGTCTGCTCGAAGTCGACACCCGCAGCACGCCGGCCACGCTCGTCGACCGGCGCTTTTCCGAATTGCCCGATCTCGTCGAACCCGGCGATCTGCTGGTCTTCAACGATACCAAAGTCCTGAAGGCGCGGTTCTTCGGCCAAAAGGCCAGTGGCGGGCGCGTCGAAGTTCTGGTGGAGCGCCTGACCGGCGCGACGACCGCGCTCGCGCAGATTCGGGCGAGCAAGAGTCCGGCGCCGGGCAGCACCATCCGCCTCGCCGATGCGTTCGACGTGACCGTCGGCGAGCGCGTCGAACCGTTCTATACGCTGCATTTTCCGGCCGATTGCCTGACGCTCATCGAGCAATTCGGGCGCTTGCCGCTGCCGCCGTACATCGAGCACGACGCCGACGCCTACGACGAAACGCGCTATCAGACGGTCTACGCGGCGAATCCCGGCGCGGTGGCCGCACCGACCGCGGGCCTGCATTTCGACGACGCCCTCTTCGCCCGGCTCGATGCGCGCGGCGTCGAGCGCGCGACGCTCACGCTGCACGTCGGCGCGGGCACGTTCCAGCCGGTGCGCGTGGAGAACATCGCGGAGCACAAGATGCACAGCGAGTGGTACGCGCTGCCGCAGACGCTCGTCGACCGAATCGCGGCGGTGAAGGCGCGCGGCAATCGCGTGATCGCGGTCGGCACCACGTCGATGCGCGCGCTCGAAGCCGCCGCCCGCGACGCCGCCGCCGCCGGCCGTCCGCTTTCCGCGACGAGCGCCGAGACCGACATCTTCATCACGCCGGGCTACGAATTCCGCGTGGTGGACCGGCTCGTGACGAACTTCCATCTGCCCAAATCGACGCTGATGATGCTCGTCTCCGCATTCGCCGGAATCGATACCATCCGCGAGGCGTACCGGCACGCAATCGAACAGCGTTATCGTTTTTTCAGCTACGGCGACGCGATGCTCCTCACGCGCGCATAACTCCTTTCAACCCGACGCGCCGGACTGTTCTCCGGTAGCACAGGAATCTACATGACCGAGAATCACACTCCGCCGGACAACGGCCTCAAGTTCGAACTGCTGACGACCGACGGCCAGGCGCGCCGCGGCCGCCTCACGCTCAATCACGGCGTCATCGAAACGCCGATCTTCATGCCGGTCGGCACGTACGGCACCGTCAAGGCCATCCAGCCGCGCGAACTCGACGAAATCCGCGCGCAGATCATCCTCGGCAACACGTTCCACCTGTGGCTGCGGCCCGGGCTGGAGACCATCGGCGCGCACGGCGGCCTGCATCGCTTCATGGGATGGAACAAGCCGATTCTCACCGATTCCGGCGGCTTTCAGGTCTTTTCGCTCGGCGATCTGCGCAAGATCACCGAAGAAGGCGTCACGTTCGCATCGCCGATCAACGGCGACCGGCTGTTCCTGTCGCCCGAAGTGTCGATGCAGATTCAGAAGGTGCTGAACTCCGACATCGTCATGCAGTTCGACGAATGCACGCCCTACGCGACCAACGGCGTGCCGACCTCGCACAAGGACGCCGCCGATTCCATGCGCATGTCGATGCGCTGGGCGAAGCGCTCCATCGACGAATTCGAGCGGCTCGGCAATCCGAATGCGCTCTTCGGCATCGTGCAGGGCGGCATGTTCGAAGACCTGCGCGACGAGTCGCTTGCGGGGCTGTCGGACATCGGCTTCCACGGGTTCGCCATCGGCGGGCTGTCGGTCGGCGAGCCGAAGGAAGACATGATGCGCGTGCTGAATCACATCGGCCCGAAGCTGCCTGCCGACAAGCCGCATTACCTGATGGGCGTCGGCACGCCGGAAGATCTCGTCAATGGCGTGGCGGCAGGCGTCGACATGTTCGATTGCGTGATGCCGACGCGCAACGCGCGCAACGGCTGGCTCTTCACGCGTTTCGGCGACCTGAAGATCAAGAACGCGAGCCACAAGAATTCGATGAAACCGCTCGACGAAAGCTGCGGCTGCTACACCTGCCGGAATTTCACGCGGGCGTATCTGCACCATTTGCATCGCGTGGGCGAAATTCTCGGCGCGCAGCTCAACACCATCCACAACCTGCATTACTACCTGCAGCTTATCGGCGAAGTGCGCGAATCGATCGAAAATCACACGTTCGAAGCGTTTCGCAAGACGTTCGCGGAAAACCGCGCGCGGGGCGTCGATTAACGAAGCACCGACAATCCGCCGTCGCGATGCGGCGACATATTACAATCTGCTTTCTATTGCTCGCGAACGCCTTCGACATGCGGTAACGGCTTGATGCCAAAGCGCATTCCGGGGGCTTCGCGGCATGGGCGGGTGGTAGAATACCCGGCTAATTTCTGACCTAGTTTTTGAACGTATTTTCGACGTATAACGGAGAGACCAACGTGTCGTTCATTTCCAATGCCTTTGCACAAGGCGCCACCGCGGGCAGCGCGGAATCGAGCCTGATGAGCTTCCTGCCGCTGATCCTGATGTTCGCGGTGCTGTACTTCATCATGATCCGTCCGCAGATGAAGCGTCAGAAGGAACATCGCAACATGCTCGCGGCCATGGCCAAGGGCGATGAAGTGGTGACGAACGGCGGCATCGTCGGCAAGGTCACGAAGGTGTCGGAAGCGTACGTGGGCGTCGAAATCGCCGAGGGCACGGAGATCACCGTGCAGAAGGCGTCCGTCACGACCATTCTCCCGAAGGGCACGATCAAATCGCTGTAAGGCCAGTATTTCCGCGTCCGGCGCGGCCTCGCTCCGAGCCCTCCGAGTCCCCGAGTCGGTCCAGCCGGCTCGTCGCGCATAACGCCGGACGCCCTCTCCTCCGAAGCCAACTTTCCGTTCGGCCATCCCCATGAATCGTTATCCCCTCTGGAAGTATGTCGTGATGCTGGTGGCGCTCGTCATCGGCCTCGTGTACACGCTCCCCAACTTCTTCGGCGAAGCGCCCGCAGTGCAGGTGTCGAGCGGCAAGGCAACGGTCAAGCTCGATTCGTCGACGCTCGCCAATGTCGAAGGCGCGCTTGCTGCCAGCAAGATCGCCGCGGACGAAGTCACGTTCGACAACTCGCAGACGAACGCCAATATTCGCGTGCGCCTGAAGGACACCGACACGCAGTTGCGCGTGAAGGACCTGCTCACGAAAACGCTGAACAGCGACCCGTCCGATCCGCAGTTCATCGTCGCGCTGAATCTGCAAAGCGCCTCGCCGCGCTGGCTGACGGCGCTGCACGCGCTGCCGATGTACCTCGGCCTCGACCTGCGCGGCGGCGTCCACTTCCTTTTGCAAGTGGACATGGCCGGTGCGCTGAACAAGAAGCTCGACTCCGACGCAGCGGACGCCCGCACTTACCTGCGTGACCGCAACGTCCGCGATGGCGGCGTGAGCCGCGTCGGGCAATCGGTCGTCGTGAATTTCTCGGATCAAGCCGTGGCCGACAACGCGCGCACGCTGCTGACCACCGGCGTCTCCGAACTGCAATGGACGACGCGTCAGGGCGGCGACGGCTATCAGGTCGTCGGCACGTTCTCGGCGGCGACGCAGCGGACCGTCGAGGACGGCGCGCTCAAGCAGAACATCACGACGCTGCATAACCGCGTGAACGAACTGGGCGTCGCGGAGCCGGTGATCCAGCAACAGGGCGCGGACCGCATCGTGGTCGAGCTGCCGGGCGTGCAGGACACGGCGAAGGCGAAGGACATCATCGGCCGCACGGCGACGCTCGAAGCGCGCCTGGCTGACCCCGTGAACACGTACATCGGCGCGAACGATCCCGTCCCGCCCGGCGACGAAGCGTTCAAGCAAGGCGACCGCAACGTGCTGCTGAGGAAGCAAGTGATCTTCACCGGCGACCGCATCATCGACGCGTCGGCCGGCTTCGACGATCATCAGCGCCCGTCCGTGAACATTCGCCTCGACTCGGCCGGCGGCCGCGCGGTGGCGGCGGTGTCGCGCGAGAACATCGGCAAGCCGATGGCGATGGTGCTCTTCGAGAAGGGCAAGGGCGAAGTGCTGACGGTGGCGACCATCCAGTCGGAACTCGGCGACCGCTTCCAGATCACCGGCCAGCCGACGCCGCAAGCCGCAACCGACCTCGCGCTGCTGCTGCGCGCCGGTTCGCTCGCCGCGCCGATGGACATCATCGAGGAACGCACGGTCGGACCGAGCCTCGGCGCGGACAACATCAAGAAGGGCTTCGATTCGGTCCAGTACGGTTTCGCCGCGATCGCCATCTTCATGATCGTGTACTACCTGCTCTTCGGCCTGATCTCCATGCTCTCGCTGTCGGTCAACCTGCTGTTGCTCGTCGCGATTCTCTCGATGCTCCAGGCCACGCTGACGCTGCCGGGCATCGCGGCTATCGCGCTCGCGCTCGGCATGGCAATCGACGCGAACGTGCTGATCAACGAGCGCATCCGCGAAGAACTGCGTAACGGCGCGCCGCCGCAGACCGCGATTCAGGAAGGCTTCAAGCACGCGTGGGCGACCATTCTCGATTCGAACGTCACCACGCTGATCGCCGGTCTCGCGCTGCTCGCGTTCGGCTCCGGTCCGGTGCGCGGCTTCGCGGTGGTGCACTGTATCGGCATTCTGACGTCGATGTTCTCGGCCGTGTTCTTCTCGCGCGGCCTCGTGAACCTGTGGTACGGCGGCAAGAAGAAGCTGAAGTCGCTGGCGATCGGCCAGGTGTGGCGTCCCGAAGGCGCGAGCGGCGAAGCGGCTGCGGCGGCTTATCTGGCGGCGCAGCGCGGCGACGATTCCCCCGTCGACGAGATCGTGACCACCGCGCAAGGCAAGACGAAGACCGCGCCGGTCGCGCCGCGCGCAGCGGCCCAGAAGCCCGCGCGCGCCGGCAAGCCGACCGTGCGCCGCCGCTCGGGTCCGGGCGTCGATCAACAGAAACCGGGTTCGTCCCACTGAGCCCCGGAGCAACGAAACATGGAATTCTTCCGCATTCGCCGTGACTTGCCGCTGATGGAGCGCGCGTTGATTTTCAACGCGATCTCGCTCATCACGTTCCTCGCGGCCGTGTTCTTCCTCGTGCATCGCGGGCTGCATCTGTCGGTGGAGTTCACCGGCGGGACGGTCGTCGAGGTGCAGTATCCGCAAGCCGTGCCGCTCGAACCCGTGCGCGGCACGATGGCCCGCTTAGGCTACGCCGACGCGCAAGTGCAGAACTTCGGCACGTCGCGCGACGTGCTCATCCGCCTGCCGCTCAAGCAAGGGCTCACGTCCGCGCAGCAAAGCGATCAGGTCATGACCGCGCTCAAGTCCAACGACCCGCAAGTGAGCTTGCAGCGCGTGGAGTTCGTCGGTCCGCAGGTGGGCAAGGAACTGGTCACCAACGGGCTCGCGGCGCTCGCGTGCGTGGTGATCGGCATCGTGATCTATCTGTCGTTCCGCTTCGAGTGGAAGTACGCGGTGGCGGGCATCATCGCCAACCTGCACGACGTGGTGATCATTCTCGGCTTCTTCGCCTACTTCCAGTGGGAGTTCTCGCTCTCGGTGCTGGCGGCGATTCTCGCGGTGCTCGGTTATTCGGTGAACGAGTCGGTGGTTATCTTCGACCGGATTCGCGAAACCTTCCGCAAGCAGCGCAAGATGACGGTGATCGAAGTCATCAACCACGCGATCACGAGCACGATGTCGCGAACCATCATCACTCACGGCTGTACGGAAATGATGGTTCTGTCGATGTTCTTCTTCGGCGGTCCGACGCTGCATTACTTCGCGCTCGCGCTCACCGTCGGTATTCTGTTCGGTATCTATTCGTCGGTGTTCGTGGCCGCCGCGCTCGCCATGTGGTTCGGCGTGAAGCGCGAGGATCTGATCAAGGACAAGAAGGACAAGTTCGATCCGAACGATCCGAACGCGGGCGCGCAGGTCTGATTTCACGCGCGACGCAAGCATGAAAAAAGCGGCCGGTCTGTGAAGACCGGCCGCTTTTCATTTGGATGCGCGTACTTACTGCTTCACGCCTTCCGCCTGGATATGCAGCACCGTCTTCAGGCTGAAGCCATACGACTTGCCGTAGTCGATGCCGAAGTCGCCGCGATCGAACGTCGCCGTCGCTTCGGTGCCGCACACTTCCTTCTTCATCATCGGATTGACGAAGCACTTGAAGCTCTCGATCGTCAGATTGAGCGGCTTCGTGACGCCGTGCATCGTCAGCGTGCCGATGACTTCCGCGGGCTTGTCGCCGTCGAAGCGAATCGACGTGCCCTTGTAGACCGCCGTCGGGTACTTGGCGACATCGAAGAACTCGGCCTTTTGCAGATGCTCGTCGAGCTTCGCGTTGCCCGTGTTCACCGACGCCAGATCGATGTTCACTTCCACCGTGCCGGTCTTCGCCGCGCGGTCGAGCACCACGGTGCCGCTGCTCTTGTTGAACTTGCCGCGCCATGTCGACACGCCGCCGAAGTGATCCGACTCGAAGCTCGGGTACGTGTGGTTCGGGTCGAGTTGATACGTGTCAGCGGCCATCGCGCTGAACGACAGGCCAGCGGCGAGCATGCCCGCTGCGATCATCGAAAATTTATTCAAGTTGTTCTCCTGACTGAATGTGCGTTGACTTCGCGTGAATGATCCGCCGCTCACTTCTTCGCGGCGACGATATGAAACTTGATGACGACATCGTCGGCGACGACGGACGTGTCCTTCCATTCGCCCGTGCCGATATCGAACTGGCTGCGCTTGATCGGCAAGGAGCCGTCGAAGGTTTCCGTCGCGCCCTGCTGCGTGACCGTGACGGGCACCGTCACCGTCTGCGACTTGCCCTTGATCGTGATCTTGCCCGTCACCTTGTACTGATTACCGCCCGCCGGCGCGATCGCGCTCGAGACGAACGTCGCGGTCGGATACTTCGCCGCGTCGAACCATTCCGCGCCGCGCACCTGCTTGTTGTAGTCGTCGTCGCCCAGGTCGTAGCTGCCCGTGTCGATGGTGATGTTCGCGCTGCCCGCCTGCGGCTTCGCCGGATCGAATGCGATCTGCGCGCTGAACTTTTTGAACTTGCCGTCCGTGGGCACGTTCATCTGCTTCGACGTGGCGACGACCGAACTCTTCGCCATATCCACCTGCGCCTGTGCGCCCGCTGCCAGCGCGAACGACGTCGCGGCCGCCGCAGCCAGCATCCAACGGTTGAGTTTCACTTTCATGTGTGCCTTTTTGAACGGTTCGAACAAACAGCGGGTATTGAATCTGAAAAGCACGCGGGTGCCAACAGCCGGCCGGAAACGCCCTGCCAACTGCGAGGAAACAATCGACAATCGGCGCCGCTTACTTGACGAATGGAAGCATGCGGCCGAGCAAGCCGTCGCGATCGACGAAATGATGCTTGAGCGCGGCGAGCACGTGCATGACGACGAGCACGAGCAGCCCGTAGTTCAGCACCACGTGCACGATGCGCAGCGTCGCCTTCAGCGCCTTGTCCGGCCCGATGATCGTCGGCAACGGCAGCACGCCGAGGTACACGACCTGCAAGCCTGCCGCCGAACTGTACAAATAGCCCGACGCGGGAATCACGAGCATCAGCACGTAAAGCAGAATATGCGTGACGTGCGCCGCGCTCTGCTGCCAGCGCGCCATGCCGACAGGCAACTCGGGCGCGCGATGCGTGACGCGCCACACGAGCCGCAGCGCCGCGAGCACGAACACGGTCACGCCGATCCACTTGTGCCACGAGAAGTACTTGAGCTTCGTCGGCGTGAAGCCGGGGATATCGGTCATGATCCAGCCGAGATAAAAGCCGCCGACGATCAGCAACGCGATCAGCCAGTGCAGGCTGATCGCCGTGATGCCGTATCGTTCGCCGGGCGTCGCCGGCGTGCTGCGAACACTGCTTTCCATGATGCGCATGTCCTGGGTAATCGTTATGTCGCGCTTCGGCGCTGTCGCCACGTCACTCGCCGATGCACGCGCCGCCATGCTACCGCAACGTCCGCGAAATGCCATTGTGCGTGCAAAAGCCTGCGGCACGCGCTCAAAGCCATGCTGGGCGGGGCTTTCCGGCCGCATCCGAGCGATGCGCGCCGTTTATGCAACGAACTATTCTGCCCATGCAACGGTCGATCAAGTCCGCGCCGCGACGAGAAGAGAACGATGCAGGCATCGCTCGTATTCCCGCGCGCAGGCCGCTTGGCGAACTTTGTTACGATGCTGCTACCATCGCCGCTGGCCCGCAATTTGCTGCCAACGCTGCGGGCCCATCTCCGCCACCAGACGAACACGCATGAGAAGGCTCGCCCTCCGACTATGAACGTGAACGAATCGGAAGAACTGATCGCGTGTCACGAATGCGACGCGCTCTTCAAGAAGCGCGCGCTTCCCGAGCACAGCTCGGCGAACTGCCCGCGTTGCGGCGCGCTGCTTTACAGAAGCATCGCGCGCAATCTCGACCGCATCTGCGCAATGACGCTCGCCGCGCTCATCACCTTCGTGATCGCGCAGGCGTTTCCCATCGTCGAACTCGATGCGAACGGCATCACGTCGCAAACGACGCTCATCGGCGCGATCGTCGCGTTGTGGAGCGAGCAGATGGAGATGGTCGCCGTGCTGGTCTTTTGCGCGACCATCCTCTTTCCGCTGTGCGAACTCGTCGCGCTGCTCTACGTGCTGATGCCCGTGCGCGCCGGCTACGTGCCGCCCGGCTTTCATCTCACGTTGCGCGCCATACAGTTCGTGCGCCCGTGGGGAATGATCGAAGTGTTCATGCTCGGCGTGCTCGTCACGCTCGTGAAGATGCTGAGCGTCGCGCGCGTGATTCCCGAAGCCGCGCTCTTCGCTTTCGGCGCGCTGACGCTGATGGTCGCCGTCGTCGTGAGCTTCGATCCGCGCTCGCTGTGGGATATCGCGGCCCGGCTGCCGAAGCGGCGCGCGCGCCGGCCGGTCGCCACATCCGTGAGGCAGAAATCGTGAACGACAAACCGCTCGACGCGGCCATCGACGAACCCGAAGCGCCGTCGCCCACGCGCTTCACCACGGCATCGCGCTCGAAGCTCGTGTCGTGTCACGCGTGCGGGCTCGTGCAGCCGCTTGCGCGCACCATCGAAAAGCAGCGCTGCACGCGGTGCGACGCGGTCGTGCACCGGCGCAATCCGGACAGCATCGCGCGGACGTGGGCGCTGCTCATCAGCGCGGCGATCCTCTATATTCCAGCGAATGTCTTTCCGATGCTGCATACGTCGTCGATTCTCGGCGCCGAGGACGACACGATCATGAGCGGCGTCGCGCTCTTCTGGAACGACGGCGACTATCCGCTCGCGGTTGTCATCTTCGTCGCGAGCATTCTGGTGCCGATGCTCAAGCTGCTCTCGCTCGCGTTCCTGCTCGTCGGCGTGCAGCGGCGCTCCGTGTGGCGCCCGCGCCAGCGCACGAAGCTGTATCGCGTGGTGGAAGGCATCGGCCGATGGTCGATGCTCGATATCTTCGTCGTCACGCTCACCGTTGCGCTCGTGCGCTTCAAGTCGGTGGCGGTCATCACGGCGGGACCGGCGGCGCTCGCGTTCGCGTCGGTCGTCGTGTTGACGATGCTCGCGTCCATGCAGTTCGATCCGCGTCTGATCTGGGACAACATAGAACCGTCAGGAAAGAAATATGACTAGTGGCCAAGGTCCGGAAGGACCGGAGACCAGCGACACTTCCACGCCGAACACCCCGCCCGCTTCGCCCAAGCCGCCCGCCGCGTCCGGGCAGGGAAGCGGCGGCGGCCTGCCCCCGAATCTGCCCGAACCGGTGATCGAGCCGCGCAGCCGCTGGCTACCGTCGCTCGTGTGGGTGATCCCGATCGTCGCGGCGCTGATCGGCGTGTTTCTCGTCGTGAAGACGGTATCGAGCCGAGGCCCGACCGTCACCATCAGCTTCGTGAGCGCCGAAGGGCTGGAGCCGGGCAAGACCAAGGTCAAGTACAAGGACGTGGACATCGGCACGGTGAAGACCATCACGTTGTCGAAGGACCATTCGCGCGTGCTCGTCGACGTTCAGCTCACCAAGGAAGCCACCGATTTCGCCGTGAAGGACACGCGCTTCTGGGTCGTGCGACCGCGCGTGGCCGCGAGCGGCGTCACCGGGCTGTCGACGCTCCTGTCCGGCTCGTACATCGGCGTGGACGCGGGCAGATCGACCGAGGACCAGACGTACTTCGTCGGACTGGAAACGCCGCCTGCCGTCACCGGCGATCAGCGCGGCCACACGTTCACGCTGCACGGCGAATCGCTCGGGTCGCTCGATATCGGCTCGCCGGTCTACTATCGCCGCGTGCAGGTTGGCCAGGTCACGGCGTTCTCGCTCGACAAGGACGGCACCGGCGTGACCATGCAAGTGTTCGTCAACGCGCCGTACGATCAGTACGTCGGCAGCAATTCGCGCTGGTGGCACGCGAGCGGCGTCGATCTGCGGCTCGATTCGAGCGGCTTCACGCTCAACACGCAGTCGCTCGCGACGGTCGTGCTGGGCGGCATCGCTTTCCAGACGCCGCCGAATCAGCAGCCCGGCCCGCAGGCCAAGGAGAACGCGACGTTCCGGCTCGCCTCGGATCAGGCCGACGCGATGCGAGATCCCGACGGCGACGCCGTGCATGTCGTGATGAACTTCAATCAGTCGTTGCGCGGCTTGTCGGTGGGCGCGCCGGTCGATTTCCGCGGCATCGTGCTGGGCCAGGTGACGGGCATCGGCGTGCAATACGACCAGAAAACGCACGCTTTCATGATGCCGGTGACGATCGATCTCTATCCGGACCGCCTCGGCCGCCGCGCGAAGGCCGCGTTGCCGGAACAGGGTTCGGCCGCGAGTCACGACATGCTGGAACTGCTCGTCAAGCGCGGGCTGCGCGGACAGTTGCGCACGGGCAACCTGCTGACGAGCCAGCTTTACGTCGCGCTCGACTTCTTCCCGAAGGCGGCGCCCGCGAAGGTGAGCGCGAGCAACGATCCGCTCGAACTGCCGACCGTGCCGAACACGCTCGACGAACTGCAGCTTCAGATTGCCGACATCGCGCGCAAGCTGGACAAGATTCCGTTCGACGAGATCGGCACGAATCTGAACGGCTCGCTCAAGAACGCGAACGCGCTCTTCGATCAGCTCGGCAAGGAAGTCATGCCGGAAGTGCGCGACACGCTCACGCAGGCGAAGAAAACCTTCGGCGAGGCGCAATCGACGCTTCAGCAGGATTCGCCGCTTCAGTCCGACGTGCATCAGGCGATGCAGGAACTCACGCGGACGCTTCAATCGCTCAATTCGCTCGCCGATTATCTGGAGCGTCATCCGGAATCGCTGCTGCGAGGCAAACCGGGAGACAAACCATGAGGTTCGGCGCGTTGTTATTGACTCTGGGCGCGGCTGGCGTGCTGGCCGCGTGCGCATCGTCGCCGTCGAGCCGGTTCTACACGCTGGGCGGGGCGGCACAGGGACAGATGGCGGTATCGTCGGCGCCGGCGTCGTTCTATTTCGAACTCGCGCCCGTCGACATGCCGCAGCAGGTGTCGCGCAATCAGCTCGTCGTGCAGTCGAGTGCGGCGCAGGTGAGCGTGCTCGAACAGGAACGCTGGGCCTCGCTTCCCGCCGACGAAGTGCGCCGCGCCCTCTCCGGCGATCTCGCGCAGCAGTTGAACGCGATCGACGTGTACGGCACGCCGTATCCCGAATCGGCGCAGGTTTATCGCGTGAAGGTGAAGGTGCAGCGTTTCGAATCGTGGCCGGGATCGCAGTCCGTGATCGATGCGGTGTGGAGCGTGCGCGGCGGCGCGTCGCAAGCGGTGATGACGTGCCGCACCGTCGCCGACGAGCGCGTGGGCGACGGTTACGATGCGCTCGTCGACGGGCATCGCAAGGCGGTGAACGAAATCGCGTCGGCAATTTCGGCGGCCGTGCGCAGTCTCGGGACGGTGAAGGCGGGAACGTCGTCGTCGTCGAAGCACGCCGCGACGCCGGTTCTGCCTTGCCCGGCGCCGGGCGCAGGGACGACGGCCAGCGCGCAGTGATATCGCCGGGCGTGCTCAGAAGCAATCGACCGATCCGGACTGCTTGCCTTTGGCCACCGAAACATCGGGTTCCTACGCTTTTCCCGCGCGCGATTCCGTGCGATGTTGTCGGCAGACGACAATCGCCTTTCGCATCATCTTGAAATTGCCGTTGAGGCGCGTGTGCCCGGTTAAGATCGTCGGTCGGCTGCCTCTGAAACAAACGAGAAAAATAGATGATGAAACTGATCGGTTCGCACACCAGTCCATTCGTCCGCAAGGTGCGGATCGTGATGGCGGAAAAGAAGATCGACTGCGAACTCGTGCTCGAAGACGTGTGGGCATCCGATTCGAAAATCCACGATTACAACCCGCTCGGCAAGGTGCCGTGCCTCATTCTCGACGACGGCGAAGCGGTGTTCGACTCGCGCGTTATCTGCGAGTACGTGGACACGCTCACGCCCGTCGGCAAGCTGCTGCCGCAAGAGCGCCGCGAACGCACCGCCGTGCGCTGCTGGGAAGCGCTCGCGGACGGCATGCTCGACGCCGCCGTGCTCATTCGGCTCGAAGGCGTGCTGCGTGAAGAGGCGCATCGCAGCGAGAAGTGGATCGCGCGGCAGCGTCACAAGATCGAGGACGGCCTGCGCGCGATGGCCGAAGGTCTCGGCTCGAACCAGTGGTGCTCGGCGAATCGCTTCACGCTCGCCGATATCGCGTGCGGCTGCGCGCTCGCCTATCTCGATTTCCGCATGCCCGAACTGAACTGGCGCGAAGCGCATCCGACGCTCGACAAGCTCTACGCGCGTCTCGCGCAGCGTCAATCCTTCATCGATACGCAGCCCGTCTGAACGCCACGCTCCCGCGCGAGGCGGGAGCGTTTCCGTGCGTTACTTTCTGAGCGCGGCCTTGAGCGTCGCGTTGGCTTGCGCGATGGCGGCGCGCGTCGCGGGCGTCTGCGCGAGGGCGTTGAGCATCACGAAGTCGTGGATCGTGCCGTTGTATCGCGCCGATGTCACCCGCACGCCCGCCTGACTCAGCTTGCGCGCGTAAGCCTCGCCTTCGTCGCGGAGCACGTCGTTTTCATCGGTTATGACGAGCGCCGGCGGCAATCCCTTCAATTCGTCGATGCTCGCGCGCAGCGGCGACGCCGTGATCTTCGCGCGATCTGCCGCGTTCGGCGCGTAGGCGTCCCAGAACCACTTCATCGCCTCGCGGGTGAGCCACGGACCGTTGGCGAACTCGTTGTAGGAAGCGTCGTCGAAATTCGCGTCCGTCACCGGATAGAACAGCACTTGCGCGCGCAGCGCCGGGCCGCCGCGCTCCTTCGCGAGCAGCGTGACGGCCGCCGCCATGTTGCCGCCGACGCTGTCGCCCGCGACCGCCATGCGCGACGCATCGACGTTGAACTCGCGCGCGTGCTCCGCCACGTAGCGCGTCGCGGCGTAGGCCTCTTCGATCGGAACCGGATACTTCGTTTCCGGCGAGCGGTCATAGTCGACGAACACGACTTCGGCCTGCGCGCCGTTCGCGATCTCGCGCACGAGGCGGTCGTGCGTGTTCTTGTCGCCGAGCACCCAGCCGCCGCCGTGGAAATACATGATGACCGGCAGCGCGCCCTTCGCATGCTCGGGCCGCACGATGCGCAGCGAAATCTTGCCGGTCGGGCCGGCTTCGATCACGCGGTCTTCGATCTTCGCGGGCAGCTTGCTCACCGGCTGCGATTGAGCGCCGGCCAGCACGTTGCGCGCATCGGCGGGGGAGAGCGTGTAGATCGGTGGTCCGTTCTTCGCGGCGAGGGCATCGATGAACTGTTGCGTCGCGGGTTCGAGCACCGGCGCGGCATGCGCCGCAGCGTGGGAAAAGACGGCGGTGGCAATTGCACTGGCGACGAGCGCGGCTTTCAGATTCTTCATGGCGGACTCCATTTCGTTGAGTGGGAAACAACAGTTCAATTTGCATCTACTACTAGATAGACAACGGATTGCAGCGAAACGTCTACGGTGCAGCGTGTTTGTGGACAAGCCGGTGAGCCGAGCCGTCATGCCAAGGCCGGGCAAGCAGATTGAAACAAAATCTACCTATCAAAAGATAGAATATCCAGCGTGAAGAAACCGCTTCTTCACAGAGTTATCCACAGGCTTATCTACCGACGCACGGTGTCGGCGACTTCGTCCAGACGGGCGCGCGTTTGAAAGAGCCGGCAAGCCAGCAAGCTGCCCTGAAACGCCGCGTACAGCGCACGCGCGGCCGCGTCCGGCTTGCCGCCTGCGTCCAGCGTGTCTTGCGCTTCGCCTTCGGCAAGCACCTTCGCCAGCCAGTTCTCGTTCGCCTTGAAGAACGACTGCACCGCGTGACGCACCTTCTCCGGCAAGGCTTCGATATCGGCCGCGAGCATGCCGCACAGGCACACCTGCTTGCCGTCGCCGATGATCCGCCCGAACAGCCGCGTGTAGCGGTCGAGCTTCTTTTCGGCGGGCGCGGAACTGTCGATTGCGTAAATCGACGACATCACGTCCGCGCTGTACGCGTTCACGGCTTCGAGCGCGAGATCTTCCTTCGTCGGGAAGTAGTAGTGAATGCTCGACGTCTTCACGCCGACCAGTTCGGACAAGTCGCGATAACTGAAGCCGTTGTAGCCGCGCGTCATCATGATGGTCTGCGCGTGCTCCAGCAAAGACTCGCGTACCGTGTTCTTGTCCATGACCTCTTTCCCCTGCGTTCGATGGGTGAAATTTATCTACTGATAGGTAGAGAGTCAAGCACTTGTATCGAATAACTTTTTATCGGTGCGATAGGTAATGGTAAAAAAGCCCCGCTCGTCTGCCGGGGCTTTGTGTCAGCTTGCGCTCGAAACCGCGACTGCTGGCGCATCCGAAGCGGCGCCAACCGCCGCGTGTTCGATGATCCCGCCGCCCAGACACACGTCGCCCTGATAAAGCACCGCGGACTGGCCCGGCGTCACCGCCCATTGCGCATCGTCGAAACGCAGCTCGAAGTGCGCATCGTCGCCGGTGAGGGAGAACGCGCACGCCGCGTCCTGCTGCCGATACCGCGTCTTGGCCGCGCACGCCGCGCCGTCGTCCGGCGCGAAACCCGCGACCCAGCTCGTGTTGCCCGCGAGGAGCGTATGCGACAGCAGCCACGGATGGTCATGCCCCTGCACGACATACAGCGTGTTGCTCGCCATGTCCTTGCCCGCGACGAACCACGGCTCGCCGCTGCCGTCCTTCGCGCCGCCGATGCCGATGCCCTTGCGCTGCCCGAACGTATAGAACGCGAGCCCGATATGCTCGCCGACGATCTTCCCTTCCGCCGTCTTCATCGGGCCGGGCTTGGTCGGCAAATAGCGGTTCAGAAACTCGCGGAACGGCCGCTCGCCGATGAAGCAGATGCCGGTCGAATCCTTCTTCTTCGCGTTCGGCAGGCCGATTTGCGTCGCGATCTCGCGCACCTTCGTCTTCGGAATTTCGCCGAGCGGAAACAGCGTCTTCGAAAGCTGCTGCTGATTCAGCCGATGCAGGAAGTACGACTGGTCCTTGGTCGAATCGGCGGCCTTCATCAACTGGAAAAGGCCGTCGTGTTCGCGCACGCGCGCGTAGTGGCCGGTCGCGATGGTTTCCGCGCCGAGCGACATCGCGTGGTCGAGAAACGCCTTGAACTTGATCTCGGCGTTGCACAGCACGTCCGGATTCGGCGTGCGGCCCGCCGAGTATTCGCGCAGGAATTCGGCGAACACGCGGTCCTTGTATTCGGCGGCGAAGTTGACGGCTTCCACGTCGATGCCGATCAGATCCGCCACCGACACCACGTCGATCCAGTCCTGACGCGTCGAGCAGTATTCGCTGTCGTCGTCGTCTTCCCAGTTCTTCATGAAGAGGCCGACGACGTCGTAGCCCTGCTCTTTCAAAAGCCATGCCGTGACCGACGAATCCACGCCGCCCGACATGCCCACCACCACTCTTTGCTTGCTCATAGGGATATCACGCCCGCACGACCGGCGCGACCGAATGCGTATGGATGAAATCGAGCGGCACGCGCCGCCCGGACAAGTAATCGTCGACACACTTCATGACGAGCGGCGTCCGATGTTGCGCCGCCGTCGCGCGCAGTTCGTCGGGCGTGAGCCACATCGCGCGGACGATGCCCTTGTCCAGCGCCCTTCCCGCGACCTCGCCCGCGGATTTGCCGCAAAAGGTGAAGCGCAGATAGGTGACGTCGCGTCCCGGCCGAGCGAAGTGCGTCATGTACGCGCCGACGAGCGCCTCCGGCTCGAAGCGATGCGCCGTTTCCTCGAGCGTCTCGCGCACGACCGCTTCGACGAGCGTTTCGCCGGCTTCGAGGTGACCGGCCGGTTGGTTGATTCGCAGCCCTGCGGAAGTGTGCTCCTCGATGACGAGGAACCGCCCGTCCCGCTCGACGACGGCTGCAACCGTAACGTGTGGTGCCCAAGTATCTGATTTCATGGCCGACATTTTACCGTCCCGGCCCCGAACACGCCCGCGATGCCCTAAGGGTTAGCGCGGTGCCGCATCGCATTTTTTACGTGCATTCTTCGGTTAAAGTTGCATTAGCCGTTGATCCAGCATTTGAAACGAAAGCCAGCCTCGATTCTTCCCGCCGCCGGGCCCCAGGGCGCGGGAAGGAAAAATAAAACCGGAGGATTCAAAAATGCACATCGGAGTGCCTGCTGAAACGCGGGCGAACGAGGCGCGCGTCGCCGCCACGCCGGAGACCGTGAAGAAGCTCGTCGCGCAGGGGCATCGCGTCTCGGTGCAGAGCGGCGCGGGCATCAAAGCCAGTTATATCGACGACGCGTTCGCGTCTGCAGGCGCGGATATCGTCGATGCCGCCACCGCTTTTTCCGCCGAAATCGTTCTCAAGGTTCAGTCGCCGAGCGAAAGCGAACTGGCGATGCTGAAGCCGGGCGCCGTGCTCGTCGGCATGCTCGATCCCTTCAATACCGAAAACACCGCGCGGCTCGCGTCGTCGGGCGTCACCGCGTTCGCGCTCGAAGCCGCGCCGCGCACCACGCGCGCGCAAAGCCTCGACGTGCTGTCGTCGCAGGCGAACATCGCCGGGTACAAGGCCGTGCTGATCGCGTGCCATTACTACCAGCGCTTCATGCCGATGCTGATGACCGCCGCCGGCACCGTCAAGGCGGCGCGCGTGCTGGTGCTGGGCGCGGGCGTCGCGGGCCTGCAGGCGATCGCCACGGCGAAGCGCCTCGGCGCGGTCGTCGAAGCATCGGATGTGCGGCCGGCGGTCAAGGAACAGATCGAGTCGCTCGGCGCGAAGTTCGTCGACGTCCCGTTCGAAACCGACGAGGAACGCGAGGCGGCGGTCGGCGTCGGCGGTTACGCGCGGCCGATGCCGGCAAGCTGGCTCGCGCGGCAATCGGCGCAGGTTCACGAACGCGCGAAGGCGGCGGACATCGTCATTTCGACGGCGCTGATTCCCGGCCGTCCCGCGCCGACGCTGCTTTCGGTCGAAACGGTGAAGCACATGAAGCCGGGCTCGGTGATCGTCGATCTCGCCGCCGGACGCGGCCCCGAGTTCGAGGGCCGAAAAGGCGGCAACTGTCCGCTGACCGAAGTGGACCAGGTAGTGACGAAGCATGACGTGCATATCGTCGGCCATACGAATCTGGCGTCGATGGTCGCCGCCGACGCGTCCGCGCTCTACGCGCGCAATCTGCTCGACTTCCTCAAGCTGATCATCACGAAGGAAGGCACGCTCAACATCGACCTCGCGGACGACATCGTCGCGGCCACGCTCCAGTGCCGCGACGGACAGCCCGCACGCGCCGCCATCGCCTGAACACGGAGACGAACATGGATGTCATCAATCACACGGTGATCAACCTGATCATCTTCGTGCTGGCGATCTACGTCGGCTATCACGTGGTCTGGAACGTCACGCCCGCGCTGCATACGCCGCTGATGGCGGTGACGAACGCGATCTCGGCGATCGTCATCGTCGGCGCGATGCTTGCGGTGGGCCTGACGATCGGCGGCGCGGGCAAGTTCTTCGGCACGCTCGCGGTGCTGCTCGCGGCGGTGAACGTGTTCGGCGGCTTTCTCGTCACGCGGCGAATGCTGGAGATGTTCAAGAAGAAAGAACCGAAGAAATTGGCTGGCAAGGAGGGCGCGTAAATGAGCATGAACGTCGTCACTCTCCTTTATCTGGTCGCGTCGGTGTGCTTCATTCAGGCGCTGAAGGGCCTGTCGAATCCGAAGACCGCGCGCATCGGCAATACGTTCGGCATGGCGGGCATGGCGATCGCCATTCTCACGACGCTCGCGCTCATCGTGAAACAGGCCGCCTATCTCGAGGCGAATCTCGCGCTCGGGTTGTCGCTGCTGTTCGTGGCGCTGATCATCGGCGGCGGCGCGGGCGCGTATATCGCGGCGAAAGTCGAGATGACGAAGATGCCCGAACTGGTCGCCGCGATGCACTCGCTGATCGGTCTCGCGGCGGTCTGCATTGCGTACGGCGTGGTGTCGGAGCCGTCCGCGTTCGGTCTCGCCGCACCCGGCGATCCGATTCCGTACGGCAATCGCGTCGAACTGTTCATCGGCACGTTCGTCGGCGCGATCACGTTTTCCGGCTCGGTGATCGCGTTCGGCAAGCTCTCGGGCAAATACAAGTTCCGGCTGTTTCAGGGCGCGCCGGTCGTGTACTCGGGACAGCATCTGATCAACCTGCTGCTCGCGGTCGCGATGATCGGCTTCGGCATCATCTTCATGCTGACGCAGTCGTGGCTGCCGTTCGTCATCATGACGCTGATCGCGTTCGCGCTGGGCGTGCTCATCATCATTCCGATCGGCGGCGCGGACATGCCGGTGGTCGTCTCGATGCTCAACTCGTACTCGGGCTGGGCGGCGGCGGGCATCGGCTTCTCGCTGAACAATCCGATGCTGATCATCGCGGGATCGCTGGTCGGCTCGTCGGGCGCGATTCTCTCGTACATCATGTGCCGCGCGATGAATCGCTCGTTCTTCAACGTGATTCTCGGCGGCTTCGGCGGCGAAGCGGGCGGTGCGGTGGCGGGCGGCGCGCAGGAGCAGCGTCCGGTGAAATCCGGTTCCGCCGACGACGCCGCGTTCATGCTCGGCAATGCGGAGAGCGTGGTGATCGTGCCGGGATACGGGCTCGCGGTCGCGCGCGCGCAGCATGCGCTGAAGGAGCTGACGGACAAGCTCGTGGAGAAGGGAATCGACGTGCGATACGCGATTCACCCCGTCGCCGGGCGGATGCCGGGGCACATGAACGTGCTGCTTGCCGAGGCGGAAGTGCCGTACGAGATGGTGCAGGAGATGGAGGACATCAACAGCGAGTTCGGGCAGACGGATGTGGTGCTCGTGCTCGGCGCGAACGATGTGGTGAATCCTGCGGCGAAGACGGACCCGAAATCGCCGATCGCGGGCATGCCGATTCTCGAGGCTTACAAGGCGCGGACGATCATCGTGAATAAACGGTCGATGGCAGCGGGTTATGCCGGGCTGGATAACGAACTGTTTTATATGGACAAGACGATGATGGTGTTTGGGGATGCGAAGAAGGTGGTGGAGGAGATGATGAAGGCGGTGGAGTGAGGTGTAGCTGATTTGTTGACTGCATGCGGAGAACGACCGGACACTTGTTACGGTCGCTCCCGTACGCGCTGAAACGTCCAACGACTAACGCGTCGACGTGACGATTGTTCTCGTAACCATTGCGAAGAGTTCTTCTGCGTTGTTGGTACAGCCTTGCCCTCCGTGCTTCAAGGTTTCCTGCCGATGTTCTTGCGAATTTGAACCCGCATAGATAAAAACGGGTATCTGGTCGCCCTTTTCGCGCAATGCGTCAAGCAGTACGTAGCCCTCTTGTGGCCCTTCTTTCCGTCCCATATCGGAGATGACAGCAGCGAATCGGCGGTGGCTTAGTTGATCCAGGGCTTCATTGGTAGATAAAGCAAGCGAGAAGCGAAAGCCAATCGATTCGAACGCTTTCCGCTCGAAGACATTGTTCTCTGGCCGATCGTCAACCCAGAGAATGCAATTTCGCCAGTCGCTACCCGCCTGTTCGTGGACTGTCTTACTTGTTCTGACAACGTCAACAATTCGCGATACATCCGTTGTATGGTCGCCAGCCCCGGTTTTTGCGCTAGCGAACGCGAGTGACGTAGCGGCAGACAATTGCATGCGCACGTAGTTTTCTTCGTCCTTGAAATCCGAAGGAGAAAAAAGCTTCGCGTTGTGACTGCTCACAAGCCATGCAAAGACAAGCAGCACGAGAATCGGAAAGAGGACGAGAAAGTAGATGAGAGGCATGCGCTCCTCATGTGAGAAGCCACTCGCAAAGGTGGTCATTAGCGACGCAACGCCGTAGACCAGCACGATAAACAAGGCAATGATCCCAAGCGGATTCTTGGCTAATGGCTTAGCTGCGCCGAGGATACTGGTTTGCGTTCCGTTCATACGTGCGAGTCCATGAATTCGTTGAATTAACGATAGGTTGACCTGTGGAAATGTCCAGCGATCGCGCCAATCATTTTGGGAGTAACGCGCGCCGCATCGGCGCGTCGCGTTGTCGCGACTGGCTCGCCCTACCAGGCTCGACCGTTCACAGAGAACGATCACTGCTCCGCTCCCCTCCCCGCGTACAATACCGCCTTTGAACCCCGCACTCTCCCCACATGTCCTCCCCCCTCTTCGACTGGTTTGTCCCCTGCCCGCGCGGTCTCGAAGCGCCGCTCGCCGCCGAGCTTGCGGAGATCGGGGAACGTCACGTCAATAGCGCGCCGCTTTCCGGCGGCGGTCCGCTGAACGTCGGCGCGCAAGTGCCCGGCGGCGTGCACTTCCGGGGTAGCTGGGTCGCGGGCATGGCGGCGAATCTGCATTCGCGCATCGGGAGCCGCGTGCTGCTGAAAATCGCGCACGGCCCGTATCGCAATGAAAACGACATCTACGACCTCACGCATCGCCAGCGCTGGGAACAATGGTTCACGCCGAGCCAGACAATGCGCGTCGACCTCACCGCGATCAAGTCGCCGCTCAAGAGCCTCGAATTCACGACGCTGCGCGTGAAAGACGCCGTCTGCGACCGGCTGCGCGACATCAGCGGCGCGCGCCCGAGCATCGACACCGCGCAGCCGGACGTGCGCGTGTTCGCGTTCCTCACGATGAACGAATGCACGCTCTATCTCGACACCTCCGGCGAACCGCTCTTCAAGCGCGGCTGGCGGCTCGACAAGGGCGCGGCGCCGCTGCGCGAAAACCTCGCGGCAGGCATTCTTCGCCTCACCGGCTGGATGCCCGGCACGCCCCTTTTCGATCCGATGTGCGGCAGCGGAACCTTCCTCGCCGAAGCCGCGCAGACCGCGCTCAATATCGCGCCGGGCAGCGAGCGGCGCTTCGGCTTCGAGAAGCTCAAGCCGTTTCATCCGGGCATGTGGCAGAAGCTCAAGACCGCCGCGACGGAAGCGAGACGCGCCACGCGCGCGACGCAATCGCAACTGAACATCTTCGGCAGCGACATCTCGGGCGACATGCTCGAGAAAGCGCGCGCGAATCTGAGCCGCGCGGGCATCCCCGACCTGGCGCTCAAACAGCTCGACGCCCGCAACATGACGCCACCGACGGACGCGCCCGGCATCCTCGTTGCGAATCCGCCGTATGGCGAGCGCATTGAAGTGCGCGGACGCGGCCCGCGCGGCGAGATCCGCGATACGGCCCGCTCGCGCCGCGAAGACGACGACGCCTTCGCCCGCGCGCAACCCGATCCCGCCGATACCGAGTTCTTCGTCTCGTTCGGCAACGCGCTCAAGCAGCGCTTTCCCGGCTGGCGCGCATACGTGCTCACGTCCGACCGCAAGCTGCCGGGCATGTTGCGACTGCGCGAATCGACGAAAACGCCGCTCTTCAACGGCGCGCTGGAATGCCGTCTGTTCCGCTTCGACCTCGTTGCGGGCAGCGTGCGTCATCGCGCGGAAGACTAGCCTCACCGCTTCGCGACAAGTATCCAACGCGCACATTCGCTTGAACACTAGGCCGAATGGCCTAGTCGCGCCGCCTCAGACCCGGCGATACAATCGGGCGCATGAACTCACAGACCGAACATGCCAATCCGATCGCCGTCGATGTCTACCGTGGCCGCCGCGAACGTCTGCTCGCGGCGTTGCGCGCGCAGGGCGGCGGCGTCGCCATCCTGTCGACTGCGCCGGAAGTCATGCGCAATCGGGACACGGACTTCCCCTTCCGTCACGACAGCTATTTCTACTATCTGACGGGCTTCACCGAACCCGAGGCGACGCTCGTGCTGGACGCGAGCGCGCAGAACGGCGAGCCGGCGTCCATTCTTTTTTGCCGCGAGAAGAACGCCGAGCGCGAAACGTGGGAAGGTTTTCGCTACGGGCCGGAAGCCGCCCGCGATGCGTTCGGTCTCGACGCGGCGTTACCCGTCGCCACACTCGACGAACAACTGCCGCGCCTGATCGCCGACAAGCCCGCGCTCTTCTACGCGCTCGGCACGTCGGCCGAACTCGACGCGCAAGTGCGCGGCTGGCTCGCCGCCGTGCGCGCGCGGAGCCGCAGCGGCGTGCGCGCGCCGGCGAAGGCGCAACACGTGCTGCCGCTCATCGATGAAATGCGGCTCGTGAAAGATGCGCACGAAATCGCCATCATGCGCCGCGCCGGGTCGATATCCGCACAAGCGCATCGCCGGGCGATGCAAACGTGCCGTCCAGGCATGCGCGAGCACGAGATCGAAGCCGAACTGCTCTACACGTTCCGCCGCCACGGCGCTCAGGCGCCCGCGTACGGCTCGATCGTCGCGGCGGGCGCGAACGCGTGCGTGCTGCACTATCCGGCGGGCAACGCGGTGGCGCGCGACGGCGACCTCATCCTCATCGACGCCGCGTGCGAACTCGACGGCTACGCGTCCGACATCACGCGCACCTTCCCGGCGAACGGCCGCTTCACGCCCGCGCAACGCGAGCTGTACGACATCGTGCTCGCCGCGCAAGCCGCCGCGATCGAGGCAACGCGCGCCGGCGTCAGCTTCGACGCGCCGCATCAGGCGGCATTGAAAGTGCTGTCGCAAGGACTGCTCGACACGGGCATCGTGGACAAGACGAAGTTCGGCAGCGCCGATGACGTCATCGCCGAGCGCGCGTACTTGCCTTTCTATATGCATCGCACGGGGCACTGGATCGGCATGGACGTGCACGACGCGGGCGATTACCGCGACGCCGACGGCCCGCGCGACGAACAAGGCGCGCGGCCCTGGCGCACGCTCGCGGCGGGCAACGTGCTGACGGTCGAGCCGGGCCTCTACGTGCGCGCCGCCGAAAACGTGCCCGAGCGTTACTGGAACACGGGCATCCGCATCGAGGACGACGCGCTCGTCACCTCCGGCGGGTGCGAACTGCTGACGCGCGAAGTCCCCGTCGCGGCGGTCGAAATCGAAGCGCTGATGCGCGAATCCATCGGTAATTGAAGATGAAGAGCAGAACATGAGCGACGCGATCTCCCAACCGCATTTCGACTACGACATCGCCATCGTCGGCGCGGGGCCGGTCGGGCTGGCGCTCGCCGGCTGGCTCGCGCGGCGCAGCGCGACATCGCGGCTGTCCATCGCGCTGATCGACGCACGCACGCCCGAAGCCGCCGCGACCGACCCGCGCTCGCTCGCGCTGTCGCACGGCAGCCGCGTGATGCTGCAGCCGCTCGGCTTTCCCGCCGACGCCACGCCCATTCGCCGCATCCACGTGTCGCAGCGCGGGCACTTCGGGCGCACGTTGATCGAGCACGACGAGCACGAATTGCCGGAACTCGGCTATGTCGTGCGTTACGGCTCGCTCGTCGCGGCGCTCGCGGACGCGGTGCGCAAGACGCACGTCCACTGGATCACCGATACTTCCGCGCTGCCGCCGCTGCAGGACGACGAAAGCGTCACGGTGCCGCTGCAATCCGCGAGCGGCGAGCGCACGATCCGCGTGCGGGTGCTGGTCAACGCCGAGGGCGGCCTGTATCAGCAAGCGCCGCGCGAAGCCGCCGTATCCAACGACCGGCGCGCGCGCGACTACGGGCAGACGGCTATCGTCGGCACGGTGAGCGTGTCGGATCCGCAAGCGAATGTCGCGTGGGAGCGTTTCACGAACGAAGGGCCGATTGCGCTCCTGCCGTGCGGCGGGCAGCGTCACGCGGACTACTCGCTCGTCTGGTGCGGCTCGCCCGATGAAGCCGCGCGCCGCATGCAACTCGACGACGACACATTTCTCGCGGAACTCGGCGCCGCGTTCGGCGCGCGCATGGGGCGGTTCACGCGCATCGTCGGGCGCGCGGCGTTTCCGCTCGGACTGACCGCGCTGCACGCGCTCGTCGAACGGCGCGCGGTGGCCATCGGCAATGCGGCGCAGACGCTGCATCCGGTGGCGGGCCAAGGGCTGAATCTCGGCTTGCGCGACGCCCAGGCGCTCTGCGATGCGCTGTCCATCGACGGACCGCGGCCGCTCGCGCTCGCGCATTTCGCACAGCGGCGGGCGCTGGACCGGCGTCTGACGATCGGCGCGACGGACACGCTTGCACGCATTTTCACCGTCGATTTCCCGCCGCTCGCCGCGATGCGCGGGCTTGCGCTCACTGCGCTCGAGTTCTTGCCGCCCGTGAAGACGGCGCTGGCGCGGCAGATGATGTTCGGGCAGCGGCGATAGGCGGCACGGGGGCGCTTATCGTCCGACCGGTTCGCCTGCGCGCCACCGCGATGCGCGCTCGCGCGGCAGACGCTGCGCAGGCCGCGACGACAGACACACGGGCGCTTCGGCCCGCTCCAGACAGCGGCGCGCGGCCTCACGCCGCCGCGCGCCGCGCCCACTTATCCTCCGCCCCACCGCGCGCTTTCGTCGAAGATTTAAAGACTTGCACGCGATTGCACTTAATTTCAGCAGCCGCTTAGCGTTAAAATACGCGTTTCCCTTCCGCATCCTTGCATCCGCCTGACGCGACACCGGCACGCTCGCCGTTCGATCGCCCGTGCGGAGGCCCAAGCCTTCATGCCCACCATCGGTTCACACGTTCTGCGCAATAACCTGTTCGTCGCTCCGATGGCGGGCGTCACCGATCGCCCGTTCCGCCAGCTCTGCAAGCGCATGGGCGCGGGCTACGCGGTGTCGGAGATGGTCGCGTCGAACGCGCAGTTGTGGAAGAGCGAGAAGACCATGCGCCGCGCGAATCACGCCGGCGAGGTCGAGCCGATCTCCGTGCAGATCGCGGGCGCGGACCCGCAGATGCTCGCCGAAGCCGCGCGCCACAACGTCGCGAACGGCGCGCAGATCATCGACATCAATATGGGATGTCCCGCCAAGAAGGTCTGCAACGTCGCCGCGGGTTCGGCGCTGCTGCAGAACGAACCGCTCGTGGCGCGCATCGTCGAGGCGGTGGTGCAGGCGGTCGGTGTCGGGCCGGACGCGGTGCCGGTCACGCTCAAGATTCGCACGGGGTGGAATCGCGAGAACAAGAACGCGCTGACCATCGCGCGGATTGCGCAAGAGGCCGGCATCTCCATGCTGACCGTGCATGGCCGCACGCGCGCCGATCTCTACAAGGGCGACGCCGAGTACGAAACCATCGCGGCCGTCAAAGCGTCGGTGAAGATTCCGGTCGTCGCGAACGGCGACATCGCCACGCCCGAGAAAGCGCGCGACGTGCTCGCCGCGACCGGCGCGGACGCCATCATGATCGGCCGCGCGGCGCAGGGGCGTCCGTGGCTGTTTCGCGAAATCGAGCACTTCCTGAAGACGGGCGAGCGCATGCCGCCGCCGCGCATCGACGAGATTCAGCAGGTCATGAACGAGCACCTCGAAGACCACTATGCTTTCTATGGGGAATTCACCGGCGTTCGGACTGCGCGCAAGCACATCGGCTGGTACACTCGCGGCCTTTCCGGCGCGGGCACCTTCCGCCACCGGATGAACACGCTCGACACGACCAAAGAACAATTGCTCGCCGTGAACGAATTCTTCGACGCGCAGAAGGCGCTGTCGGACCGTCTCATCTACGTGGACGAGGCGCAGGACGCCGAGGACGCGGCGGGGGAAGAATCGTGCGGCGGGCAAGACAACACCGACCGACTAATAGCCGCATGAGCAGACATAACATCGAACAATGCGTCCGCCAGAGCCTGGACAACTACTTTCAGGATCTGGACGGCTCCAACCCGCACGACGTCTACGACATGGTGATTTCGTGTGTGGAAAAACCGCTGCTCGAAGTGGTGCTCGAGCAGGCGGGCGGCAACCAGTCGCTTGCAGCCGAATATCTCGGCATCAACCGCAACACGCTACGCAAGAAGCTGCAGCAGCACGGATTGATTTGATTCATCGGACTGAGGCGCTTGCCTTGGTCCGGCCTGGTTATCCTTTTCGGTTTCAGTGTTCATCATGATCAAGCAAGCGCTCATCTCCGTTTCCGACAAGTCCGGCATCGTCGATTTCGCGAAATCGCTGTCGGAACTCGGCGTCAAGATCCTCTCGACCGGCGGCACGGCCAAACTGCTCGCCGACGCGGGCCTGCCCGTGACCGAGGTCGCCGACTACACCGGCTTTCCGGAAATGCTCGACGGGCGCGTGAAGACGCTGCATCCGAAAGTTCACGGCGGCATTCTCGCCCGCCGCGACCTGCCCGAACACATGGCCGCGCTGGAAAAGCACGACATTCCGACCATCGACCTGCTCGTCGTGAATCTGTATCCGTTCGTGCAGACGGTCTCGAAGGAAGAATGCTCGCTGGAAGACGCGATCGAGAACATCGATATCGGCGGGCCGACCATGCTGCGCTCGGCGGCGAAGAATCATCGCGACGTGACGGTCGTCGTCGATCCGGCCGATTACGCCGCCGTGCTCGACGAAATGCGCGCGAACGGCAACACCGTCGGCTACAAGACGAACTTCCGCCTCGCGACGAAGGTGTTCGCGCACACCGCCCAATACGACGGCGCGATCACGAACTATCTGACGAGCCTCACCGAAGAACTTCAGCATTCGAGCCGCAACACGTATCCGGCGACCTTCAACATGGCGTTCGAGAAGGTTCAGGATCTGCGCTACGGCGAGAACCCGCATCAGAGCGCGGCGTTCTATCGCGATCTTTCCGTGCCCGCCGGCGCGCTCGCGAACTACGAGCAGTTGCAGGGCAAGGAACTGTCGTACAACAACATCGCCGATTCGGACGCCGCGTGGGAATGCGTGAAGACGTTCGATGCGCCCGCGTGCGTCATCATCAAGCACGCGAATCCGTGCGGCGTGGCGGTCGGCGTCGATGCGCACGAAGCGTACTCGAAGGCGTTCCAGACGGACCCGACTTCCGCGTTCGGCGGGATCATCGCGTTCAATCGCGAAGTCGACGAAGCGGCGGCGCAAGCGGTGGCGAAACAGTTCGTCGAAGTGCTGATCGCGCCTTCGTTCAGCGAGGCGGCGCGCGCCGTGTTCGCGGCGAAGCAGAACGTGCGCCTGTTGCAGATCGCGCTCGGCGACGGTCACAACACGTTCGATCTGAAGCGCGTCGGCGGCGGCCTGCTCGTGCAATCGCTCGATGCGAAGAACGTGCAGCCGCACGAACTGCGCGTCGTGACGAAGCGCCATCCGACGCCGAAGGAAATGGACGACCTGATGTTCGCGTGGCGCGTGGCGAAGTACGTGAAGTCGAACGCGATCGTGTTCTGCGGCGGCGGCATGACGCTCGGCGTCGGCGCGGGCCAGATGAGCCGCGTGGATTCGGCGCGCATCGCGGGCATCAAGGCGCAGAACGCGGGGCTGTCGCTGAACGGCTCGGCGGTGGCGTCGGATGCGTTCTTCCCGTTCCGTGACGGCCTCGACGTCGTGGTGAACGCGGGCGCGACCTGCGTGATCCAGCCGGGCGGCTCCATGCGCGACGACGAAGTGATCGCCGCTGCCGACGAGCACAATGTCGCGATGATCGTCACCGGCACGCGTCACTTCCGCCATTAATCCGGCTCGCTTCATTTACTATTGGCCTGTTTGCGCTGCTGTCGGCGCAAGCAGGCCATTTTGATTTCAACGAGCCGCATCGCGAACGAATGAGAATTCTTGGCATCGACCCCGGCTTGCGCGTGACGGGCTTCGGCATCATCGACGTGGCCGGGCATTCGCTCTCCTACGTGACGAGCGGCGTCATCAAGACCGCCGACGCCGATCTGCCTTCGCGGCTGAACACCATCTTCGACGGCATTTCCACGCTCATTCGCCAGCACAATCCGGATCAGGCCGCGATCGAGAAAGTCTTCGTGAACGTCAATCCGCAATCGACGCTTCTGCTCGGCCAGGCGCGCGGCGCGGCGATTTGCGGGCTCGTCACGAGCGGCATGCCGGTTGCCGAATACACGGCGCTGCAGTTGAAGCAGGCCGTCGTCGGCTACGGCCGCGCGACGAAGGAGCAGATGCAGCAGATGGTCGTGCGGCTGCTCAACCTTTCCGGCGTGCCGAGCACCGACGCCGCCGATGCACTCGGCATGGCGATCTGTCATGCGCACGGCGGCACGGGACTCGCGACGCTGGGCGGCATTGCGCCGTCGCTCGCGAAGAAGGGCTTGCGCGTGCGGCGCGGCAGGCTTATCGGCTAACACTTTCACTTTTAGCAAGAAAACATGATCGGTCGCATCGCCGGCGTTCTGCTGGAAAAAAATCCGCCGCATTTGCTCGTCGACTGCAACGGCGTCGGCTATGAAGTCGACGTGCCGATGAGCACGTTCTACAACCTGCCGCATGCCGGCGAGAAGGTCGTGCTGCTCACGCAGATGATCGTGCGCGAGGACGCGCATCTGCTTTACGGCTTTCTGACGTCGCAGGAACGCGCGACGTTTCGGGAGCTGCTGAAGATCAGCGGCATCGGCGCGCGCATGGCGCTGGCCGTGCTTTCCGGCATGAGCGTGCAGGAACTCGCGCAGACGGTGACGACGCAAGACACGGCGCGTTTGACACGCGTGCCGGGCATCGGCAAGAAGACGGCCGAGCGGCTGCTGCTCGAACTGAAGGGCAAGCTCGGCGCGGATCTCGGCGCGATGGCGAGTGCGGCTTCGCAGTCGGATCACGCGTCGGACATTCTCAACGCGCTGCTCGCGCTCGGGTACTCGGAGAAGGAAGCGCTCGCGGCCATCAAGAACGTGCCGGCGGGAACGGGCGTGTCGGAGGGTATCAAGCTGGCGTTGAAGGCGTTGTCGAAGGGGTGAGGGTGGCCCCGAATCGGTGATAAGATCGATGTTCGAAACACTGGTGCGCCGGCGGCAGTAAGTTACCCGGGCGAGTGTTCCGAAGTATTCAAGGCCGCTTTCGAGCGGCCTTTTTCTTTTTCGCAGTCCGATGGCTTGTTCGCGTCCCCTTTCGGAATGACGGAAAACAACTCGGCGCGCGGCTTGCGTTGGGTCAGCTCCAGAATGGCGCGGTCGCGCACCCAGTTCCCGTAGCCGTCCGCGCGACGCTTGGGTGCATCCAGCGCCGTCATTCTTCTGGACGCGACGACCACGGAATCCGCAGCCAAAGCGCTTGCTATCTGCGTAAGCACGTCTTCCACGGTGTAGTCGTCACGCACGATGCGGCTGTCATGAATGTGTTTGCCGATAACCACGATCTCCGGGGTCGGCCAGCGGCGGTAACGCCTGTGCGGCTCGCTGGGCATTGATCGCGCCATGCTGCGTGCTCGTCAGGCGGCCGACCGGAACAACAGTCACCCTTCCCCCTCGCTGTAGCTCCTCCAGATTCATACGGATCAGATATAGGCCTTTTTGATAAAGCGGCATGGCTCATTGCGCTCGTCGGCATCGTTTCGGATGCACCGACTCTGCCGTCGATCCCCACGACGCACCACTAGGCCATTCGGCCAGCTTCGCCGCCTAAAACCACGCTGTACAATCGACCCATGATCGAAACCGACAAACTCGCCGCCGAACGCATCATCTCGGCCACGCCCGTCTCGCCGAACGAAGAAGCGTTCGAACGCGCGCTGCGTCCGCGTCAGCTCGACGAATACGTCGGGCAGGAAAAGGTGCGCGGCCAACTCGAAATCTTCATCGAAGCGGCCAAGCGCCGCTCCGAAGCGCTCGATCACGTGCTGCTCTTCGGGCCGCCGGGTCTCGGCAAGACCACGCTCGCGCATATCATCGCGCGAGAAATGGGCGTGAATCTGCGGCAGACGTCGGGGCCGGTGCTGGAGCGTGCGGGCGACCTCGCCGCGCTGCTCACCAATCTCGAAGCGAACGACGTGCTGTTCATCGACGAGATTCACCGTCTCTCGCCGGTCGTCGAGGAAATTCTGTATCCGGCGCTCGAGGATTATCAGATCGACATCATGATCGGCGAAGGACCGGCCGCGCGCAGCGTGAAGCTGGATCTTCAGCCGTTCACGCTCGTCGGCGCGACCACGCGCGCGGGCATGCTGACCAATCCGCTGCGCGATCGCTTCGGCATCGTGTCGCGGCTCGAGTTTTACAACGCGAACGAGCTGGCGCGCATCGTGTCGCGCTCGGCGTCGCTGTTGAAGGCGGACATCGTGCCCGAAGGCGCGCTGGAGATCGCGCGGCGCTCGCGCGGCACGCCGCGTATCGCCAACCGGCTGCTGCGCCGCGTGCGCGATTACGCGGAAGTGAAGGCGAACGGCAGCATCACCGGCGACGTCGCGGATGCCGCGCTGAAAATGCTCGACGTCGATCCGGTCGGCTTCGACCTGATGGACCGCAAGCTGCTCGAAGCCATCCTGCACAAGTTCGATGGCGGCCCGGTCGGCGTCGACAATCTCGCGGCGGCGATCGGCGAGGAGCGCGACACCATCGAGGACGTGCTCGAACCGTATCTGATCCAGCAAGGGTATTTGCAGCGCACGCCGCGCGGACGCGTCGCCACGCTGCTCACCTACCGGCACTTCGGCCTCGCCGCGCCGGACGCCGGCCCTATCCGCGATCTCTGGGACGCGGGCAACAGCTAGCGCATGTCGGATCAGGCGACGTTCGTTACGCGCGTGCGGTCATCCGTGCGCTCATCGATCGCACGCGGCATCACCAGCCTGACGAGCGGCGGCGGCGGTCCGGGACTCGATTACTCGTCGCCGCCCGGCGATCCCGGCCTCTTCGGTCCCGATTCCGTTTGCTGGAAAGTCCACGCCGATTTCACGTCGATGATGACGGGCGGCATCAGCGCGCTGCTGTTGCAGACGCTGCATCCGCTGGCGCTCGCGGGCGTGTGGGATCACTCCACGTTTCGCACCGACATTCTTGGCCGCCTGCGCCGCACGGCAACCTTCGTCGCGGGCACGACGTTCGGCAATCGCCGCGACGCGCTCGCGCTCATCGAGCGCGTGAAGAACATCCATCTCGGCGTGACCGGCGTTGCGACCGATGGCCGGCCGTATCGCGCGAGCGACCCTGAGCTGTTGACGTGGGTGCATGTCGCGGAAGTGTCGAGCTTTCTGAACGGCTATCTGCGCTACGTGAATCCCGCGTTGTCGGTTGCCGATCAAGACCGCTATTTCGATGAAACCGCGACCATCGCGCGGATGCTCGGCGCGCTCGACGTGCCGGTCACGCGCGCACAGGTCGACGCGTACCTCGCGGCCATGCGTCCGCGATTGCAGGCAAGCGAACGCACGCGGGAAGTGATTCGCGTGCTGAAGGATGCGCCGACGCCGCGCATCGCGATGAAGCCGGCGAGCAAGCTCGTGTTCAGCGCGGGCGTCGATTTGCTGCCGGATTGGGCGCAGGCGATGCTCGGGCTGTCCGCTTTTGCCCCGGTGCGGCGGGTGATCGCGCGGCCCGGCGTGCGCGCGATGGCGCCCGTCATGCGCTGGGCGCTCGTGAATGGAATCTCGAAGCGCGCGCGGGCGAGAGCGGCGGCGGCAAACGCCGACTAGTCTCGGCGCTTTACAATCGCCGCCATGTTACCTCCGACAGAAACCACGCTCGCGCCGAACTCTTCCTTCAAAATTCGTCGGACTTGGCTCATTGTGTCGTCGCGCTCGCGACGATAGCCGGCCAGGAACTTCAACTCGTTTCGATTTTGATACGAGACGTCCTTCTTGATGAAGTCTTTTCGAATCGAACTTGCGAGAGCCTGTTTGTAAGTCTCGAGTTCGCTTTCAGTGAGTTCGTTCCTAGACATACGCTTCTTCATGGTTGTAAATTCGGTACCGAATACTACATTTTCGGTACCGAAATATCAACGCGCGAGCGCTCAGATTTGGCCGAACCTCGTCACTTTATTTTGCGCAGGTTGTCGTCTTCCGTGTCCGTCGCGAGATGGCTTACATCGCCCCACGATACGACTTTCGCGCCGCCGTCGTCGTAATCGACGATATTCACGCTGCAGTTCAAGAGCGGCCAGTCGCGCGGCTCCGTGAGCGGCAGTTTCATCGCGAATCGATAGATGCAATCCAGCACGCCGCCATGCGCGACGCACGCAATCCGTCCGTCCGGATGCGCCGCCACGATCGGCTCCATCGCATGGATCACGCGGTGATAAAACACGCGCTGCGACTCGCCTTCCGGCGGCGCGAAACCCGGATCGCGCGTCTGCCATTCGACATACTCCGCCGGAAACTTCACGTTGATCTCGTCGCTGTCGTGGCCCTGAAACGCGCCGTATTGACGCTCGCGCAAGCCTTCCGACAGCCGCAGATCGAGCCCGAGCGCATCCGCGAACGGACGCGCCGTCTGCTGCGCGCGAAGCAGATCGCTCGAATAGACCGCATCGAGCCCGCCCTCGCGCGCGAGCCGCGCGCCCAACTGTTCCGCTTGCAGGAAACCGTGCCCGGATAACGGAATGTCGATATGCCCCTGAATGCGCTTGATGCGGTTCCAGTCGGTTTCGCCGTGGCGGATGAAAAGCACCTGAGTCGTCATGGACGTACCTGAAGCCAGAAAGTAACGGGGCCGTCGTTGACGAGCGACACCTGCATGTCGGCGCCGAATTCTCCCGTCTCGACAATGGGATGCTTCGCCCGCGCCTCGCGCACGAAGTAATCGAAGAGCCGCTTGCCTTCGTCAGGCGGCGCAGCGGGCGTGAAGCTCGGGCGCAAGCCGCTCGACGTATCGGCGGCAAGCGTGAATTGCGACACGAGCAGCAGGCCGCCTTCGACGTTCTGCACCGACAGATTCATCTTGCCCGCGGCGTCGCTGAACACGCGATACGCGAGCATCTTGGCGAGCAGCTTGTCGGCGGCGGCTTCGTTGTCGCCGCGCTCGGCGCAGACCAGCGCGAGCAGGCCCGCATCGATCGCGCCGGTCACGCGGTCGCCGACGCGCACGTCCGCGCGCCGCACGCGCTGAATGAGCGCGATCATGCGGTCAGCGTGACGCGCGCGAAGCGGCGCTTGCCGACCTGCACGACGAACTCGCCCGCTTCGACCTTGAGGCCCTTGTCGGAGACGGTCGCGCCGTCGATCTTCACGCCGCCCTGCTCGATGTTGCGCAGCGCTTCGCTCGTCGACGGCACGAGGCCCGCCTGCTTCAGCAACTGGCCGATGGCGAGCGGCGCGCCCGCCAGCGTGACCGACGCGATATCGTCCGGCACGCCGCCCTTCGCGCGATGGTTGAAGTCATCGAGCGCGCGTTCCGCGTCGGCCTGCGAGTGAAAGCGCGCGACGATTTCCTGCGCGAGCATCACCTTGAAATCGCGCGGATTGCGGCCGCCTTCCGCTTCCTGCCTGAAACGCGCGATCTCCTCGATGCTGCGGAACGACAGCAGTTCGAAGTAACGCCACATCAGCACGTCGGAAATGCTCATGAGCTTGCCGAACATGTCCGTCGGCTTCTCGCTGATGCCGATGTAATTGTTCTTCGACTTCGACATCTTCTCGACGCCATCGAGACCTTCGAGCAGCGGCATCGTCAAGATGCATTGCTGTTCCTGACCGTATTGCTTCTGCAATTCGCGGCCGACGAGCAAGTTGAACTTCTGGTCCGTGCCGCCGAGTTCGAGATCGGCATTGAGCGCGACCGAGTCGTAACCCTGCATCAGCGGATACAGGAATTCGTGGATCGAAATGGGCACGCCGCTCTGGAAGCGCTTGGTGAAATCCTCGCGTTCCAGAATGCGCGCGACCGTGTAGCGCGAGGCCAGCTTGATCATGCCGTCGGCGCCGAGCGGCATCGACCATTCGCTGTTGTAGCGGATTTCGGTCTTCTCGCGGTCGAGCACGAGCGCCGCCTGTTCGAAATATGTCTTCGCGTTCGTTTCGATCTGCTCGCGCGTGAGCGGCGGGCGCGTGGCGTTGCGGCCGGACGGATCGCCGATCAGCGACGTGAAATCGCCGATCAGAAAGATCACCTGATGCCCGAGATCCTGCAACTGGCGCATCTTGTTCAGCACGACCGTATGGCCGATGTGGATGTCCGGCGCGGTCGGATCGAGGCCGAGCTTGATGCGCAGCGGCTTGCCCGTCGCGGCGCTCCTCGCGAGCTTCTGCGCGAATTCCTCTTCGATCAGCAGTTCGTCGCAGCCGCGTTTGGCGATGGCGAGCGCGGCGCGCACGTCGTCGGTGATCGGATAGGCCTTCTCGGCGGACGCGGATGAAGCGTTGGAGTCTGTGGTCATGCTTGCGGCTTGTGATGTGTAATGGATGCGATGCCTCGCGGCGCGCGATGTGCGGATCGCGCGCAAAGGCTTGTTCAGGCACAGGATTTTACGCGATGACGTGCCCTTCCGTGCCGTTCCCGCGCGCGGCGGTCGTCCGCGAAACGTGCAGACGCGTCTTAACGCGCGCCCCGGTTGCGCGGATAATCGCGGCTTGACGGACGCGCATCGACGAGGAGAGCAACGTGGGGAAGAAAGCCGAAGCAATCGAAACCGGCAAGGCGGACGGCGTCTACTTCGGTCTGATGTCCGGCACGAGCATGGACGGCGTCGACGGCGTCGCGGTGCAGTTCGCCACCGGCAAGCCGCCCGTCGTGCTCGGCGAGGCGCACGTTTCGTTTTCCCAAGGCCTGCGCGACGCCCTCTTCGCGCTGCAAGCCCCCGGCGACAACGAACTTGAACGCGAGGCGCTCGCCGCCAACGCCCTCGCCACGCGCTATGCCGTCTGCTGCCACGAATTGCAGAGCATGAGCGGATATTCGGCGTCGAAAGTGCGCGCGATCGGCGTGCACGGGCAGACGGTGCGGCATCGGCCGGAGAAGGGTTACACGCGGCAGATCAACAATCCGGCGCTGCTCGCGGAGATGACGAACATCGACGTGATCGCGGATTTCCGCAGCCGCGACGTCGCCGCCGGCGGTCAGGGCGCGCCGCTCGTGCCGGCGTTTCATGCGACGATTTTCGGCGCGAAGAACGAGACGCGCGTCGTCTGCAATCTGGGCGGCATCAGCAATATCACGATTCTCGCGGCGCGCGGCGCGGTGCGCGGCTTCGACTGCGGCCCGGCGAACGCGCTGCTCGACGAGTGGGCGAATCGGCACTTGCAAAGGCCTTACGACGATGGCGGGAAGTTCGCGGCGAGCGGCGAGGTGAATCGTCCGCTATTGAATGCGCTGCTGGACGAGCCGTTTTTCGAAGAAGCGCCGCCGAAAAGCACCGGGCGCGATCTGTTCAACCCGGCGTGGCTCGACGCGAAACTCGCGGCGTTCACGAGTCTCGCTCCCGCCGATGTCCAGGCGACGCTCACCGCGCTCACGGCCACGACGGTCGCGCGGGAAATCGAGCGCCACGCCTCCGACGCGCGCGCGGTCTACGTTTGCGGCGGCGGCGCGCGCAATCCCGTGCTGCTGAAGATGATCGAGCAGGCGCTGAACGAAAGCGGCGTGTCGGGCGTGCCCGTCATGACGACCGAAGCGCTCGGCGTGCCGCCGCAGCAAGTCGAAGCGTTCGCGTTCGCGTGGCTCGCGATGCGCTGCGTCGCCCGGGAGCCGGGCAACCTGGCGGCGGTGACGGGCGCGGCGGGCGAGCGCGTGCTCGGCGCGATTTACCCGCACTGACGCGTTCTCCGCACTCTGAAACGCAAAACGGAGCCCGAAGGCTCCGTTTCGCTTTAATGCTCTGATTCCCGCTCAGACCGAGAACGACGAACCGCAGCCGCACGTCGTCGTCGCGTTCGGATTCTTGATCACGAACTGCGCGCCGTTGAGGTCGTCCTTATAGTCGATCTCCGCGCCGACGAGATACTGATAGCTCATTGAATCGACGAGCAATTGCACGCCGCTCTTGTCCATCACGGTGTCGTCCTCGTTGACCGCTTCGTCGAACGTGAAACCGTACTGGAAACCCGAGCATCCGCCGCCTTGCACGAACACGCGCAGCTTCAGATCCGGATTGCCTTCTTCGTCGATCAATTGCTTGACCTTCTCCGCAGCCGCGTCGGTGAAGACGAAGGGCATCGGCATTTCGGTCGTGGGGGTGTCGCTGACAGCGCTCATGCGAATTCTCCAATTAGCTTCTAGCCACCATTGTAGGGCTGATCTCAAAATCGTGCCGAATGCCCATGTAATCAAGAGGCTATATGCAATTTCGACACAGCGCGCCGCCACGCGGGAAAAGAAAAAGCCGCCGGCACGTGCAGTGCGGGCGGCTTTTGCGGCAGCTTCGCTTCGAAGCCGGAGATTCCGGCTCCACGCGATGCCGAAGCGCTTAACGCTTCGAGAATTGCTTCCTGCGGCGTGCCTTGTGGAAACCGACCTTCTTACGTTCCACTTCACGCGCGTCGCGGGTGACGAAGCCTGCGTTCGACAGTTGCGACTTGAGCGTTGCGTCGTAGTCCATCAGCGCGCGGGTGATGCCGTGGCGAACCGCGCCTGCCTGACCCGTTTCGCCGCCGCCGTTCACGTTGACCTTGATGTCGAACGTGGTGGCGTGGTTCGTGAGTTCCAGCGGCTGACGCACGATCATCAGCGACGTTTCACGCGAGAAATAGTCGGCGATGGGCTTGCCATTGACGATGATCTCGCCCTTGCCCGACTTGATGAAGACACGAGCGACGGCGCTCTTGCGGCGGCCCGTACCGTAGTTCCAGTTACCGATCATGTGGGCTCCCCTTAGATCTCGAGCGCTTTAGGCTGTTGAGCCGTATGCGGATGCGTTGCTTCGGCGTAGACCTTCAGCTTCTTGATCATCGCGTAGCCGAGCGGACCCTTCGGCAGCATGCCCTTCACTGCCTTCTCGAGCGCGCGGCCCGGGAAGCGCTCTTGCATCTTGCCGAACGTCGTTTCATAAATGCCGCCCGGGTAGCCCGAGTGACGATAGTACTTCTTGTCCGTGGTCTTGTTGCCCGTGACCTTCAGCTTGCCGGCGTTGATGATGATGATGTAATCACCAGTGTCGACGTGCGGAGTGAACTCAGGCTTATGCTTGCCGCGAAGACGGCGTGCCACTTCGCTGGCGACACGGCCGAGAACCTTATCCGTCGCGTCAATCACGTACCATTCGCGCGTCACCTCTTCGGCTTTTGCGGAAAACGTCTTCATGATCGATCCAAAAATTGATTCGCCCTTTTGCTCTTACCTTGTTCGGTCCTGCTTATAGGTGCACTCGACGAGCGGCGCTCGACGGCGCGTGCAGGCTCTCACAGGCTTCTCTTCGCGGGCTTGTGGCAAAGAGAACTTTGAAGTATAGCGGGAAATTGCCCGGCGCGTCAAAGGGTTGCGACGCTTTTCGCGGAGTTTCGCCCTTCGCGGACGGCGCAGGCGAAAAAAAACCCGAGCGGCTTGAGGCTCGGGTTTAATCCACCAAAGGAGGAGGTGGAGGAGACACGGTAGATTTGTCGAACTGCGACAACCAATGAACCGAGTATAGGCACGCTCGTGCGCCGAGGCAAGGAGATTTGCATCATGAAATGATATCTCACATTACGGGATATTCGTAGGCCGGAAAAACACAAAAAAAAACAATAACTTAACTGTCCACGCGCCGCCGAACGCCGTCTAGAAGCCTTTCTCGAATCATGGAAATAACCCGCGTCCCGCCAGCGCGCGCCACGCCGAGCCGCCAGTCAACCGGTGAATGCGCGAACTCGCGCGCGGCTGCTGGACGCATGACCCGCTACAATGAAACCTCTGAAACACGTGTCAAGCGGCTGGAGTCCAAGCATGGAATGCAAAGTTAGCTGGATGGGACAAGACGGCATGGCTTTCGCCGCCGAAACCGGAAGCGGTCACCTCGTCGCGATGGACGGCGCGCCGGAAGGCGGCGGCCGCAATCTCGCGCCGCGCCCGATGGAAATGGTCTTGCTCGGCACGGGCGGCTGCACCGCCTACGACGTCGTGATGATCCTGAAAAAGAGCCGTCAGGAAATCGAGGACTGCTCGGTGACGCTCAAGGCCGAACGCGCGAGCGAAGACCCGAAGGTGTTCACGAAGATCCACTTCCATTTCACGGTTACCGGCAAGAATCTGAATCCGGCGACGGTCGAGCGCGCGATCAACCTGTCGCACGACAAATATTGCTCGGCGTCGATCATGCTCGCGAAAACGGCGGAGCTGACGCATTCGTTCGATATCGTCGAGCGCTGAGCCGATCGCATCAGCAAGAAAAAAGAGCCGGCGTCGGAAAACGCCGGCTCTTTCTTTTGAATGACGACAAAGCGGGCCGATAAGCCGGATTCTGTGCACGCACCGCCCGAAAGCGACGCGCATGGCAGCCATTCCTCTAGGCGCGCCATTGCTGACGCGCTCAAGCTTCCTACCCGCAGACGAAACGGGGGCCCCGTCCTGCATCCGAAGATGCGCGCCTGCCTATTTGGAATTGCTCCGGGTGGAGGTTACCGTGCCGGAGCGTCTCGCGACGTCCGCGGTGCGCTCTTACCGCACCGTTTCACCCTTACCTGATCTTCGGACTCGCGCCCGAAGCCATCGGCGGTTTGCTTTCTGTTGCCCTGTTCCGCGTGTTGCCACGGATGGCCGTTAGCCATCACCCTGCCCTGTGGAGTCCGGACTTTCCTCGCCCTCGACGCCGTTAAGCGCCAAGGCCGCGACTGCCGGGCCTGCTTTGCGGCATCGATTCTAGCATTGACGATGCAGCCGGCGTCCCGGACGGAACACGCTTGTATCGTCGTAAAACGCGGGCGACGCGTTCGCCGCCCACCAGCCCGGCACGCCCAGAACCGGCAGCGGCGCGAAGGCGCGGCTTCGGATCGGCTCGGCGTCGAGGCTGCGCGACACGCGTTCGTCGAGCATCGCGCGGCGCGCGGGTTCGTCGGCGTCGAAATAATGCGCGGGAACCTCGACGATCCACGCGTGCCCCGTGCACGCCTTGTACGGCGCGACGAGCTTTTCCAGCAGCGCATGGCCGAAGATGCGCGCCTCGCATTGCGCGCCCCACGACGCGCGGCCGCCGATGAACAACGCGCGCCAGTCGAAGCGGCGCAGCGCATCGGCGAGCGAGGCGTCGGCGCACGCGAAGAGCACCGCGTTTTCGTCGAAGAGCGTGAGCGCGTCGCGCACGCCGCCGCGCGTCGGACCGATGCCGAGCGCATCGATCTGATCGGCCTGACGCGCGTTCAGCGCCGCCTTCGTGCGCGGAAACTCGAACCACATCAGCGCGTTGAAGAAATCGTGGAGATTGTGGCGCGTCGGCACAGAGCCCGTTTGCGCGATATGACCTTCGTACGATGCATCCGGCGGCAACGCTTCCTGCGCGATGAACGCGAGCGGCTGGCCGCGTCCGGTGACGTGCGCCGCCTTCGACGCGTCGTCGTTCAGTTGCGCGAGGTAGCGCGCGTGGCCGTCGAGCGCGGCGGCCTGCCAGCACCTGCCGCGCGATTCGATCGGCGCGAGCCACGGACGCGTCCAGTCGATTGCGCGAAACGGCGCGAGCGCGTCCGGGTGCCGATCATCCGCGATCTGCGACAACTTATTTTCCGTCGACGAAGCGCCAGCCGATCGATTCGCCGCCGCGCAGCGGAACGATCTGCGTGTCGCCGGCGGCGAATTCCGCCGGCAGCGTCCACGATGCGCGCTCCAGCGTCACCGTTTCCGTGCTGCGCGGCAGGCCGTAGAAATCAGCGCCGTGGAAGCTCGCGAATCCTTCCAGCTTGTCGATCGCGCCGGCCTTATCGAATGCTTCGGCGTAAAGCTCGAGCGCGTGCAGCGCGGTATAGCATCCGGCGCAACCGCACGCGTGTTCCTTCAGGCCCTTCGGATGCGGCGCGCTGTCCGTGCCGAGGAAAAAGCGCGGATTGCCCGACGTGGCCGCCTCGACCAGCGCCACGCGATGCGTCTCACGCTTGATCACCGGCAGGCAGAAATAGTGCGGGCGGATGCCGCCGACGAGCATCGCGTTGCGATTGAACAGCAGGTGATGCGCGGTGATCGTCGCGCCGATGGGGCCTTGCGCGTCGCGGACGTACTCGGCGGCATCCTTCGTCGTGATGTGCTCGAACACGACTTTGAGTTCCGGGAAATCGCGGCGCAGCGGCGTCATCACGCGGTCGATGAACACCTTTTCGCGGTCGAACACGTCGATGTCGCCGTCGGTCACTTCGCCGTGGATCAGCAGCGGCATGCCACTTGCCTGCATCGCTTCGAGCGTTTTCGCGCACTTCGCGAGGTCCGTCACGCCCGCGTCGGAATTGGTCGTCGCGCCCGCCGGATACAGCTTCACGCCATGCACGAAGCCGCTATCACGCGCGCGATGGATTTCCTCGGGCGGCGTGTTGTCGGTCAGATAGAGCGTCATCAGCGGCTCGAAACGCGCCGCCGCGCCTTCCTTCGGCAGCGCGGCCAGAATGCGCTCGCGATACGCCGCGGCCATCTCCGTGGTCGTCACGGGCGGCTTCAGGTTCGGCATGATGATCGCGCGGCCGAACTGGCGCGCCGTGTGCGGCAGGACGGCGGCGAGCGTCGCGCCGTCGCGCACGTGGAGGTGCCAGTCGTCGGGACGGGCGAATGTCAGAGTCGAGTTCGAAGCGGAATGGGCGGACATGGCGTGGTGTGGCGGCGAAGACGTTGGAAGAGGTAAGCAAACCGCAAGCAGGATGCGCCGAAACTGCGCTTCGAAGGCCGCGCGCACCGGAAAAAATCGCCGTGGAAATCGCACAACGCGCGGCTGGCGCGGGCGTCGTTCGATTTTTTCGAAGAGGCCCGGGTGATATGCTTGTCGGACGTATTGTATCAACCCGGCCCCACGGCCTTAGCCCGTCTGCCTGAAGCAAATGTGCCAACTTCTCGGAATGAATTGCGCCGAACCGACCGACGTGACCTTCTCGTTCACCGGCTTCGCGGCGCGCGGCGGAATGACGGATCACCACGCGGACGGCTGGGGAATCGCGTTCTTCGAGGACAAGGCGTGCAGGCTTTTCATCGATCATCAGTCGTCCGCGAGTTCGCCGCTCGCCGAGATGGTGAAGCGCTATCCGATCAAGTCGAAGAACACCATCGCGCATATCCGCAAGGCGACGCAAGGGCATATCCTGCTCGAGAATTGCCATCCGTTCATGCGGGAGCTTTGGGGACGGCACTGGATCTTCGCGCATAACGGCGACCTGAACGGCCACGCGCCCGAACTGACCGGCGTGTATCAGCCGGTCGGCACGACGGACAGCGAACTCGCGTTTTGCGCGCTGCTGCAAGGCTTGCGACGCGCGTTTCCGTGTTCGCAGCCGCCGCTCGACGAACTCTTCGACGCGCTCGCCACGCTCACGCGCGACATCACGCAATACGGCGTCTTCAATTTCCTGATGTCGAACGGACAGGCGCTCTTCTCGCACTGCTCGACGCATTTGTACTATCTGGTGAGAAGCTGGCCGTTTTCGACGGCGCATCTGATCGACGCGGACATGTCCATCGACTTCGCGAAGTACACGACGCCTGAAGATCGCGTCGCGGTGATCGCCACGTCGCCGCTCACGGACAACGAAGTCTGGACGCGCTTCGCGCCCGGCGATCTCGCGATGTTCCAGAAAGGCGCGCTCGCGCGGACGGTGAACATTCCGGTGCCGGAAGCCGTGGCGAAGAAAGCGGCGGAGCCGCTCGCGAAGGCTTGCGTCGGGTCGGCGTTGAAGATCGACGAGATAAGAACGACGGCGGCGGTGGAATCGGAACTGGGCATCGAATAAAAAAACGGCGCTTCTTTTCGGAAGCGCCGTTTTCTTTCCCGACGAGGTCAGTGCAGGATCTTCGCCAGAAAGTCCTTCGCGCGATCCGACCTCGGATTCGCGAAGAACGCTTCCTTCTGGTCGTCTTCCACGATCAAGCCCTTGTCCATGAAGATCACGCGATGCGCGACCTTCTTGGCGAAGCCCATTTCGTGTGTCACGCACATCATGGTCATGCCTTCCTGCGCGAGTTCGACCATCACGTCGAGCACTTCGTTGATCATCTCCGGATCGAGCGCGGATGTCGGCTCGTCGAAGAGCATCGCGATCGGGTCCATCGACAACGCGCGCGCAATCGCCACGCGCTGCTGCTGACCGCCCGACAGTTGCCCCGGATACTTGTCCGCGTGCGCGCGCAGGCCCACGCGATCGAGCAGCTTCAGGCCCTTCGACGTCGCTTCCTCGTTCGAGCGGCCGAGCACCTTGATCTGCGCGAGCGTCAGGTTCTGCACGATCGACAGATGCGGGAACAGTTCGAAGTGCTGGAACACCATGCCGACCTTCGAGCGCAGCTTCGACAGATTCGTCTTCTTGTCCGTCAGCGACTGGCCGTTGATCGTGATCTCACCCTTCTGGAACGGCTCGAGGCCGTTCACGGTCTTGATCAGCGTCGATTTGCCCGAACCCGACGGGCCGCACACTACGACGACCTCGCCCTTCTTCACTTCGGTCGTGCAGTCGGTCAACACCTGAAACTGCCCGTACCACTTGGAAACATTCTTGATAGAGATCATCTTGCGACCTTTTTCTGAAGACTTTTGACGAGGGCCGACGCCACCACGCAAATCACGAAATAACATGCCCCGGCGAACAGGACCATTTCGACGGTCGTGCCGTCGCGATCACCGATGTTCGTCGCCGTGCGGAAGAAGTCCGCGAGACTGATGACGTAGACGAGCGACGTATCCTGGAACAGCACGATCGCCTGCGTGAGCAGGAGCGGCACCATCGCGCGAAACGCCTGCGGCAGCACGACGAGCTTCATCGCCTGACCGTAGGTCATGCCGAGCGCGAACGCCGCATTCACCTGACCGCGCGGCACCGCCTGAATGCCGGCGCGGATGATTTCCGAATAGTACGCGGCTTCGAAGAGCGAGAACGCGACCATCGCCGATGCGAGGCGAATGTCGATATCCGCCGACAGCCCGAGCACGTTCTGCAGCAATTGCGGCACGATCAGGAAGAACCACAACAGCACCATCACGAGCGGAATCGAGCGAAACAGCGTGACGTACGCGCCCGCGAACCATTGCAGCGGCTTGACGCCCGAGAGGCGGAACAGCGCGAGCACCGTTCCCCAGATGATGCCGATGACGATGGCGAGCACCGTGATCTGCAGCGTGATGATGGCGCCCGTCCACAGCGTAGGCAGCGCCCCGATGACGCCACTCCAGTTGAACTGATGCATTACTTGCCTCCGATGTAGCCAGGCAGCCGCGTCTTTGCTTCGACCCAGCGCATCAACAGCATGACGACGAGGTTGATGAGCATGTAAGCGAGCGTCACCGCGATGAACGATTCATACGTCTGCGCCGTGTAGTCGACGAGCTGGCGCGCCTGCGCGGACAGATCGAGCAGACCGATGGTCGAGGCCACCGCCGAATTCTTAAACACGTTGAGAAATTCCGACGTGAGCGGCGGCACGATGATGCGGTAAGCCACCGGCATCAGCACATAGCGATACGTCTGCCATTGCGTGAAGCCCATCGCGAGACCCGCGTTGCGCTGTCCGCGCGGCAGCGCGTTGATGCCCGAGCGCACCTGTTCGCACACGCGCGCGCCGGTGAAAAGCCCGAGACAGATGATCGACGACGAAAAGAACTGCGCCGAAGGCGGCAGTTGCTTGAACCAGTTGCCGATGGATGGCGGCAGCAATTCCGGTATCACGAGATACCAGACGAAGAACTGCACGATCAGCGGAATGTTGCGGAAGATCGCGACATAGACGGTGCCGATGCCCGCCAGCGTGCGATTCGGGACCGTGCGCAAGATGCCGAACAACGAGCCGACCACGAGCGCGATGACCCAGGCCGCGAGCGACACGGTGATCGTCACCCAGAAGCCGGATATCAGCCAGCCCAGATACGTGGTGGGTTCGCCGGTGGAGACCGGACTCAGCAGGATGCCCCAGTTCCAGTGGTAAGACATGGACTCACTCCAAAAAGAAACGGAAGAAGCAAGCTCCTTCCGTTTCGTTCGTTCGATGCTCGAACCGGTTAGTCGATTGCCTTGTCATTCGGGCTCTTGAAGAGAGCCTTCATGTCGTCACTTTCCGGGAAGTTGAGGTTGAGGCCCTTCGGCGGAATCGGGCTTTCGAACCACTTCTTGTAGATCTTGTCCGCTTCGCCCGACGTTTCGACCTTGGCGATCGCGTCGTCGACGACCTTCTTGAACTCCGGATCGTTCTTGCGCAGCATGCAGCCGTACGCTTCATGCGACTGCGGCGCGCCGACGATCACGAAATCGCCCGGATTGTTCGACTTCGCGCGCTCGCCTGCGAGCAGTGCGTCGTCCATCATGAACGCAACCGCGCGGCCGGTCGACAGCGTCAGGAACGACTCGCCGTGATCCTTCGCGCTGATGATGTTCATGCCCATGCTCTTGTCCTGGTTCATCTTGCGAAGCAGGCGCTCGGACGTGGTGCCGGCGGTCGTCACGACCGTCTTGCCCTTCAGGTCCGCCCAGTCCTTCACGCCGGAATCCTTCTTGGTCATGAGGCGCGTGCCGATCACGAAGATCGTGTTCGAGAAGGCGGCTTGCTGCTGGCGCTCGGCGTTGTTCGTGGTCGAGCCGCATTCGAGGTCGACGGTGCCGTTCTGCACGAGCGGAATGCGGTTCTGCGAGGTGATCGGCGTGAGCTTCACCTTCAGGTTCGGCATGTTGAGCTTCTGCTTGACCGCGTCCACGACCTTCAGCGCGAATTCGTGCGAATAGCCCACGACGTTTTGCTTGTCGTCATAGTACGAGAAAGGGATGGACGACTCGCGATGCCCCAGCGAGATCACGCCCGTGTCCTTGATTTTCTTCAGCGTGCCGGCGTCCTGCGCGTAAGCGCCCGTAGCAAAAATTCCGAGCGCGGCAACGAGCAGCGCAGCCTTTTTAACCTTCATCGTTCGATCTCCTATGGCGAAAAACCGGGCCAAGTTTAGCAGGGTAATTATTCTGAAAGAATGATTGTTAACCGCAGGTCCGTGACATTTTTGAGACGGTCGGTGCAACCCGGTGCAACTCTGCGTAGGCGCGCATATTACGCGAAAAAAGAAAAAGCGGACGGCATTCAGATGAATGCCGTCCGCCTATTTTGAGACGACGCTGACGCGGCCTGCGCGCCGCGCCATCGACCGGTTGCGATGCATGCTCCCGTCGCGCACGGTCAGCGCCGATCAGGGGTACAGGCCGCGCATTTCGCGCGCCATCAGGATGCGCGTACACGCCACGATGAACGCCGCCGTACGCACCGAAACCTGTTGTTCGCTTGCAACCTGCCACACGGCGGCGAACGCTTCGCGCATCACGCGTTCGAGACGCAGGTTGATCTCGTCTTCGGTCCAGAAGAAGCTGGAGAAATCCTGCACCCATTCGAAGTACGAGACGGTCACGCCGCCCGCGTTCGCGACCACGTCCGGAATCACGAGCACGCCCTTGTCGTGCAGAATGTCGTCCGCGGCAGTGGTCGTCGGGCCGTTCGCGCCTTCGACGATGATCTTCGTCTTGATCTTCGGCGCGTTCGCTTCGGTGATCTGCCCTTCGAGCGCGGCCGGAATCAGGATGTCGCTTTCGATGGTCCAGAATTCGTCGCGCGAAACCGGATCGCCGCCCGTGAAGCCGCCGACGCCGCCGTTCTTTGCAACATGGTCGGCGAGCGCGACCGTATCGAGGCCCTTCGAGTTGAACACGGTGCCCGTGTGATCCTGCACGGCGATCACGCGCGCGCCCGCTTCCTGGAACAGACGCGCCGCGATGCCGCCGACGTTGCCGAAGCCTTGCACCGCGATGCGCGCGCCTTCGATATCGAGCCCGACGCGGCGAGCCGCTTCCGTGCCGACGACGAACACGCCGCGTCCCGTCGCTTCCTTGCGGCCGAGCGAGCCGCCGAGCGAGATGGGCTTGCCGGTCACGACGCCGGTCGCCGTCTGGCCCTGGTTCATGGAGTACGTGTCCATCATCCACGCCATGATCTGCTCGTTCGTGTTCACGTCCGGCGCGGGAATGTCCGTGTTCGGCCCGATGATGATGCCGATTTCGCTCGTATAACGACGCGTCACGCGTTCGAGTTCGCCGCGCGACAGCGTGCGCGGATCGACGCGGATACCGCCTTTCGCGCCGCCGTACGGCACGTTCACCGCCGCGTTCTTCACCGACATCCACGCGGACAGCGCCATGACTTCGGAAAGCGTCACGTCCTGGTGATAACGCACGCCGCCCTTGCCCGGACCGCGCGACGTATTGTGCTGCACGCGATAGCCTTCGAAGTGCGCGACCGTGCCGTTATCGAGTTCGATCGGGCAATCGACGATCAAAATGCGCTTCGGACGCTTGAGGGTTTCGAGCCAGCGGGAAAGGGAGCCGAGATACGGCGCGACGCGATCGACCTGCCGCAGATAGTTACCCCAGGGGCCGAGATCGTCGGCATGCAGATACGAGGGGATGGCATGGTCAAGCTTCGGGGAGGACATTGATGCTCCAGCGGTTGTGGAATGCATGCATTGTCGAAAAACGGCGATTCCAAATCCAATGCCGTTTCCTTATCCCGTCATGCGTTTCTTGCATAACGTCGCAGAACCTTACACAACGGGCGTTTGCGCCGATGCCTTCAACAATTCTTCACCGACTGCGTCCCATAGCGCGCGCATCAACGCTTGACGCGGCTCGTCGCCTTGCGATGCAAGCTTGTCGCGATAGAGGCGGATTTCCATCGTCAACGTGAACTGACCGGCGGGCGTGCCGCGCGTTCCGCGATCGAGCCGGATGAGGCGGCCTTCGTCGACCGCGTCTTCCACCGCGCTGTGCGGCAGGAACGCGATGCCGTGGCCCGCGAGCGCCATCGCCTTGAGGCCTTCGGCCATGTCGGTTTCATAGACCTTGTCGAGATGAAGGCGCGCAGGCGCGGTCGCGATGATCACTTCCGTCATGCGGCCGAGATACGCATTAGGCGTGTACGACAGATACGGCACGGGCGCATCGGCGGTGGCGGGCAGCGTGTAGCGCGCGCGGCCCGCCTTGTTCGCGGCGGAGAACGGGCTGATCGGCTCGGCGCCGAGCGTGAGCATGTCGTAGCGGGCGGGATCGAGCGCGACGGGATGGCTCGGATGGTGATAGCCCATCACGAGATCGCAGCCGCCTTCGACGAGCGACAGCACCGCATCATGCACGTTGAGCGCGCGCAGCCGCGTGCGGATACGCCCGAGCCGCGCTTCGATATGCTGCAGCCAGCGCGGGAAGTACGTGAGCGAAAGCGTATGCGGCACCGCGAACTCGATGGTCGCCGCCGGCACGCCGCCCTGCCCGCGCAGCAACGTGCGCGCTTCGTGGAACTGCGAGAGCATCGCGAGCGCCTGTTCGTAGAACACGTTGCCTGCTTGCGTGAGCCGCGTCGGATAGACAGAACGGTCGATGAGTTCCGTCCCGAGCCACGCTTCGAGCGCCTGGATGCGTCGCGAGAACGCGGGCTGCGTGATGTGCCGAAGCTCGGCGGATCGGCTGAAGCTGCGCGTCTCCGCGAGCGAAACGAAGTCTTCGAGCCATTTCAGTTCCATGCTGGATTCGCGCCTTGATATGCGGGATGCGGCATTTTAGCGGGGCACGCGCGTGGCGCAGCGCACCATCGGCGGACGCGTCGCACGGAAGCGGTGCGGTGTTCCACGTTCGAAGCATCGCCGCCGGTATCGCTCGGAACACGCGCCGGCGTGCGTGCGACGTCCTTCGCGAAAAGATGCATGCGATTGGCATGATGGTTGCAAAAGTCCGGGCCGCCGCGAAGCCGTCGCTCGGACGCTTCGCATCCACCGGGACATGCAATGTCGAATCTCGTCGTATCGCTCAAGAGCGGCAACTGGCGCTCACTGCTCGCCTGCTTCCTTTACTTCGATACGGGCTTCACCGTCTGGGTGCTGTACGGCCCGCTTGCGCCGTTCATCGGCCGCGACGTGACGATGTCCGCCGCGCAGCAAGGCTTTCTCGTCGCGGTGCCGGTGCTGGCCGCCGCGATCCTGCGCGTGACGCTCGGCAACCTCTATCAATCGACCGATGGCCGCCGTATCGCGCTGATGGGCGTGCTGCTTTCGTCGATTCCGTCGATCGTGCTGCCGCTCGTGCCGGGCGTGCCTTCCCATGCGCTGCTGCTCGTGCTCGGCGTGTTCCTCGGCATGGGCGGCGCGAGCTTCGCCGTCGCGTTGCCGATGGCCGGCAGCAACTATCCGCCGAAGGTCCAGGGCCTCGTGCTCGGGCTCGCGGCGGCGGGCAACATCGGCGCGGTGCTCGACGGCTTCCTGTTTCCCCATCTCGCCGATGCCTTCGGCTGGAAGGTATCGACCGCCGCCGCGCTGCCGCTGCTCGCGATCACGGCGGCCGCGCTGTACGCGTGGGCGTCGGATGCCGGCGAGAAAACCGGCAGCACGATGCGCGCGCTCGCCAGCTTCGGCGTGACGCTCGCGAGCCTCATCGTGCTCGTGCTCGCGGTGCACGGCGGCGTGTTCGGCACGGGGCGCGCGGGCGTGCTGCTGCTGCCGGTGATCGGCGCGCTCATCGCGATTGCCGTGTTGCCGCGCCGGTATCGTTCGGTTCTGGCCGAGCGCGATACGTGGGTCATCATGCTCATCTACAGCATCACGTTCGGCGGCTTCGTCGGCATGTCGTCGTATGTGACGCTGCTGCTGACGTCGCTTTACCAGATGCCGAAGCTCGAAGCCGGCCTCTTCATGTCGCTGCTCGCGTTTCTCGGTGCGATCGTGCGGCCGTTCGGCGGCTATGTCGCCGATCGCGTGACCGGCGTGCGCGCGCTGCTCGTGCTGCTTGCGCTGATCGCTGCCGCGGACTTCGCCTTCGCGATCTGGATGCCGCCCGTGACCGGCGGTCTCGCGCTGCTCGTGTGTCTGTATCTCGCGTTCGGATTGGGCAACGGCTCGACGTTTCAGCTCGTGCCGCATCGATGGAAGGGCAAGACGGGATTGCTGTCGGGGATCGTCGGCGCGGCGGGCGGTATCGGCGGATTCTATCTGCCGGTGATCATGGGGATTGCGAAGGAAAGCACCGGCAGCTATCAGATGGGCTTCGCCACGTTCGGCGTGCTCGCGACGTGCGCGTTCGGCGCGTTGTTCGTGCTGCGCGGACAGTGGCTGCGGTGGTCGGCGCTGTCGGCGCACGAGCGCGATGCCGTCGCGATCAACGGCGCACACGCGATGGAGTGATGCGCCGCTTGGGACTCAAACCCTCGCCGCATCGCCCTGCTCGACGGCGGGCTCCGCCGCCCGCTGCTGCTGCAACGCCCACATCTGCGCGAACAGCCCGCCGGCACGCAGCAACTCCGCGTGCGTGCCGCGCTCGACCACGCGCCCATGATCCATCACGATGATCTGCTGCGCATGCACGACCGTCGATAGCCGATGCGCGATGATGAGCGTCGTCCGCTCGCGCGCGATCGAATCGAGTTCGCGCTGGATCGCGCGTTCGGATTTGGAATCGAGCGCGGACGTGGCTTCGTCGAAAATGAGGATCGGCGGATTCTTGAGCAGCGTCCGCGCGATCGCCACGCGCTGCTTCTCGCCGCCCGACAGCTTCAGTCCGCGCTCGCCGACCGCCGTTTCATAACCCGCCGGCAGCCCTTCGATGAAGTCGTGAATGTGTGCAGCCCGCGCCGCCGCGATCACTTCGTCGCGCGTCGCCGATGGCCGACCGTACGCGATGTTGTAGTAGATCGAATCGTTGAAGAGCACGGTGTCCTGCGGCACGATGCCGATCGACGCGCGCAGCGAATCCTGCGTGACGTCGCGAATGTCCTGCCCGTCGATCACGATGCGCCCGCCCGTCGCGCGATCCAGATCGTAGAAGCGGAACAGGAGCCGCCCGAGCGTCGATTTGCCCGAGCCGCTATGTCCGACCACGGCGGTCGTCGTGCCGGCGGCGATGGTGAAATCGACATCGTGCAGGATGGGCCGCGCCGCTTCGTACGCGAAGCTCACGCGCTCGAATCGCACTTCGCCGCCCGCCACCCGCAGCGGCGCTGCGTTCGGCGCGTCCGGCACTTCGCGGCCCGCGCCGAGCAGCGTGAACATGCGATCCATGTCGGTGAGCGCCTGCTTCAGTTCGCGATACACCACGCCCAGAAAATTCAGCGGGATATAAAGCTGCAGCATGAACGTGTTGATGAGCACGAGATCGCCGAGCGTGAGCCGCCCCGCCATCACGCCCTGCGTCGCGCGCCACAGGATGAACACGAGTCCCAGGCCGATGATCGTCTGCTGCCCGAAATTGAGCATCGAAAGCGAACGCTGCGACTTGATCGCGGCCGCGCGATACCGCTGCAGATTCTCGTCGTATCGGCGCGTTTCCCATTCTTCGTTGCCGAAGTACTTCACGGTCTCGTAGTTGAGCAACGAATCGATGGCGCGCGAATTCGCCTTCGAATCCAGCTCGTTCATCGTGCGCCGATAATGCGTGCGCCACTCCGTCACCTTCACCGTGAAGCCGATATACAGGCACAGCGCGACGAACGTGACGATCGCGTAATACGCCTCGTACTTCGTCACGAAGAACGCGAGCACGAGACCGACTTCGACGAGCGTCGGCAAGATGCTGTACAGCGAATACGACACGAGTTGCTGAATGCCGCGCGTGCCGCGTTCGATATCGCGCGACATGCCGCCCGTCTGCCGCTCCAGATGAAACCGCAGCGACAGCGAATGCAGATGACGAAACACCCTCAGCGCGAGTTGCCGCACCGCGCTTTCCGTAACCTTGGCGAAGAGCAGTTCGCGCAGTTCCGTGAATAGCGATGTCGAAAGCCGCACGCCCGCATACGCGACCACGAGCAGCCCGATGCCGCCGATCAGCACGATGCCCGGCGCGTCGTTGGCGCGGCCGAGCGCGGTCAGATGCTGCACGGACGCGAGGCTGTCCACGATGCGCTTCATCACGATCGGCACGCCGAGATTGGCGACCTTCGCGCCGATGAGGCACGTCAGCGCGAAGGCGACGCGCCATTTATAGGTGGTCAGATAAGGCAGCAGCGAGCGGATGGTCTGCCAGTCGTTGCGCGGACCTTGCGCGAGCGGGCCCGGCTCGGTGTTCGAATAGCGGCGCATGAGTTCGAGTTGTGAGGCGCAGTAAAAGCACGTGGCGGACGTTGCCTGGCGACGCGCGGCGTGGGGACGCCTGACAGGGAAAGCGGGCGCACGCCGTGCGTGCATCCCGTACAATTTATCGAAGGCCGCGGCGCTTCGGCGCGCGGCCTTTCCCTATACATGAGCATTGTCGCAGAAGGTTCAAGGCCACGCTCGCGCCTGCCTTGCGTCGCGCGGCATGCGGACCGGACTACCTTTCATGCCTGAAGAATCGAAACTTCCCCAGAAGCCCGTCACGCTGCGCGTCGTGCCGCAACCCGCCGATTCCAACATGCACGGCGACGTCTTCGGCGGATGGATCATGGCGCAAGTGGACATTGCCGGTTCCATTCCGGCGAGCCGTCGCGCGAACGGCCGCGTCGCGACCATCGCGGTGAATTCGTTCCTGTTCAAGAATCCGGTATTCGTCGGCGATTTGCTGAGCTTCTATACCGACATCGTGAAGACGGGCAATACGTCGGTCACCATCTACGTCGAAGTCTACGCGCAGCGCCTGAGCCTCGCCGAGGAAGTCGTCAAGGTGACGGAAGCGACGCTCACCTACGTCGCCACCGACAACGACCGCCGCCCGCGCGCGCTTCCGCCGCTGGATTGAACGCGGCGTCCTCTTCAGTTCAACAGCACGCCCTGCTGCAACAAGCCTGGAATGGCGTCGTGCGGCATCGGGCGTGAGAACAGGAAGCCCTGCATTTCGTCGCAATCGCGCTTGCGCAGGAATTCGTGCTGCGCGTCCGTTTCGACGCCTTCCGCGATCACCTGCAATTCGAGCGAATGCGCGAGCGCGATGATCGCGGACGTGATGGTTTCGTCGTCGCCCGACGAGCCGATGTCCGCGACGAACGAGCGGTCGATCTTCAGCCGATGCACCGGAAAGCGCTTCAGATACGACAGGCTCGAATAGCCGGTCCCGAAGTCGTCGATGGCAATGCCGATGCCGAGCGCCGACAGTTCCGAGAGCATGGCCGCTGCGTTGTCGGCGTTGCGCATGATCGCGCTTTCGGTCAGTTCGAGTTCGAGATAGCGCGGCTCCAGGCCGGTTTCTTCGAGCACGGACGTGACGAGTGCCGCGATATCGCGTTGCTGGAAATGCCGCGCCGACAGATTCACCGACATGCGCGCGGGCGGCAGCCCAGCGTCCTGCCACGCCTTGTTCTGCCGGCACGCCTCGCGCAGCACCCATTCGGACAGCGGCCCGATCAGCCCGCTTTCCTCCGCGACCGGAATGAACGCCGCCGGCGACACGAGCCCCTGCTCCGGATCGTGCCAGCGCACGAGCGCCTCGATGCCGACGATCGCGCGCGTCGCCATGTCCACTTGCGGCTGATAGTGCAGCAGGAATTCGCCGTCGCGCAGCGCGCGCCGCAGCCGCCGCTCCAGATTCATGCGCGCGCCGGCGCTCGCGTTCATCTCCGGCTCGTAGAACTGGTACGTGTTGCGCCCGAGATCCTTCGCGCGATACATCGCGAGATCGGCTTTCTGGAGCACGGTCTCGGCGTCGTCGCCGTCCTGCGGGAAAAGACTCGCGCCCATGCTGCAGCCGACGTAAAGCTCCGTTTCGTCGAGCCATACCGGTTCGGAAATCGCCGCGCGCGTGCGCTCCATCCATGCGATGAGATCGGCTTCGTCGGTTACGTCCGTCAGCACGATCACGAACTCGTCGCCGCCATGACGCGCGACCGTATCGCTCGTGCGCGCCGAACGCGCGAGCCGCTCGCCGATGACCGCGAGCAGCCGGTCGCCGACGCTGTGGCCGAGGCTATCGTTCACGTTCTTGAAACCGTCGAGGTCCATGAACACGACCGCGATCTTCGAGTCGCGCCGCCGCGCCTGTTCGATCGCATGCTGCAAGCGATCGCGCAGCAGATTGCGGTTCGGCAGGCGCGTGAGCGTGTCGTAATTCGCCTGATATTCGAGCTGCTCCTGATAGTCCATCAGGTCGGTCACGTCGTTGATGATGCCGATGTGATGCGTCGTCATGCCCTGCGCGTTCGGCACCGGCGCGACGAAAAGCTGGTTCCAGAACAGCGCCCCGTCCTTGCGATAGTTCCGCACCACGACGCTCGTTTCCGCGTTGGCTGAGAGCGCGCGGCGGATCGACGCGAGCCCGTCCTGTTCGCTGTCCTTGCCGTGCAGGAACCGGCAGTCGCGCCCGATGACTTCGCTCGGGTCGTAACCGGTGATGCGCTTGAACGCCGGGTTCGCATACTCGATCACGTTCGCGCCGTTCACCACGCCGGTGATGAGAATGGCGTTCACGCTCGCGTCTAGCGCGCGGCTTTGCAGGCGCAGCGCGAGTTCGGCGCGCTTGCGTTCGGTCACGTCCTGATACGAACCGAGCACGCCGATGGAATTGCCCTCGCCATCGAGCAGCGGCAGCATGCTCGTGACGACCGTATGCAGCGTGTCGCCGACGAGCACGTCGCGCTCGAAATGCATCTTCGGCACGGTCGTCTGAATGACTTCCTGATCGTCGGCGCGCACCACGTCGGCGGCGGCGGACCACGGCAGTTCGAAGTCCGTCTTGCCGATGATCTGCTCGTTGTACGCGAGCCCCGCATCGCGGGCGAACGCGTTGTTGCAGCCGAGATAGCGCGATTCGCGGTCCTTCCAGAACACGCGCTGCGGAATGTTGTCGATGACCGCTTCGAGCATCTCGTTCGAACGGCGCGCTTCGGCTTCCGCGTTGATGCGGTCGGTCACGTCGTTCGCGAGCATGAAGAGCCCCGGCCGGTTCGAATACGTGAGCGCGTGATGCGACACGTCCGCGCTGATCGTCGAGCCATCGCGATGCCGGTAGCGCCACACGCCGCTCGATCGCTGGCCGCGCGTCGCGCGTTCAACGCTACGCTCGTTCGCCCGCTCGCCGCTTTCCGCGCCGCCGCGCGCGAGCCGCGCCGTGAAGCGGTCGAAGTCGTCGGCGACGTGGAGATCGCGCAGCGTCATCTCCATGAACTCGGCTTCCGAATAGCCGTAATGCCCGATGGCCGCCGGATTCACGGCGATGAAGCGCATCGTTTCCCGGTCGACGATCCACATCGGCACCGGATGCGCCTCGAACATGCTGCGGAATCGCTCGTTGCTGCGATGCTTCGCCCGCGCGACGCCGAGCTTCTCGCGCGACGAACGCTCGTGGCTCGCGAAGAGATAGATGAGCACGCCGCTGCCCGCGAGCATGGTGAACGCGAGCAGCAGCATCGCGCCGCCGGAGCCGGTTGCCGAGCGATCGAGCGCGGCGATCGTCGCCATGTCGATTCGAGAACGGACGGCCGCGAGTTCTTCGTCGATCGCCTGCTGATCTTCGCCGAGCCTGACGAACGCGGCGTCGGCCCAGGCGCGCGAGTCGTCGGCGGGGGCGTTGCGCGCGCGTTCGTCGGCGAGATTGGCGTCGTCGCGCATGATCGCGGCGCGCGCGGCGAGCGCTTCGAATGCGCCGCCGAGTCCCGGCTCCATCGCGGTCTGGGCGCGCAGGCCGCTTTCGAGCGCGTCGAGATGCGCTTCGCGCGCTTCGTGCTGCGCCGCCGACTCGGCCACGCCCGTCGCCTCGAATCGGCTCAGTTGCGTGAGCGCCTCGCCGAGCGCGCTGCGATACGCGGCGATATCGCGGAGGAGACTCATCGAGCGCAGCGTGCGGGCGTTGCTGTCGCGCAGATCCGCGATCCGCTCGCACGCGACGAACGCATTCGCGCCGAGTGCGGCAAGGACCACGGCGATGTTGACCAGCAAACGCCTGGAGAGGAAACGAGTCATGAGCGACGGGCCGATCCTGTTGTTCCGCGATGGATGCGCCCATGCCGCGCGCGCCCACGCAAAAGCGCGGTGCGAACGCAAGGTTCACACCGCGATTAATGGATAACGTGGATAACGGCAGCGTTTGCGCGGGCTTTAGTGCCGCGTGAAAAAAACTTTCGCCCGCCCTACTCGTCCAGCCCGAACTCGCGCATCGCGGGCAGGAAGTCGTGATTGGCCTTGTCCGTGTTGCGCGACAGCTTGGCGAGCGCATAGCGCTGGAAGCGGTCGAGTTTCGCCCAGCGCGACAGGCTCGGCGCGCTCACGCCCGCGAGACTGCTCTGGCGGATGACGGTCTCGGGCACGGCGTCGGTATGCGCCCAGACGGGCTCGGTATCGCGCGGGATTTTCTCCGGCGCGGCGTTCGCGTGCGTTTTCAGCATCTCTTCGAGCGCGAGGTCGAAGTTCTTCTCCAGTTCCGCTTCGTCTTCTATCGGAAAGCGCGCGAGCAGCACGCGATCGTCATAAGGAAGCATCTGCCATTGATCGAGCGAGATGCGCATGCCGAAACGGTCGAGATTGAAGCGAACCGCGAGCGGAATGAAGCGCAGGTTGTCCGAGGATTCGATCTCGAACTGAAAGAGACGGGCGGCGTCGTAAAGTCCCATGGCGATAGCCTCGTTGGTTTGAGGGGCGCGCGCCGGCGCCCATCGCCCGCTTAAGTTATTGTAGGGCCTGGTGTTGAACTGGAACCGTGCAATCTGTGCCGCTGCGTGCGCCTGTGAACCAGCGCGAACAGCACGTTCCTTTAGCAAGCCGCATACCCGGGCGTCGTCGGTCATCGTTCGTGCGGCAACGGAGTGCAGTCAAGTGAATCAAATCGAAACCGAAGATCAGCCGGGCTATGTCGAACGGCAAGTGCGAAGAAACCGGCGCGGCGAGACTGCCGTCGCGAGCGATAACGTCGGTCAGGAATGGCCCGTCGCGCTCGTGTACAACGGCATCTCGCACGCGGTGATGATGTGCACGCCGCGCGATCTCGAAGCGTTCGCGGTGGGCTTCTCGCTGACGGAGGGCATCGTCGAGCGGGGAAGCGATATCCACGATATCGAGGTCTATTACCGCGACGACGGTCACGCGCTGCCGCACGCCGAGGTGCATTTGCAGGTGGTGCAGCAGGCGTTCGCATCGCTGAAGGACAAGCGGCGGGCGCTCGCGGGGCGCACGGGTTGCGGCGTGTGCGGGATCGAGAGCATCGACTTGCTGGATCTTCAGCCGGAGCGGGTGCCGGACACGGGCTTTCTCGCGCGGCTCTCGCCCGATGCGATCGAGCGCGCGGCGCGCGAGTTGCCCGGGCATCAGCGATTGACGAAGCTCACGGGCGGCCTGCACGCCGCCGCGTGGTGCGACGAAAGCGGCGCCGTGCGATTCGCGTTCGAGGATGTCGGCCGGCACAACGCGCTCGACAAGCTCATCGGTCAGCTTGTGCTGCAGCGCGTGGACACGACGCAAGGCTTCGTCTTCCTGTCGAGCCGCGCGAGCTATGAACTCGTGCGCAAGTCGGCGCGCGTCGGCGTGCCGATGGTCGTGACCATTTCCGCGCCGACGTCGCTTGCCATTGCGATTGCCAAGCAGGCGGGATTGCGGCTCGTCAGCTTCGCGCGGGAGAGCAGCTTCGTGGAATACGACGTGGAGTGAGCGGCCTCACTCGAACTGCGTGAAATCCGCCTTCCGCTTCCCGAAGAACGCCGCGAACGCCTCCCGCGCTTCCGGCGCGACGAGCATCCGCGCGAAATGCGCCGCCTCTTCTTCCATGCGCGCGGCCACGTCCGTCGACTGCGCGCCTTTCATCAGCGCCTTCGTCGTGCGCAGCGATCCGGCCGGCAGCGCCGCAAGCCGCCTCGCACGCTCGAAGGCGTAGGCGTCGAGTTCGGCGGCGTCCATCGCGCCGTTGACGAAGCCCATGCCGATCGCTTCATCGACATCGAACGCTTCGCCCAGAAGCAGCTTCTCGGCCGCGCGCTGATAGCCCGCGATGCGCGGCAGCAGCAAGCTCGACGCCGCCTCCGGACACAGCCCGAGTTGCACGAACGGCAGCGAAAACTTCGCGTGCTTCGCGGCGTAGACGATGTCGCAATGCAGAAGCATCGTCGTGCCGATACCCACCGCCACGCCCGATACCGCCGCGATCACGGGCTTCGGCATCGCGCTCAAGCGACGCAGGAACTGGAACACGGGCGCGTCCTGGTCCTTCGGCGGATCGTTGAGAAAGTCTTCGAGGTCGTTGCCCGCGCTGAACGCGCCGCCGTTGCCGCGCAGCAGCACGGCGCGCACGGCCGGGTCCTTCTCGGCTTCGTAGAGGCCGTCGGCCATTTCCTGATACATCGCCGCGGTGATCGCGTTCTTCTTCTCCGGACGATTGAGCACGATGCTCAACACGCCTTCCGCGCGTTCGATCTGAATGTCCATCCGCTGTCTCCTTCATGTCGATCCGCGAGCGACGGCGCTCGCGGACCATTCGGCCTCAAACGCGTTCGATGATCCCCGCCGCGCCCATGCCGGTGCCGACGCACATCGTCACCATGCCGTACTTCAGGTTGCGGCGGCGCAGGCCGTGCACGACCGTCGATGCGCGGATCGCGCCCGTCGCGCCGAGCGGATGCCCGAGCGCGATCGCGCCGCCGAGCGGATTGACCTTCGACGTATCGAGGCCGAGATCGTTGATGACCGCGAGCGATTGCGCCGCGAACGCCTCGTTCAGTTCGATCCAGTCGAGGTCGTCCTGCGTAAGCCCAGCCGCTTTCAGCGCGGCCGGAATCGCTTCCTTCGGCCCGATGCCCATGATCTCCGGCGGCACGCCGCGCACCGCGAAGCTCACGAAACGCGCGAGCGGCGTCAGGTTGAACTGCTTCAGGATCTTTTCCGAGACGACGATCAACGCGCCCGCGCCATCCGACGTCTGCGAGCTGTTGCCCGCCGTCACCGAGCCCTTGTTCGCGAACACGGGACGCAGCTTCGCGAGACCTTCGAGCGTGGTGTCGGCGCGCGGACCTTCGTCGAACGCAATCTCGCGCGCATTCACGCGCACTTCGCCGGACGCGAGATCCGGGAAGCGCTCGTTCAGCGTGTACGCGGCGATTTCATCGGCGAATTCGCCCGATTGCTGCGCCGCCAATGCACGGCGATGCGACTCCACCGCGAACGCGTCCTGCGCCTCGCGGCTCACCTTCCAGCGCTCGGCCACCTGTTCCGCCGTCAGCCCCATGCCGTATGCAATGCCGACATCCTCGTTGCGATCGAAGATATGCGGCGACAGCGACGGCTTGTTGCCCATCATCGGCACCATGCTCATGGATTCGCAGCCGCCCGCGATCATCGCATCGGCTTCCCCGACACGGATGCGGTCCGCCGCCATCGCGAGCGCCGTCAGCCCGGACGCGCAGAAGCGGTTCACCGTCACGCCGCCGACCGACTGCGGCAGGCCGGCGAGCAACGCGCCCATGCGCGCGACGTTCAGCCCTTGCTCGGCTTCGGGAATCGCGCAGCCGACGATCGCGTCTTCGATCACGCTGGTGTCGAGCCCCGGCACTTGCGCGACGGCCGATTTGATCGCGTGGACGAGCAGCTCGTCCGGGCGCGTGTTTCTGAACACGCCGCGCGGCGCCTTGCCGATCGGCGTGCGGCTCGCGGCGACGATGTATGCGTCTTGAAGTTGTTTGCTCATTGCTTGCTCCGCGATTAATTGCGCACCGGCTTGCCGGTCTGCAACATGCCCATGATCCGTTCCTGCGTCTTTTGCGTGCCGAGCAGTTCGACGAACGCGCGGCGCTCGAGCGCGAGCAGCCATTCTTCATCGACGAGACTGCCCGCTTCTACGTCGCCGCCGCACACCGCTTCCGCGATGCGGCTCGCGATCAGAAAGTCGTGCGCGCTGATGAAACGCCCGTCGCGCATGTTCACGAGCGACGCCTTGATCGTCGAGATCGCCGAGCGGCCCGCGACCGGCACCTGCTTCACGCGCAACGGCGCGCGATAACCGGCATCCGACAACGCGCGCGCTTCCTTCTTCGCGATGTCAAGCAACTCGTGCACGTTGAACACGATGGTGTCCGACGGCTTCAGATAGCCCATCGCGCGGGCTTCGAGCGCGGAGGCCGAGACCTTCGCCATCGCCGCGTTCTCGAACGACTTCTGCAGGAACTTGAGCAGGTCGTTCGTCGCGTTGACGGCGCTCGCGGCTTCGGCTGCGCGCAACGCGGCTTCCTTCAGTCCGCCGCCCGCCGGCACGAGACCGACGCCCACTTCCACGAGCCCGATATAGCTTTCGATGTGCGCCACGCGCTTCGCCGATTGCAGCAGCAATTCGCAGCCGCCGCCGAGCGCGATGCCCGATACCGCCGCGACCACCGGCACGTTCGCGTACTTCACGCGCAGCATGCCTTGCTGGAACTTCTTCACGAACGGTTCGATGCCCTTCGCGCCGCCCATCATGAACGCGGGCATCGCTTCTTCGAGATTCGCGCCCGCCGAGAACGGGCCGCCCGGCGCGCCGAGTTGCAGCGACGTCGGCTGCCAGATCACGACGCCGCGATATTCCTTCTCCGCGAGTTCGATGGCTTGCGTGAGGCCGTCGATCACGCCCGGACCGATGGTATTCATCTTCGTCTTGAACGAGACGATGACGACATCGCCCTGATCGTCGTCGAGCCAGGCGCGCACGTTTTCGGTTTCGAAGAGCGTCTTGCCGAAGGTCTTCGGATCGGCGCCGCTTTCACCGACGAGCGGCGCGCGGAACACTTGCTTGCCGTAGACCGGCAGCGTCGAGCGCGGCACGAACTTGCGCGCGCCGGGCGACCACGATCCTTCGTCGCCGTGAACGCCGCCCTTCTCCGCGACGGGGCCGTCGAGCACCCACGCGGGCAGCGGCGCGTTCGAGAGCGCCTTGCCGGCATCGATGTCTTCCTGCACCCACTTCGCGATCTGCTGCCAGCCGGCCGCTTGCCAGCTTTCGAACGGCCCCTGATTCCAGCCGAAGCCCCAGCGGATGGCGAGATCGACATCGCGCGCGTTATCAGCAATGGATTCGAGATGCACCGCGATGTAATGGAACACGTCGCGGAAGATGGCCCACAGGAATTGCGCCTGCTTGTTGTCGGTTTCGCGCAGCAGCTTGAAGCGCTCGGCGGGCGGGCGCTTCAGAATGCGGCCGATGATCTCGTCGGCTTTCGCGCCGCCATCGACGTATTGCGCCGTCTTCGGGTCGAGCACCTTGATCGCCTTGCCTTCCTTGCGATAGAAGCCCGCGCCCGTCTTCTGGCCGAGCGCGCCGTTCTTCACCAGTTCGGCGAGCACGGGCGGCGTGGAGTAGACGGAGAAGAACGGATCGTCGGCGAGATTGTCCTGCATCGTCTTGATGACGTGGGCCATCGTGTCGAGGCCGACGACATCGGCGGTGCGGAAGGTCGCGGATTTCGCGCGGCCGAGGCGCGAGCCGGTGAGGTCGTCGACTTCGTCGAAACGCAGGCCGAATTTCTCCGCTTCGGCGATCACGGCGAGGATCGAGAACACGCCGACGCGGTTCGCGATGAAGTTCGGCGTGTCTTTCGCGCGCACGACGCCTTTGCCGATGACGCTCGTGAGGAACGTTTCGAGTTGATCGAGGATTTCCGGATTCGTCGATGCGGTCGGGATCAGTTCGACCAGATGCATGTATCGCGGCGGATTGAAGAAGTGCACGCCGCAGAAGCGTTGCTTGAGATCGTCGCTGAAGCCGTTCGACAGTTCGGTGATCGAGAGGCCCGATGTGTTGCTCGCGAAGATGGCGTGCGGCGCGAGGTGCGGCGAGACTTTCTTGTACAGGTCGTGCTTCCAGTCCATGCGCTCGGCGATGGCTTCGATGACGAGATCGCAGTCTTTCAGCTTCGCGATGTCGTCGTCGTAGTTGGCCGGTTCGATGTATTGGGCATCGTCTTTTATGCCTAGCGGGGCTGGGGACAGCTTCTTCAGATTCTCGATTGCCTTCAGCGCGATGGCGTTCTTCGCGCCTTCCTTCGCGGGAAGGTCGAACAGCAGCACGGGCACGCGGGCGTTGATCAGATGCGCGGCGATCTGCGCGCCCATCACGCCGGCGCCGAGCACGGCGACTTTGCGAATGTTCAAGGTGCTCACTTGGGTTTTACCTCCGGTTTGGGGTTTTTTGCTCTTTGCAGCGCGTTGGGTTCTTTGATGCGTTGTCTTGCAGTTCTATTCAGTAGCCGCCTCCCCGGCGGAGGGGTCACTTTCTTTGCTGCTGCAAAGAAAGTAACCAAAGAAAGCAGCTTTTTTTCGATCCGCCCAAAGCATCCAATCACGGGGTCACTTCGCAGAAAATCGGTGGCACTCGATCTTGAAACAGCCTTGAATCACCTTCCACGCCCGCTGAGCGCCACGTCCTCCGAGCCCCTCGGCTCGACAACACCGAACGTGTGCTAGTGCTAGCGCTTCGCACTAAATGGCCACTTCACCACGCAACGCCGTCGTCAAATTTGGGCCGGCGCGTCCCGATGGTGTTAACGAGCCCGGGGGCTCGGATGGGGTGGCGCTCGGCGGGCGTGGAAGGTCATTCAAGGCTGCTAATTAATTCGATTGCCACCGTGGTTCTACGGAGTGTCCACATGGTCAGGTGCATCGGGCCAGAAAAGCTGCTTTCTTTGGTTACTTTCTTTGCAGCAGCAAAGAAAGTGACCCCCGCCCCGGGGAGGGGCGAGCCAATAGACCGACGCGCCTACAAGTTCAACGACAACGAATCAAAACCACGCCTCATCGAATTCCATCAACGACTTGGACCCCGAACGCGCAGCGCGAATAGAAGAAGCGGTCTCAGGCAGCAGCTTGGCGAAATAAAACCGCGCGGTAGCGAGCTTCGCGGCATAGAAAGCATCGCCGGAAGAAGCGCGATCGAGCGCCACCCGTGCCATGCGAGCCCAGAAATAAGAAAACACGAGATGCCCGACAGTACGCAAATACGGCACGGCCGCAGCGCCGACCTCATCAGGATTCTGCATGGCCTTCATGCCGATCTCCATCGTGAGCTTCTGCACCTTCTCGCCAATATCCGCGAGCGGATTGATGAACTCCTGCATCTCGGGCTTCACGCCCTCTTCCTCGATGAACGCCGCCACGAGCTTGCCAAAGCGCTTCATCTTCGCGCCCATGTCGCCGAGAATCTTGCGGCCGAGCAGATCGAGCGCCTGAATCGAATTCGTGCCCTCGTAAATCATGTTGATGCGCGCATCGCGAACATACTGCTCCATGCCCCATTCGGAAATGAAGCCGTGCCCGCCGTAAATCTGCATCGCGAGGTTCGTGCCTTCGAACGCGTTATCGGTGAGAAACGCCTTGATCACAGGCGTCAGCAACGCGACAAAATCAGCCGCCTCACGGCGCGCCGCCTCGTCCTCGTGCGACAACTCCTTGTCGATGTTGAGCGCCGCCCAATACGCGAACGCGCGGCCCGCTTCGGCATACGCCCGCTGCGTCAGCAACATGCGACGCACATCCGGATGCACGATGATCGGATCAGCCGGTTTCTCCGGCGCCTTCGGCCCGGTGAGCGCGCGCATCTGCAGACGCTCCTTCGCATACACGAGCGAATTCTGATACGCCACTTCGGTGAGACCCAAGCCTTGCATGCCGACGCCCAGCCGCGCCGCGTTCATCATCACGAACATGGCGTTCAAGCCCTTGTTCGCCTCGCCGACGAGCCAGCCCTTCGCGCCATCCAAATTCATCACGCACGTCGCGTTGCCGTGGATGCCCATCTTGTGCTCGATCGATCCGCACTTGACGCCGTTGCGCTCACCGACCGCGCCATTCGCGTCCGGCACGAACTTCGGCACGATGAACAGCGAAATGCCCTTCGTGCCCATCGGCGCGCCCGGCAAACGCGCGAGCACCAGATGCACGATGTTCTCCGCCATGTCGTGCTCGCCGCTCGAAATGAAAATCTTCGTGCCGGTGAGCGCGTAAGAACCGTCGCCGTTCGGTTCGGCCTTCGTGCGCAGAATGCCCAGGTCCGTGCCGCAATGCGGTTCGGTCAGGCACATCGTGCCGGTCCACACGCCTTCGACGAGCTTCGGCAGATAAACCGATTTCTGCTCCGGCGTGCCGTGCGCGTGCAGGCACTCATACGCGCCGTGCGACAGGCCGGGGTACATCGTCCACGCCTGATTCGCGGAGTTCAACATTTCGTACAACGCATTGTTCACGAACGCGGGCAGCCCTTGCCCGCCGAATTCGGGATCGCAGCCGAGCGCGGGCCAGCCCGCCTCGACGTACTGTCGATACGCCTCCCTGAAGCCAGCCGGCGTCTTCACGACGCCATCGCTCTCATACGTGCAGCCCTCGCGGTCGCCGACCTGATTCAGCGGAAACACGACCTCGGAGCAGAACTTGCCGGCTTCCTCGAGCACCTGATTGATGGTGTCCGCATCCAGCTCAGCGTGCTTCGGCATGCGCTTCAGTTCGGCTTCGACGTTCAGCAGTTCGTGCAGCACGAACTGCATGTCGCGAAGGGGGGCGGCGTACTGTCCCATGAGTCTCTCCAGTTTCTCGTGCTTGTCGTCGCGCGCCGCCGAACCCTTCAGGCCGATTCGATCGGCACCGCTAACGGCTGCCGGTTTGATGCGTTGTAAGTGTCGTCGGCGAACTCGCAGCCCCCAGTGCGCCCGGCTCGACCGCCTGCCGCGCGCCGCCATCGGCGGACAAATTCGACGTCTGATACGAAAGGAACGTCTTTTCCAGCGCGTCCCGCGTCAGTTGCACGGCTTCGGGCAGATGCAGGAAGCGCGCGTCGTGATGCAGGCCGAGCGTGAAGCTGTACAACTCGAAGAGCATCAGCTTCGGATCCGTCTCCGGCTTCAGATGCCCCTCTTCCTTCGCCTGACGAATCGCCCGCAAGAGCGCCTCCCGCCAGGTCGTCACACTGCTGACGAGCTGCTCTCGCACCGCGCTCGCCGCCCGGTCGTCATACTCGACCGCGCCGCTGATGTAGATGCAGCCCGTCGTCACTTCCTCGATGCGCCTTTCCATCCATCGGCTCATCATTCCGCGCAATCGCGGCAAGCCGCGCGGCTCGCGCAGGCTCGGGAAGAACACTTCGTCTTCGAAACGGCGGTGGTACTCGCGCACCACTTCCACCTGCAAGTCCTCGCGTGAGCCAAAGTGCGCAAAGACGCCGCTCTTGCTCATCTGCATCCGTTCGGCCAGAAGTCCGATCGTCAATCCTTCCAGCCCGTCCCTGCTTGCCAGATCCAACGCTGCGTCGAGAATCGCGGCCCGCGTCTGTTCGCCTTTTCGCATGATCCCTACCGTCCTCTCAGTCCCGATTGAAAACGAACGGCCGTTCTATTATTGTGGCCGAACGCCGGTGTAACAAGCAAATTTTTAGAAACCCGTTTCTAAAACGCTGCCAACCTCAATAAGATAAGTCTTAACTTGGCGCGTTGATTGTCCCTTTTTATGCACGGACTGCATGTAAGTGACTGCCCGAGTTCCCATTCTGTGGGAGATGTTTGCCACTCGGCATCTATTCTGCCTGTCGGGACGCAGTTTTTGGCTTCAATCGTATTGGCCGATGGTGATCATCTTCATCATCGCGCGATAGGTGTTGTAGGCAAGCCAACTGAGCACGCGCTCGAAGAGCGGGCGCGACGCGTAATGCTTCTCGTCGATGGGACTGGCTTCGTCAAAAGCCTGAAGAATGGCGTCGTGCAAACCGGCGATTTCCGGGTGATTGACGAGCACCATGTTGGCTTCGTTGTTCAGGACGAGCGAGAGCGCGTCGAGGTTCGATGAACCGATCGTCGCCCAGTCGGCGTCCACGACAGCGACCTTGCCGTGAAGCATCGTTTTCTCATATTCGGCGATGCGCACGCCGTGCTTCAGCAAGTTGCCATAGAGGAAAGGCGTCGCGTAGTCGAGCGCGACGAACTCCTTGCGCCCGATCACGAGCGAGACGCGCACGCCGCGTTGCGCCGCGTGCACCAGCGCGCGCCGCAGCTTGCGGCCCGGCATGAAGTAGGGATTGGCCAGCAGCACTTCACGCTCGGCATGGGCGATGGCGCGCAGATAAGCCTTCTCGATGGCGCGCCGGTTCAGCAGATTGTCGCGCGCGACGAACGCCACGCACGGCCGGTCCACCGCGTGGATTTCGCCCAGACGCGCGCGCTGGCGTGCGCGCAATGCACGACGCGAACCCCATCGGCTTTGCGGCGGCTCGGGATCGCAGTTAGGCGAACGCGGCTCGCGCGGTTTCACGCCCAGGCGAATGCGCTGCCATTGCAGGTCGAACGCATCGCGCACGTCTTTGACAACGGGCCCTTGCGCTTCCATCGCGAAGTCCCAGCGCGGCTCGGCGAGTCGCGTGCCGTTCTGGTCGAAGTCATCGACGATATTGATGCCGCCGCAGAACGCGTGCACGTTGTCGATCAGCGCGAGCTTGCGATGCGTCCGCGAAAAACCCAGCGGCCCGAACAGCAGATGCGGGTTGTACACGCGATGATCGACGCCGCCTTCCTTCCACTGCGCAAACATCGGGAGATTGCCCTGCGTGCCGACGCCATCGGTGATCACGCGCACCACCACGCCGCGCGTCGCTGCGCGCACGAGGGCATCGGACACGGCGCGGCCAATATCGTCGTTGGCGAAGATGTAGGTTTCGAGCGACACCGACGTCTTCGCGTTGTCGATACGCTCGATCAGCGCGGGGAAAAATTCGACGCCGCTCTGGAAAATGCGAACGTGATTGCCGACGGTGAAGCAAAGCCGCGGCGGACGCCGTCCGGAAAACAGCGCCTGACGCAACCGCTTGAAACTGCGCCGCGGACGCACACCGATCATCGGTTATGCGCCGCGAGGCGCTCGGGCAATTGAAGGATCGCTTCGCGGTTCGACCACGAAAAGCAGCGGTCGGCGGCCTCGCGAAGCGGCAGCCAAAGATGCGACGTGTGTTCGCGCGGCGCGAGTGTCACTTCCAGACAGTGCGGCACACAGAGGCTGAACTGGTGTTCGGTATTGTGCGTGACGCCTTCCGCATAGCGATGCCGCCACTGCGGATAAATCTCGTACTGAATGCTGTGATGCCAGTCGAGCAGCGCGGCCTCCGGCACGAGCGGACTGCCGACGACGATGCCCGTCTCTTCCTGCACTTCGCGCGCGGCGGTTTCCGCGAACGGCTCGTCGATATGATCTTTCGAGCCCGTCACCGATTGCCAGAAACCTTTGTGGTCCGCGCGCTCGATGATGAGCACATCGAGGTCCGGCGTATGAATGACGACCAGTACGGATTCGGGGATTTTGGGCGGTTTCTGCATGGCGTAAGGAACGCGCTTCTTTATCTGTCTTGGTCCCGGAGACTGTAACGCAAAAAGCGAAAAAGGCGCGGGCCATGACAGCCCGCGCCTTTTTCATCACAACATTACGACGCTCACTGCGACGTTAGCTCGCCTTCTGCTCCGGCTGACGCAGACGGATATGCAGTTCGCGCAACTGGCGCTCGTCCACTTCGCTCGGCGCTTGGGTGAGCAGGTCCTGCGCGCGCTGCGTCTTCGGGAACGCGATGGTGTCGCGGATCGAATCGGCGCCCGACATCAGCGTGACGATGCGGTCCAGACCGAACGCGATACCGCCGTGCGGCGGCGCGCCGTACTGCAGCGCGTCGAGCAGGAAGCCGAACTTGAGACGCGCTTCTTCCGCGCCGATCTTCAGCGCGCGGAACACCTTGCTCTGCACGTCTTCCTGGAAGATACGCACGGAACCGCCGCCGATTTCCCAGCCGTTCAGCACCATGTCGTACGCCTTCGCGAGACAGCGGCCCGGATCGGTTTCGAGATATTCGAGGTGCTCGTCCTTCGGGCTCGTGAACGGGTGATGCGCGGCCACGTAGCGGTTCTCTTCCTCGTCGTATTCGAACATCGGGAAGTCGATGACCCACAGCGGCTTCCAGCCGGTTTCGAGCAGGCCGTTCGCCTTGCCGAATTCCGAATGGCCGATCTTCAGGCGCAGCGCGCCCAGGCTGTCGTTCACGACCTTCGCGCGATCCGCCGCGAAGAAGATGATGTCGCCGTCTTGCGCCGCCGTGCGCTCCATGATCGCGGCGAGCGCGGCGTCATGCAGATTCTTGACGATCGGGCTTTGCAGACCGTCGCGGCCCTTGGTCTTGTCGTTGACCTTGATCCACGCCAGGCCCTTCGCGCCGTAGATGCGCACGAATTCCGTGTAACCGTCGATGTCCCCGCGCGACAGCTCGCCGCCCTTCGGCACGCGCAACGCAGCGACGCGGCCGTCCTTAGAGTTCGCCGGCATGCTGAACACCTTGAAGTCGACGTCGCGCACGGCGTCGGTCAGGTCGGCGAATTCCAGCTTCACGCGCAGGTCGGGCTTGTCGGAACCGAAGCGGCGCATGGCTTCCGAGTACAGCATGACCGGGAATTGTTCCGGCAGCGCGACGTCCATCGTCTCCTTGAAGACGTGGCGGATCATCTCTTCGAAGAGATCGCGGATTTCCTGCTCGTTCAGGAACGAGGTTTCACAGTCGATCTGCGTGAATTCCGGCTGACGGTCGGCGCGCAGGTCTTCGTCGCGGAAGCACTTGGTGATCTGGTAGTAACGGTCGAAATTCGCGACCATCAGCAATTGCTTGAACAATTGCGGCGATTGCGGCAGCGCGAAGAACTGTCCCGCGTTCACGCGCGACGGCACGAGGTAGTCGCGCGCGCCTTCCGGCGTGCTCTTCGTCAACATCGGCGTTTCGATGTCGATGAAGCCTTGCGCGTCCAGATACTTGCGCACTTCCATCGCCACGCGATAGCGCAGACGCAGGTTCTTCTGCATCTGCGGACGGCGCAGGTCGAGCACGCGATGCGTGAGGCGCGTGGTTTCCGAGAGGTTGTCGTCGTCGAGCTGGAACGGCGGCGTCACCGATGCATTCAGCACCGTCAGCTCGTGGCACAACACTTCGATCTTGCCGCTCGTGAGATTGGCGTTGGCCGTGCCTTCGGGACGGTTGCGCACCACGCCCTTCACCTGGACGCAGAACTCGTTGCGCACGCCTTCGGCCACGCCGAACATCTCGGCGCGGTCCGGATCGCAGACGACCTGAACGAGCCCTTCGCGATCGCGCAAGTCGATGAAGATAACGCCCCCGTGATCGCGGCGGCGATGCACCCAGCCGCACAGCGAGACGGTTTGGCCCAGGAGGGCTTCGGTCACCAGACCGCAGTATTCAGATCGCATCGACATGATGTGTGTGTCTTTCGTTGTTCGTTAATCAACGGCTCGCGCGCGGATCGTGCTCTTGGTCGGCGTGATTCGCGGCGCGCGCGCCGGCATTACATCGGCGGCTCGGTGGGGCGGCGGGCGGGCGCGACCGGCGTGAGCGGCGCGCTCGGGGCAGGGGCGACCACGCCCATCGAGACGATGTACTTCAGTGCGGCGTCGACGGTCATATCCAGTTCGACGACTTCGCTTTTCGGCATCATCAGAAAGAAGCCGGACGTGGGGTTCGGCGTCGTCGGCACATAGACGCTCACGTGGTCTTCCTTCAGATGGTTGAGCACGTCGCCGCCGGGAATGCCGGTCAAAAAGCCGATGGTGTACGAGCCCTTGCGCGGATATTCGATCAGCAGCGCCTTGCGGAATGCATTGCCGCTCGACGAGAGCAGCGTGTCGGACACCTGCTTCACGCTGGTATAAAGCGGGCCGACGACGGGAATGTGACGAACGATCGCGTCCCACCACAGCACGAGCTTTTGCCCGATGAAATTCTGCGTGAGCAAGCCGACGATGAAGATGAACGCCAGCGTCAGCACCGCGCCCAAGCCCGGCAGATGGAAGCCGAAGACGCGCTCCGGCTGCCACGCGGACGGCAAGAGCAGCAGCGTCTGGTCCATGGTTCCGATCACGAGGCCGAGCACCCACAGGGTGATGGCGAGCGGCACCAGCACGAGCAGGCCGGTGAGGAACACGGATTTGAGCGTAGTCTTTTTCGTGGTCACGTTGTAATCGATATGGTCGCTGCGGGCGGTTGAGCGGGCTGGGCGCGGTTATCGCGGTTATCGCGTTCGTCGCGGATCTTGCATGCGTTGGATATGCGCGGCCGTCCGATGAACAGCGGATAGAGCCGCGCGACGCGCCCGGCGTTCAGGCGTCAGGCCGCGCCCGACGACGCCGGGGATGCCGGTGCCGCCGACGCGCCAGCGGCAGGCGCCGTGCTTGCAGGCGTCGATGCATCGGACGACGATGCCGCGCCCGCGTTCCCGCTGTCGCTCGCGGCAGCCGCTTCGCCGGATTTCGACGCCGCCGTGTTCGACGAGCCGCCGCCGTTGCTGCCGCCCCGGAAATCGGTGACATACCAGCCGGAGCCCTTCAACTGGAAACCCGCCGCGGTGACCTGTTTGGAAAAGGCGTCCTTTCCGCAGGCAGGACATTGCGTGAGCGGTGCATCGCTCATTTTCTGAAGCACGTCTTTTTCGTGGCCGCAGGATGCGCAGCGGTATGCGTAAATCGGCATGGCACTCTTCCTACAATGATCTGTCGACGCTTGCAAAGCCTTGAATTATAGCCGCAAACCGCCATCGGCCCGTTTTTTTGGGCGCGTTGGAGGCGCACGGTTCTTCGCAAGGTGAGGACGGTGCCGGCCTATTTCAAGCGCGCCGCCACGTCAGCCAGCGCTCGCGGCCGGCGAAGACGGGAATGGAGCCGCTCACTTCACGGTCGTCGGTCAGTTCGAAATGCGGGTCGAGGAGCGCGTGCAGTTCGTCGCGCTCGATGCCGAACGGCGGCCCTTTCGGCGTCGCGCCGATGAAAAAGAAGCCGGCGAGCAGCGCGCCCGGTCGCAGAAGCGCGGCCATGCGCCCGGCGTAATCCGCCCAGCGATGCCTCGGCAGCGCGCAAAGGAAGGCGCGTTCGTAGATCCAGTCCGGCGCGAACGGCGGTTCATACGCGAAGAAATCGGCCTGCTCGACGACATCCGCGTGCGCACCCAGTTGCGTGCGCGCCGCCGCGACGGCGCTCGGTGAAAAGTCGATCGCCCGCACCGTGCAGCCGCGCTCGGCCAGATACGACGCCTCGTATGCGCTGCCGCAGCCGGGAATCAGCACGTTGGTGGCCTGCGTGACCGGAAGCGCCGACACGAACGATTCGAACGCAGCCGGCACGCCCGCTTGATCCCACGGCGTAAAGCGCTGATCGAAGCGCTCGTCCCAGAAGCCCGGCGAATCGGGATCGCGGTTATTGAATGTCGGATCGCTCATGAAAGCTCCCTGCGCTTAAAGATGGCCCATCCACATTTCCGCGATCACGACGCCCGCGCCCGCGATCGCGACTAGCCCGACGACGAGCAGCGTCGTCAGCAGCCGATTCGTGCGCTTCTGCTCCGAGAGCAGCAGCCGCATGGTGTCGTCGTTGCCGCCTCGCGGCGCGTCATGACGCTCGGCGAGCAGATGATGAATGAGCCGCGGCAGTTGCGGAATGGTCTTGCTCCACTGCGGCGCTTCCATCTGCAGGCGCTCGAACCAGCCGCGCCAGCCGATCTGCTCGTTCATCCAGCGTTCCAGATACGGCTTCGCGGTTTTCCAGAGGTCGAGTTCCGGATCGAGCGAGCGCCCGAGCCCTTCGACATTGAGCATCGTCTTTTGCAGCAACACGAGTTGCGGCTGAATCTCGACGTTGAAGCGGCGCGACGTCGAAAAGAGCCGCATCAGCACTTGTCCGAGCGAAATGTCCTTCAGCGCGCGATCGAAGTACGGCTCGCACACCGCGCGAATCGCGCTTTCCAGTTCTTCGACGCGCGTGCTCGGCGGCACCCAGCCGGATTCCAGATGCAGCGTCGCGACACGATGATAGTCGCGCTTGAAGAACGCGAGGAAGTTCTGCGCGAGATAGTTCTTGTCGAAGTCCGAAAGCGCCCCCACGATCCCGAAGTCCAGCGCGATGTATCGCCCGAAGGTAGCCGGATCGAGACTGACCTGGATGTTGCCCGGGTGCATGTCCGCGTGGAAGAAGCCGTCGCGGAACACCTGCGTGAAGAAGATTTCGACGCCCTCGCGCGCGAGCTTCGGAATATCGACGCCCGCCGCGCGCAGCGTTTCGACCTGGCTGATCGGCACGCCGACCATCCGCTCCATGACGAGCACGGTCGGCGCGGAAAGATCCCAGTACATCTCGGGCACGAGCAGCAGATCGAGTCCGGCGAAGTTGCGCCGCAACTGGCTGCCGTTCGCGGCTTCGCGCATGAGATCGAGTTCGTCGTGCAGATATTTGTCGAATTCGGCGACGACTTCGCGCGGCTTCAGCCGCCGGCCGTCGGGCCACAGACGCTCCGCCCAGATCGCGATGTCGCGCAGCAGCGCGAGGTCGGAATCGATCACGGGCAGCATGCCGGGCCGCAGCACCTTCACCGCGACTGGCTTGCCCGCGTGCTCGCCGTGCTTGATCTTCGCGAAATGCACCTGCGCGATGGAGGCGCTCGCCACCGGCACGCGCTCGAAATCGTCGAAAAGCTGTTCGATCGGCGCGCCGAGCGACTTTTCGATGATCGACACCGCCACGTTCGAATCGAACGGCGGCACGCGATCCTGCAGCTTCGCGAGTTCGTTGGCGATATCGACCGGCAAGAGATCGCGCCGCGTCGAGAGCACCTGTCCGAACTTCACGAAGATCGGCCCGAGGCTTTCCAGCGCGAGCCGCAAGCGAATGCCGCGTTCGATATCGAAGCGGCGGCCGAACGTCGTGATGCGCATGAGATAGCGCACGCGGCGGTCGTTGATGCCGCTCATCACCAGTTCGTCCAGGCCGAAGCGGACAATCGTGAAAAAAATCTTGAGAAAACGCAAAAAACGCATGGTCGGGATTCGCTTCAGCTCGTTATTCGTGCGAGTCGCTTACGGATTCGCCGCCGGTCCGCGCTGAAGCGCCGCGAGCCGTGGGTCGTGACTGGACTGCCTGTTCGCTTCGCTCGATTTTCTCGATGCGCTTCTCCACGCGCGCCAGCGCATCGCGCGCACGCGAAAGCTCGGCGTTGAATGCATCGAGCGCGCTCTTGCGCACGAGTTGCGGGCGCTCGTCGAGCAGATATTCGGCGACCGAGTCCAGCAGATTGCGGCTCGTGCGCCGCGCCTGCTCCTGAACCGTCCGCGCGATGAGACCGACACGATGCGCGGGCGCATCGCCGATCACGCGCGCCAGATCTTCCTCCGGATCCCATCGCAAATGTTCGGCCAGCTTCGCGAGCGTCGTCGCGAATTCGGCATCGCCCTCGATGCGAACGTGCTTCATCACGGCCGCCTGCCCGCCCTGCAGGAATGCGGGAAGCGCGTCGAGCGGCACGGCGATCGACACGTCGAAGCGCGCCGCGTCCGCTTCGGTCGTCGCGGCGAAGAGGCCGTCCGCTTGCGCGACGAGCGCGATCGAAACCGGTCCGCACACGAGCTTCACGCACTTGCCGGCGTACGGCTTCACGCGCTCGCGCGCCCACGGCTCGCGCACGAGCAGATGATCGACGACAGCCGCGAACGCACTGGACGCGGTCTTGAAGGCGGGATTCGTGGCGGGACGGGAGGATTCGTATGCGTTCGTCATCGGCTCTGAGATGAAAAAACCCGCGCAAGCGGCGGCTCGCGCGGGTTCTATTCTACGGTTTTAAGCCGCGCAGGCGGCGCGGCCCATGGTCTATGTTCAGTCTTTCGACAGGGCGATCTTTCGTGACCGACCGCTCAACTCACCTGCTGAATGCCCGCCAGCAGCCAGCCTTCGTTACCCGACTTCTGCTTCGACAGGTTCCAGACTTCGACGAACGGCTCTGCCGCCGCGCCTTCCGACTCGCGGATCAGCCCGTGGAAGCGCACGCTCGCGAGATACTCGTTCGCGCGATCTTCGACGCCGAGGACATCGGCGTTGAGCTGAACCACGTCCGTGCGATTCGGCGCACTGCCGCGCGCATCGATGTCGAGCTTCACTTCGGCGAACATTTCGGGCGTCGTGAATTCGCGGATGTCGTTGACGTTGCCGCGATCCCACGCGTCCTGCAGGCGCACGAAATAGACCTTCGCGTTGCGAACGAATGCGTCGGTATCGAAACCTGCCGGCACGTTCGCCGGTGCGACGGGCGTCGCGGAGTTATCGACGGCGTTATTCATATAGCTGCCGCCGAAACCGCCCGGCTGCGCCACGCGCGGCGGCTCATGATTCAGCCCCGTGCGCGTCGACGCGCCGCCGTAAGGCGATGCGGAACCCGCGCCCGCGTAGGCCGGCGTCGAGTTGTTGCCCTGACGCCTGCGCATGATGAAGCGGAACAGCATGACGGCGGCCAGCACGATCAACGCGATCATGATCATGTTCGCCATGGCGCCGGCAAAGGCTTCGCCCAGGCCGAAGTGCGACAGCAGCGCCGCGATGCCGAGACCCGCCGCGAGGCCGGCGATAGGCCCGAGCCAGCGGTTACGCGCCGGCTGAGCCGCGGGCGCCGCGGGCGTGGGTTGCGGGCGTTGCGCCTGCGCAGCCTGTCCCGCCTGATTCTGGCCGAACGACTGCGACGGCGGCGTCGCCTGATGTTGCTGCGTAGCGGTGGCGGACTGACGGCCCATGCTGCGTCCGCCGCCCATGCGTCTGGCTTCCGCCGTTTCCGCGAAGATTGCGCCAGCCGCGATGACACCAGCCAGCGCCACGACTCCGGCCTTCCTGAAGAAGATCTTCAGGAAACCCCGGGTTTGGGGTATGCGCGTATCGGACATTTCGAATCCTTTCGAGAGTGGAACACTAAAATTTGGTCCCGACGTGTAACGCTACCACGCCACCTGACAAATTGTAATATTCGACTCGATCCAGGCCCGCTTGTTCCATCATTGTTTTGAGCGTCTCCTGGTCGGGGTGCATGCGAATGGATTCGGCCAAATACCGATAGCTGTCCGCGTCCTTCGCCACTTTGTCGCCAAGCCACGGCAAAATCTTGAAACTGTAGATATCGTACGGCTTCTTCAGCGGCTCCCACACCTTCGAAAATTCCAGCACCAGCAGCCGCCCGCCCGGTTTGAGCACGCGCTGCATTTCCGCGAGCGCGCGATTCTTGTGCGTCATGTTACGTAAGCCGAAGGCAACTGTAATGACATTGAAATAATTGTCGGGAAACGGGATCTTCTCGGCGTCGCACAGCAGCGTCGGCGTGATGACGCCCTTGTCCACCAGCCGATCGCGCCCCACGCGCAGCATCGATTCGTTGATGTCCGTATGCCAGACCTCGCCGGTTTCGCCTGCCTGCTTGGCGAAGGCCATCGCCAGATCGCCCGTGCCGCCCGCGATGTCCAGCACCTTGTAGCCCGAGCGCACTTTCGCCTGCCCGATCGTGAAATGCTTCCAGATGCGGTGCAGCCCGCCGGACATCAGGTCGTTCATCAAGTCGTAATTGCTCGCGACGGAGTGAAACACGCCCGCCACTTTCTTCGCCTTGTCCTGCTCGTCGACCGTTTCGTATCCGAAGTGGGTCTTGCTCATAGCGCTCTTTCCTCGCCTGTTGTTCGTTGTCAGCCTGCGCAATCTCCGCGCCGGCTCTGCGGCTTTATGCCGCACTCGTCCAGATTCGTTCCGTTAGTGGCAGTGGCCGCCGGACGCCTTGGCCGCCATCGGCGCGTCGCGGTCGAGGCCGGCGGCCTGCAGCTTCGCCAGATAGTCGCGCCAGAGATCGTCCTGACGCGTCGCGAGATCGTAAAGGATGTCCCACGAATAGATGCCGGTGTTGTGGCCGTCGGAGAAATCGAGTTGCAGCGCGTAATGCCCGACCGGCTCCACGCCGATGATGCTCACCTCGCGCTTGCCCGTCTGCAGCGTCTCCTGGCCGGGGCCGTGGCCCTGCACTTCGGCGGAGGGCGAATAGACGCGCAGCAGTTCGAACGGCACGCGATACGACTCGCCGCCGTCGTACTGCAGTTCCAGAACGCGGGATTTCGAATGCAGAACGACGCCGCTGGGAATCGGCGTCGTCGATGTCAGTCCGCTCATGATGAGCCTTGCCTCGTGAAATTAATGGTGGCCGAACGCCTGATTCAGCTCGTTGCGGATCGCTTCGCGCAAGAGCGTCGCCTGCGCGCGGCGCTTGGAAAGTTGCGCCTCGGAGACCGTGCGCTGACGCGGCGCCCAGATCGGCAGAGGAAAACGGGAATCGTTGGTGAAGCGGGGAATGACGTGCCAGTGAACGTGCGGCACCTGATTGCCGAGGCTCGCCAGATTGATCTTCTCGGGCACGAGCACGCGGCGCATCGCGCGTTCCACGCCGTTGACGGCGGTCATCACGCGCGCGCGGTCCGCATCCGACAGGTCGGACATTTCGGCCACGTGCGCCCCCCAGACGACGCGGCACAGGCCCGGCCAGTCGGGTTCATCGGCGAGGACGACGCGCAATGCGTCGTCCGACCACAGCACTTCGCCGCCGTCTTCACGGCAAAAGACACAGTCCATCGCGACCCTCTAACGAAATCGAACATCGATTTCGCTATTACACCAGCACGCGCTCGATACCGCCATTGTTCGCGCGTTCGACGTACTGCTCCATCCAGTTTTCGCCGAGCGTCTTGCGCGCGATTTCCACGACGATATAGTCCGCCTCGATATTCGCGTCCTCGTTGTAACGCGAAAGCCCCTGCAGGCACGACGGGCAGCTCGTGAGAATCTTCACGTCCGTGCCGTTGGTCTGCGCGCCATCGCCTGCGGAAAGCACCGAGCCGGGCGCCGCGCCCGCCGATCCGGCGGAAGCGTTCATCGGATTGATCGCGTTCGAACCGGCTTCGGCCACGAGCGGAATGCCGCGCAGCTTCGCCGCGCCCTTGCGGATTTCCTCTTCCTTGCGGAAGCGCACTTGCGTCGAAATGTCAGGACGCGTGACCGCGAGCGTGCCCGACTCGCCGCAGCAGCGATCGTTCTTCTGGATCTTGTAGCCGTCGTTCTCCGAGCCCATCAGATCATTGACGAGCTTGACCGGGTCCATCGTCTTGATCGGCGAATGGCACGGGTCGTGATACATGTAGCGCGTGCCCTTCACGCCTTCGAGCTTGATGTTCTTCTCGAGCAGGAATTCGTGAATGTCGATGATCCGGCAGCCCGGGAAGATCTTCTCGAATTCATAGCCCGCGAGCTGGTCGTAGCAGGTTCCGCACGACACGACCACGGTCTTGATATCGAGATAGTTCAGCGTATTCGCAACGCGATGGAACAGCACGCGATTGTCCGTGACGATCTTCTCAGCCTTGTCGTACTGCCCCGAGCCGCGCTGCGGATAGCCGCAGCACAGATAGCCCGGCGGCAGCACGGTCTGCACGCCCGCTTCCCACAGCATGGCCTGCGTCGCGAGGCCGACCTGCGAGAACAGGCGCTCCGAACCGCAGCCGGGGAAATAGAACACCGCTTCCGAATCGACGGTGGTCGTTTGCGGATTGCGGATGATCGGAACGATCTTGTTGTCCTCGATGTCCAGCAGCGCGCGCGCCGTCTTCTTCGGCAGATTGCCCGGCATCTTCTTGTTCATGAAGTGGATCACCTGCGTGACCACCGGCGGCTTGCCGACCGTCGCGGGCGGTCTTGCCGTCTGCTTCTTCGCGATCTTCTTCAGGATGTCGTGGCCGAGACGCTGCGCCCTGTAGCCGACGCCCATCATCGCGGTGCGCGCGAGGTTGATGGTCTGCGGATTCGTCGCGTTCAGGAAGAACATGCCCGCCGCGTTGCCCGCGTTGAACTTCTTCTTGCCCATCTTGCGCAGCAGGTTGCGCATGTTCATCGACACGTCGCCGAAATCGATCTTCACCGGGCACGGCGTCGCGCACTTGTGGCAGACGGTGCAATGGTCGGCGACGTCGTTGAACTCGTCCCAATGCTTGATCGATACGCCGCGCCGCGTCTGTTCTTCGTACAGGAACGCTTCGACGAGCAGCGACGTCGCGAGAATCTTGTTGCGCGGGCTGTAGAGCAGGTTCGCGCGCGGCACGTGCGTGGCGCACACCGGCTTGCACTTGCCGCAACGCAGGCAGTCCTTGATGGAATCGGAGATTGCGCCGATATCCGACTGCTGCATGATGATCGACTCATAACCCATCAGCCCGAACGACGGCGTGTACGCGTTGCGCAGGTCCGCGCCTTCGAGCAGCTTGCCGGCGTTGAAGCGCCCTTGCGGATCGACGCGCTTCTTGTACGCGCGGAATTCGCCGATTTCGTCCTCGGTCAGAAACTCCAGCTTCGTGATGCCGATGCCGTGCTCGCCGGAGATCACGCCGTCGAGCGAACGCGCGAGCTTCATGATGCGCGCGACCGCGTGATGCGCGTCCTGCAGCATCTCGTAGTTGTCGGAGTTGACGGGGATATTCGTGTGCACGTTGCCGTCGCCCGCGTGCATGTGCAGCGCGACGAACACGCGCCCGCGCAACACCTGCTTGTGGATGGCTTGCGCTTCGTCGAGGATCGGCTTGAACTCGCCGCCGTTGAAAATCTGGCGCAGTTCCGCGCGGATTTCCTGCTTCCACGAAATACGCAGCGTGCGGTCCTGCGCGAGATGGAACACGTTCGCGTCCGGCTGCACGTCCACGCGATCGGCGAACTTCTCGGCGAGCGCTTCGTAGCCCAGACCGACAAGATAGTGCTGCGCCTCGCGCAACGGCATGTCGAGCTTGTCGCCGACGAAGTTCCAGCGGTCGCGCACGCGCTTGAGTAGATCGAGCGCTTGCTGCACGCGGTCTTCGAGCAGTTCGGCGCTCGGAATCTCGCTCGCGTCGTCGCTCTTGCCGAGCGGCAGCTTGCCGTTGCGGAAGAACGTTTCGAGCGCGTCGAGCAGTTGCAGCTTGTTCTTGATCGACAGTTCGATGTTGATGCGCTCGATTCCGTCCGTGTACTCGCCCATGCGATTGAGCGGAATCACGACGTCTTCGTTGATCTTGAACGCGTTCGTGTGCTTCGCGATGGCGGCCGTGCGCGAGCGGTCGAGCCAGAAGCGCTTGCGCGCCTCGGCGCTCACCGCGACGAAGCCTTCGCCGCTCTTGCCGTTCGCCATGCGCACGACTTCCGACGTGGCGTGCGCGACGGCATCGGCGTTGTCGCCGACGATATCGCCGATGAGAACCATCTTCGGGAACGCGTTGCGCTTGCTCTTCGTCGCGTAGCCGACCGCGCGCAGATAGCGTTCGTCGAGGTGTTCGAGACCGGCGAGGATCGCGCCGCCCTGCTTCGACGTTTCGAACAGATAGTCCTTGATTTCGACGATGCTCGGAATCGCGTCGCGCGCCTGGCCGAAGAATTCGAGGCAGACGGTGCGCGTGTGCGCGGGCATCTTGTGCAGAATCCAGCGCGCCGACGTGATGAGCCCGTCGCAGCCTTCCTTCTGCACGCCCGGCAGGCCGGAAAGGAACTTGTCGGTGACGTCCTTGCCGAGCCCTTCCTTGCGGAACGTGCGGCCGGCGATATCGAGGCTTTCCGTGCGGATCAGCTTCTCGCCCGGTGCTCGATTGCCGTCGAACCAGTCGAGCCGGAAGCGCGCCACTTCAACGTCGTGAATCTTGCCGCAGTTGTGATCCAGACGCGTGACTTCGAGCCAGTTGCCTTCCGGATCGACCATGCGCCACCACGCGAGGTTGTCGAGCGCCGTGCCCCACAACACCGCCTTCTTGCCGCCCGCGTTCATCGCGACATTGCCGCCGACGCACGATGCATCCAGCGATGTCGGATCGACGGCGAACACGAAGCCCGCCTGCTCGGCCGCTTCCGTGACGCGCCGCGTGACGACGCCCGCGCCCGAGAAAATCGTCGCGACCTTGTGATCGACGCCCGGCAAATCCGTCATCTCGACCGGCCCGAGCTGTTCCAGCTTTTCCGTGTTGATGACGGCGGAGAACGGCGTGAGCGGAATCGCGCCGCCCGTGTAGCCGGTGCCGCCGCCGCGCGGAATCACGGTGAGGCCGAGTTCGAAGCACGCCTTGATGAGCCCGGCGATTTCGCTTTCCGTGTCCGGCGTCAGCACGACGAACGGATACTCGACGCGCCAGTCGGTCGCGTCCGTCACATGCGATACGCGCGACAGCCCGTCGAAGCGGATGTTGTCCTTCTGCGTCTCTCTGCCCAGCGCGCGCGATGCCCGGCGGCGCAGATCCGCCATGCGATCGAACTCGGCGGCGAAGTCATCGACGGCGCGCCGCGCGGCCGCGACCAGCAGTTGCACGCGGTCGGCGCGCTCGCGGCTGCCGGCTTCGTCGCTGTGCTCGGACAGGTCCGCGCGACGGCGCTTCTCGATTTCCGCGAGCCGGTGATTCAGCGCTTCGACGAGCATGGCGCGGCGTTTCGGATTGTCGAGCAGGTCGTCCTGCAGATACGGATTGCGGCGCACGGCCCAGATATCGCCGAGCACTTCATACAGCATGCGCGCCGAGCGGCCCGTGCGGCGTTCCGCGCGCAGTTCGTCGAGCGCGGCCCAGGCTTCGTCGCCGAGCAGGCGCATGACGATTTCGCGATCGGAAAACGACGTGTAGTTATACGGAATCTCGCGCAGACGGGGTTCGATATCGAGCGCCAAGGCGGCATGGGCGCCATTCGGATCGAAGGCTTGAGGTGCGTTCATGTTCGACGGTTCGGTGTATCGGCGCGTGCGCTTCGGGAAACGGAAACGCCGACGATGCGCGTGGGGGCGCAGATTTTCGAATAAGACTTTTCTTGCGAAAGCGGGTGAATCGCCTGAATGTGCCGGGGTAACGGCGACACGGCGAGGCTCACGACGACGCCTTCGATGTGCCCAAGATCAACGCCACGATCGCGTATGGCGCGCGTGCCGCTCGGCCGCGGCGTGATGCTCGCGGGGAACGTGCGCCAGAGTATCGATCCGAAGCTGCCAGTGCATCTGCCGATCCTGATTGCTGATTTGTAAAAGGAAATTCTAACCCATCGCGAAAACTGGCGTTCGCGGGCGCTATCAGTCCGAAGGGGCATTTGCGCGCCTTTTTTGGACGCAAATCCGCGCATTTGCGTGCTTTTCATCGACCGGGCGGCCGGTCGGAAATCCGCAAAGCCGGAATTGCGTCCCTTTGCGGCTATCATTGATGTTTTCGCCCCGAATTCGCGCCGTTCCGGCTCGCCTCACGATTTCCCGCATGAACCATCCCGACTACCTGAAGAAAGTGCTCACCGCGCGCGTCTACGATGTCGCGCGTGAAAGCGAGCTGGAGCCCGCCCGCAATCTGTCGGCGCGCCTGCGCAATTCCGTCTATCTGAAGCGCGAGGACAACCAGCCGGTGTTCTCGTTCAAGATTCGCGGCGCCTATAACAAGATGGCGAATCTTCCCGCCGACGTGCTCGCGCGCGGCGTGATCACGGCGTCGGCGGGCAATCACGCGCAGGGCGTGGCGCTCTCGGCGGCGCGCCTCGGCTGCCGCGCGGTCATCGCGGTGCCGACGACCACGCCGCAAGTCAAGATCGATGCGATCCGCACGCACGGCGGCCCGACGGTCGAAGTGGTGCTGGCGGGCGAATCGTACAGCGACGCCTACGCGCGCGCCGTCGAGCTTCAGCAAGAGCGCGGCCTGACCTTCGTGCATCCGTTCGACGATCCCGACGTCATCGCCGGACAAGGCACCGTCGCGATGGAAATTCTGCGTCAGCATCAGGGCCCGATTCACGCGATCTTCGTGCCGATCGGCGGCGGCGGACTGGCGGCGGGCGTCGCCGCGTACGTCAAGGCGGTGCGTCCGGAGATCAAGGTGATCGGCGTTCAGACCGAGGATTCCTGCGCGATGGGCCGCTCGATCAAGGCGGGCGAACGCGTGACGCTCACGGAAGTCGGCCTGTTTTCGGACGGCACGGCGGTGAAACTCGTCGGCGAAGAGACGTTCCGCCTGTGCCGCGAACTGCTCGACGAAGTGCTGACCGTCGATACCGACGCGCTCTGCGCCGCGATCAAGGACGTCTTCCAGGACACGCGCAGCGTGTTGGAGCCGGCGGGATCGCTGGCGGTGGCGGGTGCGAAGCTGTATGCGGAGCGCGAAGGCATCGAAGGCAAGACGCTCGTGGCCGTCACGTCCGGCGCGAACATGAATTTCGACCGCATGCGCTTTGTCGCGGAGCGCGCGGAAGTCGGCGAGGCGCGTGAAGCCGTGTTCGCCGTGACGATTCCCGAAGAGCGCGGCAGCTTCAAGCGCTTTTGCGAGCTCGTCGGCGATCGCAGCGTGACCGAGTTCAATTACCGCATCGCGGATGCGCGCGCCGCGCACATCTTCGTCGGCGTGCAGATCAAGTCGCGCGGCGAGACGGCGCACATGATGTCGTCGTTCATCGAGCATGGCTTCGCAACCGTCGATCTGTCCCACGACGAACTTTCGAAGCAGCACATCCGCTACATGGTGGGCGGCCATTCGCCGCTCGCGCAGGACGAGCGCCTCTTGCGCTTCGAATTCCCCGAGCGCCCGGGCGCGCTGATGAAATTCCTTTCGTCGATGGCGCCGAACTGGAACATCAGCCTCTTCCACTATCGCAATCAGGGCGCGGATTACAGCTCGATTCTCGTCGGCATTCAGGTGCCGCGGTCGGACAACGCCGAGTTCGAGCGCTTCCTCGCGACGCTCGGTTATCCATGGTGGGACGAAGGCGCGAATCCGGTCTACAAGCTGTTCCTCGCGTAAGGGCGCGCGCCGATGGCCTTCACGCTCGAAGACAAGCTCGTCGTCGCGATATCGTCGCGCGCGCTCTTCGACTTCGAAGAGGAGAACCGCGTCTACGAAACGGGCGATCTCGCGCGCTACGAGGCGCTGCAGCGCACGCGGCTCGAAACGCCCGCGAAGCCGGGCGTCGCGTTCGGGCTCATTCGCAAGCTGCTCGCGCTGAACGCGCATGAGCAACGCGTGGAAGTGGTGATTCTGTCGCGCAGCGATCCGATCAGCGGCCTGCGCGCGTTCCATTCGTGCCGCGAGCATGGACTTGCTATCGAACGCGGCGTGTTCACGCGCGGCCGATCGCCGTTTGCGTACTTGAAACCGCTGCGCGCGTCGCTATTTCTGTCGGCGAATCCGGACGATGTGCGCGACGCGCTCGCCGCCGGTTTTCCCGCCGCGCGCGTGCTGCCGGAGACGCCGCGCGCCGCGAGCCGTTATGCTGAAGAAATCCGCATTGCGTTCGACGGCGACGCCGTGCTTTTCTCCGACGAAGCCGAGCGCGTGTTTCAGGCCGATGGTTTGTCGGCGTTCGTCGGCCATGAAATCGACAAGAAGGATTTGCCGCTGCCGGGCGGGCCGCTGAAGCCGCTGCTCGCTGCGCTGAACAAGCTGCAACGCATTGCCGACGACAACGAGAAGGCGTCGTCGATGCATATCCGCACCGCGCTCGTCACGGCGCGCTCCGCTCCCGCGCACGAGCGCGCGATCCGGACGCTGATGGCGTGGGACATCGAAATCGACGAAGCGATGTTCCTGGGCGGTCTCGACAAGGGCGAATTCCTGCGCGAGTTCGAACCCGACTTTTTCTTCGACGATCAAATTCGCCACTGCGAATCGGCTCGTGTCGTGACTGCGACCGGCCACGTTCCCAGCGGCATAGCGAACGCATCATGACACCCGAACAATCTCCGCTCGGCAAGGCCGTCAATTACACCGAACAGTACGATCCCGCGCTGCTCTTTCCCATCGACCGCAAGCGGGCGCGCGATGCGATCGGCGTCGCGGACCGGCTGCCGTTCTTCGGCACGGACATCTGGAACGCGTACGAACTGTCGTGGCTGAACCGGCGCGGCAAGCCGCAGCTCGCGGTGGCGACGTTCTTCGTGCCGGCGGATTCGCCGAATATCGTGGAATCGAAGTCGTTCAAGCTGTATCTCGGATCGTTCGCGCAGACATCGTTCGATTCCATTGACGACGTGCGCGCCGCCATCAAGCGCGATGTCTCCGCGATTTGCGGCGCGACGGTTTCGGTGCAGCTCACCGCGCCGGCGGACTTCGGCAAGCTGGCGATGGAAGAATTCGATGGTTTGTCGCTCGACCGGCTCGATCTCGATTGCGAAGTTTATGCGCCGGATCCGTCGCTTTTGAAGGCGTCGCATGATGAAGCGCCAGTCGACGAGACGCTGTTTTCGAATCTGTTGAAATCGAATTGCCCGGTGACGGGACAGCCGGATTGGGGCAGCGTGCAGATTCGCTATTACGGCGGTCAAATCGATCACGCGGGATTGCTGCGGTATATCGTTTCTTATCGCGAACATACCGGCTTTCACGAGCAATGCGTCGAGCGCATTTTCATGGACATCATGCGCGAGTGCAAACCGGAAAGGCTCGCGGTTTATGCTCGTTATACGCGACGCGGCGGGCTGGATATCAATCCGTTTCGGACGAATTTCAATTTGCCGATGCCGGATAATGCGCGGTTGGCGCGGCAGTGAATCTCACGCGACAGTTCGGAATCGTAAGGCCCGAACTGCATGCTTTTCGCGTTATGCAGTTCGTGCGAGCGCTCAATAGAGCGGATCGCACGAACTTTCTGCTGCTTCGGTCAGATTAGTCTTCAGGGCAGACCATACACGATACGATCGCTCGGATACGTCACGGTGTAACTCGCGCCGACGCTCGCCTCCTGCCCGGCCGCCAATGAACGCCTCCACGCAACGATGCCCTGATGCCCCTGCCACGAAGCATCTTCCGGTTGCGGCTTGAGAGTCGTGCTGACCGAAAGATCGCTGGCGTTACTGATCGGTGTCGCTTCCACGATCTCTACCGTAATCGGCGTGCGATGCAGGTTTTTGACGGTGTAGCGCATGCTGACCGTTCTCGATGTACTCGCATTGCGGGCTTTGACGGCGCCGGTGGAATCCGCGCCGTCTGCCTTGCTGACTGACACCTGCTCGTCGCTGCCAAAGGGAAGAGCAATTTCGTCGTTCGACAGGGCATTGGACCAGCGAGTGGTTCCGACCAGTTCCCCGTCTCGCCGCAGCTGAACATCGCCGTCCGGCCAGAGTCCGCTTGGACGCGCCGCCGTCGCGATGAGCCACGCTCGCGTCGATTGCCGCGGCACGACGCGCGCGCTCAGCTTTACGGGCAGGCGCTGACTGCCGAGCGTGAAACCGACCTTCTGTGCATCGGACGGCACTTCGACTTCGCCCGGAATCTCGAACTGCGTCATGAACGCGCCGTCAATCTGAACCGGTGCGAATAGCGGGCCGTTAGCGTCCCGGCGAGCTCGCGATTCGGGGGGCGTCGGCGCCGGCGCCGGAGGCGGAGGCGGCACTGCAGCCATTGCCGGGACGGGGCGCGGCTGGCTCATGTGCAACTCCCAGACGGCCGGTTCCGGCGCGCGCGTGTTTCGCACGGGAGTACCCGTCGAGAGCCGCAGCTTCACGGCGCGCCAATCCTCTCCAGTCGCCTGAGCGACAAGCGCTCGACGCTGCAGCGTAAGTTCTCCGTTCGACGAATCCAGCGTGGCCTGATACGCCGGAATCCAGCCGGCGCGCTGCGTGTCGTAGGCAATCGTCAGCATTCCGCCGCTCGGCGCGTCGAGTGCGACATGGATCGTTCGTGTTGCAACAGCCGCGCTACCGTCGTTCTGCAACGCGTCGAGGCGTTTCTGCACCTCGTCTTGCTGCCGCTTGATCTCGTCGCGCTGAGTGAACACCTGGTATCCGCTTTCCTGCAATGAACGCGAAACCTGCAGCAGTGCCGTCTTGCCGCCCGTCTCCCCACTCTCCTCGCTGATCTTCTTCAAGTACGCAGCAGAAAGCTCGACCGCCTGGGCACGTGCATTCAAGGACGCCAGTTGCGTCTGCAACGCCTTGACTCGTTGGTCGCGAGCCGTCGAGGCGCATTGCCCGTTCAATTGCTCGGTATCGTCGGCCCGGAAATCTCCTAGTTGTATACCTGGCGATGCAATCAGGCGCAGACTTTCGAGGTCGAACGAAGTCGGGAGACAGGAGATTTCGACGCGCGTGCTTCCGGCGGACACTTTGATCTGTCGCTCCACCGTCGCTCCGCCGGGATACAGCGTGACATTCGATATCGACGAGAGTGCTGCATGGGCATGCGACGATCCAAGAATGCCGATGACGATATTCGCAATAGCGATTCTGAATGGGCGTTTTAGCTTTGCAGTCTTAATTAAATTCCTCTTCATACCTTCCCTATGCTTATTGACGAACGCCCCACCCTACCCGGGCGAGACACCATTCTAGCGACGGCCGGTTTTCATTCGGTCGACGCTGCACAGGAAAACGATGAATAGGAGTATTCGTATGTCATGCGGCGACTAAAGCGGCTCTGCTCGCTGTTGAAGCGAAGCAGAGCCGCCACGACATCACGCTTCCTACTTCTTATAAGCCACGCAATCCACCTCGACCTTGCAGTCGATGACCATCGACGACACCACACAAGCCCGCGCCGGCGGATTCGCGCCGAAGTACTCCTTGAACACCTTGTTGAACGACGCGAAATCGCGCGGATCGTCCAGCCACACGCCGCAGCGCACGACGTGCTCCGTGCCGTACCCCGCTTCCTCGAGAATCGCGATCACGTTCTGAATCGCCTTGTGCGACTGCTCGACGATGCCGCCGTTGATCACCTCGCCGTCCTGCATCGGCGTCTGGCCCGACACGAACAGCCAGCCATCGGCTTCGACCGCGCGTGCGAACGGCATATGCGCGCCGCCTTGTCCCTTGCCGCCTTCCACGCCATAACGCTTCATCTTTCCACTCCTCTTCAAACGCAATAAGTCATCAAAACGCGCCCGCCGCATCCGCCTTCGATGCCGCGCCCCGCGCCACGAAACGTCCCGCGCGCGCGCCCGTCACGGCCTGCTCGCGATACGTCAACACGCCATTCACCCACACCGCGTCGATGCCCTCCGCCGCCTGCTGCGGCTTCGCGAACGTCGCGGCGTCGCGCACACGCTCGGGATCGAACACGACGAGATCCGCGTGAAATCCCTCCTTCACCTCGCCCCGCTCGCTCAAGCCGAAACGCCGCGCCGACAGGCTCGTCATCTTGCGCACCGCCTCTTCCAGCGTGATGAGCGCCGTATCGCGCGCATAGTGGCCGAGCACGCGCGGAAACGCGCCCCACAAACGCGGATGCGGCAGCGGATCGTTCGGCAAGCCATCGGAGCCGACCATCGTCGCGGGATGCGAGAGAATGCGCCGCACGTCGTCCTCCGACATGTTGTGATACACCGCGCCCGCCGGCTGCAAGCGCTTCGCGGCGTCCTGCTGGCTCACTTTCCATTCATCGGCCACTTCGCGAATCAGCTTGCCCGCCATCTCCGGATGCGGCTCCGACCACGTGATCGTGATGTCGATATCGCCCGTCACCTGCTTGAGATCGAGCGTCGACGAACTGCGGTTGTACGGATAGCAATCGCAGCCGACCGGCTGTCCGTCGCGCACCGTCTCCAGCGACTTCAGCACGTCCACGCTGCGCCCCCAGTTCGACGGCCCCGCGCATTTCAGATGCGAAATCACCACCGGCACGCGCGCATGACGGCCGACGCCGTACGCTTCGTTCATCGCGTCGAGAATCGCGTCGAACTCGGTGCGCATGTGCGTCGTGTAGAGCGCGCCCGCTTTGCCGAGCGGCTCGGCCAGCGCCTCGACTTCCTCCGGCGGCGCGTTGAACGCCGATCCATACGCGAGTCCGCTCGACAGCCCGAGCGCGCCGTGATCGAGCGCCTCTTCGAGCTGCGCGCGCATGCCGGCGATTTCATCGGCGGTCGCGGCGCGGTCGAGCCGGTCCATGTGATTGTTGCGCAGCGCCGTATGGCCGATCAGCGCGCCGACATTCACGGTCGGACGCGCGTCGTTGACGGCATCGACGTAAGCGGCGAACGTCGGATACCTGAACGCGGACGCATCGCCGAGCAGGTTCATCGGATCGGGCGGATCGCTCCTGAGCGTCACCGGCGACGCGCTGATCCCGCAATTGCCGACGATCACCGTCGTCACGCCCTGCGTGATCTTCGGCATCATCTGCGGCGAGCGGATGACGTGCGTGTCGTCGTGCGTGTGAACGTCGATGAAACCCGGCGCGAGCACCTTGCCGCGCGCGTCGAACGTGTCGCCCGCGGTCCAGTGCGACAAGCCGCCCGGCTCCGCGATCGCGACGATGCGTCCGTCGCGCACCGCGACATCGCGTTCGACGGCGGGCGCGCCCGTGCCGTCGATCACCCGCGCGCCGACGATCAGCGTATCGGCTCTCTCCATGATCAATCTCCCAATGGTTGTCGCTCGCCGCCGCCGCGATGCGCGTCCAGCGCGTGCTTCATGCGGCGCAGCAGTTCGCGGCTGCGGTCGGCCTGTTTGACGGCCAGTTCGGTGACGAGCAGATCGAGCGCCATCATCATCGCGTAGCGCGACGACGACGGCTTGTAGATGAAATCCGTTTCGATCGCGATGACCGGAATCAGCCAGTCCGCGAGCGCGCCGAGCGGCGATGCCGGCGCGGTCAACGCGATGACGCGCGCACCGTACTCGCGCGCGAGCCGGCAGCTTTCGACCATTTCCGGCGTCTGCCCGGTCACGGAAAGCGCGACGACGACCTGCTCCTTCGAGAGCGTGGCCGCCACCATGCGCTGCAGCAGCCCGTCCTGATACGACGCCACCGGGCGGCCGAGCCGCACGAGCCGGAAGCGCATTTCGTCGGCGAGCGCGGTCGAACCGCCGCCCATGCCGAACACGTAGATCATCGACGCCGCCGCGAGCGCGTCGGCGGCCTGCGCGATCGGCGCGGCGCGCAGCGCGCCCTGGTTCTGCGCGAGCGTCGCCTGCACTTCGTCGAAAATGCGCGCGGCGAGCGAATCGGGGGCGGCGTCGCCATCGTCCGGCTCGTGTTTCAAAAAGCGCTGACCGACCGCCGCCGCCTGCGCGAGCCGCAGCTTCAGTTCGCGCACGTCCGCGCAGCCGACCGCTTTCGCGAAACGCGTGACCGTCGCGATGCTGACTTCGGCCTTGTCGGCAAGCGCGCCGATGCTCGCCCGCGACGCGCCCGTGAGATCGTCGAGGATCAGCGCGGCGACCTTGCGCTCGGCGCTGCGCAACTCCGGCGCGCGCTCGGCAATGCGGGCGACGATATCGAAAGTGAGCGGATCGGCGGGGCCGTTCATCGTGTAGTCGGGTTTACGCTGTACGCGTGTTACTAAATAACATTTCCATCGCCGATGCTACTTTGGGTACCATAGTGCCGTCAACCAGGACGTCATTAAGCATCGGCAGAAGTGCATCTAAACGGACGATGGAGTAGCAGCACATGAAAGTTACAAACTATCAAAACGCGACGATCGACCCCTTCGGCAAGGGTCTCGGCATGGTGCCGGGCACGAGCATCCAGTTGAAGGACGCGTCGCGTCTCCAATGGAATCTGCTCGAAGAGGACGTGAGCCTGCCCGCCGCCGTGCTGTACGCGGAGCGCATCGAACACAATCTGAAGTGGATGCAGGATTTCGTCGGCGAGTACGGCGTGAAGCTCGCGCCGCACGGCAAGACCACGATGGCGCCGCAACTTTTTCGACGCCAGCTCGATACCGGCGCGTGGGGCATCACGCTCGCGACGGCGCATCAGGTGCGCGCGGCATATCGCGGCGGCGTGCATCGCGTGTTGATGGCGAATCAGCTCGTCGGCAAGCGCAACATGGGCATGATCGCCGAGTTGCTCACCGATCCCGACTTTGAGTTTTTCTGTTTAGTGGATTCAGCCGATGGCGTCGATCAGCTCGGCGCATTTTTCACCGATGTGCGCAAGAAGCTGAACGTGCTGATCGAACTCGGCGTGCCGGGCGGACGCACCGGCGTGCGCGACGATGCGCAGCGCGAAGCCGTGCTCGCGGCCATCGCGCGCTGGCCGGGCACGATCGAACTTGCGGGCGTGGAACTGTACGAAGGCGTGCTGCAGGACGAATCGAAGGTGCGCGAGTTTCTGAAGAGCGCCGTCGACATCACGCGCAAGCTGAGCGACGAAGGCAAGATCGCGCGCAAGCCGGCGATTCTGTCAGGCGCGGGATCGGCGTGGTACGACGTCGTCGCCGACGAATTCGCGAAGGCGAACAGCGACGCGATCGAAGTCGTGCTGCGCCCCGGCTGCTATCTGACGCACGACGTCGGCATCTACAAGAAAGCGCAGAACGAGATCTTCGCGCGCAATCCGATCGCGAAGAAGATGGGCCAGGGCCTGAAGCCCGCGCTGCAATTGTGGGCCTACGTGCAGTCCATTCCGGAGCCGGATCGCGCGATCATCGGCCTCGGCAAGCGCGACTCCGCGTTCGATGCGGGCATGCCGGAACCGGCGAAGCATTATCGGCCGGGCACGGATGCGCCGCGCGATGTGTCGGCGGACGAAGGCTGGGAGGTGTTCGGCCTGATGGATCAGCACGCGTATCTGCGCATCAAGCCGGGCGACGACGTGAAGGTCGGCGACATGATCGCGTTCGACATCTCGCACCCGTGTCTCACGTTCGACAAGTGGCGTCAGGTGCTCGTCGTGGATCCGAAATATCGCGTGACGGAAGTGATCGAGACGTTCTTCTAAGCCTTGTCGTCGACGGTGGCCGCGTTGATCGCGGTGTTCGCATGATTCGCGGCCACTTCCTGAATGCGCGCTTCGAGCATGTGAAGCGCGCCGGATAGCGCTTCGATGGCGTCGTCGGGCATCGCGGCCATCGTGTCGTGCAGGAAAGCGCTGCGGCGCGGCAGGCTCTCTTCCGTCGCCGCGCGGCCCTGCGGCGTGAGCGCGACGTTCGATACGCGATTGTCACGCGCATCGACGCTGCGCACGACCCAGCCGAGCGCTTCCAGCGTTTTCAGTTGACGCGTCAGCGCGCCCGGATCGACGCGCAGCCGCTCCACCAGCATCTTCTGCGACGCCACGCCCGCGTGCTCATGCAGCGCGAGCAGGATGCGCCAGCGCGGCATCGGCTGGCCAACCGCCGACTCGAACGCCGACATGAACGCGCGATACGTCCGTCCAAACTGTTGCACCACGGCGATGCGATCCTGTTCGTTCATGCTTGTGCTTCCTTCAATCGTCATTCGGCGAGAATGACCGGTTCCTGCGGGCCTTTCAAGCGCACGGGCGGCACGCGGCGCGATTGCCACACCGACAGCACCGCGACCACCGCCGCGACCGCGAGACCAATGTGGATCGCCGCGACGAGCGACTCGCGCGCGGATTCGAGCAGCATCGCGCCGTCGTGGCCGGCGGCGGCCAACTGCGCGAGCACGCTCCGCTGGCCTTCATGGTTGATGAGAATTTGCGGATCGGCCATATCGCCGAGCCAGCGCGTCGCGCCGTCCTTCTCCAGCGCAAGGCCGACGCCGCTCGCATACAGATGGCTCACGAGCGTGCCGGTCAGCGCGGTGCCGATCATCCCGCCGATCATGCGCAGCGACTGTAACAGCGCCGTCGCGATGCCGAGATGCTGGCGCCCCGCCGTCTGCTGCGCGAACACGGTGAGGTTCGGCATCACGAAGCCGAGACCGAGGCCGCCGAGCAGCATGAAGACGAGCAGCAGCGCGCGCGGCATCGTGTGACTCGCGACGACCACGCCGAGGCACGCCACGGCGAGCAGGCTGAAGCCGACATAAAGCATCAGGTTCGCGTTCGCGAGCCGCGTCACGATGCGCCCGTTCAGAATGCTTCCGATGGTGATGAACACGACGAGCGGCGTGATCATCATGCCCGCGTCTTTCGGCGACATGCCGAATCCGCCCTGAAACAGCAGCGGCGCGTAGAAAAGCAGCGAGAACATCGTGAAGCCGCCCATGATCGCGAGCGTGAAGAGCGCGGCGAGACTCCGGTTGCGGAACATGTCGATCGGCAGGATCGCGTAGCTGCAACGCATTTCCCACTTCCACAGCGCGTACGCCGCCACCACGCTCGCCGCCAGCAACGCGAGCGTTTCGACGCTGACCCCATGCTTCGGCAGCAATTCGACGAACAGTTGCAGCGCACCGAGCGCCACCGCGATCAGCGCCGCGCCAGGCCAGTCGAGCCGCATTTTTCCTTCATGCGCGACATGCCGCAAATGCGGAAGAAAGCGCCACACGAAGAACAGCGACAACACGCCCACCGGCAGGTTGACGTAGAAAACCGAGCGCCAGCCGGTGTATTGCGTGAGAAAACCGCCGAGCGACGGCCCGACCGCGTTGGCAATGCCGAACGCCGAGCTCATCAGCACTTGCCAGCGCAGACGCACGACGTTGTCAGGAAAAAGATCGGCGATGCACGCGAACGCTGTGCCCACCAGCATTCCCCCGCCGATGCCCTGCAAGCCGCGCGCGAGCACGAGAAACATCATGCTGTTGGCGAGTCCGCACAGCACGGAGGCGACCGTGAACACCACGATCGACGCGATCACGAACGGCTTGCGGCCGTAATAATCGCCGAGCCGCCCGAAGATCGGCACGGTGATGACGGATGTCAGAAGATAGGAAGTCGCGACCCACGCGTACAGATCGAAGCCCTTGAGTTCGGCGACGATGGTCGGCAGCGCGGTGCCGACGACCGTCTGATCGAGCGCGACGAGCATGGTGACGAAGGAAATGCCCAGCATCGCCATGAGCGATTCGCGGAACGGCAGAACCTGCCCGCTGGAATGATGCGCGGCTGTATGAACGGCCATCTTTTGTACGTACAATTGTTGACTAGTCAACGGAAAGTGAATCATAGCACGGGGTTGCGCTCTAAGCTGCGTGGTCAACTTCTCATTTCGATATAAGAAACATCGCATGGAACCGACGCCGATCATCACTTCACCGCTCACGTCCGAGGACTTCGCCGCCCTCTCCCGCGCCAAGGAAGCGCTCGAAAGCCCGTCGCTGACGATGAAGCTCGCGAGCGTCATCGGCGCGCCGATCGAGAAGCTCATGGGCCGTCTGCCCGGCGCGGCTCAGGAAAAAATCGACGAAGCGACGCAACTCGCGCTCAAGAAATGTCTGCAGATCGCGCTGCGGACGCTCGGCAAGGGCGCGTCCGCCGGATCGCTCCTCGCGCCGCCGCCCGACAAGCCGAGCAATTTGCTGCACAAGCTCGCCGTCTCGACGACCGGCGCGGCGGGCGGCGCGTTCGGGCTGTTCGCGCTGCCGGTCGAGCTTCCGGTGACGACCACGCTGATGTTTCGCTCGATCTGCGATATCGCGCGCAGCGAGGGCGAGGACGTGCATCGCGTGGAGACGCAGCTGCAATGCTTGATGGTGCTCGGCATGGGCGGCACGCGCCGTGACGACGACAACGCCGATCTCGGCTATTTCATCGTGCGCGGGGCGCTCGCGCAGTCGGTATCGCGCGCGACGAGCGAGATCACGACGAAGGGGCTCGCCGGCCACGGATCGACGGCGCTGCTCAAGTTCCTGCAGACGATCGCGTCGCGGTTCTCGGTGCAGGTCAGCGAGCAGGTGGCCGCGAAATCGGTTCCGGCGATCGGCGCGGTGCTCGGCGCGATGGTCAACACCGTGTTCATCGACCATTTCCAGCAGATGGCGCACGGACACTTCACCGTGCGTCGGCTGGAGCGGCAGTACGGGACGGCGGCGGTCGAGCGCGCGTATCAGACGATCGAGGTGATGGGCGGGCGTTGAGTTCGCGCCGGTTTCGACGCGATGTCGTCGATGAATTGCGCGGCGCGTGTCAGCGCGTGCCGCGCTTCGGGCATGAACGGCGCCCAGATCTGGAAGATGTGCGGCACGCCGCGCCAGATTTGCAGATCGACGCAGACGCCCGCTGCCCGCGCTTTATCGGCGACGCGAGTGGAGTCGTCGAGCAAGAGTTCGGTGTCGGCGGCCTGAATCAGCAGCGGCGGCAAGCCTTCGAAGCGGCCGAAAAACGGCGATGCGTAAGGATGCGCGGCGTCGGCATCGCCGAGATATTGCGACGCGACTTTCGGGAAAACAGCCGCGTGGAACATGGGATCGCGGCCTTCGTTCGTCTGCATCGATGCGCCGCTGCACGTCAGATCCGTCCACGGCGAAAAGAGCACGGCCCCGGCAGGCAGCGCGTCGGCGGCATCGCGGAGCGCGAGGAGCGTCGCGAGCGCGAGGCCGCCGCCTGCGGAATCGCCGGCAAGGACAATCGATCGCGGCGCGACGCCATCCGAGAGCAACGCGCGATAGGCAGCGACGGCGTCATCGACCGCAGCCGGGAAGCGATGTTCGGGCGCGAGCCGGTAATCGAGCGAGAAGACATCGGCGTGCGCGCCTTGGGCAAGACCGAAGCTGATCGCACGATGGCTGCGCGGCGAGCAAAAATAGTAGCCGCCGCCGTGCAGGTAGAGGATCGTGCAGCGCGGCGCGGCGGTGCGCAGCCATTCGCCGTTGTCGCGAATTTCGAGACGCCAGCCCTTCGGCACGCCCGGCGACCAGATCCGGCGTGCGGTGTACGCGCGGGCGCGATCGACATCGATGACGGGCTTCGCCGTTTCCGGCCGCATGCGACGCCGAACCGCCCAGCACGCAAGCGCGCTTTGCCAGCTCATCTCAATTCGACGGCATCACCTGGCCGCGTAGCTCGCCAGTCGGATTTTCTTGCGTATGAATGTTGAAGTACCACTGGCCGGCCATGAGGTCCGTGACCTGCTGCTCGGTGAGCGTCGCCTGGCCTTTCATCGGACTGGCGAGCGAGTGCTTGTCGACGGGCACCTGCACTTTGGCGTTCTGGCCGACCGGCGCGGGGCCGTGGAAGTGCGCCATCGTGATCGGGCCGGACAAGTCGGCGTAGGTCGCGGTCCACGTCAGTTGTCTGGAATCGGTGTCGAAGGTGGCGTCGAGCGTGCCGTGGCCCTTGCTGACTCTCGGCGGAACTTCGCTCGATGGCTGAAGGTTCGCTTTCAGCGCGACGACATCGGCACGAGCCGAAGCCGACGCGACGAGCGCGAAGATCAAGGCCGCGGTCCAGCGGACATGTGGTCTGCATGTCGAGATCATTTTCGATTCTCCGTTTCTAGCGAACCGGGACGCGCGTCAGGCTGTGGGGCGAGAGCCGGCTGCATCGTCATGGTAGTGCATTCGTAGACGACGCGCCTTTTGCGCCGGGCGCTGGCCACAAACGCAGAAAGGGCGCCTCGCGGCGCCCTTTCCTTGCTAGCTCACTACAACTGCGTAGTGCTCAGCCCGCTTTAGAAGCGGTGACGGATACCCGTCGTCAGGAGAACCTGACGGCTGCTCGACGATACGCCGCCCGGCGCGCCGTTGATGCCTGCATCGGGATAGACACCCTTGTCCGGGCTGCTAGCGATCTGCACCACGCCTTCAGCGTAGATGTCGGTGCGCTTCGACAGAGCGTAGTCCGTCTGCAGACCGAACTGGTGATAACGCGCACGATCCGCTCCGTTGCTGAAGCTCAGCTTCGAAGTCGTGTACGTGTACGCAGCGCCCAGCGAAAGCGCCGGCGTCAGCGCATAGCGACCGTTGACTTCGTAGTTGTTGACGACGCCGGAGTAGCTCTCGATCGAGTTGTTGTCTTCACGCGTTTGCGTCCACAGCAGACCGAACGTCATTGCGCCTGCCGAGAAGCTGCCGCCCGCGCCGAACGTGCGCAGACGCTCGGTACGCTGATCCGGCGAGATCAAATTGGCTGCCGGAACGTTTTCCGTGATTGCACCGCTCGCGTTCGAGTTGAAGCCGTTCGCTTGCGTGTAGGCTGCGCCGACCTTGAACGGGCCATTCGCGTAGCCGGCACCCAGGCTGTAAGCACGGTTGTCCGCGAAGCTGCCAGCGGCGTTCGAGAACGCGTAGGCGCCTGCGAACGACAGACCGGCATAGTTCGCGCTCACGAACTTGACGGCGTTGTTGACGCGGAAGAAGTTGCCGTCCAGGTTGTCCACATCGCCCGGATGCGCGAAGTACGTGCCGCCCCACGAGCCGGTTGCGCTCAGCGGGCCGAGGTAGTCAGCAACGGCGTCCGTCTGGCGACCGAGCGTCACGGTGCCGGCTTGCGTCGACAGACCGACATATGCCTGACGGCCGAACATGCGGCTATCCACGCTCGCGCCGTTCGACACGTTGAAGCCATTCTCCAACACGAAGATGGTCTTCATGCCGCCGCCCAGATCTTCCACGCCACGCAGGCCCCAACGGCTCATGTTGACGTTGCCGCCGCTCATGCTCCACGAGCTGTTCTTGTAGTGGTCCGAGCCTTCCGGAGACTGCACATTGTTCACAAACGTGAAGCCGGCATCGACCAGGCCGTACAGCGTAACGCTGCTCTGCGCGCTCGCGGCAGTGGCGAACGATGCGGCGATGGCCGCTACAATCAGAGTCTTTTTCATGTGTATTCCTTTGAAAGAGTCATATGACTCGATAGGGTTGCTCGCGGCGTCTCGACACGTCCGGGATCGAAGCCCCGCCGTATGCCTTTCACCGATATTCGGCAGCCCAAAGTGTATGACCGGCCTTTTTGCAGCCACCACCCCAGGAACTCACAAAAATCTTTTCGAACAATTCAAAAAATCGAATTTCAATATGAGTAAACGCTTAGGCAGCTTGCACTTACCGCTGCACTAGAAAGTTGCCCAAGCCGGCCTTTTCCGCCCTTAGTTGCGGACATGCGACAGTGGCCTGATAACCACACGCTGCAATAGTCAGAGTTCTCCGATTAACCCGTACCCGAAAGCTCTCTAACATCGCGCACGCGAGAGCGGCGTGTTTTCCGCTCGTTCAACTCAAGGAAACGAGCGCCTGTCCATCGCTCGAAGTTGTCTGTCCATGAATCAACTCCAAGCGATGCGCGTCTTTCTCAAAGTCGCCGAAACCGAATCTTTTGGTCGTGCCGCCGCGGCGCTCGATCTTTCCAACGCAGTCGTCACCCGCTATGTCTCGCTGCTCGAGACGCATCTGAACACTCGCCTGCTCAATCGCACCACGCGCAGCGTATCGTTGACCGAAGCGGGCAAGGCCTACGCCGATGGGTGTCGCGCGGTGATCGAACAGGTCGAGACAATCGAGGCGACAGTAGCGAACAGTTCCGTCGATCCGTCCGGAACACTCAAGCTCGTTGCGTCGGCGTCGTTTTCGTTGCTGGAGCTGACGCCCATGCTGCGCGCTTTTCGTGAGCGCTATCCGAGCGTGAAACTGAGGCTCACGTTGCTGCATCGTCCGGTCGATCTCGTCGACGAAGGCTTCGATGCAGGCATCGTCGTGCCGCATCTCGTCAGTAGCGGCACGCTGATCAATCGCCCGTTGTTCAACGTCGCGGCGGCGCTCGTCGCATCGCCGGAATATCTGAAGCGGCGCGGCGCACCTGCACGTCCCGCTGCGCTCGCAAAGCACGACTTTCTCGCGCCATCGACGGATATTCACGGCTCGACGTGGACGTTCGTCGGGCCATCGGGCGTGCAAGAGGAGGTATTGCTCGATCCGGCTTATACCGTGAACAGTTCGCCGATGCTGCGCCAGGCGGCGGTATCGGGCATGGGCATCGCCGTGCTGCCGGAAAGTTATGTGGCGCAGGACATCGAAGCCGGCGCGCTCGTGCGCCTGTTGCCGGCTCATACGATCAAGGATGCCGACAAACAGGTGTCTATCGTCTATCCGGGGCGCCGGCACGTATCCGCGAAGACGCGCTCGTTCGTGGACTTCGCGCTCGCTTATTTCCGCGATCGCTCGCCCGCCGAAGCGTGCCTCGTCGCGTCATCCGACCAAAGCGCGATCACGCCCGCCGACATCACGTAATCGACGCGCCTTGCGTCTCGATGCGCTCCAGCAGTTGCGTGCATCGCGCGATCAATGCGCGGCCTTCGCGCCGCCTCGTTTCCAGGCTCTTTTGCGGTAAATCGCGACGGAACGCTTCGAGCGCTTCGATCAAAGGCCGATACTGCAGCACGCTCACCGCTCCCATCACGCGATGATGCCAGTCGCGCAAATGATCCGTGGTGCCGCGCTCCAGCAGTTGCTCGAGCGTCTTGAGGTCGTCGCTGAAAGACACGACGAACGCATCCAGCAACGCCTTGACCGTCTTTTCGCTGCCCCATAGCTGCGCCATGCCGCCGATGTCGAGCGCGTCGTCGGCGTCGGCATTCGTGAGCGCGAGCGGGCTGTGCCGTTGCGCTTCGCATCTGTGCTCGGGCCGTTGGGGCACTTTCCAGCGGTTCAAATGTTCGCGCAGCGTGGCAAGGCGTGTCGGCTTGATCAGGCAATCGTCCATGCCGGCTTCGCGGCATTTCGTCAGTTCGCTCGAATAGGTGCTCGCGGTGATGGCGAGAATCGGCAATCGGCGCGACGTGCCCTTCTCCTTCGCCCGCACGCGCCGCGCGAGTTCGTAGCCGGTCATGTTCGGCATGTGACAGTCGGTGATCAGGAAACCGTAGCGTGTGGTTTCGAGAGCCGCGAGCGCCTCGACGCCATCGTGCACGACGTCGCACGCGAAGCCGAGCAGCGAAAGCTGATGCCGGATCAGCTCCTGATTCACCGGATGATCTTCCGCGACCAGCACGAGCCGGCCGCTGCGCAGCGCGTCGTCGCGACCGGGCGCCTCCAGTTTCGCTTCCCGGCCGAGCGTCGCGTTCACCGCGACCTGCGGCATGCCCGTCAGCGCAGCCACGCACGCCGCGCCGAGCCCGCGCCACGACAGCGGATTCACGCTCACGCGAATGTCGCCGTCGAGAATGCGATAGCCGGTTGGCTTCGGCTTCTCCGTCACGTGGATCACCCGCGAGCCGAGCGGCAGGCCATCGTTGCGCGTATCGCTGAAGAAGACGAGATCGACGCCATCGAACGTATCGAGCAGACGCAGACGCGGATCGTTCGGCGCGATGCGCTGCAGATCCACGCCGAGCGCCTTGCCGTAGTTCGTCAGCGCCTGCGCGACGGCGTCGTCGTCGACCGCCACGATGCCGCGCCTGCCGCGCAAGCCTTCCATCTGATATTGCTGCGTTTCGACGGGCATCGTGAGCCGCAGCGTCATCGACGTGCCGACGTTCACTTCGCTTTGAAGCGTGAGCGTGCCGCCCATCAGCGCGACGAGCCGGTTGCAGATGGTGAGCCCGAGGCCCGTTCCGCCGAAGCGCCGCGTGATCGACGTCTCCGCCTGCACGAACGGCTCGAACAGCTTGTCCTGCACGTCCGGATCGATGCCGATTCCCGTATCCGTCACGCGCATTTCGATCACTTGCCCGGACGCAGTCTCGTCGACCGCGCGCACATGCAGCGAGACCTCGCCCTTGATGGTGAACTTGATAGCGTTGCTCATCAGATTGAAGAGAATCTGACGCAGCCGCACGCTGTCGCCGCGCAGGCTGGCTGCGACTTCGGGCGCCACGTCCACGCGCACGCGCAAGCCTTTTTCGTGCGCGCGCCCGGCGAGCAGGCCGACCGCGTTGTCGACCAGTTCGCGCAGGTCTATCGGTGTCGATTCGATGGTCAAGCGGCCCGCCTCGATCTTGGTGTAGTCCAACAGGTCGTCGAGAATCTGCAGCAGCGCGCTCGCCGAGTCCTGGATCATGCCGAGCATCTGCGACTGATCCGGATTCAGCGGCGTGTTTTCGAACACCTCGACGAGGCCGAGCACGCCGTTCATCGGCGTGCGTATTTCGTGGCTCATCATGGCGAGGAACTCGTCCTTTGCGCGCGACGCCGCTTCTGCCGCGTCCCGCGCGCGCGCCAGTTCTTCGGCCCGCGCATGGTCGACGGTCGCGTCGGCCCAATAGCCGCTCCAGACGACCGCGCCCGCCTCCTCCCGATGCGCGACGAGATCGGCGCGGATCCAGCGCGTCACGCCGTTCACGGTGGCGCGAAATTCGGTATGCACCGGTTCGAGCGTGCGCGACGATGCTTCGATTTCCGCGAGCAGGCGCATGCTGTCGCCGGCATCGACGTGACTCAGAACGTTGATCGGTTCGTCGGCGAACGCGGCGAGATCGAGGCCGAGCAGTTGCCGGGTATCGCCATTGAGGTAGGGAAGGCTGTATCGCCCGTTGCCTGCGCGACGCAACTGGAACACGACCGCCGGCAAGGAGCGCGTGACGTCATGGAGCCGCTGCTCGGTGCGGCGCGCGCGCAATTCGGCGTCGCGGATATCGGTGATGTCGATCATCGTTCCCACGACGCCCGCGCGCTCGCCATTGGACGCGGCGAACGCACCGGTCCAGAAGAGGCCACAGCGGGGACGGCCGTGATTGTCGACAAACTCCGCTTCGACCTCGTGCCGCTTGCCCGTTTCGAGCGTGGCCGCGGCGATATCGTTCAGGCGGCGGCTATTCGGCTCGCCCCACGGAGCGGCCTCCTGGCTCGTCCGACCGATGATCTGCTCGCGCCGCACGCCGAGCACCTCTTCGAACGCGCGATTCACCGCGATGTAGCGATTGTTCATATCCTTCGCGACGAGCGGATACGGCACCACTTCCATCATCGTTTGCTGAAAGCTGAGCTGGGTCGCGAGACGCTGTTCGGTCACGATGCGCCGCTTCACTTCGCGCTGCAGAAGAACGTAGGCGCGCAGCGTCACGCCGAGAATAGCGGCCACGCCGATGAGCGCGGGCAGCAAGCGAAGCGCGCCGATGGTCCAATGGCTATCCGGCGTCTCGGCATGGGCCGTCACTGCAAAGCACACCAGAGGCAGAAGAACACAAGGCAGGAACCAGCAGCGCGTCAGCAACGATTTCAATTCGACTCTCTCGGCAGAATGACCGGCGCAGGCAAATGCGCCGGCGAGATTTGTCGGCTCGGCGCGGCATGTGCGGTCACGGCGGACCGTCGAGAATCGTCCCGACGGTAACCTTGGGAGTCTGACCGTCCGTATAGGCTAGGAAAATCGGAGACGTCTCAAATACGTCTTAAGTTACGCTGAAAAGTAGGCATTCAACGCGTTCAGACAAGGCCGACTTGCCGCAGATATTCGATGAGTTCGGCCTCCGTTTCGAGGCCTAGCTTGCGCATGCCGCTGCGTTTCTGTGTGGCGATGGTTTTGCTGCTTCGGCCGAAGCGTTTGGCGATGTCGCGGATCAGAAGGCCGCTCGCGTAGAGCCGGAACACCTCCCATTCCCGCCTGCTGAGCACGCCGGCGCGCGCGGGCGTGTTATTCGGGAGACCGCTCACGGCTTCCGCAGCCGATGGCGACAGGAAGCGGCCGCCGTTCCGGGTGACGGAAATCGCTTCGAAAAGGGATTCGAGGGAATCGCGCTTGTCGATGATCGCATCGATTCCTAGCTGGAGCAGTCCCGCGAGCATGCGGCTGTGGGCGATCATCGTCACGACGATCACTTTGGGGCGCTTTTCCTGCCGAGATAAACGTCTGAGAAAGGCGATGGAATTGCTCTCGCCATCCATGCCGCACATTCCGATGTCCGTGAACACATAATCGCATGGCGACGAGTGAAGCGCTTCGGCCAATTGAAGTGTGTTTTCGGCAGTGGCGACAACTTCGATTGTGCCGTCTCGTTCCAGAAACGTCTTGATTCCTTTTACTACTGCGGAATGATCGTCCGCAACGATGGCCCTGAGTGCTGCTTTTATTTGCATATTCTTATTGATTTATCTTTATTACCGAGGAAGTCCGAACCTCGTTTTTGCCTGCCGCCTCCCGAAGGCTGGTATGCCTGATTACATTTCCTCCTTCAACTCAAATCGCTGTCTGCGATAAAGCGATACAAGTCCGCGTCCGTGGACAGTTCAAGCTTTCTCATCGCGGCGCATTTCTGCGCGCTGATTGTCTTTACGCTGCGGCTCAGTTCCTTCGCGATTTCGGTGACGTTCGCGCCGCGCGCATAGCGCTCGATGACTTCCAGCTCGCGGCCCGTGAGACGCTGCCGGATGAAGCGCGCGCGGCTTTCGACGTTGGCCTCGGCGAGCGTGCGGCGAATGGCGGGTCCGAGATAAGTTTCGTTCGCGATGGCCGAGACGATGGCCACGTACAACAGGTCGAGCCGGTCTTCCTTGCTGAGGAAAGCGTGCGCGCCGGCTTCGAGCGCCTGTTTGACGAGCGCGGCGTTATCGGCACGCGACAACACCACGATGCGGACCCCGGGATGGCAGGCCGCGATATGTTGGATCAGTTCGACGCCGTCGCCGTAGCGGCCGCCCGGCATGTAAAAATCGATGATGGCGACATCGCATTCGTTGCGGACAAGCGAGTCTTCCAGTTGCGTGGAATCCGCGCTTCGGCTGACCACTTCCACATTCGGAAAATTAGCGGCGAGCCGTTCGATTGCAAGAATAACGAGCGGATGGTCGTCCGCTATCGCCAATCGCGTTATGTTTCTGTGCGAGAAGGCTTGGCTTCCGTTCCCCGATACCATCGATTCATACCCCGGCGCGTTGTGCAAACTCAAATCTGATCTAGATCCCGAGTCACAAGCATCGGATATTGAAACCTCAAAAGACATAAGATGCATCCTAAATCAAAATGACGCACCCGGAGATTCAGCCGAGTCCCTGAGCCCTTACAAACGCAAACAAACCAGGATCGTTTCGTACACCGAGCTTATTCATCGCGTCGCGCTTCTGACGACTGATGGTGCGCACGTCGCGCTCGAGCTCCTTGGCGATCTCGGTGATCGATCGGCCCTTTGCGAACAGCGTCACCACTTCGAGTTCCCTTGGCGAAAGGCGCGGCGGCTCGGGTGAAAAGTCCGCCTCGGTGCCTGCTTCAGCAAGGGCCGCAACGAAAGACGCGCTGACATACCGGCGCCCGACGCTCGTATGGCGCACAGCGCCGGGAACGAGTTCGATGGGTTCGGCCTTGTTGACGAGACTCATCGCGCCCGCGTTCAAGATGGAGCGCAGAATCGCGACATTGCTCACGCTCGTCAGAACCACGATGCCGACGTCCGGCCAGTCCTGCCTGACCTTTCGAATGAGCCGCAAGCCGTCGTTGGCGCTCAGCCCAGGTTCGGGCATGGCGAAATCGGTGACCAGCACGTCACAAGGCGTCTTCGCGAGCTGAACGAGCAAGGTGCTTGCGTTCGTCGCTTCGCCGACCACATCCAGTCCATCATCGGCGTCAAACAGCGCCTTCATCCCAAGCAGTACGAAGGGATGGTCGTCAGCCAATACTACGCGAAGCTTCAAATGACCCCCGGCTATATGTGATATTTGGGCGATTATCTCGCGGCGAGACCGACAGCGAAAGCCTAATTAATTCAGACGGTTCGCATTAGCCATTCGCCGGAAGGGGAAACGCCAATCTGCTGCCAATAACATTGCAAAGAATATTTGCCTCACTGGATTTCACATGACTCTAGGCAAATAAATCGTTTGCGCTGGACCCGATTAACCAATGAAAAGTATGACGTAAAAAAAACCGCGACCATAGGACAAGTCCGATTAGAACTAAATTGATTGACTGCCAAATAGCAGCATATTTCGGCGCAACAGAAAATTCTCAACGGCGATTAACGCGAGATTTAAAAAAATGGGCCTCCAGCCAATGACCGGAGACCCATTTCTAAGTCCAAGCAAATGTCTGCTTCAGAACGGGATATCGTCGTCCATGTCGTCGAAACCGCCGCCTGCCGGCGCGCTCGGACGGCTCGAACCGCCGCCCGCGCTACCCGCGCCACCGCCGCTCGAACGGCCACCGCCCGCAGGCGCGCGTCCGCCGCCGCCCGAGCGATCCATCGGTGCGCTGCGGCTGTAGCCGCCATCGTCGCCGGAACCCGCACCGCCGCGCCCGCCCAGCATCTGCATCTGGTCCGCGACGATTTCAGTCGAATAACGCTCCTGCCCCGACTGGTCGGTCCACTTGCGCGTGCGAATGCGTCCCTCGATATAAACCGACGAGCCCTTCTTCAGGTATTCGTTGACGATCTCCGCAAGCCGCCCGAAGAAGGAAACACGATGCCACTCCGTGAGTTCCTTCATTTCGCCGGACGCTTTGTCCTTGTAGCGGTCGGTCGTTGCCAGGCGAATGTTCGCCACGGCGTCGCCGCTCGGGAGGTAGCGCGTTTCCGGGTCCGCGCCCAGATTGCCTACGAGAATGACCTTGTTGACAGATGCCATGATTTCTCCGGTTTGATCCTTGCCTACTGTCAGCTGTACGGCGCTTTTCGAACTGGCTTTCCATCAGGGAAAGCTCGAAAAGTACCGCGCTGACTCAAATTCGAATGATTGAAAGTCCCGTCAAGCCGCACGTCCGGCTTTGCGCGGCGGCGGTTTCATCCACGCCGCCACGACGAGCCAGGCCAGCACCAGCGCCGAACACGAGAAAAACACCGCGCTCGGTCCGTCCACCTTCAGAAGCCAGCCGCCGATAACCCCGCCGAGCGCGAGCCCGATGGATTGCGTCGTGTTGTATACGCCCGCCGCCGCGCCCTTTCGCGTGCCCGGCGCGAGCTTCGACACCAGCGACGGCTGCGACGCCTCCAGCACGTTGAAGCCCAGGAAATACACGAAAAGAATCGCAGCCACGGACCATAGCGTATGGGGAGCGGCGCCCAATAACAACTGTCCGATCAGGATAAGCCAGATTGCACCGAGCATGACCGCTTTCATCTTCCCGCGCTTCTCGGCGGCGATGATGGCGGGGACCATCATGACGAAAGCGAGCGCCATGACCGGCAGATAGATTTTCCAGTGCGACGCGACCGGCAGCCCGCCCGCCTCCAGAATGCGCGGCACGACGAGAAAGAGCGCGGTTTGCGTCGCGTGCAGCACGAGCACGCCGAAGTTCAGACGCAGCAATTCGACGTTGTGCAGCACTTCGGCGAACGGCGCCTTGACATGGACCGGATGCATCGGCGGATCGGGGACGATCCACAGCACCACGCCGACCGCGACGATCGACAGCACGCCGATCACCGTGAAAAGCCCGCTCATGCCGACCCAGTGGAACACGATCGGCGCGCCGACGATCGCCACAGCGAACGACACGCCGATGCTGCCGCCGACCATCGCCATGGCTTTCGTGCGATTTTCCTCGTGCGTCAGGTCCGCGATGAACGCGATCACCGCCGACGACACCGCGCCCATCCCCTGAATCACGCGCCCGGCGATGATCCACGCCATCGAGTGCCCGATCGCCGCGACGAAGCTGCCGAGCGCGAAGACCAGCAGCCCGAACGCGATCACCGGCTTGCGCCCGAGCTTGTCGGAGATCCAGCCGTAGAAGATATAGAGCATCGACTGCGTGACGCCGTACGCGCCGAGCGCAATGCCGACGAGCAGCACGTTGTCGCCGCCGGGAATCGTTTTCGCGTAGATGGAAAACACCGGCATGATCATGAACAGGCCGAGCATGCGCAGCGCGAAGATGGCAGCGAGCGACACGGTCGCGCGCAACTCCGGCGCGGAGAGACGTGAGGACGTGGCAGACGGATTGGACATCAGAAACGGGAAATGGATGAGGGTCGCGTCTCGCCCGGCCTGTTGGACGCCAGGCGCGGCCGGCTTGTTCTTGCTCGAAACGGCACTATATGAGACGGACGGCTCGAGGCGCGCCTGCTCTCAGGCGCCCGTCCGCGGAACCCGGCGCGCGGGCGCCGCACCCTGCAAAAGTCGTTATAGTAGCAGGTTTGGCCCTACTCCTTTCCCGCTCCCCGCCGGAACAAACTCGTGGAAGAAATTCGCATTCGTGGGGCTCGCACCCACAATTTGAAGAACGTCAGTCTCGACTTGCCGCGTCACAAGCTGATCGTGATTACGGGGTTGTCCGGGTCGGGCAAGTCGTCGCTCGCGTTCGATACGCTTTACGCCGAAGGCCAGCGCCGCTACGTCGAAAGTCTCTCGGCTTATGCCCGGCAATTCCTGCAACTGATGGAAAAGCCGGATGTCGATCTGATCGAAGGGCTGTCGCCGGCCATTTCGATCGAGCAGAAGGCGACGTCGCACAATCCGCGCTCGACGGTCGGCACGGTCACCGAGATTCACGATTATCTGCGTCTCCTGTTCGCGCGCGTCGGCACGCCGTATTGTCCCGACCATCTGATTCCGCTCGAAGCGCAAAGCGTCTCGCAAATGGTCGACGCCGCGCTCGCGCTGCCCGAAGAAACCAAGCTGATGATCCTCGCGCCCGTGGTCGCCGACCGCAAGGGCGAGCACGCGGAACTCTTCGAGGAAATGCAGGCGCAGGGTTTCATCCGCTTTCGCATCCGTTCGGGCGGCGGCACGGCGAACGAAGGCGTCGCGAAAATCTATGAAGTCGATACGCTGCCGAAGCTCAAGAAGAACGACAAGCACACGATCGACGTCGTGATCGACCGCCTGAAAGTGCGACCGGACATGAAGCAGCGGCTCGCGGAATCGTTCGAAACGGCGCTGCGCCTGGCCGATGGCCGCGCGATCGCGCTCGAAATGGACACGGACCACGAGAAGCTCTTCAGCTCGAAGTTCGCGTGCCCGATCTGCTCGTACTCGCTGCCCGAACTGGAACCGCGTCTTTTCTCGTTCAACAATCCGATGGGCGCGTGCCCCGAATGCGACGGCCTCGGCCAGATCACGTTCTTCGATCCGAAGCGCGTGGTCGCGCATCCGTCGCTTTCGCTGGCGGCAGGCGCGGTCAAGGGCTGGGACCGGCGCAATCAGTTTTACTTCCAGATGCTGCAAAGCCTCGCGGCGTTCTACGACTTCGATATCGAAGCGCCGTTCGAGGACTTGCCGGAAAAGGTGCGCAAGACGCTGCTGTACGGCTCGGGCAAGCAGTCGATTCCGTTCTCGTACATCAACGAGCGCGGGCGGGCGTCGGTCCGCGAGCATGCGTTCGAAGGCATCATTCCGAATCTGGAGCGGCGTTACCGCGAGACGGATTCCGCCGCCGTGCGTGAAGAACTCGCGAAATATCAGAACAATCAGCCATGCCCGACCTGCGACGGCACGCGTTTGCGCCGTGAAGCGCGCTTCGTGAAAGTCGGCGTGGGCGATCATGCCCGCGGCATTTACGAAGTCAGCGGCTGGCCGCTGCGCGACACGCTCGGCTATTTCCAGACGCTGCGGCTCGAAGGCGCGAAAGCCGAAATCGCCGACAAGGTCGTGAAGGAAATCGTCGCGCGGCTGTCGTTCCTGAATAACGTCGGGCTGGATTACCTGTCGCTGGAACGCAGCGCCGAAACGCTTTCGGGCGGCGAGGCGCAGCGCATCCGGCTCGCATCGCAGATCGGCTCGGGGCTGACCGGCGTGATGTACGTGCTCGACGAACCGTCGATCGGCCTGCATCAGCGCGACAACGACCGCCTGATCGACACGCTCAAGCATCTGCGCGATATCGGCAATTCGGTGATCGTCGTCGAGCACGACGAGGACATGATTCGCATGGCGGATTATGTGGTCGATATGGGGCCGGGCGCGGGCGAGCACGGCGGCGTGATCGTCGCTCAGGGCACGCCCACTCAGGTACAGAAAGACCCGAACTCGATCACCGGGCAATATCTGTCGGGCAAACGCACGATCAGTTATCCGGAAAAGCGCAACGCGCCGGACGAGCGGCGGCTGCGTATCGTCGAGGCGCACGGCAACAATCTGAAGCGCGTGACGCTCGATCTGCCCGTCGGACTGTTGACCTGCGTGACCGGCGTTTCCGGCTCGGGCAAGTCGACGCTCATCAACGACACGCTGCAGCACGCGGTCGCGCAGCATTTGTATGGCTCGTCGACGGAGCCGGCGCCGTATGAATCGATCGAAGGCCTGGAGCACTTCGACAAGGTGATCGCCGTCGATCAATCGCCGATCGGCCGCACGCCGCGCTCGAATCCGGCCACGTACACGGGCCTGTTCACGCCCATCCGCGAACTGTTCGCCGGCGTGCCCGCCGCGAAGGAGCGCGGTTACGAGGCGGGCCGGTTCTCGTTCAACGTGAAGGGCGGACGCTGCGAAGCCTGTCAGGGCGACGGCGTGCTGAAGGTCGAGATGCACTTCCTGCCGGACGTGTACGTTCCTTGCGACGTATGCCACGGGAAGCGCTACAACCGCGAGACGCTGGACATCCAGTACAAGGGCAAGAACATCAGCGAGGTGCTCGATCTGACGGTCGAAGCCGCGCACGAGTTCTTCAAGCCCGTGCCGGTGGTCGCGCGCAAGCTGAAGACGCTGCTCGATGTCGGTCTCGGCTATATCCGGCTCGGGCAGTCTGCGACGACGCTTTCGGGCGGCGAGGCGCAGCGCGTCAAGCTCTCGCTGGAACTGAGCAAGCGCGATACCGGTCGGACGCTCTATATCCTCGACGAACCGACGACCGGCCTGCACTTCCACGACATCGCGCTCTTGCTCGAAGTGATTCACCGGCTGCGCGATCAGGGCAACACCGTGGTCATCATCGAGCATAATCTCGACGTGATCAAAACCGCCGACTGGGTCATCGATCTCGGTCCGGAAGGCGGCGCGGGCGGCGGGCAGATCATCGCGCAGGGGACGCCGGAGCAGGTCGCGAAGTCGAAGGCGAGCTTTACCGGCAGGTATCTGGCGCCCTTGCTGCAGCGTCCGAAATCGGCGGCGTGACGCCGGCGGCGCGCGGCACCACATGGAAAGCCGCGCGCCGCGGCACGTACAACCGTAGCATCCAGCAGCGATAAGGGAACGCAGTCATGGCGAAGCGCAACGAAGCGGCCAACGAGGAGCGACGCGTACGGGACTTGCCCGCGCGCCCCGTCAGGCTGACGAGCGACATGAGCATGCCCAAGCTCCCGGCGGTGGAGATCGGCAGCTATATCGTGGCGTTCCTCGCGATGTTCCTCGTGCTGCACCTGAAGCTGCTCGGCGCGCTGCTCGCGGGCATGCTCGTGTTCCAGCTCGTTCACATGATCGCGCCGGTCATCGAGCGTCACGTGATGAGCAAGGGCGCGCGGCTGATTTCCGTCGTGCTGATATCGGCGATCATCATCGGCGGGCTGACGGGCGCGACCGTCGCGACCATCGAGCATTTCGAACGCGATGTCCCCAGCATGCAAAAGCTGCTGGATCAACTGATGACGATCACGTCGCATGCGCGGCTGCGCGTGCCGGACTGGATCGCGAGTTACCTTCCGGTCGATGCCGGCCAGATGAAGGAACGCGCCGCCGAGCTCATGCACAGGCACGCCGAGCAGCTTCAGCAAGGCGGACGCGAGATGGCGCGCGGCTTCGGGCATATTCTGATCGGCATGATCATCGGCGCGATCATCGCGGTGGGCGTGCCGAAGCACACGCATCGCCTGCCGCTTTCGACGGCGCTCGTCACGCGCGTCTCGCGCTTCTCGGACGCGTTCCGGCGCATCGTGTTCGCGCAGATCAAGATTTCCGCGATCAACGCGATGTTCACCGCGCTCTATCTGCTGGTCGCGCTGCCGATTTTCCACGAACGCCTGCCGCTCTCGAAAACGCTCGTGCTGATCACATTCATCGTCGGCTTGCTGCCGGTGATCGGCAATCTCATTTCGAACACGATCATCGTCGGCATCTCGCTTTCGGTGTCGTTCGGCACGGCGGTCGCGTCGCTCGGGTTTCTCATCGTCATCCACAAGCTCGAATATTTCCTGAACGCGCGGATCATCGGCGGACAAATCGAGGCGCGCGCGTGGGAACTGCTGCTCGCGATGCTCGCCATGGAAGCCGCATTCGGCCTGCCGGGCGTGATCGCCGCGCCCATTTTCTATGCGTATATCAAGCGCGAGCTGATCTACTTGCGGCTCGTGTGAGCGTTGACCCGCGCCAAAAACAAAACCCGCTGGCTTGCGAAACCAGCGGGTTTTCTTTTGAAGCGATGCGGCGACGGGCGCTTTAGCGAAACACGACCGTCTTGCTTCCGTTCAGCACGACGCGATGCTCCACGTGCCACTTCACCGCGCGCGCGAGCGTCACGCATTCGACATCGCGGCCGATGGCCGTCAGTTGATCCGGCGTCATGCTGTGGTCCACGCGCTCCACTTCCTGCTCGATGATCGGACCTTCGTCGAGATCCGTCGTCACGTAATGCGCGGTCGCGCCGATCAGCTTCACGCCGCGATCGAACGCCTGGTAGTACGGCTTCGCGCCCTTGAAGCTCGGCAGGAACGAATGATGGATGTTGATCGCGCGGCCGGCGAGCTTGTCGCACATCTCGGGCGACAGAATCTGCATGTAGCGCGCGAGCACGACGAGATCGGTCTCGTGCTGATCGATGATTTCCATCACGCGCGCTTCCTGCGCGGCCTTGCCTTCCGGCGTCGCGTTCATGAGCGGCAAATGATGGAACGGAATGTCGTAACTCGCGGCGAGCTGATAAAAATCCTTGTGATTCGACACGATCGCCGGAATCTCGATCGGTAACTGGCCGGTGCGATAGCGGAACAGCAGATCGTTCAGGCAATGGCCGATCTTCGACACCATGATGACCACGCGCGGCTTCACCGATGCGTCGTGCAATTCCCACTGCATGCCGAATTCATCGGCGAGCGCGGCGAACGAGCGGCGCAGCGCGTCGAGGCCCGGATCGCCGCCCACTTCCTGAAAATGCACCCGCATGAAGAACTCGCCGGTGCGGCTGTCGCCGAACTGCGCGGAATCGAGAATGTTCGCGCCGAGATCAAACAGGAAACCGGACACGGCATGCACGATTCCCGGACGGTCCGGGCACGACAACTTCAGGATGAAACTATGTTCGGTCGACATGAACCGGTCACTCCTTGCTTATTCATTTGTTCAGTGCTGCGGCGGCGCACGGAGCGCGGCGATTCCTTGGCACGCGTCCTCGTCGATCCATCGATGGCGCAGCAGGCAATCGAGCGTGGCCAGGCTCGCGTCGACGGTAAGCTCGCCCTCTTCGATCCAGCGCGCGACCTCGTCGATGCGCGCGAGGCGGTGCTCGCCGACTTCGCCGTCCTGATTGCGCGGCACGAAGTCTTCGGGCAATAGCACGTCAAAGACGAAGAGCTGCTCGGCCTGCGTGCCTTCGGGAATGGATTGCAGCACATGGAAGATGCCGCCCGGCGTGGCCGTCGACGCCAGTTCTGCGCGCATGCCCGCCTCTTCCCAGCATTCCTTCACGAGCGTCGGCTCGATGCCCATTCCCCAGCCGATGCCGCCCGCCACGACGTTGTCGAGCATGCCGGGATCGGTCGCCTTCGTTTCGCTGCGGCGCGCGATCCACAACTGCGGCGCGCTATCTCGATATTTTACGATGCCGTTCAGATGCACCGCGTAGGTCATCGTGCCGAAGAAACGCGAAGCCGCGCGCTCGATGAACGCAAGCGGCGCGGCGTCGAAGTGATTGCGGATCGCGTAGATTTCGTCGCGCCAGCCGGGGATTTTCCCGTCGGCATGAAGCGCGCCGATGACCGCCGCGAGCGCGGCCGTGCGCGCATCGACCGTGTCGAGCGAGCGGCGTAGCTGCACGGCATCCGCGCCGATATCGAAGACGTCCGGCCAGCGCGCGAGCAACGCGACATCCGTCTTGCGAATCCAGCCGACGCGTTCATCGCCGATAAAAAACGGCGCGTGCGCGCAAGCGTCGAAGCGGCGGGCGGCGATGATCGCGGGCAACGTCATGCGTCAATCCTTGAACGCGACGCGAAGCCCCAGCGCGATGAACGTCACGCCCGCGAGCCGATCCAGCCACACGCCGACGCGCGGACGGCGCTTCAGCCACGCGCCGATCATGCCCGCGCCGAAGCCGAACATCGAAAACACGACGACCGTCTGCAACATGAACACGGCACCGAGTTCGAACATTTGCAGCATGACGCTTTGCGCGCCGTGCGGATCGACGAACTGCGGCAGGAACACGATGAAGAACAGCGTGACTTTCGGATTCAGCAGATTGCCGATCACGCTCTGGCGAAACACCGTCGAAAGCGGCTGGCGCGGACGTTCGTGCGCGGTCGCGAGTCCGTGGCTGCGGAGCGCCTTGATGCCGATCCACACGAGATACGCCGCGCCCGCGAGTTTCACGGCCTGAAACGCGAGCGGCGACGAACGCAGCAACGCGGCGACGCCGAGCGCGGCGAGCGTCGTATGGAAGATCACGCCGCACGCGAAGCCGAGCGCGGCGACGACGCCCGCGAGGCGTCCTTGTGAAATGCCGCGCGCGAGCACTTGCAGATTGTCGGGGCCGGGCGCGAGGGTGATCGCGATCGATGTCGCGAGGAAAAGCAGGAAGTTCGGCATGTCAGTGTCCGGCGAATTCACATACGGTAAAGAGCGGCAGGCCGCCGTCGCGCAGCAGTTTCGAACCGCCGAGATCGGGAAGATCGATGATCGCCGCGGCCTCGACGACTTCCGCGCCGAGCCGCTCCAGCAGGATCTTGCCCGCCATCATCGTGCCGCCGGTCGCGACGAGGTCATCGACGATCACGACGCGATCGCCGGGCTGGCACGCATCCTCGTGGATCTCGACGGTCGCGCTGCCGTACTCCAGTTCATACGACTGCGAGAGCGTCCTGTACGGCAGCTTGCCCTTCTTGCGAATCGGCACGAAGCCGAGGCTCAGTTCGTACGCGAGAATCGGCCCGATGATGAAACCGCGCGCATCCATGCCGGCGATCACATTCACGTTCGCGTCGATGTAACGCTGCACGAAAAGATCGATCAGCGTGCGCAACGCGCGGCGGTCCTGCAGCACGGGCGTGATATCGCGAAACTGCACGCCGGGCTGCGGCCAGTCCTCGACCGTGCGCACGCGTTCCTTGATGAAGCGAGCGGCATCGGACGAGGCGCTCGAAGAGATATGGGACATGACTTCTCCGTGAAACCCGCGCTGTGAGGCCGCGCGCCGCCTGGATCAAGTGGAGATTACGCCGCCCGGCGATTGCGCGAGAGCCGTTCCTCGGCCTGCGCCAGCACTTCGGGCAGCCCGCGCAGCACGACGATATCGTGTGCGCGCAACTTCGTTTCGGGGTCCGGTTCGACGCCCCGGATGCCGTGACGCCGGATCGCGGTCACCTCGACACCATTGCCGACGAGCCCGAGATCGTCGAGCGAGTGGCCGACGGCGTCCGATTTTTCGTCGATGGGTACGGATTGTAGCCGCACCTGCTCGTGGCCATCGTCGTCGTCGACGTCGTCGGCGCCGTGGAAGTAGCCGCGCAGCAGGCTGTAACGCGCGTCGCGCATTTCTTCGACACGGCGCACCACGCGGCGCATCGGCACGCCCATCAGCACGAGCGTGTGCGACGCGAGCATCAGACTGCCTTCGACGATCTCCGGAATCACTTCCGTCGCGCCCGCCGCCGTCAGCTTTTCGAGATCGGCGTCGTCGACGGTGCGCACGATTACGGGCAGCGTCGGCGCGAGTTCGTGGATGTTGTGCAGCACGCGCATCGCGGATGGCGTGTTCGCGTACGTGATCGCAATCGTCGCCGCGCGATTCAGGCCCGCCGCGAGCAGCGACTCGCGCCGCCCGGCATCGCCGAATACGACCGATTCGCCCGCCGCCGCCGCCGCCGCGACGCGATCCGGGTCGAGGTCGAGCGCCACGTACGAAATGCCTTCCTGCTCCAGCATGCGCGCGAGGTTCTGCCCGGCGCGCCCATAACCGCAAATGATCACGTGACCGCTCTGCTTAAGGCTTTGCGTCGCGATCTTCGTCATTTGCAGCGATTGCAGCATCCATTCCGTCGACGACAGCCGCAGCACGATCCGGTCCGCGTTCTGAATGATGAACGGCGCGGCGAGCATCGAAAGCAGCATCGCGGAAAGCAGCGCCTGGAGAATGGTCGGATCGACGAGATGCGAGTCCAGAATCAGGTTCAGCAGCACGAAGCCGAATTCGCCCGCCTGCGCGAGACCCAGGCCCGTGCGCATCGCGACGCCGGGCGGCGAGCCGAACGCGCGCGCAAGCCCCGTCACGATGACCGCTTTCAGCAGAATGGGCACGACGAAGAACGCGAGCACGAGGAACGGATGCTCCCAGATCACGCGCGGGTTGAGCAGCATGCCGGTCGTCACGAAAAAGAGGCCGAGCAGCACGTCGCGGAACGGCTTGATGTCCTCTTCCACCTGATGCCGATACGGCGTTTCCGCGATCAGCATCCCCGCGATGAACGCGCCGAGCGCGAGCGACAGCCCGAATTTATCCGTGATGAACGCCGCGCCGAGCGTGACCAGCAGCAGGTTCAGCATGAAAAGCTCTTGCGAGCGGCGGCGCGCAACGAGATCGAACCAGCGCGTCATGAACTTCTGGCCGATGAAAAGCAGCACCGTCAACGCGACGACGATCTTCACTGCCGCGATGCCGAGCCACATCGCGAGCTGCGACGAATTGCCGTTGCCGAACGCCGCGATGATGATGAGCAGCGGCACGACCGCGAGATCCTGGAACAGCAGCACGCCGAAGATGTTGCGGCCGTGCTCCGATTCCAGCTCCAGCCGCTCGGCGAGCAGCTTGCTCACGATCGCCGTCGACGACATGGACAGCGCGCCGCCGAGCGCGAAGCTCGCCTGCCACGACATCGGCATCCAGAAATGCGCGATCCAACCGAACAGCAGCGCGAGCACGATGGTCGCGCCGACCTGGCTCGCGCCGAGTCCGAAAACGATGCGCCGCATCGATCGCAACTTGGCGAGCGAGAATTCGAGTCCGATGGAGAACATCAGGAACACCACGCCGAATTCGGCGAGATGCTGGGCCTGCTCGGCATCGGGCGCGATACCGGCGGCGTGCGGACCTACGATGATCCCAACCGCCAGATAGCCGAGCATGGGCGGCAGGTTGAAGAAGCGAAATATCACGACGCCCGCCACCGAACACAGCAGCAACAGCAGCGTCAATTCCAGCGGAGAGGTCATCCGTCCAGCGTCCTCGTTCGTCAGTTTTCCGAAGCGCGCGCGTCGCGCATCCGGCGTCTTGAAAAGCCCCTGTCGCCAGGGGTTGCGGGGGGCGGAGAGAAGGCCGCGCGCCACGCTCCGTGCGGCGCGGCGAAGAAACGCCTTTGGTATACTCCGCGAATGATAGCGAAAATCAATGGCGACCGGGCACTGGCGCTGGCTCGCAACGTAATCCAGATCGAAGCCGACGCTGTTCGCGGGCTTTCAGACCTTCTCGACCACGATTTCACGAACGCAGTCGAAGTGCTGCTCGGCTGCCGCGGACGCGTGGTCGTGTCCGGCATCGGCAAGTCGGGGCACGTCGCGCGCAAGTTCGCCGCGACGCTCGCCAGCACGGGCACGCCCGCATTCTTCGTGCATCCGGCCGAAGCGAGCCACGGCGACCTCGGCATGGTCACCGCCGACGACATCTTCATCGCGCTCTCCAATTCGGGCGAAACCGAAGAACTCGTCGCCATTTTGCCGCTCATCAAGCGCCTCGGCGCGAAACTCATCGCCATTACGGGAAGGCCGGAGTCGAGCCTCGCGCAACTGGCGGACATGCATCTCAACGCACGCGTCGAAAAGGAAGCGTGCCCGATGAACCTCGCGCCCACGGCCAGCACGACCGCCGCGATGGCGCTCGGCGACGCGCTCGCGGTCGCCGTGCTCGACGCACGCGGCTTCGGCCCCGACGACTTCGCGCGCTCGCATCCGGGCGGCGCGCTCGGCCGGCGGCTTCTGACGTATGTGCGCGACGTGATGCGCGTCGGCGACGAAGTGCCCGTCGTGCCGCTTGACGCGACCGTATCGGATGCGCTCTTCCAGATCACCGACAAGCGCATGGGCATGACGGCCGTGGTCAACGAAAATCGTCATGTCGAAGGCATCTTCACCGATGGCGACCTGCGCCGCATCCTGCAACGCGACGGCGATTTCCGTTCGCTCAAGCTCGCCGACGTGATGACGCGCAACCCGCGCACCATCGGCCCGGATCATCTCGCCGTCGAAGCCGTGGAACTGATGGAGCGTTATCGCATCAATCAGATGCTGGTCGTCGACGCCGACGCGACGCTGATCGGCGCACTGAACATGCACGACCTCTTCTCCAAGAAGGTAATTTGATGGCGCAGAAGCCTTCCCCCGCCGCCGAGCGCGCGAGCCGCATCAGGCTCATGGCGTTCGATATCGACGGCGTCTTCACCGACGGCAGCCTCTATTTCTCCGCCGACGGCGACACGATGAAGTCGTTCAATTCGCTCGACGGCTACGGCCTCAAGCAACTGGAGCGCATCGGCGTGCAGACGGCGATCATCACCGGGCGGCAGTCGGGCATCGTCGCGGCGCGCGCGAAGGAACTGGGCATCACGCATCTGTATCAGGGCGTCGAAGACAAGACGGTCGCGCTCGATGAACTGCTCGCGAAGACCGGCATTTCGGCGGCCGAAGCCGGCTACATGGGCGACGACTGGCCCGATCTCGCCGTGATGAGCCGCTGCGGCTTCGCGGCGGCGCCGGCGAACGCGCATGCTGAAGTCATCCAGCGCGTGCATTTCGTCGCGGCGGCGCGCGGCGGCCACGGCGCGGTGCGCGAAGTCTGCGACGCGATCCTGCGCGCGCAGGGCCGCTACGACGCGGCGCTCGCCGCCGCGCTCGGAGCCTGATGCGATGCCGCAAACCCGACGCCTGACCTCGCTCGTGCCGCTTCTCGCGATGGCGGCGCTCGCGGGCATCACCTACTGGCTGCTGCAGGCAACGCTGCCTTCCGCGCCCGAGGCGCCGGAGCAGCCGAAGCGCCACACGCCCGACTATTTCGCGGACAACTTTTCCGTCTCCGAACTCGATACGACCGGCACCACGCAATATCGCCTGACGGCGAAATCGATGCTCCATTACGAGGACGACGAAAACAGCGACCTGACGCTGCCGGCCATGCGCATGTTCCAGCCGCAGAAGCCGACCGTGACGGCCACCGCCGAGCGCGGCACGGTGAACGGCGACGTATCCATCGTCGATCTGTACGACAATGCGCGCATTCTCCGCGCCGCCGGTTTCGGCGATCCGCAGATGCAGGCGGATTCGCAGCATTTTCGCGTGCTGGTGAACGACGATGTCATCGAAACGGAAAAGCCGGTTAAACTTCAGCGCGGTCCGTCGGTGATCACCGCGAACGGCATGAACTACAACAACGTCACCCGGGAAATGAAGCTCTTCGGTAACGTGCGCGGCGCCATCGCCGCCTCGGATATCAACGGCGGCGCTTCCAAGTAACGCGATCCCGGGCATTCCATCCGAACTGTGACTGCATGAATCAAAGCTTCCCTCGTCCCGATGGCGGCCCCGTGCGCGCAACGCTCGCGCGCCGCGCTGACCGCGCCAAGCGGGTGATGCGAGCCGCGCTGTCCGCCGCCGTCGCCGCGTTCGTCGCGCTGCCGCTCGCGGGCTTCGCGCCCGCCGCGCACGCCGAAAAGGCCGACCGCGACAAGCCGCTCAACATCGAAGCGGACAACATGTCCTACGACGATCTCAACCAGAAGAACGTCTTCACCGGCCACGTCGTCGCGACGAAAGGCACGATCATCATCAAGGCCGATCGCGTCGACGTGACGCAAGATCCGCAGGGCTATCAATACGCGACGGGCACGTCGAACGGCAACACGCTTTCGTATTTCCGCCAGAAGCGCGACAACGTCAACGAGTACATCGAAGGCAACGCCGTGCGTATCGACTACGACGGCAAGAACGACTTCACCAAGCTCACGACGCGCGCGGTCGTGCGCCGCCTGCAAGGCCTGACCACGGTTCAGGACGAAGTGCGCGGCAGCGTCATCACGTATGACGGCCAGAAGGACTTCTACACCGCGTCGGCGGGCAAGGACGTCGCGAGCCCCGGCAATCCGTCCGGCCGCGTGCGCGCGATGCTCGCTCCGCGCTCGGGCGGCGCCGCGCCGCTGAACGGGTCGCCCGCCACCCTCGCACCGTCGAACACCATTCAAGGAACGCCGCAGCAGTGAACGCCTCCGCCACGCCTCAAGCCAAGCCGGACGGCAAGTCGAGTTCGCTCGTCGTCCGCAATCTGAAGAAGCGTTACGGCTCGCGCACGGTGGTCAAGGACGTGTCGCTCGACGTGAAAAGCGGTGAAGTCGTCGGACTGCTCGGCCCGAACGGCGCGGGCAAGACGACATCGTTCTACATGATCGTCGGCCTGGTGCCGCTCGATGCCGGCGAAATCGATCTCGACGGCAAGTCCATCAGCCTGCTGCCGATCCATCAACGCGCGCATCTCGGCTTGTCGTATTTGCCGCAGGAAGCGTCCGTGTTCAGGAAGCTGACCGTCGAGCAGAACATCCGCGCGGTGCTGGAGTTGCAAACGGACGCGTCGGGCAAGCGGCTTTCGAAGGACGTCATCGCACAGCGTGCGGAAGCGTTGCTCGACGAACTCCAGATTGCGCATCTGCGTGACAATCCGGCGCTTTCGCTGTCGGGCGGCGAACGGCGGCGCGTGGAAATCGCGCGCGCGCTCGCGACGAATCCGAGCTTCATCCTGCTCGACGAGCCGTTCGCGGGCGTCGATCCGATCGCCGTGCTGGAAATCCAGAAGATCGTGAAGTTTCTGAAGCAGCGCAACATCGGCGTGCTCATCACGGACCACAACGTGCGCGAGACGCTCGGCATCTGCGACCACGCATACATCATCAGCGACGGCAGCGTGCTCGCGGCCGGCGCGCCCAACGAAATCATCGAGAACGAAAGCGTGCGGCGCGTGTATCTCGGTGAACACTTCCGCATGTGACGCCCGCCTGCACGATGCGAATTAGCGACCGATTGCCGCACCGCATCGGAAGGAAAACAGCAAAACTTACGTGCCGCCCGTCGAGGCGGCACGCGCTTTTTTGGATTCGCTGCGAGGTTTCGCGCGCGTGGCAAACTCTCTACAATGAATAAAACTTTGCCATGAAAGCCAGCCTCCAACTCCGCCTATCGCAGCATCTTGCGCTGACCCCGCAACTGCAACAGTCCATCCGGCTGCTGCAGTTGTCGACGCTCGAATTGCAGCAGGAAGTGGCAATGGCCGTCGCGCAAAACCCGCTGCTCGAGAACGAAGACGACTGGATCGCGAGTCCGCTGCGCGTCGCGTCGGACGGTTCGCTCATCACGTCGCCTGCTTCGGGCAACGCCGCGCCCGAGCCGATGATGAGCAACGGCTCCAGTTCGAGTTCGTCTAGCTCCGAGCGTTCGGAAAGCAGCGAACCGCAGGGCGTCGACGAATACAACGGCATGAGTTCGGATGGCGGCGCCGATTCCAGCTCGTGGAATCTCGAAGACTACGGCCGCTCGAACAACGCGTCCGACGACGACGATCTCCCGCCGCTGCAAATCCACGAGTCCACGACCACGCTGCGCGATCATCTGACCGCGCAGCTTCGCATGACGCAGGCGAATCAGCGGGATCGCGCGCTCATCACGTTTCTGATCGAATCGCTCGACGAAGACGGTTACCTGACTGCGTCGCTCGATGAAATCCAGACGGATTTGCCGGACGAACTCGAAGTCGATGTCGACGAACTCAGCGCGGCACTCGCCTTGCTGCAGAGCTTCGACCCGCCGGGCGTGGGCGGGCGATCGGCGTCGGAATGCCTGAAGCTGCAGTTGCTGCGGCTCGATGCCTCGGCCACGCGCACGCTGGCGCTGGAAATCGTCACGAATCATCTGGAATTGCTCGCCGCACGCGACTTCACGCGTCTGCGCAAGCAACTGAAGGCAAGCGACGACGCGCTGCGGGACGCGCATTTGCTGATCAAGTCGCTGGAGCCGTTTCCGGGCGCCGCGTACGGCAAGAGCGAAGCGGATTACGTGGTGCCGGACATCCTCGTGCGCAAGACCACGGGCGGATGGACGGCGGAACTGAATCCGGAAATCGTGCCGAAGCTGCGGATCAACCATTTGTACGCGAACATCTTGCGGAACAATCGCGGCGATCCGGGCAGCGGTTCGCTGCGCCAACAGCTCCAGGAAGCACGCTGGCTGATCAAGAATATCCAGCAGCGTTTCGAGACGATTCTTCGTGTCGCGCAGGCAATCGTGGAGCGTCAGAAGAACTTTTTCGCACATGGCGAAATCGCCATGCGCCCCTTGGTTTTGAGGGAGATTGCTGATACGCTGGGCTTACACGAATCGACGGTTTCGCGTGTGACGACCGGGAAGTACATGCTCACTCCCTTCGGGACGCTTGAATTTAAGTACTTCTTTGGATCACACGTTTCAACCGACACAGGAGGCGCGGCGTCGTCCACGGCGATCCGTGCCCTCATCAAGCAACTGATAGGAGCGGAAGATCCCAAAACTCCTCTTTCAGACAGCCGCATCGCCGAACTGCTGGCGGAACAGGGTTTCGTGGTTGCGCGGCGCACCGTAGCCAAATACCGCGAAGCGCTGCGCATCCCCGCAGTGAATCTGCGCAAGTCTCTTTGATCCCGTCTCTGTGATCCGCCGCATGTCGTGGCGGATTTTTACCGGCCGTATCGCGCGAGCGAGTACGAGCCGGCCGCGCGGCCCGCTCCTTGCGCTTCTTCAGACAAGCACACGGAACGGGCGCCCGCCGACCGGTATCGGGCAAGCCGCCGTGGTTCAACGGCCATTAGCTTGGAGAGCAACTATGAATCTGAAGATCAGTGGACACCACCTCGAATTGACGCCTGCGTTGCGCGAGTTTGTGATCACGAAACTGGACAGGGTCCTCCGTCATTTCGATCAAGTGATGGATGGCAACGTTGTCCTCTCGGTCGACACTCATAGTAGGGAAAAGGACAAGCGCAACAAGGCGGAAATCAATCTTCATCTGAAGGGCAAGGACATCTTCATCGAGAGTTGTGACGCTGATATGTACGCGGCGATCGACCTGATGGTCGACAAGCTGGATCGGCAGGTCATCCGGCACAAGGACAAGATTCAGGGCCACGCCCACGAATCCGTGAAGTACCGCGAAGAGGTGCATCAGACCGAAGCGCCGTCGCCCTGAAGGTGACGAAGACAAACCCGTGCAAGTCTGACTAGCGCAAGACCGGCGAGCGCGCCTCGAATGGCGGCTCGATTCGAAGAGTTCCTCGAATCCGGCGACGCCTTCTCAGACAGGCACCCGAAGCAAGCCGCCAATTGGCGGCTTTTTTGTTGCACTTTTCACGGTGGCGTGGCACAAAGCCTTGATTCTTTGCACTTTGTGCTGCACATTCCATTGCAGTGACACGCTCATGGCGCGCCGCACCATCGCGCTTTGGCCTGTTCTATAATGGTCCGGTTATTATGGGGTCGCCGAACAGCAACGCTGCAGGGAACGCCGCAAGCGCATCTTCCGTTTCACCATCGCCGTGAGCGCTTTCAGACAGCAGCCACGATGAGGAGCTATCAGGCCACGCATCGCCTGCCAACATGAATCGTTTAGCCAAATTTCTTCCCATCGAGAACGTCGTTCTCGGACTGTCCGTTACCAGCAAGAAACGTGTATTCGAGCAAGCGGGCCTGATTTTCGAGAACCAGAACGGCATCGCCCGCAGCACCGTTACCGACAACCTCTTCGCTCGCGAACGCCTCGGCTCGACCGGCCTCGGCGAGGGCGTCGCCATTCCGCACGGCCGTATCAAGGGGCTGAAGCAGCCGCTCGCCGCCTTCGTGCGCTTGGCCGAACCGGTTGCGTTCGAATCGCCGGACGGCCAGCCCGTCTCGTTGCTGATCTTCCTGCTCGTGCCCGAACAAGCCACGCAGCAGCATCTGGAAATCCTCTCGGAGATCGCGCAACTGCTCTCCGACAGCGAGGCGCGCGAGCGTCTGAACAAAGAAGAAAACCGTGAGGCGCTTTATCAAGTCCTCACGCAGTGGCAACCGTAAACGCCGCATCGACACCTGCAAACCGCCTTCCGGCGCGTCGGGCGCCGCTCGAGGCGCCACGGTCGTCTCGCGCAGGCGGTGCTTCTGCGGCACAATCGGTCAAAAGCAGCGCCATGCGGCGAATCGAAGCAAACGGCTCCGACACGCGAAGGCTGCTCCCGGCTTCCAACGGAGTTCCGGCCTCATGGATACGTCCAGCATCAACGCCCAAAGCATTTTCGACGACAACGCCGCCGCTCTGAAGCTCAGCTGGCTCACCGGGCATGAAGGCTGGGAGCGCGGCTTTTCGAGCGAGACGGTCGCGAACGCGACATCCAGCGCCGATCTCGTCGGCCACTTGAACCTGATTCACCCGAACCGCATTCAGGTGCTCGGCGACGCCGAGATCAACTACTACCAGCGCCAGTCCGACGAAGACCGCTCGCGCCACATGGCCGAGCTGATCGCGCTGGAGCCGCCGTTTCTGGTCGTCGCGGGCGAAGTGGGCGCGCCACCCGAACTCGTGCTTCGCTGCACGCGATCGTCGACGCCGCTTTTCACCACGCGCATGTCGGCGGCGGCGGTCATCGACAGCCTGCGCGCGTACATGTCGCGCATTCTCGCGCCGCGCGCGACGCTGCACGGCGTGTTCATCGACATTCTCGGCATGGGCGTGCTGCTCACCGGCGATTCCGGTCTCGGCAAGAGCGAACTCGGCCTGGAACTCATCAGCCGCGGCCACGGTCTCGTTGCAGACGATGCCGTCGATTTCGTGCGTCTCGGCCCGGATTTCGTCGAGGGACGCTGTCCGCCGCTGTTGCAGAATCTGCTGGAAGTACGCGGCCTCGGCCTGCTCGACATCAAGACGATCTTCGGCGAAACCGCCGTGCGGCGAAAGATGAAGCTCAAGCTGATCGTGCAACTCGTGCGCCGTCCGGACGGCGAATTCCAGCGGCTTCCGCTGGAGAGCCAGACGGTCGATGTGCTCGGCCTGCCGATCAGCAAAGTGACCATTCAAGTGGCGGCGGGGCGCAACCTCGCCGTGCTGGTCGAAGCGGCCGTGCGCAATACCATCCTGCAGTTGCGTGGAATCGATACCTTGCGGGATTTCATGGATCGCCAGCGGCTGGCGATGCAGGACCCGGACAGCCAGTTTCCCGGCAAATTGATCTGAAGCCCGCGCCCGATTCGGATCATATGCCGGTGCTAAGATAAAGCGAACGAGCACATTCCCATGCGTATCATCCTGATCACCGGCATTTCCGGCTCCGGCAAGTCCGTCGCGCTCAACGCGCTGGAAGACGGCGGCTACTACTGCGTCGACAACCTGCCTCCGCGCTTTTTGCCCGAGCTCGCCGCCTACCTCGCGAGCGAAGGACAGCAACGGCTCGCCGTCGCGATCGACGCCCGTTCGAGCCTTTCGCTCGACGAAGTGCCCGCGATCATCGACAACTTGGCGCGCGCCTATGACCTGCGCGTGCTGTTCCTCAACGCGAGCACGCAGTCGCTCATTCAACGCTTTTCGGAAACGCGCCGCCGCCATCCGCTGTCCGGGCCGCCGGTGCATGACGCGAGCGTCGGCGTGTTGAATTCGCTGGGCGAAGCGATCGAGCGCGAGCGCGAACTCGTCGCGGGTCTTGCGGAATACGGCCATCAGATCGACACCAGCAACCTGCGCGCGAACGTGTTGCGCGCCTGGGTGAAGCGCTTCGTCGAAACCGACGCCGCAGATCTCACGCTGATGTTCGAATCGTTCGGATTCAAGCGCGGCGTGCCGCTCGACGCCGATCTCGTTTTCGACGTGCGCACGCTGCCGAATCCGTACTATGACCGCGAGTTGCGTCCGTTCACCGGGCTCGATCAGCCGATCATCGATTATTTGTCCGCGCAGCCCATGGTCGGCGAGATGATCGACGACATCGGCGGGTTCGTCGGCAAATGGCTGCCGCGTTTTCGCGACGACAACCGCAGCTATCTGACGGTCGCGATCGGCTGCACGGGCGGGCAGCATCGTTCGGTGTACATCGCAGAGGCGCTCGCCGCGCGCTTTCGCGAAGAGGCAAACGTGATCGTGCGGCATCGTGACGCGCCCATCCCCGTGGATGACAGCGCGACCCACACGCGAACCTGATCGCCGCGCCGGCGATCCACCCCTGGAGGGGCGCGATGTCTTCGAATCCCGTTCTAGCCGATCTGCCGCTGTTCCCGCTTCACACCGTGCTGTTTCCCGGCGGCATGCTGCCGCTCAAGATTTTCGAGGCGCGCTATCTCGACATGGCGCGCGCCTGTCTGCGCGAAGGCACGCCGTTCGGCGTGTGCCTGCTGAAGAGCGGACACGAAGTCGCGTCTCCGGGCGATCCTTCGGTGCCGGAAAGCGTCGGCTGTCTCGCGGAAATCACCGAATGCGATGTCGATACCTTCGGCCTCTTGCTCGTGCAGGCGCGCGGCACGGAGCGCTTCCGGCTGCTTTCGCATCGCGTGGAGCCGAGCAATCTGCTCGTCGGCATGGCGGAGCTATACGGGGAAGACCGGCCGCTGCAAGGCGCCGAAGTGCTCGCGAAGTTCGGCGCGTGCGCGGAAGTGCTGGAGCGGATCATCGAGACGATCAAGGTGCGCGAGCCGCAGAACCTTCCGTTCGTCGAGCCCTTTCTGTTCGACGATCCGACGTGGGTCTCCAACCGCTTAGCCGAAATCCTGCCGATTCCCATGCGCGCCCGCCAGAAGCTGATGGAACTGCTCGATGCCGGCGCGCGCATCGACGTGGTGCATCACTACATGCAGCATCATCAGTTGCTGTAGCGCTCAGATCAGCGAACCGGTCAGCGCGTCGATCAGCTTGCGCACGGGCGCGGGCACGCCGAACGAATCGATGCGCGACAGCGGCGCCCAAACGGTGCCGGCATCCATCGCCTCTTGCGGCGCGCCGCGCGCCTGCCCCAAGCGAGGCTCGATCTCCAGCTTGAAATGCGTGAACGTGTGCGACAAAGGCGCGAGGCGTTCCAGATGCGCTTCGCCGCCGAGGTTGTGCGCGACCGCCGCCAGCGCCGCTTCGTCGGGCGCTTCGGGCAGACTCCACAAGCCGCCCCAAATGCCCGTCGGCGGACGCTTTTCGAGCAGGATCGAGTCGCCGTCCTTCAGCACGAGCATCCACGTCTTGCGCGTCGGCACGGCTTTCTTCGGACGCGCCGCCGGCAGTTCGCGCTGCCGCCCTTCGACATTCGCGACGCAATCCGGTGCGAACGGACAGCGCGCGCAATCCGGCTTGCCGCGCACGCAGAGCGTCGCGCCGAGGTCCATCAGGCCTTGCGTGTAGGCGGTGACGTCGGCCTTGTCGGCGGCGTCGGGCAACAGCGATTCCGCCAGCGTCCACATCGCGTTCTCCACGCGCTTTTCGCCCGGAAAACCCTCGACGCCGAACACGCGCGCGAGCACGCGCTTCACGTTGCCGTCGAGAATCGTCGCGCGCGCGCCGAATGCGAACGACGCGATCGCCGCCGCCGTCGACCGGCCGATGCCCGGCAGTTCCGCGAGTTCGTCGACGGTCTGCGGAAACGCGCCGCCATGCTCGTACGCGACGGCCTGCGCGCAGCGATGCAGATTGCGCGCGCGCGAGTAGTAGCCGAGGCCGGCCCATAACGCCATGACGTCGTCGATGGGCGCGTCGGCGAGCATCGTCACGGTCGGAAAGCGTTCGAGAAAGCGCGCGTAGTACGGAATGACCGTCGAAACCTGCGTCTGCTGCAGCATGATTTCCGAAAGCCAGATGCGATACGCGTCGCGCGTGTTTTGCCACGGCAGGTCGTGACGGCCGTGAATGCGTTGCCACGCGATCAGGCGGCTGGAGAAATCTTTGAGTGCGAGCATGGGATTAGCGTTGACAGCGCGGACAGAAGTACGTCGACCGCTGCCCTTGAACGATTTGCCTGATCGCCGTCCCGCAGACGTGGCACGGCAGACCCGCGCGATCATAGACGAAATAGTCGAGCTGGAAGTAACCCGACTCGCCGTTGCTGCCGACGAAATCGCGCAGCGTGCTGCCGCCCTTTTCGATGGCCGCGGCGAGCGTCGCGCGCACCGCGTCCGCGAGCAGGTCGTAGCGCACGAGCGAGATGCGCCCGGCGGCGGTCGTCGGCCGGATACCCGCGCGAAAGAGGCTCTCGGACGCATAAATGTTCCCGACGCCCACGACGATATCGCCCGCGAGCAGCGCCTGTTTCACCGATACCTTGCGCCCGCGCGTCGCACGAAACAGCAGCGCGCCCGAGAACTCCGGCGAGAACGGCTCGACGCCGAGACTCGCGAGCAGCGGATGCTTCAGCACGTCGCCGTCGCCGCGCGGATGCCAGAGGATCGCCCCGAAGCGGCGCGGATCGCGAAAACGCAGAATGAAGTCGTCGAAAATCAGATCGACGTGATCGTGCTTCGCGGCATCCGGCGGACGCGGCACGTTACGCAACACGCGCAGCGTCCCGGTCATGCCGAGATGGACGATGAGCCACCCTTGCGCCGTTTCGAACAGCAGATACTTGCCGCGCCGTTCGACCTTCTCGATTTTCAGATGCGCGAGCGTCTTCGCGAGATGCGCCGGAATGGGCCAGCGCAGCGCCGGCGTGCGCACGTCGACATGTTCGACGCGCCTTCCCGCCACGTAGGGTTCGATTCCCCTGCGGGTGACTTCGACTTCCGGCAGTTCTGGCATTTTTCCTGGAGAGAGACTTGCTGGGGCGAGTGTGCCGGTATTTTAGCCACCGCGTTACAATCGACCGAAACATCGTCTGGAATTCCATGAACTCGTTCGTCATGAAGCTGTTTGCGAAGCGTCAGGCCGGCTTGACGCAATCGTTCGCCATGCCAATGTCACGCGTTGCCGGTGCGGTGGCGCTCGCCATGGCCGCACTCGCGTTCGCGCCCGCGTATGCGCAGGCGCCGGACGCCACGCCTGTTCCGACCGACGACGATTCCGCCGCCGCATCCGCCGCCGATGCCATCACCGCGCCGGTGAGCGGCGCCGAGCAGCAAGACCTGCCGAACGTCGCGATGTCCAGCCAGATCGTGTTCCAGGTTCTGGCGGCGGAAGTCGCGCTGCAGCGCGGCCAGCCCGCGCCCGCGTATCAGACGTATCTCTCGCTCGCCCGCGACACGCACGATCCGCGCTTCGCCCAGCGTGCGACGGAAATCGCCATTGCCGCGCAAAGCCCGAACGACGCACTCACGTCCGCGCAACTCTGGCAGCAGTTCGCGCCGCATTCGGAACGCGCGGCGCAACTGAGCGCGTCGCTATTGATCGTGTCGGGCAAGCCCGATGACGCGAAGCCCACGCTCGAACGCGAACTCGCCAAGGTTGCGCCGGAACAGCGCGGCGAAGCCATTCTCTCGCTGCAGAGCTTGCTCGCGCGCGGCCCGAATCGCGTCGGCGGGCTGAACGTGCTGAAGGACCTCACCGCGAACGATCAGGACCGCCCGGAAACGCAGCTCGCGCTCGCGCGTCAGCAACTGCTCGCGGACGATCAGCCGGGCGCGAAGGCATCGCTCGAAAAGGCGCTTCAGCTTCGCCCGGACTATCTGCCCGCTGCGCTGACGCTCGCCCGCATGGGGCCGCAGGAACGCGCCGAGGGCATCGCTTCGTTCGAGAAGTATCTCGACAAGAATCCGAAATCGCATGACGCGCGGCTTGCGCTGGCGCAGTTGTATCTGTCGTCCGACAGACTCGACGACGCGCAGAAGCAGTTCGAGATCATGCGCAAGAACGATTCGAAGGACCTCACGCCGTTGATGGCGCTCGCGCTCATCAACATCCAGAAGAAGCAGTTCGACAAGGCGAAGGACTACCTGAACCAGTACGCGAAGGCGGCGGAAACCGCGCCGAACGGCGATCCGGGCCAGGCGTACATCTATCTCGCGCAACTGTCGCTGGAACAGAAGGACGAAGCGACCGCGAGCCAGTGGCTCGACAAGATTCCGCGCACGAGCCAGCAGTATCTGCCCGCGCAGGTCACGCGTGCGCAATTGCTCGCGAAGCAAGGCAAGGTGGATGAAGCGCGCGCGCTGATCGGCAGCCTGCAAAGCTCGGATCCGCGCGATCTGGCGCTGCTCGCCCGCACCGATTCCGCGATTCTTTTCGAGGCGCATCGCTACAAGGAAGCCGAGGAGAATCTCGCGAAGGCGGTCGCCGCGTTCCCCGACGATCCCGACCTCATCTACGACTACGCGATGGCCGCCGAAAAGAACGGTCACTTCGACGTGATGGAAACGCAGTTGCGCACGCTGATGCGCACGCAGCCGACCAATCCGCAGGCCTTCAACGCGCTCGGCTATTCGCTGGTCGATCGCAATCAGCGCCTCGACGAAGCCGTGCAGTTGATCGAGAAGGCCGTCGCGCTCGCGCCGAACGACGCGTTCATCATGGACAGTCTCGGCTGGGCGCGCTTCCGTCAGGGCAATTCCGCCGAGGCCGAGAAGATCCTCAAGAATGCTTATAACCTTCAGCCGAACGCGGAAATCGGCGCGCATCTCGGCGAAGTGCAGTGGAAGTCCGGGCAGCAGGATCAGGCGCGCGCCACGTGGCGTCAGGCGCAGAAGCTCGAACCCGACAACGATACGCTCGTCAAAACGCTAAAACGACTTCAGGTAAACGATCTTTGATGGCATTCGATTTCCTCGCCGGCGCGCGCGGCCGTCTCGTTCGCCGCGGCGCGCTCGGCTTCGCGGCGGCTGCCGCGCTCGTGTTGTCCGGCTGCGCGGTGCAGCCGCGCGTTCCGAATACGTCGGCTGCATCGACTTCGCTGTCGACGCAAACGAGCCGTGCGTATCACGGCCGCTTCGCGGTGCAGTACAACGATCAGAACGGCGCGCAGCGCAACGCCTACGGCAACTTCGACTGGCAGGAAACGGGCGACACCGTCACGCTCCAGTTGCGCAATCCGCTCGGGCAGACAATGGCGATCGTGACATCGTCGCCGTCGCTCGCCACGCTCGAGTTGCCGAATCGTCAGCCGGTCAATGCCGACAACGTCTCCGATCTGATGCAGAACACGCTCGGTTTCGCGTTGCCGGTCGAAGGCTTGCGGTACTGGCTGCAACCGTCGGCCGCGCCGAGTTCGCGCGCAGAGACGACGCTGGATCCGGAATCGAACAATGGTCGTCCTAAGGAAATCAAACAGGACGGCTGGACAATCGACTATCTGGCCTATGCCGATGCGCCTGCCGTGGGCGTCAAGCGCCTGAACCTGACGCGCAACGAACCGCCGCTTGACATCAAGCTCGTGCTCGATCAATAACGCCTTATTGCCGCTTTTGCATGTCCTCCACCGATTCGATCCGTGACTGCCTCGCGCCCGCGAAGCTGAACCTGTTCCTCCACATCACGGGCCGCCGTCCGGATGGCTATCACGCGCTGCAGACCGTGTTTCAGTTGCTCGATTGGGGCGACGTCCTGCACTTCACGCGCCGCGACGATGGCCTCATCACGCGCATCACGGACGTACCCGGCGTGGCGCAGGACGACGATCTCGTCGTGCGGGCCGCGCGGTTGCTTCAGCAGCACACGGGCAGCCGCTACGGTGTGCAGATCGAGATCGACAAGCGTTTGCCGATGGGCGCAGGGCTTGGCGGAGGCAGTTCCGACGCTGCGACCACTCTTTTGGCGTTGAATCGTCTATGGGGAGTTGACCTTTCGCGTGAAACTCTGCAGAATCTCGCCCTGCAACTCGGCGCGGACGTGCCGTTTTTTGTCTTCGGGCAAAATGCATTTGCGGAAGGAGTAGGTGAAGCGCTTCAGGCGGTTGAATTGCCGAAACGTTTCTTCCTGGTAGTCACTCCCGACGTTCACGTTCCGACCGCAGCGATTTTTTCGGAAAAGGCCTTGACAAGGAACACCGAAGTCGCCAAAATAACGGACTTTCTTGCACAGCAAAAGTCAGACACAAACTGGCCAGACAGCTTCGGTCGAAACGACATGCAGGCTGTAGTTGCAGGAAAGTATGCGGAAGTTGCTAAGGTGCTCGAGTGGTTTTCCAATCTCGCACCAGCGCGAATGACAGGGTCTGGAGCAAGCGTGTTTGCTGCCTTCCCCAGCCAGGCCGAAGCAGAGATGGCGCAAGCCAAGCTGCCGGCAAGCTGGAAAAGCGTGGTAACAGGCAGTCTGGATTATCATCCTCTCTTCGCTTTCGCGTCATAGGTTTTGTTTTGTCGGGTATGTCCTACACTTCCCGGCAAGATTCAAAGTTAAGTGTAGGGGAGTCGCCAAGTTGGTCAAGGCACCGGATTTTGATTCCGGCATGCGAGGGTTCGAGTCCTTCCTCCCCTGCCATTCTTTCTCTAGCATTTCCTCTCGCCTCCAGCCGCAGACAGGTGCACGATGAGCAGTGACGGCCTGATGGTTTTTACTGGCAACGCAAATCCCGCGCTTGCACAGGAAGTCGTCAAAATCCTTGGAATTCCTCTCGGCAAAGCGATGGTCAGCCGTTTCTCCGACGGCGAGATCATGGTCGAGATTCAGGAAAACGTTCGAGGCAAGGACGTATTCGTTCTGCAGTCCACCTGCGCACCGACGAACGATAACCTGATGGAACTGATGATCATGGTCGATGCGCTCAAGCGCGCATCCGCAGGCCGGATCACCGCAGCTATCCCCTACTTCGGTTATGCGCGTCAGGATCGCCGTCCGCGTTCCGCGCGAGTGGCCATCTCGGCGAAGGTCGTGGCGAACATGCTGGAAATCGCCGGCGTCGATCGTGTCATCACGATGGACCTTCACGCCGACCAGATTCAAGGCTTCTTCGACATCCCCGTCGACAACATCTACGCTACGCCCGTTCTTCTCGGCGACCTGCGCAAGCAGAACCACGACCACCTGCTGGTCGTGTCGCCGGACGTCGGCGGTGTGGTGCGCGCGCGTGCGCTCGCCAAGCAGATGAACACGGATCTCGCCATCATCGACAAGCGCCGTCCCAAGGCGAATGTCGCTGAAGTGATGAACATCATCGGTGAAGTCGAAGGCCGCACCTGCGTCATCATGGACGACATGGTCGATACCGCCGGCACGCTCTGCAAGGCAGCGCAAGTGCTGAAGGATCGCGGTGCGAAGCAGGTCTTCGCGTACGCCACGCACCCGGTGTTGTCGGGCGGCGCGGCGGAGCGCATCACGACTTCGCAGCTCGACGAGCTCGTCGTGACCGACACCATCCCGCTGTCCGCGGAATCGCTCGCGTGCCCGAAGATTCGGCCGCTGTCGAGCGCGGGCCTGCTCGCGGAGACGTTTTCCCGCATCCGGCGCGGCGACTCGGTCATGTCGCTCTTCGCCGAAGGCTAAAAGAATTGGCAAGGAACGCGAGGCTCGGGCTTCGCGTTTTTGCTTGATCGGCGCGAACGGACGAAGGTTCGCGCCGTTTGTTATGGGGATCAGACATTTCAATGATCCCGGTTTCCCTGCCTGGTCGCGGGCAGATAGAGGAGTCGAATATGAAAGTCGTCGCTTTCGAGCGTAGCAAGCAAGGTACGGGTGCGAGCCGCCGCCTGCGTAACTCGGGCAAGACCCCGGGTATCGTGTACGGTGGTGCTTCGGACGTTCAACTGGTCGAACTGGACCACAACGCCCTGTGGCATGCCCTGAAGAAGGAAGTTTTCCATTCGTCGATTCTCGACCTGGAAGTCGCCGGCAGCTCGCAACAAGTTCTGCTGCGCGATGTGCAATATCACCCGTTCAAGCAGCTCGTGCTGCACGTGGACTTCCAGCGCGTCGACGCGACGAAGAAGCTGCACACCAAGGTGCCGCTGCACTTCATGAACCAAGAGACGAATCCGGCCGTGAAGCTCGCGGGCGCCGTCATCTCGCACGTCGCGACGGAACTGGAAGTGGAATGCCTGCCGGGCGATCTGCCTGAGTTCCTCGAAATCGATCTGGCCAAGATCGAAGCGGGCCAGACGATGCACGCGAAGGACATCGTGCTGCCGAAGGGCGTCGCGCTGACCGCGCACGTCGAGGCGGAAAACCCGGTGGTAGCATCGGCGACCGTTCCGGCTGCGAAGCAGTCCGACGCGGCTGCTGACGCAACTGGCGAAACGCCGGCTGCCTGAGTGCCTGCACGAGCGGCTTTGTAAGCACGCTGTAGTATCCTCTCGATCCGTTCCTCGAACGGTCGACGCGACCCGCCGGTGTGCAAGCCCCGGCGGGTTTTTTTCGCACTAAACGAAGCGGGCTCGCGGCTCGCGATGATTCGACATGATCAAGCTGATCGTCGGCCTCGGCAATCCGGGCGCCGAATACACCGCGACGCGGCATAACGCGGGCTTCTGGTTCATCGACCAACTGGCGCGCGACGCCGGCGCCACGCTGCGCGACGAGCGGCGTTTTCACGGCCATTACGGCCGTGGCCGTCTGCACGGCCACGAAATTCATCTGCTGGAGCCGCAGACGTTCATGAACCGCTCGGGGCAATCGGTCGTCGCGGTGGCGCAGTTCTTCAAGATTCTGCCGGACGAGATTCTCGTCGCGCACGACGAACTCGATCTTCCGCCCGGCACCGTCAAGATGAAGCTCGGCGGCGGCAGCGGCGGACACAACGGACTCAAGGACATTTCGGCGCATCTGTCGTCGCAGCAGTATTGGCGCTTGCGGATCGGCATCGGGCATCCGCGCGATCTGATTCCCGAAGGCGCGCGCGCGGGCGCGAAGCCCGATGTCGCGAATTTCGTGCTGAAGCCGCCGCGACGCGAGGAGCAGGATGTCATCGATCAGTCGATCGAGCGCGCGCTGGCCGTCATGCCGTTCGTCGTCGCGGGCGAAACCGAACGCGCGATGATGAACCTGCATCGCAATTCCTGACCCACGAACCTGGAGCCGACCGTGAGCCGTTTCTGGAGCGATATCGTTCACCGCCTGACGCCTTACGTGCCCGGCGAGCAGCCCGCGCTGGCGCATCCGGTCAAGCTGAACACGAACGAGAACCCGTATCCGCCGTCGCCGCGCGTGGTCGATGCGATCCGTCGCGAACTCGGGGACGACGGCGCGTCGCTGCGAAAGTATCCGGACCCGACGGCGCGCGCCCTGCGCGAGGCGGTGGCGGCGCATCACGGCTTGCGCGTCGAGCAGGTCTTTGCGGGCAACGGCTCCGACGAAGTGCTCGCGCACGCGTTTCAGGCGCTGCTCAAGCACGACGCGCCCATTCGCTTTCCGGATATCACGTATAGCTTTTATCCGGTGTACGCGAAGCTGTATGGCATCGAGTACGAGACGATTCCGCTCGACGACGATTTCGCCGTTCGCATCGACGGCTACCGCGCGCCGAACGGCGGCGTGCTGCTGCCGAATCCGAACGCGCCGACCGGCCGCGCATTGCCGCTCGCCGATATCGAAGCGTTGCTGAAAGCGAATCCCGATGCGCCCGTGATCGTCGACGAGGCGTACGTCGATTTCGGCGCGGAATCGGCGGTGACGCTTGTGAACGCGTATCCGAATCTGCTCGTCGTGCAGACGACATCGAAAGCGCGCTCGCTCGCGGGCATGCGCGTGGGCTTCGCATTCGGCGATGCCGCTTTGATCGACGCCCTCACGCGCGTGAAGGACAGCTTCAATTCGTATCCGCTCGATCGCCTGGCACAGGCGGCGGCGGTCGCGTCATACGAGGATCGGGCGTGGTTCGAGGCAAGCTGCGCGAAGGTGGTGGCGAGCCGCGAAAGGCTCGCCGCGCAGTTGCAGGAATTGGGATTCGACGTGGTGCCGTCGGCGGCCAACTTCGTGTTCGCGAAGCATCCGGCCCACGATGCCGCCGCGCTCGCTGGCGCGCTCAAGAAGCAGGAGATTTTCGTGCGTCACTTCGCGCTGCCGCGCATCGATCAGCATTTGCGCATTTCCATCGGCACGGACGCCGAATGCGATGCGCTCGTCGCGGCTTTGACGGCGCTTATCGCGTAGTGGTCCGCGAAAGGGCTTACGCGCCCTTCGCCGCCATCAGTGCGTGGTATTTCGTCAGCAACTGCTCGGGCGTTTCGGCGTGCGCCGGGTCGCGCGGAATGCATTCCACCGGGCAGACCTGCTGGCACTGAGGCTCGTCGAAGTGGCCGACGCATTCCGTGCACTTGTTCGGATCGATGACGTAGATATCCGTGCCCATCGAAATGGCGTCGTTCGGGCACTCGGGCTCGCAGACGTCGCAGTTGATGCACTCGTCGGTAATGATCAGGGACATGCTGCTACCGGCTTTCCGTTTAAAAACAATAAATTATAACGCCGGCAGCATTTTCGCGCGGGCCGTGCGCCTGAAATGTCAGCGCTCGGGCGCGTCCGTTTGGATTCGTCGCGACACCAGCGTCAGCACCAATTTCGACGCGTAAAGAACGATGAGCGCGCCGAGCAGATCGCCGATGAACATCAGCAAGAATCCTTCGACGAGATTCTGCGAATCCCCGCGCAACGCAAACCAGACGTGAGTCAGCAGCGGATTCGCGACCGAGTACGCCACCGCGAGCAGAAGCAAACGACGCGGCGTGAGATTCGCAAGCGACGCCTTCAGCCCGAACCACTCTCGCGCGAGCCGATAAACGGCATACGGCGCGATCGTCGCGATGATTCCGCCGGCGAATGCGCGAACCGGATCGTGAGGAAAGAAGTAGAAGAAATTGACGAGCCAGCTTGCCAGGAGCAGGCCGAGCGCGCCGTCGCCGCCTAGCATCAGCGTGCTGAGAAGCCTGACGCCCGACGGCAGATAGATCCAGTTGACGCCTCGCACGAACTCCGTGTGCGTGAAGATCTCCTCGTTGATCCAGAGGGACAACACGAACACGAGCGCGGTGCCGAGCACCAGGAAGACATGCGAGCGCAGATTGGACATGAGTGAAAACGTCGGCTACGCGTTGTTCGCCGGATTGCATCACGGCTCCGGCTGGAACCGGCGGCGCACAAACCATCCGCCGCCGATCCCGCGCCGCGCAGAGTCAGGGCGCCGATGGATCCTTCTGCATCGCACCGGCGACTTTATCCATCAGCCGCTTTTCCACCGACGGAAACACGAACTTGCTGACGTCGCCGCCAAGCTGCGCGATCTCGCGCACGATGGTGCCGGAAATGAACTGATACTGATCGGACGGCGTCATGAACATCGTTTCGACGTCGGGCAGCAGATAGCGATTCATCCCCGCCATCTGGAACTCGTACTCGAAATCGGAGACGGCGCGCAGGCCGCGCACGATCACGCGCGCGTTGTTCTTGCGCACGAAGTCCTTTAGAAGCCCGGTGAAGCTGCTCACCTGCACGTTCGGATAATGCCCGAGCACGTCGTGCGCGATATCCAGGCGCTCCTGCAGCGAGAAAAACGGCTTCTTTGCACGGCTGTCGGCCACGCCGACGACCAGCGTATCGAAAATGCTCGATGCGCGCCGCACGATGTCTTCATGCCCGCGCGTCAGCGGGTCGAACGTTCCCGGGTACACGGCGACAACCATGAGCTTCTCCTCTTCTATTTACCTTGGGCCGCTGGCTGCGGCCGTCATTTTCTCGTTCGCCCGTCGAGAGCGGGCAACCGCTGACGCAACCTACCCCGCGGCGCGCCAGATTGGGAAGGCGCATTATTCCTCATTTTGCCGACGCAGCAAATGATAGTGAACCGCGCCCGCCTTGCCTTCGCGTGCGAGCGTCCAGCCCGCCAGCGCATTGGTGGCGTCCGGGTCCAGCGCATTGCCGCATTCCACGTAAATCGCGCCATCCGCTGCGGCGAGCGGCGCGGCGAGTTCGAGCGCACGCGCGAGCAGCGCTTCGTCGCCGAAGGGCGGATCGAGGAAGATGACATCGAACGATCCGGGCGCGAGACCGGCTGCGAGCCGCAGCGCATCGGCTTCGGCGATCTCGATATTGCGCGCATCGAGCCGCGCCTGATTCGCCTTCAGTTGCGCGGCGGCGCGTCCGCTGCGTTCGACCATCAGCACACGCGACGCCCCGCGCGACGCCGCCTCGAAACCCAGCGCGCCGCTTCCGGCGAAGAGATCGAGACAGCGTTGTCCGGTCAAATCCTGGCCGAGCCAGTTGAACAGCGTCTCGCGCACGCGATCGGGCGTGGGGCGCAGGCCATCGAGATCGAGCACGGGCAGCGGCGTGCGTTTCCAGTTTCCGCCGATGATGCGGATCGTATGCGGCTTGCCGCCCCGCGACGGTGCGCGGTTCGAAGCGGCGGATGCGGGCGGGCGTGGTGCGGAAGAACGGGACATGAGAAGAATGGGATGAATTCGGCGCGCGCCGCCAGGAACAAGCCGGCAGCGCGTGAATGAGAGCCAGCATGGAAGCCAACGTTACCACAGGCGGATAGCGCACAAGCGCATCGGGCCACGCCTGATAAAATAGCCGGCCTCCATCTTCCTGCGCGGGCATCGCGCGCGGCGCTCGTCCGGGCGCACGCGGGGCCATCGAATGACGCGCGCTCCATCGCCACACATCCATGTTCAGCTTCTTCAAACGATTCAAAAAGCCGGCAGACGAGCCGCTCGACACGTCTGCCGAAGAAACGCCGGAAGCCGCCGAGGACGAAGAAGCGTCCCCGCCCGTCATCGAGGCGGAGCTGGACCGCGAACCGGCCGTCGATGCCGCGATGCCATCGGAAACGCCGCCGCCCGCCGAACTTGAAGCCGAAGCCGTTCCTGCGCCCGCAGCGGACGACGCGCCGAAGCCTTACTGGCAAGGCCGCACGCAATCGCAATGGGTGCGCGGTCCCGAAACGGATGAGGCGAGCGAAGAGATCGTGCCGCCGCCGCTGCCGGACGCCGCCGCGAAGAAATCGTGGATGTCGCGGCTGCGGAACGGTTTGTCGAAGACGAGTTCGAGTCTGACGGGCATCTTCGTCGGCGCGAAGATCGACGAAGACCTGTACGAAGAGCTCGAAACCGCGCTCTTGATGTCCGATGCCGGCGTCGATGCCACCGAATTCCTGCTCGAATCGCTGCGCGAAAAGGTGCGCGCGGAGCGCCTGACGGACGCGTCGCAGGTGAAGGCGGCGTTGCGCGCGCTGCTCGTCGACCTGTTGCGTCCGCTCGAAAAGTCGCTGATGCTCGGCCGCGCGCAGCCGCTCGTGATGATGATCGCGGGCGTGAACGGCGTCGGCAAGACGACGAGCATCGGCAAGCTGGCGAAGCATCTGCAGAGCTTCAATCAGTCGGTGCTGCTCGCCGCCGGCGACACGTTCCGCGCCGCCGCGCGCGAACAGTTGACGGTCTGGGGCGAGCGCAACAACGTGACGGTCATCGCGCAGGAAAGCGGCGACGCAGCCGCGGTCATTTTCGATGCCGTCGGCGCGGCGCGCGCGCGCAAGATCGACGTGATGATGGCCGACACCGCCGGGCGCCTGCCGACGCAACTGCATCTGATGGAAGAGCTGCGCAAGGTGCGCCGCGTGATCGCGAAGGCGATGCCGGATGCGCCGCACGAAGTGCTGCTCGTCATCGACGCGAACACGGGGCAAAACGCGCTCGCGCAAGTGAAGGCGTTCGACGACGCGCTCGGTCTCACGGGTCTCATCGTGACCAAGCTCGACGGCACGGCGAAGGGCGGCATTCTCGCGGCCATCGCGCGGCAGCGGCCGATTCCGGTGTACTTCATCGGCGTGGGCGAGAAAGTGGAGGACCTGCAGCCGTTCAGCGCGGAAGAATTCGCCGACGCGCTGCTCGGCTAAGAAGCAAGCGAAAAGGGCGTCGTGCAGACGCCCTTTTTTTATCGCGAGAAGACCAGCGCCGCCGCGATCCACCACATCACGCAGCCCACGATCACATCCAGCACCCGCCACGACACGTCCTTGCGGAACCAAGGTTCCAGGAAGCGCGCGCCGAAGCCGAGCGCGGTGAACCAGACGATCGACGAACACATCGCGCCCGCCGCGAACCACGCGTTGCCCGGCCAGCCGCGTTGCGCGCCGATGCCACCGAGCAGCACCACCGTATCGAGATAAACGTGCGGGTTCAGCAGCGACAGCGCCAGCACCGTCGACGCCGCGCTGAGCGCCGTTTGCGAATCGCCGTCGGATGCATCGAGGTGGCCCGGACCGCGCCACGCCGCGAGAAACGCGCGCAAGCCGTAGAGAAACACGAACGCCGCGCCGGCCCAGCGGATCACTTCCAGCAGAAACGGCGCACGCGCGATCAGCGCGCCCATGCCGCCGACGCCGAACGCGATCAGCAATACGTCGATGAACGCGCAGATCGTCACGACGATGCCCACGTGCCGCCGCTTCAACCCTTGCCGCAACACGAAGGCGTTCTGCGCGCCGATCGCCATGATGAGGCTCGCCCCGAGCCCCGCGCCCGACAGGTAGCTCGGAAGCGCTCCAGCCGTCACTGCCGCCGTCATTCGGCGTCGGGCTGCTGCGCCGGGGCAGCACGCTGGAAAGCGTCGATCTGATTCGCGTTGTCGGCAATGCGCTCGATGGTCGGATACGGCGACAGGTCGATATTGAACCGCCGCGCGTTGAACACCTGCGGCACGATGCACAGATCGGCGATGGTCGGGGTATCGCCGAAAGTCAGCGCGCCGACGCGCCGGTCGCCCGCAAGCCGCTTTTCGAGCGATGCGAAGCCCGTCTCGACCCAATGCCGATACCACGCGTCCTTCGCTTCATCGGGCACGTTCAGTTGATGCTTCAGGTACTTGAGCACGCGCAGATTGTCGATGGGATGAATTTCGCACGCGACCGCCAGCGCGACCGAGCGCACGAACGCGCGATCCGCCGGATTGCGCGGCAGCAGCGGCGGCTCCGGATGCGTCTCCTCGAGATACTCGATGATCGCGAGCGATTGCGTGAGCACGTCGTCGCCGTCGACGAGCGTCGGCACGATGCCGTCCGGATTCAGCGCGCGATATTCCGGCTTCAGTTGCTGGCCGCCGTCGCGCAGCAAATGCACGCCGGCGTACTCGTACCCGAGTCCCTTCAGATTCAACGCGATGCGCACGCGATACGCCGCCGAACTGCGAAAGTAGCTGTAGAGCTTCATCGTCGATCCGGCCTCACACCAGGCGCACGGAGAATTCGCCGATGCCGTCCACGCCGCCCTTCATGAGGTCGCCCTTCACGACCGCGCCGACGCCTTCGGGCGTGCCGGTGAAGATGAGATCGCCGGAGAAGAGTTCGAAGAGCGTCGACAGATACGCCACCGTCTCGCCCACGGACCAGATCAGTTGCGAGATGTCGGAGCGCTGCTTCTCTTCGCCGTTGACCGTCAGCCAGATCGCGCTCTTTTCCAGATGCCCGACCTTCGATACCGGATGAATCGGCCCGATCGGCGCGGAGTGATCGAAGCCCTTCGCGGTGTCCCACGGACGGCCGAGCTTCTTTGCTTCGGCTTGCAGATCGCGGCGCGTCATGTCGAGGCCGAGCGCGTAACCGTACACGTAGTCGAGCGCCTTGTCGGCGGGAATGTCCTTGCCTTGCTTGCCGATAGCCGCGACGAGTTCCATCTCGAAATGCAGGTTCTTCGTCTGCGACGGATACGGCATTTCGCCGGTGGCGCCCGGCGCGACGTAGAGAACGGCATCGGCGGGCTTGCTGAAGAAGAACGGCGGCTCGCGATCCGGATCGTGGCCCATTTCGCGCGCGTGCGCTTCGTAGTTGCGTCCGACGCAGTAGATGCGGCGCACGGGAAACTGCTCGTCCGAACCGGCAACCGGCACCGCCGCAGCGGGCGCCGGGGGAAACACGTAGCTCATCCTGTTCTCCTGTCGGGAAAGCGCGGGCGATGCGCTGCGCCGCCTTCCGTCACGCAACGAAGTTGCTGTTATTCGAATGCCGGCTCGCGGTGAAGCCAGCCAGCGGGAAGAGCGAGTGTAACGCGCGCGGGCGTTTCGTGGCGGGCCTTGCGCGGCGGGACTTCGCGAGCTTCCGGGTGGCTTACGGCGATCCTTCGGAACGGCGCGCGCCACGAGTCTGCACCCGATTCGCCACACGAATTGCGCACGGTCGAAACGGCCGCCAAGTCTTGCAAGCGGCATTTAGATGCGATACTGAGTGTCCTTTCCGGACTCTCAATCTAGCGACGCGACGCTCACGACCTCGGAACTGAACGCCCGTTTGCGCATGCTTCCGATGAACGATACCCCAGCCCCTCCCTTCGCCTGCGCGCGCTACATCAAGGAAATCGGTCGCGGGCCGAACGGCGCCCGCGCGCTGTCCCACGACGATACCTACGCGCTCTATGAAGCCATGCTCGATGGCCGCGTCTCCGATCTCGAACTCGGCGCGGTGCTGCTCGCGTATCGCGTGAAGGGCGAGACCGCCGCCGAGCTTGCCGCGATGCTCTCGGCGGCGCATCGATCGTTCGAGCCGCTGCACGTGCAGGAAGGCCGCGATCACGCGCGCCCCGTATCGATTCCGAGCTACAACGGCGCGCGCAAGCAGCCGAACCTGACGCCGCTCCTCGCGCTCCTGCTCGCGCGCGAAGGCGTGCCGGTGCTGGTGCACGGCGTCGTCGACGATCCGGGCCGCGTGACGAGCGCCGCGATTTTCGCCGAACTGGGCATTCCGCACGCGGCATCGCCGGATGAAATCGAGGACAGCCTAGCGTCGCGCCGGCTCGCATTTGCGCCGGTCACATCGCTTGCGCCGAAGCTCGCGCGGCTGCTCGCGCTTCGCCGGATCATGGGCGTGCGCAATTCGACGCATACGCTCGTCAAGATCCTGCAGCCGTTCGCGGAGCCGGGCTTGCGGCTCGTGAACTACACGCATCCGGAATATCGCGACAGCCTGACCGACCTCTTCACCGATCATCCCGATGCCGCGCAAGGCGGCGCGCTCCTCGCCCGCGGCACGGAAGGCGAAGCGGTGGCCGACACGCGCCGTCAGGTTCAGGTCGACTGGTTCCACGACGGTCACATGGAGACGCTCGTCGCGCCCGAGCGTTCGCAGGCGGATGCGCCCGCCGTCGAACTGCCCGAATCGCTCGATGCCGCGACGACCGCGCGCTGGATAGAAGACGTGATGCGCGGCGACGTGCCGGTGCCGCCGGCGGTCGGGCGTCAGGTGGAAGTGATCGCGGACGTCGTGCGCAGACCGGTCTGAAACTCCGAAAAAGCGAAGCACCCGTTTGACACGTTCTTCTACGCTGGTTTAAAGTGGCCCAATGCGCTTCACCCAGTTCTCCTCCCTCCGAATTATTTCGGGCCGCCTAGCGCGGCCCCTATCGCTACGTCTAGCGTAAGTCGCCAGACGTAGCGCCGTGCGTCGCCAGGCGCGCGGTCCTGCCAGCCGTTCCCGCAGTTCCTTTCCTTACCACTTGTAGTCGTCAGCTTTTCGTTCGCACATCCCGCGAAACGAAAACGCGAGGGTCAAATGCACGCTGCTTCGCGCACGTTCACATTGGTCACAGGCGTCACCGTCGCCGGTGCGCAATGGGATCGTGCGCGCGGCGTTGCGATGCGTGCATCGCGCCGAAGCCGGCCAGCCGCCGGTCACGGCGCCTCTCGCAGGCGCTACGCAGACTGTTCCAAGAGAGATCGACGATCATGATGCCCAACCCCGCCGAGAAATATCGCCCGTTCCCGCAAGTCCGTCTGCAAGGCCGCCGCTGGCCGAATCGCACGATCGAGCAAGCGCCCATCTGGATGAGCACCGATCTGCGCGACGGCAACCAGTCGCTGATCGAGCCGATGAGCATCGCCGCGAAGCTCGAATTCTTCGAGATGCTGGTGGCGACGGGTTTCAAGGAGATCGAGGTGGGGTTTCCGTCGGCGTCGCAGACCGATTTCGATTTCGTGCGCAAGCTGATCGACGAGAAGCGCATTCCCGACGACGTGACCATCGAAGTGCTCGTGCAATCGCGCCGCGAACTGATCGAGCGCACGTTCGAGGCCGTCGAAGGCGCGAGTAGGGTCATCGTGCATCTGTACAACGCGATCGCGCCGTCGTTCAGACGCATCGTGTTCAATCAGTCGAAGGAAGAAGTGAAGGCGCTGGCGGTGGAAGGCACGCGCATCATCAAGGAATGTGCGGCGGCGCGGCCCGAAACGCACTGGATCTATCAGTATTCGCCCGAGACGTTCAGCATGACGGAACTGCCGTTCGCGCGCGAAGTCTGCGATGCCGTCGCGCAAACGTGGCGTCCGACGCGCGATCACAAGATGATCGTGAATCTGCCCGCGACCGTCGAAGCCGCGACGCCGAACGTGTTCGCCGATCAGATCGAATGGATGGACCGCAACATGGGTTATCGCGATTGCATCGTGCTGTCGGTGCATCCGCATAACGATCGCGGCACGGCCGTCGCCGCCGCCGAACTGGCGCTGCTCGCGGGCGCCGAGCGCGTGGAAGGCTGTCTCTTCGGCAACGGCGAGCGCACGGGCAACGTCGATCTCGTCACGCTCGCGCTCAATCTCTACACGCAGGGCGTCGATCCGGGCCTCGATTTCTCCGACATCGACGCGGTGCGCCGTGTCGTCGAGCGATGCAATCAGTTGCCGGTGCATCCGCGCCATCCGTATGCGGGCGATCTCGTTTTCACGGCGTTCTCCGGTTCGCATCAGGACGCCATCCGCAAGGGCTTCGCGCAGCGCACGCCCGGCGCGGTGTGGGACGTGCCCTATTTGCCGATCGATCCCGCCGATCTCGGCCGCAGCTACGACGCCGTGATTCGCGTGAACAGCCAGTCGGGCAAGGGCGGCGCCACGTATCTGCTCGAGCGCGGGCTGGGCTTCACGCCGCCGCGCCGCGTGCAGATCGAGTTCAGCCACGCGGTGCAGGCGCTCGCCGACGCATCCGGCGAGGAAATCAGCGGCGAAGCGATCTGCGCGCTCTTCAAGCGCGAATACTTCGATGCGGGCGGCGCGGTGTCGCGGGTGGACGCATCGACGATATCGATTTCCGGCAGACGTATTTCGATGCCGCCCGCGTCCGCCGCCGCGAGCGAGGAGCATTACGCGCAGGCGGTTGCGTCGAGTTTCGGCGTGGAAGCAAGCGTGAACTGGTTCGAATCGACGGTGACGGCAAGCGGCGATACGGCGGTGTTCGTCGGCTGCCGCGTCGCCGATGAACCGACGCGCTTCGGCGTCGCGGTCCACGCGAATCCGGCGCTCGCGGTCGTCGATGCGGTCGTGAGCGCGGTGAATCGATCGAAGCGGATCGTGGCGGACGTGCGGCAGGACGAGCCGGTCGAGGCGTGATCGGCGCGGCGCGCGTGGCGCTATTCGAGCGCCACGCGCGTCGCCTGAAGCGCGAGCATCAGCCATTGGCCGTCCGTCTGAACGTGAATGGCGGTATAGGCCACGGGAAACAGCAGCGCGCCGTTCTTCGATTCCATCTCGATCAGCGCGCGCCCCGACACGAGGCAACTGTCGCGGCCCGCGGCGACGACGTCCTGCGACTGGATCTCGATCTGACGATAGCGGCGGCGGCCGGCGGTGATCGCGTCGATGAACTGACGTTTCGTCTCGCGCTTGCCGTTGGTGTGCACGTAGCTCGCGTTCTCGGCCAGCAACGCTTCGAGCGCCACGCCATCGCCTTCGACCATGGCTCGAAAGCGATCGCGCTCGAGGCCGCGGATGACCTCAGTGGTTTTTGCGGGCATCTGTCGAATCCCCTTGTGCCAAGGAACCGATGCGCCGGCGCCTCGTCAGAAGTTGTATTGCAGATATATCTGGCTGAAATTTATACCAGGATTCGGCTCTTTGATACTGGCGTTCGACAGATGCTGGAAGCGAAAGCCCGCCTGATAGTTCTGTTTCGCGCCGAAAATCGCGCCGACGCCGACCATATCGGCGAACTGGAACGCCGTCGACACCGTGAAGTTTTCCGTGATGCGCGTATGCGAAAGCAGCCGCACGCCGACGCCCGCCTCGATAAACGGCCGGATGTAGCCCGCGCTTTTGACGAAGCGCACCACCGGCGTCACGCCGAATTCCCAGATGTTCGGATTCACGGCGTGGTCTTCGGTCGAGTGCCAGTAGGAAACGTGGCCTTCGCCGAGCAACGTGAAGTGGAACCCGCCGATTTCCCACCAGGTCAGGTTCGGATCCCAGACCACGCCGAGATCGGCCTTCTTGATATCGCGGTCCGCCACGCCGCCCGCGATCTGCAAGCCAAAGCGGTCTGCGTGGGCCGCCGCCGAGACGACACCGAGCGAAAGCGCGAGCGCGCCGTTGGACAACAAACTGCGCCAGACACCTTTGCTTTTCTGCATGAGCGCCCCATATGAGGGTTGAGTTCCACAGCCGCGAAGCGGGATCGGCAGATTGTATGTGGATTGACACATATTTGCACAATCGCGATTTGCAGGCCCATTTATTTGAACAATCCGCAGCAGAGCCGCATAAACGCGGTAATTAGTTAGATATCGACGCCCAAATCGGTAACTTTGACGCTCTTCGAACGTCTCTTCGTCTATCAGACCCACAAACCCGATAGTTTCGTGGGAACTCTCACACTCGTCCGCCCTCTAACACTTAGCACTCGTTGAAGCGGAGTGCTAATATCGTGTCTGACTTGCCGTTGCCGTCGTGGCAGCGGACAAATCGTTGATAAGGAGCTTATGAGCGTGACCAATGCGATGACCCTTCCGAATGTAGTGGGCTCGGCGCCTGCCAAGGCATCTTCGGCAGGCGCGCTGACGTACGCACAGTCGTCGATGCTGACCGGCCAGATCGGCAACATCGATTCATACATACAAGCAGTGAACCGTATTCCAATGCTGTCGCAGGCAGAGGAACGTCAGTACGCCACCGAGTTCCGCGAGCACGGCAACCTCAACGCGGCGCGGCAACTGGTGCTTTCGCACCTGCGTCTCGTCGTGTCGATCGCCCGGAACTATCTGGGCTATGGCCTGCCGCACGCGGATTTGATCCAGGAAGGCAATATCGGTCTGATGAAGGCCGTGAAGCGCTTCGACCCCGAGCAAAACGTGCGCCTCGTGTCGTACGCCATGCACTGGATCAAGGCCGAGATTCACGAGTACATCCTGCGCAACTGGCGCATGGTGAAGGTCGCGACGACCAAGGCGCAGCGCAAGCTGTTCTTCAACCTGCGCAGCCACAAGACCGGCCACGCCGCGTTCACACCGGACGAGATCGAAGGTCTCGCGAGCGAGCTGAACGTGAAGCGCGAGGAAGTCGCGGAGATGGAAACGCGTCTGTCGGGTGGCGATATCGCGCTCGAAGGCCAGGTCGACGACGGTGAGGAAGCGTTCGCGCCCATCGCCTATCTGGCGGACTCGCACAACGAGCCGACGAACGTCATCGCCTCGCGCCAGTTCGACAAGCTGCAAAGCGACGGTCTTTCGACCGCGCTGGAGTCGCTGGACGAGCGTAGCCGCCGCATCATCGAGGCGCGCTGGCTGGACGTGCAGGACGACGGATCGGGCGGCAAGACGCTGCACGAACTGGCCGACGAGTTCGGCGTGTCGGCGGAGCGCATTCGCCAGATCGAGGCGAGCGCGATGAAGAAGATGCGCTCGGCGCTGCACGACTACGCGTAACGTTGCGTTAAGGCCGTAGCGGAAAGTTGAAGCCCGCTGTCGAAAGACAGCGGGCTTTTGTTTTTGCAGCGGCTGATTGCGGATTGTCTTCGCGAAAAAAAACGGCGCTCCGAATGAACAGGAGCGCCGCTTCTCTCAGCAACCGCTTGGCACGTCAAGCCGGCATCGGTGCGGTCCCGCCGCCGTTGCCCGGAAGGCGCGTCGCCATTTGCGCGGCATAACGCTGCGCCGCTGCGCCGACGACAATGTGGAACGTATCCGCCGACACCCACGCGACATCCAGTTGCGACAAACGCTGACGATCCACCGCCGACGGATCGCGCACGACGACACGCAGACGCGTCTGCGCGACGGCATCGAGCGAAACGACGTTCGTCGCGCCGCCGAACACCGCGATCCAGCGCAGCGGGTCCGGATCGAGCGGGCCGGCGGTTTGATCGGCCACGCTTGCGGCGCCGGCTGCACTGGCTGCGGCCACAGGCTGCGCCGGAGCCGACGAAGCCGGCGTCGCGCCGCGCGTCGACGAATGTTCGAGTTCGCCGCGAATTTCGTCCGCGATCAAGTCCGCTTCCGGTCCGATGATGACCTGCACGCTCGTCTTGCCGCGCTTCAGCACGCCACGCGCGCCGATGTTCTTCAATTGCGGTTCCGACACGGCTTCCGTATCCACCACCGAGAGACGCAGGCGCGTCGTGCAGGCATCGACGAGCGACAGGTTCGACGCGCCGCCCAGCGCCGCGATGTACTTCGCTGCGCGCGTGTTCGCTGCAGCCGGCACCGCTGCGCCCGGAGCGAAGCCGCCGACCGGCGTTGCGTCGGTTTGAGCGTCGGTCGTGGCGGGCTCGCGGCCCGGCGTCGCCATGTTGAACTTGCGGATGAAGAAGCGGAACAGCCCGTAATACACGATGCCGTACACGAGGCCGAGCGGAATCGCCATCCAGCCGCGCTGCGACAGGCCGTAGTTCAGCACGTAGTCGATCGCACCCGCCGAGAACGTGAAGCCCAGGTGAATGCCGAGCGCCGAGCAGATTGCGAGCGACAGGCCCGTCAGCACCGCGTGGATGCCGTACAGCACCGGCGCGAGGAACATGAAGCTATATTCGATCGGCTCCGTCACGCCCGTCAGGAACGCGGTGAGCGCCATCGAGAACAGCAGGCCGCCGACGACCGCGCGGCGCTCCTTCGGCGCTTCGTGGAACATCGCGAGACACGCGGCCGGCAGGCCGAACATCATGATCGGGAAGAAGCCGGTCATGAAGCCGCCTGCGGTTTTATCGCCCGCGAAGAAACGATGCAGGTCGCCGTGCACCACCGCGCCGCCATCGGGCGGGGTGAACGAGCCGAACACGAACCACGCGAGCGAATTGATGATGTGATGCAGACCCGTCGCGAGCAGGATGCGGTTCAACACGCCGAACACGAAGGTGCCGAGCGCGCCGGCCGTCGTGAGCCAGTTGCCGGCCGTATCGATGGCGAATTGCACCGGCTGCCACACGTAGCCGAACGCGATGCCGAGGAACAGACACGCGACGCCCGTGACAATCGGCACGAACCGCTTGCCGCCGAAGAACGCCAGGTACTCGGGCAGCTTGATGTCCTTGAAGCGGTTGTACATGTAGCCCGCGACCATCCCCGCGATGATGCCGGACAGCACGCCCATGTTGAGCTTGTCGTTGATGTCCTTCATCACGGCCGTTTCGATCAGATAACCGATCGCGCCGGCGAGACCCGCCGTGCCGTTGTTGTCCTTCGCGAAGCCCACCGCCACGCCGATAGCGAACAGGAGCGGCAGATTCGAGAAAATCGCGTCGCCGGCGTCGGCGATCATCTTGATGTTGAAGACATCGGGCTGGCCTAGACGCAACAGCAGGCCGGCCACCGGTAATACGGCAATCGGCAGCATCAGGGCGCGGCCTAGGCGCTGCATCTTTGCAAACGGGTTGGCGTCCATCGGGTTCTCCAAAAATATAGGTCTTGTCGTTACTGCGTGAAGTTTTTGCTGCGGTTGAGAACGTTAGTCCTGCGGCCAGATTTCGCGGCTCGCCGCCCTGACTGCCTGTGCCGATTCGAGCGCGAGCACGTCTTCCGCGCGCTGACGGCAAAGCTGGTAATCGAGATTGCGCACGCGCGCCTTGATGCCCGGCACCGCGGACGGATCGACCGACAATTCCGTCACGCCCAGGCCGACGAGCAGCGGCACCGCGAGCGGATCGCCGCCGAGCGCGCCGCACACGCCGACCCACTTGCCGTGCTTCTCCGCGCCCTGCACAGCCGCCTTGATGAGCCGCAGCACCGCCGGATGCAGGCCGTCGGATTGCGCGGCGAGATCGGGCTGGCAGCGGTCCATCGCGAGCGTGTATTGCGTGAGATCGTTGGTGCCGATCGAGAAGAAGTCCGCGTACTTCGCGAGCTGGTCCGCGAGCATCGCCGCCGACGGCACTTCGATCATCACGCCCACTTCGACCGGCTCCGTGCGGCCCGCTTCGCGCGCCAGTTCGTCGATGCGCGCGCGCAGGCGTTGCAACTCGCCGGCGTCGGTGACCATCGGCAGGAGAATGCGCACCGCGCCCGCCGGCTTCACGGCGATGAGGCCGCGCAACTGGTCGTCGAGCAGATCGGGGCGCACCTGCGCGAGACGGATGCCGCGCAGACCGAGCGCCGGATTTTCTTCCGGCGGCAGCGTCAGATAGTCCACTTCCTTGTCCGCGCCGACATCGAGCGTGCGGATGATGGCCGAGCGGCCCACGAGCGCATCGACGATGTCCTGATAGCTCGACGCGTGCTCCGCGACCGTCGGCGCCGCCTGACGATGGATGAACAGCAGTTCGGTGCGCAGCAAGCCGACCGCGTCCGCGCCGTTTTCGACGGCGGCCTTGGCGTCGTCGAGCGTCGCGATATTCGCGGCAATTTCGATGTGACGCCCATCGCGCGTCGATGCCGCCTGCTGCGACATCTTGCGATTCGCCTCGCGCACGCCCGCGAGCCGGTCGCGCTCATGACGCGCGCGTTCGACGTCGAGCGCGGTCGGCGCATGTTCGAGACGCCCCGCCGACGCATCCACGACCACTTGCGTGTCTTCGGGAATGGCGTGGAGCGCATCGCCGATCGCGACGAGCGCCGGAATGCCCATCTGCCGCGCGATGATCGCCGCGTGCGACGTCGCGCCGCCGCGCGCCATCAAGAGCGCGGTGACGCGCGTGCGGTCGATGGACGACAGATCGGACGGCGTGAATTCGGTGGCCGCGAGCACGGCCTCGTCGGGCAGCGCGCGCGCCGCCGTGTTCGTGAGCCCGAGCGCGCGCAGCACGCGCTTTTCGATATCGCGCAGATCGGCGGCGCGTTCGGCGAGCAGCGCGTCGTGCACGTTACTGAGCAACGCGATCTGCGCGCGGATCGACTCGCGCCACGCGAAACCCGCGCTCTTGCCGAGGCTGATGAGATCGCGCGCGGCATCGACGAGCGTCGGGTCTTCCAGCAGCACGCGATGCACCGCGAAAATGCCCGCTTCGCCGACCGCCCCGCGTTGCGACGCCGTCCGCACGGTTTCCTGCAATTCGGTGTCGACTTGCGCGATGGCGCGATCGAGCGCGCGGCTTTCCGCCGCCGACGGCCCGCTCGCCTTTTCCTCCGGCACGATCTCCTGATCGTCCCAGCGCACGAGCTTGCCGACCGCGATGCCCGGCGCGGCGCACACGCCCGCGAGCGTGTTCGGCGGCAGCGGCTGCGCGGACGCGCGCGCCACGGCGACCGGCGCCGGCGATTTCACGCGCGCCGGCGTCTCTTCGACTTCGCCTTGCGCCGCGCGCAGCAATTCGGTGGCGACGGCATCGACGGCTTCCTGCGCCTCTACGCCCATGCCGACGAGTTCGATCGTCGCGCCTTCGCCCGCGCCCAGTCCGAGCAAACCGACGACGCTTTCCACCGCCGCCTTGCGGCCTTCGTAGCGCACTTCGACCTTCGCGTCGAGACCGCGCGCCGCTTCGCGCGCCCGCGCCGCCGGACGCGCATGCAAGCCGCCCGCGTGCGCCAGCGTGACGCTGCGGCGCGCTTCGTTGATGACGTTCGACGACGACCGCGCCGCCTGCGCCGCCGCGCCGTCCTTCGCGCGCAGCACGAGGAGCCGCGCGCCCGCGTTCAGCACGCCGCGCCCGGCGCGCTCGACGACATCGAACGCATCGCCGTTGGCGACCGCGATCACCGAGACGAGGCTCGGCGCGTGGCGCGCAACGAAATCGGCGTCGAATTCGATCAGCGGCTGGCCGGCGCGCACCGTCGCGCCCTGTTCGACCTTCGGCGTGAAGCCCTTGCCGCCGAGTTCGACCGTATCGATACCGATATGCACGAGGATTTCCGCGCCCTGCTCCGTGCGCAGCGTGACCGCGTGATGCGTGCGCGCGAGATGCGTGACCGTGCCGTCGCAAGGCGAAACGAGCACGTTGTCGAGCGGATCGATGCCGATGCCGTCGCCGAACATGCCTTCGGCGAACACGGGATCGGGCACGTCGGCGAGCGCAACGACGGGACCGGTGAACGGAGCGAGCAGCACGACGTCGCTCGGGTTATCGGTGGAATGATTCAGCAGAGACTGCTCGGCACGGCGCATCGTCTTTCTCACTCAATGGGTTTCGGTGACCTTGTTCAGGTGGCGCGGCGCGTCGGGATTGCGCCCGCGTGCGGCGGCCAGACCCGCGGCCATCACGTAGAACGAAAGGATCGCGGCGATCGGATCGAGCGCCGGGTGGTCGGTGGCGACGAGCGGCAGTTCGGCCCCGGGCACGTCGTCCGGTGCGGCGAGCAGCACGCGGGCGCCGCGCGCGCGCATGTCGGCGGCGAGCTGGATCAGACCTGCCTGCTCCGGTCCGCGCGGCGCGAAGACGAGCAGCGGATAGTCGCGGTCGATGATTTCCATCGGGCCATGACGCACTTCCGCGCTCGAAAACGCCTCGGCCTGAATGCCCGACGTTTCCTTCAGCTTGAGCGCCGCTTCCTGCGCGATGGCAAGCCCGAGCCCGCGTCCGATCACGATCATGCGATCGACGTTCTTCAGTTCATCGACGGCGCGCGTCCAGTCGAGCTTGCCTGCGGCGCGCAGCGCGTCCGGCAGCGATTTCAGTGCGTTGAGCAATTCGACGTCGCGCTGAACGTGAGCGATCACGATGGCCGACAGCGAGAGCATCGCGATATAGCTCTTGGTCGCGGCGACCGAAAGCTCCGGTCCGGCGAGCAGCGGCAGGAAGTATTCGCACGCGGCCTCCAGCGGCGAACCGACGACGTTGACGGCCGCGACGGTGAACGCGCCGGCGTCGCGCAGCGCCTGCATCGTGCCGACGAGATCGGGACTCTTGCCCGACTGCGAAAACGCGACGGCGAGCTGGCCCGACACGCGCAGCGGCGCTTGCTGCAGCGTGGCGACGGACATGGGCAGCGACGCGACCGGCACGCCGATGCGGCTCATCGTCAGGCTTGCGAAATAACTGGCGGCGTGGTCCGAGCTGCCGCGAGCGACGGTCAACGCGACATGACGCGGCTGCTCCGCGAGCTTCACGGCGAGCGCTTCGATGCGCGAGGTATCGGCGAGTTGGGCCGCGACGACATCCGCGGATTCCAGAGCCTCATTGAGCATATTCGACAAGCGATTCTCCTTCGACATACGTGGCGGTCAGCGCAAAGTCCCGGTCGAGCACGACGAGATCGGCCCATGCGCCGCGCGCGATGCGGCCGCGATCTTCGAGCCCGAGATAGTCGGCGGGATAGCGCGACAAGCGGTTGGAAACGTCCGCGAGCGGAATGCCCAGCGAGACGAGATTGCGCAGCGCCTGATCCATGGTCAGCGTGCTGCCGGCAAGCGTGCCGTCCGCGAGACGCACGCCGCCCATGCACTTGGTGACGTGCTGGCTGCCGAGGCGATATTCGCCGTCCGGCATGCCCGCCGCCGACGTGCTGTCGGTGACGACGTACAGACGCGGGATTGCGCGCATCGCGGCGCGGATCGCGCCGGGGTGAACGTGCAGCAGATCGGGAATCAGTTCGGCGTACTCCGCATGCGCGAGCGCCGCGCCGACCATGCCGGGATCGCGATGATGCAGCGGCGACATCGCGTTGAAGAGATGCGTGAAGCCGCGCGCGCCGTGCTTGAGCGCGTTGACGGCGTCGTCATAGGTGCCGAGCGAATGGCCCAGTTGCACGCGCACGCCGCGCGCGGCCATTTCGGCGATGACTTCCAGATGCCCCGAGATTTCCGGCGCGATGGTGACGACGCGGATCGGCGCGAGCGCGAGGAACTTCAGCACTTCGTCGCGCACCGCGACGGCGGCTGCGTCCGGCTGCGCGCCGAGCTTGCCCGGATTGATGTACGGACCTTCGAGATGCACGCCCAGCACGCGCGCGCCGTTCGCCGCGCGGCGCTTCGCGGTTTCGCCCAGGCCCGCGACGACGTCCATCAGCTCGTCGCGCGGCGCGGTCATCGTGGTGGCGAGCAGGCTCGTGGTGCCGTGTTTCGCGTGCTCGCGGGCGACGGTATCGGCTGCGTCGCCGCCTTCCATGATGTCGCGGCCACCGCCGCCGTGCACGTGAAGGTCGATGAAGCCGGGGAGGATAAAGGGCGCGTCATTGGTCGACGGATCGGCGATATGGCCTTCGAGCGCCGTCACGCGGCCGTTCTCGACATGCACGGTGCCGTGGATCCATCCGTCGGTCGTCAGTATGTTTCCTTTCAGCATGAAGTTCTCTGGAAGTACGCAATGCGTGATGAGGTTCCGGGCCGTCCGCGCCATGCTGCGAGCAGGCTGTTCCGCGCGATGACTCGATGCGCGATCCGTGCGGACGGCTTCTCTTGGTCCTCTTGTTGTCTTTGTTGCTCTCTTCGGATAGTGCAGGTTGCGCGATGCAAGGCTCGACGCGGCCCGGCGATGCAGTTGTGCGACGAATGTCAGTCGTCGGTCAGGCAATAGGCGAACACAGCGGCAACTGTCGATAAGCACCGGGCCCGGGTGAGGCCGGAGCGAGGCGCGTGCCGCCTTTACAGATAAAGCGTTGCGGCGCTTTCAGCAAGGGCGTCGAAATCGTAAATTTGCATGCACGAACAGCCACTTCGCTGCTTCGAAGTGGAGCCCATTATATAACCAACATAATACCAGTCAATGCTTGCCGGCCGGCGCTTCCAAATCCATTAATATTGCTTTGAATCAATAAGTTACAGATTGTTTAGCGAGTGTCTTCGCAACACGCTGACCATCGGGACTTACCCGCATCGCACACCAGTGAGGATCAATTGGTCTGCTCCCTTGTCAAGCCACTCAAAATCGGGCAATTTCGTATTCGCACGATCGTGCTTTCTTTGGCACAATGGGAACATTAGTTCGGAATCGCAACTAATTAATTAAAAACCAGATTTTCTGAGAGAGCAAAGGCAGATGGGCTGTTTTGATCCGAGTCGGGCTGTTGAAGCTGTCAGGCGCTTCAACCGGTTTTACGCGCGTCATGCGGGCGCGTTCCATGAACGGCTCCACAAGAGCCATTTTTCGCTGACGGAAGTCCGTATTCTTCATGAGCTCGCGCACGATCGCGCGCAGACCGCAGCCGATCTGTCGCGCAATCTCGGGCTCGATACTGGCTATCTCAGCCGGCTCATCACGAAGTTTCAGAAGCTCGGGCTGGTGGTGCGGCGCAAGAACGAGTCGGACGGGCGGGCGCATCTGCTCTCCATGACGCCGGAGGCCAAAGCCAAGGTCGACGAGCTCGATCTTCACGTGTCGTCGGAGACGGCATCGCTCTTGAATCGGCTGGCGCCGGGCGAGATCGAGCAACTGTCGTCGGCCATGGCGGACATCGAGCGCCTGCTGTCGCCCACGGTCATCGACCTCTCCACGCGGCTGCGCAGCCCGCGTTGCGGCGACTTCGGCTGGATGATCGAGCGGCACGCCCTGCTCGACGCCAGCGAGGAGCCGAGCCTTTCCAACGAAACGCACGCGGCAACCGTCATCGCCCGCTTTCTCAGCGCCATGCAGATGAACACGCCACGCATCGCGTGCTGGGTGGCCGAGCAGGAAGGCGCCGCGCGTGTCGGTGCGGCGCTGCTGAACGCGGCATCGGAAAATCAGGCGCGTATTGAATTGCTGTTCGTGGAGCCGGGCGCGCGGCGGCGCGGTCTGGGCGAGCGACTCGTCGCCGCATGCGCGAATTTCGCGCAGGGTGCGGGTTATGAGAGTGTCGCCTGCCGGCTCGACGACGCCCGCGAAGATCTGTGCGGCCTCTTCATGCGGACCGGCTTCAAGCTCCGGCAAGACGACGAACCAGGCGTCGTCTGGGAGCGGGAATTGCGTCGCATCTATGCGGATTGATCGCGCAACAACCTGATGGTCATCAACGAAAACGGCGTCCCGAGGGACGCCGTTGCGTGAACCAATCAAGCTGGACGCCCGCTCTTAGAACGAAGGCACGACCGAGCCTTTGAATTCGCTCTTCAGGAACTGACGCACGTCCTCGGACTGATACGCTGCGACCAGCTTCTTCACCCACGGCTGGTCCTTGTCCTTCGCGCGCACGGCGATCAGGTTCGCGTACGGGCTATGCACGTCTTCCAGCGCGATCGCATCCTTGGTCGGCTGCAGGCCGGCGGCAAGCGCGAAGTTGGTGTTGATCGCGGCAGCATCGACATCGGCGAGCGTACGGGGCAATTGCGCTGCGTCGAGTTCCACGAGCTTGATCTTCTTCGGATTGTCGGCAACGTCGAGCGGCGTTGCGTTGTTGCCGTTCGTGCCCGCGCCGGCCTTCAGCTTGATGACGCCTTGCGATTGCAGCAACAAAAGCGCGCGATTTTCATTCGACGGATCGTTCGGTACTGCGACCTTCGCGCCTTGCGGCAGATCCTTGAGCGACTTCAGCTTCTTCGAATACACGCCGAGCGGCGAAATGTATGTCAGACCCGCGTTGACGATCTTGTAGCCGCGCTGCTTGATCTGGCTGTCGAGATACGGCTGGTGCTGGAAGCTGTTGGCGTCGAGATCGCCGGCGTCGAGTGCGGCATTTGGCTGCACGTAGTCGTTGAATTCGATCACTTTCACGTTCAACCCTTCGCGCTTGGCGACCTTCTGCACGACTTGCCAGATTTGCGCATCGGGGCCGCTGATCGTGCCGACCTTGATGACCTTGTCGTCGGCATGTGCCGAAAAGCTCGCGACGAACGCCACGGACGCCACGACGGCGGCCAAGGCTTTAAGCATGTTTCTGCGCTGCATGGTGTTCCTGTTTCAGATGCGTTGACTGCGGGATTGCCTTGATACCGGCTCCGCGACCGACCAATGGGCGCGCGGCCGAAACGGGATCTTCGCACAGCTTTGGTGCGGTCGGAAATACGGTTTCCTTATGTGAATATCCCTGGCGGCGCGGCTTAGAATCGCAACATGCGAACTTCATTGGGGCCGTTCACATGTACGTGATCAACCTGCGCTACACCGGCGCGCTCGCCGAAATCGACGATGCACTGGAGCAGCACCGCATGTTCCTCGAACGTTACTTCGCGGCGGGCGTCTTCGTGATGGCGGGGCCGAAGGTGCCGCGCGACGGCGGCGTGATTATCGCGTCGGGCATCGATCGCGATCGGCTCGACGCTATCCTCGCCGAAGACCCGTTCGCGCGCGAACAGCTCGCGCATTACGACATCACCGAGTTCAAGGCGACGCGTCTTTCGCCAGGGCTTCAACTGCCGGAGCCTTCCGCGACATAAAAAAGCGGCCCAAAGGCCGCTTTTTCGTTGTGCTTGCCGATCAATCGAATCAATCGAATCAGTCGATCAGCAGCTTCAGATCGTGCACCCACGGCTCGACGCCCTGCCCGTCGCGAGCGAAAAGGCGCAGCTTGCCGTCCTTGTCGAACACGTAACTCGCGGCGGTGTGGTCCATGGTGTAATCGGCCGGCGTCTTGCCCGCCGCCTTCGCGTAGTACACGCGAAAATCCTTGGCAACCTTCTGGAGTTGCGCATCGTCGGCGGGACGCAGCCCAATGTACGACGGGTTGAACGCCTTCACGTACTGGCCGAGCAGGTCCGGCGTGTCGCGCGCGGGATCGACGGTGACCATCAGCACCTGCACGTCCTTCGACTTGTCGCCGAGCTGCTGCATGGCCTGCGAAAGCTCGGCGAGCGTCGTCGGGCAAACGTCCGGGCAATGCGTGTAGCCGAAGAACAGCACCACCGCCTTGCCTTTGAAGTCCGCGAGCGTGCGGGTCTTGCCCGTCGTGTCCGGCAACGAGAAGTCGCTGCCGAACTGCTTGTTGCCGGTGATATCGAGATTCTTGAAATCGGGCGCCTTGTCGCACGCGCACAGCAGCACCGCGCAGGCGAACAACGCGAGGAAACGTCGAACCGTGGCCATCATGCGCCGATCACCGTGCGAACGTAATGATCGACCAGCAGCGCGGCGAACAGCAGCGACAAATAGACGATGGAATAGCGGAAAGCGCTGCGTGCGAGCGCGTCCGAGTACGTGCGATACAGCTTCCACGCGTAGCCGAGAAACACGGCGCCCAACGCGATGGCGCTCACGAGATAAACGACGCCGCTCATGCCCGAGATGAACGGCATCAGCGTGACGGCGAACAGCACGATGGTGTACAGGAAAATGTTCAGCAGCGTGTACTTCTCGCCGTGGGTCACGGGAAGCATCGGCAGGCCGGCGTTTTCGTAGTCCTTGCGTCGATACAGCGCGAGCGCCCAGAAATGCGGCGGCGTCCACACGAAGATGATCAGCACGAGAATCCAGGCGTCGCCGGGCACCGCGCCGGTCACGGCGGCCCAGCCGAGCGCCGGCGGCATGGCGCCGGACGCCCCGCCGATCACGATGTTCTGCGGCGTGTACGGCTTGAGCAGCAGCGTATAGATGACCGCGTAGCCGACGAAAGTCGCAACGGTGAGCCACATTGTCAGCGGGTTGGTGAACTTGTACAGCGTCCACATGCCGATGCCACCCAGCACCGCCGAGAAGATGAGAATTTGCGTGCTGGTGATCTGCCCGCGCGCCGACGGACGCCACGCGGTGCGACGCATCTTCGCATCGACTTTCTGCTCGACAAGACAGTTGATGGCGAACGCCGCGCCGGCCAGCAGCCAGATGCCTACCGCGCCGCCGATCAGTTTCGTCCACGGCACCATGCCGGGCGTCGAAAGCAACATGCCGATGACCGCGCAGAACACGGCCAGTTGCGTGACGCGCGGCTTGGTCAACGCGATGTATTGCGAGACGCGGCTGCCGAGGGGGGAATTGAGTGTGGTGCTATCCATGTGCATGGGCCATCACGCTGAAACGACGTCGCGTGCGGGAAGCGCGGCGCGGCCGGGACGGCTGGAAGAGATTCGAAAGTTTAGCATGACGAGCAGCAGCAACAGGATCGCCGCCCCGCCGTTGTGCGCGACCGCGATAGGCAGCGGCCATTGCAGCACGATGTTCGACATGCCCGTCAAAAACTGGATGACGATGACCGCGAGCACGCCGTTCGCCGGCTTGCGCAGCGACTCGAAGCGGCGCAGTTTCGCGGCCAGCCACAGCAAATACAACACGACGACGACCGCGAACGTGCGATGCGTCCAGTGGATCGCGACGAGCGCGTCCTGCGAAATCACGTCGCCGTCGCCCGTCATGCCGAGCGCGCGCCACAGGTGAAAGCCGTGCTCGAAGTTCATCGGCGGAATCCATTGGCCGTTGCAAAGGGGAAAGTCCGTGCAGGCCAATACAGCATAGTTCGTGCTCACCCAGCCGCCGAGCGCGATCTGCACCACGAGCAGCGCCAGACCGAACATCGCGGCAGGCATCCAGCGCGCGGCGGCGGAATCGAGCGATGGAATCGGCGTCATGCGCGCCGCGAGCCAGCCGAGCGTGCCCAGGAGCGCGAGTCCGAGCAGCAGGTGCGTCGTGACGATCACCGGTTGCAGCTTGAGCGTGACGGTCCACGCGCCGAACGCGCCTTGCAGGCAGATCAACAGCAGAATGCCGGTCGGCCACCACGGCGACACGTGCAACGGGCGGCGTTTGATGCGCGCCGTCCACGCGATGATGACCTGCGCGATGATCAGCACGCCGATCGCCATCGCGAAATAGCGATGCAGCATCTCGATCCACGCCTTGACCATGCTGACGGGGCCGGTCGGCATGGCCTGAAACGCGGCGGAAATCTGCGCATGCGCGATGAACGGCGACGACGTGCCGTAGCAGCCCGGCCAGTCAGGGCAGCCGAGGCCGGAATCCGTCAGGCGCGTGAAACCGCCGAACATGATCAGATCGAGCGTCAGGAACGTGCTTAGCCAGACGAGCTTTCTGAACTTGTCGTCGTCGGCCTTCACCCAGACATAGGAAAGCGGCAGGAGCGCAATGCACAAGCCGATCATCCCAAGTTGCAATACATAACTCATGTTTTACCTTCAACCCGCGTTTTAGCCGATCCGCGACCACTTCAAGAGCTTCGCCAGATCCGCGTTGATCTTCTTCGGATCGGGATTTTTCGGGAAGCGCATCATCAGATTGCCGTTCGGATCGACGAGAAAGATGTGATCCGTGAGCTTCGTGCCGTCCGTGACCGGCAGCCAGTCTGCGACGGCGCGCGGATCGGCGACGAGCATGCGCGTGTCCGGCGGCGGATACGCGGTCTTGATGACATCGGAGACGGGCTTGTCATCGGTGCGCAGCCAGACGTTGACCACGCGGTCGCGCTCGGCCGATTGCAGCACGCGCACCTGTCGCATGTAGTAGAGGCGCGTCACGCATTGCTGGTCGCAATCGCCGCCGTTCACGGTGATCATCAGCCATTTGCCTTCAAGCGACTTGAGCGGAAGCGTCTGCCCTTTCTCGTCCGTGACGACGAGTTGCGACGGAATGGGCCGTTGCGGTTCGATGAGCGCGCCATAGCTCGACGTGCCGCCCGCCGGCTTGAACACGTAGTACATCAGGTACGACGCGATCACCGGCGCCGCGCACACGAGCGCGAGCAGCACGAGCATCCAGCGGCCGTTGGTCCATGAACCTTTCGAGGGCGTGCGTTGGCGCGTAGGCGGTTTGCCGGCGGCGGTCGTGGGGCGTTGAGAAGGCATCGGTTAATGTCGGATTGGATTCAGGCGTGGTTTGCGGCTTCGTCGTCGTCGCGCGATGGGCCGTCCGCGCCTTCTTTCTTGGCGGCGCGGCGCGCGGCATACAGGCCGAAGCCCACGGCCGCCGCTGCCATGCCCCACCACTGGAGCATGTAGCCGTAGTTGCGTTCGACGCCGAGCGTCGGCGCGGGCCAGTCGCGCACGAGCTTGTCGTGCGTGTCGTTCGTCTGCTGGATCACGAACGGCTGGAACGCGAGGCCCGTTTCCGAGGCGAACGCGGGAATATTCAGGTTCTGCCGAATCTGCTGATGCGCCGCCGATCCGCCCTTGCCCAGCTCGAACGCCTGCGACGGATTCGCGCGCGCAATGCCCTCGATATCGACGACGCCCTTCGGCGTCTCATACGGCTCGATGCCGGTGCGGTCGGCGAGATTGCGCGGCAGCCATCCGCGATTCACGAGCACATAGCCGCCGCCCTCGAGTTTAAGCGGCATCACGACATAAAAGCCGGGCTGATCGTTATACGGACGATTATCGAGATAAACGACGCGCTCGGGCATGAACTCGCCGCGCGCCTCGACGCGATGAAACTCGACCGAATCGAGCGGCATTGGATCGACGGTCACGCGCTGCGCCGGCGCATTCTCGAATGCGACGATGTGCGCGTTCAGCGCCTCTTTCTGATGCGCGCGGTCGCGCTGCCAGAAGCCGAGGCGCACCGTCACCGCGACGACGATGAGAATCAGGACCGTGGGCCAGAAGCGGATTTTCATGCTCGCCGCGACCGCAGGAAAACGTGGCGAGCCGCGCGGCGCGATGCGTCGAGTGAGATAATGAGATGACTCTTTTCCATACTGCTCAATGCGTTATACGGGCAATTTGAGCAACATTGCCGGCTGGTTTCATGCACATTATCGTCGCCATCGCTTTCATCCTCATTCTCGGCAGCCTCGGTTCGGCCCTGTACTTCATGATGACCGACCGCGGCAAAACCAAGCGGATGGTGTGGTCGCTCGCGATGCGCGTCGGGCTGTCCATCTCGCTGTTCCTGTTCATCCTGTTCGCGCACTGGATGGGCTGGATTCAATCGACGGGCATCCCCCTCGGACGATAACCCGCCGCGAAGGTTCTCCAACACGGGGCGTATTGTCGCGGGACAATTTTCCGCCCCTTCGTTTCAGCCTCGATTCATCACGCGCTTCAAAGCAAAACGCCGCCCGGAAGACCGAGGGCGGCGCGCTTTCACTGCTCCACTGCTGCGCGCGGGCACGCCGAAGCCGCCCGCGCGAATGCCTTACAGCCAGTACACGACGACGTACAGCCCGAGCCACACGACGTCCACGAAGTGCCAGTACCACGCGGCGCCTTCGAACGCGAAGTGGTGCTCCGCCGTGAAGTGTCCGCGAATCAGGCGAACCATGACGACCGCCAGCATCGTGCCGCCCAGGAACACGTGGAAGCCGTGGAAGCCCGTCAGCAGGAAGAACGTCGAACCGTACACGCCGGACGCGAGCGTCAGGTTCAGTTCGTTGTACGCGTGGAAATATTCGTAGCCCTGGCAGAACAGGAAGATCACGCCGAGCAGCACGGTGGCAGCGAGCCAGCCGATCGCCTTGCGACGATGATCTTCGCGCAACGCGTGGTGCGCCACCGTCAGCGTCGCGCCAGAGGAGAGCAGCAGCGCCGTGTTGATGGTCGGCAGGGGCCACGGCACCATCGCCCGGAAGTGCGGGACGAGCGCGGCGGGGCCGTTGTTCGGCCACACGGCGGAGAAGTCCGGCCAGATCAGCTTGTAATCGAGGCTGCCGAGTTCGTGCAGCGCGATGGCGCGTGCATAGAACAGCGCACCGAAGAACGCGCCGAAGAACATCACTTCGGAGAAGATGAACCAGCTCATGCTCCAGCGGTACGACACGTCGACGCGCTTGCCGTACATGCCGCCTTCCGATTCGGAGATCGCGTCGCCGAACCAGTGCCACAGCACGAACAGCAGGAACAGCAGGCCGATCAGCGTGGTGAACGGCGCGAACGAATGACCGTTGACCCACGCCGCCAGCGAGGACAGCATCACCAGCAAGCCGCAGGCAGCCATGATCGGATGCCGTGACGGATGCGGCACGAAATAGTACGGGCTCTCGTTTTGACCGCTCATTGTTGATTCTCCACTTCGATCCAGTTGCTTGAATTTTCTATTGCCGCGTTGCTGCGCTCAAAGCGCCGCGCGCCGCTTTTTCCGTCTGCCGCTCTAGCCGACCACCGCCCGCACGATCACCAGAAGCACCACGATGAACAACACAGCACCGATCAGCCCCGCCGCGATCAGATGCAGCGGGTTCAACTGCGCTGCATCGTTTTCCAGATCTGCCCGCCGCCGCACGCCGAAAAACGACCAGAACACGGCCTTCACGAGCTTGAGGAAACCACCCTTGCGCGGCGTCTGGGCGTTCATGACGATCACGTTCCCTTGGCTACCGGTTTCGGCGCGTCGAGTTCGAAGAACGTGTACGACAGCGTGATCGTCTTGACGTCCTTCGGCAGCTTCGGATCGACGACGAACACCACCGGCATGCGCTTCGTCTCGTTCGGCTCGAGCGTCTGCTGCGTGAAGCAAAAGCATTCGATCTTCTTGAAATACTCGGTGGCCTGCTTCGGCGCGTAGCTCGGGATGGCTTGCGCCTTCACCGTGCGGCCCTGCTCGTTGGTCACCTGATACATCACCGTCATGACTTCGCCCGGATGAATGTCCAGGTTCGACTGTTCCGGCTTGAACTGCAGCGGTCCGCGCGCGTTCGCATCGAATTCGATGGAAACGGTGCGGCTCGCATCGACCTGCGTGTTCTTCGCCTCGCGCGCGCCGACGTCGCGCTGCACGAGATTGTTGATGCCGGTGATCTGGCAGATCGCGCGGTACATCGGCACGAGCGCGAAGCCGAAGCCGAACATCATCGCGGCGACGACGAAGAGCTTGAACAGCATCGACCGGTTGAAGGAGCGGTCGATGTGCGGATCTTCCTGCTGAGTGGACACGTTATCCTCGCGACAACAGGTATTGCCTGACGACGATACCCAGAAAGAAGACGGCGGCAATCAGCATCATGATGAGACCGAGCCGCTTGTTGCCCGCACGGATTTCCTCGGGCGACCGTCTTTTTTGTGGATTCGGGGCCATGCTTTCCTGACACTTGACACTGGCTGGCTGCAAGGCTTCGCGCGGAAGCCTTGCAGCACGATGAAACGACTTACTCGACCGTCGGCGGGTTCTCGAACGTATGGAACGGCGCCGGGCTCGGCACGGTCCATTCGAGGCCTTGCGCGCCGTCCCACGGCTTGTCGCTGGCCTTTTCGTGTTCGCCGCCGCCGCGATACGTCGGCAGCGCGACCGCGAACAGGAAGTACACCTGCGCGAGACCGAAACCGAACGCGCCGATCGTCGCGATCTGATTGAAGTCCGTGAACTGCGCCGGGTAGTCCGCATACCGGCGCGGCATGCCCGCGAGACCCAGGAAGTGCATCGGGAAGAACGTGACGTTGAACGTGATCATCGACGCCCAGAAGTGGATCTTCCCGCGCATCTCGTTGTACATCCAGCCCGTCCACTTCGGCGACCAGTAGTACCAGCCCGAGAACAGCGCGAAGAGCGACCCCGCCACCAGCACGTAGTGGAAGTGCGCGACCACGTAGTACGTGCCGTGCATCTGGATGTCGAGCGGCGCCATCGACAGGATCAGGCCCGTGAAGCCGCCCATCGTGAAGACGAACAGGAAGCCGATCGCGAAGAGCATCGGCGTTTCGAAGGTCAGCGCGCCGCGCCACATCGTCGCGACCCAGTTGAACACCTTCACGCCCGTCGGCACGGCGATCAGCATCGTCGCGTACATGAAGAAGAGCTGGCCCGTCACCGGCATGCCGGTCGCGAACATGTGGTGCGCCCACACCATGAACGACAGAATCGCGATCGATGCGGTTGCGTACACCATCGAGCTATAGCCGAACAGCGGCTTGCGCGAGAACGCCGGAATCACCTGCGACACGATCCCGAACGCCGGCAAGATCATGATGTACACCTCGGGGTGACCGAAGAACCAGAAGATGTGCTGGTACATGACCGGATCGCCGCCGCCCGCCGCGTTGAAGAACGACGTGCCGAAGTGACGGTCGAACAGCACCATCGTGATCGCGCCCGCCAGAACCGGCATCACGGCGATCAGCAGATACGCGGTGATGAGCCACGTCCACGCGAACATCGGCATCTTCATGAGCGTCATGCCCGGCGCGCGCATGTTCAGAATCGTCACGACGATGTTGATGCCGCCCATGATCGACGACGCGCCCATGATGTGGACCGCGAAAATCGCGAAGTCCATGCCGGGGCCCATCTGCGTGGAGAGCGGCGCGTACAGCGTCCAGCCCGCGGCGGTGGCGCCGCCCGGCACGAAGAACGAGCCGACGAGCAGCACAGCCGCGACCGGCAGCAGCCAGAAGCTGAAGTTGTTCATGCGCGCGAACGCCATGTCCGATGCGCCGATCTGCAGCGGCACCATCCAGTTCGCGAAGCCGACGAACGCCGGCATGATCGCGCCGAACACCATGATCAGGCCGTGCATGGTGGTCAGCTGATTGAAGAACTCGGGACGCATGATCTGCAGGCCCGGTTCGAAAAGCTCGGCACGGATGCCGAGCGCCATCACGCCTCCGGAGAGGAACATGATGAACGAGAACAACAGGTACAGCGTACCGATGTCCTTGTGGTTGGTGGCCCAAAGCCACCGGCGCCAACCATGCGGCAACTCGTGCGCATGGTCGTCGTGCGCGTGGTCGTGACCCGCGGCTACATCGTGTCCGATGCTAGACATGACAATCATCTCCTAAAGCGAATACTCGTGGCACTTGGCTCCCCGGCCGCCTCTCCGTTGCGTGGTTCACGCGAAGGAGAAGCGCGCACGAGACATGTCAAGCAGCCGGACTGATTTCCACGCGACGTGCTTCCTTCGCATCGGCGCCGCCCGTGATGGACTCGGGCTTCTTCAACACGATACGTTCTTCCGCGACGCCCGCCGCCTTCAGCGCGTCGCGGACGGCTTGCGCGCGCTGCTTGGCGAGATCGGCGTTGAGGTCGGCGCCGCCCGATGCGTCCGTGAAGCCCGACAGCGCGATCTTCGCGTCCGGATGGGCCTTCGCGTACGCTGCCGCGGCTTGCACTGCGTTGTTCGCGTCGGCGGGCAGCGTGCTCTTGCCCGTCTCGAAATAGATGCTGGCCGGCAAGCCCGCGGCTTGCGCCGCTTCCGCGCCGGCTGCGGCCGGTGCGCTCGCCTCGGCCGCAGCCGGTGCCGATGCCGCTTCCGCGCCGCTCGCCGCTGCCGTCGCCGCGCCGCCGCCTTCCGGCATCTTGCCGTTGCGCGCGTCCGCGACCTGCTTCGGCTGCAGCACGTTGCCGGTGTGGTTGCCCCACGTGTTGCGCTCGTAGGTGATGACCGATGCGATCTCGACGTCGTTCAGCGTGCTCTGCCACGGCGGCATGGCGCCCTTGCCGTGCAGCACGATATTCACGTGATCGGCGATAGGACCGTTCGCGATCTTGCTGCCGTCGAGCGCCGGGAACTGGCCCGCGCCCTTGCCGGTCGGCTGGTGGCAGACCGCGCAGTTCGATGCGTAGACCTGCGCGCCGCGCGTCTTCAGCTCGTCCATCGTGTAGGTCTTGTTGGGATCGTCGGTGGCGGAAGCCATTTTCTTCTTCTGCGCATCGACCCACTTCGCGTAGTCGTCGGCGGACATCACTTCGACCACGACCGGCATGTACGCGTGCTCCTTGCCGCACAGTTCCGTACAGAAGCCGCGATACGTGCCCACCTTCTCGGCCTTGAACCACGTGTCGCGCACGAAGCCGGGAATCGCGTCCTGCTTCACGCCGAACGCCGGCACGTACCACGAGTGGACGACGTCGTTCGCGGTGGTGATGATGCGGACTTTCTTGTCGACCGGCACGACGAGCGGGTTATCGACCGCTTGCAGGTACAGCTCGGAAATCGGCGCCTGGCCGTTGACTTCGCTGCGCGGCGTGGCCAGCGTCGAGAGGAAGCTGATGCCCTCGCCCGGGCCCTTCACGTAGTCGTAGCCCCACTTCCACTGGTAGCCCGTGACCTTGACGGTGAGGTCGGCGTTGGTCGTGTCCTTCATCGCGACGACGGCCTTCGTGGCCGGCAGCGCCATCAGAATGACGATGATGAACGGCACGATCGTCCAGATGATTTCGACCGTGGTGCTTTCGTGGAAGTGCGCCGGCTTGAAGCCCTTCGACTTGCGATGCTTCACCACCGAATAGAACATCACCCCGAACACGCCGAGGAAGATGACGGTGCAGATGATGAGCATGAAGATATGGAGGCCGTAGAGCTCCTCGGCGATCTTCGTCACAGGCGGCTGGAAGTTGATTTCGTTCACAGCAGGACCGCCGGGACTGTCGTTCACCGCCAGGGCTACGCCGGCGTTCAGCAGTGCGCCTGCCGCCAGCACGCCCGCGAGGGCTCGCTTGATTGTTTTCATAGCATCCTTACCCAAAATTTCCATTCAAACCCTCGACCCCCGTGGGCATCGCGCTGTGTCGCCCGTTCCTCTTCAGGCGAGCCGTCTCAGTGACGTCTGCAACTCGGCAGCAAATTGCCTGCGACGATGCTGTGCAAGGTGTAGCCCGATTTTCACCGATTGACCGCGCGACACGATCGTAAGCGGCTCTCTCGGCGTCGCACCCGGTTCAACGCGCACCCAGCGCGGGTTGAACTCGAACTGCGTCAATTCTTCGGCGTTCATCTGCTCGATCAACAACCGGTTTTGATACAGCCGGATTCTTTCGTAATCGACCGCGTGTCGCGCATAAATCAGAAACGCGACGGCCACGACCGTCAATTCGACTCCGGTGAACGGCAGCACCAGCCAGGCGCCATTCAGAAAAAGCGATGTCGCGATGGCCAGCGAAAACAGCGCAAGCGACAAATAGAAGCACATGAACTGACGCGGCGACACCGAACAGTTGCGTTTCATCAGCCAGTCCCGGATGACCGGCTCGGACTCCGTCAGCGTTTGACTCACCTGCATCGCCGCCTCCATCCATCCGCACGCAATCACATACATTTGCTCGGATTTCGCCCAAATTTGTGACAGTCCGGGCGACAAACTGACGCATTATAGGCGGGTTGGGTGGCATCCACAAGCAAGGGTCGTAGCGTCGCAAAGCCAAGCGCGACAAGCCTCTGCGCCCATTTGACGCAGTTTTTCACATGTCTTTCGGGCGCTAATTTCTGACATAACAAACGCCCTCTTTACGGCCGTCGCGATGCCATTCACCGACTTGCCACCAATTCACCGGCGACTTGCTACCGGTTCCTTTTCGGCCCCCGTCCTATGTCTTCCAGCCGCACGATGCCGTGCCCTTCGGCCGTCGTTCGCGGCACGGCTTTCCACGCGTGGCCGTAGATGACTTCGAAGGTCAGCGGGATGGTGCCGTCGTCGCGTCGCAACGCCTCCAGCGCCGCGTGAACCGCGCCGCGCAAGGCTTGCGCGCCGCCATCGGTCCGTTCCGTCCCGGCGCGCTCGAACGGATACGCGCCCCAGCGCGCGACATCCGCAAGCAGCGATTCCGGCGAACGGTAGGTAATGGTCAGCACTTCCTGATCCATCACCGGGATCTCGAATCCGCTTTCGACGAGCATGTCGCCCAGATCGTGCATGTCGACGAAATCGATGGTGTGCGGCATCGGCGCGAGGCCGAGCGTGCGTTCCGCTTCGCGATAGGCGGCGGCGAGTTCGCGCAGGGTATCGGGACCGAAGGTGCTGAACATCAGCAGGCCGTTCACCTTCAGCACGCGCTGCCATTCGGGCAGCACGACGTCCGGACGCGAATGCCAGTGCAGTGCGAGATTCGACCAGAGCAGTTCGAATGCGCCGCCCGCGAACGGCAGCGCCGCGAAATCGGCCTGCGCGAGCTGCGGGCCGCGCGCGCCGAACGCCTTGGCGAGCGTCGAGGGCAGAAAGCGGCGCCAGCCGGGGCTGCCTTCGCCTTCCGCTTCGGCTGCGCGGGCGCGGGCGAGCATCGCGGAGGAAATGTCGATGCCCAGCACCGACGCCTCCGGAAACCGCTCCCGCAAATGCCCCAGGTCCGAGCCCACGCCGCAGGCCGCATCGAGGACGCGAACCGGCGCGACCTTGATGTACTCCAGACGCTCGCGCATGCGATCCGCGATTTCGCGCGGCAGGAAGGCGACTTCGTCGAACGCGGCGGCGCGACGGTCGAAAATCTCGCGCAAACGGCGCGGATCATAGGCCGGTCGGCTAGTTTTGGAGGACGTGGGGGACATGACGATCTGTTCGCGAAGAGTGCGAAGTATACTCGGTCGTCTCGAAATAGGCCCATGCGACGGCGCCTTCGCGCCTTTCCGCGCGCCGCGCCGCCCGCTTTTTATGCTTGCTCCGTCATGAAACTCGTTCGCCATTTGCCGCCGTTTTCCGCGTTCGCGGCGGTGCGCGCACGCGCGTTGACGTCGATGGCGCGCAAGATGCTCGACGTCGCCTTGCCGAATCAGTGCGCGTTATGCGGCAATGTGTCGCAGCAACTTTTATGCGCCGGATGCGACGAGCAGTACTGGAACGAGCCGCGCTTCCGCTGCGCCACCTGCGCGATGCCGCTCGCGCCGTCCTACGCCGGACGCGGTCGCGAAGACGTGCGGCTGCACTGCGCGGCGTGTCTCGAAAACCCGCCCGCGTTCAACGACACCATCGCGATCGCCGACTATCGCGCGCCGCTCGACACGCTCGCCGTCGAACTCAAGTTTCGCGCGCGTCATGCGGCGGGCGCGGCGTTCGCGCGCCATCTGCACGCGCTATTCGAAGACAGCGGCCTGCCGACGCCCGATGTCATCGCGCCGGTGCCGTTGTCGCGCAAGCGGCTCGTCGCGCGCGGCTACAACCAGGCATGGGCGATCGCGCTTCCGCTCGCGCGGCGGTTGGGCGTGCGAGCCGATGCCGCGCTCGTCAGCCGCGCGATCCACACGGCGGCGCAATCGCGGCTCGATGCCGATACGCGCAGGCGCAATGTCGCGCGCGCGTTCGTCGTCGAGGGCGATGTGCGCGGCAAGCATGTCGGCGTCGTCGATGACGTGATGACGTCCGGCGCCACACTCGATGCCCTCGCCCGCACGCTCAAGCTCGCGGGCGCGCGGCGCGTCACCAATTTCGTCGCGCTGCGCACGCCGAAAGATTAACTTTTTAGCCAAGAAACTCATGTTTAACGTCGTACTCGTCGAACCCGAAATCCCGCCGAACACCGGCAACGTCATCCGCCTGTGCGCGAACACGGGCGCGCGCCTGCATCTGATCGAGCCGCTCGGCTTTCCGCTCGACGACGCGAAAATGCGCCGCGCCGGTCTCGATTACCACGAGTACGCCGAAATGAACGTCCACGCGAACTGGGATGCGTTCACCGCGAAGGAATCGCCGGACGCGGCGCGCATGTTCGCATTCACGACGCGCGGCTCGACGCCGTTCTTCGATCACGCGTTTCAGCCGGGCGACTGGTTCGTGTTCGGCGCCGAAACACGCGGACTCGCGCCCGACGTGCTGGACCGGTTCGCGACGCAACAGCGCGTGCGCCTCCCGATGCGGCCGGGCAATCGCAGTCTGAATCTCTCGAATACCGTGGCGATCGTGACGTTCGAAGCGTGGCGTCAGGCCGGATTCGAAGGCGGCGCCTGATCCGCGTAAGCCGCGAGTTCCGCGAGATAGCGCGCGAGCATCGCGTCCTGAAAACAGGCGAAGACGACGCGCTCGACGAATGGCGTGCGAGGCAGCGTTTCGTTGACCGTCGATACCGCGATTTTCACTGCTTCTTCGACCGGAAAGCGGTAGATGCCGCAACTGATCGCCGGGAACGCGATCGACTTGCAGCCGGCTTCGTGCGCCAGTTCGAGCGAACGCCGATAACAGCGCGCGAGCAATTCGGGCTCGTTGCGCTTGCCGCCGCTCCAGCGCGGCCCGACCGCGTGGATCACGTGTTTCGCCGGCAAATCGTGGCCGCCGGTGATCTTCGCGTCGCCGGTTTCGCAGCCGCCGAGCGTTTCGCATTCGCGCAAGAGCCCGCGCCCGGCCCGCCGATGAATCGCGCCGTCGACACCGCCGCCGCCCAGCAGCGACTTGTTCGCCGCGTTGACGATGGCATCGACTTCGAGCGTGGTGATATCCGCGACTACGGCTTCCAGCTTGACCATCGCGCACCTCCGAAGGAACGCTGCGCTACTCCGCTTTGGCGTCGCGGTTGAGCAGCGCCTGAACCGCATCGCGCGGCGCGACGTTCTCGAAGAGCACGCGACATACCGCATGCGTGATCGGCATTTCGATCCCGCGCGACTGCGCCAGCGCGAGCACCGCCCGCGCGCATCGCACGCCTTCGGCGACATGACCGAGCGCGGCGAGGATTTCGTCGAGCGTGCGGCCGCTCGCCAGCTGCATGCCGACGGTGCGGTTGCGGGAAAGATCGCCGGTGGCGGTGAGGATGAGATCGCCCAGGCCCGTGAGTCCGGTGAACGTCTCGGCGCGACCGCCGAGCGCCACGCCCAGCCGCGACATTTCCGCGAGTCCGCGCGTGATGAGCGCCGCGCGCGCGTTCAGTCCGAGGCCCAAGCCGTCCGAGATGCCGGTGGCGATGGCGAGCACGTTTTTCACCGCACCGCCCACTTCGACGCCGATCACGTCGTCGCCGGTATAGATGCGCATTGCGCCGTGATGGAACGCCGCGACCGTGCGCGCGCACAGTTGCGCCGACGCGCTCGCCACCGTCAGCGCGACCGGCAGGCCCTGCCCCACTTCACGCGCGAAGCTCGGCCCCGAGAGCGTGCCGTTGCTCGCGTGCTCGGGCAGTTCGGCGGCGACGACTTCGTTCGGCAGACACTGCGTGTCCGCCTCGAAGCCTTTGCAGAGCCAGACGATATGCGCCGGCACGACGCCCGCCTGACGCATCGCGCGGCAAAGCGCACGCAGCCCGGCGACGGGCGTGGCCACGACGCACAGCGCATCCGCTGCGGCGGCATGCGCGAGCGCCACGTTGAGGTCGGCTTCGAACGCGAGCGTCTCGGGCAGGCGGACGCCCGCGAGATAACGCGTGTTTTCGTGGCTTTGAGAAAGAGAATCGATGAGCGCGCGGTCGCGCGCCCAAAGCATCGTGTCGTGCCGTGTCGCGAGGTGGCCCGCTAGTGCGGTACCCCATGCGCCGGCGCCGAGAACGGCTACTTTCATGCTCGGCTCCGGTCGGCAGAGTCAGGACAGAGGGATGACGCTCAGTGCGTCGCGCCGTTCGCCGCGCCTTCCTGCGCGCCGCCCAGTTGCGCGAGGCGTTGCTCGTACAGCGCCTGGAAGTTGATTTCCGCGAGGTGGATCGGCGGGAAGCCGGCACGCGTGATCGCATCCGCGATGTTCGAGCGCAAGTACGGGAACAGGATGGTCGGGCATGCAATGCCGACGAGCGGATCGATCTGTTCGGCCGGAATGTTCCGGATATCGAAAATACCGGCCTGCTTCGCTTCGATCAGGAACGCGACCTTGTCGGCGACCTTCGCCGTGACCGTGCCCGTGACCAGCACTTCGAAGACGCTTTCCGCGAGACGGTCGGCCTTCACGTCGACTTCGACCTCAACCGACGGCATTTCCTGTTCGAGGAAGATGGCGGGCGAGTTCGGCTGCTCGAGCGACATATCCTTCAGGTAAATGCGCTGGATGTTGAAAAACGGCTGATTGTTCTCGTCGGACATAATAATTTCCTGGATGAATCGGTGGCCCGGCGCGTGTCCGGGCAGCGTGTGGTGATGTCAGGCCGACTCGAGCAGCGGCACGAGACCGCCCTTGCGGTCGAGCGCTGAAAGATCGTCGTAGCCGCCGACGTGCGTGTCGCCGATATAAACCTGCGGCACGGTGCGGCGTCCGGTGCGCTGCATCATTTCCTCGCGGCGGCCCGGTTCACGATCGATCAGCACCTTCTCGATGCTTTCGACCCCGCGGGACTTTAAAAGACGTTCGGCCATCTGGCAATACGGGCACACTTGGGTGCTGTACATGACGACTTTCTTCACTTGACCGCTCCTTGTTTTACGACCGGCATTCCTGCCTTCTGCCAGGCATCGACTCCGCCTTGCAAGACATGGACCTCAGCGTAGCCAGCGTCCGCAACGGTGCGGCTGGCGCGCTGCGATTGTTGTCCGGTCTGACACACGAGCACGACCGGATTGCTCTTATTCTTCGCGATCTGGCCGATCTTTGCTTGAAGCTCCGCCGCCTCGACATTGCGCGCCGACGGCAGATGGCCCTTCGCGAACTCCGCGGCGGGCCGGATATCGACGACGACGGCATTGCGCCGGTTGATCAGCGTGGTGGCCTCGGCTGCGGAAATTCCGCCGCGTCCGCGACGCGTGATGGCGGGCCACAAAAGCAGTGCGCCGGAGATGAGCGCAATGACGATGAGTGCGATATTCGTGTAATCAGTGAAAAACTTCACGTCTAGGGCCGCCGAAAGATAGAGAGAAAGGAAGAAAGGAAAATGAGGGCAATCGCGCCATTATAAAATAACCGTTTCCCGCGATGGCCTAGGCCATCCGGCCGATGGCGGCGCTCCACGCGCGATGGCAGTATCACGGAGTCCCGATCGGCACGCCCGCTTTCTCAACTGACCGACCTATCAAACATGTACAAGCTAGTGCTCATCCGCCACGGCGAATCGACGTGGAACAAGGAAAACCGGTTCACCGGCTGGGTCGACGTCGACCTCACCGAGCAGGGCAACCGCGAAGCGCGCCAGGCCGGCGTGCTGCTGCGCGAAGCCGGCTACACGTTCGACATCGCGTACACGTCGGTGCTGAAGCGCGCCATCCGCACGCTGTGGCACGTTCAGGACGAAATGGACCTGATGTATATCCCGGTCGTCCATTCGTGGCGTCTGAACGAGCGCCATTACGGCGCGCTCGCAGGGCTGAACAAGGCGGAAACCGCGAAAAAGTATGGCGACGATCAGGTCCTCGTCTGGCGCCGCAGCTACGACACGCCGCCGCCCGCGCTCGATCCTTCCGACGAACGCGCGTCGTACAACGACCCGCGCTACGCGAAGGTGCCGCGCGAACAGTTGCCGCTCACCGAATGCCTGAAAGACACGGTCGCGCGCGTGCTGCCGGTGTGGAACGAGTCGATCGCGCCGGCCATCAAGGCGGGCAAGCAGGTGCTGATCGCCGCGCACGGCAATTCCATGCGCGCGCTGGTGAAATATCTGGACGAGATTTCGGACGCGGACATCGTCGGGCTGAACATTCCGAACGGCGTGCCGCTCGTCTATGAACTCGACGAAAACCTGAAGCCGATCAAGCACTATTATCTCGGCGACGCGGACGCCATCGCGGCCGCGCAGGCAGCGGTCGCCAAGCAGGGCAAGGCGGGCTGAAGCCGTCTGCCGGATAGAAGCAATTGGTTCACGGGCGCCCGCTGCGGGCGCCCGTGGCGCTTTGGCGTCGGCGGCGAGCGAACCACCGCCTGGCGTTCGCCATAGAACGCCGTCGCCCGGCAATGCTTCGGGCATTTAAGTTGCGCTTAAGTCCTCTTTGGAGGGGAGCGGGTATACTGGCCCGTCACCCACGATGCTGCTCATTCGATTCCGAACGCACTCTCTATGCGAAAGAACCTGAAAAACTTCGGCCTGATCGCCGTAGGCGTTACCGCCGGCGCGCTCGCCACCTTGCAGATTTCCGCATCCGCTCAGCAAGCCGCATCGTCGCCGCTGCCGCTCGATCAATTGCGGCTCTTCGCCGAAGTCTTCGGGCAGATCAAGCACGAATACGTCGAACCCGTCGACGATAAAAAGCTCCTCACCGCCGCCATCAAGGGCATGGTGTCGAGCCTCGATCCGCACTCGTCCTATCTCGACAAGACCGATTACGAAGAGCTTCAGGAACAGACGAAGGGCCGCTTCGCCGGTCTGGGCATCGAAATCTCGTCGGAAGACGGGCTCATCAAGGTCATTTCGCCGATCGAAGACACGCCCGCGTTCCGCGCCGGCATCCGTCCGGGCGACCTCATCACGCGCATCAACGACAAACCGGTGCGCGGCATGACGCTCGACAAGGCCGTCAAGCAGATGCGCGGCGACCCGGGCACGAAGGTCACGCTGACCATCTTCCGCAAGAGCGACGACCGCACGTTCCCGCTCACCGTCACGCGCGCCGTCATCCGCGTGCAGTCGGTGAAGATGAAGGTGCCGGAGCCGGGCTACGGCTATATCCGCATCACGAGCTTCCAGGAACGCACGGTGCCGGATCTGGCGTCGAAGCTGCAGGACCTCGCGCGCCAGCAGCCGAACCTGAAGGGCCTCGTGCTCGACCTGCGCAACAACGGCGGCGGTCTGCTGCAAAGCGCGGTCGGCGTGGCGGGCGCGTTCCTGCCGGATAACGCCATCGTCGTGTCGACGAACGGCCAGATTGCGGACGCGAAGCAGACATTCCGCGATACCTACGACAACTATCGCCTGCCGTCCTTCGATCAGGATCCGCTGAAGAGCGTCCCCGATATCTTCAAGAAGGTGCCGATGGTCGTGCTGACCAACGCGTATTCGGCTTCGGCATCGGAAATCGTCGCGGGCGCGCTGCAGGATCATCACCGCGCGCTGATCGTCGGCAAGACCACGTTCGGCAAGGGCTCGGTGCAGACCGTTCGCCCGATGACCGCCGACACCGCGCTGCGCCTGACGACGGCGTATTACTACACGCCGAGCGGCAAGTCGATCCAGAACCAGGGCGTGCGCCCGGACGTGCCGGTCGATCAGTACGCGGACGGCGATCCCGACGACGCGCTCGTGACGCGCGAAGTGGATTACTCGAACCACCTCGCGAACACGCAGGATCCGAACGAGAAGAAGGAACAGGACCAGCGCGAGCAGGATCGTCTGGAGCAACTGCGTCTGCTCGAAGAGCAGAACGACAAGAAGACGCCCGAGCAGCGCCGCAAGGACCGCGAGCGCAAGCCCGTGGAGTTCGGCAGCAGCGACGACTTCATGCTGCAGCAGGCGCTGAACAAGCTGGAAGGCAAGCAGGTCGTCGAGTCGAAGTCGTTCGCCGAGCGCAAGCTCGCGCAGAACAAGCCGCCGCGTTCGGCGTCGGCGCCGGTCGTCGCGCAACCCGCGGTGCCCGCCGCGCCGGGCTCGTCGCCGGCTTCGGGCACGGTGCCGGCTTCGTCGCCGACCGCGCAGCAGACCAAGTAAGCCCGCAGCACGGCTTCGCGGCATCGCGCCGCGAAGCCGCATCCCCTCTTCGCGCGCTTAGAATGTCGTGTTCAAGCGCGCCGTCTTTCCGGCGTTCCCTTCGAAGCCACATCGGCGCATCCACGCGCAAGCTCGATGAACGACGACCAACTCCTTCGCTATTCCCGCCACATTCTCGTCGATGAAATCGGCATCGAAGCGCAGCAGCGCTTTCTGGATGCGCACGCGATCATCGTCGGCGCGGGCGGCCTGGGCGCGCCGGCGGCCATGTATCTCGCGGCGGCGGGCGTCGGAAAGCTCACGCTCGTCGATGCCGATACCGTCGATCTCACGAATCTCCAACGCCAGATCGTGCACGCGACGCGCTCGGTCGGGCAGGCGAAGGTCGAATCGGCGCGGCAGACGCTGAATGCGCTGAATCCGGACATCGAGATTGCGGCGATCAACGCGCGCGCCGACGCCGCCTGGCTCGACGCGAACGTGCCGCGCGCGACCGTCGTGCTCGATTGCAGCGACAACTTCGCGACGCGCCACGCGATCAACGCGGCGTGCGTCGCGCACGGCGTGCCGCTCGTCTCGGGCGCGGCGCTGCGCTTCGACGGCCAGATCAGCACGTTCGACTTCCGGTCGCCCGCATCGCCGTGCTATGCGTGTGTGTTTCCGCCGGATCAGGCGTTCGAGGAAGTCGCGTGTTCGACGATGGGCGTGTTCGCGCCGACCGTCGGCATCATCGGCGCGATGCAGGCGGCGGAAGCGCTGCGCGTGATCGGCGGATTCGGCGAGACGCTCGCGGGCCGACTCATGATGCTCGACTCGCTGCGCATGGAATGGAACACGATGAAGATCGCGCGGCAGCCGGATTGCCCGGTCTGCGGCGCGCGTCACGCACGGTAAATCAGGCCTTCTGCAGCCGGACGAGCGCCGCCTGCAAGTCGTTCGGCTCGTAGGCCGCGAGTACATCCGCAACGGGCTTTTCCAGCGCCTTCAGATTCGAGCGCAGAATTTCCTGCTTCACGACAAGCAATTGACTCGGATGCATCGAGAATTCGGTGAGTCCGAGGCCGAGCAGCAGACGCGTGACGGAAGGATCGCCCGCCATTTCACCGCACACCGAAACCGGCACGCCCGCGCGCTTGGCCTCGCGCAGCGTGAACGCGATGAGATGTAGCACCGCCGGATGCAGCGGATCGTAGAGATGCGCGACGGCATTGTCCGCGCGGTCGATCGCGAGCGTGTACTGAATCAGATCGTTCGTCCCGATGGACAGAAAATCCAGCCGGCTCAGGAACAATTGCACGGCGATGGCGGCCGCCGGAATCTCGATCATCGCGCCGATCTGCACCTGACGGTCGAACGCGATGCCGGCGTCATCCAACTGGCGCTTCGCCTCGCGGATGAGATCGAGCGTCTGATCGATTTCCTGCGCGTGCGCGAGCATCGGAATGAGAATCTTGGTCGGGCCGAACGCCGACGCACGCAAGATGGCGCGCAGTTGCGTCATGAACATTTGCGGCTCGGACAGGCTCCAGCGGATCGCGCGCAAGCCCAGCGCCGGATTCGGCGCGGTCTCATAGCCGTCGCCGCCGCCCATCGAATCGAGCGGCTTGTCCGCGCCCACGTCGATGGTGCGGATGGTCACCGGCTTGCCGTTCATCAGTTCGACCGCGCGCTTGTACGCCTCGAACTGCTCTTCCTCTTCCGGCAAGCGGTCCTTGTGATTCATGAAGAGAAACTCGGTGCGGAACAGGCCGACGCCCATCGCGCCGGCTTCGACGGCCACTTGCGCGTCGTCCGGCAACTCGATGTTCGCGCACAGTTCGATCTTCGTGCCGCACAGCGTCTGCGTCGGCGAGAACTTGAGGCGCTGCAGCTTGCGCTGTTCGAGCAGCTTCTCGCTCTGCCGATACGAATACTCTTCGAGGACGATCGGCGCGGGATCGACGATCACGATGCCATGATCGCCGTCCACGATGATGAGATCGTTCTGGCGAATCAGCACGCTCGCCTGCTGCACGCCGACCGACGCCGGAATGCCGAGGCTGCGCGCGACGATCGCCGTATGCGACGTCCGCCCGCCGAGATCGGTGACGAAGCCCTTGAACGCCTGCGTCTTGAACTGAAGCATGTCGGCGGGCGCGATGTCGTGCGCGACGACGATCATCTCGTTATGGCCGTTGCTCGCGGCCGTATGCACGACGAGCGACGCGGCCGTCGGCGCGCCCGCGAGCGCTTTCAGCAACCGCTCGACGACCTGCTCGACGTCGGCCTTGCGCTCGCGCAGGTATTCGTCCTCGATTTCGTCGAAATAGCTGCCGAGAATGTCGAGTTGCTCGGTCAGCGCCCACTCGACGTTGTAGCGGCGCGTGCGAATCAGGTCGATGGTTTCCTGCACGAGCATGGCGTCGTTCAGGATCATCGTGTGGACGTTGATGAAGGCGCTCATTTCGCTGGGCGCGTCGGCGGCGAGATCTTCGCGGAGCGCTTCGAGTTCGGCGGCGACCGCGGCCTGCGCCGTGCCGAAACGTTCGATTTCAGCGTCGATCTGATCCGGTTCGATCAGGTAATGCGCGACGTCGAGCGCGGCCGGCGCAATGAGATACGCTCGCCCGATGGCGATGCCTCGTGAGACGGGAATTCCATGCAGCGTGAAAGACACGCGCACCTCCTCTAGTTGTGATCTATCCGCGCTTCTCCCAGAAAACGCGGGGGCGTCTGGCCACGCAGGCCATTATAAGTTCTCAGTATTCCAAAGTCCCTGCACGGACTGCCGCGCGTGCGCCGTGCCGGTTACGGACCCTTTCCCCGATCACGCATCGCCCCTTAAGCAAGGCACAAAAAAGCCGCGTCGATGCGCGGCTCCTGGTGTTTCATGCGGATGGCGGATTTACTGCCCTTCCCCGAATTTATCGGCGATGAGGGCGAGAATGGCTTGCATGGCTTCGGCTTCGTCGCTGCCTTCGGTTTCGATCGTCACCGTGCTGCCGATGCCCGCCGCCAGCATCATCACGCCCATGATGCTTTTCGCGTTGATCCGGCGGCCATTGCGGCTCATCCAGATTTCGCACTGAAAACTTCCCGCGAGTTGCGTGAGCTTGGCCGACGCCCGCGCATGGAGCCCCAGCTTGTTCACGATCGTTGTTTCTTGTTGCAGCATGATGCTCCGGAACGCTAGTGGATGAATGAAGCGGCGTCAGTGACTGGCGGCTTTCACGGCGGCCAGATCGGCGCTCGCGGAGCAGGCCGGATCGGGCGAGCCGGCCGCTTTCGTCGCGAGTGCGCAAGGATTGAGCGGCGTGGAGGCATCCAGTTCCTGAATGCCCTTCGAGCCGCCTTGCAGAATTTTTTCGGAGAGCGTGTCGAGCGGCGTCGCGCGGTAACAGACGGCGCGCACGAGCATCGGCAGGTTCACGCCCGCCAGAATGCGCACGTCGGCGTCGGCGAGGCTCGCGGCGATATTCGCGGGCGTCGCGCCGAACACGTCCGTCAGCACGATCGCGCCGTTGTCTTCCTTCAGACGATCGATTTCGGAGCGCGCAAACGCGCGGACTTCGACGGGATCGCAGTCGGGCATCACGTCGATGACGCCGATGCGCGCGGGCAAGCCGCCGTAAATATGCGCGACGCACTCGCGGAGCGCGGTAGCGAGCGGTGCGTGCGCGATGATCAGAATGCCAGCCATGTCAGGATTGCTGCCTCTGTAGACGAAACGTCAGAGATCGCTCGAAAGCGCGCGAGCGTCGCGTGGTGCAAGTCGTATGTGCGTCCGGGCGGTCGGGAAATCAACTCCCTGTTTCTTCTGCTGAAATTGATCCAGCCCCAGATGCAAGCCGCCGGGAAGTTGATTGTAACAGTGCCGGCGACGCACGTTTTGCACCGCGCCAAACGCTTCGTCCGGCGGCAGCGGCGAGGTCAGCCTGCGGCGCGCTCCAGTGCGTCGATGAACATGCCGGCTACGTCGAAGCCCGTCTGATCCATGATCTCGCGGAAGCACGTGGGACTCGTGACGTTGACTTCGGTGAGATAGTCGCCGATGGCGTCCAGTCCGACGAGCAGCAGCCCGCGCGCCTTGAGCACCGGCCCGAGCGTCTCCGCGATTTCGCGATCGCGCGCGCTCAGCGGCTGCGCACGGCCGAGGCCGCCCGCCGCGAGATTGCCGCGCACTTCGCCGCCTTGCGGAATGCGCGCGAGCGAATACGGCACCGGCTCGCCGCCGATCAAGAGGATGCGCTTGTCGCCTTCCGAAATCTGCGGGATGAACTTCTGCGCCATCACCATGCGCGCGCCGTCCTCGCTCAGCATCTCGATGATCGAGCCGAGGTTCATGCCATCCGCCTTCACGCGGAACACGCCCATGCCGCCCATGCCGTCGAGCGGCTTCAGAATGACATCGCCATGTTCGGCGTGGAAAGCGCGCAGACGGGCGGGATCGCGCGTGACGAGCGTCGGCGCGACATACTGCGGCCATTCCGCGATCGCCAGCTTCTCGGAGTGATCGCGGATGGCCTGCGGCTTGTTGAACACGCGCGCGCCGCCGCGCTCGGCCATTTCCAGCAGCCACGTCGCGTTGACGTATTCGAGATCGAACGGCGGATCCTTGCGCATCAGCACGGCGTCGAATTGCGCGAGCGAGCGGCTCTCCTGCTCTGCCGCCTCGAACCACGGCCAGCGGGCGCTGTCCGCTTCATCGCCGACGATCGTAATGCGGCGCACGTTCGCCTCGACCGCGCCGCCCGTCCACGCGAGATGCTGCGGCTCGCAGGCATAGAGCGCGTGACCGCGGCGCGCGGCTTCGACCATCATCGCGTAGGTCGTGTCCTTGTAGATCTTGAAGCGATCGAGCGGGTCGGCGATAAAGAGGATGTCCATGTGTTTTCGCGTGGGTAGAGACGTAGTCCGCGGCGCTGCACCGCGGATGGCTCGGCATTATGCGCTCAGACCTGGATCGCTTCAGGGTCCGTCTTTTCCAGTTCCACCGATGCCGCGAGCAACCCCAGCCGCGCCACCACGCCGTACATGTAGAAGCGGTTCGGCGGCGCCGCGCCGGGCTTCGCGTGCGTGTCGGGCAGCGCGGTGTGCTCGAAGCCGAGCGGCACGAAGTGCATGCCCGGCGCGTTGAGGTTCTGATCGCGTTCGCGCGAGTCGTGCACGCGATAGAAACCGCCGACCACGTAGCGGTCGATCATATAAACGACCGGCTCCGCGACCGCGTTCTCCACGCGCTCGAACGTGTGCACGCCTTCCTGCACGATCACGTCGTGGACTTGCAGCCCTTCCTTGGCGTCGTTCATCTTGACGCGCTCGCGCTTGGTGAGCGCGGCGACTTCGCTCGCGTCGTGAACGGTCATCACGCCCTTGCCGTAGGTGCCGGCATCGGCCTTGATGACGACGTACGGCTTCTCGCTGATCCCGTACTCGCGATACTTCTTCGCGATCTTCTTGATGACGCCGTCGATGGCGTCGGCCAGCGCTTCTTCGCCCGTGCGCGCTTCGTAATCCACGCCTTCCACGTGCGCGAAGTACGGATTCACCATCCACGGATCGATCTCGACCATCTTCGCGAACTTCTTCGCGACGTCGTCGTAGCAGGAAAAGTGCGTCGACTTGCGGCGCACCGCCCAGCCCGCGTGCAGCGGCGGCAGCAGATATTGCTCGTGCAGATTTTCGAGCACCGGCGGAATGCCCGCCGAGAGGTCGTTGTTGAGCAGGATCGAGCAGGGATCGAAATTCTTCAGGCCGAGACGGCGCGGCGTGCGTTCGAGCGGTTCCAGCACGACCTTCTGCCCGTCGGCGAGCGGAATGGTCACGGGACCGTGGATGTTTTCATCGAGCGTGCCGAAGCGGACGTTGAGGCCCGCTTGCCGCATGATGGCCGCGAGCCGCGCGACGTTCTCCAGATAGAACGCGTTGCGCGTGTGCCGCTCGGGAATCACGAGCAGATTCTTGGCATCGGGGCAGATCTTTTCGATCGACGCCATCGCCGCCTGCACGGCCAGCGGCAGGACTTCCTGCGGCAGGTTGTTGAAGCCGCCCGGGAACAGATTCGTATCGACGGGCGCGAGCTTGAAACCCGCGTTACGCAGATCGACGGAACAGTAAAACGGCGGCGTGTGCTCTTGCCATTCGAGACGGAACCACCGCTCGATGGCAGGCGTGGCTTCCAGGATTTTCCGCTCGAGATCGAGCAGAGGACCATTCAACGCCGTAACTAAATGCGGAACCATTGATTTCTCGCGAACAGCTTTGCATGGGACCGGCCTTGCGCGTCAAGCGCCGGCAGCGGCCAAGAGGGACGAAAGATTGTAGAGCAATTGTTTTGCCTAATTGGGGATGGGCCGCCAATTACCAAGGTTTCCCGCCGCCCGGCCATCAATCCGGATTTGCCCGCCGCTGGACGAAAATTCGGCAGATCGCGCGGGCAAAAAAAACCCGCCATCGAAGGCGGGCCAAGTCGCTGCGCTCGTTGTGTCTGCCGCGCGGGTGCGGGCCGAAGCCCGCGCGCCCGTCGCGGCGAATGCTTTGAACGCCTTATTCGACGTGTTCGCCATGCAGCGTGACGTCGAGACCTTCGCGTTCCTGTTCTTCGGTGACGCGCAGGCCCATGACCATGTCGATCACCTTCAGCAGGATGAAGCTGACGACGCCCGAGTAGACCAGCGTGACGAGCACGCCCTTCGCCTGGACGAGCAGGCTGCCGTCGAATCCGCCGATGTCCTTCACCGCGAACACGCCCGTCAGCAATGCGCCGATGATCCCGCCGACGCCGTGCACGCCGAACGCGTCGAGCGAGTCGTCGTAGTTGAACTTGTGCTTGAGCCACGTTGCCGACCAGAAGCAGACCACGCCCGCGACGATGCCGATCACGATCGCGCCCGTCACGCCGACGAAGCCCGAAGCCGGCGTCACCGCCACCAGACCCGCGACCGCGCCCGAGATGATGCCGAGCACCGACGGCTTGCCCTTCGTGATCCACTCCGCGAACATCCAGCCGAATGCGGCGAACGCGGTGGCGATCTGCGTGGTGAGCATCGCGAAGCCGGCACGGCCGTCAGCCGCGACCGCCGAACCCGCGTTGAAGCCGAACCAGCCCACCCACAGCATCGATGCGCCGATCAGCGAGAGCACGAGGTTGTGCGGCGCCATCACTTCGCGGCCATAGCCGACGCGCTTGCCGAGGACGATACAGCACATCAGGCCCGCGATACCCGCGTTGATGTGCACGACGGTGCCGCCCGCGAAGTCGAGCACGCCCGCCGTCGCCAGCCAGCCGGTCGGTTCCCAGACCATGTGCGCGATCGGCGAATAGACGATCAGCGACCACAGCGCCATGAAGACGAGCATCGCGGAGAACTTCATGCGATCGGCGAACGCGCCGGTGATGAGCGCCGGCGTGATGATCGCGAACGTCAGCTGGAACGCGAAATACACGGACTCCGGAATGGTGGACGCGAGGTGACTGACGGACAGCGTCGTCGCCTTGTCGCCCTTGATGTAGGCGAGGCCGTGCAGGAACACGCGCGAGAAGCCGCCGATGAACGAACCGCCCGGCGTGAACGCGATGCTGTAGCCGACCACCGTCCAGAGAATCGTCACGAGACAGCAGATCGCGAAGCTCTGCATCGCGGTGGCGAGCACGTTCTTCTTGCGGACCATGCCGGCGTAGAAGAGCGCGAGGCCGGGAATCGTCATGAACAGCACGAGTGCGACGGAGGTCAGCATCCACGCGGTGTCGCCGGAGCTGATCTTCGATGAATCCACCATGAACGGCTCGGTCGGCGCGGCAGGCGCAGCGTCCGAAGCGCCGGATGCAGCCGCGGCCGCCGATGCGGCTTCCGCCGACGAAGCCATCGCCGTATTGGCGCTGGCCGGTGCGCTCGCCGTCGAGGCGGCGTCGGTCGCGGGTGCCGAGGCGGCGGCCGGAGCGGACGCGTCCTGGGCGAGAGCGGTGCCGACATTCGCGCCGGCAAGCGCGGTCGCCACCAACAATGACATCAAGAAGTTGCGCATTCTTTTGGTTCCTCTTATCGCCGATTTTTCTTAGAGCGCGTCCGCGCCGGTCTCGCCGGTACGGATGCGAATGACCTGTTCGATCGCGGTCACGAAGATCTTCCCGTCACCGATCTTGCCCGTGCGCGCGGCACGCTCGACGGCTTCGATCGCCTGATCCACGATGTCGTCCGACACGGCCGCCTCGATCTTCACCTTGGGCAGGAAGTCGACGACGTATTCCGCGCCGCGATACAACTCCGTGTGCCCCTTCTGACGGCCGAAGCCTTTCACCTCGGTCACGGTGATGCCCGAGACGCCGATGGCCGACAGCGCTTCGCGCGCTTCGTCGAGCTTGAACGGCTTGATGATTGCGGTAATGAGCTTCATGTATCCCTCGCTGTGGTTTGCTGATCCTTCCGCGTGCCGTTCGGTGAAAAAGCGTGCAGAAAAGGTCGCGCCACTTATGCAACTCGTATGCCAATCCAATAACCACGCGGCTTTACGCGATTTCACGAAAGATCGCTGCGAATCCTCTGCCGAATGGCTAACGCGGCGTCCGCGCGCTGGCGGCGGGGCAGGTTCGTTGCTAGAGTGGTCGGAAGGTCCCGTAAAAAGGGCGGGGACGGCGAGCGAGGCGTGGCGGCGGCGCTAAAATCGCGTCGCCTTTGGAACTGCCCCGCTGTGTTTCCGAGCGTTGCGTCCTCGCACCAACTTCGAACATGGAATCTTTCGGGGCACTGACCTAACAATGAATGCACAATATTTGTGCACAAGGGAGAAATCCATGAAACAGCCCAACGACGTTTTTAACGACCTGCAGCAGAAGATGAGCGAGCTGTTCAGGAATTCGCCCGCGAAGGACGTCGAACGAAACATGAAGGCGATGCTCTCGCAGGGCTTCTCCAGGCTCGATCTCGTCACGCGCGAAGAATTCGATACGCAGACGCAAGTGCTCGTGCGCACGCGTGCGCGTCTGGAAGAACTAGAAAAGCGCGTCGCGCAACTGGAGCAGCGGCTCGCGAGCAACGGCACGACGGCGCAGGACTAACGCGCCCGCGCTTTTTCTGGTACCCGGCCGGCGAGCCGTGAAGTCCTAGTCTTATTGCCGGCGCGGTTTCTCTTCCGCGCCGTTTCAGGTGAAATCATGTCGCTTGCCGTGGTACGCAGCCGCGCGCCCGCGCCTGGGCGCGCGCCGGAAGTCGTCGTAGAAGTCCATCTTGCCAACGGGTTGCCGTCGTTTTCCATCGTCGGCCTTCCCGATCTCGAAGTCCGCGAAAGCCGCGAACGCGTGCGCGCCGCGCTTCAGAACTGCGGCTTCGACTTTCCTGTCAGCCGCATCACCGTCAATCTCGCGCCCGCCGATCTTCCGAAGGAATCGGGGCGCTTCGACTTGCCCATCGCGCTCGGCATTCTGGCGGCGAGCGGGCAGATCCCGGCTGAATCGCTGGAACATCGGGAGTTCGCGGGCGAGTTGTCGCTGACGGGCGCGCTTCGGCCCATGCGCGGCGCCTTCGCGATGGTCTGCGGCGCGGCGCGCCAGTACGCCACGTCCGACGCGCGCGTCCCCGACATCTACATTCCGCTTGCGAGCGCTGCGGAAGCCGCGCTGGTGCCGGGCATCGACGTGTACGGCGCCGACGACCTTCGCGCGTTGTGCGCCCATCTCAACGGCGTGCCCGATGCGCGCCTCAGGCCGGTGCACGCCGCCACGCTTTCGGACGACCGCGCCGCGCCGTCGCCCGATCTCGCGGATGTCATCGGCCATCCGGGCGCGCGGCGGGCGCTCGAAGTCGCGGCGGCGGGCGGGCATCACCTGCTGATGGTCGGGCCGCCCGGCGCGGGAAAGTCGATGCTCGCGGCGCGCTTGCCCGGCCTTCTTCCGCCGATGAACGACGACGAAGCCCTGACCTCCGCCGCCATTCTCTCGGCGAGTTCGATCGGCTTCGCGCCCAGCCAATGGCGGCAGCGGCCGTTCCGCGCGCCGCATCATTCGTCGAGTTCGGTCGCGCTCGTCGGCGGACGCAACCCGCCGCAGCCTGGAGAAATCACGCTGGCGCATCTGGGCGTGCTGTTCCTCGACGAGCTTCCCGAATTCGACCGCAAAGTGCTCGAAACGCTGCGCGAGCCGCTGGAGGCGGGCCGCATCACCATTTCGCGCGCCGCGCAGCAAGCCGACTTTCCCGCCGCGTGCCAACTCGTCGCCGCGATGAACCCCTGTCCATGCGGCTGGCGCGGCGATCCCGGCGGGCGATGCCGATGTTCGCCCGAAATCGCCGCCCGTTACCTACGCAAGCTGTCCGGTCCGCTGATGGACCGCATCGACATTCAGATCGAGCTGCCCGCGCTCTCGCCGGCGGAATTGTCGGCGCGAGCGGCGAAGCGCGGCGAATCGAGCGCGACGGTCGCCGCGCGCGTGGCGGCGGCGCGCGACGTGCAGTTGCGTCGACAAGGCAAGACCAATCGGGAACTCGATGGCCGCGAAGCCGACGACGTCTGCCGTCCCGACGCGACCGGAGAAGCGCTGCTGCGCTCAGCCGGCGAGCGCTTCGGCTGGTCGGCGCGAGCCTACTACCGCGTGCTCAAGGTCGTGCGGACCATCGCCGATCTCGCCGGAGCCGACACGCCGACCGCCGCGCATGTCGCGGAAGCGGTGCAGTATCGCCGCGCCTTGTCGATTGCCTGATTCGCGTGGCGGAAAAAATGCTTGTCAAGACTTGACTTATACACACCGAGGCGATCCGCAGGGGCTTTTCGCCCGATCAAACGCCCCCGTCGCACCGATTTCGCAGACCATTGATTTTATTGAACTAATTAACTTGCCGAGAGATAAGGCAAAGTAAGCGGAACCGCGCGATTCGGGCATTTGATGCCTACCGCACACTTTTTTCCACAAAGTTATCCACAGATCGTGTGGATAGAGGAAAAAGCGCTGATAAATCCGTGAATTAGACGCGGATGCTTCGAAGGAACCTTCACTGCGTAAACCTGCCGAAGGCGCCCGTTTAAGTCGGCGTTAACTTAATTCGAGCATTCCCTCTAAAACAGCTTGAAGGACGTGAAGAACTGATCGGCTTGGTCGGCCGGCGGCGTTTTGTCCGAGACGATGGCCACCTGATAGACATGCGCGCCGCGCGCGACGAAGCGCGCCTGGATGGTCCGCGCCTCGCGCTTCTCGCCGCTCTGCCCGGTGACGCGCATCTCGCTGCCGAGCACGCGGCCACCGGCGGCCAGATCAATCTGCGTCGCGCGGGCGTCCGGGTGAGCGTTCACGTTGCGCGCCAGACCCGATTCGAGATAGTCGAGCGCCGCGCGCTGCAACGCCGGATCGGCGCTCGGCAGGACGACCGTACCGACCGCGAACACGGCGTCGTTGGCTTCGGCGGTTTGCATGCGCATGGTCATCGGCTGGCCGGCAATCTGAATCTTCCGCTCCGCTGCGCGCGGCTTGGCGGGCAGCGTGACTTCGTAGCCGTCGTCATTGTTCTGGATGGTCCGCCAGTCGTAGGCAGGCGTGCAGGCGATGAGCGCACCGCAAGCCACCGACGCGCACATCGCCGCGCGAATTGCCCCAGCCGGCGACGAAAAGCGCGCGCGGGGCGCGACAAAACGGCGCACCGTCGCGGAGACGAGGAATAAAACCGACTTCATAAGTGTTCGATGCCTGGAAAAGCATCATTATCGCGCCCCTGCGGCCGCCCTTCCCTGGCTGCCGGTATAGGCGGGCCGCTATGACGCTCCGCTGCGCGATTGGCGTAGAATACATGCCACATTTCTTTGCAGTTGCGCCCGTCGCGGCGCTCCAGTCTGCAACCCGAGGTTCCTATGTCCCAAACCACCGAAGCGACTTCCACGCGCGGCAAGAGCCCGCTGCGATACATCGTGACCGCGCTGATCGCCGGCGTGATCGCGTGCACCGGCTACTTCGCGTTCGGCGGCCAGCAGCGCGTGCCGGACGCCACGTTCACGCTGCTGTCGGGACAGAAGGTTTCGACATCGGGCGATCTCAAGGGCAAGGTCTATCTCGTCAATTTCTGGGCGACGAGTTGCGAGACCTGCATGAAGGAAATGCCCGACATGATCAACACGTACAACAAGTTCAAGGGACGCGGCCTGGAGTTCGTCGCCGTGGCGATGAACTACGACGCGCCGATGTACGTCGCCAATTACGCGCAGACGCGCAACCTGCCGTTCAAGGTCGCGATGGACGACGGCACCGCCGCGAAGCAGTTCGGCAACGTTCAGCTCACGCCGACCACGTTCGTCGTCGACAAGAACGGGAAGATTCTGAAGCGCTATGTCGGCGAGCCGACCTTCGCGGAACTCGACGCGCTGCTCGACAAGGCGCTCGGCTCGGCAGCCTGAGCGGGCAGCCTGAGCGCGCCCGCATGAGCAACAACGCCCGCTTCGGCGGGCGTTGTCGTTTCTAGCGCTCGGAATCGCCTTTCGCGGCGAGGCCGTATCGTTTGATCTTCTCGTAGAGCGTCGCCTTGCCGACTTGCAGCCGATCCGCCGCCACCGCCACCGCGCCGCCGCACTGCTCCAGCGTTTCGCCGATGACCGCGCGCTCGAACTGCTCGGTGCGCTCCTTGAGCGATTGCGTCGTCGTGTCGGCCGACGCGCCGATGTCGTCGATCACGCCGAGCACCATCCGGTCCGCCGCATTGCGCAACTCGCGCACGTTGCCGGGCCAGTCGCGCTGCATCAGCTCGGCGCGCTGACGGTCGGTGATGAGCGGCGCGGGCCGCTCGTAGCGCACGGCGGCATCGAGCAGAAAGTGTTCGAAAAGCGGCACGATGTCCTCGCGGCGCTCGTTCAGCGGCGGCAGCGTGATCGTCACCACGTTCAGCCGATACAGCAGGTCGCGCCGGAACGTGCCGTCGGCGACGTGCTCGTTCATGTCGCCCTTCGCGGCGGCCACCACGCGCAGGTTCGCGCGCACCGGCTGGTTCGAGCCGAGCCGCTCCAGCACGCCGTCCTGCAACACGCGCAGCAGCTTTACTTGCAGCGAAAGCGGCATGCTCTCGATTTCGTCGAGAAACAGCGTGCCGCCCGACGCGTGTTCCAGCTTGCCGATGCGCCGCTTCTGCGCGCCGGTGAACGCGCCCGCCTCGAAGCCGAACATCTCCGATTCGAACATCGGTTCCGGCAGCGCGCCGCAATTGACCGCGATGAACGGCTTGTCGCGACGCGGCGACATTTCGTGCAGGCTGCGCGCGATCAGTTCCTTGCCCGCGCCGGTATCGCCGTTGATGAGCACGGACGCGTCCGTCGGCGCGACGTTCGCGATCAGCCGGCGCACCTGCTCGATCGCCGGGCTGCGTCCGATGATGCGCGGCGCGACGCTGCTCTGCTCCGCGAGTTCTCGCCGCAGCGCCTGGTTTTCGAGCACGAGCTTGCGGCGCTCCAGCGCGCGCCGCACCGCTTCGACAAGCCGTTCGGAGGCGAAAGGCTTCTCGATGAAGTCGTACGCGCCGTCGCGCATTGCCTGGACGGCCATCGAAATATCGCCGTGACCGGTGACGAGCAGCACGGGCACGTCCGGCGCGCGCTCGCGGCATTGCGCGAGCAGGTCGAGGCCGCTCGCGCCCGGCAAGCGGATATCGCTGACGATCACGCCGGGAAAATTCGCGTCGATCGCGCGCGCGGCGGATTCCACGCTGCCGTGGCCGGTCACGTCGAAGCCCGCGAGTTGCAGGCTCTGCACACTCGCGCGGCGCACGAGTTCGTCGTCTTCGATGAAGATCACCTGCAAACCGGTGGTCATGGTCTTGCCTCGATTCATGTTGCTAAGCGCGACGCAGCGTCAGCACGAATTCTGCGCCTTGCCAGCGATCCGCGTCGGCCTGCGTTCCGCCTTCCGGCCCGTGCGCGACGATCGGCTCGGCCACGTTGCGCGCGACGAGCGTGCCGCCGTAATCCCGCGCGATCGCCGATGAAATCGCCAGCCCGAGCCCGAGTCCGTGGCCCGTTTCCTTCGTCGTGAAGAACGGTTCGAAGAGACGCGGCAGCGCGTCGGCGGGAATGCCGGGGCCGTTGTCGCGCACCACGATCTCCACCGCGTCCGGCCGCGCATCCATGCCGATGACGATGCGCGGGGCATCGCAGGAAGCGACTGCGTCGAGCGCGTTGCCGATCAGGTTGATGAACACCTGCTCCAGCCGCAAGTCCTCGCAGCGCACGAAGATGGGCGCGGCGTCGCCTTCGAGTTCGGGCGCGATGTCGAGCGCGGCGTTTTTGAGACGCGGCTGGAGCATCGCGAGCACGTTGCGCAGCGCGCGAGCCACATCCGTGCGCGCATTCTTCGGCCGCGCCTTCGCGACGAAGAGCTTCAGTTGATTCGTGATCTTGCCCATGCGCTCGGTCAGCGCCGCGATCGCTTCGAGATTTTCGCGCGCCGCCGCCTGATCGCCGCGATCGATCAACACGCGCGTGTTGTCCGAGAAACTGCGCAGCGCCGCGAGCGGCTGATTCAGTTCATGCGTGATGCCCGCGGCCATCTGCCCGAGCGCGGCGAGCTTGCTCGCCTGAATGAGTTCGTCGTGGGCGGCGCGCAAATCCTGCTCGGCGCGCGTGCGCTCGTTCACTTCCTTCGTCAGTTGCGCGTTCGCCTGCGACAGATCCGCCGTGCGTTCCGCGACGCGCTGATTCAGTTCCGCATACGCCGTCTGCAACAGCTCGCGGCTGCGGATCATCTCGCGCACGCGGGCGCGTCGCATGCGCCAGTAGAACGCGAGCAGGCACAGCGAGAGAAACACGAGCGCCGTCACGACGACCGCCGTCTGCGCGGCGCTCTGGATGCTGTCGAGCGGCGCCATGGTGATGAGTTGCCAGTCCGGCTCGCCGATGGAGCGGCGCGTCGCGAGAAAGCTCGGCGCGTTCATTCCGCCGCCGACGCGCACGATCTGCGCGCCGCCTTCGAGCGTTTCGACGACGGACATCGGCAACGGCGTGATGGGCTGCTGCGCGTACTGGCGCGTCGAATAGACGGACGCCTCCACGCTCTGCGGCAGCGGCCGCACCGTGTGATATTTCCACGACGGCACCGACGAGAGAAAGATCACGCCGTGGTCGTCGGTGACGAGCAGCGGCTCGGACGCATCGGCGCCTTGCAGCCATTCGAGATTCAGCTTCACGACCGCCACGCCGATCACGTCGTGCGAGCCTTCCCGATACACCGGCTGCGAGATGTAGTAACCCGGCTCCAGCGAAATCGTGCCGAGTCCGAAGAAACGTCCGACGCCGCCTTTCACGGCATCGACGAAATACGGCCGGAAGTGATATTCCACGCCGATGAAGCTGTCCGGCTCGCGCCAGTTGCTCGCCGCGACGCAGAAACCGTCGGCGCGAATCAGATACGTCGCGGTGGCGTGGGCGCGGCGGTTGAGGTCTTCGAGATAACGATTGGCGCGATCGACGTTGCGCGCGTCGGGCGTGGCGAGCACGTCCTGCACGAACGGATGACGCGAAAGCAGATAGGGAAGATATTCGTAGCGGTCGAGCGTGCTCTTGAGCGTGCTCGTGGTGCGGTCGACGCGCGTGGCGGCGTTGCGCCGCAACTCGTCGATACCGCGCTGCCACGCGATATGCCACGTGAGCGCGCAACACGCCGTGAGCAGCGCGACGAGCGCGAAGAACACGAGGATGCGGCGCGTCACTTGAGCAGATTCCCGCGATTGAGAATCCGTCATTGTGGCATACGCGTTTTCCGGGTATGCCGGTTGAGGCGCATGCGGCGAAGCATCCGCCGATCGATGCTTCGCCGCGCGTTGCATGGCTTTATCGGCGAGAGAAGGTTAGACGGTCTTCGCTTCGGTGTCGTCGCCGCCGTGACTGAGCGCGGCGCGCAGCTTGTTGCGGTCCAGTTCGCGCTCCCACGCCGACACCACGACCGTCGCCACGCCGTTGCCGACGATATTCGTCAGCGCGCGGCACTCGCTCATGAAGCGGTCGATGCCGAGAATCAGCACCATGCCGGAGAGCGGAATGGTCGGCACGACGGCAAGCGTCGCCGCCAGCGTGATGAAGCCCGCGCCGGTCACGCCGCTCGCGCCCTTCGACGTGAGCATGGTGACCGCGAGCAGCGTCAGTTGCTGGCCCCACGTGAGGTCCGTGTTCGTCGCCTGCGCGATGAACAGCACGGCCATCGTCATGTAGATGTTGGTGCCGTCGAGGTTGAACGAATAGCCGGTCGGCACGACGAGACCCACGACCGAGCGCGAGCAGCCGAGCTTTTCGAGCTTCAGCATCAGTTGCGGCAGCGCCGCTTCCGACGACGACGTGCCGAGCACGATCAGCAGTTCTTCCTTGATGTACGCGACGAACTTCAGGATCGAGAAGCCGACCATGCGCGCAATCGCGCCGAGCACGACGAGCACGAACACGATCGACGTCAGATAGAACGTGCCGATGAGCTTCAGCATGGGCACGAGCGAGCCGATGCCGTACTTGCCGATGGTGAACGCCATCGCGCCGAACGCGCCGATGGGCGCGAGCTTCGTGATGATGCCGACCATGCCGAACAGCACGCTGGACAGGCCTTCGATGAACGACGTCACGACCTTGCCGCGCTCGCCCAGATGCGCGAGCACCGCGCCGAACAGGAGCGCGATCAGCAGGATCTGCAGGATTTCGCCTTGCGAGAACGCTGAGACGAGCGTGTCCGGAATGATGTGCAGGAAGAAGTCGACCGTGCTCTGGCCGTGCGCCTTCGCGGCGAACGAGTCGATCGCCTTGTGGTCGAGCGTGGCCGGATCGACGTTGAAGCCGACGCCCGGCTTCAGCACGTGCGTGGCGATGAGGCCGAGCACGAGCGCGAACGTCGACACGATTTCGAAGTACAGCAGCGCCTTGCCGCCGACGCGCCCGACCTTCTTCATGTCTTCCATCCCGGCGATGCCGGTCACGACGGTACAGAAGATGATCGGTCCGATGACCATCTTGATGAGCTTGATGAAGCCGTCGCCGAGCGGCTTCATGTCGGTGGCGAGCGAGGGATAGAAATGCCCGAGCGCGATGCCGATGGCAATGGCCGCGAGCACCTGCACGTACAGGACTTTATAGAAAGGTTTCTTCACGATGGTTCCAGGCAAAAACAGGCAGTTGGCAAAAGAGCGCCAGCGGCGAGCCACGAAGAGCGGGCAAAGCGTCGTTGCACGTGGGGGCGTGCGCGTCGGATCGCGTCGCGTAGGCGAGAGCCGCTACGTCGACGGATTCAGGGACGGTCGGATGCGAAAGTGTTCATCGGCTTGTCTCCTTGACTTTTATATGCGGCTTCGCGGGCCGTGGCTTTCTTATTGCAAGGCCGATGCCAGGATTGATTCTCCGCTAACTTATTGATTTATCGTCGAATTCCTCCCGCATTCGAGCGCTGCCAATCCGGGTTTCCAGAAATCCGGAATGCGGCCGTCCGACGTTCCGGACGGCTCGAACGAAGCATCGCCAACGCGCACACACGAAAAAAAACCCACGTCGCCGTGGGTTTTTTTGAACACGAAGAAGCGCGTCTCAAACGACGCCGGCTCCATGCGCCTGCACGTCCGCGTGGTAGCTCGAACGCACCATCGCGCCGACCGCCGCGTGCGTGAAGCCCATCTTGTAGGCTTCTTCCTCGTACATCTTGAAAGTATCCGGATGCACGTAAGCCCGCACCGGCAGATGATGCTCCGACGGCTGCAGATACTGTCCGATCGTCAGCATGTCGACGTCGTGCGCGCGCAGATCGCGCATCACCTGGAGGATTTCCTCTTCCGTTTCGCCGAGACCGACCATCAGCCCGGATTTCGTCGCGACTTCCGGATGCAGCGCCTTGAAGTCCTTCAGCAGCTTCAGCGAATGGTGATAATCCGAACCCGGACGCGCTTCCTTATAGAGACGCGGCACCGTTTCGAGATTGTGGTTCATCACGTCGGGCGGCGCGGCGGTCAGAATGTTGATCGCGCGATCCAGACGGCCGCGGAAATCCGGCGTGAGAATTTCAATGCGCGTTTCCGGCGAATGCTCGCGCACGTTTCGAATGCACTCGACGAAATGCGCCGCGCCGCCATCGCGCAGGTCGTCGCGATCCACGCTCGTGATCACCACGTACTTCAGCTTCAGCGCGCCGATGGTGCGCGCGAGGTTGATCGGCTCTTCGGGATCGAGCGGATCCGGACGGCCGTGGCCCACGTCGCAGAACGGGCAGCGGCGCGTGCACTTGTCGCCCATGATCATGAACGTGGCCGTGCCCTTGCCGAAACATTCGCCGATATTCGGGCAGCTCGCCTCTTCGCACACCGTGTGCAGGTTGTGCTCGCGCAGAATCTGCTTGATTTCGTAGAACCGCGAATTGCCCGTCGCGGTGCGCACGCGAATCCAGTCCGGCTTCTTGAGCTTCTCGATCGGCACGACCTTGATCGGAATGCGCGATGTCTTCGCCTGCGCCTTCTGCTTCGCGGTTGCGTCGTAGGCGGCGGGAGCGGCAGCGGAATTGAGCGCCGATGAAGCGGCGTCGCCGGCCAGGTTTGCGGTTGCGTCAGTCATTCGGTTGATCCGGTAGATGCAGCTAAACGGCTCGCGCCGTCTTGCGGTTGAGCGGCGGCGCCCTGCGAGCCGTCTATCTGGTGCGCCAGCCTTTCGGCGAGCGTGAGTGCCACGTCGCGCCAGTCGGCGGCGGCGCCGAGCGTCGCCATGTCGACCGTTTCGAGTCCCGCGTAGCCGCACGGGTTGATCGCGAGGAACGGCCGCAGATCCATCTTCACGTTGAGGCTGACGCCGTGATAGCTGCAGCCGTTGCGGATCTTGAGCCCGAGCGCGGCGATCTTCGCGCCCCGATGCAGTTCGTGCAGACGAACGTTCGCGCCTTGCCGCGCCGCATCCGCCGACGGTTGCGCCACGTAGATGCCGGGCGCGCCGGCCTTGCGGTCGGTCGCGAGATTATACGTCGCGAGTGTTTCGATCACGGCTTCCTCGATGCGCCGCACGAGTTCGCGCACCATCAGCTTGCGGCGGCGCAGGTCGAGCAGCAGGTACGCCACGATCTGCCCCGGCCCGTGATACGTGATCTGTCCGCCGCGATCCACCTTGACGAGCGGAATGCCGCTGTCGGCGAGCAGCAGATGCGCGGGATTGCCCGCGAGACCGAGCGTGAAAACCTGCGGATGTTCGACGAGCCAGATTTCGTCGGGCGTCTCGGGCGTGCGGGCGTCGGTGAACGCGCGCATCGCGTCGAAACTTTGGGCGTACGGCTCGAGGCCGCGCCAGCGCAACGCGACCGGGAATTCACCGGCATCGAGCACGGTGTCGGGCGCGTCGTCGATTTCTTGTGGAACTGCGAGCGGTGTGGCGGACATGGTGCCGGTAGTTTACCGAAATAGCCCCATGCCCGCCGATGGTGAATTCGCATGCCTGCGATGGCAAATGCGAATAGTTGGCTCAGACGGTGCGCCATCCGGCGCGAAAGCGCTGCACGAAACGTTCGATGCTCGTCGAAAGCCAGCGAATCGCGCGTTCGTCGCGGCGCGGGAGCATGGTGAACACGACGCACGCGGGCTTGTCGCCTTCCGTCGAGAGCCAGAGTCGCTCGCGTTCGCGCAGCTTCAGCCGGTCGCCCGGCGCGAGCCAGTAGTCTTCGATGTCGTTGCTGCGCGTCGCCCAGACCGGGCCGCCGTGCACCGAGAGCCGCGTGCTGCGCGCAATGCGCATCGGCACCGTTTCGCCCGGCCTGATTTCAAACGTGACGCTTGTTGATATTTCTCGCATGATCGACTCCGCCAAGGGAACGTTTCGATGACTACAATCCTAGGCGTGGCAAGGCATCGAGCAAAACGATCAATTTTCACTGCTATGTGAGCCGGATTGACAAACGACCACGCAACCATCCACATGGACCTTCGCCAGCTTCCCGCGCTCAACGCGCTGCGCGCCTTCGAAGCCGCCGCGCGTCACGAGAGCTTTTCGCGCGCCGCCGACGAACTCTTCGTCACGCACGGCGCCGTCAGCCATCAGATTCGCGCGCTGGAAGCCGAACTCGGCGTCACGCTCTTCGCCCGTGACGGCAAGCGCGTGCGCCTCACCGACCGCGGCCGCCAGTACGCGGCGGACGTGCGCGCGGCGCTCGTCGCGCTCGCCGAATCCACGCGACGCATCCGCGCAGGCGACCGCGACCGGCGGCTCGTCGTCTCGACGATTCCGTCGTTCTCCGCGCGATGGCTGACGTCGCGCGTGGGCGGGTTCATCGAGCGGCATCCGGAATTCGACCTCGAATTGCTGTCGACGAGCTCGCTCACCGACTTCAGCCGCGACGACGTCGATCTGGCCATTCGCTTCGGCTTCGGCAAATACGCCGGCGTGCACGCGGAGCCGCTGCTCGACGAAGTGTTCTTCCCGGCGTGCTCGCCGCGTTTCAACGGCGGCGTGCTGCCGCGCGTGCCGGCCGATCTCGCGGCCATGCCGATGCTGCGTTCGAGCGACGAACTCTGGCGTCCGTGGTTCGACGCAGCCGGCCTTCCGGACCTGCCGGAGCCGAAACGCGGCGTCTTATATGAAGATTCGTCGAATTTGCTGCAGGCGGCCATCGACGGCCAGGGAATCGCGCTCGTGCGGCGCTCGCTCGCGATGCAGGAAATCATCGCGGGAAGGCTCGTGCGCCTGTTCAACGTGGACGGCCCGAGCCCGTGGAGCTATTACTTCGTGTGTCCGCCCGAATTGCTCGCGACGGCGCGGGTTCAGGCGTTTCGGGAGTGGATTTTCGCGGAAGCGGAACAGTTCCGGCTGCTCTACGAGCGCACGCCCGCCGTGTGCGATGCGCCCGCAGGCAATCTCAGAGCACTACCTTGACCATCGGATGGCCGGTGAGCGCGCGGTAGATGTCGTCGAGATGCGCGCGATTCTGCGCGCGCACGGTGCAGGTCAGCCCCGTGTAGTTGCCGCCGGACGACGGCCGCGTTTCGACGCGCGTCACGTCGAATTCGCCGTCGAACTCGCGGATGACGGTGACGATCGTGTCTTGAAACTCCGGATGCGACTTGCCCATCACCTTGATCGGGAAATCGCAGGGAAAGTTGAAGAGTTCGTCGGTGCTGGTCGGGGAATTCGTGGAATCGGACATGGCTTTCTCCTTAACCGGCGCGGCTCGCCTGACTCGCGAACTCACGCGCCTTCGCCCGCTGGTAGGCGTCATATAGCGCAGCATAGACCGGGCCGGGGCGGCCGCCGCCGACGGGCTTGCCGTCGAGCGTCGTGATCGGCATGACTTCCTTCGTCGCCGAACTGATCATGATTTCATCGGCGGCGCGCAGCTCGGCCTCGGCGATGTCGCGTTCCTCGAAGGCAATGCCCGCTTCGGCCGCCAGTTCCTCGATCAGCCCGTAGCGGATGCCTTCCAGAATGCGCGGCCCGCGCGGCGCGCCCAGCAGCGTGCCGCCTGCAACAATCCACACATTTGAGGACGATCCCTCGGTAAGCAAGCCGTCGCGCAACTGGATGGTTTCGAGCGCGTCGTGCTCCGCCGCGTGCTGCGCCATGAGCACGTTGCCGAGCAGCGATGTCGATTTGATGTCGCAATGCAGCCAGCGCCTGTCCTCGGCGGTGACGGCCACCGCGCCTTGCGCGCGGCTTGCGTCGCTCGGCAGCACGAGCGGGCTTTGCATCACGAACACGGTCGGCGCGATGCCCGCCGGAAACGCGTGCCCGCGCTTCTTCGCGACGCCGCGCGTGACCTGAATATAGACGATGGCATCGCCTTCGCCGGCGTTCGCGTCGATTGCACGCTGGATCAGCGCGCGCCACCCGGCGTCGTCGAACGGATTCTCGATGCGAATCTTCCCGAGACTGCGATTGAGCCGCGCAAGATGCTGCGCGAGCCGGAACGGCAGGCGCGCGCCGCCGGCTTGCGCGTAGAGCGGCACGACTTCGTAGATGCCGTCGCCGAAGATGAAACCGCGATCCAGCACGGGAATGCGCGCTTCGGAAAGCGGTCCCCATTCGCCGTTCAGATAGACCGTCGGGTTGAATTCATCGGCCTGAGTCGAGGTCATCGATACCGCTCCGTTCGAACAAACGCGATTACTTACGCTTCTGCCACATCAGCAGCGCGGAATCCCACAGGCGGCCGAAAATGCCCGCTTCCGGCACGTCCTGCAGCGCGACGAGCGGGAACTGCGCGACTTCCTTGCCATCCGCCATCATGCGCACGGAACCGACTTGCTGGCCCTTCTTGATCGGCGCGATCAGGAGATCGTTGCGCGTGATCGTCGGCTTGACCTTGTCGCCGAGACCCTTCGGCACGGTGATGTACTGATCCGTCGAGACGCCCGCCTGCACGGTGTCCGTCGCGCCCTTGTACACGCGCGGCGATTCGATCACCTGATTCGCCTTGTAGAGACGCAGCGCGTCGTACGCGGTGTAGCCGTAGCTCAGCATCTTCAGGCTGTCCTGCACGCGTGCCGATTCCTTCGGCTCGCCCATCATGACCGCGACGAGACGGCGGCTCGCGTCCGGCGTGCCGACGAGCGAGCGCTTGGCCGTCGCGATCAGGCAGTAGCCGGCGGCTTTCGTGTGGCCGGTCTTGAGACCATCGACGGTCGGATCGAGCCACAACAGGCGGTTGCGGTTCGGCTGCTTGATCTTGTTATACGTGAATTCCTTCTCCGAGAAGATGCTGTAGTACTCGGGGAAATCGCGGATGAGACGCGTGGACAGCACGGCGAGATCGCCTGCGGTCGTGTAGTGCTGCGGATCGGGCATGCCGTTCACGTCGGCATAGTGCGTGTGCTTCATGCCGATGCGCTGCGCCGCGCCGTTCATCAGATTGACGAAGTTGGCCTCGCTGCCGCCGACGAGTTCCGCCAGCGCGATCGCCGCGTCGTTGCCCGACTGGATGATCATGCCGTACACGAGGTCATGCACCGTGACCGGCTTGTTCGCCTCGATGAACATGCGCGACTCGTCCGTCTTCACGCGGCGCACGGCCTCGCTCGGCATGACGGTCTGGTCCATGTTGATCTTCTTCGCCTTGAGCGCGTCGAAGACGAGGTAGGCGGTCATCAGCTTGGTGAGCGATGCCGGTTCGACGCGTTCATCGGGATTGCCCGATGCGAGCACCTGGTTGCTGGTGGCATCGACGAGCACCCACGAACGCGCGGTGACCGCGGGCGGCGGCACTTGCGCGAACGCGCTCGCGGCGGCGAGCACGGCGGGCAGCACGATGGCCGCCTTCAATGCGCGAAGCCTGACAGCAGATGCGGGAGCGGAAACAGAAACGGAGGGAACAGAAAAGCCGGAAGGGAAAAAGCGCATAGGATCGGTCGGCAGAAAATGCATCGGCGCTCCGCCCGGGATGATCCGAAAGTTGGCGAAGCGCGGGTTGAACAGGCAGACCGTCGATGCCGGTCGGGCGCTTCGCCTGATGGTCCGGCGAGCCGGAAAGACGGTCTTTCCGGTGCCGCGGCGAAGGGCGCTCATTCGACAGACGGCCGCGCCATCGGTTCTCAAACGTTTGTTTTAGAACGTCGCGTTGGCCGGCACGCAAGCCGGCGCTCGAGGCGGGCTTTCGCCGCAGCGCATTTGCAATACGAGAAAAGCGACTGGGCGGCGAAAAAATTCTGCGCCATTATACGCGCGGCCCGAAGCCGGCTTGCGGCGAATCTGCCTGCTTTTCGCGCAAATTCACGTTTTTCGGGCGACGCCTACGCGCATCTTTCAAATTCGATTCACGCGCGAACCTTCAGCGCCATGCATCGACGATCACGCGCTTCAGGATGTGCAGCTTGCGGTGGAAGAAATGCTCGCCGCCGGGAATCACGACGACCGGCAGTTCCTGCGGCCGCGCCCAGTCGTAGACGGACGCGATGGGCACGGTGTCGTCCACTTCGCCGTGAATGACGAGCGTGTTTTCGGGCACCGTCGCGACTTCCCAGCGGCTCGCCGCCGTGCCGACGAACACCATGCGCTCGATCGCCTGCCCGCTTTCCAGCAGTTGCTTCGCGACGTGCGACAGCACGAAGGTGCCGAAGGAAAAGCCCGCGAGGACCATCGGCACGTCGCTCTGGCCGGGCTGCGCGCGCATGTGGCCGATGACCGCGAGCAGGTCTTCGCGCTCGCCGATGCCGTTGTCGTGCTCGCCTTGCGTCTGCCCGACGCCCCGGAAGTTCGAGCGATATGTCGTGTAGCCGAGTTGCACGAAAGTGCGCGCGAGCGTCTGCGCGACCTTGTTGTCCATCGTGCCGCCGAAGAGCGGATGCGGATGCGCGACGAGCGCGATGCCGCGCGGCGCGGCCTCGGTGCGGTCGAGCGCGACTTCGATCTTGCCGGCGGGACCGTCGATCAGGAATTTTTCTGTTTGCGCGTTCATGCGGCGTTCGTCAGGCCGGTTGATCGATCAGGAGACGTTCGACAATCTTGCCGTTGGCGAGATGCGAATCCACGATTTCGTCGATGTCGGTTTCATCGACATACGTGTACCACGTGCCTTCCGGATACACGACCACGACCGGCCCCAGCTCGCATCGGTCGAGACAGCCCGCCTTGTTGATGCGCACCTTGCCTTCGCCCGCGAGGCCCAGCTTCTTCACGCGCTTTTTCGCGTGCTCCTGCATGGCCTGCGCGTTGCAATTGGCGCAGCTCGGGCGCGCGGCGTCGGCGTCGCGCTGGTTCAGGCAAAAGAACACGTGGTACTTGTAGAAGGAGTCCATGAGCGTCGAGGGAGCCTGGCGAAAGAGTGTCGGTCGATTATAGCGAGCGATGTGCCGCGCTGCCGCCGCCCTACTCGCGCGCGCCGCCGCCCGCCGCGCGCCGCCGCATGACCCACGCACGCTCCGCCACCGAAGCCAGCCAGCCGAGCGCCGCATACGGCCACACCCACGCGAGCCAGTGCAGCAGCCCGTTGAAATGCAGATAGCGCCCCTGCCGCCAGTCGGCGAGCACGATATCGAAGTACGGATTCACCGGCAGCAGATTGACGAGCGCGAGCCCGGCGACGAGCGCCACGCCCGCCAGCGCCGCCCGCAGCGCACGCGGCAGCGCGACCGAGAGCACGCCCGCCACCGTGCCGATGCCGATGCCTTCGAGCGCGCCGTCGGTGGCCCAGTCGAACGTCAGCCCGGCGCGCGATTGCAGGAACGACGCGCCCGCTTTCGCGAAGAGCGTCGCCGCGATCAGGCCGATCATCAGCCGTATGCGCGGCGCGCGCTCGCGCGTGAGCAGCGTCACGAGCACGAGCGCCGCGAAGAGATTCGACGACGTGATGAGCGCTTCCCACGAATCGTCGGGCAGGAGCGCGCCGAGCCGGTCCGGCCAGCTTTCGATGTCCCACGAAGCGGGCGTCCACACGAGGATCGCGTCCTGCATCGCCGGATCGAGGCTGTCCCACAGCACGCGCGGCAGGTCGCCGCCGCCGAAGAGATAGGGCGCGGGGAACATCGCCGCGAACGGCCACAGCGCCGACAAGCCGATCACATACGCCGCGTGCCGTTCGAACCAAGTGAAGCGGATGCGTCTCAGCAGGCCGCGATCGAGCAGCGCGCTGGTCGCGGGCGCGGCGAGCACGCCGCCGACGAGCGCGCCGAGCGCATTCGCGGCGAGATCGAGATTCGAAGAGACGCGCGTCGGCAGATACGTCTGGATGGCTTCCATCGTGCCGGAAAGCAGCGCGCCGCCGGCGAACGCCGCGCACACCGCCGCCGATCCCCGCCAGCGCGGATACAGCGCCAGCACGATCAGCGCGCCGAGCGGCATGTAGCCGAGCACGTTCGTGATGACATCGAACGCGGTCAGGTATTGCGGCAGCGGATCGGTGAGAAAAGCGAACGGCCCGATGCCGAGCGAACGCCAGCCGGAGAACGGATACAGCGAGCCGTACACGACGAGCGCCGCGTACGCGCCGAGCGCCTGCCGCGAAAACGCCGACGGGCGGCGCTGCCATTGCTTGATCGTCATGAGCCGCCCGAGCGCCTCCGTTCGAGCGAGGTTACGTGAAAGTGCGATGCCGATGTCATCGCGATGCGGTGAGCGGTTGCGCGTCGAGCCACGCGCTCAGTTGCGCGATCAGATCGTCCGATGCCGCCGCGAGCGCCCGCGCGCCGCCGGACGCATCGGCGCTCGGCGCGGGCGCGCTCGCCGCGAACGCGCGCTGCGCGACCACGCGGCCCTGCTGCGTGAGCGTCGCGCGCACGGACACGGCGCCGTGGCTCTGGCCGGGCGCATCGAAGACCTGTTCGAAGCCGGTCAATTCCACTTCGAGCAGCGCCGCGCGCACCGGATCGGCGCCCGTCAGCACCGGGCCGCGCGCCGAGAGCGCCGCGCGCAGGCGTTGCGTCAGGAGTTGCGCGGGCGGCATCGTCCAGTGGCTCGTCGAATAGCTGCCGGTGCGCTGCGCGTCGACGTAACTCATGCGATAGATGAACGCGTCGGTTTCCAGATTGCGCGACGCGCCGACCGCGAGCACCTTGACGGGCGGCATCGCTTTTTGCGCCGCCGATGCATCGGTCTGCAAAGGCGGCGCGCCGAGGTCGAAACGCGCGTCGGGCGCGACCGTCGCGTTCGACGCGCAGCCGGCCAGCATCGCCATGACGAGAAGCGCGAGCGCCGCACGCGGATTCAGCCTGATATGTGCCATGACATTCCTCTCAATGCGCCGGTTTCGCCGGCCACGCGAAGCCCGGCTCGCCCGGCCCCGGCGGCATCGACGGCGCGCCGAACAGCACGCTGCGCGGGCTCGTGCTGAAGGTATCGGCGGCGCGGTCGACGGAACGCGCGGCGCTGCTCAGGTCGTCGGTGAACGAGTAGAGGCGCGGCAGCGCTTCGAAGCCCACCCGCGCCGTCACTTCGCGCAGCGATTCGTTCATGTCCGCGAGCGCGCCGGCCGCCTGTTGCGCCGCGTTGCCCGCCTTGTTCAGATTCGTCACGAACGGCCCGTTTTCGCGGTTCAGATTCTGGATGAGCGTATTCGTCGATGCGAGCGTCCGGTCGATCTGCTGCAGCGTCTGCGGCAGATGCGCCGTCGTCGGCGAAACCTGGCTCGCCAGCGACGCGATGCCGTCCGCCGCGCCCTGCAAACTCTTCGCGGTGTCCATCAACTGGTTGCGGACGTCGTCGGAGAGGAACTTGTCCGCGTCGTCCGAAAGGCGCTCGAAGCGCCGCAGAATGACATCGCCGCGTTCCTGCAACTGCTCGAAGAGACCGGGGCGCATCGGCACTTCGGCGACGTGTTGCGGCGACGAAGCGAGCGCGGTCGTGTCACGGCCAGTGTCGTCGAGCTGCACGAACGCGATGCCCGTCACGCCCTGAAAGCCGAGCGTCGCGAACGTGGAGTGCGTCATCGGCGCGTTCTGGTCGACGAGAATGCGAATGCGGATCTGCCCCGGATGCGACTTGTCGAAGCGGATCGACTGCACCTTGCCGACGCCGAGACCGCGATAACGCACCGAGGCATCGGTGAAGAGACCGGTCACGTTGGTCCGCGCGATCAGGTCGTACGGCACGCGCACGGTGCGATCGACGTTGAAGAAGAACGCCGCGAACGCGATCGCCAGCACGAGCACGATCGTGAAAAGCCCGGTCCAGAACGCGTGTGATTTGTTTTCCATCGGCGGGTTCCTTTCTCCTCGCGGGCGAATGCGGCGCTACCGGAGCGAGAGCGTGGCGTCGTCGAGCGCGACGGCGGGCAGCTTCGCGCGGCGCTCGGGCGGCAGTGCGGCGAGCGCGCGCCGGCCGCGCCGCCCCAGAAAATACTCGCGGATGAACGGATGATCCACCGCCACCGCCTCTTCCACCGGCGCCGCCACGAGCACGCGCCGGTCCGCGAGCACCGCGACGCGCGTGGACAGCGCGACCATCGTGTCCAGATCGTGCGTGACCATCACGACCGTCAGGCCGAGCGCGCGATGCAGCGTCGCGATCAGATCGACGAATTCGTCCGATGCCTTCGGATCGAGCCCCGCCGTGGGTTCGTCGAGGAAAAGCAGTTCGGGTTCGAGCGCGATCGCCCGCGCGATGCCCACGCGCTTCACCATGCCGCCCGACAGCGCCGACGGCATCTTGCTCGCGTGCTTGCACGAGAGGCCGACCATTTCGAGCTTGAGCATCACGAACTCGCGGATCAGATCCTCGGGAATCTTGCCGAGTTCGCGAAACGGCTGCGCGATGTTGTCGTACACCGACAGCGACGAGAACAGCGCGCCTTGCTGGAACATCATGCCGGAGCGCGTGCGCAGCATCTTGGCGGTTTCTTCGTCCATGCGCGCCCATTCCTCGCCGAGCACGCGGATCGTGCCGGATGTCGGCGATTCCAAACCGAGAATCTGCCGCACGAGCGTGGTCTTGCCGGAACCCGAGCCGCCGAGCAGCGCGACGATTTCGCCGCGCCGCACGTCGAAGTCGAGATGCTCGTGGATCACCGTCTTGCCGTAGCGCTTGGTGACGTCGCGCACTTCGATGACCGGTTCCGCGATGACGGGCGGCGGCTGGTGGCGCACGGCGGTGGCGAGCGTCGTCGACATGAGTCAGAGTCCCACGTTCTGGAAGAGGATGGCGAACACGGCGTCCGCGAGAATGACGATGGTGATCGACGTGACCACGGAGGTCGTCGTGCCTTCGCCGAGACTTTGCGAATTCGCCTTGATGCGAAAGCCGAAGTGACACGCAGCGAGCGCAATGAGCATGCCGAACACGACGCCCTTGCCGAGCCCGATCCACAGATTCGCGATCGGCACGACGGACGGCAGCGAGCGGATGAAGTAGGCGATGTCGATGGACAGCACGAGCTTCGCCGCGAGCGCGCCGCCGAGAAGCGCGATGATGTTCGTCCACATGACGAGCAGCGGCATCGCGACGCCGAGCGCGAGCACGCGCGGCAGCACGAGCCGCAGGCCGTGCGGGATGCCCATGACCTGCATGGCGTCGAGTTCTTCGGTGACGCGCATCACGCCGATCTGCGCGGTGATCGCGGAGCCGGATCGGCCGGCGACGAGGATCGCGGAGAGCACGGGCCCGAGTTCTCGGATCACGGAAAGCCCGAGGATGTTCACGATGTACTGGTTCGCGCCGAACATGCGCAACTGTTGTGCGGAGAGATAGCTCAGCACGATGCCGATCAGGAACGCGACGAGCGCGGTGATCGCGAGCGCCTGCGCGCCGGCGCTGTAGATATTGGCGGAGATTTCCGTCCACGGCGTGCGGTTCGGACGCCGCACGATCGAGACGAGATCGATGAGAAAGCCGCCGAACATCGAAAGGCCGCCGTGCAGATGATCGAGGAACGCGAAGATCAGTTGGCCGAGCCGCGTGACGGGATCGGTGCGATCGACGGGTTCGGGTTCTTCGCGCTCGGCGTCGAGCAGCGCGACGCGTTCGAAGATTTCGCGCTGGGTATCGGAGAGCGCGACGGTCGCGGGCATCTTTCGGCCCCAGACGCGCCAGAGCGCCTGCCCGCCGACGTAATCGAGCCGTTCGACCGACAGCAGATCCCACTGGCTGATGGCTTCCCGCCCGATGGCGCGCAGCCGCCGCGTGACGCCGCTTTTGGCGCGGTCACGCGCGAGCGCGAGCGCGGTCCATTGGCCCGAGAGCCGGACGACCTTGCCTTGCTGACCGGCTTCCACTCGCAGGCGCGGCGGCGTGTCGAAGTTCAAGGGTGTTGGGGCGAGGGTGGGAGGGAGAGGACATTGTAACGAAGGTTGTATGGCGGGGCGGGGATGGGGGCTGCACTATGCCGGATCGGTTCGAGGAACGCCGCCCGGCTTCCGCGCAAATTCGTCGTCTAGCTCGCCGGCGGCGCCCGCTCTCGACCAAGGCATCTCAAGCCGGCTCGCACGCAACTTGTCTCGCGCATCCCGCTCCACAGCGAACGTCTGGATCTCGTTGCCACCCTCGCCGTAGCAGATCACGGCGCAGCGTGGCTCGGTCGTCCTGCCACAAATTTCCCTTTGATGGCGTCAAAGACTGTCATCAGAAGGCCTGCCTGCTGGATTCCAATTCACCCGCTCGGCCATAGTTAGCTTGAGCCTTGCCCTGAATTCAGGATAGTCGTAAGCCTGCATCAGCATCACCATGCCGCCGAGCCTGCGCGCATCCTCGTCGGTGAGCGGCTCATTGCTGCCGTCTTCGGCGGTCGGCGGTATCGTCATTCCGCCGGAGCGGGCCACCTCCCTATCTATCACGGCCTGCACCTCGCGCCGGTGGACAGTGATGAATTTGAGTTGCTTGGTTTCCTCGTCGTAAAAAACGATGGAGGCTTGAGGTTGGCCGTTCATTCAATATCCCCGGCAGGCTTGGTAGTTCTCAAACGCGCGCTGCTGGCACAGCGCGACCGATCGCGGATCCTGGTACATGGCGCGCGCGACGTCGCACATGCGAAGGTCTCGCTCGTAGAGGTAAAAACAGTCCGCTTCGTCAGACTCGCTCACGCCGCTCGCCGCGACCTCCAACGCATTGCCCAGTTGAAGATCTTCAGAATACTCGAACGGGGATGCGTCAAGCGGCGAACCGTCCTCGAGGCTCATTGCCAACGAGCTATCGTCATCCCAACTGCGTCCGCCAGGAACCGCTCCGGCCGCATTTTCCACCGCGTCGAGCCAGTCGAACCCACGACGGCTCCCGCCGCCGCTGTCAATGATAGGTCTGCCTCTGGCTAAATCCGCGGCAACGACTCCAGTGCCCAACGACTCTGCGCTCACCGCCGCCCCACGCCGACGGATCGGAATGTAGTCGGAATCGCGCGGCGTGTATTGGAAATCAACTGGCTTCGGCCAGCGCTGCGGCGCGTCGGGAGGCACGTCAAAGCGTGGCGCCAGGCGCCATCCCCGATTTACTACCGGAATCAACGCTTCATCGCGTATCGCCTTGCGAAAGAATCGCTCGATCTCCTCATTCGATGTCGGCTGATTCCAGTGAGCGATCCTGAGGAAAGTGCGTAGAAAGTGCTGGATGATGCGTAGAGCCTTCTCGCCTGTGATCGTGCGCAAATCGAGGTTCGGACGGAAGTAGCGATCGAAGGCGATGCGATCGTCCTGGATCGTCTTACGGGCGTCTTCCTTGAGGAACCAGAGTTCCGTGCCACATTGCAAGCGTGGGACAAGCGTGCACTGCCAGCCACTTTTCAACGGCACGTCCAATGTGTTGTAAGACGGTTGCCATTCGCCGAACCCAAACGCCATGCGAACCTCTCGATTTGTTTGAGCGATAAGAATAACGAGGCTGGCGTTTCATATGACGAATAGGTGGCATCAAAATTTGTTGTTCTCGCTTCCCCGACACGCGCGGATAAGCGCCGCGAAAGAAATCACAGGGTGTGATTTCTTCGTTGCGTCAGCGTGCGGGGAGGTCGCTCCACGATTGAGCTCTACCGTAGCCGGGTGTCCTCCGCCTGTGCGGAAGTAGCCCTCATCACCCTCGCCTGACCCTTCCGCCAGCCCACGCGCGATCGCTGAAATAGCGCCCCGCTACAATAGCCGCCATGAACCCCTCCCCCGCTTTCGCCCCCGACGCCCCCTGGCGCATCGACCGCAACCGGCTTGCGACGCTCGCCGAGCGGCCCGCCCGCGACTGGAGCATCGAGATCGTCGATGAAACCGGCTCCACGAACGCCGATCTCATCGGCCGACTGCGCGCCGCCCCACGCGACACCGCGCCCGCCGATTCCGCCGCGCCCATCGTGCGCGTCGCGTATTCGCAGACGTCGGGCCGCGGACGGCGCGGCCGCGCGTGGCTCGCCGAGCCGGGCAACGCGCTCCTGATGTCCGTCGGCTATGTGCTGCAGCGTCCCATCGAAGGGCTTTCGGGCTTGAGCCTGGCCGTCGGCGTCGCCGTGCTCGATGCCCTCGCGCGGCTGCCGCTCTCGCCGTCCGCGCGGCCCGCGCTCAAGTGGCCCAACGACGTGCTGCTCGACGACGGCAAGCTCGCCGGCATCCTCATCGAAACCGCGTGGACCGCGCCGGGCGCGACGGCGGTGGTGATCGGCATCGGCATCAATCTGCACGGCGCGGAGCAACTCGCCGCTCAGGTCGACGACGCCAACCGCCAGGCCGCGTCCGCCGTTCCCGGCACGGCGCCCGCCGCGCTCGCCCGCGCATGGCCCGACGCCAATCTCACCGAGACTTTCGCCGCCATCCTGAACGCCCTCGACGCCGCCCTGCCGCGTTTCGAAACCGAAGGCTTCAAGCCGTTCCGCCAGCGCTGGACCGACGCGCACGCGTACGCCGGCCGCGAAGTCGTGCTGATCGATCAGGGACAGGAAATCACGCGCGGCGTGGCATCGGGCGTCGACGACAGCGGCCAGTTGCTCATCGACGCGCCCGAAGGTCCGCGCACCGTCGCCACCGGCGAACTGACGCTGCGCCTCGCGCGGGAACGTCCGTGAGCCACGCGCCGATGCTTCTGATCGACGCGGGCAACAGCCGCATCAAGTGGTCGCTCGTCGATGAAAACGGCGTCGCGATGGCCAACGGCGCGCTCGAACATGAACGCGATGCCACGGATCACGCCGATCCGGCGCTCGCCGCGTGGTCGTCGTTGCCGGATTGCGCGAGCGCGTGGATATCGAACGTGGCGGGGGCATCGGTTCAGGCGCGGATCGAGCGTCTTCTCGACGCACGCTGGCCCGCGTTGCCGCGCACCTTCATTCGCGCCGGCGCGCAGCAATGCGGCGTGACCAACGGCTACACGGAGCCGGAGAAACTCGGCAGCGACCGCTGGGCCGGGTTGATCGGCGCGCGGGCCGCGTATCCCGGCGAAAACGTGCTCATCGCCACGTTCGGCACCGCGACGACGCTCGAAGCCCTGCGCGCCGACGGCGTCTTCACGGGCGGATTGATCGCGCCGGGCTGGTCGCTGATGATGCAATCGCTCGGCAGCCGCACCGCGCAATTGCCGACGCTCGATGCCACCGCCGCGCGTCGCGCGCTGCACGGCGCGGGCGACAAGCCGCACGGCCTCTTCGCCACCGATACCGCCGCCGCGCTGTCGTCCGGCTGCCTGCTTGCGCAAGCGAGCCTTATCGAACGGGCATGGCGCGATCTGCGCGACGACTTGCAGGCCGATGTCCGTCTCGTGCTGGGCGGCGGCGCTGCCGATGAAATCGCGGGCGCGCTCGACGTGGCGCACACGCGCCACGATTCGCTCGTGCTGTCCGGCCTCGCGCTCATCGCGCGGGACGCGGCGGCACATCACTTATCCCGACTTTGATTGACTGACGGAGCCCGAGAATGCTGCGCTGGCTAATCGCCATCCTGACCCTGGCCAACCTTTTGATGTTCGCGCTCGTGCACGGCATGTTCGGCCCGTTGCCCGCGGCCGGCGCGCGCGAGCCGCAGCATCTGATGCAACAGGTGCGTCCCGAAACGCTGACCATGCGCCCGCTTCATCCCGAAGAAGCCGCCGATCAACCGCAAGTCGGTGGTCCCGCGCCGGCCGCGAAAGTCCAGACGTCGCCGCTCGGCAAGTGACGCGCGCAGGAAAATTCAGGACTGCGCGCGGACTTTTTTAAGCAGCGCGGTCGTCGAGCGGTCATGCTCGAATGCGATCGCGAGCGCCTTGCCGCCCCATCCGCGCACCAGCGCCGATTCCGCCAGCTTGTCCATGTCGTAATCACCGCCCTTCACGAGCACGTCGGGATGCACGGCGTCGATCAGTTGCAGCGGCGTCGACTCTTCGAATTTCACGACCCAGTCCACGCTTTCCAGCGCCGCGAGCAGCGCCATGCGATCGTCTTCGCGATTGATCGGGCGGTCGTCGCCCTTGCCGAGCATGCGCACGGAAGCATCGCTGTTCACGCCGACGATCAGGGTCGCGCCGAGCGCCTTCGCATCGGCGAGATACGTCACGTGTCCGCGATGCAGGATGTCGAACACGCCGTTGGTGAATACGACCGGCCCGGCGAGCGTCGGGCGGAGCGCGGCGAGCGCGTCGCGCGTGGTGATCTTGCGTTCGAAAATGGCGGCCATGGCGACGCTCGTTGCATTGGTTCGAGAGCGCGCATTGTGCCACGGCCATTCGTGGCTTCGTGGCTTCGCGGCTGGCGGGCGCTGCGTCGAACGGTGAAGCCCATAACGAAGCGGCCCGCCAGTTTCAGGCTGGCGGGCCGCTTTCCTTCAATACCGATGCCCCGACGTTCAGGCGGGCTGCTGTTCCGTGGAACCGCCCGGCACCGCCTGCAGGCGCTGAACCACTTCCTTGCGATAGCGGTTCAGTTCCTGCGCCGTCGCGAACGAACGCTCGAACAGGATGGACAGGTTGTGCAGGATGCGCTCGACGACCTTCTTCTCCCAGCTATCGTCGAAGCGGATTTGATCGTCCAGCCAGCGCTCGAGCCATTCCGGATCCGGCAGACGCGATTGCACGGTATCGCGCGGGAAAAGCGCCTGATTCACGTGCAGGTTCGTCGGATGCAGCGGCTTCTCCGTGCGACGCGCGGACGCCATCAGCACGCCGATCTTCGCGAATGCGGCGCGCGCCGTGTCGCCGGCATTCACCAGCGCCTTCTTCATGTAGCGCAGATACGCGCCGCCGTGACGGGCTTCGTCGCGCGAAATCGTTTCGTAGATGTGCTTGATGACCGGCTCGGTATGCCATTCAGCCGCGCGGCGATACCAGTGGTTCAGGCGAATTTCGCCGCAGAAATGCAGCATCAGGGTTTCGAGCGGCGGCGCCGGATCGAACTCGAAACGCACGGCGTGCAGTTCTTCTTCCGTCGGCACCAGTTCCGGCTTGAAGCGGCGCAGATATTCCATCAGCACCAGCGAATGCTTCTGCTCTTCGAAGAACCACACGCTCATGAAGGCGGAGAAGTCGCTGTCGTGATGGTTGTCACGCAGGAACATTTCGGTTGCGGGAAGAGCGGACCATTCGGTGATCGCGTTCATCTTGATGGTCCTCGCCTGCTCGTCGGAGAGCAGGGACGCATCGAACTTGTCCCATGGGATGTCCTTCTCCATATCCCATCGGACGGATTCCAGCGATTTATAAAGTTCCGGATAAAGCATGGTGTTCATAGTCCACCCCTGATGCCACTTATGCGACGTTATATCTATATGACTCTCGGCCCGTGCGTGCGCGAAACCGCGGCGCGCGAGCAACCAAGCTTTCAATTTTACGCGGGATTCGGACGGTCACAGGCAAAAACCGGTAACGAAGCGCCATATTCAGCGCTGCGGCAACACGATTCGCGCGTGACATGCGAATGTCGCGTGCGAATGCACCGCGTTGTGCGTCCTGTCTACCGTGGGTGATGAGCGAAACCTGTGCCTGAGGTAGGACCAGGGGCTTTCGTCGCGCCGTCCTGCAGCGCGGGTCCGGCAGCATGCTCCATGCATGTGACACCGGCGTGATGCGCCGGTTCGCGCAAGCCGCTTGAACGTAGCGCGGCGCACGCCGTCACGTCCAGAAGCCCGCTTCAGCTCGCCGTCCCGGCCTGTGCCGCCAAGCCGTCCGATGATAGCACGGAGGCCGAGCGCCAAGCCGCCACAGCTTCCTCGATCGGCGTGAGGCCCGCGATGCATTCGATGCCCTCGTGAATCTTGCGGCGCAACGTCGGACTGCTGCCGCCGACCCAGATGCGCACGTGCTGCGGCAGCATGCCGCGCAACTCCGACAAGCTCGTGAGGATCGCCTGCGCCGGCAGCACGGAAGTGAACGACAGCGCGACGATGTCCACGTCATGCGCCGCCGCCGCGCTGACGATATCGTGCAGCGGCGTCTGCAGCCCGAGCTGGATGCACTGGCTTTCGGAAAGCGTGAACATCGCCTCGGCCATCAGGATGCCGAGACCGTGTCCTTCGCCGGAAAGCGTCGTGAGCAGCACGCGCGGACGGTTGCCGCGCCCGCGAACCGCATCGGACAAAGGACGCATGAGGCTGCGCAGCGTCACCTGCAGCGCCTCGCTGAAAAGATGCTCGTGATAGACCTGCAGCGTCCCGACCGCCCATGCATTGCCGATGCGCGCCGCCAGCGGCGCGGCCACGTCCAGCACGAAGCGCTCGAGGCCGTCGCGCGTTGCGCGCTTCAGCAGTCCGAAGCGAAAGTCTTCGTAAGCGCCGTTGCGCAGCAGCGCGACCATCCGGTCCAGTTCCGCGTCCGGCGCGTCCTGCCCGATACCGGACTCCGCCGCCAGTTGCTGCAACTGCTCGATCGGCTGCGGAAGCACCTTGCTCGGCCGATGCCCCGCGTCGAGCAGGCGCTTGACGAGCCGCAGCTTCGACACCTGTTCCTGCGGATACAACCGTTCGCCGCCGGGCGAGCGCATCGGCTGCGGAAAGCCGTAACGTCGCTCCCAGACGCGCAGCGTGTCCTTCGTGAGGCCGATTTCCTGCGCGATCGCGCCAATGCCGATGCCCGTCAGCCCGGTACCGAAAGCGACCGGCGCCGGGGTTCCGGTCGCTGCGTCTGCGTGTTCCGCGTCGTCGGAACCTTCGTTGGGCACGCGGTCCTGATCCGATGGATTTGTCATGGACAAAAAGAAAGGTGAATACACACTGCTATTGCTGCACGGAGCATGCCTGAGCCATCAGGTGGACAAATCGCCGGTAAGTAGCCACTTAATCATAGACAGAATCTGGCGGATCCTGACGTGGCGTGGCGCACATAGCCCGCGCGATCGCGCTTTCTTCTTTTCTTCACGCCGATAAAGAAAGCGCCCGGTGACTTCTCAGCCACCGGGCGCAATGTCCATCTGCTCGACGTTCGGCGCGATGTCGCCGAACGCAGCCGCTCACTCGCTTTTCTTGCGCGGCGGCGTCTTGCGCGCAGCCGCTTTTTTCGCAGCGGCGGCGGGTTTGTCGTCGTCGGCTTCGGCGGCGCCGTTCGTTTCGTCCGTTCCCGCTGCCTGATCCGCCGATGCGTCTTGCGCCCCGGCCGCGCCCGCCGCGCCGGTCATGCCGGGCTGGAGCATCGCGAGATGCGCGAGCTGATTGAACTGCGACTGCAGCGCGTTCCACCAGCCGCTCGGATCGAAGCCCGGCGGCAGGCTAGGCGACGGCTGCGGCGCGTCGTCGCCGGCCGACGACGGCTCCGGACTCGCCGCCTGCTTCGGCTCGTCCGGTTTCGCCGCGCCGCCCATCGGCCAGCCTGCGGTCTTCGGGGTATCCGCCGCCGCGTTCTTCGCGCTTTCCATCGACGACTGCGCGAACGCGCCGAACGAGCGCAGCGTCGCGAGCGTCGCGCGCTGCACTTCGAGCGCCTGAATCGCCGATTGCAGCATGTTCAGATTCAGCTTGAGCCATTGCTCGACGGCGCGCATGTCGGTGACGCGCTTGTCGAGCTCCTCGATGTTCGTGAGCGGCGCGAGCATGTCGGACATCATCGACAGCGACGGCCCGACGCCCTGCCCGCCGCCCGGCATCGCGGCGGCGAACGGATTCAGGCGCATCATTTCCCACATCTTGCCCATCATGTCGGCCTGGCCGAATCCGGGGAAACCGGGAATCGAAAACGGCGGGGTGCCGCCTGCGTTGTCTGTCATTCGACTCTCCTGTTCGTTGGTTGATCGCTATTCGTGGATACCGCGGTCTCTCTCAAAACGGCGCGCCGCCCGGAAAATCCGGCGCGCGGCGCTCGCGCAGCGACCGCATGCCTTCGTGCACGTCCGGCCCCGCGAAACCCATGAATTCGAGCGCGAGCGACGTATCGAAGGTCGGCCCCGCCGAGCGGAGCCAGTTGTTCAACGCGTACTTGGTCCAGCGGATCGCGGTCTGCGATCCCTGCGCGAGCCGGTTCGCCACTTCGATCGCTTTCGGCATGAGTTCGCTCTCTTCCACCGCGAGCGACACCAGCCCGATGCGCTCCGCTTCCTCGCCACTCACCGGCTCGCATAGAAGCAGATAGTACTTGGCCTTCGCCATCCCGCACAGCAGCGGCCACACGATCGCGGCGTGATCGCCGGCGGCGACGCCGAGCCGCGTATGCCCGTCGATGATGCGCGCCGACTTCGACGCGATCGATATATCCGCGAGCAAGCCGGCGACGAGTCCCGCGCCGACCGCCGGCCCGTGCATCGCGGAAACGATGGGCTTGCTGCAATTGATGACGTTGTAGACGAGATCGCGCGCCTCGCGCCAGACACGCGCGCGCACGTCGAAGTCGTTCGCCATCTCTTCGACGAGCGCGAGATCGCCGCCCGCCGAAAAGCCCTTGCCTTCGCCGCGAATCAGCGCGACGCGCGTCTCGGGATCGCGATCGATGTCGCGCCAGATATCGGCCAGTTCGCGATGCATGTTGGCATCGGCGGTGGACAGGCCGCTCTTGTTCGCGCCCGCGCCGGGCATCACCACTTCGAGCACGCCGTGCGCATGGCGGCGCAATTGCAGCGACGTGTAGCCGGAGTAAAGGGAGAGATCGCTCATGTTCGTTCGCGTTGAGTCGCGCGTTTTGATTAGCGCGGCTGATAGAGCCACTTGCCGTCGCGTATCTCGACCATCACGCGGGCGCGCTGATCGAGGCCGATGTGATCGCTCGGCGTCATGTTGACGACGCCGTTCGTGTCCGCGAAGTTCTTTGTGCCTTCGAGGGCATCGCGCAATGCGGCGCGGAACGCGGGCGTGCCCGGCGCGCCCGCTTTCATCGCGATAGGCACCGCGCGTTCGAGCAGCATGCCTGCATCCCACGTGTACGAGCCGAACGCCGACACCGTTCCCGCGCCCTGCTTCGCTTCGTACAGTTTGATGTAGTTCAGCGCGAGGCGCTTCGCCGGATGATCGTCGGGCAACTGTGCGGCGACGAGCACCGGGCTCGTCGGCAGGAACGTTCCGTTGCAATCCGCGCCGCACACGCGCAGGAAGTCGCGGTTGCCCACGCCGTGATTGTGATAGACGAGACCCTTGTAGCCGCGTTGCGCGAGCGTCTTCGGCGGCAGCGCGGCGGGCGTGCCGGCCGCGCCGACCACCACGGCATCCGGCTTCGCGGCGAGGATCTTGAGAATCTGGCCGGTCACGCTCGGGTCCGTGCGATTGAAGCGCTCGTTGGCCACCACGTTGATCTTGTGAAGCTGCGCGAACTTGGCGACTTCGGCGTAGAAAGTCTCGCCGAGCGCATCGGCCTGGCCGATGTACGCGAGCGTCTTCACGCCGTGATTGCTCGCGTGCTCCGCAATGGCCGATGCCATCATCGCGTCGGTTTGCGGCGTCTTGAAGACCCAGCGGCGCTTGTCGTCCACCGGTTCGATGATCTTCGACGACGACGCGAGCGAGATCATCGGCGTCTGCCCTTGTGCGACGACATCGATCATCGCGAGCGAGTTCGGCGTGATCGACGAGCCGATGATCGCATCGACCTGATCTTCGCTGATGAGCTTCTTCGTGGTCTGCACGGCTTGCGTGGTGTCGGAGGCGTCGTCGAGCACGATGTAATCGACGGGCTTGCCGCCCATTTCCTTCGGCAGGAGCGCGACGGTATCGCGCGCGGGAATGCCGAGCGACGCAGCCGGTCCCGTCAGCGAAAGCACGAGACCGATCTTCATGTGCGGCGTTTGCGCGAACGATGCCGTCGCCAACGCCAACGAAACTGCTGCCGCCATCCACTTCACACCGCGCATCAACGTCTCCTTTTTGATGTTGTTCTGATCGTGCGGCGGGCGAGCCGCGACGCCCGGCAAGTGTACGGTGGCGCATGCCGCCGACGCATCGGGCGAAACCCGTTGCGGCTTTATTGCTCCAGTTGCACCACCGCCTGATCGATCGCGCCGAAGATCGACTTGCCGGCTTCGTCGAAGATCTCGATGCGCACGCTGTCGCCGAACTTCATGAACGCGGTCTGCGCCGCGCCGTGCTCGATGGTCTCCAGACACCGCTTCTCGGCGATGCAGCAGTAGCCGCGCGTCGCGTCCTTGTTGGAGATCGTGCCCGAGCCGACGATGGATCCCGCGCGCAGATTGCGCGTCTTCGCGGCATGCGCGATCAACTGGCCGAAGTGGAAGACCATGTCGACGCCGCATTCCGGCTGGCCGACTTTCTTGCCGTTCCAGTGCACGATCATCGGCCGGTGCACGCGGCCTTCGCGCCATGCATCGGAGAGTTCGTCGGGCGTCACGGCCACCGGCGAGAACGCGGTCGCGGGCTTGCTCTGGAAGAAGCCGAAGCCCTTCGCGAGTTCGGCGGGAATGAGATTGCGCAGCGAGACATCGTTCACGAGCATCAGCAGGCGCACGCTTTTCAGCGCTTCGTCGGGCGTGGGCGCCATGCCGACATCCGACGTGATCGCGGCGACTTCCGCCTCGAAATCGATTCCGTACGATTCCGACGCGCACACGATATCGTCGGTCGGCCCGAGGAAGTCGTCGCTGCCGCCCTGGTACATCAGCGGATCGGTCCAGAATTCCGGCGGCATGTCCGCGCCGCGCGCGCGCCGCACGAGTTCGACGTGATTCACATACGACGAGCCGTCGGCCCATTGAAACGCGCGCGGCAACGGCGCCATGCACGACTTCGGATCGAACGAAAACGCGTTGCGCGCGCGGCCCTGATTCAGCGCGTCGTAAAGCTCGATCAGTTGCGGCGCGTAAAAAGTCCAGTCGTCGAGCGCGCGTTGCAGCGTGCCGACGATTCCATCGGGGATCACTGCCGTGCGCAAATCGCGCGAAACGACGACGAGCTGGCCGTCGCGCGTGCCGTCCTTCAGCGTGGCGAGTTTCATAAAGCGGAGTCGGTGACTGAGATGACGTTGAGGGAAATCTATTTTACGATGGTGAATCGCCCATCACTGCGCCAACATCTGGCCGATCTTCACGCTGTCATGCTTTCGAACCTGCCCGCCACCGCTGACGAAGACGACATCGACGCTTCCGCCGAGAAAGCGCGCTCCGGCATCCAGTCGATCGAAGTCGGCTTCCGGCTGCTCGACGTGCTGACTCACGAGCCGCGCGCGATGATGCTGCGCGACCTCGCGCAGCGCGCGGGCATGAGTCCGGCGAAAGCGCATCGGTATCTGGTGAGCTTCGTGCGGCTCGGCGTGGTGTCGCAGGACCCGCTTTCCGGCCGATACGAACTCGGCGGCTTCGCGCTGCAGATGGGACTGGCGCGGCTCGCGCGCGTCGATGGCGTGAGGCTCGCGCGCATCGCGCTGGCCGAATTGCGCGACCGGCTCGACCAGACCGTGGGCATCGCGGTGTGGGGCAATCAGGGGCCGACCGTCGTGCACTGGATGGAGTCGAGCTATCCGGCGAAGGCGTCGCTGAAACTGGGCGATGTCATGCCGCTGCTGTCATCCGCGACCGGCCTGCTGTTCGCCGCGTACTTGCCGCGCAGCAGGACACAGCCGATGCTCGAGCGCGAACTCGCTGCGAGCAGGCAGACGATGGCCGATATCGAGCCGCTTCTCGCCGATATCCGCGCGCACGGCGCGGCGCGCGTCGAAGGCATGCTGCTGCCGACGATCCACGCGTTCTGCACGCCGGTCTTCGATTCGACGGGCGAACTCGCGCTCGGGCTGATCGCGCTCGGCCACGAAGGCGCGTTCGATACGCGCTGGGGCGGTGAAATCGATTCCGCACTGCGCGAGTGCGCGCACGGGTTGTCGTACGAACTGGGATACCGCACCAGCGACGCGCCCGCGCGCTGAGGAACATCGTTTCGCCGGCGCGTGTCATAACCGTTTCGCGTTCGCCGCGCGCGTTCAACCTTCTTCCGTTTCAATGCCTCTGTTCGACTTTCGCCGTCCTCGTCCCGCGTCGGGCGAGCCGCCTCATGCCGTGCCCACGACCGCCGCGCCTCGCCGCTGGGGGCGATGGCTGCTGGCCGCGCTCATCGTCGCCGGATTGCATTTCGGCGCGATGCGCTGGATGGAGCGCGCGAAGCAGCCGACGAATCCGCCGCTGATGGAGAAACCGCCCGTGCAGGTGGAATTGCTGACGCCGAAGCCCGTTGCACCTCCGACGCCCGCGCCGCCCGCCGCGCCGGCCAAGCCCGCAACACCGCCGCCGCCGAAGCCAGCCCGTCCCGCTCCGCAGCCGCGTCCCGCGCCCGCGCCGGTTCTGAGCGCCGCGACTCCGCAGCCGGAAGCGCCGGTTACTGCATCGTCGACGGTCGCGGCTTCGGGCGTGTCTGCGACCGCATCGGCACAGGCAGCCGCCTCGCAGCCCCCCGCAGCCGCATCCGGCGATAAATTCAGCGTCCCGCCGACCGGCGAATTGCGCTATGACACGCTCGTGAACGGCGTGATGAATCAGACCGGCACGATCCACTGGACCAACGACGGCCAGCATTACGAGATGGTCGTGTCGATTCCGCTGCCGTTCGTCGGCCCTTACGTGTATTCGAGCAAGGGTCATATCGATGGCTTCGGCATCGCGCCGGAACAATATTCGGAAAAACGCGGCCGACGCGCCGCCGATATCGCCATCTTCAATCGCGAAACGAAACAAATCGTCTACACGCGCACGCCGAACAGCCAGCCGCTCGCCGATGGTGCGCAGGACCGTTTCAGCGTCGTCATGCAATTGGCGAGCCTCGTGCGCGGCGCGCCCGACGTCTACAAGCCGGGCGTCACGCGGCAGTTCAGCGTCGCCGACAACGACAGCAGCGAAATCTGGCCGATGGAAACCGTCGGCGACGAAACCGTGCAAGCCCGCGACGGATTCGTCACCGCGCGCCATTTCACGCGCCTGCCGCGCCGCGAAGGCGATCGACGCAAGCTCGATGTCTGGCTCGCGCCCGCGCTCGGCTGGCTGCCGGTGCGCATTCTGCAAACCGAGCCGAACGGCATGCAGATTGAAATGCTGTGGGCCGGCAGTCTCCGTCCGCCGTCCGCGGCAGGCTCGCGAGAGGCGTCGGGCACGAGGGATGCGTCAGACGAAAATGCACCCGCCGTCGAGCCGGAAACCCGGCCCTGACGGCGGCGCGTTGCAGCGTTCAGGACATCCCACGCGTAGAAGCAATTCTCACGGAGCCGATATGCAGTTGAACATCAAGGGCATCGACACACGGTACGTGCTGGACAACGAAGGCGGCGGTCCCTGGCTTACGTTCATCCATCAACTGGCGGGTGATCTGTCGGTGTGGGACCAGATGGCCGGCTACTTTCGCGATGGTTACACAGTGTTACGTTACGACCTGCGCGGCCACGGCCACACGGCGGTATCGCCGGACGACTTCACCATTGACGATCTCGCCGACGATCTCGCGGAACTGCTCGACAAGCTCGGCGCGCCGTCGACGCATATCGTCGGTTTGTCGATTGGCGGCATGGTCGCGCAGAAGTTCGCGATCAACCATGCCGACAAAGTGGATTCGCTGACGGTCGTCGGCGCACCGGCCTGCATTCGCGAAGACGCGCGCCCGGCGTTCATGCAACGCGCCGCTTCGGTGCGCGAAAACGGGACAAACAGTGTCGTGGAACCCACGCTCGAACGCTGGCTCACGGCCGAGTTTCGCAAGGCGCATCCGGAAGTCGTGGAACAGATCGGCGAAACGATTGCGCACACGCCCGCCGAAGGTTTCGCGCGCGCGGCCTTGGCGATCAGCCGTTTCGATGCGCGCGACGGCCTTGCATCGATTGGAAAACGAACACTTGTGGTTGCCGGTGAACAGGACAATGGCACGCCGCATGCTGAATCCAGAGCGATCGCGGACTTGGTGCCGGGCGCGCAATTCGAATTACTGAATGCGGCACATCTGTCTCCGGTCGAGGCATCCCAGCGATTTTGCGCATTGCTCGATGCGTTCTTGCGCGGGGCCGCCTGAGCCTGTATCAAAAGCAATAAGCCTCGATAAAACGGCATCACATCGAGGCCACCCCTTGAATTCCCACCCCGTCGCTCCACTTAAGATGCAGGTTTGCCCGGAGCAACAGGAATAAGGAGTGTCGCCATGCAAATGATCTACAACAGCCCTAACTATTGCGTCGTCGAATTTCCGCCGCAGGACAATCATCTCGCGATGATGTCGGGCGGTTACGAAATCGTCGACAAGAACACGCAACGGGAGATCTTCATCGACGGTGCGCTCGCGGAGAAGTTTCGCGAACACGTGCAGAAGCTGATCGAGGAAGAACCTTCGCTCGAGGATGTCGATGAATTCCTCGGCCAGTTCGATATCTTGATGACCCAACCCGTCGTGCTTCACTGATTCACCGCGCGGGCGCGGCTTCACGCGCTCGCGCCGCCACCGCTTGCCGGCGATCGGGCAAGCCATGCAGCAAGGCAAACGTGCGACACGCCAGAAAGACCCCGTCCCTTTATCGGCGGGGTTCTTTTTTTGTTGCGATCCTGTGCCATCGCGCCTTGCCGGCAGGCCGGCGCGTACAGCGATTGGGCGTGGCTGCGGCTACAATGACGGACTATTTCACATCCGGTACAGGGCCTGTCCGTCATGAACCAGAACGCCAATCCGAGTCCGTCGGGCGCCAGGTCGCCCGCACGCGCATACACGCGCGGCGCGGCGCTGCCCGCGCTTTTGCAGCAACGCATCCTGATTCTCGATGGCGCGATGGGCACCATGATTCAGCGCTACAAGCTGGATGAAGCGGCGTATCGCGGCGAGCGCTTCAAGGATTACGGACGCGACATCAAGGGCAACAACGAGTTGCTGTCGATCACGCAGCCGCAGATCATCCGCGAAATTCACGACAAGTATCTGGCGGCGGGCGCGGACATCATCGAGACGAACACGTTCGGCGCGACGCGCGTGGCCCAGGCCGATTACGGCATGGAAGCGCTGGCTGCGGAGATGAATCTCGCATCGGCGAAGCTCGCGCGCGAAGCCTGCGATGCGTTCTCCACGCCCGACAAGCCGCGCTTTGTCGCGGGCGCGATCGGACCGACGCCGAAGACCGCGAGCATTTCGCCCGACGTCAACGATCCCGGCGCGCGCAACGTCACGTTCGACGAGTTGCGCGACACCTACTACGAGCAGGCGAAGGCGCTGCTCGACGCGGGCTGCGATTTGTTCCTCGTGGAAACCATCTTCGATACGTTGAACGCGAAGGCCGCGCTCTTCGCGCTCGATGAGCTGTTCGAGGACACGGGCGAACTCGTGCCGATCATGATTTCGGGCACCGTCACCGATGCTTCCGGGCGCATTCTCTCGGGCCAGACGGTCGAAGCGTTCTGGAACTCGCTGCGTCACGCGAAGCCGCTCACGTTCGGGCTGAACTGCGCGCTGGGCGCGGCGCTGATGCGTCCGTATATCGCGGAGCTGGCGAAGCTGTGCGATACGTACGTGTCGTGCTATCCGAACGCCGGCTTGCCGAATCCGATGAGCGATACGGGCTTCGATGAAACGCCGGACGTGACTTCGGGATTGCTGAAGGAATTCGCCGAAGCGGGGCTTGTGAATCTCGCGGGCGGATGTTGCGGGACGACGCCGGAGCATATCGCGGAGATCGCGAAGGCGCTGGCGCAAGTGAAGCCGCGCGCGTTTCCGTCGCAGTATCGGGATGCTGCGTAAGCTTCGCGCCCGGCGTCAGCGTTAGCCATTCGGCCGAGGCGACGCCGCATCACAACGTTCGCATACTGAGCGTGTGAACGTTGCGAGCGGAGGACGCCGTGTTACGCGCTGTAGATCGGAATCTGAACATGCCAGCCATTTCGAAACTGACCATCGCCGGCTACAAGTCGATACGCGAGCTGCGCGAGTTCGAATTGCGCGACCTGAACGTGCTCATCGGTGCAAACGGCGCGGGAAAGTCGAACTTCATCGGCTTTTTCCGGATGCTCGCCGAAATGCACGGCCAGCGCTTCCAGCTTCATGTGCAGCGGGAGGCAGGGGCAGACGCCTTTTTGCACTACGGCCGCAAGCAGACGAAGGAGATCGAGGCAACGCTCGATTTCGACGAATCGGGCACTTACGCATTCGCTCTTGTTCCGACGAGCGAAAATCGGCTTATCTTCGCCAATGAGCGCGTGCGGCATCACGGGTTTGAACCGGTATCGCTGGGTGCGGGGCACGCGGAGTCCGCTTTCGCCGACTATGTGCGAAACGTCCGCGCCAATCTTGGGCCGGGCGAGAACGACTTCTTCGAGCGAATCAATCCGCCGATCGACCGCGTAAGGGTTTATCACTTCCACGACACGGGCGAAACGGCTCGCGTCAAGCAGATCCAGCAATCGAACGACACGCTGCGGCTGAAGCCTGACGCGTCCAATCTCGCACCGTTCCTTCGAATGCTGCGGGAAGAGCACGAAGCCTACTACCGGATGATCGTGGATTCCATTCGGCTCGTCGCGCCTTTCTTCGACGATTTCGTTCATCGCGAAGACAATCCCCCGACGGTCGAACTCGAATGGACCGAAAAAGGCGATCCTGATACGCCGTTCAAGGCGCACGTCCTTTCGGACGGCACCTTGCGTTTCATCTGTCTCGCCACGCTGCTCCAGCAACCGTGGGAACTGATGCCGCCCATCATCCTGCTCGACGAGCCGGAGCTTGGCCTGCATCCGTTCGCCATCAACATGCTCGCAAGTCTCCTCAAGCGCGCGTCGGAACGCCGCCAGTTGATCGTCGCGACGCAGTCCATGCAACTGCTCAGTTGCCTCGCGCCTGAAGACGTGGTCGTCGTCGACAGGAAAGACAATGCATCCACTTTCCGGCGGTTGAGCGAAACCGAACTCGGCTCCTGGCTGGATGAATACTCGCTCGGCGAACTGTGGGAGATGAACGTGCTCGGCGGGAGGCCCGCATGACGGTGAATGTCGTCATCGTCGGCGAAGGACAGACCGAGGAAACTTTCGTTCGTGACGTGCTCGCGCCCGAGCTTGCATCGCATGGCGTTCATGCAGAATCGCGACTGATCAAGACATCGAAGCACGGGCGTGGCGGCGGCCTGAATCTGGACAGGGTTCGGTTTGCGCTCAGACAGGTTCTTCTGCAAAGGTCCGACACGTATGTGACGACCCTGTTCGATCTCTACGGTCTCGGCCCGACGTTCCCAGGTTTCGCGGAGTCGCGCCACAGCAGTCCGCGAAGCCGTGCCGCACGAATCGAGAACCTTCTGGCAGACGATGTCGTGACCCACGCCCGTTGCCGCCGCGATCGTTTCGTTCCGCACGTCCAGCCTCACGAGTTCGAAGCGCTGCTATTCTCGGACATACGTCGCTTCGGCGAAGTCGATGCAGGGTGGGCCGTGTTCGAGTCCGATCTCGACCGCGTCCGCACCGCCTTCGAAACGCCCGAGCATATAAACGATTCCCCGCTGACTGCTCCATCGAAGCGGCTCGCAAGCCTGCTCAGGCCCAAATACGACAAAGTACGCCACGGTCCCGCGCTGGCTCACCGGATCGGCTTACACAAAATTCGCGCCGCGTGCCCGCACTTCGATGCGTGGATACACCGGCTGATCAATCTGCAACCGCTCTGAAGACCTCATTACCATGACCGACCACACGATGCGTCTTTCCGGCCTCGAGCCGTTCAACGTCACCGACGGATCGCTGTTCATCAACGTCGGCGAGCGCACCAACGTGACCGGCTCGAAGGCGTTCGCGCGCATGATCCTGAACGGCCAGTTCGACGAAGCCCTCGCCGTCGCGCGCCAGCAGGTCGAGAACGGCGCGCAGGTCATCGACATCAACATGGACGAAGCCATGCTCGATTCGAAAGCCGCCATGGTGCGCTTTCTGAATCTGATCGCCTCCGAGCCGGACATCGCGCGCGTGCCGATCATGATCGACTCGTCGAAGTTCGAGGTGATCGAAGCGGGTCTCAAGTGCGTGCAGGGCAAGGCCATCGTCAATTCCATCTCGCTCAAGGAAGGCGAAGACGCGTTTCGCCATCACGCGAACCTCATTCGCCGCTACGGCGCGGCGGCCGTCGTCATGGCGTTCGACGAACAAGGCCAGGCCGATACCTTCGAGCGCAAGACGCAAATCTGCAAGCGTTCCTACGACGTCCTCGTGAACGAAGTCGGCTTCGCGCCCGAAGACATCATCTTCGACCCGAACATTTTCGCGATCGCGACGGGCATCGAAGAGCACAACAATTACGCGGTCGATTTCATCAACGCGACGCGCTGGATCAAACAGAATCTGCCGCACGCGAAGGTTTCCGGCGGCGTGTCGAACGTGTCGTTCTCGTTCCGCGGCAACGATCCGGTGCGCGAAGCCATCCATACCGTGTTCCTGTATCACGCGATCCAGGCGGGCATGGACATGGGCATCGTGAACGCGGGTCAGCTCGGCGTCTATGCCGATCTCGACGCCGAGTTGCGCGATCGCGTGGAAGACGTGGTGCTCAATCGCCGCGAAGACGGAACGGACCGTCTGCTCGAAATCGCCGACAAGTTCAAGACCGGCGCGGCGAAGAAGGAAGAGAACCTCGAGTGGCGCAATCAGCCGGTCGAGCAGCGGCTCTCGCATGCGCTCGTGCACGGCATCACGAATTTCATCGTCGAAGATACCGAGGAGGTGCGTCAGAAGATCGACGCCGCCGGCGGCCGCCCGATCAACGTGATCGAAGGTCCGCTGATGGACGGCATGAATATCGTCGGCGACCTGTTCGGCGCGGGCAAGATGTTCCTGCCGCAAGTGGTGAAGTCGGCGCGCGTGATGAAGCAGGCGGTGGCGCACCTCATTCCGTTCATCGAAGAAGAGAAAAAGCGCATGGCCGATGCCGGCGCGGACGTGCGCTCGAAGGGCAAGATCGTCATCGCGACCGTGAAGGGCGACGTGCACGATATCGGCAAGAACATCGTCTCGGTCGTGCTCCAGTGCAACAACTTCGAAGTGGTCAACATGGGCGTGATGGTGCCCTGCGCGACCATCCTGCAGAAAGCGAAGGAAGAAGGCGCGGACATCATCGGGCTGTCGGGGCTCATCACGCCGAGTCTCGAAGAAATGGCTTACGTCGCGTCCGAAATGCAACGCGACGAATACTTCCGCGGCAAGCAGACGCCGCTTCTGATCGGCGGCGCGACGACTTCGCGCGTGCATACCGCCGTGAAGATCGCGCCGCATTACGAAGGGCCGGTCGTGTACGTGCCGGATGCGTCGCGTTCCGTTTCGGTGGCGTCGAGCCTGCTGTCGGACGAAGGCGCGGCGAAGTATCTCGATGAACTCAAGAGCGACTACGAGCGCATCCGTCATCAGCACGCGAACAAGAAAGCGTTGCCGATGGTCACGTACGCCGAAGCGCGCGCGAACAAGACGAAGATCGACTGGAGCGCGTACACGCCGAAGAAGCCGAGCTTCATCGGACGCCGCGTGTTCAAGAACTACGACCTCACAGAACTGGCGAATTACATCGACTGGGCGCCGTTCTTCCAGACGTGGGATCTGGCGGGCCCGTATCCGGCGATTCTGAACGACGAGATCGTCGGCGAATCGGCGCGGCGCGTGTTCTCGGACGGCAAGTCGATGCTCTCGCGCATCATCCAGGGCCGCTGGCTCACGGCGAACGGCGTCGTCATGCTGCTGCCGGCGAACACGGTCAACGACGACGACATCGAAATCTACACGGACGAATCGCGCTCGCAAGTGGCCATGACGTGGCGCAATTTGCGTCAGCAAAGCGTGCGGCCGGTCGTCGACGGCGTGATGCGCCCGAATCGCTCGCTGGCGGATTTCATCGCGCCGAAGGAATCGGGCGTCGCGGACTACATCGGTCTCTTCGCGGTCACGGCGGGCCTGGGCGTCGACAAGAAGGAAAAGCAGTTCGAAGCCGATCACGACGACTACAGCGCGATCATGCTGAAGGCACTCGCCGACCGTTTCGCGGAAGCGTTCGCCGAAGCGCTGCATGCGCGCGTGCGCCGCGAACTGTGGGGCTATGCGTCGAACGAAACGCTCGACAACGAAGCGCTGATCGCCGAGAAGTACACGGGCATTCGTCCCGCGCCGGGTTATCCGGCGTGCCCGGATCATCTCGTGAAGCGCGATATGTTCGAAGTGCTTCAGGCGGACGAACTCGGCATGAGCGTGACCGAATCGCTCGCCATGCTGCCGGCCGCGAGCGTGTCGGGCTTCTATATCGCGCATCCGGAAAGCACGTACTTCTCGGTCGGCAAGATTGGCGACGATCAGCTTCAGAGTTTCGCGGAACGCATGGCGATATCGTCGTCGGATGCGGAACGCGCGCTCGCGCCGTTGCGGTAAGTGCATCGAAGCAATATATCGGCGGACTGATAGCGGACAACAGGCACGCTTTCGGCGGGAAGTTTTTGATTTCCGTAGACTGGTACCCGCGATAGGCCGTCACGACGGCGGCCACGCATTCTTTTCGTCACGGAGAAAGTCGCATGAAGAAGATGACGTCCGCCGTAACCGTTCTGATCGCCGCGGCTGTTCTCGCTGCGTCGGGTTCGGCCTTCGCGCAGGCCAGCAGCACCGAGGCATCGTCGTACTCGCCGCCGCAAACGGAGCACAAGAAGAAGCCGAAGAAGCCCCGCAAACCCACGACGGCCAAACCGGCTCCGGCCGAAGGCGGCCAGTCGCAGTAAGCGAATGGTTCATCGTAAAAAGAAAACCCGCATCGACGTTGCCGATGCGGGTTTTTTCTTCATGCCGTGAAGCGCTCCGATCGTTCGGACGTCACACGCCCCAGAGAATGTCCTTCTTCTCTTTCTGCGCGAGCCGCAGCATGTCGAGAAACGGATACGCGCGCTGCGCAAGTCCGATAGGAATCTCGTGCGGATCGTGTCCCGCTTCGCCTTCGTGGAAATGACCGTCGTGCTCGGCGCGCTCTTTCTTGTCGGTCACGATGGCCGCTTCGAGCTTCTGGATGGCCGCAGGCAGTTCTTCCGGTGTAATGACACCCCGCGCCGTCAGTTGCTTGCCGATGATGCCGAGCAGATACTCCGCCAGGTTATCGAGCATCATGACGTCGGGTGCAGCCATGGTCTTGAATGTAATCAGCATGGGAAGGTCCTTTTCCTTTTGTTGGATGACAGCCGGTCTTCGATGCAAGCCACGTTGCAAGCGCGCCGACGAGCCTGTTTTTCGCTGACAGCCACCCTCTTTAGACAGTTTAGCATTTGCTAAACTCCCGGTTTAGCTATGTCTAACGCCCGAATCGCGCGCCGTTTCGCATTGTTTCGCGTCGTTCGTCACGTGGCCCCCGGCTGGAAAGCCGCGTCACAGGGCGTCTTGCTTCGCCTTCCTCTATCGCATCCGCACCCGCTTCACTGGATCACATCAGCATGCTGCCCGCACACAAAGAAACCCTGGAAACGCTTATCTCCGACGCGGTCAAGCAGGTCGCGCAATCCACGCTCGGCGCAAGCGAAGCCGCGTTCGTCGCGCCCGCGATCGTGCTCGAACGACCGAAGGTCGCGGCGCACGGCGACGTGGCGTCGAATGTCGCGATGCAGCTCGCCAAGCCGTTGCGCGCGAATCCGCGTCAGCTGGCGCAGCAGATCGTCGATGCCGTGATCGCGCATCCGCAGGCTGCGGGTCTTGTCGATCACGCGGAAGTCGCAGGGCCAGGCTTCATCAATCTGCGGCTTGCGGCGAAGGCCAAGCAAGACGTGATCCCGGCTGTGCTGAACGAGGCCGCCGCCTTCGGCCGCTCAGCGCGCGATGCGGGCAGGCACGTGCTCGTCGAATTCGTGTCGGCGAACCCGACGGGACCGCTGCACGTCGGCCACGGCCGTCAGGCCGCGCTCGGCGACGCGCTTTCGAACCTGCTCGCGACGCAAGGCTACGACGTGCATCGCGAGTTCTATTACAACGACGCGGGCGTGCAGATCGGCAATCTCGCCATTTCGACGCAAGCGCGCGCACGCGGCTTCAAACCCGGCGACGCAGAGTGGCCGGAAGCGGCGTACAACGGCGAGTACATCGCGGATATCGCGCGCGACTACATGGCGGGCGCGACCGTCGCGGCGAAGGACGGCGAGCCGGTGAAGGGCAGCGGCAACGTCGACGATCTCGAAGCCATTCGTCATTTCGCGGTCGCGTATCTGCGCCATGAACAAGACATGGACTTGACCGCGTTCGGCGTGAAGTTCGACCAGTTCTATCTGGAGTCGTCGCTGTACAAGGAAGGGCGCGTAGAACAAACGGTTCAGGCGTTGATCGATGCCGGCAAGACCTACGAGCAGGAAGGCGCGCTGTGGCTGCGCACCACCGACGACGGCGACGACAAGGACCGCGTCATGCGCAAGTCCGACGGCACGTTCACGTACTTCGTGCCGGACGTTGCATATCACGTGACGAAGTGGCAGCGCGGCTTCACCAAGGTCATCAACATTCAGGGCTCGGACCATCACGGCACGATCGCGCGCGTGCGTGCGGGGCTGCAAGGGCTCGGCATCGGCATTCCGAAGGGTTATCCCGATTACGTGCTGCACAAGATGGTGACCGTCATGCGCGACGGCCAGGAAGTGAAGATCTCGAAACGCGCGGGCAGCTACGTGACCGTGCGCGATCTGATCGAATGGTCGGGCGGCATGACGCCGGGCAACGAAGCCGCGCCCGATCAACTCGACGAAGACATGATCCGCCGAGGCCGCGACGCCGTGCGCTTCTTCCTGATTTCGCGCAAGGCGGACACGGAGTTCGTGTTCGACATCGACCTCGCGCTCAAGCAGAACGACGAGAACCCGGTCTATTACGTGCAATACGCGCACGCGCGCATCTGCACGATTCTGAGCGACTGGAAGGAACGCTACGCCGGCGATGTCACGCAGGCGGCGAAGGCCGATCTCTCGCCGCTATCGAGCGATCGCGCGATGGCGCTGCTCAACAAGCTCGCCGAGTTCCCCGAGATGCTCGCGCACGCCGCCGAAGAACTCGCGCCGCACGCCGTCGCGTTCTATCTGCGCGACCTCGCTGGCGAATTTCACTCGTTCTACAATGCCGAGCGCGTGCTGGTGGACGACGAGCAGGAGCGCACCGCGCGCATCGCGCTGCTCGCGGCCACGCGGCAGGTGCTCGAAAACGGACTCGCGACCATCGGCGTGTCCGCTCCCCAGAAGATGTAAGCGCATTTCGTCCGGTTCGCGCGCGCCTGTAACTTTATGACGCTTCGGCGTGCGCGGACGCAAGGATGGCGCGGGCTCGCATGACGCGACCGCTATAATCGTCGGCCAACTCGAAGACTTTTTGCAGGTGATTCATACGATGGCAAAACCACGCCGCACGTCGAAGCAGTCGCAATCGAAGCAAACCGGGGGAACCTTTCTCGGCATCGTGCTGGGTCTGATCGTCGGACTCGCGATCGCCGTGATCGTCGCGCTGTACATCACGCGCGCACCGACGCCGTTCGTCGCGAAGGTCGCGCCGCCGCCATCGGAAAGCTCGTCCGCGCCCGCCGCGCAACCGTACGATCCGAACCGTCCGCTGCAAGGCAAGTCGCCCGGTCAGCCGGTCCCGCAAGCCGCCCAGCCGACGCCGCCGAACACCGCGCCCGGCCAGAGCAACAATCAAACGCAATCGTCGGGCATGCTGGACGAGCCGCAGATCGTCGAAGTGCCGCCCAGCAACGGCACGACGGCTTCCGCGCCGAAGAGCGGCAGCGCGGCCATCGCGAAGAAGCCTGAACAGCCCGCGCCGGGCACGAACGGTTCGGCGAGTTCGTCGACCGCCGCGACGCCCAAGGCCGGTTCGGCGCCGAGCACGACAGCCAAGACCACGCCGCCCGCTCCCGGCGACGTGAACACCGGCTATTTCCTGCAAGTCGGCGCGTACAAGACGCAGTCCGATGCCGAACAGCAGCGTGCGCGTCTCGGCTTCCAGGGCTTCGAATCGAAGGTCACGCAGCGCGACGCGGGCGGTGTGACGTACTATCGCGTGCGTATCGGTCCGTTCGCGAAGTTCGAGGACATGAACACGGCGCGTCAGCGTCTGTCCGACGCGGGCGTCGATACCGCCGTGATCCGCTTCTCGAAGCAATAAGCTGCACGAAGGCCGCGCGTGCGTTCCGGGCGCGGCCTGGCTTAAGCGTGGTTTAAGTGTGGTTTAAGCGTCATATGTCCCACTGATGGGCCTTTTACGCACCGGCCACGCTGCCTCTCACCTTGCTCCTTCGCTCCAAAACGATCATGAAAAAACTGTTCAGCGCCATCGCCCTTTCCCTCGGCATCGCCGCCGCGTCGTTGAGCGTGGCGGGCGTGGCATCCGCCGCGCCTGTCGCCGGCAAGGACTACACGGTGCTTCAGGCGCCGCAGCCGGTCGGGGCACAGGCGGGCAAGATCGAAGTCATCGAATTCTTCTGGTACGGCTGCCCGCACTGCAACGAATTCGAGCCGTATATCGAGGCGTGGGAAAAGAAGCAGGGTCCGGATGTCGTGTTCAAGCGCGTGCCGGTGGCGTTCCGCGACGACTTCATCCCGCATTCGAAGATGTACCACGCGCTCGTCGCGCTCGGCGTCGAGGAGAAGTTGACGCCCGCCGTCTTCAACGAAATCCACGTGAAGAAGAACTACCTGCTGACGCCGCAAGCGCAGGCTGACTTCCTCGCGACGCAAGGCGTCGACAAGAAGAAGTACATGGATGCGTACAACTCCTTCTCGACGCAAAGCGATGTCCAGCGCGACGCCAAGCTGCTGCAGGACTACAAGATCGACGGCGTGCCGACGGTCATCGTGCAGGGCAAATACGTGACCGGTCCGGCGCAGACCAACAGCCTGACGGGCACGACGCAGGTCATGGACTTCCTCGTCCAGCAAGTTCGCAACAAGAAGATGTAAAGGTTCAAAGCCGGTATGAATGCAGTTCCGTTGAAGGTTTTCATTACCGGCGCGTCGAGTGGAATCGGTCAGGCACTGGCCGAGGAATACGTGAAGCGCGGGGCCGTGATCGGCCTCGTCGCGCGGCGCGTCGAGTCTCTCGCGGCATTCGCCGCGCGTCATCCCGAAGCATCCATTTCCATTTATCCCGCCGATGTCCGCGATCCCGAAGCGATCGCCGATGCCGCGCGCCGCTTCATCGCGGAGCACGGTGCGGCGGATGTCGTGATCGCGAACGCGGGCATCAGCCAGGGCGCGCTCACCGGCCACGGCGAGCTGGAGACGTTCCGCGCGGTGATGGACGTGAACTACTTCGGCATGGTGGCGACGTTCGAGCCGTTCGTCGCGTCGATGACGGCCGCGCGGCGCGGCACGCTCGTCGGCATTGCGAGCGTCGCGGGCGTGCGCGGGCTGCCGGGATCGGGCGCGTACAGCGCGTCGAAATCGGCGGCGGCGAAGTATCTGGAAGCGCTGCGCGTGGAGATGCGGCCGCAAGGCGTCGCGGTCGTGACCATCGCGCCGGGCTATGTGCGCACGGAAATGACGGCGCACAATCCGTATCGCATGCCGTTTCTGATGGACGCCGACCGCTTCGCCGCCAAAACCGCCGATGCCATCGCGCGCAAAGTACGCTACGCGACGTTTCCGTGGCAGATGCGCGTCGTCGGCATGCTGCTGCACGTGCTGCCGCGCTGGCTCTACGACGCCGCCTTCGAGCGCGCGCCGCGCAAGCCCCGGGCGACGGAATGAGCGGCCCGCAGGCGTAAAAAAATCCGGCCGCATGGCCGGATTTTTTATGCGCATCACGAGCGTCACGCTGACCGGCCAATGCGGCGCCGGCCAGCGCGATGGTTCAGAACGCCACGTACGGCGAGCTGCCCGGCAAGTCGTATCCGACGAAAACGTGCCGTCCGAAGAAGAACGGCAGGCCGAAATCGAAGGAGCCGCTCATGCCCAGTTGGCCGCCCAGGCTGTTGAACGCGTACTTGCCGCCGCCCGACGTCAGCGTGCGCGCGTTCACGATGCTGAACGGCACCGTCGCCGTATTTCCTTCGCTGCCCTGCACCGTCGCCGAAAGCGATTGCTCGGAGCTGGGGCAATAGAACACGCTCGAACTCGAACAGAGCGGGAACGTGTCCTGGAAGAACAGCCCGTTCGATCCGGAATCGAAGAACGCCTGAACCGACGTGCCCTTGTACGTGCCGGAAAGGTCGCCGTAGGTGTCGGTGCCGAGCTTCGTCACGCCCGTGAGCGTGTTGTTGCTCTGCGTGCCGATGCCGAATACCAGCGTGCCGCTCGCGCTGGCGGCGCCGGTATCGGGAACCTGAGGCAGTTGCAGGATCACGCCGTTATTGTTGACCGCGAACTTCGTGACCGGATTGGTGACCTGCTGCGCCACCGGGACGGTCGTCGCCGTGCAGTTCGTGCCGTTCGCGCACGAGAAGTACATGCTGTTGAGCGCGGTCGTCGCACAGTTGGTGCCGCAATCGTAGGTTGCCGGCCCGATGCCGAGAATGCCGTTCGCGCCGATATCGGCGGTGGAATTCTCGTCGTTGCCGGACGGGCAGCCGTTGAGACCCTGCGGCGCCGCCGATGCATTCAGATCGCCAATCACCTGCACCGGCACCGCGCTCGCCAGTTCGGTGCCGATGCGCACGTCCGCCTGACGCACGGTGCCCCACGTGTAGCCGTCGGCGAAACCGGCGCATTCCGCGAGCTGCCCGCCGCTCGCGGTGGCTACCGTCGGCAGGCTGCCGAGCACCGACTGCGCCGCCGAATTCAGGATGCGCAGGCCGAACGAGGCCGTATCGAGCTGAATATGGTCGATGGTCTGGCAAACATTCGTGCCGGGCGCGCAGACCTGGATCGAGACGTTCGGAATGTTGACGAAGCCCGCGACGCCCGCATCGACGCTGATGGGCACGGCGTTCGTGCCGTTGGCGGGCGTGGGCTGCGCGTTCGCCGTGTTCGACGAGCCGCCGCCGGAGCCGCCGGACGAGCCGCCGTTCGAGCTGTTGTGGTCGTCGTTGCCGCCGCCGCACGCGGCGAGCGTCAGCGCGAGAAACAGCGCGCCGAGCCAGCGGGCTGCATTGCCGGCGCGCGAGGAAGAAGCCGCGCCGGGGCCGAGTGTCGTTCTACGCATATCGGATTCTCCGGTCGCTTACTGGATGTCGCTGGCGGATACGCCGGCGGGCAAGGAGGGCGGCAAATACGCGCTGCCTGAGAACGCGCCCATGTGGCCGCCGGAATGCACGACGAGGCCTGTGTCCTGGACACTCACCGGTCCGCGTCCGCCGCGCGCGGCGCGCTGCGCCAGCAAGCCCTGCTGATACTGCGGGAAATAGGTCCCGAGCAGCGTCGAGAGGTCCGGCATGCGCGGTCCGCTCCACGAAATGCCGAACACCGTGCCTGCCGACGACACGTATTCGTTGACGACCGTACCGCTCGCGAGCTCCGTCCTGCGGACGGTGTAGCTGGATGCCGTCGATGCCGACGCGCCCGATGCCGCGGCATGCACGACCGATTGCTCGGTGGTCGCGCCCGGCGGCGCGGTCAGGGGCTCGCTGCCGAGTCCGGCGTGCGCCGGAGCGCCGGCGCAGACGCCGATGACGCCCGCGACGAGCGCCAGCGACGCCTTGAGATGCCCATGACGGGGTTGCTTCAGTGCCTTCACTGGGCCTCCTGTCGATTCCTGTGGATTGTGCTGACGAGGACGCCGCCGCGCTTTTCAGGCGGCGCGCCCGTCACGATGGAGCGGCGCGCGCGCCGCTTTTTTGCGCATCGGTGACGATGCTATAGCCATCAGTATGCCAAACCCGCCGGCGCGTGCTCCGGTTGGGCATCGCGTATCGGCGGCGGCTGATAGTGGAATCGTAAGGAGCAGGAAAGTTCCGCGTCGATAGATAGTTTGCGAAAAGCAGCGATTTTTTCAGGCGATGCACACGATACGCACGGTACGGACGCGACAAAGCGGAACGCATCGAACGATGCGCTCCGCCTTGTTGTTGCGGCGCAGCGGGGCTTTAGAAGCCGAGGCTTGCGAGCAGGTCGTCGACTTGCGACTGATCCTGCACGACGTCGCTGCGTCCTTGCGGATTGATCTGCGGGCCGTTCAACAGCGCTTCCGGGCTGCCGCTCGCCGACACCAGCGCCGCCGCCGACGCCGCGAACTGCTCACGGCGCTCGGGCGCGATGTTTTCCAGCAGAACGCCCAGCAATTGCTGCTCGATCAGATGCACGACATCCGTGATCTTCTTGATGACCTGTCCGGTCAAGTCCTGGAAATCCTGCGCGAGCATGATTTCGAGCAGTTGCGCGTTGGTCGCCTGGGTCTTTTCCGGCACGCTTTGCAGGAAGCTGCGCGTCTGCGCGAGCAGCTCGCCCGCTTCGCCCTGCGACAGCGGCGCGCCGTACCATTGCGCCCAGCGCGCGTCGAGCGCCTGCGCGTCGCGCTGCATCGCTTCCTGCATCGGCTTGGCGAGTTCGATCGCGTTGAGCGCGCGGTCCGCCGCCTGCTCGGTCATCGTCGCGACGTACTTCAGGCGGTCGCGCGCGTCGGGCACGGCTTCCGCCGCCGCTTCGAGCTGCTTGTCGAGGCCGAGTTCGCGCATCGAATCGCGCAGCGTGCGCGTCAGCTGGCCGATGCGCGCGAGGATGCGGTCGCTCGACTGATCGCCATCACTCTCGACAATCGCTGCTGAGAATTCAGTGGTCAGATCGTTCACGATCAGCTCCCGGCTTTAGCCATCTTCTCGAGAATCTTGGTGAGCTTCTCGTCGAGCGTGGCCGCCGTGAACGGCTTCACCACGTATCCATTCGCGCCGGCCTGCGCCGCCGCGATGATGTTCTCCTTCTTCGATTCCGCCGTCACCATCAGCACCGGCAGATGCGCCAGCGCCGCGTCCGCGCGGATCTGCTGGAGCATCGAGAGGCCGTCGAGGTTCGGCATGTTCCAGTCGGAGATCACGAAGTCGAAGCCGCCGCCGCGCAGACGCGCGAGACCCGCCGCGCCGTCTTCCGCTTCGTCGACGTTCGAATAGCCGAGTTCCTTCAGCAAATTGCGAACGATACGGCGCATCGTCGGAAAATCGTCGACGACGAGGATCTTCATGTTCTTGTCCATCACTACTCCCTTGTGTTCTTCAACGCGGCGACGCCGCACAAACAATCGAAAAAATCAGACGCGCTGTACGCGGTCGCCCATCGACGCCAGCCGCGCCATCACGCGGCGGCTCATTTCAGACAGCGGCGCGATTTCGCTCGCGCCGCCCATTGCAATCGCTTCGCGCGGCATGCCGAACACCACGCAACTCGCTTCGTCCTGCGCGAGCGTGTATGCGCCCGCCTGCTGCATTTCAAGCAGCCCCGCCGCGCCGTCGCGGCCCATGCCCGTCAGGATCACGCCGATCGCGTTCTTGCCCGCGTGCTGCGCGGCCGAGCGGAACAGCACATCCACCGAAGGACGATGCCGGTTCACCGGCGCGGCATCGGAAAGGTGCGCGACGTAGTTCGCCCCGCTTCGCGCGAGCACGAGATGCGAGTGGCCCGGCGCGATGTATGCGTGGCCCGGCAGCACGCGCTCGCCGTGCTCCGCTTCCTTCACCGTGATGCGGCACAGCCCGTTCAGGCGCTGCGCGAACGACTTCGTGAAGCCGGGCGGCATGTGCTGCGCGATCAGCACGGCGGGCGCATCCGGCGGCAGCGGCACGAGCACTTCGCGGATCGCTTCCGTGCCGCCCGTCGATGCGCCGACGATCACGAGCTTTTCCGTCGAAAGCAGCGGATTGTTGAAATTCGGCGCGGCTTTGGGCGCGGCATGCGCGGATGCCACGGCCGCATGCGTCGTTTGCCGCACGCGCGCCCGCGACGCCGCGCGCACTTTGTCGGCGAGCTTTTCGGCGTAATCGAGCATCCCGTCGCGAATGCCGACTTTCGGCTTCGTCACGAAGTCCACCGCGCCGAGTTCCAGCGCGCGCAACGTGATTTCGTTGCCGCGTTCCGTCAGCGACGACACCATCACGACCGGCATCGGCCGCAGACGCATCAGCTTTTCGAGGAAATCGAGGCCGTCCATGCGCGGCATCTCGACGTCGAGCGTCAGTACGTCCGGGTTGTGCTGCTTGATCAGCTCACGCGCGACGAGCGGATCGGGCGCGGTCGCGCACACGTGCATGTCGGGCTGCGAGTTGACGATTTCGGTCATCAGGCTGCGCACGAGCGCCGAATCGTCGACGCACAGCACCTTGATCTTCGTTGCGTTCGTTGCGTTCGTTGCGTTTGATAAAGCGCTCATGCTTCCTCCGCCGCCTTGATGCCGCGCAGCGCACCGGATGCGCCGAACAGCTCGACGCGCGGCTTGCGCGCCGCCGTCGCACTTGCATTCACAGCGCCCGACGCACCGAAAAGCTCGACGCGCGGCTTGACCGCCGCCTGGCCCGTGGCCTTCGCGCGATCGACATTGAACAACTCGACGCGTGCACGCGCCCGCGCGAGGCGGTCGGCGCGCTCTTCCGGCGTACGCTTGACGAGCGCCTGCTCGCGTTCCACGACGACCGGATCGTGCTGCGTCTTGAGCTTCTTGACCATCACCTGGCCGGTGCGCGGCATGAACGCGACCTTGCGCGGATACATGCCCTGCAAGTCCTCGGCGACGATGCGAATCTTTTCCAGCGCCAGATAGCGCCGCACGAACTCCGAGTTGCGATCGCCGATGTTGATCGTCGTCATGCCCGCGAGCACCGCGCCGCCGCCGAAGACCTTCGCTTCGAAACGCTCGCGCCGTCCGCCGCGCTTGATGAGTTCGTTGATGAGCACTTCCATCGCGTATGCGCCGTAGCGCATGGAATCCGACGATGCGTGCGACGGATCGGAACCGTCGTCGGGCAGCATGAAGTGATTCATTCCGCCGATGCCCGCCGTGCGGTCGTTGATGCACGCCGCCACGCACGAGCCGAGCACCGTCACGAGCACCATGTCTTCGCTCGTCATGTAGAACTCGTTCGGCAGGAGCTTCACGCCGGGCTTCTGAAAATGATTGTCGAAATACAGGTTCGACGCGATCGGCAGTCCGCTCATGCCGGTTCTCCAGCCAGCGCGCGCGCGGGCTTGGCGGCGGCCGGCTTCGTGTCGCGCGTCAGTTCGTAGACCGTCTGTCCGCGCAGCCTGAACGCCTGCGACACATACGTGAAGTTCTCCGAATGGCCCGCGAACAGCAAGCCGCCCGACTTCATCAGCGGCTCGAAGCGCGAGAGCACTTGCCCTTGCGTCGGCTTGTCGAAGTAGATCATCACGTTGCGGCAGAAGATGGCGTCGAACGGGCCTTTCACGTCGTAGCGCGCATCGGTCAGGTTGACGCGGCCGAAGTTCACCATCGCGCGCAATTCGGGGCGCACTTTCACGAGGCCGGTTTGCGCGCCCTTGCCCTTCAGGAAGAAGCGCTTGAGGCGTTCCACCGGCATCGACTTGACCTGATCGAGCGAATACACGCCGGCGTCGGCCTTGGCGAGCACCTGGCTGTCGATGTCGCTGGCGAACACCGTGCAGTGGCGCGCGGCCTGCTCGCCGAGCGCTTCGACGAGCGTCATCGCGATCGAATACGGCTCTTCACCCGTCGATGCCGCCGAGCACCACACCGACACCGGCTGCTGACGGCGCTTCGCGAAGTCCGCGAGAATCGGAAAGTGATGCGACTCGCGGAAGAACGCGGTGAGGTTGGTGGTCAGCGCGTTGACGAAGGCTTCCCATTCGGCGCTTTCGTCGTTCGATTCGAGGCGGTCGAGGTACGACTTGAACGTGTCGAGACCGCATGCGCGCAGGCGCCGGGCGAGCCGGCTGTAGGCCATGTCGCGCTTGTGGTCCGACAGGGAGATGCCCGCGCGGCGATGAATCAGCTCGCGGATGCGGGCGAAGTCCGCCACGGTGAATTCGAAGTCGCGCTCCACTTCCGGGCCGCGTACGCCTCCGGCGAGTTCGACGCGTGCCTTCTGTGCGTTCGGCGTTGCCATGATGATGTCTCGTGCTTTACTGGCGCCGTCGCCGACGCTTGCTTGACGCTCGACTCTTCACCGTGCGCCGGGTTTTGCCAACTGCTGGCCACGCGGCGTTGCGCGCGTGGCCGTGTCGAGCCGTGATGCTTAGAAGGTTTCCCAGTCGCCGTCATCGGCGGTGGTGGCCCTGGCGCGCGGCGCGGCGGCTGCGGCCGGCGCGCTTGCTCGCGGTGCGGGTTTCGCGACGCTTGCGGGCTTGCTTGCATCGCGGCTCTTATCCTTGATAACGGCCATTTCCGGCGCGACGTTAGGCTCTTGCGAAACTTTTGCGACGACCGGCGCTTTCACCGGCTTCGCGGCAGGAACCGACACCGACGAAGCCGACGACGAAGCCATCGACACCGGCTCGATGCGCGTTTCCTTCGCGACCGAAGACGCGGCAGGCTTGACAGGCGCCGCAGGCGCAAGCCGCGCCGCCGCCACCGATGCGCTCGGGCGCGCGGTTGTCATCGACGTGTTGTCGACGCGCCATTGCCCCACGACGTCCTTCAACTGACGCGTCTGCTCTTCGAGCGATGCCGCCGCTGCCGCCGCTTCTTCGACGAGCGCCGCGTTCTGCTGCGTCACGCTGTCCATCTGCGTGACGGCGCGATTCACCTGCTCGATGCCGTCGGACTGCTCTTCGGAAGCCGCGCTGATCTCGCCCATGATGTCGGTCACGCGGCGCACGGCCTGCACGATCTCGCCCATGGTTTCACCGGCGCGGGTCACGAGTTCCGAGCCGCTTTGCACCTTGTCGGCCGAATCGCCGATGAGCGCCTTGATTTCCTTCGCCGCCGCCGCGCTGCGTTGCGCGAGCGAGCGCACTTCGCCCGCGACGACCGCGAAGCCGCGGCCCTCCTCGCCGGCACGCGCCGCTTCCACGGCCGCGTTGAGCGCGAGAATGTTCGTCTGGAACGCGATGCCTTCGATCACGCCGATGATGTCCACGACCTTGCTCGAACTCGATGCGATCGCGTTCATCGTGTCGACGACCTGCTCGACGACCTGGCCGCCGCGCGACGCGATATCCGACGCGTTCACCGCAAGCTGGCTCGCCTGACGCGCGTTGTCCGCGTTCTGCTTCACCGTGCTCGTGAGTTCTTCCATGCTCGACGCCGTTTCCTGCAGCGACGCCGCCTGTTCTTCCGTGCGCTGCGACAGGTCCGTGTTGCCGCTCGCGATTTCATGCGCGCCCCCATCGATCGATTCCGCGCCGCGATGCACCGCGCCGACCATCGTCGTGAGATTCGAGCGCATGCGTTCGATGCCTTCGAAAAGACGCCCGATCTCGTTCTTGCTGTCCGAATGCGCGGACTTCGTGAGATCGCCGCGCGAAATGCGCTCGAAGTGATCCACGGCTTCGTTGATCGGATTGACGACGAGCGCGCCGAGTGCGAAGCGCGTGCCGATCAGGATCAGCACCGACAAGCCGAGCAGCCCGCCGATGACCATGAGGAGCGTCCCGTTCTGCGACGACGCATTCGCGCGCGAATCTTCCGCGTGCTTCTGCTGGAACGCCACCGCCGCCGTGACCGCCTGATCGAACGCGACGAACATCGGGCTGATCTTCGTGTCGGCGATAGCGTGATACGCGGCCATGTCGTTCGCGGCGATCGCGGTGAACTCGGGCTCGACGCCGGTCTTCACGAGCGCGTCGTGCTGCGCGACGAGCGCATCGAGCGTCTCTTTCGGCAGCATCGGCTTGTTCGTGTTCAGATAGAGCTTCCAGTTCTCCTCGCTCTTGCCGAGCAGGAAACGGCCGCGCTCCAGCGCCTTCTTCGCTTCCGCTTCGTTGCCCGCTTCGTCGAGCGAACGCACGCGATCCAGCGTGACGCGCGCGCGCAGCAGATACGACGACGTCTCCGAGAGCGCGCGCATCGCGACCATGTCTTCGTCGGCAAGCGACGCGAGCGAGGCGCTCGCGGTATTCAGGCCGACGAGCGAGAGCGCGCCGATGACGGCCGCGCAACCGACGAACAACAGACCGACGAGCGTGAGCGTCGTGCGGATCGACAACTTCTTGAGCATGGCTTTCTTCCTTGGCCCGCGATGCGTGCGAGCGCTTGCGTGCTTTCTTGCTTGCTTTAAGCGGCGACGGAGTCGATCAACTCCATCTCGCGGCTGGTCATGAGCTTTTCGATATCCATCAGGATCAGCATGCGGCCATCCACCGTGCCTAAGCCGGTCAGATATTCCGACGTGAGCGTCGCGCCGAATTCGGGCGCGGGCATCACCTGTTCCTGCGTGAGCGTGAGCACGTCCGACACGCCGTCCACCACCATGCCGACCACGCGATGCGCGACGTTCAGGATGATGACGACCGTCTGGTTGTCGTATTCGACGCGGCCGAGGTTGAACTTGATGCGCATATCGACGATCGGCACGATGATGCCGCGCAGATTGATCACGCCCTTGATGAACGCGGGCGCATTCGCGATGCGCGTCACGCTGTCGTAGCCGCGAATTTCCTGCACCTTCAGAATGTCGATGCCGTATTCCTCAGCGCCCAGCGTGAACACGAGGAATTCCTGTCCGGCTGCTTCGGCGTGCTGTGCATCGCGGCGCGAAGACGCTGCTTGATTCGATTGGATGTCTGCCATGAGAATCCCCAAAGTCGGTCGATATGTTTAATGGGTATGCGAGTGCTGCGCCCGCGATTCGCGGTTGAGCGCGGCCACGTCGACGATCAGCGCGACGCTGCCGTCGCCCAGGATGGTCGCGGCGGAAATGCCGTGCACCTTGCGGTAATTCGTTTCGAGGTTCTTCACGACCACTTGCTGCTGGCCGACGAGTTCGTCGATCAGCATGGCCATGCGCCGCCCTTCCGTTTGCAGGATCGTGATGATTCCCTGCGTCGGCTCGGTGCGCGCGCCTTCCACGTCGAACACGGAATGCAGCGCCACGAGCGGCAGATATTCGCCGCGCACGCGCACCACGCGCTCGCCGTTGGCGACCGTGTAGATGTCGTCGGCGGCGGGTTGCAGCGACTCCATCACGAAGTTGAGCGGCAGAATGAAGATCTCGTTGCCGACCTTCACCGACATGCCGTCGAGAATCGCGAGCGTGAGCGGCAACACGATCTTCGTGGTCGTGCCCGCGCCCTGACGCGACATGATTTCGACGTGGCCGCCCATCGACTGGATGTTGCGCTTCACCACGTCCATGCCGACGCCGCGTCCGGAAATGTCCGTCACCTGTTCGGCGGTCGAGAAGCCCGGCATGAAGATGAGTTGCCAGACTTCTTCGTCGCTCATCGATTCCGAAACCTGCATGCCCTGCTTCTGCGCCTTCGCGAGAATCTTGTCGCGGCGCAGGCCGGCGCCGTCGTCGCTCACTTCAATGACGATGTTGCCGCCGTGATGCGCCGCCGACAGCACGAGCTGCCCGGTCGCGGGCTTGCCCGCCGCGCGGCGCGTTTCCACGGTCTCGATGCCGTGATCGAGCGAGTTGCGCACGAGGTGCGTGAGCGGATCGATGATGCGCTCGATCAGGCTCTTGTCGAGTTCGGTCGCCTGACCGAACGTGACGAGTTCCACTTCCTTGCCGAGCTTGCCGGCAATGTCGCGCACGAGTCGCGGGAAGCGGCTGAAAACGTAGTCCATCGGCATCATGCGGATGGACATGACGGCTTCTTGCAGGTCGCGCGCGTTGCGTTCGAGCTGCGCCATGCCGTTGAAAAGACGGTCGTGCAATGCGGGATCGAACGCGCTCGTGGTTTCCGCGAGCATCGCCTGCGTGATGACGAGTTCGCCCACCAGGTTGATGAGCTGATCGACCTTCTCCACGCCGACGCGAATGGAGCTGCCTTCCGCCGATGCCGCCGCTTGCGGACGCGCCTTCTTCTCGGCGTCGCCCGATGCGCTCTTCTGCGCGGCGGATGACGGGATGGCGGCAGCGACTTGCGCCGCCGCCTTCGCCGCTTCTTCTTTGTGCTGAGCCGCGGATGCGGGCGCGTCCTGCGCCTGCGATACGGCCGGCTGTGCGTGTAGCGTGTGTTGCTCCGATGCCTCCGGTTGCTCCGGTTGTACCGGCGCGCTGGCCTGCGCATCGCCCCGGCCGATCGCAATCTGCGATTCATCGATCACGAAGCAGCACACAGCCACGATGTCGTCGGCGCTGACGTCCGAATCGAGCCAAAGCACGAGTTCGGCGTCCGTCTTCTTTTCTCCGACGATGCTGCCCAGGTTCCCCAGCTCCTCGGTCAAAGTCGCCAGGTCCTTCTCGCCCACCCCCCGTAGCGTAATTTTCAGGTGGGGTCCAACTTCCGCCGCCGGTGCGCTGGCTGCGGTTCCTGCGTTCGTTGCGTTCGCGGCTTCGCTCGCGCCGTCGGCGATCTCGAAAGCGCCGTCCCAGTTGCCATCGTCTTCAATGGCTTCGAGCGCCTGCGTGAGCACGTGCGCGGGCGGCGCGTTCGGGCCTTCGTAGGCCGGCGCGGTTTGCAATTGCGCTTGCGTTTGTGCTTGTGCTTGTACCGGCGCCGGTTCGGCCGCTTCGCCCGCGTCTTCGTTCTTCAGCCGTTCGAGCTTCGCGCAGATCGCGGCGGCGGCGGCTGCATCCGGCTCCGCGCTCGCGCGATACGCGGCGAGCTGGTCGGAGAGCACGTCTTTCGTCGCGAGGAACGTGTCGATCATGTCGCGGCGCAAAACGAGTTCGTTGTTGCGTGCGCGGTCCAGCAGCGATTCGAGGATGTGCGTCGTTTCGGTGAGCGCCGTGAAGCCGAACGTCGCCGCGCCGCCCTTGATCGAGTGCGCCGCGCGGAAGATCGCCGCGAGGTCCTCGGGATCGGGATTCGCGATATCCAGAACGAGCAGCAGTTGCTCCATCTGCGCGAGCAGTTCATCGGCTTCGTCGAAGAAGGTTTGATAGAACTGGGTAATGTCGAGTGTCATGCTTGGTTCACCGCGAGAATGCTGTGTGTGTTCTGTTTTGCGCCGCCGCTTTTTTGCCGCTCTTCGCTGCCTTTTGCCGCTTCAGTGCTGCTCTTGTTCCTGCGCTTCCGCGATCGCCGCGACCACTTCCGTCAGCAGGTCCGGATCGAGCGGTTTCTCGATCCAGCCCGTCGCGCCCGCCGTCCGCGCCGCGTCCTTGAACGGCTCGCCGTCTTCGGTCGTGAGCACGAGGATCGGCGTCGCCTTGTACGCGGGATTCGCGCGCAATTCGACGATCAGATCGAGCCCGCTCTTCTTCGGCATGTGATGGTCCGTGAGCACGAGATCGAAGCGCTCGGCGAGCGCCCATTCGAGTCCTTCGTCGCCGTCCGACGCCACGGTCACCTCGTAGCCCGCTGTCGTCAGCGTGGCGGAGAGGATTTGCCGCATGGCGGCGGAATCGTCGATTGCCAGAATGTTCTTGATCATGTGTGTCTCTCGCGGTCTTGCCGTGATGACGGCCAAAACGTGCGCAGTCTTGAGCGTTTTTGGAAGCTATTTCGCTTAATGCGCGAGCTTTTTGAGGAGCGAGCCGGCTTCCGGCGCGGTCGATGCATCCGCGGGCGCGTTGTCGAACACCGCGCCGGGCGCGCCGTCGTCGCGCAGCATGGCCGCTTCGGACTTGTGGTTCAGCACGATGACGCTGATGCGCCGGTTCTCGGGATCGAGCGGGTCTTTGCGATTGAGGTTCTGTGTCGACGCGAGGCCGAGCACGCGCAGCACCTTCGCTTCGTCCATGCCGCCCGCGACCAGTTCGCGCCGCGACGCGTTCGCGCGATCCGCCGACAGTTCCCAGTTGCTATAGCCTTTCTCGCCGCCCGCGTATTTCACGGCGTCGGTGTGTCCCTGCACGACGATGCGGTTCGGCACGTCGTTCAGCGTGCGGCCGATTTCGCGCAGGATGTCGCGCATGTACGGCTGCACGGTGTCGCTGGAGAGCGCGAACATCGGGCGCTTTTGTGTATCGACGATTTCGATGCGCAAGCCCTGTTGCGTCGATTCGATGCGAATCTGCTGCTTGAACTGCTGCAACGTCGGGTTCGCCTCGATCGCCGCCATCAGCTTCACTTGCAGGTCGTGCAGCCGCACCTGTTCGCGGCGTTCGAGTTCGGTGGTGGCCTGCTTGAGCGCTTCGTCGTCGGGTTCGGTGCGCGGCGTGCGGTCGCTCATGCGCATGGTGCCCGGCTCGGGGCTGGAAATATCGCGCCCGCCGCCCGTGATGATGCTCGAATCCATGCCGACGGTTTTTCCGCCGACCATCGCCGCCTTGAGCGGCATGTTGAAATACTCCGCGATGCCGCGCCGCTGCACCGGCGACGTCGACGAAAGCAGCCACATCAGCAGGAAGAACGCCATCATCGCGGTCATGAAGTCCGCGTAGGCGAGCTTCCACGCGCCGCCGTGATGCCCTTTCGCACCCTTGCCGACAACACGCTTGATGAAGATCGGACGGTCTTTTTCGCTCATGATGCCGTCACTTCGCCTTCACGCGGCGCACGTGCTCTTCGAGTTCGGAGAACGACGGACGCTCCGTCGAGAACAGCACCTTGCGGCCGAATTCGACGGCGATGGCGGGCGCGTAACCGTTGAGGCTCGCGAGGATCGTCACCTTGATGCACTGGAACATCTTCGTCTGCTCGGCGACGCGCTGCTCCGCGATGTTCGCGAGCGGCCCGATGAAGCCGTACGAAATGAGAATGCCGAGGAACGTGCCGACGAGCGCCTGCGCGATCATCTCGCCGAGAATCGCGGGCGGCTGGTCGGCGGACGCCATCGTATGCACGACGCCCATCACCGCCGCGACGATGCCGAACGCGGGCATCGCGTCGCCGACCTTGTGCAGCGCCTGCGCGGGCGCTTCGCCTTCGACGTGATGCGTCTCGATCTCTTCGTCCATCAGGCTTTCGATTTCGAACGCGTTCATGTTGCCGCCGACCATCAGGCGCAGATAGTCTGTGAGGAATTCGACGATGTGATGGTCCGCGAGAAGCTTCGGATACTGGCTGAAGATCGGGCTTTTGTTCGGATCGTCGATGTCGGCTTCGAGCGTGAGCGTGCCTTCCTTGCGCGCTTTCGCGAGCAAAACGTAGAGCAGGCCCATCAGTTCCATGTACACGTCCTTGTTGTACTTGGAGCCTTTGAACAGCGTGGGAATGACGAGCAGCGTCGCCTTGATCGTCTTGATGCCGTTGCCGAGGATGAACGCGCCGATGCCCGCGCCCGCGATCATCAGAATTTCGACCGGCTGCACGAGCGCGCCAAGGTGGCCGCCTTCGAGCGCGTAACCGCCGAAAACGGACAGCAATGTCACGAGCGTTCCAACGAAAATCAGCACGGGCGAGTCCTCGAAATTGATGCGGATGACCGGCGTGAGCGCGCGGTTAAGGATGTTTACGGCATGGGGGAGGAAAACTTTGAGGGCGGGAGGCCGCCGCGCGTGCGGCGCAATGGCGCGGCGCGGAACCGCCTGGGACGCGGACGGACGCCGCGTCTGAAGAAATCGCAGCCGCTTGGCGCAGCTTTAGCCGATCTGCGCGACAGCCGCGTCGGCGGCCTGCGCGAGCGCGGCGCGCTTGCCCTTGTCCGCGAGCGATGAAAGGATCGCGTGGTCGTCGAACCGGAAGCGGCACAGCAGATGGCTCGACGACGCCACTTTCACCGCCTGCACCGGCGTGAGCGACGCGACGACATCGGCGACGTGCTCGGACAGGCCGAGCCGGGACATCGCCGTGTCGCGGTCCTCGCGAAGCATCGCTTGCGCGAGCAGCAAATACGACAAATTCACCTCGCGAATTTCCGCGAGCGCGCCGGTGGCTGCGCTCATGCGTGCGCTATCGCCGAATTTCGTGGCCGTCATCTTTCCCCCGAGTCGATTCGTGGCTGGTCAGGCCGCGCGGGAAACGTTTGCTCGAATGCGCCAAAAAAAACCGGCGAATCCGGCCCCGCATAATGTGTCGGCCCGATTGTCGCCCGGCGCGGCTCGCGCGCCTATCGGACGGACACACCGACTCGCCGACGGAATTTCGCCCGGAATCGTGTAGGAAAAATTCGTACACGACACGAATTGATTGCGCGTCGGCAAAGGCTTTATCGGCGGGAATCGCCCGGACTTTAGGCCGGCGGACCGGGAACGATACGTGCTGAAGAACGCCTCGCCGCTCGCGTCGCGCGGTCAATCTGCGTTCCCGGTGCCGCGAACGGTGCAATTTTTGACTTCGTAACAGTCGGTGTTTCGCGCTGTAACAAGGTTAAGCGATTGAAAAATGACGTGAAATGCCGCTCTCGATCCCGATAATGAACGTAAGGGATAACCCGGTCGAGAGCCGGAACCGATTCTGGGCAGCCTGAAGCAACACACTCGCTTCGCGCCGGCCGCCCGTCCGAAAGGCATGCGTCGACTGTTCGACCGGCTTCACCGCATGTCCACACGAAAGCTTTGCATGGCCCGGAGTCACGTTAGAAGCGCCGCTCCGGCACTGCTCTGCAAGGGCCAGAGGCGCAAACCGCCGATCGCGGCCCACACTGGAGAACCACGTTATGCGAATCGCACAAATTGCACCGTTGCACGAAGCAGTTCCCCCGAAGTTCTACGGCGGCACTGAGCGCGTGGTGTCTTATCTGACGGATGCGCTCGTCGATCTCGGCCACGATGTGACCTTGTTCGCAAGCGGCGATTCGCAAACCAAGGCGACGCTCGAAGCCGCGTGGCCGCGCGCGCTGCGCCTCGACCCGACCATCCGCGATGCGCTCGCGCCGCACATGTTGCTGCTCGAAACGGTTCGCCGCCGCGCGCACGAGTTCGACGTGCTGCACTTTCACCTCGACTACATGCCGTTCCCGCTGTTTTCGCAGCTCGACACGCCGTTCGTGACCACGCTGCACGGCCGTCTCGATCTGCCCGAACTGCAGCCGATCTTCGATACCTTCACGAAGGCGAACGTCATCTCGATTTCGGACAATCAGCGCGGCCCGCTGCCGCAGGCGAACTGGCTGAACACGGTCTATCACGGCCTGCCGGACGACCTGCTCACGCCGCAGCCGCACAAGAAGCCGGAATATCTCGCGTTCCTCGGCCGAATTTGCCCGGAAAAGCGCGCGGACCTGGCCATCAAGATCGCGGCGCAAAGCGGCCTGCCGCTCAAGATCGCGGCCAAGGTCGACAAGGCCGATCAGGACTATTTCAAGTCGACGATCGAGCCGCTGCTGTCGCAGGCGCACGTCGAATTCATCGGCGAAATCAACGAGGTGCAGAAGCCGGAGTTCCTGTCGGGCGCGAAGGCGCTGCTGTTCCCGATCGACTGGAACGAGCCGTTCGGCCTCGTGATGATCGAAGCGATGGCGTGCGGAACGCCGGTGATCGCGTTCAATCGCGGTTCGGTGCCGGAAGTCATCGATCACGGCGTGACCGGCTTCATCTGCGAGGACGTGCAGGGCGCGGTGGGCGCGCTGCATCGGATCGACGAGCTGTCGCGCACGGAAATCCGCGCGCAGTTCGAACGCCGCTTCAGCGCGAAGACCATGGCGCAGAACTATGTCGATACCTACACCGCGATGCTCCAGGCCGCGAAACGCCCGGTCTTGCGTCAGGTTGCGATCGGCTAAACGCTTCGCCCTGCTTTGCCCCCGAAATGCCGCCTCGTCAGGCGGCATTTTTCTTTTCCGGACAGCCGACACAGACAAATCCGAACCTTCCTGCGCCGCCCGTGAAACGCGCGACCATCGACCAATTTTGACAGTTCACCTAATGAGCCGCGCTTAAACTGCGCTGCGCGGAAACGCTCCGGTTTCTTGCGTCAAATCAATGGTCGATCATCTTTTCACGAGGCAGGATCATGCAATTGTCGAAGCGTCTCGGCGCTGAAATTTTCGGTACTTTCTGGCTGGTGCTGGGCGGTTGCGGAAGCGCCGTTCTGGCAGCAGCCTTTCCTCACGTCGGCATCGGGCTGGTGGGCGTTTCGATCGCCTTCGGCCTCACCGTGCTCACCATGGCTTACGCCATCGGCCACGTCTCCGGCTGCCATCTGAACCCGGCGGTGAGCATCGGCCTCGCGGTCGCGGGGCGCTTTCCCGTGCGCGATCTCGCGCCGTACATCGTCGCGCAGGTGATCGGCGCGACGCTCGGCGCGTTCGTGCTGAAGCTGATCGCGACGGGCGCGCCCGGCTTCGATCTCGTCGCGAGCGGCTTCGCGGCGAACGGCTTCGGCGACCACTCGCCGGGTCAATACACGATGTTCGCCGCGCTCGTCTGCGAAGTCGTGATGACGTTCTTCTTCCTGTTCGTGATCCTCGGCGCCACCGACGACCGCGCGCCGAAGGGCTTCGCGCCGATCGCCATCGGCCTGTGCCTGACGCTGATCCACCTGATCTCGATTCCGGTCACGAACACGTCGGTGAACCCGGCGCGCTCGACGAGCCAGGCGTTCTTCGTCGGCGGCTGGGCGCTGGATCAGTTGTGGCTGTTCTGGATTGCGCCGATCGTGGGCGCGATCAGCGCGGGCGTGCTGTATCCGCTGCTGACTTCCGAGTCCCAGACGCGCGGAGTCGGCGCCGTCACGCGATAAGCCGCTGCACGCAGTCGACAAAAACGGGCGCCTCGTGCGCCCGTTTTGCTTTTTCCGGCGACGGATTGCGCGCGCCGTATTAAAAGCGCGCGACAGATGTAATGCGCGATTACGCAGCCTGCTTATTATTTTCGCCGCGCTTGGCGGCCGTCATCGGCAAAGCCCCGCTGCATAGGGCTTTGGCGGATAAGTGGCCGTTGGCATCGCCCTTACGCACGGCTTGCACACAGTAACAAGTCGTCGAAGCGTGTAAGACAGCGGGCGCTTACATTGGACTCATGCGACACACGACGTCGCCTTCCAGGAGAAACACAATGAAGCGCATCGCCACTCAAATGCTCGTTGCAACCGGTCTTGTCATCGGCGTGGTCGGAGCGGCTCAGGCTCATACCGATCTTCGCGTGGGCGTTTCGCTCGGCTCGCCGGTTTATGCGGCTCCCGCGCCCGTGTATGCGCGTCCCGCTGCGCCGATGTATCGCTCGCCGGTCTGGCGTCACGAGGAACCGCGCTGGCGCGGTGATTATCGCCACGACGACGGACGCTGGAACCACGCGGGCTGGGATCATGGTCGCCCGAACAACTGGGGCCATCGCGGTTGAGTGCGTCTCGTGAAATGAAGCGGCCAGCCCCGGCCGCTTCGTGACGAACTACCGCGGCGAGGCGATCTCGTCGCGGATATCGAAGAGCTTGCGCAGTTGATGCGCGACGCCCGCCTCGAAGTTGTTGCCGATGCGCGGCACGTTCGGCAGCCGCGTCATGAGGTCGGGATTCGCGTTGTTCATCATGAACGGATGCCCGGCCGTTTCCAGCAAGTCGATGTCGTTCATGTTGTCGCCGAACGCGACGCACTGCGCCGGGTCCATATCCAGCCGCTCCAGCACGTAGCGCAGCGCGCGGCCCTTCGAAACGTCCGACGTCATCACTTCCAGACAGTCCGGCAGCGAATACGTGACGTACAGCGAATCGCCGAATTCTCGCTCCAGATTCGCGGCGGTGTGCTTCAGGTCCGCCGGTTCGCCGATATACAGCACTTTCGCGATGTTCTCGCCGTCATGCTCGCGCAAGTCCATTACTTCGTACTTGAAGCCCGAATCCTGATGGAACACGAGCAGTTCGGGCGCGTGACGGTCGATGAGCCAGGCGTCGTCGGCGAACAGGTTGACGATCACGCGCCCGTGCGCGCCCGCCAAGTCCGGCTGCACCAGACGACGCACGGCGGCGGGCGCGAGATCGCGCGAATAGATGCGTTCGTCGCCGGGCGCATGCACGCGCGCGCCGTTCGACGTGATCAGGTAAGCATCGACGCCGAGCAGGTCGCGGATGCCCGCGACATCGCGATAATGCCGGCCCGTCGCGATGATGACCGGGACGCCGCGCGATGCGAGCGTGCGCAGCGTTTCGGCGGTGAAGGGGTCGAGCTGGTGGTCGCTGTTGAGAAGCGTACCGTCGAGATCAGTTGCAATGACCGAATACATGACTGCCCTGTTTGAGCGCGCGGAGCCCTCTATTTTATCGCGGCTTCGTCGCGGACCCGCGCGCCGCCGACGCCGCCCGCCGCGCGAGTTCCAGCGCGCCCGCCGCGGAATCGGCGCGTGGTTCGCGAAGGCGCTCGCGCAGCGGCATCGGCACGAACGGTTCGTAGGGCGCAGCGAGCCCGCCGCAAAGCGCGACCGGCAGCGCGCCAGCCGGATCGAGCGCGGCGACGAGTCGTTCTATTTCCCGCCCCGCTTCGTCCAGCAATTGCGCCGCGAAAGGATGATCGCGGTGCTCGAAGACGCTCGGCGCGAGCGCTGCGTACGCCGTCTGGTTCGACGCGCACAGCCAGACGACGAGGCTATCGCGATCCGTCGCGCCGGTGAGCGCGAGCAGCGCGCGCGACCAGTCGTCGGCGGGCGCGCGGCCGTCGAGCACGCGTTGCAGATGCACGACCGCGCGCAGGCCGAGCCACGCGCCGCTGGCTTCGTCGCCGCTCGGGAAGCCGTATCCGCCCGCGATGCGGCACACGCCTTCCCGGTCGAGCGATGCCGCGATGCTGCCCGTCCCCAGCGCGACGACCACGCCGGCCTCGCCCGCGTGCGCGCCGATGACCGTGGTGTACGCGTCGCTTTCCACGCGAAGCGCGTGAACCGGCGGCGCCATGCCGAGGAACGCCGTGAGCCAATCCGCGTTGTTCACGCCCGCCAGGCCGCAGCCGAGCGAGCAGGCGCGCCAGTCGAAAGGAAGCGCGGCGGCGTGGAACGCGCGCCGACAGGCGTCTTCGATGGATCGCCACGCCCGCTCGACGCCCAACCCGAGCCCCGATGGCCCGCCGCTCGCCCGCGTCAGTTCGACGCCCTGTGCGTCCGCGAGAACGACGCGCGTGCCGCTTCCGCCGCCATCGACGCCGAGCAGAAAGCCGTTGAATTCCGTGTGCGAAAGTGTAGTCATGGCCGAAGCATAACGGCGCGGGCGCGGCGCGCCAATTAGCCGAATGGCAGAGGTGGCGCGGCATCGCCGTTCGGCTATGCTGACGCGATCAAAAAAACGAGGATTCCCAATGACCGACACCGCACCGACCCGCTGCGCCTGGGCCACCACCGAAGCCATGGCGCATTACCACGACACCGAGTGGGGCGTGCCTTCGCGCGACGACCGCCATCTGTTCGAAATGCTCGTGCTCGAAGGCGCGCAGGCGGGCCTTTCGTGGTCGACCATCCTGAACAAGCGCGAGGGTTATCGCGCGCTCTTCGCGGGCTTCGACATCGACAAGGTCGCGCGCTTCACCGAGGCCGACATGGAACGGATCGTCGGCGACGCGCGGGTCGTGCGCAACCGCGCGAAGATTCAGTCCGCAGTCCTCAACGCGCGCGCCGTGCAGCGCATCCAGGCCGAGCACGGCTCGTTCGCGGACTTCGTGTGGTCGTTCGTCGGCAACAAGACGATCGATACCCCGCGCGACGCGAGCCATCCCACGCCGGCATCGACGCCCGAATCCGACGCCATGAGCCGCGCGCTGAAAACATACGGCTGCAAGTTCGTCGGCACGACCATCTGCTACGCCTTCATGCAGGCAACCGGCATGGTCAACGACCACGCGGCCGACTGCCTGTCGCGCGCAAAGCCAAAGACCAAGCGGAAAACGGTGGCGAAGGCCGAGCGTTGAGCCGTGTCCGGAAGAATTTTGCTTTTTGGCAACGTTCAAGGCGCAAAACAGCGTTACCTAGGGAAAATCCTGATAGAACGCACTTTTATTGCGGTGAAGCAAGGCCAAAACCGCACGCTGTAAAGCGCAAGGGGTACTTCTGCGGCGCTGCACGATCGTGCGCGTCGTGTAAAAATGGCGTCCTCGCGTGCGCTGCCGCACCTTTTTACCGAGCCGAGCCGTTATAACTAACGGTGTGCGGATCGTTCACTGAGTGGAGAGATCCGCCGCGAGTACAGGACGCCCGAAGTTGCCGCGGTGTCCACGGCCGGGAAAACCATCGTGCTCGAAGCATTGGCGGACGGCGAATGCGCCGCCCGTACGCCGCAGGTGCAGGTTGCTCGAAATTCAACGCATGGCCGCTGCGCAGGGGCGCAGGGGAGAAAGATCATGAAAAGCTTGAACTTCCTGACGCATCAGGAGATTTTCAACAACGCGGTACAGCATCTTTTCGCGCAGGGGCAAGCGGCTTTGCTGCCCCAGGGCGGCGGCGCTTACCGCGGATACTGCGGCGGCTGCCCGGTCGGCAGCTATATCAAGCCGCGCGACTATGTCACGGCGATGGAAGGCGTGCCCATCCGCTATATCGCCAAGCCGCCCGAGGCGGTGCCGGCGTACATGGATGTGGGCGTCGTGGCGCTCAAGCGTGCCTTGCTGCGCGCGCGCATCAACGTGTTCGATCCCAACACCGTCGAGCTGCTCTCCTGCCTGCAGAACGTTCACGACGTCTTCGGCAAATGGGAATGGCGCGAACGCCTGACTTCGATCGCACGGCAATTCGGCCTCTCGGCCGAGCTTCTGAAAACGGCTGCGTAAGCCTGCGGGTGCCGTATGTTGAGCCCTATCAGAATGCTGAGCCCGAAGGACATCTACGAACGCGTCTGCGAGCATTTGCTGGCGCAGCGCGCGGTGTCCGAAGACGACAACGGCTCGTGCCGGCTGCGTAGCGCGCATGGCCGCAAGTGCGCGATCGGATCGCTCGTGAGGGACGATGTCTACGAAACGGATCTCGAAGGCGTCGGCATTTCGTACTATCGGCATGCGCAGGACGGCAAGCTGCTGCGCGCGCTGTATGCGTCGAATGTGAATGCGTACGATCCGAACGTCATCGACCTGCTGATCGAACTGGAGCAGGTTCACGACGACGCCAGCGTCGACGAGTGGCCGCATTTGCTCGCGGCGCTGGGCAGACGGCACGCGTTCGTCTGACGCGTCGATCGGAGATTTACGACGCACAATGAAAAACGGCGGTGCGCCCTTTCCGGGTCGCACCGCCGTTTTGCCTTTCCGGGCCTGAATTCCAGCCCGGACGAAGACGCTTTAGTGCATCTTCTTCGGCAGCATCTGGCTACGCAGACGCTTGCGCAGACGCGAAACAGCCGCAGCCTTCTTGCGCTTGCGTGCGGTGGTCGGCTTTTCGTAGGACTGGCGCTCGCGGAGTTCCGCGATCAGGCCGTTCTTTTCGATCGTGCGGCGGAAGCGGCGAATGGCGACGTCGAACGGCTCGTTTTCTTTGAGGACGATAGTGGTCATGTAAATCCTGTTTGCTAAACGTATTTCTAAGTGCGCAACGGAAATCCGCTGCGCGCCGGCACTCCGATCGTCCGCCGGACACGACACAGCACAACAAAGCGCAGCGCGGCGGACACGAGCAAAGCGGCCACGGAGGCCGGAAAAGAGAGAGTTGAGATTCGACCGCGGGAGCGGCATGCGTGTTCGCGGGAGTTTCCTGAACGCGCATTTCTGAGCCGTTCGCCACGGCTGGTTGACATTGTCATTTTCAGCGGCGAAGGCAAAAAATCGGGCACATTTCTCGATTCGGGCGCGATGTTACCAGAACACCGCGCCCCTGCCAACTCTTGGAAGCACGCCAACTCTTTGATGCAACAGATTTATTTTTGCCAGGCGCTGGCTTCGTCGAGGGTCTCGATGTCGTCGGAGGAAAGCTGAAGCCGCGTCGCGGCGGCGAGACTCTCCAGTTGCTTCACCGACGTCGCGCTCGCGATCGGCGCGGTCACGCTCGGCCGCGCGATGATCCACGCCAGCGCGACCGTCGCGGGCGTCGTGCTGTTGCGCGTGGCCACTTCGACGAGCGCATCGACGATATTCAGCCCTCGGTCATTCAGATACTTCTCCACGCGCGATCCGCGCGCCGCCTGCGTCGTGTCCGCCTTCGACCGGTATTTGCCCGACAGAAAGCCGCTTGCAAGACTGAAATACGTGACCACGGCAATCTTGTGCTTCTCGACGACCGGTTCCAGATCCGTCTCGTAGCCTTCGCGGTCGTACAGGTTGTACTCCGGCTGAAGAATCTGATACGCCGGCAGCCCCGAATCCTTCGCGACTTTCAGCGCCTCTTCCAGCCGCGCGCCCTTGTAATTCGACGCGCCGATCACCCGCACCTTCCCCGCCTTGATGAGCTTCTGATACGCGCCGAGCGTCTCGTCGAGCGGCGTTTTCTCGTCGTCGAGATGCGAAAAATAGACGTCGATGTAGTCGGTCTTGAGCCGCCGCAGCGAATCGTCGACGGCCGCCGCGATGTTCGCCGCCGAGAGCCCCGCGCGCGAGCCGAGCATGCCGACCTTGGTGGCGAGCACGATCTTGTCGCGCTTGCCGCTTTCCTTGAACCATTTGCCGATGATCGCTTCCGATTCGCCGCCCTGATGCCCGTCGACCCAGGCGGAGTAGACGTCGGCGGTATCGACGAAATTGAGGCCGTGATCGACGAAGGCGTCGAGGATGGAGAACGACGTGCGCTCGTCGGCGGTCCAGCCGAACACGTTGCCGCCGAACACGAGCGGCGCGACCTTGAGATCCGATGTGCCGATGCTGCGGGTTTGCATGAGTGCGCTCCGTTGAGGAAATGCGTCCCGACGATGATACAGGCGGTCCTTCGCGGCTGCAGGCGCGCGCCGGCCGCGCCGGGCGGCAGGGAGGCGCCGAACTTAAGGCGAAAACTGAGGGGAAAAGCGGCCCCTTTTCGAGACTTTCGTTTGCAGGGCTTCCCCTAACATCGCATCAGTCCCAAAAAGTCTCTCAAAGCCCGAAGGGCCCCGCTTATGAGCAATTTGCTGATCTACTCGATGGCCGAGTTCGCGCCGATCACCGTTCCGATTCTCGATATCTGCGCGCCCCGCAAGATCGCGGAAATCGGTCTCGAATTCGGCGGCAACACCCGCATTCTGTCCGACTGGGCCGAAGCCCACCACGCCACCCTCACCTGTATCGACCCGATGCCGCGCCCGGAAGCCACGGAGTGGATCGAAAGCACGTCGCATATCGAACTGCAGCGCGCGATGAGCCATGACGCGATTCCCCGCATCGCCGATGTGGACGCGTGGTTCATCGACGGCGACCACAACTGGTACACCGTGTTCCACGAACTGCGGCTGATCGAGGAGCGCTCGCACGCCGACGGCAAGCCGGTGCTCGCCTTCATGCACGATGTCTGCTGGCCCGCCGGCCGCCGCGACCAGTACTACAACCCGGATGCGATCCCCGCCGAATTCCGCCAGCCGTACAGCTACGGCAATGGCGTGACGCTCGGCTATCCGGGCAAGGTGCGCGGCGGCTTCGGCTCGCCGGAAGGTTCGTTCGCCTACGCGGACCAGGAAGGCGGCCCGCGCAATGGCGTGTTGACCGCGCTCGAGGACTTCATCGCGCAGTCGGACGCCGACTATGTGTACGCGGTGATCCCGCTCGTGTTCGGCCTCGCCGTGCTGATCGAGCGCACGCATCCGTGCCTCGAGGCGATCGCGCAGATTCTCGCGCCGTATCACAACAATCCGCTGCTCGCGCGCGTGGAAGAGAACCGCCTCGCGAACTATCTCACCGTGATCGGCGTGCACGCGCTCTGATCCGGCACCAATCGACATTAACCGACACTAATCGACAACAATCGACGCCGGACCGGAAGTGCATCGGCGTCCGAGGAGCATCCTGAACATGAGCGACCGCAATATTCCGGCGGCAGACCTGATGGCGGCGTGGTCCGCCAAACTCGACGGCCGCAAGATCGCCACATTCGACTGTTTCGACACGATCTTCTGGCGCGGCGTGGCCGAGCCGAGCGACGTCTACTACGCGCTCGCCGAGGATCCGCTCTTCGTCGCGCATCGCATCGGCGCTCGCGTGCGCGCGCAGGCCGAATCGCTCGCGCGCACGAACCGGTCGTTCACGGACCGCACGTCCGAAGCCTCGCTCGAAGAAATCTACGCGCAATGCGCGCCGGGCGCCGACGAGCTGATCGTGCGCGAACTGGCCGAGCGCGAAGTCCAGAAGGAAATCGAGATCGGCTTCGCGTTCGAACCCGTTCTCGCGTTGATGCGCGAAGCGAAAGCGCGCGGCCTGGCCGTGGCGATCGTCAGCGACACTTACTACAACGAAGCGCAACTGCGCCGCATTCTCTACGCGACCGCGCCCGAACTCGAAACGCTGATCGATCACGTGTTCTGTTCGTCCGCGTTCGGCTTCGGCAAGTCGAACGGGCTGTGGCCGAAAGTCATGGCGCGGCTCGGCATGACGCCGTCGGACATTCTGCATACGGGCGACAACCCCGTGGCCGACTATGCCGTGCCGGCGTCGCTCGGCATCGGGTGTATCCATCTCTTGCAGCGCGACGGTGAAGCCGCGAAGGCGGAACGGCAACGGCTCATCGCGGCGCGTCTTCTGTTTCCCGCGATCCGCTCGACGCAAGCCGCGCCGAGCCTCTTTCACGGCATGAAGGCGCAACAGCTTTCCGTGGAGCAAAGCGCGGACGAACGCGTCGGTTATTGGGCGCTCGGGCCGATCATTTATGCGTTCGCGCGCTTCGTGCTCGGCGAGCATCGCGAACTGAACGCGAGCGGCAAGCCGCACAAGTTCGCGTTTCTCATGCGCGACGGCCATCTCGTGCGGCTCGCGTGCGAAGCCATGTCGAACGAATCGATGGGCGCGCCGGTGTATCTGAGCCGCTTCACCGCGGTCGCCGTGTCGTTCGATAGCGCCGAGAGCATCCAGCGATATCTCGTGAAGAACGCGGCGTCGCATCCGCTGCATGTCATTTGCGATCAGATGCTGATGCCGCCCGAGCTGAAGAAGAAGGTGCTCGCGCGCGCGACGAAGTCGAAGCATGCGGCGCAGGAATTCTGCAAGCTGCTTTCCGAGCGCGCGACGCAGAAGATCATCATCCAGCAGTCGAACGCGCTGCGCGCGCGGCTCTTCCGCCACTTGCAGAACACGGTCGGCCTCGCGCGCGGCGATACGCTCGTGCTCGCGGACCTCGGTTATTACGGCACGATCCAGCACGCCATCCGCGATGTCTTCAAGCGTCATTTCGACGTGGAAGTCATCGGCCGATACTTCGCCTCGCTCGATTCGCCGGGCTCGCACCTCGACCGCAAGGCGCTCATCGATTCGAGCTGGACCGAGGAAAACGTCGTCGAAACGCTGATTGCGCATATCGGCGATTTCGAGCAGATGTGCGCGGTCAACTCGGGCAGCGTGATCGCCTACGAAGAGGACGGCACGCCGATTCTCGCCGACGTCAAGAAGGGCAGCATGCAGCTCGACACGACGAAGGTCATCCAGGAATCCTGCCTGCGATTCATCCGCGACGTCGAAGCCACGCCCGCCATTCACCTGCCGGAACTCACGCCGGAACGGCTGCGCGTGACGGCGGCCATCGAACTGGCGCGGCTCGTGTATCTGCCGGAGCACGAGGAGATCACGCGCAGCGCGAAGTCGCTGTTCGAGCTGAACGTCGGCACGGATATCGCGTTCGACGTGGCCAACGTCGATGCCGGCATCAAGGGCCTGCGTCAGCGCGGACCGTTCTATATGCGCAGCATCGGCAAGGGCTTCAGAACGGGCTATCCGTCGGAGATGCGCTATGCGGGCATCGACCAGGCGATCTTCCTGATGGCGCTGCGCCGTCACCGGCTCGACTTCACCGTCGACGATACGTCGTACCGGCGGCTCGACGTGCCCGCGCTTTTCGTGCGCGGCAACGAAAGCGCGACGCAGAACGTTTCGGCGCGTGCGACTTACGACGGCTTCTATTCGGTCGTGCTGCCGCGCTCGCAATTCGATACCGCGCTGATGATCGGACGCGAACTGAGCTGGATGCAGCTCGAATCGGCGACGACGTTTTCAGCCGAGTATCTGGATTCGAATGCCGAATTCGATCGGCAGCGCACGCTCGAAGCCGGCAGCGAAATCATTCTCGACGGCATGGAAGAACGTGAACCCGGCATTTATCAGGTTTCACCGAACGGACTGATTTATTTGCCCGCGGCCACTGAAAAAACACCGCAAGTCGTGCGGCTGATTTTCCGTCCGCTCGCCAAAGCCGCCGTCTCGCAAATGCCTCACGCGCTGTAACCTTTCTTTCCCCGCCGTAATCCATCCAACTACCGCAGGAAGGGCCGAGAGCCGCTTCCTGCGGCCTTCCGCGCGAATCTGCGCAACGCATCGAATAGCCCCCTAAAGTTTTTTTCGGGCGGCCCGATAACCTAAGGTAAGGCGGTCAGCGTAACTTCTTAAACAGCGCGACGCCGTAACTGATGTAAGCCTTAAAGGCGCCACACTTTAAAGAGGGATTCAAGTCATGTTGAACATCAATACCAATACGCTGTCGCAAGCTACGCAAAAGAACCTGGCTGGTTCGCAAAGCGCGCTGTCGTCGGCTATTAACCGCCTTTCGTCGGGCAAGCGCATCAACAGCGCGGCTGACGACGCAGCGGGTCTCGCGATTTCGACGAACATGACGTCGTACGTCAACGCGCTGAACCAGGGCGTGTCGAACGCGAACAACGCGATCTCGATGATCCAGACGGCTTCGGGCGGCCTCAGCTCGACGACGGACAACCTGCAACGTATCCGCCAGCTGGCCGTGCAAGCAGCCGACGGCTCGCTCTCCGACACGCAGCGCGGCTACCTCCAGACGGAAGTGACCCAGCGTCTCGGCGAACTGGACCGCGTTGCGAACCAGACGACGTTCAACGGCCAGGCCATGCTGTCGGGTTCGGTTTCGTCGGTGTCGTTCCAGATCGGCGCAGTGGCGAACCAGACGCTGAGCGTCGACTTCGGCAGCGTCTCGATGGGCTCGACCGGCCTGTTCGGTTCGGTCAGCGTCGACATCTCGACGGCAAGCGGCGCGCAGAACGTGATCGGCTATGTCGACACGGCTCTGAACACGGTCAACACGCTGCAATCGACCCTCGGCGCTGAGCAAAACCGCTTCACGTCGGCTGTCACCAGCCTGCAATCGCAGTCGACCAACCTGTCGGCAGCGCAATCGGCCATCACCGATGCGGACTTCGCGCAAGAAACGGCGAACCTGTCGAAGGCGCAGGTGCTGCAGCAAGCGGGCATCTCGGTTCTCGCGCAAGCGAACTCGATGCCGCAGCAAGTGCTGAAGCTCCTCGGCTAAGCGCACTCATCAACCCCGCTGCGGTATGAGCGGGGTTTTTGCACGACTGGGAGGCTTGCCTCCCAGCTTTCGTTAGCGGCGCGCCCGGCGCGAAGACGTTCGATGCGCCGCTCACGAAAGCTCGCAACTTGAATATAGGCAGTCTGTCCGGAGCATCCGATGACCACCACCACCTCGACCACGAGTTCGTCCGACGTCAGCGCCACGCTGGCCGCTGCAGCGCAGTCCATCATCAGCGGCGCGACCAATTCCAGTCTGGATGTCTCGTCGCTGGTTTCTTCGCTCGTCACCGCCAAGACGACCGCCCAGGCCACGCAGATCGCGAACAAGACGTCGAGCGACAACACGCTGCTCTCCGCCGTCTCGCAGATCAAGTCCGCGCTGTCTTCCATGCAAAGCACCTTGTCCGGCCTGGCCGACGGCTCCGCGCTCGCGGCGTACACGGCGACGGCGAGCGGCAGCGGACTCACGGCGACCGCCGGCACGAGCGCGGTCGCGGGTTCGTATCAGATCACGGTGAACAACGTGGCGAGCGCGCAGAAGATTTCGTCGACGGCGCACGCCGCCACCGACACGTTCGGCACCGGCACGCTGACGCTGAGTCTCGGATCGAGTTCGATGAACCTCACGCTCGACGGCACCAACACGCTGTCGAGCATCGCATCGTCGATCAACACGGCAAGCGACAACCCCGGCATCAGCGCGACCATCGTGACCGGCACGGACGGCCAGCATCTCGTGCTCGCGTCGAAGAACACGGGCGCCGCGAACACGATTTCGGTGACGGCGGGCACGGGCGTCGATTCGTCGCTTTCGTACGGCACGGGCAGCAGCAACTACACGCAGACGTCGCCGGCGCAGGACGCCTCGCTCACCATCGACGGCACCGCCGCCACGAGTCCCACGAACACGCTCACGACCGCCATCGGCGGCGTGACGCTCAATCTCACGTCCGCGGCTGCCGGCAGCACGCAGACGCTGACGGTCGCGTCCGACACGACCACGGAACAAAGCTCGATCAAGGCGTTCGTCGATGCGTACAACTCCTTCGTGAGCCAGGCCGCCGCGCTGTCGTCCTTCGACTCGACGAAGAGCGCCGGCTCGCAAGGCGGCGTGCTGCTCGGCGACTCGATGCTTCAAAGCATTCAGAGCACGCTCGCGAACATCGTGACGAGCGGCGTGAACTCCACGTCCGGATCGACATCGGTGACGACGAACCTCGCGTCGATCGGCATCGACCTGCAGGACGACGGCACGCTGTCGATCGACTCTTCGACGCTTTCGACCGCGCTCTCGAACAGCCCGACGCGCGTGCAGCAGCTCTTCAACCCGACGAACGGCATCGGCACGCAGCTCAATTCGAAGGTCACGTCGTTTCTGCAGACGGGCGGCATCATCGATACGCGCACGACGGCGCTCAATGCCGACCTGAAGAGCCTGACCGATCAGACGAACACGTTGCAGACCTACGCCGACAGCCTGACCGCGCAATATCAGGCGCAGTTCACGGCGCTGAACACGCTGATGGCGTCCATGCAGAGCAACACGACGTATCTGACGCAGCTTTTCGGCGGCACGAACAGCGCGGGCGCGCTCGCCACCAACAAGTAAGCGCCGAATCGCACGGAGTAAGAAATGAGCCAACAGGAATTGCTGACCAACGCGATGGCGCTCACGCACGCGATGGCCGCGGCCGCCGCTGCGGGAGACTGGATCGAAGCGGCGCGCGTGGCCGAAGTGCGCTCGCCGATCATCATGCAGTTGCAGAACGATCACGAACCGGCGACGCTGCAAGCCGCGCGCGACATTCAGGCGCTCGATGCATCGCTCATGCAGACGGCGGAAGCCGCGCGCATGTCGCTGGGCCGGGGCTTTCGCGAAGCGAGCGCGCGCATCGACGCGGCGAGCCGTTATCAGCAGGCCGCGCGCCTTTAAATTTTTTTGGATCGACGCCGATAAACAATCAACAACAAGAACAACGCGTCGATGTCATGACGCGCTGCTTCGACCTCGATGCCCGCCTTGCGCGGGCATTTTTCTTTTCGGCGCGGGCATCGGGAATCAGCGTCCGAGCGTCAGCGTCAGATAAGCCGCGTACAGCACGCCGTTGCCGAGCAGCGCCCACAGCGCGACGCCATTGCCGCGCGCATGAAAGCGCAGCCACGCCGCCGCCGCGAGCGTGATCAACACGCCGGTCAGCACTTCGATGCGCGGCTCCCACGGCGTCAGCATGATGCCGATGGCGGGCAGCAACGTGCCCTGAAACACCATCGCGCCGGTGATGTTGCCGAACGCGAGCGTGTCCTTCCCTCTTCGCGCCCACAGAATGCTGTTGACCTTCTCGGGCAGCTCCGTCGCGATCGGAATGATGATGAGCGACAGCAGCAGCGCCGATACGCCGAGCGCCTGCGACACGCCTTGCACGCCATGAATGAAGCCCTTCGCGCCGCCGACGAGCAGCACGATGCCGATCAGGAACTGCAGCACGATCGAGCCGAGACTGGTCTTGAGTCCCACGCGCGAAATGAAAAGCGCTTCGGGCGCTTCGGTGCCGTGACCGCTATCGACGAGATTCGCCGATGCGCGGAACGTCGCGATCACATAGATCACATAAAGCGCGACGAGACCGGCCGCGAAGAGCGCGCGCACCTGCCACGCGTGATGCGGGACGAACATCGCGCCTGCCGCGATCAGAAACGCCACGAGGAAGAAGTTGAGATCGCGCGTGAAGCCCGTGCGCTCCGGCATGATGACGCCGCGCAAGCCGCGCGATTTCATGATGGCGAGCGTCATCAGGCAAGTGGAAAGCGTCGCGAGCATGAGCGGTGCGCCGAGAATCGCGCCGACGCCGATCTCTTCGTTGACCGCGCGGCTCGCGGTGCCGCCCAATAGCGCGATGATCGGCACCGTGGTTTCCGGCAGCGCCGTGCCGACCGCCGCGAACAGCGATCCCGTCACGCCTTCCGAAATGCCGAGCCGCTCGCCGAGATGCTCGAGCGCGTTGGTGAAAAGCTCGGATGCGACGAGGATGATCGCGAGCATGAACGCGAGTTCGATGAAGAGCATCGTCATGCGGCACCCCGCATCGAACGATGAGATTCGGGCATCACGCATGCGCAAATGCGGACGCAAAACAGGAATGGATATTTTGATTGTGGGGACACGACGATGATTCCACGGCCGGACGTCAGCGAACCATGATGCGCGACGCCCGTCCGGCCAGGAACGGCATGGCGCATCAATGGTCTCGCCAAACCGGACCGGTCGAACGCGCCACGGCAGTAGAGCCGAGGATGTTGACGCGTTCTCCTTCGCGACGGAAGGAAGGCTACTCCCCAAAGACCGGGGCAGTGTAGCGTGATGCGCCGTCTTCGGCAAGCCGATGCCGCCGCGCGAACGCATAACGGTATGCGCAATGCTTCGTTGTCGCCGATTGTTTCGTTGGATAAGCTACGCGCGCGGGCGCGGTGCTTGCTCGCATCGCGCGTCCGACGCCTTTCAAGCAACAAGAACACCGATGTGTGACCGAGAGTCACGGGAGATCTCATGCGCCTCAACCGCTTTACAGCCGCATTCGCTGTCGTCTTCATGGCCGCGCCGATGCTCGCGATGGCGAAGCCCCTCACCGTCTGCACCGAGTCGAGCCCGGATGGTTTCGATGTCGTGCAGTTCAATTCGCTCGTGACGACGAACGCTTCCGCCGATGTCATCTTCAACACGCTCGTCTCGTACGACGAAGCCGCGAAGAAGGTCGCGCCGTCGCTGGCACAGAAGTGGGACGTATCGAGCGACGGGCTCACGTACACGTTCCATCTGCGGCCGAACGTGCAGTTCCAGACGACCGATTACTTCAAGCCGACGCGCCCGCTCAATGCAGACGACGTCGTCTTCACGTTCGAGCGCATGCTGTCGGACAGCAATCCGTGGCACAAGGTGGCGGGCGCGAGCGGCTTTCCGCATGCGCAATCGATGGGTCTCGTGAAGCTAATCAAAGCCGTGACCAAGGTCGATGATCAAACCGTCAAGTTCGAACTCAACGAGCCGAACGCGACCTTCGTGCCTATCCTCACGATGGGCTTCGCATCGATCTATTCGGCGCAATACGCGGACCAGTTGCTGAAGGCGAACAAGCAGCTCGATATCAATAGCAAGCCTATCGGCACCGGACCGTTCGTGCTCAAGAGCTATACGAAAGATGCGGTGATTCGCTACGACGTGAATCCTTCGTACTGGGGACCGAAGCCGAAGATCGATCGCCTCATCTACGCCATCACGCCCGATGCGTCCGTGCGCGCGCAGAAGATCAAGGCGGGCGAATGCCAGATCGCGCTGTCGCCGAAGCCGCAGGACGTGCTCGATGCGAAGAAGGACAAGTCGCTCAAGGTCAGCGAAACGCCCGCGTTCATGACCGCGTTCGTCGCGCTGAACACGCAGAAGAAGCCGCTCGATAACCCGAAGGTGCGTCAGGCGCTGAACATGGCGTTCGATCGCACGACCTACATGAAGACCGTGTTCGACAACACCGCGACGCCTGCGGTGAATCCGTATCCGCCGAACACGTGGAGCTATGACAAGAGCGTGCAGGCGTATCCGTATTCGGTGGATCGCGCGAAGAAGCTGCTTGCCGATGCGGGCTTGCCGAACGGCTTCGAAACGACGATCTGGGTGCGTCCGAACGGCAGCGTGCTGAATCCGAATCCGAAGGCAGGCGCCGAGTTGCTGCAAGCCGATCTCGCGAAGATCGGCGTGAAGGCGCAAGTGAAGGTGATCGAATGGGGCGAGCTGATCAAGGAAGCGAAGCAGGGTCAGCACGACATGCTCTTCATGGGCTGGGCCGGCGACAACGGCGATCCGGACAACTATCTTTCGCCGCTCTTCAGTTGCAACGCGGTGAAGTCGGGCATCAACTTCGCGCGCTTCTGCGATCCGCAACTCGACAAGCTGATCGCGGACGGCAAGGCCACGCCGGATGTCGCGAAGCGCACGAAGTCGTATGTGGATGCGCAGAAGATCATCCACGATCAGGCGCTGTGGATTCCGCTCGTTTATCCGACGGCTGCGGCGCTCACGCGCGCCAATGTCAGCGGCTATAACGTGAGTCCGTTCGGGCGGCAGAACTTCGGCGCGGTTTCCGTGCAGTGATCGATATCAGGCCGGCGCGAAGCGAATCACGCCATCGTCGCCGGTCTGACGTTTCAGCGTTCCATCGAGCCAAAGCAGGTTCAAATGCGCGAGCGCTTCGCCGAGCGCGAACGTCATCTGATGAATGTCGAGCTTGCGCCTGAACATGATCGGCACGATATCGGCGGCGCTGCACGGCTTTTCGGCGCATGCCTCGCGCACTTCCGCGAGCCGCGCGCGATGATGCTCCCGCAATTGCCCGATGCGCGTCTGCACGCCGCGAAACGGCTTGCCGTGCGACGGCAACGCGAGCACATCGGCGGGCATGGTTTCATATCGCCCGAGCGATCCCAGATACAACGCAAGCGGATTGCCTTCCGGCTCGATGGCGAACACCGACACGTTCGTCGAAATGCGCGGCAACACCATGTCGCCGGAAATCAGCAGCTTGTCCGATGCGCAATACAACGCGCTATGTTCGGGCGAATGACCGTAGCCCGACACCACTTCCCATTCGCGCGCGCCGATGCGCACACGCTCGCCATCGCGGATACGGCGAAACTCGCGCGGCATCGACGGCACGAGCGTCGGGTAATAGCTGTCGCGCTTCTTCAACGCATCGAGCGATGCTTCGTCGGTCATGCCGTGCGCCGCGAAATGCGCCGCCGCGCGCTCGCCGCCCGCGTTGGAGCCATCGCCCGCGGCCATCACGCGGCCCATCGCGTATTCGCCGAGCGAGATCCACAGACGCACGTTCCAGCGCCGCTTGTCGCCGCCTTCGCAAATCCAGTCGGCAAGACCGAGATGATCCGGATGGCAATGCGTGACGATCACGCGCAACACGGGCAGACCGCCGAGCACGGTATCGAACACACGTTCCCAATTCGCGCGGATGCTTTCGTTCGCAATGCCGCAATCGATGACCGTCCAGCCCTGCACGCCATCGATTTCATCGCGCAAAAGCCAGAGGTTGATGTGATCGAGCGCGAACGGCAGCGGCATGCGCAGCCAATAGACGCCGGGCGCGACTTCCTTCACGCCGCCCGGCTCGGGCAATTCGTCGGCGAATACATAATCGAGCTGATGTTCGAGTGCGTTCATCGGTGCCTTTGGATGGTGGATGGCGGTCGCGCGGCAGTGCGGTTTCGCCGCGTTGCATTCGGGCCGAGTTGACGATAACGTAAACGTCATTCTAACGTTGCACGCGCGCCGGCGCATGGCGGTTTTCCGATGACCCAGCCCACGCATTACACGATCACCGATTTGGCGCGCGAGTTCGACGTCACGCCGCGCGCCATCCGCTTCTATGAAGATCAGGGCCTGCTCGCACCGCGACGCGAAGGCGCGAACGGCCTGCGCCGCGTGTATTCTTCGCGCGACCGCACGCGCCTGAAGCTCACGCTGCGCGGCAAGCGGCTCGGCTTCACGCTGTCGGAGATTCGCACGCTGCTCGATCTCTACGATTCCCCCACCGGCACCGCCACGCAGCTTCGCGCGTTCATCGACACCATCGCGGCGCATCGCGAAGTGCTGCAACGCCAGCTCGAAGACCTGAACACCACGCTCGACGAACTCGCCGCTTACGAAGAGCAAGGCCGCGCGCTGCTCGCGGCGGGCATCGACAAACGCGCGCGCCGCTCGAAAGCCGCATGATGTGAGCCGACATGAACCACTTTCCCAAACTGCTCTCATCGCAAATCGGCTTCGATGTCGCGCAGACGCTGCTCGAAGGTTTCGACCGGCATTACCGCGTGTTCCGCGAAGCCGCCGTCCGCGCGAAGACGCTCTTCGAACAGGGCGATTGGCGCGCGATGTCGCAACTCGCGCGCGAACGCATCACGTCGTATGACGAACGCGTCGCGGAATGCGTGGCGCTGCTCGAAGACGAATATGACGCGGAGAACATCGACGACGACGTCTGGCAGCAGATCAAGCTGCATTACATCGGCTTGCTCACGACGCACCGGCAGCCGGAATGCGCCGAGACGTTCTTCAACTCGGTATGCTGCAAGATTCTGCATCGCTCGTACTTCAACAACGATTTCATCTTCGTGCGTCCGGCCATTTCGACCGAATACATCGAGAACGACGAGCCCGCCGCGAAGCCGACGTATCGCGCGTATTACCCGGACAAGGACGGCCTCGCGGCGACACTCGAGCGCATCGTCACGAACTTCCAGTTGCAGCCGCCGTTCGAAGACCTCACGCGCGACGTGCAATGCGTGATGCAGTCGCTGAAAGATGCCTTCGGCGACTTCGCGCCCGCGCCGAATTTCCAGATTCACGTGCTGTCGTCGCTCTTCTTTCGCAACAAGGCGGCGTATATCGTCGGACGCATCATTCACGGCGATTCATTGCTGCCGTTCGCCATCGCCATCCGTCATGCGAAGCCCGGCCTGCTCGCGCTCGATACCGTGCTCGTCGAACGCCAGCAGTTGCTCATCATCTTCAGCTTTTCGCATTCGTACTTTCTCGTCGACATGGAAGTGCCGTCGGCGTATGTGCATTTCCTGCGCACCATCATGCCGGCCAAGCCGAACGCGGAGATCTACACGTCGCTCGGCCTGCAGAAGCAGGGCAAGAACCTGTTTTATCGCGACCTGCTGCATCATCTGAAGCATTCGAGCGATCAGTTCATCATCGCGCCGGGCATCAAGGGGCTCGTAATGATCGTGTTCACGCTGCCGTCGTTTCCTTATGTGTTCAAGCTCATCAAGGATTCGTTTCCGCCGCCGAAAGACACCACGCGCGCGAAGATCGAGGACAAATATCTGCTCGTGAAGCGCCACGACCGGCTGGGCCGCATGGCCGATACGCTCGAATATTCGAGCGTCGCGTTGCCCGTCGCGCGGCTCGATCACGCGCTCATCCGCGAGCTGGAGAAGGAAGCGCCCTCGATGATCGAATACGAAGACGACAAGCTCGTCATCCGGCACGTGTATATCGAACGGCGCATGGTGCCGCTGAACCTCTTCCTGCAGAACGGCAATGCGGACGACATCGATCACGGCATCAAGGAATTCGGCGATGCAATCAAGCAGTTGATCCAGGCGAACATCTTCCCCGGCGACATGCTTTACAAGAATTTCGGCGTGACGCGGCATGGACGCGTCGTGTTCTACGATTACGACGAGATCGAATATCTCACCGATTGCAACGTGCGCAGCGTGCCGCCGCCGCGCAACGAGGAAGACGAGCTGTCGGGCGAGCCGTGGTATACCGTCGGTCCGCACGACATCTTTCCGGAAACCTACGGCACGTTCCTGCTCGGCGATCCGCGCGTGCGCGAAGCGTTCATGCGTCATCACGCGGATTTCTTCGACCCTGCGCTGTGGCAGCGTCACAAGGAGCAACTGCAACGAGGCGAACTCGCCGACTTTTTTCCCTACGACGGAGCCATCCGATTCTGCGTCCGCTATCCGGAACGCTTCGAGAAGGCATCCGCGCGCGCCGCATGACGTGCGACATGCGGTGCATCCTTTGAAACATGCAATACGAACATCACCATGACTGACCGAAACAACGAAGCCGCTCATCCCCTCGCCCATCTCTTCGACAACAACCAGAACTGGGTCACGCGCAAGCTCGCGGAGGACGCGGATTTCTTCGAGCGGCTCGCGCATCAGCAAGCGCCGGAATATCTGTGGATCGGCTGCTCCGACTCGCGCGTGCCCGCGAACCAGATCATCGGCTTGCCGCCGGGCGAAGTGTTCGTGCATCGGAACATCGCGAACGTGGTCGTGCACTCGGACCTGAACGCGCTTTCCGTGATCCAGTTCGCCGTCGATCTCCTGAAGGTGAAGCACATCATGGTCGTCGGCCATTACGGCTGCTCGGGCGTGGGCGCGGCGCTCGTCGGGCGGCGCGTCGGCCTCGCGGACAACTGGCTGCGTCACGTGGAAGACGTGCGCGAGAAACACGCCGCCCTGCTCGACGAATGGCCGATGGGCGAAGCGCGGCATCGCCGGCTCGTGGAACTGAACACGATCGAGCAGACGCTCAACGTGTGCCGCACGACCGTCGTCAACGACGCCTGGGCGCGCGGGCAGGACCTCACCGTTCACGGCTGGACCTACGGCGTCCACGACGGCCGTCTGCGCAACATGGGCATGATGATCAGGGCGCAGGAAGCAGTGGACCCGACGTATCAATCGTGCCTCGCGGCGTTGACGCGCGAAGGCGCACATGCGGCGGAGAACGACGTCATCGCGTCCGATGCGGCGCGTCTCGGCGCCATTCCCGCCGTCATTCAGGGCGTCATCAAGGAGCTAAAACATGAGTGAGACACAGAGCGATCCGGTCGTCATCGTTTCGGCGGCACGCACGCCGATGGCCGCGTTTCAAGGCGATTTCGCCACGTTGACCGCGCCGCAGCTCGGCGCGTCGGCGATCCGCGCGGCAGTCGAACGCGCGGGCCTCGCGCCCGAGCAAGTCGGCGAAGCGATCATGGGCTGCGTGCTGCCCGCGGGACAAGGCCAGGCGCCCGCGCGTCAGGCGGCGCTCGGCGCGGGCCTGCCGCTTTCCACCGGCTGCACGACGATCAACAAGATGTGCGGCTCCGGCATGCGCGCCGCGATGTTCGCGCACGACATGCTCGTCGCGGGATCGGCGGACGTGATCGTCGCGGGCGGCATGGAAAGCATGACGAACGCGCCGTATCTGCTGCCGAAGGCGCGCGCCGGCATGCGCATGGGACACGGCCAGGTGCTCGATCACATGTTCCTCGACGGCCTCGAAGACGCGTACGACAAAGGCCGCCTGATGGGCACGTTCGCGGAGCAATGCGCGTCGTCGTATGCGTTCTCGCGCGAATCGCAGGACGCGTTCGCGGTCGAATCGCTGCGCCGCGCGCAACGCGCGAACGAGGACGGATCGTTCGAATGGGAAATCGCGCCGGTCACGGTGCAAGGCCGCAAGGGCGATACGCTCATCGCGCGCGACGAGCAGCCGTTCAAGGCGAACATCGACAAGATTCCGACGCTCAAGCCCGCGTTCGCGAAGGACGGCACGGTGACGGCGGCGAATTCGTCGTCGATATCGGATGGCGCGGCCGCGCTCGTGATGATGCGCGAATCCACCGCGAAGCGCCTCGGCGTGACGCCGGTTGCGCGCGTCGCCGGACACAGCACGTTCGCGCAGCAGCCCGCGTTGTTCACGACCGCGCCGGTCGGTGCGATCGCGAAGCTCTTCGAGAAGAACGGCTGGCGCGCGAACGATGTCGATCTCTACGAAATCAACGAAGCGTTCGCCGTCGTCACGATGGCCGCGATGCGCGAACACGACCTGCCGCACGACAAGGTCAACGTGAACGGCGGTGCGTGCGCGCTCGGGCATCCTATCGGCGCGTCGGGCGCGCGGATTCTCGTCACGCTGATCGGCGCGTTGCGCAAGCGCGGGTTGAAGCGCGGCGTGGCGTCGCTGTGCATCGGCGGGGGCGAAGCGACGGCGATGGGCATCGAACTGATCTGAAGCCATCCACAAAGGACAACGCATGAAAACCGCCCTGATCATCGGCGCGTCACGCGGTATCGGCCACGAGTTCGCGCGCGAATATTGCCGCGACGGCTGGCGCGTGCTCGCCACCGCGCGCGACAAGGCCGCGCTCTCCACGCTCGACGCGCTCGGCGCGCAAACCATCTCGCTCGACGTGACGCAGCCGGAGCAGATCGCCGCGCTCGCGTGGCAGCTCGACGAAGAGCGGCTCGATGTCGCGATCATCGTGTCGGGCGTGTACGGCCCGCGCACGGAAGGCGTCGAGACCATCAGCAGCGACGATTTCGACGACGTCATGCACACCAACGTGCGCGGCCCGATGCAACTCATCCCCGTGCTCCTGCCGCTCACCGATGCCGCGCACGGCGTGCTCGCCGTGGTGTCGAGCAAGATGGGCAGCATCAGCGAAGCGAGCGGCACGACCGGCTGGCTGTATCGCGCGAGCAAGGCGGCGCTCAATTCTGCGCTGAAGGTGGCTTCGCTGGAATCGCGGCATTCGGCGTGCATCGCGCTGCATCCGGGCTGGGTGCGCACGGAGATGGGCGGGCCGTCGGCGGCCATCGACGTCGCGCGCAGCGTCAGCGGCATGCGCGCGGTGATCGCGGAAGCCGGTGCGTTGCGCGACGACTTCAACGGCCGCTTCATCCAGTACGACGGCACGAAGCTCGACTGGTGACGCATCGACCGATTCGACCACTTCGATCAGGAACATCCGAATGACCTATCACGTGCATGGCGTTTCGGCGTCCGGCAACTGCTACAAGGTGCGACTCGCGCTCGAACAACTGAAGCTGCCGTATGTCTGGCATGAAGTGGACATGATGCACGGCGCCACGCGCACCGACGCCTTCCGCAAGCTCAATCCGAACGGCAAGGTGCCGGTGTTGTGCATCGACGAGACGACGACGCTCACCGAATCCGACGCCATTCTCTGTTATCTCGCCGACGGCACGCCGCTCATGCCCGACGACCGCCTGCAACGCGCGCAAGTGCTGCAGTGGATGTTCTTCGAGCAGTACAGTCACGAGCCGTACGTGGCCGTCGCGCGCTTCATCCGGCAATTTCTGAAGCAGCCCGGCGATCCGCGTCTGCCCGACAAAACCGCCGGTTCGTATCGCGCGCTCGACGTGATGGAGCAGCATCTCGCCGCGCGCACGTTCTTCGTCGCCGAGCGATACACGGTCGCGGACATCGCGCTTTTCGCGTACACGCATGTCGCCGACGAAGCCGGTCTCGACCTCGCGCGCTATCCGGCGATCCGCGCGTGGCTGGATCGCGTGCGAAGCCAGCCGGGTCATCTCGCGATGCCGGGAGTCGATGCATGAGGCCGGTGGAATGTCCGTGCGGCGGGGCGTCGCCCACGCAGAAGGCGAATGCGCGCGCGCCGCGTTACGAGGATTGCTGCGGGCGTCTCATCGACGGCCACGCAGCGCCCGCGAACGCGATGGAACTGATGCGCTCGCGCTACACCGCCTACGTGCTCGGCGACACGGCCTACCTGCGCGCGACGTGGGACGCGGCGACCTGCCCGCCCGACCTCGACGCCTCCGACACCGGCACGCGCTGGCTCGGCTTGCAGATCAAGCGCCACACGCACATCGACGCGAATCGCGAGGAAGTCGAATTCGTCGCGCGATACAAGGTGGACGGGCGCGCGCATCGTCTGCACGAAGCCAGCCGCTTTACGCGCGATGCGAATGGCCGCTGGGTTTATATCGACGGAGAAATAAAAGAAAAGTAAATAGGTTCTTAATATAAGTACCGACCTCCGGCGGTATTTATTTCCTGAACTTCTCCTTTCAGATTAAGCGGTTACGGGGTTTCCTTTATTGTGCAGTGCAATTTTGAACGGGTAATCTCTCTTTACGCCAGCGCGTTGTCATTCTCGCGCACTGGTAAAGAGCGTTGCCCCGCTTTAATGCCTGCATTGCCCGTTTGAAGCCATTCGTCGTGCCTTTTTGGGGCACGACTCCCGAAACCAGCATTCGATACTGCTCTTCGCGAGCAGCGCGACAGGTTTGTGACTTCGATCGGCAACAGTCCGGGGCCACGCCACATCAACATCGATCGGATGCAGTCGGAGTTCACGGATGGCGATCAGAAACTGGTTGGTCGGATGCAGCATGTTGTGCTCGCTCGCGACGGCGTTGGTCACGTCCGCCGCGCGCGCCGAACCAATCGGCGGCGTGCGTCAATCCGAGGGCCTCACGGCTCCGGTCTTCGGCCAGATTCCCGATGCGCTCGACCCGAGCCTGCCGGTCGTCGCCAACGGGCTGAACGAGACGGTCATCGGCGTGCCGGAAGACGACATCGCGCTCGAAACCACCGTGTTCAAGCCGGACGGCGCGGGCCCGTTCCCGATGATCGTCTTCAATCACGGCAAACTTCCCGGCGACGCCCACGCGCAGCCGCGCAACCGCCCGGTCGCGCTCGCACGCGAGTTCGTGCGCCACGGCTATGTCGTCGTGGTGCCGAATCGGCGCGGATTCGCCGGCTCGGGCGGCGACTACGCCGGCCGCGGCTGCAACGTCGAAGCGAACGGCTTCGCGCAGGCGCGCGATGTCGCCGCGACCGTCGCGTACATGAGCCAGCAGCCGTATGTGGACAAGACGCATATCGTCGTGGCGGGCACGTCGCACGGCGGGCTGACGTCCATCGCCTACGGCGCGCGCGACGCGATGTCCGCGCCCGGCGTGCGAGGTCTCATCAATTTCTCCGGCGGGCTGCGTCAGGACGAATGCGCGGGCTGGCAGAAGAATCTCGTCAACGCGTTCGGCGCTTACGGCGAACACGTGCGCCTGCCGTCGCTGTGGCTTTACGGCGACAACGACTCCGTCTGGCAAGGCGACCTCTCCGCGCAAATGTACGAGGCGTTCGTCGCGCACGGCGCGCGCGCGAGCATGGTCGATTTCGGCACGTACAAGAGCGACGCGCACCGGCTCGTCGGCGACCGCGACGGCGTGCAGGTCTGGTGGCCGCGCGTGAAGGCGTTCCTCGCGCAGATCGGCATGCCGACGTCCGTGCAATATCAGGTCGCCGAGCCGCGCGCGCCGCAAGCGTCGGGCTACGCGAGCCTGGACTCGGTGCAGTCGGTGCCGTACGTCGATGAAGGCGGACGTGCCGGGTATCGCAACTTCCTGAGCCAGTATTCGAGCCGCGCGTTCGCCGTGTCGGATTCCGGCGCGTGGTCGTGGGCGGAAGGCGGCGACGATCCGATGTCCGTCGCCATCGCCGGATGCCAGAAGCAAAGCAGCGATCCGTGCCGCCTCTACGCGGTCGATGACGCCGTCGTCTGGAAGGGCGCGCCCTCCGCCGACACGCAGACGGCATCGCGCTGAACGCTTACCGACGGAAACGCAAACGCCGGCCCGCGCGCCGGCGTTTTTGCATCTTGCGGCGCAATCGTTCGCATAGGCGTCGCGTTCGCCGACGATGCGCGCGACATCGCGTTTTCGCTCATCCGATGCGCGCGCACGCGCGGCGCAAAAGTCCGTCGAAAAGGGAAGCGCGCGGACATTTTCGGGATAATTGGAGCGCGCGACGTCTCGCGCGTCTTTCCTCGAAATGCGCAGGCCCTGCGGCCTGACCGATGTACCGGCTCGCGTCACGCGCGGGCCTGGGAGCCGTTTTTGAACACAGAAGCGAATCAAGATTGGGTTGCGCGCTCGCTCGCCGCCGTGTGGCATCCGTGTACCCAGATGAAGCATCACGAGCGCGTGCCGCTCGTGCCGATTGCGCGCGGCAAGGGCGCGTGGCTCTACGATCCGGCGGGCAACCGCTATCTCGACGCCATCAGTTCGTGGTGGGTCAATCTCTTCGGCCACGCGAACGCGGACATCAACCGCGCGCTCAAAGATCAACTCGATACGCTCGAACACGCGATGCTCGCGGGCTGCACGCATGCGCCCGCCGTCGAACTGGCCGAGCGGCTTTCCGCGCTGACGCAGCGCACGTTAGGCCACGCGTTCTTCGCGTCGGATGGCGCGTCGGCGGTCGAGATCGCGTTGAAGATGAGCTTTCACTTCTGGCGCAATCGCGGCCGGAGCGAGAAGCGCGAGTTCGCGTGCCTCGCGAACAGCTATCACGGCGAGACCATCGGCGCGTTGGGCGTGACGGATGTCGCGCTCTTCAAGGACGCCTACGATCCGCTGATCCGTCACGCGCACGTGGTCACGTCGCCGGCGGCGGTGGGCGTCGACGAAGCCATTAGCGCGATGCGCGCCCTCTTCGAGCAACGCGCGACGCAGCTTGCCGCCGTGATCGTCGAGCCGCTCGTGCAGTGCGCGGCGGGCATGGCGATGTACGACGCGTCGTATCTCACGCAACTGCGCGCGCTTTGCGACGAGTTCGGCGTACACCTGATCGCCGACGAAATCGCGGTCGGCTGCGGACGCACGGGCACGTTCTTCGCGTGCGAGCAGGCGGGCGTGTGGCCGGATTTCGTGTGTCTGTCGAAGGGCATCAGCGGCGGTTATCTGCCCCTTTCGATCGTGCTGACACGCGACGAGATCTACGCCGCCTTCTACGACGACGACGTGACGCGCGGCTTCCTGCATTCGCATTCGTACACGGGCAATCCGCTCGCGTGCCGCGCGGCGCTGGCCACGCTCGATCTCTTCGAAAGCGCGAACGTGCTGGAAGAGAATCGACGCAAATCGGCGCTCTTGGGCGCGACGTTGCGGACGCACTTCGGCAAGCACGAACGCGTAAAGAATCTGCGCGAGCGCGGCACGATCTTCGCGTTCGATGTCGATATCGCCGACAAGACTTTCTCGCGCCGCTTCTTCGCCAACGCGCTGCAACGCGAGCTGCTGATGCGTCCCATCGGCGCGACGGTGTACATGATGCCGCCGTACATCCTTTCCGACGACGAACTCGCGCTGCTCGCACAACGCACGCGCGACACGCTCGACGCGACGCTCGCGGAGGCCGCATGACGCGCACATCGGACGTGTTGTTCGACGCGCTCAAGCAAGGCCTCGCCGATATCGACGCGCGCGGTTTGCGCCGCCGCCGACGCACCATCGACGGCGCGAATTCCGCGCATATGACCGTCGATGGCCGCGCGATGATCGGCTTCGCGAGCAACGACTATCTCGGCCTCGCCGCGCACGAAGCGATTCGCGCGGCGCTGGCCGAAGGCGCGTCGCTGTACGGCGCGGGCAGCGGCGGATCGCATCTGCTCGGCGGCCATTCGCGCGCGCACGCGCAACTCGAAGATGAACTCGCGGCGTTCTCGGGCGGCTTCGTCGACGATCCGCGCGCGCTCTACTTCAGCACCGGCTACATGGCGAACCTCGCCGTGCTCACGACGCTCGCCGGGCGCGGCACGCTCGTGTTTTCGGATGCGCTGAACCATGCGTCGCTGATCGACGGCGTGCGTCTTTCGCGCGCGCAAACGCAGATTTATCCGCACGCCGACATCGACGCGCTCGACGCCATGCTCGACGCCTCGCGCGATCAGACCGCGACGAAGCTGATCGTCACCGATTCGGTGTTCAGCATGGACGGCGATATCGCGCCGCTCGCGCGTCTCGTCGAGGTGGCGGAAAAATACGGTGCGTGGCTCGTCGTCGACGACGCGCACGGCTTCGGCGTGCTCGGTCCGCAAGGACGCGGCGCGTTGGCGCATTACGCGCTGCGCTCGCCGCATCTCGTTTATGTCGGCACGCTCGGCAAGGCGGCGGGCGTCGCGGGCGCGTTCGTGTGCGCGCATGCGACGGTCATCGAATGGCTCGTGCAGCGCGCGCGGCCGTACATCTTCACGACGGCGTCGCCGCCGGCGGTCGCGCATGCGGTGTCGGCGAGCGTGCGCATCATTGCAAGCGATGAAGGCGATGAACGGCGCGCGCATCTGGCATCGCTCATCGGCGCCACGCGCGCGATGCTCGAACGCACGCGCTGGCTGCCGGTCGATTCGCAGACGGCGGTGCAGCCGCTCGTCATCGGCGGCAACGATGAAACCGTCGCGCTCGCCGCCGCGCTCGATTCACAAGGGCTGTGGGTGCCCGCGATTCGTCCGCCGACGGTGCCGTCTGGCACGTCGCGCTTGCGCATTTCGCTTTCTGCCGCGCACAGCGACGACGACCTCGCGCGCCTCGATCATGCTTTGAGTACGCTATGACCGCTTTATCCTTATTCGTCGCCGGCACCGATACGGAGATCGGCAAGACGTTCGTATCATCCGCGCTGCTTCACGGCTTCGCGCGCGCGGGCCTCTCCGCCGCCGCGATGAAGCCGATCGCCTCGGGCGCGGCCGTTCGCGACGGCGTGCTGCACAACGACGACGCCGATCAGCTCGACGCCGCCGCGAACGTCGCGCTGCCGCCCGAAATTCGCACGCCGTTCATGATGCGCGAGCCGATCGCGCCGCATATCGCGGCGGCGCGCGAAGGCGTGTCGCTGGATATCGGGCGCATCGTGGACGCGCATCGCTTCGCGGTGACGCAGGCGGATATCGTCGTGGTGGAAGGCGTCGGCGGCTTTCGCGTGCCGCTCGACGATACGCACGACACCGCCGATCTCGCCGTCGCGCTGAATCTGCCGGTGGTGCTCGTCGTCGGCATGCGGCTCGGGTGCATCAGCCATGCGCTGCTGACCGTGGAAGCGATCGCGTCGCGCGGGCTCAAGCTCGCGGGCTGGGTCGCGAATCGCGTCGATCCCAACATGCTTTATCCCGACGAAAACATTCGCACGCTTCTACAACGTATCGATGCGCCGTTGCTCGGCGTCATCCCTCACATCGCGCCGGCCGATGCGTCGCGCGCCGCCGATCATCTCGACGCGCGCCTTCTTCTCGACCGGCTTCAACTCAAGGACTGAACACCTATGACGCAGACCATTACTGCCGAAACCGCTACTCAAGCTAAACCGCAGCCGCTAACGCCCGCGCGCTGGCGTGTCGCCGATGTCGTCGCGCTGTACGAGCTGCCGTTCAACGATCTGCTGTATCGCGCGCAGACGGTGCATCGCGAGCATTTCGATCCGAACGCGGTGCAGTTGTCCACGCTGCTGTCCATCAAGACGGGCGGCTGCGAGGAAGATTGCGCGTACTGTCCGCAGTCGGTGCATCACGAGACCGGCGTGAAGGCGGACAAGCTGATGGAAGTCGATGCCGTGCTGAAGGCCGCCGAGACCGCGAAGGCCAACGGCGCGACGCGTTTCTGCATGGGCGCGGCGTGGCGCAATCCGAAGGATCGTCATCTGGAGCCGATCAAGGAGATGATTCGCGGCGTGAAGGCGATGGGCATGGAAACGTGCGTGACGCTCGGCATGCTGGAGGCGCATCAGGCGTCGGCGCTGCGCGATGCGGGCCTCGATTACTACAACCACAATCTCGATACGTCGCCCGAGTTCTACGGCCAGATCATCTCGACGCGCACGTATCAGGATCGGCTGGACACGCTGGAACATGTGCGCGATGCGGGCATCAACGTGTGCTGCGGCGGGATTGTGGGCATGGGCGAATCGCGTCGCGAGCGCGCGGGGCTGATCTCGCAACTGGCGAACATGGAGCCGTATCCGGAATCGGTGCCGATCAACAATCTCGTGCAGGTGGCGGGCACGCCGCTGACGGGCACCGAGGCGCTCGATCCGTTCGAGTTCGTTCGGACGATCGCGGTGGCGCGCATCACGATGCCGAAGGCGATGGTGCGTCTGTCGGCGGGACGCGAGCAGATGGATGAGGCGTTGCAGGCGCTGTGCTTTGCTGCGGGCGCCAATTCGATCTTCTACGGCGATCAGTTGCTGACGACGAGCAATCCGCAAGCGGACGCGGACAGGAAGCTGATCGAGCGGCTGGGGATGCGGGCGGAAGCGGCGAGTGGGGTGAGTGCGGGGTAAGGGCGTTGGCGGGGGCTCGCGTTGGTTGCGGGCCCTTATGGTTGGCGTCAACCGCGCACGGCACGCCGCGCGCGGTTGATCAAACTCGCATGGCGCCGGAGCCCGTCTGCCGCAACATCCGAACGTTGTCATTGTTTTTTGTCGATTTCGGTGGCTTCCGGTCGGCGCCTAATGTGCGGACTGCCTCTGCTCTCGTATCCTGACGATTCCGATCAACGCGCGTAAGCGTCCGAATCCAGGGATAGCGATACATGACAAAAACTAAGCATAACGAATATTTATTCGGGTTAATGGCATGATGCGCCGAATTGCTGTTGCCGGCGACAAACTGAGCAATGGTGGCGAAGTCTGCTATCAAAATGGGCCTATTTTCACGTTCGGCGATGCCGGACACCAGGCCGCGCTTATCAACGGGGCCGCCTACTGCCCAATCTGTCGAACGACGGGCTATATCGCCAAAGACGGCGGTCCGCGTCGCATGACCATTGTCGGCAGTGAAATAGCGCTAGACCGCGATCTGATTGTCTGCGGCTGTCCGGAAAATCCACGCATATTCGCGCAACTTGCGGGCGAGGCATGGTACGACGATCTCGCTGAGAGCCTCGGTGTAATTGACACCAAGAAAAACGCGCAGCGCGTTGCGCAGACAGTCTTCCGTCCAGGCGAACGAAGCGAGAATTGCGCAAGCTGGTTTTACGTGACAGACAGTGCAACCGGGCGCCCTTTGTGCAATCAGCAACTTATCGCCGTAGTAGCGGGTATCGAACAGGCATGTAAGACGGACGCGAATGGCTACGCTAAGGTCGAGACCAACGACCCGCAAAGCATCGATATACACGTCTTCTTTTCGTCGCCCAAACGCAATCTCATTCCCGCGCAAGGAGATTGAATTGGCTTCGGATTACAACATCAGTCACTGGACAAAAACCCGCACATCGTCCGACAGCAGCCGTACCACGGCAATCTCAATTGCGGTGAATAACCAGGGCGCGACTCGTCAAGCCATTATCAAGGCGCTCGCCCGAAGCGGCTATAGCCTGATTGAGCGCTCCGCGTGGCACGCCAAACCGCCGAGAGGTGCGTTGCGCGAAAGCCATTGGGACTATCACGATATCGTTCTGCATCACGCGGGCCGCAGTTACTCGTGCGGTGCGCCGTCCATTCAGGAAATGCAACGCGTACAGGCGGAGGACATGGGTCGAAGCCCGCCATTCGATGACGCCGGGTATCACTACGCGATTTCGTGTCAGGGAGAGATCTATGAGGCGGGGGATATCAGATTCACCGGCGAACACGTTGCGGGCGATAACACCGCAAGATCGGGATCGTTTTCCTTGCCAATCTCGTGCAGGCAGGCGAGGCATACCAGCAAGAATACGGTCGTCTCTCAGTCATAGATAAGCTCAGAAATATCGGCGGAATCGTCACCGACCGGGCGGTTCTTTGGCACGACGAGCCCACGCGCGCGCAAGTTATGGCGTGCCGCGCCTTGTGTTCCGTACTTATGGAGTTTTTCAACGTCGAACGGCTGGGCGGGCATCGAGAGTATCAACAGATCGCAACGCATAGAGGGCGAGCTTGCCCGGGCAATCTTGGAATGGACATTGTCAAGCTGCTACGTTCGGAGCTATCGCTAAGTGCGCCGCGAGGATAATCGTTTATGAAAAGAAAGGCAGTGGCCTTGCTCCTAAGCGTCACAACATTGCTGTTGCTCTGGCTATGGCTCGGTGTGGGCTATTACTATTCGTATATCGACCACGACGAACATGCGATCTACTTCATCAAGAAGGGTCTGACGTTGAGAAGGAAATTCATCAACCCTTTTGCGAATGAAGGCGATCCGTTGCCCATCAACGCGTTAGCGCTTGATGTTCGCGACGAACTCGCCGTCTATTGCAGATATGCCTATGGCGTGATGCGAAACGACGAGAAATCACTCGAGGAATGCAGGGCCCGAATCATCCACGACGTTCTATGAGCCATATCAGGAGACGCACAATTCGGTAGGGTCGGCGGCGAGGACACGCCTATCTATTTGCCCTCGCCAACTACCGACCGCTACGCCGACTCACTTCCTATCCACCACCACCTGATCGAACGTCCCACCATCGGCGAAATGCGTTTGCTGCGCCTTCTGCCAGCTCCCGAACATCTGCTCCACCGTGAACGTCTTCAGCGGCTTGAACTCGCTTGCATGTTTCGCGAGCACGTCCGCGTTGCGCGGCCGCAAGTGATGTTGCGCGATGATCTCCTGCGCCTGTGCCGTATAAAGAAAGTCGAGATACGCCTGCGCTTCCTTGCGCGTGCCGCGCTTGTCCACCACTTTGTCGACGATCGATACCGGCGGCTCCGCCACGAGGCTCGATGACGGATACACCGCATCGAAATCCTTCGCGCCCGCACCGCTCCCGATCAAACCCACCTCGTTCTCGAACGTCACCAGCACATCGCCGATGCCGCGCTGCGTGAACGTCGTCGTCGCGCCGCGTCCGCCCGTATCGAGCACCGGCACGTTACGGAAGATCGCTTTCTCGAAGTCCTGCGCCTGCGCATCGGTCGCGCCCTGCTGCTTCTTGTAGCCCCACGCCGCGAGATACGTGTAGCGCCCGTTGCCCGATGTCTTCGGATTCGCGATGATCGCCTGCACGCCAGGCCGCGCCAGATCGCTCCAGTCCTTGATGTTCTTCGGGTTGCCCTTGCGCACGAGGAACACCATCGTCGTCGTATAAGGCGCGCTGGCGTTCGGCAGGCGCGTGCGCCAGTTCGCCGGCACGAGCTGGCCGCGCTCCGCGAGCAGGTCGATGTCGTTCGGCTGGTTCATCGTGACGACATCGGCCTGAAGGCCCTGCATCACCGATAATGCCTGCGCGCTCGATGCCCCATGCGACTGCCGCACCGACACCGTCTCGCCCGTGCGCTTCTTGTAATCGACGACGAAGGCCGCGTCGATATCCTTGTACAGCTCGCGCGTCACGTCGTAGGAGACGTTGAGCAACGTGGTGTCCGCATGCGCGACGCCCGCCGCCATGCACATCGCCACGCTCGCCGCGAGCGCGAGCTTCCTGTATGCCGCCATGTGTATCCCCGAAAAACGATTGCAATAGAGATGCGAAAGGCCGCGCGAAGGCGGCCATCGAGTGTGATCGAAACGAACCCGCAACGCGAGATGCATCAACCGTACGCGTGTTCGCGCAGGAACACGTCTTCCGCGCCGAGTTCGACGGGCGGCGCCCAATGCGCGAGCGTATCGACGAGATACTTCGCGTGCGGCCACGGACCGTAGCCCGACGCCGTGTTGATGTGCCCGGCATCGCCGAAGTTCACGAACGCGCTGCCCAACTGCTGCGCGAGATCGCGCGCGTGATCGACGGGCATCCACGGATCGGTTTCGCTGCCGACGAGTATCGACGGCACCGCGAGCGGCATCGGCTCGAAGCGGCCGGCGAGACGAAACTTCGCCGGACTCGCGGGCGCGACGAACAGCACGCCCACGACCTTCGACCGCACATTCCCCAAACGCCCGCGCGAAAGCGCATGCGCCGTCGCGAGACAGCCGAAGCTATGCGCGGCCAGCACCACGGGCCGCTGCAACGCATCGATCCGCGCTTCGACCGCGCTCGCCCATGTATCGAGATGCGGCGCATCCCAGTCGGCCTGCTCCACGCGCGACGCCTCCACGTACTGCCGCTCCAGCCAGCTTTGCCAGTGCGCGCCCTCGCTGCCGTGCAGCCCCGGCACGGTGACGAGCAAGGGCCGCCGGATCGGATCGTCGATAGTGTTCATGGCTGCCTCGCGCGCCGCGTTCTGTTCAGGCGTCATTGTCCCGTGATGCACGCCGCGCGCGAACGATTCAATCGTCATTTCCATATGCGCGACGTGAACGCCGCAGGCAGGCACCGTAGAATGTGCCGATACACCACACGGAGGCCGTATGTCCGATCTGCCCGACGAATCCGCCGACCGCTTCCAGCACGCGGATCATTCGCGAACGCAACGCACGCTGCAGCCGTTTCACCTCGCTTTTCCCGTCACGAGTCTAGAGAACGCCCGCGCGTTCTACGGCGAACTGCTCGGCTGCGCGGAAGGCCGCAGCTCGCCCGACTGGGTCGATTTCGATTTCTTCGGTCATCAACTGGTCGCGCATCTTTCGCCGGACGAAGCGCGGCCCGCCGCGAAGAACGACGTCGATGGCGACGACGTTCCCGTGCGTCACTTCGGCGTCGTGCTGTCGATGGCGGACTGGCACGCGCTCGCCGAACGGCTCAAGGGCGTGGGCACGAAGTTCATCATCGAGCCGCATGTCCGCTTCAAGGGCGAAGTCGGCGAACAGGCGACCATGTTCTTCCTCGATCCATGCGGCAACGCGCTGGAATTCAAGGCGTTCAACGACATCGGCCAGCTTTTCGCCAAATGAGTTCGATGAGAAGCCGCATGAAGATCATCTTCCACGAACAGAACACCGACACCGATGCCTGGCTGCGCGGCTTTGCCCGCGAGTTGCCGGAAGCGGACGTGCGCGTGTGGCAACCGGGCGATACCGCGCCCGCCGATTACGCAGTCGTCTGGCGCGCGCCGCGCGACTTGTTCGCGAACCGGCCGGATCTCAAGGCCGTGTTCAATCTCGGCGCGGGCGTCGATGCCATTCTCGATGTCGAACGCAAGGAGCCGGGCACGCTGCCGCCCAACGCGATGCTCGTGCGTCTCGAAGACACGGGCATGGCGCAGCAGATGGCCGAATACGCGACGTACGCGGTGCTGCGCTACATGCGCCGCTTCGACGAATACGAGGCGTTGCAGCGCGAAGGCCGCTGGGAAAAGCGCACGCAACACGCGCGCAAGGAGTTCATCGTCGGCGTGCTGGGCTTGGGCGTGCTCGGCGGCGAAGTGGCGCGCGCGCTCGTGGCGCTCGGCGTGCCGGTGCGCGGCTATAGCCGTACGGCGAAAGAGATCGAAGGCGTCGCGGTCTACGCGGGCCTTGATCAATTCGATGCCTTTCTCGACGGCGCGCACATGCTCATCAATCTGCTGCCGCATACGCCGGACACCGAAGGCATTTTGAACGCGCGCGTCTTCGGCAGGCTCGCGCGCGGCGCGTATTTGGTGAACGTGGCGCGCGGCGCGCATCTCGTCGATGCCGATCTCATCGGCGCACTCGACAGCGGCCAGCTCGCCGGCGCGATGCTCGACGTGTTCCACACCGAACCGCTGCCGAAGGAACATGCGTTCTGGCGGCATCCGCGCGTGAGCGTGACGCCGCATATTTCGGCGGAAACGTTGCGCGAAGAGAGCATCGTGCAGATCGCCGCCAAGATCAAAGCGCTCGCGCGCGGCGAAACGATCAGCGGCATTGTGGATTTCAAGCGCGGCTATTGAAACGCGGGCGCATTCAATGAGAAGGAGACAAGCATGATCCCGTCGAAAGTGAAGATCGTCGAAGTCGGGCCGCGCGACGGCCTGCAGAACGAAAAGACCTTCGTGCCCACGGAAACGAAAATCGAACTGGTGAACCGGCTCGCGGGCGCGGGCATCGTCAATGTGGAATCGACGTCGTTCGTGTCGCCGAAATGGGTGCCGCAAATGGCCGACGCCGCCGCGCTGCTCGCCGGCATCGAGCGTCGTCCGGGGACGATCTACTCGGTGCTCACGCCGAACATGCGCGGCTTCGAAGGCGCGCTCGAAGCGAAGGCCGACGAAATCGTGATCTTCGGCGCGGCCAGCGAAGCGTTCTCGCAGAAGAACATCAATTGCAGCATCGCGGAAAGCATCGCGCGCTTCGAGCCGGTCGCGAAAGCCGCGAAGGAAGCGGGCTTGCGGCTGCGCGGCAGCATCTCGTGCTCGCTCGGCTGCCCGTATCAGGGCGAAGTGAGCGTCGCGTCCGTGGTCGATGTCGTCGAGCGCATGAAGGCGCTCGGCTGCGATGAAATCGACATCGCGGATACCATCGGCGTCGCCACGCCCGCGCGCACGCGCGAAGTCGTCGCGGCGGCGTCGAAGGTGTTTCCGCGCGAGCGTCTTTCCGGCCACTTTCACGATACGTATGGCCAGGCCATCGGCAACATTTATGCGGCGCTGCTCGAAGGCATCGAGATTTTCCACGCGTCGGTCGCGGGACTCGGCGGCTGTCCGTATGCGAAAGGCGCGACGGGCAATGTCGCGACCGAGGACGTCGTGTATCTGATGAACGGCTTGGGCATCCAGACCGGCGTGAATCTTGACGAGCTCGTCGAGATCGGCGATTTCATTTCGCGCGCGATCGGCAAGCCGAGCGCATCGCGTGCGGGCAAGGCGCTGCTCGCGAAAAAGCGCGGCGGCGAAGCGTGTGCATGACAAAGGGCAACCGATGATCGAACCCACTCCTATCGACGCCCTCCCCGAATCCGCGCGCCGCGTCGCGCTGCTGCTGAAGGAACGCGGCCATCCGCATCCGGTCGTGATGCTGCCGGAGACTGGCAAGACATCGGCGGAAGCCGCGGCCGGTCTCGACTGCGCCATCGCGCAGATCGCGAAGTCCATTCTCTTTCGACGCCGCGACGACGACGCGCCCGTGCTCGTGATCGCGAGCGGCGCGAATCGCGTGGACGAAGCGAAAGTCGCGGCGCGGGTCGGCGCGCTGGCCCGCGCGGACGCGAAGTTCGTGCGCGAGAAGACCGGCTACGCGATCGGCGGCGTTTGTCCGATCGGTCACGCGGTCGCGCCCGTCACGCTGATCGACGAAGACCTGCTCGCGCTCGACAGCCTGTGGGCCGCGGCGGGGCATCCGCATGCGGTGTTCAACCTGTCGCCGCGCGAGCTGGTCGAGTTGACGGGCGCGCCGGTGGTCGATGTCGCGTTGCGCGAAACGGCGTCGTGATGAACGGCGTGGCGTCGCCTTGCGTCGATGTCTGCCGCATGAACGCGGAAACCGGCTTTTGCGACGGCTGTTTCCGCACCATCGACGAAATCGCCGCGTGGTCCGCGTATGACGACGACGCGAAGCGCGCCGTGCTTGCGCGCGTCGAGAGCAGGCGGCTGGGCGCGCGCGTCGTGACCATCGGCGAATCGTTCGACGCGACGCTCTCGCTGCCGCCCGATTCCATTCGCCATTTCGCGACGCTCGTGGACGACCGCAATCCGCTGCATCACGACGACGCGTACGCGCGCGCGAGCCGCTTCGGCGCGCTGATCGCATCGGGCACGCAGCCGACCGCGCATCTCATGGCGATGATCGCCACGCATTTCTCGCAGTACGCGCAGCCGCTCGGGCTGGAGTTCAACATCAAGCTGACGCGCGCCGTGAAGGCGAACGATGTCGTCACGATGCGCTGGCAGGTCATCGACGCCAAATGGAAAGCGAGCCTGCGCGGCGATCTGGTCACGCTCGAAGGCGGCGCGCGCAATCAGCTCGGCGAAACGGTGATGAAGGCGACGGCGACCATCGTCGTCATGCCGAAGGACGCCGCATCATGAAAGCGCTGCCCGAATCGATGACCGTGTTCGAGCGCGGCTGGCTCTCGTCGAACAACGTGCTGTTCATGAGCGATGACGGCGCGGCGCTCGTCGATACCGGTTACGTCGCGCACGCGCCGCAAACGCTCGCGCTCGTGCGACAAAAGCTCGGCGCGCGCGGGCTCGATCTGATCGTGAACACGCATCTGCATTCGGATCATTGCGGCGGCAACGCGCTGCTGCAGGCCACGTACGCTTGCAAAACGCTGATTCCGTCCAGCGAAGCGCAAGCCGTCCGCGACTGGAACGAAGACGCGCTGACGTTCGACGCCACCGGGCAGCGCTGCGAGCGCTTCGGTTTCAGCGGCACGATTGAAAACGGCGCGACGCTCGCGCTCGGCGGTTGGTCGTGGTCCGTGCACGGCGCGCCGGGCCACGATCCGCATTCGCTCATGCTCTATTGCGCCGACGCGCGCATTCTCATCAGCGCCGACGCGTTGTGGGAAAACGGCTTCGGCGTGATCTTCCCGGAACTGGAAGGCGAAAGCGGCTTCGCGGAAGAACGCGCGGTGCTGGATTTGATCGCGCGGCTCGATATCGACATCGTGATTCCCGGCCACGGCGCGCCGTTTTCGGATGTCGCGCGGGCGCTGGATGTCGCGTCGTCGCGGCTCGATTACTTGCAGGCCGATCCCGCGCGCAACGCGAAGAATGCGCTGAAGGTGTTGATCGTGTTCAAGCTGATGGACGTGCGCGCGATGAACTTCGACGCGCTTCTCGAAATGACGACGAATGCCCGCGCCATGCGCGCCGCCGCCGATGCGCTCGCCGCGCCGAACGAGCGCCGCGCGTTGCTGGAAAAACTGGTCGGGGAACTGGCGCGGAGCGGCGCGGTGACGGTGAACGGCAGTGTGATAACGGCCGCGTGAAGCGCCAAAAAGAAAGCCGCTTGTCAGCTACGGCAAGCGGCGAACATAGACGTGATCAACGTCGAGATTCATCCTAACCCGACGCTATCGTGCGTGCATCGGTGCTTTCCCTACAGAAATTTAACGGCTAGCTAAATAGCCGATGACCGCGCGTCGTCTTTACCGATTCCGTTTTCAGGACGCATCCGCTTTGAAAAACGCGAGCATCTCGTCGACGAGCATCTCCGGCTGTTCTTCGGGAATGTAATGCCCGCACGGCAGCGCGCGGCCGCTCACGTCGCGGGCGACGCGCCGCCATTCGCCGAGCGCGTCGAAACATCGCTCAATCACGCCTTCCTGGCCCCACAGCACGCGCAACGGACACGCGATCCGCAGGCCGCGTTCGAGATCCGCGCGATCGTGTTCGAGATCGATGCTCGCCGACGCGCGATAGTCCTCGCACATCGCGAAGATCGCGCCGGGCTGCGCGAGCGCATCGCGGTAAGCCTGCAGCGCGTGCGGCGCGAACGGCGCGAGGCCCGCGTGACGATTGCCCATCACGCGGTCGATGTACGCGTTCGGATTGCCGCCGATCAGCAGTTCCGGCAGCGGCGACGGCTGAATCAGGAAGAACCAATGGAAGTACGCGGTCGCGAATGCGCGGTCCGTCGCTTCGTACATGGCGAGCGTCGGCGCGATGTCGAGCAGCATCAGGCGATCGACGGCATCGGGAAAATCCATCGCCAGCCGATGCGCAACCCGCGCCCCGCGATCGTGCGCGCAGACGAGGAATCGTTCGAAGCCGAAGTGACGCATCACCGCGACTTGATCGGCGGCCATCGCGCGCTTCGAATACGGCGTGTGATGTTCGTCGCTCTCGGGCTTCGACGACGCGCCGTAGCCGCGCAAATCCGTGGCGATCACGGTGAAGTGGCGCGCGAGCACGTCGACGCACTTGTGCCAGATTTCGTGTGTCTGCGGATGGCCGTGCAGGAGCAGAAGCGGCGGACCGTCGCCGCCCTTCACCCCGGCGATGGCGACGCCCGACTCCGTGACTTCGATGCGAAACGGCTCGTAGTCTCCAAAAGACATGATGTTTTCTTGTTGTGAGATTCGGCTCATTGTAGGCGCGGCGTTCGCGTTGCTGCGGCTTCGCCCGCGACGCGCGCCCGAAAACCGAAGACTTCCTCGGGATTTGCCGGGTTCGAAGCGCCACGCGCCGTGCCTATAATCGAACGATCGTTCTGATTCGATGCGCGGGTGCATCCTTGCATTGCATCGCAGAAGAGCGCCGCAAGAAAACAATCAGGAGACTCGCGCATGGCCCTTCCCGCCGTCCTGCAAAACCTCGCGTTGCCGGTGATCGGCTCGCCGATGTTCATCGTCAGCTATCCAGAACTCGTGCTCGCGCAATGCAAGGCGGGCATCGTCGGATCGTTTCCCGCGCTGAACGCGCGCCCGCCCGAATTGCTCGATGAATGGCTCACGCAGATTCAGGCGTCGCTCGCGGAGCACAAGGCGGCGAATCCGGACGCCGTGGTCGGGCCGATCGCGGTGAATCAGATCGTGCATCAGTCGAACGCGCGGCTCGAACATGACGTGCGCGTGTGCGTCGAGCACAAGGTGCCGATCTTCATCACGAGTCTGCGCGCGCCGGTCAGGGAGATGATCGACGCGGTGCATTCGTATGGCGGGATCGTGCTGCACGACGTCATCAATCTGCGACACGCGCAGAAGGCGCTCGATGCGGGCGTCGACGGCCTGATTCTCGTCGCGGCCGGCGCGGGCGGGCACGCGGGCACGACGTCGCCGTTCGCGCTCGTCGGCGAAGTGCGACGCATTTTCGACGGGCCGATCGTGCTGTCCGGTTCCATCGCCAACGGCGGCTCGATTCTCGCCGCGCAAGCGATGGGCGCCGATCTCGCCTACATGGGCACGCGCTTCATCGCCACACGCGAGGCGCACGCGCTCGAAAGCTACAAGCAGGCAATCGTCGATGCGAACGCGGCGGACATCGTCTACACGAACCTCTTCACGGGCGTGCACGGCAATTACATTCGCCAGAGCATCGTGAACGCGGGGCTGGACCCGGACGCGCTGCCCGAATCCGACAAGACCGCGATGAACTTCAGCGACGGTTCGAGCAAGGCGAAGGCGTGGAGGGACATCTGGGGCGCGGGCCAGGGCGTCGGCCTGATGAGCGACGTGCCGAGCGTGGCGGAACTGGTCGCGCGGCTGAAACAGGAATACGACGATACGAAGAAGCGGCTCGCGATCCGCTGATTCGCTGATTCGCTGATGCTTTTGCGATAGACAAAAAAAACACCGCGTACCCGACGCGGTGTTTTCGTTTGAACCTGCCCTGCGCGCTTAGAACTTCGCGCGGATGCCGACGCCGAACGTGTCGCCCGTCGACATGCTCGTGTACTTGTCGTTCAGGTAAGCCGCGTAGACGTCGGTGCGCTTCGAAAGCGGATAGTCGTAACCGACCGCCCAGCTCTTGTGCGTCTGGTCCAGACCGCCGTTGCTGCGCGAGTACGCGTACGAGGCCATCACCGTGCCGGGGCCGACCGGCACCGTCACGCCGCCCTGCTCCGTGTTGACGTGGAACGAGCCGTTGTCGATGTCGTTCTTCGTGTACATGTACTGCGCGAAGAACTTCACGTACTTCATGTCGAACGATGCGCCCAGTTGCCCGACGCTCTGGCTCTTGAAGCCCGGCGTGACGAACGCGTTCGACGTCGGCAGGTCGCCCGGCGTCCCGTTGAAGTTGACGTACTGGTAGACGCCGGTCGCCGCGAACGGGCCGTGGAAATACAGGAACTGCGCGCTGTACTTCTTCGAGCGGCCATCGCCCGCATTGTTGCCGAACGCGTACATCGCGCTGCCCGACAGGCCGTTGAAGTCCGGCGTCGTGTACTGCACCGCGTTGTTCCAGCCGGAATCGCCCGTCACGCCCTGGTCGGTCGTGTAGGTCGGGAACGTGCCCTGGCCGAGGAACACGTGGTAGACCATCGGCGAGAAGACGTACGAATCGACGAACGGGTTGAACAGAATCGTCGAGACGAAGAGTTGCGTGGTCAGGCGGCCGGCGGTAAGCGTACCGATCGGGCCTTGAATGCCGACGTACGAGTTACGGGCGAAAAAGGTGTCGCCCTGGAAGCGGCCGTACTGGCCGTTTTGCGCGCGGAAAAAGCTTTCGAGCGTGAAGATCGCCTTGTAGCCGCCGCCCAGATCTTCCGAGCCCTTCATGCCCCAGTACGACGTCGACATGCCGCCGCCGCTCACGTTCCACGCGCGTTCGCCGCCCGGAAACTTGGTTGCGCCGACCCATTCGTCGACTTGGCCGTACAGCGAAACGCTCGACTGCGCGTGCGCGGCGCCTGCCGCGAAAAAGCCGATCATCGCTGCGACGGCGGTCGCCTTGACCGCTGCTTTTACCGATTTCTGCGTCGCACGGTTGACGGTTGGCTTCATGAACTCTCCTGTCTTTGTCAAAAATTGAAAGCGTGGCGGGCGAGGGACATTGCTTCGCCTCGTCTGACCGGCGTAATGGGCTTCTGGGCGAGGGCGTTGCGCTTGTGAGGCGGCACCATCTTTACGGACCATTTATCCGGTCAAAAATGTTTCTGGTTATCGCGGGTATAGCGGTTCCAGTACTCCGGGGCATGAGCGCCGATGACGCCTTCGGTCTCTTTGCCGTTCACGCGCCGAAGCGACGCGACGGACCGCACCGGAACATTCGAGCCGGCGGGCCTCTGGACGCGATGAAAGGAGTTTGGAAACTGCTGGATACACGCAATCAGCCGAAGGCCGCATTGTCCTTGCGCGCAAAAAAGAGGGGAATGTCTGGAGGGAATTGTGTTGCGTTACTGTGGCGAGATTACGTCACCGTGACATGTGCGCTGGACGCGCCATTTATTTTTGGATAACTGCTTTCTGGCGGCTACGGTCTATGTTCGCTTTAACGACCGCCGACGCGTTCAGTTGCGGAAGTTCGAATTGGCGGGCGCGCGACCGTCATCCGACGGGCGGCCTTGCGGACGCGGCAGACTGCGCTCCTGGTTGTAGCGCGTGATGTCGGCGCGGATCGATCCCGCGCCACGGAACGGCGCGGCCTGCTCGGCCTGCGGACCGGGGCGCACTTCGGCGCTGATAGGCGTGAGCCCATCTTTCGCGGCGACCGGCGTGTAGTGCAGCGACTGGCGATTGTCCGGCGAATCCGCGTACACCGCCGGCGACAGCCATTCGGCTCGCGGACCCGCGAGCGCGAGCGATCCCGCCGCCGCCAGCGCAGCGAGCGCGGTACAAGCGAGAAGCCGAGTGGTTTTGCGAATGCCAGTGAGCGCCATGTCGAAACTGCCTGCATCCAACACGAGTTTCCGCCGCGCAACGGACGCCGAACAGCTGGGACCGATGACACGGGACACCGGCCGTCGTTGGAGCCGGGCAGACGCAGCATCGGACGATGCGCGGTCCGCCGACCGGAGTATCCACAATTTATTTCGCCGCGCATGAACCGTCGAGCCAAAAAGTGTTAGGCCGCGCTCATGGTTGTAACACCATGTTACGTCAGAGTTTTTTTACTTCGCGGTACTGAATTGCCAGCAAATCATAAGAGGAAATGCATTGCTTCTCAGCGCCGCGGTGGGGTCCGAAAGTTGCTGTCGAAATTTGCTGCGAACTGCGCTGACTTCCGTGGTCCGCTCATTTCATGCGGAAATGGAATCAATCGATCGAAGAAATGAATTTGCCAATTTAATCGAACGCGAGCGAAAATCATGGTTTTCCCTGATGCGGCAGCGGGTCCCCTGACGCGCCGCCCGGCAACCGCCCGAGTGCGAGATCTTTCTGATGGCACGGCCAAAATTTCTTCCTGACAACTTCACGCTGGCGCTCGTCGGCACCGTCATCATCGCGAGCTTGCTGCCCTGTCATGGCAGCGCGGCCGTGGCATTCAACTGGATCACCAATGTCGCCATTGGGCTGCTGTTCTTCCTGCATGGCGCCAAGCTCTCGCGCGAAGCGATTCTCGCCGGCGCGACGCACTGGCGGCTTCACCTGCTCGTGCTGATGAGCACCTTCGTGATGTTTCCCGTGCTCGGCCTGGCGCTCAAGCCTGTGCTGAGTCCGCTCGTCACGCCCGCGTTGTATACCGGCATTCTCTTTCTGTGCACGCTGCCGTCGACGGTTCAGTCGTCGATTGCCTTCACCTCGATGGCCAAGGGCAATGTGCCGGCCGCCGTGTGCAGCGCGTCGGCTTCCAGCCTGCTCGGCATATTCATCACGCCCGCGCTCGTCAGCCTGCTGGTGAGCGACCAAGGCGGCGCCAGCGGTTCGCCGTGGCATACCGTCGGCAACATCGTGCTGCAACTGCTGGTGCCGTTCGTCGCGGGCCAGTTGCTGCGTCCGGCCATCGGCAAATGGGTGGACCGACACAAGGCCGTGCTCAAGTTCGTCGATCAGGGATCGATTCTGCTCGTCGTCTACGTGGCATTCAGCGAAGCCGTCAACGAAGGCATCTGGCATTCGATCCCGCTGTCCGCGCTCGGCGGCCTCGTTGCGGTGAACGTCGTGCTTCTCGCGGTGGCGCTGCTGATTACCGCGTTTGCGGCGAAGCGGCTCGGCTTCAGCCGCGCCGACCAGATCACGATCATCTTTTGCGGCTCGAAGAAAAGCCTCGCCTCGGGCATTCCCATGGCGAAGGTCATCTTCGCGGCGCACTCGGTGGGCGCGGTGGTCCTGCCGCTCATGTTGTTTCACCAGATCCAGTTGATGGTCTGCGCGGTGCTTGCTCAGCGCTGGGGTTCGCGCAAGACCATGGCCGAGCCGGTACGTGACAGCAAGGGTGTCGGCGCTCCTGCGCGCCGCTGAAACCGGCAGCATCGTTCTTTCCTCCGCTTCATCTGAAGGCCGCCTCGTGCGGCCTTTTTGTCATTTGAGCGCATCGGCAATGAGCCGTCGATTCGGCCGAATGGCATAGGCCAATTTCCCTGCTCGTTCGCAGCATCGCGCGGGCTTCGCGTGACTTCCGTCCGACGCTTTTTCCTATGCCATTCGGATGAATGGCGCTCGGGAATGACCCTTGCCACACTTCGGTTCATGACACGAGCCAACGCAGCTCATACAAAAACTCTTCTTCCGAGAATGCTCCGCATCATGCCGATTGCCTCGTTCACTCAACCTCGCGCGACATCATCCGCGCACCGCGTTTTAGCTTGCGATCGCCGTTGTCGGCACGTTCCCGGCGATGACTCCTTTCATCGCGTCGTGCGCGCCACGCGCCCCAACGGAGCCGGGAGTTCGCCATGGCAAGCATGAGGACTCGCGGCACCAGGCGTCAGGACGAACGCGTCGAAACCGGCGTGCAAGATCGCGCGATGTCCGGCAGCGGCACGCCGGAAGCCACGTGGCAAGGCTGGGCGGGCCTCGGCGCGCTGCCCGAAGTCGGACCTGCGGAACTCGTGCCGTTCGGTGGACGCGCTGTCGTCATCGCACCGCATCCGGATTACGAAGTGCTCGGCACGGGCGGGCTGCTCGCGCGCCTGTCTGAATTGAGCCGCAACGTGCTGATCGTCGCGGTGACGGACGGCGCCGCCAGCCATCCGCACTCGACCGAATGGTCGCCGGAACGCCTGGCTGCCGCACGGCCGCTCGAAACGCGCGAGGCATTGCAGCGGCTCAATCTGCGGCAGGTTCAGGTGGCGCGGCTCGGCTTGCAGGACGGCGCAGCGGAGCGCATCGAGCCGGGCTTGCTGGGCGGTCTTTCCAAATGCCTGCAGCCCGACGACATCGTCTTCGCTCCGTGGCGCTACGACGGCCATCCGGATCACGAAGCGGTCGGGCGCGCGGCGTGTCTCGCAGCGGATGCGCTCGGGCTGCCCTTCGTCGAAGTGCCGCTGTGCACGTGGCACTGGGCGTCGCCGGACGATGCGCGCGTGCCGTGGAGCCGCGCCCGCCGCATTCTGCTCGACGACGCGACGCACGCCCGGAAGCTGCGCGCGGTGCAGGCGTTCAGGAGTCAGCTCGAATCGGACAAGGCGACGGGCCAAGCGCCGGTGCTAGCAGAGCATGTGCTGGCGCGGCTGACGCGAAGCTACGAAGTCGTGTTGATATGAAGCACGGCGTTTCCCAGTTGACGGCCGGGCCGAAAAGCCGTGTTGTTTCTCGTGTTTTACTAAACAACAAACGCACGTCAAAACCTGTCAAAACACAAACACTTACTGGTTTTCTCTAGTCCGTTGTCAGCGCGATTTCGCGTTCTTTTACTATACAATCCCGCGAATCAAGCGAACCCCACGCGCGCGATAAACAGCGCGCTCCGGCTTCAGGACAGAGAACACCCAGATGGCCACTACCATCCGCGATGTCGCACGCGCGGCAAGCGTCTCGATCGGGACGGTTTCGCGCGCGCTCAAGAACCAGCCCGGCTTGTCGGAAGCCACGCGCGAGCGCGTCGTCGAGGTGGCGCAGCGGCTCGGCTACGACTCCGCGCAATTGCGCACCCGAATTCGCCGCGTCACGTTCCTGCTGCATCGCCAGCACAACAACTTCGCGGTCAGCCCGTTCTTTTCGCAAGTGCTGCACGGCTTCGAAGAGGCGTGCCGCGAACGCCGGCTCGTGCCGTCCGTGCTCACCGCCGGTCCGACGCAGGATCTCGCGCAGCAGATGCGGCTGCACGCGCCCGACGCCATCGCGGTGGCCGGCTTCGTCGAGCCGGAACTGCTCGCGCACCTGCAGTCGCTTTCGCGGCCCATGGTGCTGATCGACCTTCGCGCGCCCGGCTTTCGCTCCGTCAACATCGACAACGTGAAAGGCGCGTCGCTGGCCATGCGGCATTTGTTCGCCACGGGGCGGCGGCGCATCGCGTTCATCGGCGGGTCGCTCGCGCATCACAGCATCGCGCAGCGCGCGCTCGGGTATCGCAAGGCGTATTTCGACGCCGGCCTGCTCTTCGATCCCACGCTCGAAGTCACCGCGCCAGCCGGTCTGCCCGCCGACCTCGCCGCCGCCGACGCCATGGAACGCCTGATCGCCGAGGCGCGCGCGCAATCGAATCCGCTGCCCGACGCCGTTTTCGCCTATAACGATGCAGCGGCCCTCGCCGCCATGCGCGTCTGTCTCGCGCACGGTTTGCGCGTGCCGGAGGACATCGCGTTCGTCGGTTTCGACGACATCCCCGCCGCCGCGCACAGCGCGCCGCCGCTTTCGACCGTGACCGTCGACAAGGAAGCGCTCGGGCGGCGCGGCGTCGAACTGCTGCTCGAAGATCACCCGAACCCGCCGGCCCAGGCCGATTCGCTGATGAGCGTCGACTTCATCGCTCGCGCGAGCTCGGGCACGAAAGAGGACATCCGCACGCCATGAACCTGACCGCCTCCCCCGCCGCCGCAGCCGTCGCCAGCGCCGCGAGCGAACAGGCCATCGACTTCCGCAGCCGCGAGTTCCTGCTCGCGCACGTGCGCGACACGCTCGCGTTCTACGCGCCGACCGCCCGCGATCCCTCCGGCGGCTTCTTCCATTTCTTCAAGGACGACGGCGCCGTCTACGACCGCACCACGCGCCATCTCGTCAGCAGCACGCGCTTCGTCTTCAATTACGCGATGGCGTATCGCCATTTCGGCGACGCGCGGTATCAGGACGACGCGCGTCACGCCTTCCAATTCCTGCGCGACGCCCATTGGGACGCCGAACACGAAGGCTACGACTGGGAGATCGAGTGGCGCGACGGCGAAAAGCGCACGCTCGACGGCACGCGCCATTGCTACGGCCTCGCCTTCGTGCTGCTCGCGTGCGCGCATGCGGCCATGGCGGGCATCGACGAAGCGCGGCCGATGATCGACGAAACCTTCGCGCTGATGGAGCGCCGCTTCTGGGACGCGAACGCCGGTCTTTACGCCGACGAAGCCACGCCCGACTGGCAGCTTTCGGACTATCGCGGGCAGAACGCGAACATGCACGCGACCGAAGCGCTGCTCGCCGCCTACGAGGCGACCAGCCACGTGCTGTATCTGGATCGCGCGGAAAAAATCGCGGGCAACATCACGCTGCGTCAGGCGCGGCTGTCGAACGGGCTCGTGTGGGAACACTTCAATCGCGACTGGTCCGTCGACTGGCACTACAACGAATCCGACAGTTCGAACATCTTTCGGCCGTGGGGCTTTCAGCCGGGACATCAGACGGAATGGGCGAAGCTGCTGCTGATTCTCGAACGGCATCGCGCGTTGCCGTGGCTTGGCTCCCGCGCCGTCGAACTGTTCGACGCGGGCTTCTGCCGCGCGTGGGACAACCGTCACGGCGGCCTCTACTACGGCTTCGGCCCCGACGACAGCATCTGCGATCACGACAAATACTTCTGGGTTCAGGCCGAGAGCTTCGCCGCAGCCGCGCTGCTCGGCGCACGCACGGGCAGCGAACGTTTCTGGGACTGCTACGACGAACTTTGGCGCTATAGCTGGGCGCATTTCGTCGATCACGAGCACGGCGCGTGGTATCGCATTCTCACGTGCGACAACCGCAAGTACAGCGACGAAAAAAGTCCCGCAGGCAAGACCGACTACCACACGATGGGCGCGTGCTACGAAGTGCTGAACGCGCTCGGCTCCTCGCACAACGCACGGTGAACAAGATGGCGACCGATCAAACCACTTTCCCGCAATTCGTTTCCGCCGGCGACATTCTCACGGACATGATCCGCACCGGCGAGTCGAGCTGGCTGTCGCGTCCGGGCGGCGCGGGCTGGAACGTCGCGCGCGCGGTCGCCCGGCTCGGCGTGCCGACCGCGTGCGCCGGATCGCTCGGCACGGACAATTTCTCCGACGATCTCTGGGAAGCGAGCGCCGCCGCCGGTCTCGACATGCGCTTCATGCAGCGCGTCGAACGTCCGCCGCTGCTCGCCATCGTGCATAAGACGCAGCCGCCGACGTATTACTTCATGGGCGAAAACGGCGCGGACCTGGCGTTCGATCCGGCGAAGCTGCCGCAAGGCTGGATGGAGCGCGTGAAGTGGGCGCATTTCGGCTGCATCAGTCTCGTGCGCCAGCCGCTCGGCCGCACGCTCGCGGCGCTCGCCGCGCGACTGCGCGAGCACGGCGTGAAGATCAGCTTCGATCCGAATTACCGCAATCTGATGGAGCACGGCTACGAGCCGATCCTGCGCGAAATGGCCGGTCTCGCGGATCTCATCAAGGTCTCCGACGAAGACCTGCACATGCTGTTTCGCGGCATGCCCGAACAGGAGGCGCTCGCGCGCATCCGTGCGATGAATCCGCAAGCCACCGTGCTCGTCACGCGCGGCTCGTCCGAAGCCACGCTCTTCGCGGGCGATCAAAGCTACAGCGCGCGACCGCCGTCGGTGGAAGTGGCGGATACGGTCGGCGCGGGCGATGCGTCCATCGGCGGTCTGCTTTACAGCCTCATGTCGCGCCACGGCGAGTGGCCCGATCATCTGACATTCGCGCTCGCGGCGGGCGCGGCGGCGTGCCGGCATTCGGGCGCGCATTCGCCTACGCTCGCGGAAGTCGAGGAACTGCTGGCCCGATGAAGCTGCCGAGCGGCCGTCATACGCTTCGCATATCTGCGTGCTAGCATGAATTTTGTGCTTACGTTCCTGGCTCGAGGCGAATCGATCATGGAAGACACGACGTACACGAAAGGCATCTACACGGCGACGATCGGCGTGCGCGCCATCGATGACGGCAAGTTCCAGGGCCTCGTTTCGCTTGCCCGCGACGACGGCGAAGCGACCGACGCGACGCTCTACGAAGTCGAGGCGTCGTCGGAGAACGAGCACGAAGCGCTGAACGAAGCGCGGGCGCTCGCGCATCGCATCCTCGGGGAAATCGAGCTGTAAGCGGCAGGACGGAAGAACGGAAGAACGCAGGCCGAACGCATCGGAGGGCATCATGGCGGAACAGGTCTTCCTTTACGGCGTCTATTCGATCCACGTGAGACCCATCGAGCTTCAGGGCGCGCGCTGGGACGCCGAGTACGAGATTCGCCATCTGGACCACGCCGTGAAAGCGTGGACAACCGTCGGCGGCGACGATGGCCTGACCAGCGCCGCCGAAGCCGTCGATCTTGCGCGCGGGCGGGCGGTCGCGGACATCGAAGCCGGCGCGGGCATTCCGAAGCCGCGCGCGTTCCCTTAATCGGTAGCCGGCTTTGCGTGCGCCTTGAGGCCGAGCCGTTCGGCTTCCCGATGATCGATCGCCGCGGCGCGTTCGTAGCCGTCGCGCGCGACCGCCCGCTCGACGTAATCGAAGAGCACGCCTTGCGGCTCGATCAACCGCGCGAGAAAGCCGATCTGCAGCGTGCTCGCCAGAAGCAGATCCGCCGCCGTGAACTGCTCGCCGAGCAGCCACTGGCCTTCTTCGAGCGCACTTTCTATCGCGTGCTCGACGCGCCCGAGATCGCCCCATCCGAAGCTCACCGTGTTGCCCTGCGCGCCGGTCATGCGCTCGGCCATCGCGGGTTCCAGGCATGAACCGGTGAAGAACATCCATTGCAGGAAACGTCCGCGCGCCGGATCGGCAAGCGGTACGCCGAGCCGCGCCTGCGGATAGCGGTCCGCGAGATACAGCAGCACCGCGCCGGATTCGGCCACGCGCACGAGGCCGTCTTCGAGCGCGGGGAGCTTCGACATCGGATTGACGCGGGAGAACGCGCTGTCGTTCTGCGCGCCCGCGCGAATGTTCACGAGCGCGAGGTCATACGGCAAGCGCATTTCCTCGAGCATCCACAGCGCGCGAAAGGCGCGCGTCTTCGGCCAGTAGAAAAGCTTCATCGACATCCTCTTTTTCTCGTCGTTCCGGTCGATCAGGTTAGTCCCAAACCGTGCGCCCACGCGCGCGGATCGGCTCCGGGTTTACGTGGAGCGGCGCGGAATCGAGGAGATTTCTCCCGCTTATCTCAAAAAAGATCGCGTGGCTTCTCCATGCAGGCGGAATGGGAGCGAGTGCGCAAAAACATTCCGATATCGTCGGCGAAGAATGGCGTATTGCCTCACAGACTAAAAACGAGACACGCCCATGAACGCATGCGTCCCCGCTTCAACGCTTGGCACCGCCCTTTCCGACTATCAACTGAGCGACAACCTGAGCGCCACGCGCGGGCGCATCTTCCTGACCGGCACGCAGGCGCTCGTGCGCCTCGTGCTCATGCAGCGTGCGCTCGACCGCGCCGCGCATCTCAACACGGCCGGGTTCGTCAGCGGTTATCGCGGATCACCGCTCGGCATGGTCGATCAGCAATTGTGGAAAGCGAAGAAACTGCTCGCGTCGCATGACGTGCGCTTTCTGCCCGCGATCAACGAGGAACTCGGCGGCACGGCCGTGCTCGGCACGCAGCGCGTGGAGAGCGATCCGGAGCGCACCGTCGATGGCGTCTTCGCGATGTGGTACGGCAAGGGGCCGGGCGTCGATCGCGCGGGCGATGCGCTCAAGCACGGCAACGCGTACGGCTCGTCGCCGCACGGCGGCGTGCTCGTCGTCGCGGGCGATGACCACGGCTGCGTGTCGTCGTCGATGCCGCATCAGAGCGATCAGGCGATGATCGCGTGGCACATGCCGGTGGTGAATCCGTCGAACGTCGCGGACATGCTCGAATTCGGGCTGTACGGCTGGGCGCTCTCGCGCTTCTCGGGCGCGTGGGTCGGCTTCAAGGCGATTTCGGAGACGGTGGAATCCGGCTCGACCGTCGATCTCGATGCCTTGCAGACAACATGGAAAGCGCCGGACGATTTCGTCGCGCCTGCGGGCGGCCTGCACAATCGCTGGCCCGATCTGCCGAGCCTGACGATCGAAGCGCGCCTGCACGCCAAGCTCGACGCGGTGCGCCACTTCGCGCGCGCGAACAGCATCGACAAGTGGATTGCGCCGAGTCCGCGAGCGAACGTGGGCATCGTGACGTGCGGCAAGGCGCATCTCGATCTGATGGAAGCGCTGCGCCGCCTCGAACTCACCGTCGACGATCTCGATGCCGCCGGCGTGCGCATCTACAAGGTCGGGTTGTCGTTTCCGCTCGAAACCACGCGGCTCGATACGTTCGTCGAAGGTTTGAGCGAAGTGCTCGTGATCGAGGAGAAAGGGCCGGTCATCGAGCAGCAGATCAAGGATCATCTCTATAACCGCGTGGACGGCGCGCGGCCCGTCGTCATCGGCAAAACGACGCAAGACGGCGCGCCGCTCCTGTCCGCGCTCGGCGAGTTGCGGCCGTCGCGCGTGCTGCCCGTGTTCGCGCAATGGCTCGCGCGCCACAAGCCGGCGCTCGACCGGCGCGAGAAAGTGGTGGATCTCGTCGCGCCGCAAATCCTCTCGAATATCGCCGATGCCGTGAAGCGCACGCCGTATTTCTGCTCGGGCTGCCCGCACAACACATCGACGAAAGTGCCGGAAGGATCGGTGGCGCAGGCGGGCATCGGCTGTCACTTCATGGCGTCGTGGATGGAGCGCGACACGACCGGCCTCATTCAAATGGGCGGCGAAGGCGTGGACTGGGCGTCGCACGCGATGTTCACGAAAACGCCGCACGTCTTCCAGAATCTCGGCGACGGCACGTATTTCCACTCGGGCATTCTCGCGATCCGTCAGGCCGTGGCCGCGAAAGCGAACATCACGTACAAGATTCTTTATAACGATGCCGTCGCGATGACGGGCGGCCAGCCGGTCGACGGCAGCATCTCCGTGCCGCAGATCGCGCGGCAAGTGGAAGCGGAAGGGATCGCGCTGCTCGTCGTGGTCAGCGACGAACCCGAAAAATACGACGGCCATCACGATCAATTCCCGAACGGCACGACGTTCCATCACCGCAGCGAACTCGACGCCGTGCAGCGCCGCCTGCGCGACACGCCGGGCGTGACCGTGCTGATCTACGACCAGACGTGCGCCGCCGAAAAGCGCCGCCGCCGCAAGAAGGGCGAGTTTCCCGATCCGGACAAGCGCCTGTTCATCAACGAAGCCGTCTGCGAAGGCTGCGGCGATTGCGGCGTGCAATCGAATTGTCTTTCGGTTGAACCGGTCGAAACCGAACTCGGCAGAAAGCGCCGCATCGATCAGTCGTCGTGCAACAAGGACTATTCGTGCGTGAACGGCTTCTGCCCGAGCTTCGTCACGCTCGAAGGCGCGAAGCTGAAAAAGGCAGAAGGCCATGCGTTCGATCCCGCGGAACTCGCGCGCCGCGTCGATGCGTTGCCGCTGCCGCACGCGCATCTCGACCACGCGCCGTACGACATTCTGGTGACGGGCGTCGGCGGCACGGGCGTGGTGACGGTCGGCGCGCTCATCAGCATGGCGGCGCATCTGGAAGGCAAGAGCGCGTCCGTGCTCGATTTCATGGGCTTCGCGCAAAAAGGCGGATCGGTGCTGTCATTCGTGCGCTTCGCCGCGACGGACGCGCTGCTGAACCAGGTGCGCATCGACACGCAGCAGGCCGATCTGCTGCTCGCGTGCGACATGGTCGTCGGCGCGAGTCCGGAAGCGTTGCAGACGGTGCGGCACGATCGCACGAAGATCGTCGTGAACACGCACGCGATTCCGAACGCGACCTTCGTGCAGAACCCCGACGCGAATCTTCATGCCGATGCCCTCGTCGACAAGATGCGCCACGCCGCCGGCCCGAACGCCGCCGATGCGCTGCGCACGTGCGACGCGCAATCGCTCGCGGCGCGCTTTCTCGGCGATACCATCGGCGCGAACATTCTGATGCTCGGCTTTGCGTGGCAGCTCGGCCTCGTGCCGGTGTCGTTCGGCGCGCTGATGCGGGCGCTCGAATTGAACAACGTCGCGGTATCGGCGAACAAGCTGGCGTTCGCCATCGGCCGTCTCGCGGCGGCGGACATGAGCGCGCTCGATGCGCTCGCGGCATCCGCGCAGCCGAAGCGCGTCGCGATGGCCGAGATGCCGCTCGCCGATCTCATCCGCGATCGCGAGGAACGGCTGCTCGCTTATGGCGGCGCGAAGTACGTGGAGCGGTATCGTTCGCTGCTTGAGAAGGCATCGGCGAATGAAGACGTGAAGCGCGCCATCGCGATCACGTTCTACAAGCTGCTCGCGGTGAAGGACGAATACGAAGTCGCGCGCCTGCACGCGGACCCGGCGTTTCGCGCCGCGCTCGCCGCGCAATTCGAAGGCGCGCCCGGCGGCGATTACACCGTGAAGTTCAATCTCGCGCCGCCGGTTCTCTCGCACGGCGGCGTGCCGAAGAAGAAGACCTTCGGCCAGTGGATGTGGCCCGTGTTCGGCGCGCTGACGAAAGTGCGCGCGCTGCGCGGCACGGCGCTCGATCCGTTCGGCAAGACGCTCGAACGCCGCATGGAACGGCAACTCGCGCGCGACTATGAAATCACGATGCAACGCGCGCTCGCCACGCTCGACACCGCGAACGCCAAGGACGTGCAATCACTGGCCGCGCTGTTCGAGAAAGTGCGCGGCTACGGTCACGTGAAGCTCGCGAACGTCGCGATGGTCAAGCGCAGCGAACGCGACATCGCCGCGCGGCTTCGCATCGAAGCGGCGACGGGCGACGCGGTGCGCGCCGCCATCGATACGATGAAAGGCGCGTCGTCGCTCAAGGGCATTCCGGTCGTGGTCGCGAAATGATCAGACTTCGTCGTCGTCGGCAAGCCAGTCGATGTCGCCGCACAGCACGCAGCGCTTGCCTTGCGAGCGCGTCTCCACGGACAGCGTGACGCACGGCATCGCCTCGTTGATCGACAGATACGGCTTCGTCACATGCACGCGCTCGGGGTCGCCGAGCGCCGCGCGAAAGTACGGACGACGCAGCCAGTTCGCGCCCTGCGCATCGACGAGCGGCAAAAAGCGCGCTTCGTGCGCGGCGCGATCCGCGCGCAACACCACGTTGCGGCCCGACTGCCGGCCGTTCTGATCGAGCAGAAAGCAGCGCGCGGCGTTATCGAGCGCGAGGAAATTCCAGCAGACTTCGTCGAGCGGTTCGCCCGCCGCGAGCCGCTCCGCCGCGCGTTCGAACGCGCGCACGTAGGGCTGAAGCCGCGTCGCGACGCGCCGCTCGCGCGCTTCGGTTTGCAGGCGGTAGCGCTCGGTCAGATCGCTGATGATGGTCTGCGCGTGCGCGCCATCGGCCAGACCGGGATGCGGCCGCGCGAAGAAAAAGCCCTGCACGAAGTCGGCGCCGCTCGCGAGCGCAAGCTGCGCTTCGTGCTCCGTCTCGACGCCTTCTATCAACACGAGCTTGCCCGCCTCGTGCAGCAGCGAAACGATGCCCGACAGCACCGCCTCCATGTTGCGCCGCTGCTTGATCGTGCGTTCGGACAGCGGCGCGTGAACGTTGTGGCCCGCGTGCGAGAGCATCACGCGATCGAGCTTCACGATATCCGGATCGAGTTGCCAGATTCGTTCGATGTTCGTATGCCCCGCGCCGAAATCGTCGAGCGCGATGAGAAAGCCGTGATCGCGAAACTGCTGCACCGCCTGCGCGAGCCGCTCGATGTCCTCGGCACTCTGCTCCAGCACTTCGAGCACGACGCGTCGCGGCTCGATATGCAGGCGCTTGAGATTCGCGAGCAGCGCGGCCGCGTGATACGGCTCCGTGAGCGCGCCGGGATGCACGTTCAGAAAGAGCCATTCGGTCTCGGCGCCGAGCATCTTGAAGTTCTCGAGATGCAGCGCCTGCGCGAGCCGGTCGATCTGCAAAGCCTCGCCGACGCGCGCCGCCTGCCCGAACACATCGACGGGCGGCACGGGACGATCCAGCGCATCGTGCGCGCGCAGCAATCCTTCGTAGCCGACCGCGCGCATGTGCGAAAGGCTGAACACCGGCTGAAACACGCTCGACAGCGTCCACTCGCCGTGTTCGACGGAATAACGGTCGAGGCCCGACATCACGCCCAGTTCGAAGCTGCGCGCGGAAATCGTCGTTTTCTCGGGGTTGGCGATCACCATGTCGTTACCCTCGCCTGCGCGCGCCCGATGGCGATCCGTTGCACCGGCCCCGCGCCGGTCCCGCTCGATGTCGTCTTCATGAACAGCCCTCGGTGATGAAGCCGGGAGTCTCGTGTCCCGTGACGATGGATAAAGCAATGTCCATGCTCGCGACGGCATCGCATTCGTAGGCGTTTTGCGCGCCGCATGCACCGCGGGCAAGCGATTTGCGGATGCACGCGCACCGCATCGGTGCGCCGCCGGGAATGTCATCGGCGAAATGAGCGGCTAAACTTTCGCCACATCCCGTATAGAAAAGCGAAACGGACGCGCGCGCGTTCCGTGTTTCTCATTGCACGCATGGAAATTGTCTTTACCGTTCTCATTCTGCTGATGATCGTGGCGCTGTCGGGCGTCGGCCTCTCGCTGTTGCCGGTCAAGCTGCCGCTTCCGCTGATCCAGATCGCCATCGGCGCGATGCTCGCGTGGCCGGGCTTCGGGCTGCACGTCACGTTCGATCCCGAACTCTTCATGCTGCTCTTCATTCCGCCGCTGCTGTTCGCGGACGGCTGGCGCATTCCGAAGCGCGAGCTGTACATGCAGCGCCGCGCCATTCTCATGCTCGCGCTCGGGCTCGTGTTCATCACCGTGGGCGCGCTCGGCTACTTCCTGCACTGGCTGATTCCGGAGATGCCGCTGCCCGTCGCGTTCGCGCTCGCGGCCGTGCTCTCGCCCACCGATGCCGTCGCGCTGACGGGCATCGCCGGGCGCAATCGCATTCCGGCGAACCTCATGCACATTCTCGAAGGCGAAGCGTTGATGAACGACGCGTCCGGTCTCGTCGCGCTGAAGTTCGCGATCGCGGCGGCGCTCACGGGCGTGTTTTCGCTGCAGGCGGCGGCGATCAGCTTCGTCATCATCGCGGCGGGCGGGCTCGTGATCGGCGCGGCGATCAGCTATGCCGTCACGGAGATTCCGGCGCGCCTCTTCAAGGTTTCCGACGACGACGATCCCGCCGCCGGCGTCATCCTCACCGTGCTGATTCCGTTCGCCGCGTATGTGATCGCCGAGCGCGCGGGCTGCTCGGGCATTCTGGCGGCGGTGTCGGCGGGAATGATGATGAACATCCAGAGCCTGCGCGACAGCATTCCGAGTTCGGTGCGCGTGCGCATGACGAGCACGTGGACGATGATCGAGTTCGTCTTCAACGGCATGGTGTTCCTGCTGCTCGGGCTGCAGTTGCCGCACATCATCGGGCGGGCGCTGGTCGAAGCGCATCGCGACGGCAACGCGCGCGTCGGCATGCTGATCGGCTATGTATTCGCGACGGTGATCGCGCTGTATGCGCTGCGCTTCGTGTGGGTCTATTGCCTGCGATGGTTCGCGAGCCGCAGCGCGGCGAAGTCGGGGATCGAGAGCGCGGCGCCCGGCTTTCGCACGCTCGCGATGACGACCATCGGCGGCGTGCGCGGCGCGGTCACGCTCGCGGGCGTGCTGTCGCTGCCGGTCACGCTCGACAACGGCGCGCCGCTCGCCGGTCGCGATCTGGCGATTTTCATCGCGTCGGCGGTGATTCTGGTGTCGCTGCTGGTGGCCGTCGTCGGATTGCCGGTGATGCTGCGCGGCGCGAAACGCGAGCGCAATCCGCACGCCGCGGAGGAACGCCTGGCGCGCCGCCGCGCGGCGCAGGCGGCGATTCGCGCGATCGACGATACGCACGACGTGCTCATCGAGCAAATGGACGAAGCGGCGTCCGCGCGTTGCGCCGATTCGACCGCGCGCGTGATGAGCATGTACCGGCGGCGGCTGGAATCGCTCGGCGACGACGAAGCGCCGCGCGTGGCCGCGAAGAAGAGCGAGATCGTGGAAACGCGGCTCAAGATGGCCGCGCTGCGGGCCGAGCGCGCGGAACTGCTGCGATTGCGGAGCGATCAGGCCATCAACGACGAGACGTTGAACAAGCTGATGCGCGAGATCGATCTGTCGGAGACGGCGATTGTGAATCGCAAGCGGGGAATGACGACGTGATTCGCCGGGAAAGAGCGGCGGGCGCTCCGTCCGCTCTTTCCGGCTTCGATCAGAAGAGCCGCGTGACGCCGATCGCCGCGCCGACATCGGGCGACGATGTAGCCGTCATCGTGACGCCACCGCTCACGCGCCACAGGCCGTTGTCCGATGTTCCGCCGAGGCCGATCGCGATGCCCACTTTGCTGTGGAAGCATCCGGCCGCAGCCGCCGCCGAGATCTTTCCGGCGCGGTCGTCGTAGCGCAGACCGGCGATCGCGATTGCGGCGGCCGTGCCTGCGTACGATTTTTTAAGGTTGTCGTCGATCTGTGTTTGCAGATGGCCAAGCCCTGCGTTCAGTTGATTCACGTTCACCGCATCCGTGCCATTGATGCCCGGTGCGACGTTGGTGACGCGGCGCGTGTTGTCCGCCGATCCAACCGATACCGTGTTCGCTTCGTCGGCCACCGAACCCGCGCCGAGCGCGACGGAGTTGTTCGCGCTCGCCGTCGCGCCCGTTCCGAGCGCCGTGCTTTGCGTCCCCGACGCGACGCTGCCGCTGCCCGCCGACAACGTGTCGGTGCCGCTGGCCGTCGGCTTCACGTACGCCGCCGGATTCGCGGTGACCCACATGTTCGCGGCCGTGTTCATCGCGTAGTCGAGTTGCGAGACGTTGACGGCATCGGTCGCGGATACGCCCGCCGCGACGTTGTGCAGCGCGACCGGCGATCCGGCATTCGGACCGACGAGCGTTACGTCGTTCGACACTGCGCTCGATGCACCGAGGCCGATCGTCGGCGCGGCGGCTGTCGAATATTGAATCGGCGCGTTGTTCTGCAACGTGGCGATCGCTCCGCCAACATTGTTCTGCGTCTGACCGTAGACGGTATAGCTCGGCGCGCTAACCGTATTCGTCGATGCATCGTAGGCCGCGCCGCCGCCCAGCGCGGTTGCTGTGCTGCTACCGAGCGCGCTGAGTTGCGAGACGTTCGCCGCATCGGTCGCCGCGACGCCCGCCGCCACGTTATGCAGCGCGACCGGCGAACCGGCGTTCGGACCGACGAGCGTTACATCGTTCGATACTGCGCCCGATGCGCCCAAGCCCACCGTTGGCGCAGCGGCCGATGAATATTGAATCGGCGCATTGCTCTGCAAAGCGGCGATCGCGCCGCCCACGTTGTTCTGCGTCTGACCGTACACGGTGTAACTCGGCGCGCTGATCGTGTTCGTCGATGCATCGTAAGCCGCGCCGCCGCCTAGCGCCGACGCTGTGCTGCCGCCGAGCGTATCGAGTTGCGAGACGTTGACGGCATCGGTCGCCGCGACGCCTGCCGCCACGTTGTGCAGCGTGACCGGCGAACCGGCGTTCGGACCGACGAGCGTCACATCGTTCGATACCGGCACGCCCGATGCGCCCAAGCCCACGGTCGGCGCAGCGGCCGATGAATACTGAATCGGCGCATTGTTCTGCAACGCCGCGATCGCCCCGCCGACGTTGTTCTGCGTCTGCCCGTACACGCTGTAGCTCGGCGCGCTGATCGCGCCGGTCGACGGATCGTAGGCCGCGCCGCCGCCCAGCGCCGCCGCCGTGCTTCCGCCGAACGCGTCGACCTTGGCGTCTTCGGCCGCGAGCGCGAGATTGGTCGCGTTCAGTTGCGAACCGTTGACCGCATCAGTGCTCGTCGCGCTGATCCGGCCTGCCGCGAGATTGGTGAGCGTGCGTTCCGCGCCGGCGTCGCCGATGCTGACCGTGCTCGTCGGCGTCGCTCCGGCGAAGTCGTAGTTCTGGCCGAGCAGATTCGCCGACGACGTGCCGACCGCCGCCGACGTCACGCTTCCCGTGCCGAGCGCGATGTCGTTCGCGTTACTGGCGACCGCCCCGGTGCCGATGGCCGTCGCGCTTGCACTGTTCGCCTGCGCGCCCGTTCCAATGGCCGATGCGTTCGCGCCGTTCGCCTGCGCCCCGGTGCCGATGGCCGTCGCATTCACCTGCGATGCCGTCGCCTGCGCGCCGAACGCGATCGCGTATTGCGCCGATGCAGTCGCGCCCGAGGTCGCATCGCCGCCGAATGCAAGCGAACCGTATCCGCTGGCGTTCGACGACGCACCGAGCGCCACGGAATAGTCGCCGGTCGCGGACGTGCCCGCGGAATACGGATGACCGCCGATAGCAATCGCGTTGGTCCCGCTTGCCACGGCCTGGTCGCCGATGGCCACTTGCGAAGCGCTTCCGTTGGCCTGAGCCATCGGGCCGATGGCGACCGGAGACGCGCCCGGAGACAGCGCCTGCGCGACCTGGCCGATAGCAACGCCACCGGCCGTTGCATCCGCGCCGGGGCCGACAGCCGTCGCGTGGCCTTCGCTCGACAGCATCAAGCCCGCTGCCGAGAAAGCCATCACGCTCAAAATCCGCATCGACATGACGCCCTCGACGCGCGGGCAGGACGATATCGGCGGCACGCATTCCGCCTTGACGATCTTGTTCTGTACTGGTCTTCTCTTCATTTCAGATTCCCCGCGCGCGACTGGCACGCCAAAATCAAATCGCGACCATGCAGACATCGTTAAATTCGAATTCCTAATCAAATAACGTGTCTGCATCCGTGATGGTTTGCATCTGGCGACACTCGAAAGCGTCACATCAGATCATGCTGGCACGGTCGACTTCCCTTCAATTGAGCGTGCGCGACACGCCGATCACGCCGCCGACTTCCGACGATGACGTGGTGGTCACCGTGAGGCCGCCGTTCCATCGCCACAGTTCGTTCTGGGATGTACCGCCGATGCCGATCGCAAGACCCGCCTGATTGTGGTAGTAGCCGGCCGCAGCCGCCGCCGAGATCTTTCCGGCGCGGTCGTCGTAACGCAGACCGGCGATCGCGATCGCGGCGGCCGTGCCTGCGTACGATTTTTTAAGGTTGTCGTCGATCTGCGTTTGCAGATGGCCGAGTCCCGCGTTCAGTTGATTCACGTTCACGGCATCCGTGCCATTGATGCCCGGCGCGACGTTGGTGACGCGGCGCGTGTCGTCTGTCGAACCTACCGATACCGTGTTCGCTTCGTCGGCCACCGAACCCGCGCCGAGCGCGACCGAATTGCTCGCGCTCGCCGTCGCGCCCGTTCCGAGCGCCGTGCTTTGCATCCCCGATGCGACGCTGCCGCTGCCCGCCGACAACGCGTCGGTGCCGCTGGCCGTCGGCTTCACGTACGTCGCCGGATTCGCGGTGACCCACATGTTCGCGGCCGTGTTCATCGCGTAGTCGAGTTGCGAGACGTTGACGGCATCGGTCGCGGATACGCCCGCCGCGACGTTGTGCAGCGCGACCGGCGATCCGGTGTTCGGACCGACGAGCGTTACGTCGTTCGACACCGGCGTGCCCGATGCACCCAGTCCGATCGTCGGCGCGGCGGCTGTCGAGTATTGAATCGGCGCATTGTTCTGCAACGCGGCGATCGCTCCGCCAACGCTGTTCTGCGTCTGTCCATACACGCTGTAACTCGGCGCGCTGATTGTGCTCGTCGATGGATCGTAGGCCGCGCCGCCGCCCAACGCCGACGCTGTGCTGCCGCCGAGCGTATCGAGTTGGGAGACGTTGACCGCATCGGTCGCCGCGACGCCCGCCGCCACGTTATGCAGCGCGACCGGCGAACCGGCGTTCGGACCGACGAGCGTTACATCGTTCGATACTGCGCCCGATGCGCCTAATCCGACTGTCGGCGCGGCGGCTGTCGAATATTGAATCGGCGCGTTGTTCTGCAGCGCGGCGATCGCTCCGCCCACGTTGTTCTGCGTTTGACCGTACACGGTGTAACTCGGCGCGCTGATCGTGTTCGTCGATGCATCGTAGGCCGCGCCGCCGCCCAACGCCGACGCTGTGCTGCCGCCGAGCGTATCGAGTTGCGAGACGTTGACCGCATCCGTCGCCGCGACGCCTGCCGCCACGTTGTGCAGCGTGACCGGCGAACCGGCGTTCGGACCGACGAGTGTCACATCGTTCGATACTGCGCCCGATGCGCCCAGGCCGACCGTCGGCGCAGCGGCCGATGAATACTGAATCGGTGCATCGTTCTGCAACGCGGCGAGCGCCCCGCCGACGTTGTTCTGCGTCTGCCCGTACACGCTGTAGCTCGGCGCGCTGATCGCGCCGGTCGATGCATCGTAGGCCGCGCCGCCGCCCAGCGCCGCCGCCGTGCTTCCGCCGAAGCTGTCCACCTTGGTGTCTTCGGCCGCGAGCGCCAGATTGGTCGCGTTCAGTTGCGAACCGTTGACCGCATCAGTGCTCGTCGCGCTGATCCGGCCTGCCGCGAGATTGGTCAGCGTGCGCTCCGCGCCGGCATCGCCGATGCTGACCGTGCTCGTCGGCGTGGCTCCGGCGAAGTCGTAAGTCTGGCCGAGCAGATTCGCCGACGACGTGCCGACCGCCGCCGACGTCACGCTTCCGGTGCCGAGCGCGATATCGTTCGCGTTGTTCGCGACCGCTCCGGTGCCGATGGCCGTCGCACTCGCGCTGTTCGCCTGCGCGCCCGTGCCGATAGCCGATGCGTTCGCACCGTTCGCCTGCGCCCCGGTGCCGATGGCCGTCGCGTTGGTCTGCGATGCCGTCGCCTGCGCGCCGAACGCGATCGCGTATTGCGCCGATGCAGTCGCGCCCGAGGTCGCATCGCCGCCGAATGCGAGCGAACCGTACCCGCTGGCGTTCGACGACGCACCGAGCGCCACGGAATAATCACCGGTCGCGGACGTGCCCGTCGAATACGGATGGCCGCCGATCGCAATGGAATTCGTGCCGGTGGCCACCGCCAGATCGCCGATGGCGACCTGCGAACCGGTCCCGCTGGCATCGGAGTTGATGCCGATGGCAACGGGAGACGAGCCGGAAGTGGCTGGCGCACTCGAATCGGCATTCGCGCCGATGCCGATGGCAACGCCGCTGATATAGCCACCGTTGAGGCTATTGGCGTGCGCCCCGGTTCCCACGGTGACCGACTGGGCGTAGCCGTTGTTCGCGACGATCAGCGCAGCGACCGCGAAGGCCGTCGTCGCGAAAAACGGGATGCCCGGCGCCGTCTCGGGTCTGCGCGGCTGGTTGCGCGTCACATCCGCTTGCTTGCTCGATCGATTACTTGTCGACAATTCGAACTCCTTTCGCGTGCTGCCTCGCAGGGCAACCAGATTCATCGGCCGACGCGGACGAAACGGCGTGCATTCGCACCGCGCGTCTTTTCACCGGCCTTTGATTCGGATGCCTAACAATATAAAACGAAGCCTTTTGTAAGGCATTCGATTGGAAATGCGGCTAGACGCCAGCGAAACGACTATACCGGGCAACAATTAAAGCGTCGTACCCGATTTATCCGAAATGAAGCGAAGGGTAAACGCTTAATACAGTCGCATGCGACTGCACGGCGCGTTGCTGATGTCAGACTTGGGAAGTTTGCCGGCGAACGTCGGCGAGGAAAGGAAAAACTTCGCGCGCGCCGTGCGACGCGCGCGATACAGCCTGCTGGAAACGCCTCAGACCACGCCCGATCCGCGCCGCCGCAACAGCGCGTAGAAAATGATCGCGCCGAACGTGGCGGTTCCGATTCCGCCGAGCGCGAAGCCGCCGAGCTTGAGCGTGAAATCGCCCGCGCCGAGCACGAGCGTCACCGCCGCGACGATCAGATTGCGGTTGTCCGAGAAGTCCACCTTGTTGACGACCCAGATGCGCGCGCCCGTCACCGCGATCAGCCCGAACACGACGATCGACACGCCGCCCAGCACCGGGCCGGGAATCGTCTGGATCACCGCGCCGAACTTCGGCGAGAAGCCGAGCACGATCGCGAAGAGCGCCGCGATCACGAAGACGAGCGTCGAATAGATCTTCGTGACCGCCATCACGCCGATGTTTTCCGCGTACGTCGTCACGCCCGTGCCGCCGGCGAAGCCGGACACGATGGTCGCGAGGCCGTCGCCGATGAACGCGCGGCCGATGTACTTGTCGAGGCTGCGTCCGGTCATCGCGCCGACCGCCTTGATGTGGCCGAGATTCTCCGCGACGAGAATGATCGCGATGGGCGCGAGCAGCGTCATCGCCTGCGCATTGAAGACCGGCGCGGTGAAGTGCGGCATGCCGAACCACGCCGCGTTCGAGACGACCGAGAAGTCGATCGGCTTGCCCATGCCCATGCCGTTCGTCAGCACGGCGTAGATGATGTACGCGATCGCGAGGCCGATCAGAATGAGCAGCCGCTGCGCCATGCCGCGCGCGAACACCGCGACGCCGCCCACGCACAGCACGGTGACGAGCGCCAGCCACGAATCGAAGTTGCTGCCGCTCACGCCTTTCACGGCGATCGGCGCGAGATTCAGCCCGATCACGCAGACAATCGATCCGGTGACGACCGGCGGCATCAGCGTTTCGATCCATTTCGTGCCGACCGCCGCGACGATCAGCCCGATGATCGCGTAAGCCACGCCGCACGCGATGATCCCGCCGAGCGCGACGGCAATGTTCATGTTCGGACCGTGACCGCCATAGCCCGTGACCGCGATCACGAGGCCGATGAACGCGAAGCTCGAACCGAGGTAACTCGGCACGCGCCCGCCGACCAGCACGAAGAACAACAGCGTGCCGATGCCCGACATGAAGATGCACAGGTTCGGATCGAAGCCCATGAGCAGCGGCGCGAGCACGGTCGAGCCGAACATCGCGACGACGTGCTGCACGCCCATCGCGATCATCTGCGGCCAGGGCAGCCGCTCGTCGGGCGCGACGACACGGCCGCCTTGCGCATCCGGCTGGACGGGCCAGCGCGGGAAATAGGAATCGGACATGCGTGACGCTCCTTCTTGGCGATCTTTGAACAGGCGCGAGTGTACGGAGTGGGGTTGAGCGTGGCAAGCGAAGCGAAATTACGTGTCGCTTGCGGGGTGTTGGGGGATTTTGCGGGTTTATTCGGCGTGGTAGCGGGAACGGCGCGGAGTGTCGTCATCGCGCGGCGAACGCGCGTGCGCGAATCCCCGCGCCGATCGCTCGCCGCCTCAGCCGCGCCCCGCCACCTGAAACACCGCCACCGCGCCCTTCAACTGCTCGGCCTGATCGGCCATCGCGCCCGCCGCCGCCGCTGCCTGCTCGACGAGCGCCGCGTTTTGCTGCGTCACCTGATCCATCTGCGCCACCGCGCGGTTCACTTGCTCGATGCCCGCGCTCTGTTCATGCGATGCCGCCGAAATCTGCCCCATGATGTCGGTGACGCGCTGCACGGCCTCCGTGACCTCGGACATCGTCGCGCCCGCGTTCTCCGCAATCGCCGCGCCTCGGTCCACGCGCGCCGTCGACGCTTCGATCAGCTCCTTGATTTCCTTCGCCGATGTCGCGCTGCGCTGCGCGAGCGACCGCACTTCGCCCGCGACGACCGCGAATCCGCGTCCTTCCTCGCCCGCGCGCGCCGCTTCCACGGCCGCGTTCAGCGCGAGAATGTTCGTCTGGAACGCGATGCCTTCGATCACCGCGATGATGTCCGTCATGCGCTTCGAGCCAGCGGCCAGCTCGCGCATGTTGTCGACGACCTCGCCGACGAGCGCGCTGCCCCGCACCGACACATCCGACGCGCCGCGCGCAAGACCGCTCGCTTCGTCGGCGTTGCTCGCGTTCTGGCGCACGGTCGCGGTCAGTTGCTCCATGCTCGACGCCGTTTCTTCCAGCGACGCCGCCTGCTGCTCCGTGCGCTGCGAGAGATCGGTGTTGCCCTGCGCGATTTCGCGCGACGCGCACAGAATCGACTCGCTCGCGTGACGAATTCCGCCGACGATCGCCGCGAGCTTGTCGCTCATGTTGCCTAAGCTATGCAGCATGCTGGTGTCGTCGCCGGGACGCGTCGTGACGCGCGCGCTGAGGTCGCCTTCCGCGATGCGATTCGCAATCTGCGCCGCATACGCCGGTTCGCCGCCGAGCTGCGCGGCGAGCCGCCTGCCGATCAGCACCGCGAGCAACGCGCCCGCCGCGACCGCGCCGAGCACGAGCGCGAGCATCACGACGCGCATCGATTCGTATTCGGACGCCGCGTTGTCGCGGGAATCGGTTGCACGCTTGCGCTTGAAGTCCGCGAGACGCTCGAGGGAATCGCGCGCCTTCTCGCTCGCGTCGATCGCGCGCGCGATCAGCCCCATTTGATCGACATCGACGGGCATCGGCTTCGTGCCCATCTGCATCTGCACGATGTCTTCCCACGCGCCGACCGACCGGCTCGCGGCTTCGTAGAGCGCGAGGCCGTCGGCGGAAATGATCGTCGGACGCATGTGCTCGAACGCGCGATGCATCGCGGCGAGCGATTCAGCCATGCCTTGCTTGAGCTTCTGCTTGCCGGCATCGTCGGCGAACGTGAGGTTCGCGGCGGCGAGATCGGTGTTGAGCTTGTGCTTGTTGACTTCCTCGACCCAGTACAGGCCGTCCATATGCCGATCGCCGATTTCCTCGATCAGAGCGTTCATCTTCGCCAGCCCAACGATGCCGGTGCCGCCCACGCACGCCGTGAAAACGATCACGACCGCGAAGGACAGCAGCAGCTTGTTGAGCACGGACAGGCGATCAAACCATTTCATCAATGTCTCCCATTTCGTAACCAGAATGCGGGCGGCAGCGATTTGCTGAACGCTCCGCAAGCGGCGCCGCGCGAAACATCGTTCGCGCACAGGGAGGCATTACGGCGCTCGAACCGTGTTACTTGAGCGTTGATACCGAATATATCGGCGGCGATGAAACGGATGGGCGCGTCTTTTACTTGACTAAGCGCAATGACCTAGGAGACATCCTAGCTTTAGGATTAATCGTATATTAGGGCGCAACCAGGCAACGTATGCTTTCCGGGTGCATGCCTCCATGTATATGCACGTAGTCGTTGCAACTCTCCGATTACCGCCCTCGTTCCCCGGCTTGGGCGGTTCTTTTTTTGTGCGCTCTGTTTTGCGTCCGCGCGGTCGTCGCCGTTATCGCGCAAGACGCTCTTCTCTTTCTCGCGCGAATCACTTATTGCCGCACGGGCTTCTTCGCCAGCTTCCGCTGCAACGTACGCCGATGCATATTGAGCGCGCGCGCCGTCGCCGAAATATTGCCGTGATTCTCCGCGAGCGCCCGCTGAATGTGCTCCCACTCGAGCCGCGCGACTGAGAGCAGCGTCGGGTTCTCGATGGCTTCCTCGGCGGTCTGTTCGCTCGCTTCTTCGTGCAGCGCGAGAAGAATCGATTCGACATTCGCGGGCTTCGCGAGGTAATTGTCCGCGCCGTCCTTCACCGCCTGCACCGCCGTCGCGATGCTCGCGTAACCCGTCAGCACGAGAATGCGCGCGTCCGGCTGCAGATCGCGCAGCGGCGCGACGAGGCGCAGGCCGGAATCGTTGCCGAGATGCAGGTCGACCGTGATCTGGCCGAACTTGTGCTGATTGGCGAGCTTGATCGCTTCGTCGGCGTTGTGCGCCTGATGCGGGGTGTAGCCGCGCCGCACCAGCCCGCGCGCGAGAATGCCGGCGAAAACTTCGTCGTCGTCGATGATCAGAAAGTTGGTGTCGCTCATTTTCGTTTCTCCTTTTTTGCCGGAGTCGGCGCCGTGGCGCGTGTCCGGTGTCATGCCATACTCGGTTGCCGCATTCGATTTCACGCCGCGCCGCTCGATTCCGTGCGCGCCGGCTGAACCGACGCCCCGACCGCCCCGCGATCCGGCACCCGCAGTACGGCCCGCGTGCCGCGCGGCTCGCCCGCGAACAGTTCGATGGACCCGCCGAGGCGCGCCGCCGCCGCGAACGCCAGATACAGCCCGACGCCGTGGCCGCCCTGCGTGCTGTCGACCGGACCCGCGCCCAGCGACGCGCGCAGCGCGGGCGGAATGCCCGGCCCGCGATCGTGGACTTCGAAGCGCACATATCGCGCGCCGTCGATCTTCTCCGCCGCAGCTTCCAGCGACACGAACTCGCTGCTCGCGCGCGCGGCGTTGTCGAGCAGAATGGTGAGAATCTGGCCGACGGCCACGGCATCGTCGATCGACGCGCTCGCCGGCGTGTCGGCCACCTGCCTGAACTTCACCTGCGGATGACGCAGCCGCCATTGCTCGATGAAGCTCGCCAGCCACTCGTCGAGCGCCTGCCGGGTCGACGGCCCGCTCGCCCGGCTGCGCAGACGCGCGAGCGCCGACGTGCACAGCGCCATCTGCTGTTCGAGCAGTTCGAAGTCGGCGGAATACGGCGCGAGGTTGCGGTCGTGCGCGGCGGCATCGCGGAGTTCTTCGGACAGCATCGCGATGGTCGAAAGCGGCGTGCCCATCTCATGCGCGACGGTCGCGGCCTGCACGCCGAGCGCGACGGCGCGTTCGTCGCGCAGATGGCGCTGCTGGGCATCGGCGAGCGCGGCGTCGCGCACGCGCAGCGCCCGCGACATGCGCGCCACGAACCAGCCGATCAGCCCCACGCTCACCATGAAGTTGACCCACAGGCCGGTGCGGAAATAGTCGAAGAGATTGGCCGGATTCTCGATATTGAGCGGCACGTAGTTGTAGCTGAGGAGCGCGTAACAGGCGACGGCGAAGAGCGCGAGGCAGGTCATCATCGTCCACGGCAGAATCGCGGCCGCGATCGCGAGCGACGGCAGATACAGCGTCACGAACGGATTCGTCGCGCCGCCGGACAGAAAGAGCAACGCGGAGAGCGCGCCGAGATCCACGCACATCTGGCCGAACAGTTCGAGATTCGTCTCGGGCCGCGCCCGCGCGACGCGCAGCCACGTCAGCCCGTTGAAGACCATTTCGAGCGCGATGACGAGCAGCATGGCCGGCAACGGGAGCTTCGCGCCATAAAAAATCTGCACGACCGCGATGGTCGACAACTGGCCGATGATCGCGAGCGAGCGAAGCCAGAAGAGATGGCCCAGGTTGACGCGTCCGGTGTTGGTTATGCGATGCATGTTCCGTCGATTGCGTGCCGGGCCGCTCGGGCGCGTGCCGGCGTTGGTGTTCCATGCGGCATTATCCCGCTTGCGCGCACCGCAAAACCGCCGATGGCGCGATTTGTCGCACCTTGCGCGGCACACGCTCTGCTAATCGCAATCTGAGTCGCGCGTCATCTCGATCTCCGCCGCGAGGCATGCGCGGCACAGGCAGGATTCGCCGGGCCGCAAGCGATCGAGCGGCAGCGCGGGCAGCGCCGCACACCAGCACGCGTTATCGCCGGCGAGCGAGCCGCATCGAAAACGCGCGCCGCAGCGCACGCAGACGAGTGCGCCGTCTGCGCGCAGCGGTTCGCGTGCGGAGTCCATGTTCATCGTCGTGACGTATTCGTGACAACAGGCAGATATCAGCGATGATCGCACGCCGGCGGCACCGCCGGAAAACGTGTCGGCGTCGCGGGAAAACGAATCTGTTGCGTTGCGTCAGTCCTGTACAATTCGGCGTGTTTAAACGCTCTTTGCCTCGACTGCCGCCATGTCCGACCTTCCCGACCTCACGCAGATCGCGCCTACCCTGAAGGCTGAAATTTTGGCCGAGGCGCTGCCTTATATTCGTCAGTATCACGGCAAGACGGTCGTGATCAAATACGGCGGCAACGCAATGACCGAGGAGCGCCTGAAGCAAGGCTTCGCGCGCGACGTGATCCTGCTGAAACTGGTCGGCATCAATCCGGTGATCGTCCACGGCGGCGGCCCGCAGATCGATCAGGCGCTGAAGAAGATCGGCAAGCAGGGCACCTTCATCCAGGGCATGCGCGTCACCGACGAAGAGACGATGGAAGTCGTCGAATGGGTGCTCGGCGGCGAAGTGCAGCAGGACATCGTCACGCTCATCAATCATTTCGGCGGTCACGCGGTCGGGCTGACCGGCAAGGACGGCGGCCTCATCCACGCGCGCAAGCTCATGATGCCGGACCGCGACAACCCCGGCGAATTCATCGACATCGGGCAAGTGGGCGAAGTGGAATCCATCAATCCGGCCGTCGTGAAGGCGCTGCAGGACGACGCGTTCATTCCCGTCATCTCGCCTATCGGCTTCGGCGAAGACGGCCTGTCGTACAACATCAACGCGGATTTGGTCGCGGGCAAGCTGGCCGTGGTGCTGAACGCGGAAAAGCTCGTCATGATGACGAACATCCCCGGCGTGATGGACAAGGAAGGCAACCTGCTGACGGACCTTTCCGCGCGCGAAATCGACGCGCTCTTCGCCGACGGCACCATCTCCGGCGGCATGCTCCCGAAGATTTCGTCGGCGCTGGATGCGGCGAAGAGCGGCGTGCGCTCGGTGCATATCATTGACGGGCGCATCGAGCATTCGGTGCTGCTCGAAATCCTGACCGAGCAGCCGTTCGGCACGATGATCCGCTCGCATTGAGCGTTCTCCCGCTTCTCCAACGCCCGCCCGAACGCGGGCGTTTTCTCATATGACCGCGCATCGCCCGTCCCGCCGACGCCTCGCCAAAGCGCGCGGCCCCGTCTGGCTCTTCGACCTCGACAACACGCTGCATCACGCGTCGCATCAGGTTTTTCCGGCCATCAATCGCGCGATGACGCAGTACATCATCGACCGGCTCGGCGTGGACATCGACGAGGCGAACCGGCTGCGCGTCGGCTATACGCTGCGTTACGGCGCGGCGCTGCTCGGGCTCGTGAAGCATCATGGCGTCGATGCCGCCGACTTCCTTCACGTCGTCCATACGTTCTCCGATCTTCCGTCGATGCTGCGCGCCGAACGCGGCATCGGACGCATGCTGCGCGCGCTGCCGGGGCGCAAGATCGTGCTGACCAACGGGCCGTCCGTGTATGCGCGCGCGGTGCTGGCGGAACTGGGCATCGAGCGGCTCTTCGAGCGCGTGATCGCCATCGAGGACATGCGCGAAGGCGACCGCTGGCGCGCCAAACCCGATGCGCCGATGCTTCGCCGCGCCATGCGCCGCGCGCACGTGCGCCTCGAAGACGCGATTCTCGTGGAAGACACGCGCGGGCATCTGAAGCGCTATCGGCGGCTCGGCATTCGCACCGTGTGGATCGTCGGGCATCTGCCGGTGGCGCGCACGTCGACCGGCGCGGTGTCGGTGCGCATGGCGGGCGCGGGCAGGCCGCATTACGTGGATCGCACGGTGAAGTCGCTGCGTGCGCTCTCGCTCGGCATGCGCGGCCGCGCGCTCGGGCGAGTCGCCGCGCGATCCTGAACGCGAACGCGCGAAAGATCGCTTCGCGGTCCGAACGGGGCCGCATCGTTGTCAACATCGGGCATCGCCGCGATTGACGGCCTTATGACGTTTTCCGCTATACTTCATCGCTCAACTGAATTCAAACACGCGCCGATTTGCTGACTCGATTGCGGGCGCGCGAACCCAGGGCCATGCCCCGCGGTTCACTATAAATGCGGCTAAAGAGGTCGTCAGCCGCGCCCATGCTCCGCGCCCAGCCGACACCGTTTAGCCGCTTTCGTCAAAGGCGGAATGAATGGAATCGATCGGCATCGTCAGTCCCCAAACCTTGCACTTCCAGGCGCCGCTCGTCTTGCAGAGCGGCAGTTCGCTCGGCGATTACGAACTCGTCGTCGAAACATACGGCGAGCTGAACGCCGCGCGCTCGAACGCGGTGCTCGTGTGCCACGCGCTGAACGCGTCGCATCACGTCGCGGGCGTCTATGCGGACGATTCGAAGAACGTCGGCTGGTGGGACAACATGGTCGGCCCGGGCAAGCCGCTCGATACCAATCGCTTCTTCGTGATCGGCGTGAACAACTTCGGTTCGTGCTTCGGCTCGACCGGGCCGATGAGCATCGATCGCGCAACCGGCAAGCCCTACGGCGCGAGCTTTCCCGTGGTGACGGTCGAAGACTGGGTGCACGCGCAGGCGCGCGTGGCGGACCGCTTCGGCATCGAACGGTTCGCCGCGGTGATGGGCGGCAGCCTCGGCGGCATGCAGGCGCTCGCGTGGAGCATCATGTATCCGGAGCGGCTCGGGCATTGCATCGTGATTGCATCGACGCCGAAGCTGTCCGCGCAGAACATCGCGTTCAACGAAACGGCGCGCTCGGCAATTCTCTCCGATCCCGATTTCCACGGCGGCGATTACTACGCGCACGGCGTGAAGCCGCGCCGGGGCTTGCGCGTCGCGCGGATGATCGGCCACATCACGTATCTTTCCGACGACGACATGGCCGTCAAGTTCGGCCGCGCGCTGCGCCGTGCCGAAGGCGCGCTCGACGCGTACAACTTCAACTTCGACGTGGAATTCGAAGTGGAGTCGTATCTGCGCTATCAAGCCGCCAAGTTCGCCGAATACTTCGATGCGAACACGTACCTGCTCATCACGCGCGCGCTCGATTACTTCGATCCCGCCAAAGCCTTCGACGGCGATCTGACGAAGACGCTCGCCAGCACGAAGGCGAAGTATCTGGTCGCGAGCTTCACGACCGACTGGCGTTTCGCGCCGGCGCGATCGCGTGAAATCGTGAAGGCGCTGCTCGACAACAAGCGCACCGTGAGCTACGCCGAAATCGACGCGCCGCACGGCCACGACGCCTTCCTGCTCGACGACGCGCGCTATCACAACCTGATGCGCGCTTATTACGAACGCATTGCCACGGAGATCGGCGCATGAACCAGAACACTCTCGATTCTCTCGCGCTGCGTTCGGATTTCCGCGCCATCGCGCGCTGGGTGGAGCCGCGCTCGACCGTGCTCGATCTCGGCTGCGGCGACGGTTCGCTGCTCTCGCTGCTCGGCGAGGAACTGGAAGTGAACGGCTACGGCATCGAAATCAACGACGCCGGCGTGCTCGCGTGCGCGCAGAAAGGCGTGAACGTGATCCAGCAGAATCTCGAAGACGGCCTGCGCCTCTTCGAAGACGACAGCTTCGATTTCGCGATCCTTTCGCAGACGCTGCAGACCATCCATCAGACCGCCGCGATTCTGCGCGAGACGGTGCGGGTGGGACGCGAATGCATCGTGTCGTTTCCGAACTTCGGGTATTGGCCGCATCGGCTGGCGGTCATTCAGGGGCGCATGCCGGTGTCGAAATCGCTGCCTTATCAATGGCACAACACGCCGAACGTGCGCGTTCTGACCATCAAGGACTTCGAGGCGCTCGCGCCGGAAGTGGGCATCGAGATTCTGGATCGCGTGGTGCTGCACGGTGGGCAGGCCATCCGTTGGGGCGCGAACTGGCGTGGTAGTCTTGCGGTCTATCGCGTGAAGCGCCGGTGATCCGTCCCGGCTTCATCGCATCGACAACGCTTTTCCATCATCGACATGCCCGACACGCCACACGAGGCGCCCGCTCTTGCTGCTCACGAAGATCATCCCGGCTGGCGCGCGTTCCTGAACGCGCGCATTCTGATTTGCGTTTTCCTCGGCTTCACTTCCGGTCTGCCGCTTTTCACGCTCGTCAGCCTGATTCAGGCGTGGCTCACGACCGAGCACATCAACGTCAAGCAAATCGGGCTCTTCGCGCTGCTCGGGCTTCCCTATACGTGGAAGTTCGTGTGGGCGCCGCTGATGGACCGCTACGTGCCGCATCTGCCGTTCTGGCGGCCGGGCCGGCGGCGCGGCTGGATGCTGCTCACGCAAGTGCTCGTGGCGCTCGCCATCGGCGCGTTCGGCTTCTTTTCGCCGGCGCAGGATATCTGGACCGTCGCGGGCATCGCGCTGCTGCTCGCCATTTTCAGCGCGAGCCAGGACATCGTGATCGACGCGTATCGGCGTGAATTGCTCGCCGATACGGAGCAAGGGCTCGGCAACGCCGTGCACGTCAACGCGTACAAGGTCGCGGGTCTCGTGCCCGGCTCGCTCGCGCTGATTCTCGCGGGCTTTTTGCCGTGGAAGACGGTGTTCATCGTGACCGCGCTCTTCATGCTGCCGGGCATCATCACGACGCTCGTCGTCAAGGAACCGGCGATTCACGGCACGCCGCCGAAGAATCTGCGCGACGCGGTCATCGAACCGTTTCACGAATTCGTCACGCGCGACGGCTGGCGCGCGGCGCTGCTCGTGCTCGGCTTCATCTTCCTCTACAAGCTCGGCGACACGATGGCCACCGCGCTCGCCACCAAGTTCTTCCTCGATATCGGCTTCACGATGACGCAGATCGGCGTGATCGCGAAGACGGTCGCGTTCTGGACGAGCATCGCGGGCGGCATCATCGGCGGCGTGTTTCTGGTGAAGATCGGCATTGCACGCGGGCTGTGGGTGTTCGGCGCGCTGCAGATCGTCGCGACCATCGGCTTCGCGTGGCTCGCGAAGATCGGGCCGTCGCCGCTCGCGCTCGGCGTGCTGTACGGCTTCGAGACGTTCGCCACGGGTCTCACGCTCGCCACGTTCACCGCGTACATCGCGAGCACGACCGACCCGCGCTACACCGCGACGCAGTTCGCGCTCTTCACGAGCCTCGCGGCGGTGCCGCGCACGGTGGCGGCGTCGGCGAGCGGGTTCATCGTCGCGCAGACGGGCTGGTTCGAGTACTTCCTCGTCTGCGTCGCGCTCTCGATTCCGGGCATGTTACTGTTGCCGTTGATCGCGCCCTGGAGATCGAAACAATGACGGTGCGGATGTTTCCCAATCGCGCGCTGGCCGGCGTGCTGGCGCTGGCGTCGCTCGCGTCGTTCATGCCGCATGCCGCGCGTGCGCAGGACGACGACCGCGCCCCGCCGCCGTACACCGCGCCGAACAGCCAGGTCCGCTTCGGCAACACGGCGCTCTTTCGCAATCTCATTCCGCCCGCGACGCTCGAACAGCAGGCGGCCGACGAATACGCGCAGATCATCCACGAAGCCGAGCGCAACAAGCGCCTGCTCGACAACGACAACGCGCTCGTCAAGCGCGTGCGCACGATCGTGAATCACGAGATTCCCTTCGCGCTCAAGTGGAACGATCGCTCGAAGGCGTGGAAATGGGAGACGAATGTCGTCAGGTCGAACGAGATTCGCATGTACTGTCTGCCGGGCGGAAAGATCGTCGTGTATAGCGGGCTGATCGAGAAGCTGAAGCTCAACGACAACGAAATCGGCATGATGATCGGCCACGAGATCGCGCACGCGCTGCGCGAACATGCGCGCGAGCGGCTCGGACGCCAGCAGGCCGCGCAACTCACCGCCGGCACCATGCCGCAGCTTTTCGGTTTCGCGGATGTCGGCTCGACGCCGCTCGGTATCGGCGATCAACTGCTCGCCATGCGCTACTCCGCCGCCGACGAAACCGAAGCCGACGTGATCGGCAGCGAGATCGCATCGCGCGCGGGTTACGATCCGCGCGCCGCCGTCACGCTGTGGAACAAGATCGATACGGCCACGCGCCGCGCGGACAACGGCTTCGTGTGGATGCATCCGTACGGCACGGATCGCCGGCAGGATCTGGAGAAGCGCATGCCGGACATGATGCCGCTCTATGCGAAGGCGGTCGGCAAGAGCATCGATCAGTTGCCGAATTACGCGGGCATGGGGCGGTACAAGAAGACGGGCCGCTGAGTCGCACGCGGCCCGCTTGCGTTACTTCTTGCCGAGTTTCCAGTCGTAATCGATCGTCAGCGGCGCGTGGTCGCTGAACTTGATGTCGCGGAAAATCGAAGTCTGCTTCGCGGTCGCGGCGACTTCCTGCGTCGCGATCTGATAATCGATTCGCCACCCGACGTTCTTCGCATACGCCTGCCCGCGATTGCTCCACCACGTGTACTGCTCGGCGCGCGTGTCGAGCGTGCGGAAGACATCGACGTAGCCGACGTCATCGAACAGTTTCGTGAGCCACGCGCGCTCTTCGGGCAGGCAGCCCGAATTCTTCTGGTTGCTCTTCCAGTTCTTGATGTCGATTTCCTTGTGGACGATGTTCACGTCGCCGCACACGATCACTTCGCGCTCTGCCGCGAGCTGCGTGAGATGCGGCATGAACTCGTCCATGAAGCGATACTTCGCCTGCTGACGCTCATCGCCGCTCGATCCCGACGGCACGTACACCGACACCACCGAGAGCTTGCCGAAACGCGCTTCCACGTAGCGGCCTTCGGGATCGAACTCTTCGCTGCCGAAGCCGATGATGACATCGTCCGGTTCGTGCCGCGTGTAGACGCCCGCGCCGCTGTAGCCCTTCTTGACCGCGTGCTGGAAGTAGCCTTTAAAGCCGTGCGGCGCGAGAAATTCGGGCGTGAGGTCGTCCTGCGAGCATTTGATTTCCTGCACGCAGACGACGTCCGATTGCTGCTCGCCGAACCAGTCGAAGAAGCCTTTCTTGGCGGCCGAACGAATGCCGTTCAGGTTGGCGGTGATGACGCGAAACATATGCTTCCTTTTGTTTGAGTTTTACTCGACCTTGATGCCCTTCAGCGATTCCTTCGCGGGCGGAAATTCGAGCTTCATGCCCTGCAACGTGCGCAAGAGCAGTTCGGCGACCATCACGTTGCGATGCGTCTTCGAATCGCCGGGAATGATGTACCACGGCGCGTATTCCGTCGACGTCGATCCGAGCGCCGCGGCATACGCCCGCTGATAGTCGTCCCACAGCTTGCGGGCGTCGAGATCGGAGACATCGAATTTCCAGTGCTTCGTGGGGTCGTCGATGCGCGCCTGAAGGCGCTCGCGCTGCGCGTCCTTCGAAATGTGCAGGAAGCACTTGACGATGGTCGTGCCGGTATCGGCCAGCAGCGACTCGAATTCGCGAATATGCCGATACCGGCGCTCGCATTCGTCGTCGTCGATCTGCTTCATCACGCGCGGCACGAGCACGTCTTCGTAGTGGCTGCGATTGAAGATGGCGAACTCGCCGGCCATCGGCGCTTGCGCGTGGACGCGCCAGAGAAAGTCGTGCGCGGCCTCGCGCTCGGACGGCGCGCGAAACGGCACGATGCGCAAGCCGAGCGGATCGACATCGTGAAACACGGCGCGCACGGTGCCGTCCTTGCCGCTCGTGTCCATGCCTTGCAGCACGAGCAGCACCCGCCGATGCCGCTGCGCGTGCAGGCGCTCCTGCAAGTCGTCGAGCTGCGCGCCGATTTCGGTGAGGCGCGCGCGGTCGGTGTCTTTCGAGCCGGTCGAGAATGGCTTCGCGGCGGGATCGACCGAGCTTAGGTCGAATGACTTGAGCTTCTTGCCGTCGTTGAAAAAAGGTACGCGAAAGTCGTCCAGATCGGGGTTCTTTGCCATGTCTTTTTCGCCGTTCGAATGAAAAAAGGGCTGCTGCCGGGCTTTGCCGGCAACAGCCCGTTTTGGTTCAGGCGCTCAGGGTGAGGTCATGTCCGCGTGCGGCGATGACGTTCCCCGACGCGCCCTCAACCGAGCTTCTTCTTGAGCAGTTCATTGACCTGCTGCGGATTCGCCTTGCCCTTGGTCGCCTTCATCGCCTGGCCGATCAGCGCGTTGAACGCCTTCTCCTTGCCTGCGCGGAATTCGTCCACGGACTTCTGATTCGCGGCGAGCACTTCGTCGATGATCGCTTCGAGCGCGCCCGTATCCGAAATCTGCTTCAGGCCCTTCGCCTCGATGATGCGGTCCGCCGCGCCCTCGTCCGTCGCCTTCTCTTCCCAGATCGACTGGAAAATGTCCTTCGCGATCTTGTTCGAGATGGTGCCGTCCGCGATGCGTTGCAGGATCAGCGCGAGCTGCGCCGCGGACACCGGCGACTCGCCGATCTCCAGCGATTCGCGGTTCAGTTGCGCGGAGACATCGCCCATGAGCCAGTTCGCCGCGATCTTCGCCTGAGCCGCGCCCGCCTTCGCGACCACCGCCTCGAAATACGCGGCCATCGCCTTCGACGAAGTCAGCACGCCCGCGTCGTACGGCGTGAGGCCGTAAGTTTCGACGATACGCTTCTGCATGCCGGCGGGAAGCTCGGGCATGTCGCCCTTCACGCGGTCGACCCACGACGAATCGATCACGAGCGGCATCAGGTCCGGATCGGGGAAATAGCGGTAATCGTGCGCGTCTTCCTTGCTGCGCATGGACCGCGTTTCGCGCTTGTCCGGATCGTACAGACGCGTTTCCTGCACCACCGTGCCGCCGTCTTCGATCAGCTCGATTTGACGGCGCACTTCATACTGAATGGCTTCTTCGAGGAAACGGAACGAGTTCAGGTTCTTGATCTCGGCGCGCGTGCCGAATTCCTTCTGACCGACCGGGCGCACCGACACGTTCGCATCGCAACGGAACGAGCCTTCCTGCATGTTGCCGTCGCAGATGCCGAGCCACACGACGAGGCCATGCAGCGCCTTCGCGTACGCGACCGCTTCCGCCGCGCTGCGCATTTCCGGCTCGGTGACGATTTCGAGCAGCGGCGTGCCCGCGCGGTTCAGGTCGATGCCCGTCATGCCCGCGAAGTCTTCGTGCAGCGACTTGCCGGCGTCTTCTTCCAGATGCGCGCGCGTGAGGTTGACGGTCTTCTCGTACGCTTCCTTGCCGGCCTTTTCGTTGGCCGGAACCTGGATCGTGATTTGACCGCCCTGCACGACCGGAATCTCGTACTGGCTGATCTGATAGCCCTTCGGCAGATCAGGATAGAAGTAGTTCTTGCGCGCGAAGATGCTGCGCGGGGCGATGTGCGCGCCGATGGCCAGCCCGAAGCGGATCGCGCGCTCGACGGCGCCGCGGTTCATCACCGGCAGCACGCCGGGCAGCGCGAGATCGACGGGACAGGCCTGCGTGTTCGGCGCCGCGCCGAATTGCGTCGGCGCGCCCGAGAAAATCTTGGAGACGGTGGATAACTGCGCGTGCGTTTCCAGACCGATGACGACTTCCCACTGCATGTTCACACTCCCGATGCCGATGGTGCCTTGCGGTGCCAGTCGGTCGCGCGCTGTAACGCGTCGGCGACCTGGAGCATCCGGGCTTCGTTGAAATAGTTTCCGATGATCTGCAAACCGACCGGGCGATTCGCGTTCGCGCCCGCGCCGAAGCCGCACGGCACGCTCATGCCGGGCAGGCCCGCGAGACTGACCGACAACGTGTAGATGTCAGCGAGATACATCTGCACGGGATCGTCGGTCTTTTCGCCGAGATTCCACGCCACCGACGGCGCGACCGGTCCCATGATGACGTCGCACTGCTTGAACGCTTCCTGGAAGTCGCGCGCGATGATGCGGCGAATCTTCTGCGCCTGCAGGTAGTACGCGTCGTAATAGCCGTGCGAGAGCACATACGTGCCGACGAGAATCCGCCGCTTCACTTCCGGCCCGAAGCCTTCCGCACGCGACTTCTTGTACATGTCGAGCAAGTCCTTGTACTGCGCCGCGCGATGCCCGTAACGCACGCCATCGAAGCGCGACAGATTCGACGATGCCTCCGCCGGCGCGATGATGTAGTACACGGGAATCGAAAGCTCGGTCTTCGGCAGCGACACTTCCACGAGCGTCGCGCCGAGCGCTTCATAAGCCTTCAGCGCCGCTTCGATGGAAGCGCGCACGTCGTCGGCCAGGCCCGCGCCGAAGTATTCCTTCGGCATGCCGATGCGCAAGCCCGCGAGCGGCTTGGCGGCATCGCCGCCGTTCCACGTCTGGCCGAGATAGCGCGTGTAGTCTTCGTTTTCGCGTTGCAGGCTCGTGGAATCGCGCTCGTCGAAGCCGCCCATTGCGTTGAGCAGGAGCGCGCAGTCGGCGGCGCTTTGCGCCATCGGGCCGCCCTGATCCAGCGACGACGCGAACGCGATCATCCCGTAGCGCGACACGCGGCCATACGTGGGCTTGATGCCCGTGATGCCGGTGAACGAAGCAGGCTGGCGGATGGAGCCGCCCGTGTCCGTGCCGGTCGCGGCGGGCGCGAGACGCGCGGCCACCGCCGCCGCCGAGCCGCCCGACGAGCCGCCCGGCACGGCCTTCGTGTCCCACGGATTCTTCACCGCGCCGAAGTACGAATTCTCGTTGGACGAGCCCATCGCGAATTCGTCCATGTTCGTCTTGCCGAGCGTGACCATGCCGGCGCGCTTCAGACGATCGACGACGGTCGCATCGAACGGGCTCGCGTAGTTTTCCAGCATGTGGGAGCCGGCCGTCGACGTCCATCCGCGCGTGACGAACACGTCCTTGTGCGCGATCGGCAGGCCGGTCAGCGCGCCCGCGCTTCCTTGGGCGATCGCCGCGTCGGCGGCGCGCGCCTGCTCGAGCGTAAGCTCGCGATCGACGCCGATGAAGGCATTGAGGTCCTTCGCGGCCTCGATGCGTTGCAGATACGACTGGGCCAGCTCGACGGCGGAGATTTCCTTAGAGTCGAGCGCGGCGCGCAGTTCGGTCAAACTTTTCTGATGCATTGCAGTTCCCTGATGAGCGCGGCGGCTTCGAGCCGCGCGCAATATCGTTGTTTCGACGCGCGTCCGGGCGATCCTATTCGATCACCTTCGGCACCAGATAGAGCCCATCCTGCACGGCGGGCGCCGAACGCTGGAACTCTTCGCGCTCGACCGGCTCTGAGACTGCGTCGTCGCGCAGTCGCAGCGCGACTTCCTCGATCGCGTCGATGGGATGCGCGAGCGGCTCGATGCCGGCAGTATCGACAGCCTGCATCTGTTCGACGAGACCGAAGAAATCGTTGAGCCGCGCGAGCGTCGGTTCGGCCTCGTCGTCGGGCAATTCGAGCCGCGCCAGATGCGCGATGCGTTTAACGTCGGTCAGGGTCAGAGACATGGGATCACCGGAGAAAAACATGAACAACTCGCACGCCAAAAAGGTTCGCTGCAACAGACAGTTACGATCCTGGCGGAAAGCCGTCGAAGCGGGGCAGGGGATGGCAAAAAGTGCCGTCCTTTTCCTATAGAAACCCCCAAATTATAAGGTATCATTACACGTTCGACTCACATCCGGATCGACCTGTCAGCGGCTTTCTCCTTGCTTCGATGCTTTGCGAGAAACGTTTGCGTGGCACGTTCAATTCCGCGGTAGATTTCTGCTCGGATTTGCACTCACGGCGGGCTTATCGCCGTCCCGGCAAACCGTTATTTTTTCCGCTGCCGTCCCCGGCGCTCTTAGCGAGGCACGGCTACCCAGCGAGACAGGATTTTTGAATGTTCGGCTTTTTGCGCAGCTATTTTTCCAACGACCTGGCGATTGACCTCGGAACCGCCAACACGCTGATCTACATGCGCGGCAAGGGCATCGTCCTCGACGAGCCGTCAGTCGTCTCCATCCGCCAGGAAGGCGGCCCGAACGGCAAGAAGACCATTCAGGCTGTCGGCAAGGAAGCAAAGCAGATGCTCGGCAAGGTGCCGGGCAACATCGAAGCCATCCGCCCGATGAAAGACGGCGTCATCGCCGACTTCACCGTCACCGAGCAGATGATCAAGCAGTTCATCAAGACTGCCCACGAATCCCGCATGTTCTCGCCGTCGCCGCGCATCATTATTTGCGTGCCGTGCGGCTCCACGCAGGTCGAGCGCCGCGCCATCAAGGAAGCGGCGCACGGCGCGGGCGCATCGCAGGTGTACCTGATCGAAGAACCCATGGCCGCCGCAATCGGCGCGGGTCTGCCGGTTTCGGAAGCCACGGGCTCCATGGTCGTCGACATCGGCGGCGGCACGACGGAAGTCGGCGTCATCTCGCTCGGCGGCATCGTGTACAAGGGCTCGGTGCGCGTCGGCGGCGACAAGTTCGACGAAGCCATCGTCAACTACATCCGCCGCAATTACGGCATGCTGATCGGCGAGCAGACGGCCGAAGCCATCAAGAAAGAAATCGGTTCCGCGTTCCCGGGCTCCGAAGTGAAGGAAATGGAAGTCAAGGGCCGCAATCTGTCCGAAGGCATTCCGCGCAGCTTCACCATCTCCAGCAACGAAATCCTCGAAGCGCTGACCGATCCGCTGAACCAGATCGTGTCGTCGGTGAAGATCGCGCTGGAACAGACGCCGCCGGAACTCGGCGCGGACATCGCGGAACGCGGCATGATGCTGACCGGCGGCGGCGCGCTCCTGCGCGACCTTGACCGCCTGCTCGCGGAAGAGACCGGCCTGCCGGTGCTCGTCGCCGAAGATCCGCTGACCTGCGTGGTGCGTGGCTCGGGCATGGCGCTCGAGCGCATGGACAAGCTCGGCAGCATCTTCTCGTACGAGTGATCCTTGCATACGGCGTCCTTGAATCGACATGACGCCGCGCAACACTAAAAGCATCCGCGTAACGCGACGCGCGCACGGCCCGGCACCAGCCCGGGCCGTTGTCGAAATAGCGTAGGGCAGGTTCCGCCAAAAGCGACAAAGCCTGCAGCATCGATCCACCCCGCTCACGCCCTCGGCGCCGACCATGGAATACAGTCCGCCGCCACTTTTCAAGCAAGGCCCTTCCGCGCTTGCGCGCCTGATCTTTTTCGTGGTGCTCGCCATTGCACTGCTCGTCTCGGATGCTCGCTTCAATACGCTCGAAATCGTGCGCGGAATCTTAGGCGCGGGGCTTTATCCGTTGCAGCGCGCGGCGCTCGTGCCGCGCGACATCTTCATGGGCGCGGCGGATCTGGCCGTGACCAGCGCGAGCCTGCGCAGCGAAAACCGCAAGCTCGCGGACAAGAATCTCGAACTGTCCCTGAAGGCGGGCGATGCCGCGCAGCTGGCTATCGAAAACGCGCATCTGCGGGCGCTCTTGAATCTGCAGTCGCGCGCGACGACGCAGACCACGCCCGCCGAAATCCAGTACGACACGCGTGACCCGTTCACGCAGAAGGTCGTGATCGGCAAGGGTTCGCAGCAAGGCATCCAGGACGGCGCGCCGGTCGTCGACGAAGAAGGCGTGATCGGCCAGGTGACGCGCGTGTTCCCGATGCAATCCGAAGTCACGCTTCTGAGCGACAAGGATCAGGCCATTCCCGTGCAGATCGCGCGAACGGGGCTGCGCAGCGTCATCTACGGCACGCCGAAGGGCGACACGCTCGATCTTCGTTTCGTGCCGATCAGCGCGGACGTGCAAGTGGGCGATCAGTTGGTCACGAGCGGGCTCGACGGCGTGTATCCGCCGGGGCTCGCGGTCGCGAAGGTGCTGCGCGTCGACAAGCAGGCGGACACGGCTTTCGCGCGCGTCGTGTGCGTGCCGATCGCGGCGGTGCGCGGCGCGCGTCAACTCCTCGTGCTGCATTACAACGTGAACGTGCCGCCGAACCCGATCGAAGTCGAAGCGGCCGCTGCGGCCAAGGAAGCGAAGGAAAACAAGGGCAAGAAGAAGTCGGCGCCCAAGGCGGCCGCTGCTGCTGCGGCTGGCGCGAGCGGTGCATCGGCGCCGGCGGCTGCATCGGCTCCGGCTCCGGCGAGCGCGGCGGCAGCATCGCCCGCGGCGAAGCCTGCCGCGCCGAAGGCGGCATCCAGCGCGGCGGCGGCTAAACACACCCGCAAAGCGCACGTGCCGAAGCCCGCATCATCGGGAGCCGCGCGATGAACCGCCCGCAGTACATTCTTCAGCCAGTCAATCCGTACTTCATCACGTTCAGCCTCGCGGCGGCGTTTCTGCTGAATCTGGTGCCTTGGGGCCGGCTCGTCGGCGTGCCGGATTTCGTCGCGCTGGTGCTGTTGTTCTGGAACGTGCAGCAGCCGCGCAAGGTCGGCATGGGCATCGCGTTTCTGCTCGGGCTCCTGATGGACGTCCACAGCGCGAACCTGCTCGGCGAACACGCGCTCGCGTACACGCTGCTGTCCTATGGCGCGATCACGATTCATCGGCGGGTGCTGTGGATGTCGCTGCCCGTGCAGATGTTCGTCGTCGCACCGCTTTTGATCGGCGCGCATCTCGTGCCGTTCGTGATCCGCCTGATGACGGGCGCCGCGTTTCCCGGCTGGAGCTATCTCGTGAACGGATTCGTCGAAGCGCTGCTTTGGCCCGTCGCGAGTTTCCTGCTGCTCATGCCGCAACGGCGCGCAGCCGATCCCGACGACACGCGCCCCATCTGAGCGCCGCCGCGCGCAACGAAGGGCGTATGAGCGCCCGCGCGCGGACTACACTTGAATCGCGATAGATCGCGAAAACTCGCGAAACCTGCATGACCGAAATCAAGAACACCGAGCAACAGTTGTCGAAGTTCCGCTTGCGCGTCGCGGCGGCGGGACTGTTCGTGTTCGTCTGCTTCGGGCTGATCGGCCTGCGCTTTCTGTATCTGCAGGTCTGGCACTTCAGCAAATACTCGCTGCAAGCGAACGAAAACCGCATCTCCGTTGCGCCGATCGTCCCGAACCGCGGCATCATCACCGACCGCAACGGCGTCGTGCTCGCGAAGAACTATTCCGCGTACACGCTCGAAATCACGCCGTCGAAGATCAACGGCACGCTCGACGAAGTCATCGACAACATTTCGCAGGTCATTCCCGTCGATGCCCGCGATCGCCGGCGTTTCAAGAAGCTGCTCGAAGATTCGAAGAATTTCGAGAGCTTGCCGATCCGCACGCGCCTCACCGACGAAGAAGTCGCCAAGTTCACCGCGCAGCGCTTCCGCTTTCCCGGCGTCGAAGTGCGCGCGCGTCTGTTCCGCCAATATCCGCTCGGCACGACGGCCGCGCACGTGATCGGCTACATCGGGCGCATTTCGCAGCGGGATCAGGAACGCATCGACGATGCAAGCGACGCCAACGACGCGAATTCCGATCACTACGATCCGCGTCTCGACGCAAACAACTACAAGGGCACGGATTACGTCGGCAAGATCGGCGTCGAGCAGAGTTATGAGACGGAGCTGCACGGTCTGACCGGTTTCGAGGAAGTCGAAGTCACGGCGGGCGGGCGGCCCGTTCGCACGATGTCGCGCACGCAGGCGACGCCCGGCAACAATCTCGTGCTCTCGCTGGATATCGGTTTGCAGCAGGTGGCCGAGCAGGCGTTCGCGGGCAAGCGCGGCGCGCTCGTCGCCATCGAACCTTCCACGGGCGATGTCCTCGCGTTCGTGTCCGCGCCGAGCTTCGATCCGAATTCCTTCGTCGACGGCATCGACCAGCAGACGTGGGACGCGCTCAACAATTCGCCGGATCATCCGCTCTTGAATCGTCCGTTGCACGGCACGTATCCGCCGGGCTCGACCTACAAGCCGTTCATGGCGCTCGCCGCGCTCACGCTGCACAAGCGCACGCCGGGCTGGGGTTTTCAGGATCCCGGTTCGTACACGTTCGGCGGCCACACGTTCCGCAACGACGTGCGTTCCGGTCAGGGCTGGGTGGACATGAATCGCGCGATCGTCGTGTCGAACGACACGTATTTCTACATGCTCGCGCACGATCTCGGCGTCAACGCGATGGCCGGCTTCATGAAGCCGTGGGGCTTCGGGCAGATCACGGGCATCGATATCGCGGGCGAGGCGCGCGGCATTCTTCCGTCGACGGAATGGAAGCGCAAGGCGTATCGCAAGCCTGAACAACAGCGCTGGTACGAAGGCGAAACCATCAGTCTGGGCATCGGTCAGGGCTACAACTCGTTCACCATTCTGCAACTCGCGCACGCCACGGCGACGCTCGCGAATAACGGCGTCGTGATGAAGCCGCACCTCGTGCGCGATATCGAAAATCCGATCACCAAGGCCGAACGCACCGTGGTGCGCGATCCGAGCGACAAGATTCCCGTGCGCCAGCAGGACGTCGATTTCATCAAGCGCGCGATGGAAGGCGTGATCACCAACGGCACGGCGGCCAAGGTGTTTGCCGGCGCGCAATATCAGGCGGCGGGCAAGACCGGGACGGCGCAGGTTTATTCGCTGCAGGGCGCGAATTATCGCGGTCACGCGACCGCCGAGCATCTGCGCGACCATGCGCTGTTCATCGCGTTCGCGCCGGCCGAGCAGCCGAAGATCGCGCTTGCGCTGATCGTCGAAAACGGCGGCTGGGGCGCGGAATCGGCCGGTCCGATCGCGCGCAAAGTGCTCGATTACTACCTCGTGGATCGCATGAAGCCGGGCGCCGAAGCGGCCGCCGTCGCCGCCGCCGCGTCCGCCACCGAAGATGCCGGGCTGCCCGTGATCGGCGGCACGCAATCGCCGGCGGCGGCAGCGCTGCCGGCATCGGTTGCGAATCAGTCGGCGGCGTTCTCGCCTTCGGCGGCGTCGAATCCGGCGGTCGCGAAGGCGGCTTCCGCGCCGCCCGTTCCGGCATCGGCGGCGGGATCGGCGGGATCGGCGGGAGCGAAGGCGAAAGCGGCGTCGGCGCCGTCGGCTGCGCTGCCTGCTTCGTCGGCGACGCCCGCGCCCGCCCGCAAGCGCGGACAGAAGAACGCGCCGGCCGAGCCTTCGCCCACGATGGCGCGCGGCCCCGGCAACGACGGCGTGCGCACTTTCGTGCCGACCGGCGGCATCGACGAATAAGGAAATCGGCATGCAACTGCATATGCAATTCGACAAGCACGCCTGGATCGAGCGCGCGAAGCGCATGTTCGCGGGCTTCGATCGCCCGCTCGCGCTGATCGTTTTTCTGCTGCTGTGCGTGGGTATCGTCACGCTGTATAGCGCGAGTCTCGACATGCCGGGCCGCGTGGAGGACCAGTTGCGCAACATCATGCTGACGTTCGGCCTGATGTGGGTGCTCGCGAACATTCCGCCGCAGACGCTGATGCGCTTCGCCGTGCCGCTCTACACCGTGGGCGTCGCGCTGCTCGTGGCGGTCGCCGCGTTCGGGCTGACGCGCAAGGGCGCGAAACGCTGGCTGAACGTCGGCGTGGTGATTCAGCCTTCGGAGATCATGAAGATCGCCATGCCGCTGATGCTCGCGTGGTACTACCAGCGGCGCGAGGGCAACATTCGCTGGTGGGATTACGTCGTCGGCTTTGTGATTCTGATGCTGCCCGTCGCCTTGATCGCGAAGCAGCCGGACTTGGGCACGGCGGTGCTCGTGTTCGCGGCGGGCGTGTTCGTCATTTATTTCGCGGGCCTGAGTTTCAAGCTGATCGTGCCGGTGCTCGCGGCGGCGGTGATCGTGGTGGCGAGCGTCGCCGTGTTCCAGGACCGCATCTGCCAGCCGGAAGTGAACTGGCCGCTGATGCACGATTATCAAAAGCATCGCATCTGCACGCTGCTCGACCCGACGTCCGATCCCCTCGGCAAAGGCTTCCACACCATTCAGGCGGTGATCGCGATCGGCTCCGGCGGCACGCTCGGGAAGGGCTGGCTCAAGGGCACCCAGGCGCACCTCGAATTCATCCCGGAGAAGCACACGGACTTCATCTTCGCCGTGTTCTCCGAGGAATTCGGGCTCGCGGGCGGGCTCGTGCTGCTCTTCCTCTACATGGCGCTGATCGCGCGCGGGCTGTATATCGCGGCGAACGGCGCAACCTTCTTCGGGCGATTGCTGGCCGGATCGCTCACGCTCGCGTTCTTCACCTACGCGTTCGTGAACATCGGCATGGTGAGCGGGATTTTGCCGGTCGTCGGCGTGCCGCTACCGTTCATGAGCTATGGCGGAACCGCGCTCACGACGCTCGGCGTCGCGGTCGGCCTCATCATGAGCGTCGCGCGGCAGAAGCGTCTGATGCAGAGTTGACGTTTCTCGCAGCCACCAAGAAAGAACCGCGGCCTCGACCGCGGTTTTTTTATTTCGATGCCGCTTACTGAGGCTTTTGCCGCTCCAGTTCCGCGCTCAATTGCTGGTATTTCAGCTTCGCGGCCGGATCGCCCTGAGCGGCGGCGGCTGCGTAATACGCGCGCGCCACGTTGAGATTGCGTTCGACGCCATCGCCGCCGCGCTCGTAAAACGATCCCGCGACGTATTGCGCGGTCATGTCGCCGCCCTGCGCGGCTTTCTTGTACCAGGCGAACGCCTGCGTGTTGTCGCGCGCGGTGCCTCGGCCATCGAGAAACTGATTCGCGAGCGCCAGTTCCGCCTGCACGTGCCCTTGACTGGCCGCGCGCAGGAACCAGCGATGCGCTTCCGCCGGATCTTTCTCCACGAACTGGCCGTCGTCGTACATCTTGCCGTAGACGTACTGCGCGTGCGTCATGTTCGCGTCGGCGGCGCGGCGCAGCCACTTCTTGCCTTCGTCGACGTCCGAGGCGCCGCCTTCGCCGTTGAGCAGCATCATCGCGTAATTGAACTCGGCGAGCCGGCTGCCCTTTTCCGCCGCGCGACGAAACTCCGAGCGCGCCGCGACGAAGTTGCCCGCGTTGTAATCGGCGACGGCGTTTTGCGTCGCCAGATCCGTGGCCTTGAGCGCGCCCTCTGCGTGCGCGCCGCCGCCCAGGAAACACAGCGCGGCCGATACCGCCACCGCGCCGCCACGCCATGCGCTTTTCATGCTCTCGCCTCCTGCAACGCCTGCCGCGTCGACTTCAGCAGCCACATCACATCTGCCGCGATCGACACGAGCTTGATGCCCGCCTGCGCGTATTGCCGCGCGCCGGCGACATCGAGCGCGAAAATGCCGCTCGCGATGCCCGCGCGTTCGGCCGCATCCGCGATTTTCTGTATGGCCGCGTTGACGTCGGGATGCTTCGCGTCGCCGAGATGGCCGAGACTCGCGGCCAAGTCCGCCGGGCCGATGAACAGGCAATCGACGCCGGGCGTCGCGGCGATTTCATCGACGGCTTCGAGCGCGGCGACCGATTCGATCTGCACGATCGTCGCGACTTGCGCATTCGCGCCCGACACGTAGTCGCGCCGCATGCCGTATGCCGCCGCGCGCACCGCGCCCGCGACGCCGCGCAGGCCGTCGAGTTGCGCCTCGGTCGGATACTGCGTGAGCCGCACGACGCGCGCGGCGTCTTCCGCCGATTGCACGTTCGGAAACATCAGCGTGCGCGCGCCTGCATCGAGCGCGCGCTTGACGAGCCAGCCTTCGGCGAACGGCACGCGCACGATCGGCTCGGTCGGCAGATGCGCCGCCGCGATCGCGCGAAGCTGCTCGACGACATCGCGGCTATCGTTCGGCGAGTGCTCCATGTCGATGCACAGCCAGTCGAAGCCCGCGTGCGCGAGCGCTTCGGCGGCATCGGCGCTGCATAGCGAAAGCCACAGTCCGAAGAGCGGACCGGGTTCGCGAAAGCGCTGCTTGAGGGTATTGGTGAAGGTGCTCATCGCGCGGCTCCCCGAAAAGAGCGTGCGCGCGATGCGAGGAACGACGGGAAGGATGACGGCATGCTCGCGCTCCGTTTCTTGTCGACCGAAGTTGGTCTCATGCAAGAGGATGCGGCCGCCCGGATCGGCGACTCACCGGGCGATCATACCGTGTTCGCGTGCTTACTCGCGCTCGACGTCGGCCCAGCAGTTCGGCGTTTCGTAGAGACGCAGGCGCTTGAGCTTGAGATTCACGCCGTAATGCGCGTCGTAGACGTCGGCGAGAATGCGGAACGCGACCGCCGCCATGTTTTCGACGGTCGGAATGCGGTCGAAGACCACGGTCTTGTGATCCGCGAGCGACGCGAGGAATTCGCGCACTTTGGCATCGCCTTCATAGACGATGAACGCGTGATCCCACTTATTGACGAGATGCTCCATCGCCAGCGACTTCACGTCGGCGAAGTCCATGACCATGCCGCGATCCGGCGCGCCTTCGGTATCGACGAGGTCGCCTTGCAGCGTGATCTCGAGCACGTAACGATGCCCATGCAGGTTACGGCACTGGCTGCGGTGATCGGGGATGCGGTGGCCCGCATCGAATTCGAGTTTTCGGGTAATCGTCTGCACGTCGGCTCGATCGTCTTTCAGGGGATATTCAGATATTTGTGCGTCTGCATCGACAGGCGCCACTTCGGATGCCGCTTGCACCAGTCGATCGCGAGCTTCGTGTTGATGTCGCGCGACGGGCCGTCCATCGGCTGCACGAGAAAATACTCGAAGTCGAGCTTTTCGTACTCGGCGAGGCGCTGGTTGTCCTGCGGCACGACCACTTTCAGTTCGTTGCCCTTCGTGACCACGAGCGGCGCGTCCGCCTTCGGGCTCACGCAGATCCAGTCGATGCTATCGAGCACCGGCATCGAACCGTTCGTTTCGATCGCCATTTCGAAGCCCGCTTCATGCAGCGCGTCGACGAAAGGCTGATCGATCTGGAGCATCGGCTCGCCGCCCGTGCAGACGACGAACTTGTGCGCCGCGCCTTCCGGCCACAGCGATGCGATCTTCGCAACGAGTTCCGCAGGCGTTCTGTACTTGCCGCCGTTCTCGCCGTCAGTGCCGACGAAATCCGTGTCGCAGAAGCGGCACACCGCGTCCGCGCGGTCTTCCTCGCGTCCCGACCAGAGGTTGCAGCCGGCGAAGCGGCAGAACACGGCCGGGCGCCCGGCGTTCGCGCCCTCGCCCTGCAACGTGTAGAAGATTTCCTTTACCGCGTACGTCATGACTGCTCTGTGACTTTGTGTTGATGCCGGTTCAGACCGGTTCGGTGGTGACTTGCTCGCCCGCGCGATACGCCTCGTATCCACGCTTGCGCAGTTTGCATGCCGGGCACTGGCCGCAGCCGTAGCCCCATTCGTGCAGTTCGGAACGCTCGCCGACATAGCACGTATGCGTTTCGACGCGAATCAGTTCGACGAGCGTCTCGCCGCCCAGCGTTTCCGCGAGACGCCACGTGTCGGCCTTGTCGAGCCACATGAGCGGCGTTTCGAGCGCATAGCGCGTTTCCATGCCGAGATTCAGCGCGACTTGCAGCGCCTTCATGGTGTCGTCGCGGCAATCGGGATACCCGGAGAAATCCGTTTCGCACATGCCGCCGACGAGCACCTTCAGCCCGCGCCGATATGCGACCGCCGCCGCGATCGTCATGAACAGCAGATTGCGGCCCGGCACGAACGTGTTCGGCAAGCCGTTCGCCGTCGCCTCGATTTCGATCTCGCGGGTCATCGCGGTATCGCTGATCGCGCCGAGCACGGACAGGTCGATCATGTGATCGTCGCCGAGGCGGCCTGCCCACTGCGGAAACTTGCTCGCGACTTCCGAGCGGAAACCGCTGCGGCATTCCAGTTCGACGCGATGTCGCTGGCCGTAGTCGAAGCCCAGCGTCTCGACCGTCTTGTAGCGTTCGAGCGCCCATGCGAGGCACGTGGCCGAGTCCTGGCCGCCGGAAAACAGCACGAGGGCGCTGTCCTTCGCGTCTATCCGAGTCACCGTGAAAACTCCGTATATGAGAGGGTCGCGCGCCGCGCGAACGGTCGGAACGACCGGCGCGGCGATGTGCGATCCAGTATAGGCCGGCGGACTTTCCTCGGACGCGCGCGCCCCGTATGTCTCCGATAGCGGACCGGCGGACCGTTCGCCGATCGGTTCGAGCGACGTTCGGGCGCGATTCGGAGCATCGAAAAGAAAAGGACTTGCGGTCCGAGGACGAGGCAAGTCCTTAATTCGGCGCGAATTTTAGCATGTCGGGGCGTTGTTCGCCGAGCTGCCGGCGGGCGTTGAATGCCCGGTCAGCAGACGGTGTACGCCACGCTCCCGGCGCAACGCATTTGCAGCGCCCGAAATGAAAAAGCCCGAGAGCGATGAACTCTCGGGCTTTCTGCATTCTGGTGGCCTGGGACGGAATCGAACCATCGACACGCGGATTTTCAATCCGCTGCTCTACCAACTGAGCTACCGGGCCAACGAAGAGGTGAAACTATAGCAGAGCCATGTGCGGCGCTCAAGCCTTTTTGCGGATTTTTATCGCTTTCGTCGCCGATGCACTGCGGTCGCGGCTCAAACCTCGTTCTTGTTCTTTCCGAGATCGACGCCCAGCTGCTTGAGCTTGCGATACAAATGCGTGCGCTCCAGCCCCGTCTTCTCCGCGACGCGCGTCATGCTGCCGTTCTCGCGCGCGAGGTGATATTCGAAGTACGCGCGCTCGAACGCATCGCGGGCATCGCGCAGCGGAATGTCGAACGAAATCGATGCCGTCTGCGCCGCCTGGCCCGCCGCCGCGCCGCCCGCGCCCGCATCGCCGGACGATGCGTTGAGCGCGGAAGCCGTCGGCAGCGCAGCCGCGACCGGCACGCCCGATGCGCCCGCGTTCCCCGAAGGCTTCGTCGCCGCGACGACAGCGGGCGCCGCCGTGCCGTGCGCGAGCCCCTGCTCGACCGCCTTCAGCAGCTTCTGCAGCGCGATCGGCTTTTCGAGGAAGTTGAGTGCGCCGATCTTCGTCGCCTCGACCGCCGTGTCGATGGTCGCGTGACCCGACATCATGATCACCGGCATCGTGAGCTTGCCCTGCGCGGCCCACTCCTTCAGAAGCGTGACGCCATCGGTGTCCGGCATCCAGATGTCGAGCAGGACGAGATCGGGCGTCTGCTGCAAGCGGTAATCGCGCGCGTGCTGCGCGTTCTCCGCCACGTCCACCACGTGTCCCTCGTCGCTCAGGATCTCGGAGAGCAGTTCCCGGATCCCCATTTCATCGTCTACCACCAGGATGGTTGCCATTTAAGCTGCCCTTGTCTGCACTGTTGCTTTTGTCGTTCCGTGTTTCGCGGCCGGCGCGGCTGACGGCGTCGCGCCATCGGCGGCGTCTTCCGCGAGTTGAAGAAACAGAATCGAGATTTGCGCGCCTTCCACGACGTCCGCCGTTCTGGAACGGTTGCGAATGTCGATGCGCGCACCGTGCTCGTCGACGATCTTCTTCACCGTTGCAAGTCCCAGACCCGTGCCTTTCGCCTTCGTGGTCACGTAAGGCTCGAAGGCGCGCGACAGAATGCGCGCCGGAAAGCCCGCGCCGTTATCGGAAACCGTGAGCCGCACCGCGACGCGCGCGTGCCCCGACGCATCCGGCTCGCCATATTCTACTGTCCTCGTTTCGAGCAGGACGCGCGGCTCGGCCACTTCGGCGACGGCATCCTGCGCGTTTTGCAGCAGGTTGTGGATGACTTGGCGGATCTGCGTCGCGTCGCCGCGAATGACGGGCAGCTTCGCGAGATCCACCTTGATCGGACTTTTGCCCTCTTCGATGCCGTACAGCGTCAGCACTTCGCCGACGAGATCGTTCAACTGAAGATTCGCGAGCACCGCGGGCGGCGTGCGCGCGTATTCGCGGAAATCGTCGACCATGCGCTTCATTGCCTGCACCTGATTCACGATGGTCGTCGATGCGCGCTTGAGCACGTCGGCGTCCTGCGGCGCGAGCTTGTCCGCGAGCTTCATTTGCAGGCGCTCGGCGGAAAGCTGAATGGGCGTGAGCGGATTCTTGATCTCGTGCGCGAGACGCCGCGCCACCTCGCCCCACGCGACCGAACGCTGCGCGGAGATCACGTCGGAGATATCGTCGAACACGACGACATAGCCGGTCGTTTCGGTGTCTTCAGTATCGCTTTCGACGCCGGTCAGCAATTGCGTGCCGCGCACGAGCAAGGTCAGCGGGTCGTTTTCGCCCGGCACCGTGACCGCGACCTGTTGCTGCCAGTGCCCGCGATCGCCCGCCGGATGGCCGCTGCCGACCGCCGCCGCGTCACGCTCGGCGAACGCTTTCTTGACCATCGCGCCGAACTCCGCGAGCACGTCGATGCTGTCCAGCGGCTGATTGACGAGCGCGTCGAACGGCTGGCGGAAGATGCGCGCCGCGCCGCGATTCGCCGTCGTCAGCCGGAATTGGCGATCGAACACGAACACGCCCGCCGTCAGATTCGCGAGGATGCTTTCGAGATACGCCTTCGAATGCTCCAGCGCGATGCGGTTGTTCTCCACCGCCGCGCGCGCCTCCGATAGCTGGCGCGTCATCGCGTTGAAAGACTGCGTGAGAAAGCCGAGTTCGTCGCGCGAATTGATCTCGCGCTTGGGCGTGTAGTCGCCTTCGGCCACTTCCTTCGTGCCCTGCGCGAGCAGAAAGAGCGGCCGCGCAAGCTGATTGCCGAGCGCGAGCGCGAGCATCATCGCGATGAACGTCGCGAGAAAGAGCGCGAGCGTCAGCGTGCCGATGTACATCTTGCGCAAGCCCGTGCGCCCGAGCCGCTTTTCCTGGTACTCGCGATACGCGCGCTGCACGGCGTCCGCGTTGCGCGCGAGTTCCTGGCTCACGGGCTGTTCGATCTGCAAGAAGCGGTCGACGTGCTGGAATTCGGTGGTCGTGGTCGGGTCGGGAATTTTCGTGATGACGCGAAGCCGCAGCGCGCCCTTCGGCCCTTTCGATGCCGGATCGCCGTCTATCTCGCCTTCTATCGCGCCGAACGGACGATCCTGCGCAGCCTTCAGCATCGCGCTCGAAGGCTCGTTGGTGGGCAGCAGCGCGTAGATGTTGCCCGATGCCTGCGCGACGGTCCGCAAGCCCGGCACGCGCAGCGAGCCGCCGCCCGCGTTCAGGTCCTCGCGGTTGTACTGATCGCGCGGACGCTCGAACACGACGGCATCCTGCACGCCGTATTGATCCCGCAGACGCAGGAGCGTCAACGTGAGGCTCGACGGATCGGCGCTCGCGAGCTGGTCGCTCATTTGACGGCCGCGATTCTTGAAGTCGGCCAGCGACGTTTCGAGCATGCCGCGCCCGAGCGTCAGGCCCGACGTGAGCGCGGTCTCGACGTTCACATCGAACCAGGATTCGATGCTGCGCGACACGAACTGATACGACACCACGTAGATGATCGCGCCCGGCAGCACGCCGACGAGCGCGAAGATGAGCGCGAGCTTGGCCAATAGCCGCGTGCCGAAGCGCCCCTGCCTCACGCGCGACACGATGATGAGCGTGAGGCTGATCACGATCAGCATGAAGACGATCGCCACCGCCACGTTCGCGGCATACAGCCAGCCGTAGTAGCGGTCGAAGAACTCGGTATTCGCGCTCGCGAGCGCGAGCATCACGAGCAGCACCGCCGCCGTGATGGCAACCGTCGTAACCAGCAGCCGAACGACAAAACTCTTCATGTCCGTGCGGCCGCGTCGAAATCTATTTCGCACGTTCCGCCGCCGTAAAAGTGAACCGCTTCCAGTCCGATGAAAGGTTCCAGTCGCGGTTGTTGACCGCGTCGATCTGGAACGGCTTGGGCATCAGCGCGATATCGAGCTGCATGCGCACCGATGCGTTGTACGTTTCTCCGCCATGCACCTGATTCCGGTCGATGACATGCCACGATGCCACGTGCTTGATGACGGAAAGTGCTTCGTTCAGCGATGCAAAGCGCAACTGCAAGCCGCCCGTCGATACGCGGTATTCGTTCGTGAGCGGCTGATACGAAAGGCGGATGCTTTGCGACACGTTGACCGGCTCTTCGTCGAACCAATACCAGCGCGGCCGCGACAGCGCAAAGTCGATGGTGAAGTAGAGCGGCACGCTGCGGTTCACGGCTTCTTCGAGACTGCTGTTCAGATCGAAGTCGAAGTGCGCATCGAGACTCCAGCCGTTATTGTCCGCCTGCAACGACGCGCGCTGCACGGAGATCGTCTCGGCGAGCGCGGGTTGTGCTGCGGCGAAACTCAGCCAGAGCGCCAGCGCAGTCCAGATGACGGCCGCGAGCCGAAGCGGAAGAATGCGTTTTATCGTCACCGTTTCTGAAAGCGCGCGTAGAAGAATCCGTCGTGGTCCGCGATGTAGTCCGCGTTCCGGTTCGATGCCGGGCTCGCCCCCTCAGCACTGCCCGGACCGTGGCCTTCGATATTTGTACCGTCCGGTGACTCTTGCACCGCACCCGCGCTCGCGCGCGGCGCCGTCGGCAGCAGTTGCCCCGGCGCGTCCAATCGTACCGCATCTTCATGCGCCGCTCCAAACCAGCGGGCCTGCTCTTCGCCCTCCTCCGGAAAGATCGAGCACGTCACGTAGAGCAATTCGCCGCCCTTCGCGACGAGCGGCCACAGCGCCGCGAGAATGCGTCTTTGTTCGACGACGAGCGCCGCGATATCCGATGACCGGCGCAGCCAGCGAATGTCCGGATGACGCCGCACGATGCCCGACGCCGAGCACGGCACGTCCGCGAGAATGCGGTCGAAGGGCGCGCCGTCGAACCAGAGCGACGGATCGCCGGCATCGCCGACGCGCACGTCCGCTGCAAGTTTCAGGCGCTCCAGATTCTGCCCGATGCGGCCCGCGCGGTCGGCATCGCTTTCGAGCGCGACGAGATGCACGTCCGCGAGTTCGAGAATGTGCCCCGTCTTGCCGCCGGGCGCGGCGCACGCGTCGAGCACGCGCATGCCGTCGCGCGCGTCGAGCCATTGCGCCGCGAGTTGCGCGCCCGCGTCCTGCACCGAGACTTCGCCTTCCGCGAAGCCGGGAATGCGGTCGACGGGCATCGGCGTTTTGAGACGCACTGCGTGCAGGCCGGCGGCATCGGCTTCGATATGTTCGGCCTTCAGGCGATTCACGTAAGCCGCGACGTTCGTATGGCGCGCGTTCACACGCAGCGTGAGCGGGCCTTGCGCGTTGCCCGCGTCCAGAATGCGCTCCCAGGCTTGCGGCTGCGCGCGCTGGACCGCGTCGATCCACCATTGCGGATAGTTCCATCGCGCGACGGGACTTGCCGCGGCTTCCGCGACGAGCGCGTCGCGTTCGCGCAGGAAATTGCGCAGCACCGCGTTCACGAGTCCCTTCGCGAAGCCGAATTCGCGCCTCGCGGCGATCGCGTTCACGGCCTGATCGACGACGGTGAACGGCGCATAGGCGGCGTGCGCTTCGTCGTCGGTGAGGAGCGCGAACGCGCACGCGAGCACGTTCGCCACGTGCGGCGGCGGCGCCTTTCGCACGAGCTTGTGCAAGAGCGCATCGGCGATGCCGAGCCGGCGCATCGCGCGATACGCGATGTCCTGAATCGCGCCGCGCGCCAACGCGTGCTTGCCCGAGGCCACGACCGTCTGGATCGCGGCGGGCAACGCCGAGCCCGCGCGCACGCCGCCGACGGCTTGCGCGGCGCCATCGAGCGCGAACGCGAGCGAATCCGGCGCGAGATGGAGCGCGCTCATGCGGGACGGCGCGCGCGACGGCTGATGCGCGGCCGCGTGCCGGCGTGAAGGCTTGTCGTTCATTTGGATGGGATCGGTCGGCGGCAAGCGTTTGGCTTGCACAAACGAGGATTGTAACGTGCGACGAAACGGCGCCTGCCTTGAGGCGGCGCGCGCCGCGACTTCATCGGGTGCAAACGAAAAAAGCCGCCCCGATTGCTCGGGGCGGCTTCTCGCGGAACGCGGAGCGCTTACATCCGCCCGGTGCGCGCCATCTCCATCAAACGCGCGACGCGCTCTTCCGTCGCCGGGTGCGTCGAGAACCAGTTCGCGATGCTCCCGCCCGACAGCGGATTCATGATCATCATCTGCGCGGTCGCCGGATGCGCTTCCGCCGCCGGGAACGGCACGCCCGATGCGTACGCGTGGATCTTCTCCAGCGCGCTCGCGAGCGCTTGCGGGTCGCCCGAAATCTGCGCGCCGCCGCGATCGGCTTCGAATTCGCGCGCGCGGGAGATCGCCATCTGGATCATCGCGCCCGCGATCGGCGCGAGAATCGCCACCGCGATGCTCGCGATCGGATTCGCCGGGCGGCCTTCTTCATCGCGTCCGCCGAAGAACATCGCAAAGTTCGCGAGCGCGGAGATCGCGCCGGCCATCGTCGCGGAAATGGTCGAAATGAGAATGTCGCGATGCTTCACGTGCGCCAGTTCGTGCGCCATCACGCCGCGCATTTCGCGCTCGGACAGCACGCGCAGAATGCCCGTGGTCGCCGCGACCGCCGCGTGCTCCGGATTGCGGCCCGTGGCGAACGCGTTCGGCGCGTCTTCGTTGATGAGATAGACGCGCGGCATCGGCAATTGAGCGCGCGTGGCGAGTTCGCGCACCATGCGATAGAACTGCGGCGCGGTGGTTTCGTCGACTTCCTGCGCGTTGTACATGCGCAGAACCATCTTGTCCGAGAACCAGTACGAGAAGAAATTCATGCCGAGCGCGACGATCAGCGCGAGCATCATGCCCTTCGACCCGCCGATCATGCCGCCGATCACGACGAAGAGGGCCGTGATCGCTGCCATCAGCATCGCGGTTTTGACCCAGTTGAACATATGCGGAGCTCCTCTCCCTAATACGTTGCGCAACCTGCGCGGTAATCCTGCCCTACGTGGTCAGGACGGCCATTGTAAGCAGAATGTTAGATAAGGGCATCCGCGAATAATTCAACTATCCGTGCGAAGTCGCCAGTTTGATGCCGAGCCCGACGAACGCGCCGCCGACACCGCGATCCAGCCACCGCTTGACGCCCGGTTTGCCGGAAAAGCGCTCGGTGACGCTGCCCGCGATCCACGCGACGAAGCTGTTCCAGACCGTGCTCATCGCGATGAAAACGAGGCCGAGCGTGAGAAACGCGAGTATTTTGTGCTGGCTGTCGGCTGCGACGAATTGCGGGAAGAACGAGACAAAGAACAGCACCACTTTCGGGTTCAGCACGTTCGTGACGAAACCCTGCGTGAAAAGCTGCCGAAGCGACTTCGGCGCAGATCTGGCGCTGGCCTGGGCGTCGCTCGGCGGCGCGTCTTTCGTGAAGATGAGCCGCACGCCGAGATAGATCAGATAAATCGCGCCCGCGATCTTGACCACGGTGAACGCCGTGGCGGATGCCGCGAGAATCGCGGTCAGGCCGAACGCGCACGCGAGCGTATGCACCACGCAGCCCGCCGAAATGCCGAGCGCCGAGACGATGCCCGCGCCCCGCCCCTGCGCGACGCTGCGCCCGACGATGTACGCGGTATCCGGCCCCGGCGTGACGTTGAGCAGAAAGACGGCGACGAGGAAGAACGCGAATCCGGTGATGCCGAGCATGTGAAGCCTCCAGACGGCTTTATGGGCGATGCTTTTTATTCTAGGCCGCGCTCGTCACCCTGAACGGCGAAGCGCTGACCTTTCGACAACGACGCGCCCGCGAGGAATTCGCGCACCGGCAGACGCTTGCCGCCGGGCTTTTGCAGTTGCGTGAGCTTGAGCGCGCCGCTGCCGCACGTCACCACGATGCCGTCCGCCGACACGTCCGCGATCACGCCAGGTTCCCCCGCGACGCCACTCGCGGGCTGCGCCGCCCAGATCTTGATCGCCGCGTCATCGACGGTTCCGACAGCGCCGGGGAACGGATCGAACGCCCGCACTTGCCGCGCGAGTTCCTCCGCCGGCCGCCGCCAGTCGAGCGCCGCTTCGTGCTTGGCAATCTTCTCGGCGTAGGTCGTGCCTTCCTCGGGCTGCGGTGTCGACGGGAGCGAACCGTCGCGTTCGAGATCGCGCAATGCGCCGACGATCAACTCCGCGCCCATTGCCGCGAGACGGTCGTGCAGCGTGGCGGTGGTGTCGTCGGAAGCGATGGGCGTGCGCGCCTCGCGGATCATCGCGCCGGTGTCGAGGCCGGCGTCCATCTGCATGAGCGTGATGCCGGTTTCGGCGTCGCCCGCTTCAATCGCGCGATGGATCGGCGCGGCGGGGGGGGGGGGGGGGCCCCCCCCCCGGGGGCCTCCCGGGTGGCCCCCCCCCCCCGGCACGCGCGGGGGTTTCACTGTTCAACCCCG
>NZ_JALQEA010000005.1:0-237 GCF_023630965.1 Caballeronia sp. ATUFL_M2_KS44 | reverse complement strand
GTGATAGGCATCGATGAGTCCGTCATTGCCAATCAGCGCCGTTCCGGCACTCACGAGGATCCCGCTGCCGTTATCCTGATCGCCCATACCCGAGCGGATGACCGCCCCGGCGTGATTGTTCACGGTCACGTTGCCCGTCGATCCGAGGAGAATGCCGTCCGTGCTGGCCGTCACCGCCGAGTTGGCGTTGAGCGTTCCGAAGTTGTCGACGGTCCCGCTCGCCGCGCCCAAGTAGGT
>NZ_JALQEA010000004.1:0-247 GCF_023630965.1 Caballeronia sp. ATUFL_M2_KS44 | reverse complement strand
GCCGCCGCCCGAGCCGAGCGTGAGCGGCACGCCGCCTGCATCGACGACGATCAGCCCGATCAGCAACCCGAGCACGATACCCACGCCCATGTAGATGAAATCGGTCTTGTCGGAATACGGCAGTTCGTAACCGGCGGCATCGACGGCGCGCTTCGTGTCCTGCGGCGCGCCGTAGAACGTGATGACATCGCCGTGATCGAGCGTCGTCTCGGGCAGCACCGGCAACGGATGCCCCGCACGCGTGATG
>NZ_JALQEA010000003.1:0-239 GCF_023630965.1 Caballeronia sp. ATUFL_M2_KS44 | reverse complement strand
GTGCGAAGGCGCGGCGCACCATTCGCATGCGGTCACGCACGGACGCGGTGCTGTCGGTTTGCGGGACGCGGAACCTCACGCGTGCTCTGATCCCTCGCCGACCCTTGCGCTATCCGGCGCATCGGTAAATATGCATTCCATTGGCATGATGCTTGCAATTTTCGGGGCCGTCGCGTGCTCATTCGGCAGCACGCGCATATACGGAACCCGCAATGTCCAATCTGATCGCATCGCTCAAG
>NZ_JALQEA010000002.1:0-247 GCF_023630965.1 Caballeronia sp. ATUFL_M2_KS44 | reverse complement strand
GCATCGTGACGCGCCCATCCCCGCCGGGTAGCGCGATCCACGCGAACCTGATCGCCGCGCCGGCGGTCCATCCTGGAGGGACGCGATGTCCGCGAATCCTGTTCTGGCCGACTTGCCGCTGTTTCCGCTTCACACCGTGCTTTTTCCCGGCGGCCTGCTGCCGCTCAAGATATTCGAGGCACGCTATCTGGACATGGCGCGCGAGTGTCTGCGCGAGCAGACGCCGTTCGGCGTGTGCCTGCTCAAG
>NZ_JALQEA010000001.1:0-239 GCF_023630965.1 Caballeronia sp. ATUFL_M2_KS44 | reverse complement strand
CTTTTAGACGGACGCGGGCGCGCGGATCAGGCGGCGATCCGCCCCGCTTCGCGGTCCGCGCCCGCCTTGCGCGTCTTGCCCGCGCGCGATGGCGGCTGGCAGAGGCCGCACACGTAACCGGCGCGCAGTTCGTACGCATGTGCGACGAAACGTCCGCGGCAGCGCGTGCAGACGTTGGTCTGGAGCATGCCGGATTCGAAGTAGCGCACGAGCGTCCACGCGCGCGTGAGCGACAGCAC